>FOHD01000021.1 GCA_900111695.1 Olsenella sp. KH3B4
GGGCGTGGCCCTCCTGCTTAAACTGCTCAGTTTCTCGTGCTCACGGTGCTCATTTCCCAGTGATTACTCGGACCACTTCTTAGTGAACATCAACACGCCGGAGACCCTGGGGGCGTAGGTCACGTCGTCGCCCGCGGTGACGGAGGCCGGGGAGGCGTCGACGCCGACGAGCGACCAGGAGTCGTCGTACACCTCGAGCCCGGCGGACAGGGTGCGCTTCCGCCCGGAGCGGTCGGTCACGTCGACGTAGACCGTGTAGCGGCCGGCGCGGGAGACCTCGGAGGAGAGGGTCGCCGATGCGTCGGACGTTCCGGAGCCCGTGGAGAGCACGGTGGAGCCCCACTCGCCCGCTGCCCAGGAGCCGCCGCGCTGCCAGACGTAGTTGTACGTGGCGCCCTCGAGGTCGCCGGACACCTGCGGCTCCACGGTGACGGATTGGCCGGAGGTGACGCGGGAGGCGGAGAGCGAGACGCCGGAGAACGTCCACTCGGGCGACGCGACGACGAGCGTCGTGGACATGGTGCGCTTCTCGCCGGAGCGGTCGGTCACGTCCACGTAGACCGTGTAGCGGCCGGCGCTGGCCGGCGCGAGCTCGCACGTGGCGTCGGACGTGCCCCTGCCGGTGTCGCGGACGGTGGAGCCCCAGTCGCCGTCGGCCCAGGAGCCGCCGCGCTGCCAGACGTAGTTGTACGTGGCGCCGTCGAGGTCGCCGGACACCTCCGGCTCCACGGTGACGGATTGGCCGGAGGTCACCCTGGTGGCAGACAGCCTGACGCCGGAGTAGTCCCAGGACGGCGGCGCGACCTCGAGCTCGGCCGACATGGTCCTCTTCGCGCCGGAGCGGTCGGTCACGTCGACGTAGATGGTGTAGGTGCCCGCGCGCCCGATTTCGGACGAGAGGGTCGAGGACGAGTCGGCCGTGCCCTGGCCGGTCGAGAGGACGGTGGAGCCCCAGTCGCCCTCGGCCCAGGAGCCGCCGCGCTGCCAGACGTAGTTGTACGTGGCCCCGTCGAGGTCGCCGGACACCTCCGGCTCCACGGTGACGGGCTGGCCGGAGGTGACGCGGGACGAGGAGAGCGTCACGCCAGTAAAGGACCACTCGGGAGAGGTGCTCGCTGCGGGTTCGGCAACGGCGGACAGCGGCGCAGCGAAGGCGCAGGTCAACGTCAATGCCAGAATAACCAAACGGTTGGCCGTCTTCACAGGCGTCAACCTCCAAGAACTGAAAAATAATAGTGATCGTTTCTGCGGTAGTATAACCCTCTCAGGGACCCCGGACGTTCCTCTGGACCGCCGCTACGCCGCGTAACCCAGCGCCGCACGGTGCTCCCTTATCGTCCTCCATCCTAGCGCCTTCTTCG
>FOHD01000020.1 GCA_900111695.1 Olsenella sp. KH3B4
GCGTATATTACTTCCTCGCGCGGCGCCGCGCCCCACACGGGATGGCGCCGCAGGGCACCCTGAGAACCGGATACCGTGTCCGAGAGATCGGACGACGAAGGACAGACTAGCGATGCTCGAATGCCGTGCGAGAGCACGGCGCCGAGTCGATTCCAGTGAAGTCCGAGATCAGCGTGGTCTTGGAGTGGGACCCGGACATCCGTCGCATTGGAGAGTCACGCCGCGCGAAGCGCGGCGCTCCGAACGGAGAGTTCGATCCTGGCTCAGGATGAACGCTGGCGGCGCGCCTAACACATGCAAGTCGAACGGCCGGACCCACCTCGGTGGGCGAGGCAGTGGCGAACGGCTGAGTAACACGTGGGCAACCTGCCCCCCTCCCCGGGACAGCCTCGGGAAACCGTGGGTAATACCGGATGAACCGCCCCCTCCGCATGGGAGGGGCGGGAAAGCTCCGGCGGGGGGGGATGGGCCCGCGGCCTGTTAGCTAGTTGGCGGGGCAACGGCCCACCAAGGCGACTATGGGTAGCTGGGTTGAGAGACCGACCAGCCAGATTGGGACTGAGACACGGCCCAGACTCCTACGGGAGGCAGCAGTGGGGAATCTTGCGCAATGGGCGGAAGCCTGACGCAGCGACGCCGCGTGCGGGAGGAAGGCCCTCGGGTCGTAAACCGCTTTCAGCAGGGACGAGGCCGCAAGGTGACGGTACCTGCAGAAGAAGCCCCGGCTAACTACGTGCCAGCAGCCGCGGTAATACGTAGGGGGCGAGCGTTATCCGGATTCATTGGGCGTAAAGCGCTCGTAGGCGGCCTGCTAGGTCGGGAGTCAAATGCGGGGGCCCAACCCCCGGCCGCTCCCGATACCGGCGGGCTTGAGTTTGGTAGGGGAAGGCGGAATTCCCGGTGTAGCGGTGGAATGCGCAGATATCGGGAAGAACACCGGTGGCGAAGGCGGCCTTCTGGGCCACAACTGACGCTGAGGAGCGAAAGCTGGGGGAGCGAACAGGATTAGATACCCTGGTAGTCCCAGCCGTAAACGATGGACACTAGGTGTGGGGGGGACGCCCCTCCGTGCCGCAGCCAACGCATTAAGTGTCCCGCCTGGGGAGTACGGCCGCAAGGCTAAAACTCAAAGGAATTGACGGGGGCCCGCACAAGCAGCGGAGCATGTGGCTTAATTCGAAGCAACGCGAAGAACCTTACCAGGGCTTGACATCTTGGTGAAGCGGCGGAGACGCCGTGGCCGAGAGGAGCCAAGACAGGTGGTGCATGGCTGTCGTCAGCTCGTGTCGTGAGATGTTGGGTTAAGTCCCGCAACGAGCGCAACCCCCGTCGCATGTTGCCAGCGGTCCGGCCGGGCACCCATGCGAGACCGCCGGCGTCAAGCCGGAGGAGGGCGGGGACGACGTCAAGTCATCATGCCCCTTATGCCCTGGGCTGCACACGTGCTACAATGGCCGGCACAGCGGGCTGCCAGGCGGCGACGCCGAGCGAATCCCCAAAGCCGGCCCCAGTTCGGACCGGGGGCTGCAACCCGCCCCCGCGAAGTCGGAGTTGCTAGTAATCGCGGATCAGCACGCCGCGGTGAATGCGTTCCCGGGCCTTGTACACACCGCCCGTCACACCACCCGAGTCGACTGCACCCGAAGTCGCCGGCCCAACCAGCAATGGGGGGAGGCGCCGAAGGTGTGGCTGGTAAGGGGGGTGAAGTCGTAACAAGGTAGCCGTACCGGAAGGTGCGGCTGGATCACCTCCTTTCTAGGGAGACACCCGAAGAGAGACAAGACATCATTTCAGACGGACGGGTCCCGTCACGGACCACGCACGCTGGCC
>FOHD01000019.1 GCA_900111695.1 Olsenella sp. KH3B4
TGTGTTTCGTCAAGAGAATTTGAGCAAAAAGAGCATCGGATATTGAGCAGCCTGAGCATCGGAGGCGCGCACGCTTTTTGAGCGGCTAGCTCTCCTGCATGAGGGCATGGCGGACGCGGTAGGACTCGCCGCGGAACTGGATGAGCCTCCCGTGGTGGACGATGCGGTCGATCACGGCGGCGGCCATCTGGTCGTCCCCGAACACCGACCCCCACCTGCTGAACTCCAGGTTCGTGGTGATTACCACCGACTGCCTCTCGTATGCGTCGGCGAAGACCTGGAAGAGCAGCCTCGCCCCGTCCGCGTCGAGCGGGAGAAACCCGAGCTCGTCTATGACGAGCAGGCGAGCCTTGCCGATGAGCGCGACCTCCCGGTCGAGCCTCCCGTCGTCGCGGGCGCGCCTCAGGCGCATCACGAGCGAGGCCGCCGTGAAGAAGCGCGCCTCGAGCCTCCTCTCGCACGCCAGCGCGCAGAGGGCCGACGCCATGTGCGTCTTGCCGGTGCCGACGTCGCCCATGAGCACGAGGTCCTCCCTGCGCTCGACGAAGTCGAGCGCGAGCAGCGACTCGCGCCCCATGTCCTCCGGCCACGACACGGCCGACCAGTCGTAGCCGTCGAAGGTCTTGGGCGCCGGCAGCGCGCAGCGCCTGAGCAGCGTCGCGCGCTTCGAGGCCTCGCGGCTGGACCTCTCCGCCTCGAGGTAGCCCGCCAGGTACTCCACCTGTTTCGGGGTGCCGAGCCTCGACCACTCCTCCAGGACGGCGGTGGTGAGCGAGCACGACCGCCCGGCCTCCACGACCCTGCGGGCCAGCTCCTCGCTAGCGGCCATCGGTGACCGCCCCCTTCAGGAACCCGTCGTAGACCGACAGGTCGGCGCCACCGGCCTCGCCGCCGCCTCCCGCGATGCGCCTCGCCAGCACGTCGACCGTGGCGTCGTCGGGGACGCGGCCGCCCTCGACGACCCTGAGCGCCGCCTCGCAGGCCGCCTCGAAGCCCGAGGACTCGCTCGCCCGGCCGATCGACCTGAGCGTGCGCCTCCTGCCGGCGGAGTCCATCCGGTCAATCCCCTCGACGAGCCCCGGCGGCATGTCGCGCCTGATCGTCGACTCCCCGAAGGCCCTCGGCCTGGCGATGATGGCGGGCACGAGCGAGAGGGGGTTCCGGACCGCGGGGCCCTCCCCGAAGGCCCTGGGGAGGACGGCGACCCGGCGGCCGCGGTCGGCGAGGATCTCCACCGTCGACGCGCGCATGCCGACAAGCAGGCTCCGCCCGTGCCAGGCGGGCCCGGCGACGTACTCGCGCCCGTCGGCCTCGACGTAGCCGCGCTTGTCGGCGCGGGCGGTGACCCACCTCACCGCGTCGAACTCCACGCCGGGAAGGGCGCGCATGGCGGCGAGGTCCTCCCGGTAGGCCTCCCCGTGCGGCCTGCCGTCACGGCAGCGCGCCGCCGCGTTGACCCTCGCGCATCCCTCGGCGAGGAACGCGTTGAGCTCGGGGAGCGTGCCGAACGCCGGCACGGGGACGAGGAGGTTTCGCCGTAGGAACCCCACGGCGTTCTCGACGGAGCCCTTCTCGTTTCCCGAATAGGGGTTGCAGTACCGGCTCTCGAAGCGGTAATGGGCTCTGAACTGCGAGAACAGCCTCGATTCCGTGACCTCGCCGCGCACCATTCTGCCCGCCTCGGTGGCGTTGTCGAGCACCATCGCCGCCGGGGCGCGGCCCCAGCGGCGGAAGATCTCGAGCAGCCCGGCGCACAGGCACTCCGACCTCTGCGACATGAGGGCGACGCATTGCCGGTCGTTCGAGTGCGGGAGCGTCGCGACCAGCAGCTTGAGGTCGAGGGTCCTCCCGCCGACCGCGGCGCGGAAGTTCCCGAAATCGACCTGGCAGGTGCCGGGCGCCCACTCGAGCTCGAGGTACCCCTCTCCACCCGCCGCCGCCCGGGCGAGTCTGAGATCGCGGACGAACCGCTGCACGGTGGAGTACGAGCCTGCGTAGCCGCGCTCGGCGACGAGCCTGTCGTAGATCCGCCTGGCGGTGTGGCGCTGCTTCCTCGGGGCCCCGAGGTCGGCCTCGAGAACGCCCATGACCCATTCCTCGTTGCCCTCGAGCGCGGGCCTGCCCCTCCTCCGGGGCATCGGCGCGGCGGGCGACATGTCCTCCATGTCGGCGTACTTCGCCACGGTGTTCCGGCTCACGTGGAGCACTCGGGCGATCTCGGACCTCGAGCGCCCGGCGGCATCCATCGACCGTATATCATTCACTGTGTCCAGGGGCACGGTCATCTCCTCCATCCTTCCCGGGCGGGCTCGCCAAAGTAACCGCCCGGGGAAACCATACGGCGAGGGCCGCGCCCCCGGTCCCCGGGGCGTGGCCCTCCTGCTTAAACTGCTCAGTTTCTCGTGCTCACGGTGCTCATTTCCCAGTGATTACTCGGACCACTTCTTAGTGAACATCAACA
>FOHD01000018.1 GCA_900111695.1 Olsenella sp. KH3B4
CCCGCAGTACAATCGGCGCTCGGGGGCTTAACTTCCGGGTTCGGGATGGGACCGGGTGTGCCTCCCCTGCCATGGCCGCTGGCCGTCTGGGGGCGTTCTGCCTCCGGGTCGTGCCCGCCGGGCCCTGGGGGCCGCACAGCGCGCGCAAGCCAGACCCCCCGGGACCGCCCATGGGAAGGGCATGCGGAGGAGCTCGGCCGATTAGTGCCGCTCGGCTGAGGCGGTCGCCCGCCTTGCACCTGCGGCCTATCGAACTCGTGGTCTACGAGTGGCCTTACCGAAGGGAGATCTCATCTCGGGACGGGCTTCCCGCTTAGATGCCTTCAGCGGTTATCCCGACCGGACTCAGCTACCGGGCAGTGCTCTTGGTGAACAACCCGTGCACCGGAGGTCCGTCCACCCCGGTCCTCTCGTACTAGGGGCAGCCTCCCTCAGATCTCCTGCGCCCACAGAGGATAGGGACCGAACTGTCTCACGACGTTCTGAACCCAGCTCGCGTACCGCTTTGAATGGCGAACAGCCATACCCTTGGGACCTGCTCCAGCCCCAGGATGCGATGAGCCGACATCGAGGTGCCAAACCTTCCCGTCGATGTGGACTCTTGGGGAAGATCAGCCTGTTATCCCCGGAGTACCTTTTATCCGTTGAGCGACGGCCGTTCCACGCCGGGCCGCCGGATCACTAGAGCCTGGTTTCCCACCTGCTCGACCTGTCCGTCTCGCAGTCAGGCCTGCTTATGCTCTTGCACTCAGACGGGCGGTTGCCGACCGCCCAGAGCAGACCTTCGCGCGCCTCCGTTACTCTTTGGGAGGCGACCGCCCCAGTCAAACTACCCACCTGGCACGGTCCCCGCGCCGGTTCACGGCCGCGGGTTAGGACGCCAGTTCGTCGGGGGTGGTATTCCAAGGGCGACTCCCCCGGGACTGGCGTCCCGGGTTCACGGTCTCCCACCTATCCTCTACGCGACGGACCGGCGGCCAATGCCAAGCTGCAGTAAAGGTTCACGGGGTCTTTCCGTCCTTCTGCGGGTAAGTCGCATCTTCACGACTAGTGCAATTTCGCCGGGGCCATGGTTGAGACAGCGTCCAAGTCGTTACGCCTTTCGTGCAGGTCGGAACTTACCCGACAAGGAATTTCGCTACCTTAGGACCGTTATAGTTACGGCCGCCGTTTACCGGGGCTTGGATTCGCCGCTTCGCCGAAGCTGACGGCTCCTCGTGACCTTCCGGCACCGGGCAGGCGTCAGACCCTATACGTCGCCTTACGGCTTCTGCAGAGTCCTGTGTTTTTGGTAAACAGTCGCTTGGACCTTTCCGCTGCGGCCGCCCCAGGCTCCGGGAGCGAGTCCCATCACCCGAGGCGGCACCCCTTCTCCCGAAGTTACGGGGTGATTTTGCCGAGTTCCTTAACCATGGTTCTCCCGATCGCCTTGGTATTCTCTACCCACCCACCTGTGTCGGTTTGCGGTACGGGCCCCGGGCGGCTGCCTAGGGGTTTTTCTCGGGAGCATGGGCTCACTCGCTTCGCTCAGTCGCTTCGTCCGGCGCCTCGGGCACGTGGCACCCGCGCTTCGCCAGGTGCCGCCCTACGCGCCATCACGGGGACGTCCAGAACCCCGCCGAGCTACCCTCCTCCGTCGCCCCATCGGTCGTAGCGCCACCACGGGGGTGCAGGAATGTCGACCTGCTGTGCGTCGGCTACGCCTTCCGGCCTCGCCTTAGCCCCCGACTGACCCTGGGAGGATTAGCCTTGCCCAGGAAACCTTGGGTTCACGGCGGCGGCGTTTCGTCACGCCGCTCTCGCTACTCATGCCAGCATCCTCACTCCCGGCAGGTCCACCGGGGGTCGTCCCCCGGCTTCGCCCCTGACGGGAAGCTCCCCTACCACCGGACTGGGTCCGGTCCGCCGCTTCGGCGCCGTGCTTAGCCCCGTATATTGTCGGCGCATGTCCACTCGACCAGTGAGCTGTTACGCACTCTTTGAATGGGTGGCTGCTTCTGAGCCAACATCCTGGTTGTCTGGGCAGACGCACATCCTTTGCCACTCGGCACGGACTTGGGGGCCTTGGCGGGCGGTCTGGGCTGTTTCCCTCTCGAACACACAGCTTAGCCCACATGTTCTGACTCCCGGGCTCCGGGCCCTGGGTATTCGGAGTTCGGTTGGCTTTGGTAGGCGGTGAGGCCCCCGCGGCCATCCGGTGCTCTACCCCCCAGGGTAAGCGCCCGAGGCTAGCCCTAAAGCTATTTCGGGGAGAACGAGATATCTCCGGGTTTGATAGGCCTTTCACCCCTATCCGCGGGTCATCCCCCCAGTTTTCAACCTAGGTGGGTTCGGCCCTCCACGGGGTCTTACCCCCGCTTCAGCCTGCCCGTGGATAGCTCACCCGGCTTCGCGTCTGCGGCGCGCGACTGCTCGCCCTGTTCGGACTCGCTCTCGCTACGGCTCGCTTCGCGGCTTGGCCTCGCCGCGCACCGCAACTCGCTGGCTCATTCTACAAAAGGCACGCCGTCACAGCCCCGGGGGGCTGCTCCGACTGCTTGTGGGCACGCGGTTTCAGGTGCTGTTTCACTCCCCTCCCGGGGTGCTTTTCACCTTTCCCTCACGGTACTGGTCCACTATCGGTCACAGGAGAGTGTTCAGGCTTGGAGGGTGGTCCCCCCTGCTTCCCACCGGGTTTCACGTGTCCGGCGGTACTCGGGAGCCACCCGGCAGGGCGCGGGGCTTCGCGTACGGGGCTGTGACCCTGTCTCGCCGGCCCTCCCAGGCCGTTCCGCTGCCTCGCGCCTTTCTGACTGCCATGTTGGGTGGTCCCACAACCCCGGCGGCTGTCGCCAGCGCGCCGGTTTGGCCTCTTCCCCTTTCGCTCGCCACTACTCGGGGAATCTCGTTTGATTTCTCTTCCTCGGGGTACTTAGATGTTTCAGTTCCCCCGGTTGCCCCCCGCCACCGTATGTGTTCCGGAGGCGGGCGCCGGGCCTCAAGTCCCGGCGGGTTCTCCCATTCGGAGACCCACGGCTCGTGCGGGCATGTGCCCCTGGCCGTGGACTATCGCGGCTTGTCGCGTCCTTCGTCGGCTTCCTGTGCCAAGGCATCCACCGTGTGCCCTTGGTATCCTTCGCGCCGGCATCGGCCGGCGCCCTTCGTTCTCACGCAATAAATCGTGCATGATGCGATCCACTAAATTGGAGAATCTTCGCTTGCGTCACGCTATGCGGCTCTCAGGGTGCGGCGGGGGCTCGCCCCGGGGACCGGATGCCGTGCGCCCATGGGGCGCGGCGAAGG
>FOHD01000017.1 GCA_900111695.1 Olsenella sp. KH3B4
TCCGAAGGCCGGGAGGCCGGTCCCGCGGGACGGTTATAGCCGCCTGGCGTGCGGCGGTGCCCCGGATGGGTTGGGCTGGGGGACGGTCTCTCTTTTTCGCTTCCTTTTTCTCTCTGCGTATGGGAGGTTTTCGACAATGGCGAACGTGCTGACCGAGTGGCTGGCGGCGCGGTACCCGGAGGCAGGGCCGCACGAGTTCTACCGCGACCTCTTCCCGGAGGGGAGCCTGGCCACGGCCTGGGGCGCCGGAGCTTCCCCCCATCACTATGAGAAGGGGGCGTACTCGGCGATCATGGTCCGCGTCTGGCAGGGAGAGGACGGCTCGCAGCACGCGGAGAGGCACCTGGTGACCGATGACCTGGCGGGCATCGACGCCGTCCTGGCGGTCGACTCCTCGCCCGCCGCGTCCACGGTGACAGACCTGCTCTCGCCGATTAGCTACGCCGGCATCTCGCCGCGCATGGACATGGCGCACGAGCTGTTCGCCATCACGTTCGACCTCGACTACATCCAGACCGAGACCCGCGGAGACGGCACCGCCTGGCCGATCGGGGTCGACGAGCTCCTCTACCAGATGGACGAGCTCAAGCGCGCGCCGAGGCCGACCTACATAGTCAGCTCGGGGACGGGCCTGCACCTCTACTACCTCCTCGACAGGCCCCTGCGCATGTGGCCGAACGTCATAGAGCGCCTGTCGGCCTTCAGGCACAGGATGGTCGACCTCGTTTGGAACCGGTACGTGACCCGAGAGCCGGACAAGCCCCAGTACGAGAGCGTCGTGCAGGCGTTCCGCATGGTGGGGAGCCGAAGCCGTGCGGGAGACCAGGTCGTGAGGGCATTCCGCACCGGCGTGCATTGGAGCATGGAGGACCTCAACGGGTTCGTGCCCGAGGACTGTCGGGTGACCCCCGAGATGATCGGGGCCCGGCACAGCATCGATGAGGCTCGCAGACTGTGGCCGGAGTGGGACCCCGAGTGGAGGAGGAAGGCCCTCACGAACCCCGGGCCGCACAACCAGTGGAGGGTCAAGCGCGCCCTGTTCGACTGGTGGTGCAGGAGGGTCGAGGACGGCGACACGGCGACCGAGGCGTTCGACGGGAACCGGTACTGGTGCGTCTTCGTCGCGGCCTGCCTTGCCGCGAAGTGCCCCGAGGTCACTTATGAAGAGCTGGAGAAATGGGCCTACGGCATCCAGCCGCGCCTCGACAGGCTCACCAAGAACCCCGGCAACCACTTCACCGCCAAGGACGTGTCCGACGCCCTGAGCGCCTACGGAAACCCCGTCAGCGTGAAGCTCCGCCGCGACAAGATAGCCGAGAAGACCGCCCTGCCCATGCCGGTGAACAAGAGGAACGGCTTAAAGCAGGCGCAGCATCTTTATCTCGCACGGGGACGCAAGGAGAGCATGAAAGCCGTTGGCATTCCAATGAAGAACCCAGAAGGGCGTCCGAAAGGCAGCGGCACAAAGGCCGATGTGATTCGCCAATTCGCCCAGGAGCACCCTGGCCTGAGCAACAGGAAGATCGCCGAGGCGCTCGGCGTGAGCCGCAACACGGTGAACAAGTGGCTCAGGGGCGGCCAGGCTGAGCTACTTTACTCTAGTAATTCAAATTTACTAGAGCATAAATCACCACGTAGAGTATCACTAGAGTACTAGAGGATTACTAGAGTAACGGCACCCCTAGAGTAATGGTGCCATCTGCCACTCTGCAAAACCGCAGGTAAAAGTATACGAGGCGCTGTGGAGCGGGATACTTTAGCAAAGTGAATACGCCTAAAGTAAATTACCTGCACTTATGATGCCTTTAGTACTTTAGAGCACTTTAGTAGGCAGCAAATGCGCGGGAAAATGCCATCTTACCTGCGGATACGCATACTTTGGAAAAATGGACAAAAATCAAAGTAGCCGGGCGGCCCGCGAGGGGGCAACTGACCCCTCTCGCGTAGAAGGGCGTGTCTCCCGAGCCGCCGCAGGTCGCACGGCGGCAAGCCCCGCAAGGCGCTGCCCGAGGGGTCGCCCCTCGAGGGCATGGGCGAGGCCGATGCCGCGTCGTGGGCGCTCTCCCACGGGGTGGACGAGCTGGCCCAGGCCCTCGGCGTGAGCCGCGCCACGGCATACCGCCGCCTGCGGTCCGGGCGCGTGCTGTAGGCCTGCCCATCCGGGGAAAGAGTCGCCTCGCAATCCGGCAAAAACTATATAGAATGTATATACACTCTATATAGGACTGACGAGAGGGGCGTCCTTGATCATCTCGATAATCAACCTCAAGGGGGGCGTCGGGAAGACGACGACCGCCATAGCGCTCGCCACCGCCGCCCAGAGGGACGGCAAGGACGTCGAGGTGTACGATACCGACCCCCAGTCGAGCGCCAGCCTCTGGGCGATGTCCGCCGAGGAGAGCGGGGACGCCCTGCCGTTCCCCGTCATCCCGGCGAACATCGCGACCGTGAGGGCTGCTGAGCGCAAGTGCAAGGGCGACCAGGCCAAGTGGGTCGTCATCGACTGTCCGCCGAACGGGCACGTGATGGACGAGGCTATGCGCGTGGCCGACATGGTGATCGTGCCGACCACCACGGGGCCGGCCGACATGGTCAAGGCCTTCGAGACGGCGGAGACCCTGTCGTCCCGCGGCATCTACTACGCCATCCTCATGACGCGCACCGTGGCCCGCACGCTCACGCTCAGGCAGTCGCTGAGCGAGCTCGAGGAGAGGGGCGCGAGCTACTTCGACGCCCAGATACCTAACCGCGAGGCCCTGAAGAACTTCTTCGGGAACTCGTTCGGTGACGACCTATTCGGCTACGAAGGGGTCTACGAGGAGACAAAGGAGGGGCTCGAGGATGGCGACTAAGAAGCCCGTCCGCCGCGTCGCGGCGTCCAGGCCGAGCGACACCCTTATGGGTAACCAGGACCTGAGGCACAAGGGCGACTCGACGGCGCGCAAGAAGGGGAAGTGCGTCACGTTCTGGGTGACCGACGAGCAGAAGCAGGCGATAAGCGCCTACGCAGCCGACCATGGCATGACGGTCTCGAGGCTCATCATCGAGGGGCTCGAGATGCGCATGAACCGCAAGTCTATATAGAATGTATATACACTCTATATAGACTATATCAGTCGTCTTTTGAGATTGATCTTGCTATGACGGATTTTCCGTCTCTGCTGTCCAGCCAATGATGAACTGAAACCGTCCTGCCCACGTCCAAGCCATCGAGTTCCTCGGCATGGTTTGAAAAGTCGAACGATACGGTTTCCCCGGATTCAAAAATGTCCGAGCGACAGATTAAAACATCTATCGACTCATCCTCCCTAGAGATGCTTTTGACGGTTCCGGTGCTAAAGAACATGGAGCTTTTGATTCCTCCACCGCCAGACGGAGGATAAAGTGACCATGTCGCAATACAGAGGAAGACAATCGCCGCAATCGCAAGCGCCGAAATAATGCGAGCCCTCGTCTTAGAAGAAGGTTCCATATGTCGATACGTAGCCGTTGAACGATGTGTTCAATATTGTGCGTCTGATTCCTGAGCCTTGGCCGATTGTGGAGAGAGAATGGTTCCTCCTACTGCCATGGCAAAGAGTCGAACGAAATCTCTGCGGATGAAGTTTCCCATGGACGCCACCTATGTCCAGCACCTTATAAGAGGCTATGGAGAGACTATTCTTCAAACAATCCTGATTGAGCATCGCCTTCCGCTAGATGGGCCCATTAATCGGTGAGTGCCATTAGCAAGCTCGCTTGGCACTGGGAGATGGCCCAGGTGGTCCCGCAAAGCGATTGATATTCTTACCCACAGATTACCGTCAAAACGACCCAC
>FOHD01000015.1 GCA_900111695.1 Olsenella sp. KH3B4
GGCGACATGTCCTCCATGTCGGCGTACTTCGCCACGGTGTTCCGGCTCACGTGGAGCACTCGGGCGATCTCGGACCTCGAGCGCCCGGCGGCATCCATCGACCGTATATCATTCACTGTGTCCAGGGGCACGGTCATCTCCTCCATCCTTCCCGGGCGGGCTCGCCAAAGTAACCGCCCGGGGAAACCATACGGCGAGGGCCGCGCCCCCGGTCCCCGGGGCGTGGCCCTCCTGCTTAAACTGCTCAGTTTCTCGTGCTCACGGTGCTCATTTCCCAGTGATTACTCGGACCACTTCTTAGTGAACATCAACAGGCCGGTGCGGTCACCATGGGTCATGCCGCGAAACGGTGCCGACCGGTCGGCCTCCTGCACTCACTGCGCCAAAAAACACATCCAACAACGCCAGTGATGGTGCCGTCTTCCTGCATCTACTCTGTCAGCCGCACTTACCCCGCCGAAGCTGCACTGGCTTTGGCAATCAACTACCAAATGACTCGAATCGAAATCTCGGCAGAAGGAGTCCGCGAGTCATCCGCACGCCATGCGAACATGATAATCCTCCCTTGAATAACCCCCCCAGACACGGCGCAACAGCCCAGAAGGGAGACGTATTAGGAGGAAGCATACAATGCCCCAGAGACGAACCCCCATGTTACAGGTTCGCCCTTGAGAATGCCTTTCGATGGCACTGCTATAGTTCGAGAAGCATAGTCATTCTGCGTGCCGTCAAAGCCCTCACTTGCAATAACCAAGCCAGCCGTTCGCGATAAGTTGCTGCTCGGCTGATTCCTTCCCATCTGATATCTCAAGCCTCCCAGGCCACATCTATCAGAAAGAATTTGTCTTACCGGCAGGGATTCAATACTGTCGCTGTCGTCAATCAGGCTACACACAGCGATTGATGCCTAGTCATGACCCCCTGATTATTGAGTCCCGGCTTTTACCTGTCCAACCGCTTGCACCCTCCCCACTCCAGGGGAAGGTCGAGTTCATAAAAGGACGCAGGTTCGGACCCTATCTCCTCCAGTTTGCCGTTTCCGCGCCGAACCCACGATATCCCGCCCGCGTCAGTGAATGCACCCTCGGGAGCCGTACGAATGTGCATGCCCGCGCCGCCGGTCGGAAGCCATACATACCAAGTTCCAGGCGGAAGCGTGCCGACACAAGTCCGATAGGGGAAATCGTGGTCGTTGTCCTCGCCTCTCGGTTCTGGACCGGCACCGCTAATCCCGACGCATGTGACAATTACATCGTAGACGGGCGACTCGCTAGCATTCCGAAGCACGACTGCCTGCCACACGAACCGGTCATCTCTCGGCCAATCAGTTCTATCTCGATACTCCTCATACCATAGAGATATCCGCGTCGATTGTTTACGCCTCTCCTCTTCCATCCGGAGAATCTTCTCACGGTGTACCTGATATAGGGAAACCATCACGCCAGCCAGAGTGGCAACCCCGATAATGGCTTGGACAATCAGGTTTGCAACGTCTATACACAACTTATCCTCCAGCCGTGCTTGCTCCAAATTCTCAGTGACTCCAGCGATTTTCACGAAAACCCACGCAGGAAACTACTGGTTCGCTTGGTTAACCTTGGTTCAACCTATCGAGGCTCTCGATAAGCGCTGGCATGTCAGTCCATGGCGCAAAGTCAAGACTATCCAGACGCTCGCGCTGCGACTTTCGCTCGTCTGTGTTATGACGCTCGGCGTTAGACATTGCGTTCCCTACGGCCTCGGCAACATCACAAATGAAGGCAGATGATAGCGCCTTGTTACGTTGCCCATCCACAAGACCCAAAGCCTCCGCCTTCCCCTCGCATGCCTTGGTAGTTGTGAAGGAGTCGGGACAAGTCTGCCGATAATCAATGAGCCATACTTCAAAGCAAGGGTTTGATATTACGAGCAGCGCTTCTACCAAATCGCACTTTTTCCGGGCCTCCCGAAATCGCTCTACTTGGAATTGATCAACATCTGCCACGACAAAGATGGCTTTGTACCCGTCTTCGTCCGTACGCGATTTCCCACCCGAAACGACCGACGATGCATAGCTGGCAAGCTGATCAGGAGACCCAACATCCGTCTTTACACACAACACAAGGTTTTGATAGCGAGTTTGAAGGACCTCGAAGTACTGCGCCTCAGTCACCTCTCCCCCGCTCACAATTAGGCAACGCTTCTTACGATTACGCCTATTTGCCCCAGGACGGCCCTTCTTCAGCGATGTATGTTTTGACGAACGCCCCGACATGACAGAAATACACCTCCAGCTACCCTTTGGATGCTTAATCGCTCTCAGCGATCTGAGCAATGGCACTTGCAAACGCTTGGTGGAACGACGGCTGCGGTGCGGCCCCGTAGATGCCGTTCAGATAGTTCTTCCCATAGTTCTCGCCTGTGCGCGACTTGATTTCAGAGAGCGGATACAGGGTCGACTCGCCGGAAGGATTTTTCTCGACAAACCAAATCTGGTCACGATCCAAGGTTGTCTGTCCTTCCATCGATCGGCTAATCAGCGAGACATCATGGGTGGTAAATATGAGCTGTGATTGGTTGGGATTTGTCTTGGGGTCAAGGAACAGACGAACCAGCTCCTCCACATACAGAGGATGGAGGCTGGTATCTATCTCGTCGACGATGACAATGGACCTCCTTGACAGAGTACGCAGCGCCATTGAGAAGAACGCAAGCGCAGCGAGGGTTCCTCTGGACTCGTCCGCTTCGGAGAACTCGCCAACGTAACCATTGCGACCAGCATGGGAGAAAACTAGCTCTGGGTGGACCGACGAGGTGTTTGTCATGAGCTTGTGTACGGCCTCTTCCCGCTCTTTTGGAGACAAGTTGGGCTTTGAAAGGGCGACTAGGCCCGAAGCGAGCTTCTCGTACTCTCCGGCCCTAGAGTCATCTTTGGACTCATTTGCCTCATAGAGTAAATCAAGAGCGTCCTTGGCCTCGATAACGTTAATTCCCAGTCCGGAAGACGCCATAACCATTTGAAGTGCGCGTCCTATTGCGGTTCGCTCAGACAAATCTTGTTTGATGAGTGACAGTTCTCGCCGGTAGCCAGAGGCCTCAAAGAATCCAAAGTTGTCAGAAAACTCTTGATACGCTTCCTCGGTCAGCTCGCAGTTTGCAGCGTGAAGTGCCGAAAGCATCAAAGCATCGGGACGGGTAATATCCTCGTATATCCTTTTGTTTCCCCTAAAGGCACGGCCATAGCTGTACAAATACTCACTTTGATTAGCTGAGAATTCGCGCAGGAATAGTCTGGACGAGCGCGCGCCGTTGTACTTCCTAAGCTCCTCGTAATAGACGCGCTCTCTCGTGATGTCGAACTCATATTGATAATGCCCCTCATTAGGGCCAATGAACTCAATCAAGAATTTTGTCGCATCATTACGCGAGTCGTTATCAAGCAGGAATGGGCTTAGCTCCTCAGCCAAGTCGATGTTCCCGCTAAAGCCACGCGCAACATACCTTGCAACAAATCGAATCGAGTTGAGAAACGCACTCTTACCAGATGCATTTCCACCATAGACACCCGTTACGACGGATACGTTGTTGTGGCCCCATGTTGCAGAGTCACGCTTTTGAGCCGATTTAGATCGCTCCATCGAGAATTGCTGCGCATCACGGTAGCTTCGAAAGTTCTGGAAGCTGTAATTGAGTAGCATGGTTCTCGCTCCTTCTCCTCAAAAACTATTTGAATTGTATTTTGAGCTATTTTTTACGTAATACGGTAAAAATATCGCTAAAACGCATTGAATTTACCTCTGCGAGAGATGGCATCTCGAATCAGTTGACCTTTGCGATGGGGAGACGCGCCTCGATGACCTCAAATCGCGATTCAATCCTCTCAGCTGCCTACCGTTCCGCCCCACGTTCCACCGGCACAGAATGGAGAAGCCTGCCTAAGCCGAGAATGCGGTTAGCAAGGTTCCACTTGGTCGATTCTGATTCATCCAACTGCTCGAGATACAGCGGAACCACCGCCCACAAGCGAGTACAGCTCAACCGAACGAATTATTGCTCAAGCACACTTGACTAAAGTGCGCTTGAGCAAAATGAGATGCGGTTCATATGGCTGCGCCAGATTGGAGACACGTTCAGATTGAAGAAAACAATAATGCCCCGAATTCCCGGCTCCGAGGCAAGTCGCGCCATAAACCATGGGCAAATAACGACAGGAACAACATCCAACTCTTGCCATTCCTACCAAGGGCTATGATGCTATCTCTCAGCAAAAGCTTCAAGCCCCGAGCGCATTGACCATTTCAGGTTCTGGCATCCACGAGAAACCCGTGGGTTCGCGTCGGAAGCGCTCCTCTCTTTGCCAGCGATACTTGGCGATAGCTGCGTCACGAAAAGTGGTGTAGGGGCCACCCCGCGGGGGCGAGCCTCCCCGCCGCCTATCCTACGCCGCCCTCGTCTTCCTGTCGAACGCCTCCCTGACGAGCCTCAGGACCCGCTCCTCGCCCCCGGGCTCGGCCGGCAGGGGCTCGCGCTCGTAGCCCTCGGCGAGGGTCCTGGGGTCCATGAAGTTGGTCGCCGCGAGCCACGCGTCGTTCTGGTCGCAGCACACCGCCCCAACCAGCCTCACCAGCGACTCCGGGGACGGGAAGACCTGGACCACCCGCGTCCTGCGCTTTATCTCCCCGTTCATCCACTCCTGGACGTTGTTGGTCCTAATCCAGACCCGGTGCTCCCTCGGGAAGTCCAGGTAGCACAGGGCGTCCGCCTCGGCGTCCTCCAGCAGCCCGGCGCCGGACGGGTCCCGCTCGGCGAGCAGCTCGCAGGCGCGCCGGTAGCCGGCGCGCACGAGCGCGGGGTCCGACTCCGCGAACGCCGCCTTGAGCGCGGCGACGGCGCCCGCCCCGTCGCCCTTCCTCCGGCAGCGCTCCATCACGTTGCGCTCGAGGTGGGCGACGCAGCGCTGCCAGGACGCCCCCGCCAGGACCTCGCGGACGGCGCGGACGAGCCCCTCGTGGGCGTCGGAGACCACGAGGCGCACTCCCGACAGGCCGCGACGCCTGAGGGAGAGCAGGAAGTCGCGCCAGGACCGGTACGACTCGGCGTCGACCCGCTCGACGCCGACGACGCGCCAGGTCGCCGAGAGGTCGCAGGCCACCGCCGTGACGAGCGCGGTCGAGACCCCCGAGACCCACATGTCGCAGATCGCCGAGGCCAGCGCCGTGTCGGTGCGCGACCACCTCTGGACGATGTCGTCCGGGAAGTAGCTGCCCTCCCTGAGCTTGGGGATCCTGAGCGTCACCGTCCCGACGCAGGTGCCGAGCCTGCGCTCGCGGTAGCCGTTGCGCGCGACCCCGAGCCCGGAGGCCCGCTCGTCCATCACGGCGTTGAGCAGCGCCTCGAGCATCGAGCGCAGCGCGGCGTTGATGTCGATCGTGCCGTCGGCGCGCACGCCGGCGGAGGCCAGGGCCCCTCGTGTACAGTGTCCATTGCGGCCGTCCTTTCTCCAGAACCGTACGTTGTGGTGACTCACGATTCTAGGGGGCGGCCGCGCCCGTGCGGGCGCCGGCCGCCTGGCCGTCTACGCCAAGTTTCGAGACGCGTCCCGAACCGTTCGTACGGCCAGGACAATCCCAGCACTCGCTCTCGGGTTAACACCAACTATCTCGACGCCCCCACTTCCCGCGCGAGACTGGCCGAAGCCATTAGGTCTGTTATTAGACGCTAATCAATCCCCTTGCTTTCTTGAAAGTGCGCATCAAAAGCTGAAATGCGCCTCGTCAATTTCGACTGATACGAATCTAGAGGTATTCCCAGCAGGTCTAGCAGAATGGACCGATACAACAGACTCATTTTTCGCATGTAGTACACGCTGCACTTACCATCGAAGTACTTACCAGCAGGCATCTTTGTCTTAATATGCATGATTCGAACTCTACTGTTAACAAGAGTGGAGAGAACATCATCGTACTCATGGTTCAACTGTTCTCTGCAAAAAAAATGACATCACCATAGCTGTTGCCCAATGCATTCAGGCATTGTTTCAAATTCGTGCCCCTCTCTCCAGGATGCAGAGAAGGATAGATGCCCTTTTCCTTGTTGACTATTTCAACCATCGGCTCAGCCAACTCTACGAGAAAGGCAAGGCGCAAATCAGCGGGCATCCCGGAGTCTGCCAACATGTAGAGGTAAGTCTGATTTGTAATGCTAAGCTCATCGAGGAGGGTCGCCCACCTCCTCATGAGTCCATCGTTAAGAACATCCTGGTATTCGACGAGCTTGTCATGAATGGTGAAGCGGCTGTCCGTCCTGAAGTAGCTCAAGCGCTTTGCAAACACCTGCCCTTTCTCAGCTTTTCCATTGTCACCATCGGGTGACCCAGAAAATGAGATGTCCTCCAGATTGATGAAGGCCCCGTCGAATATCATCAAGAGACGCTCAAGAATGTAGAGGGGTTTTTAGATAGAGTTCCAGTCAACCGCATGTCCCACCTTGACAGTAATCGTTCTATTGCAGCCTTGCTCAACAGCAAGCTCATAGTCAATACCATCGCAGTTCAAATGCACCGACACCCGGGATAGTCCTCCAAGTACGAGCCCCTCTTGTAGGTAATCGGCTCGGAGCGAAGTAAACCTATGTTCATGCTCGCTCATTCTTTGGTTCTCTCACAATTCTCTTTGTGTTTGTATACTGCTTCAAAGCAAAGCACTCTCTAAGTAAAGTATCCTACGTATGGTTCTCCATCACAGTCTTCGTCCTTTCCCAGGCGCTAATCTGTCACGATTCAGTTTTTAGGACGATAACCCTTTTCGCAATTTATCGGCCGACGAAAGGCTCTACACCAACTTTCTCGACACTACCGGCGGGCCGCTCACCTGTCAGAAAGTGTGCAAGAAACTTGACGGTACCGTCTTCGACGCCAATGACGGCGTCTGCGGAAGGCGCCGCATCCACGACGAGCTCAAGGCGGGGGGCGAGACCATCGGGGAGCGCAGGATCGCCCGCATCATGGCCGAGGAGGGGCTCGAGGCCCGGGGCAGGACGAAGCCAAAGCGGCGCTGCAGCTCCTACGCGGGCGAGATAACGGAACATCCGGGAAACAAGGTCAGGCAGGACTTCGCGGCGTGGCTTCCCAACTTCCTGTGGCTCACGGACGTGACGCAGCTCTCGGTCCCCGCCGGCAAGCCCTGCCTCTCCCCTTTCCTGGACTGCTCCGGCGGCTCCATCGTGAGCTGGACGACGTCGACCTCGCCGAACGCCGAGATGGCCAACTCGATGCTGGAAGCAGCCATCAGGCCTGCCGGGCCCAGCGAGAGGACCCACCTCATCATCCACAGCGACTGCGGATGCCACTACCGGTGGCCCGGGTGGATATCGATCTGCAAGGAGGCGGGAATCATCCGCTCGATGTCCAGGAAGGGCTGCTCTCCCGACAACTCCCGCATGGAGGGCTTCTTCGGCACCATGAAGAACGAGATGTCCTGCGGAAGGGACTGGGAGGGCGTCAGCCTGGAGGAGCTCGGGAAGAGGATCGATGACTGCATGGAGTGGTACAGCACAGAGAGGATCAGGCGCTCGCTGGGCTCGATGAGCCCCTTGGCATACAGGCAAAGCCTAGCCCTTGCAGCCTAGCGAGAACGGTACGGAAAAGTGGTACCACCCCCAAGTCGAAAGTCAGGCTTGACTAAACACACCTGAGCTCGAGCTCCTCGAGCTCGGCCTTCCTGGCCTCGAGGGCGGCGACGTCCGCCTGGGTCGCGGACGACCCTCCCCGCGTTCGCGCGGGCTTGCCGGGGCGGTCTTCGGGCATCGGAGGCTCCTCCCTAAGCAGCTCGCGCTTCCACTTGTAGAGTGCGCGGATCTCGTACATCCTACCAGGTCGGCGACCTCCTGGGCGGACGATGCCCGAGATGCCAGGGCCTTGACGGCAGCGGCCCTCTCGGATGCGTCGAACACCCTGGGCTGCGTCGCCCCTCTCTCGCCGGGTGCGTACTCGTCGATCCACTCGGCGAGCTTCGCCGTGCACTTGGGGTATCCAAGCTCGCGCCTGGCGAGGGCGTTGCACCTCCCATGGGTGAGGCAGTGCCTGACCGCGGTCCTCTTCTGCTTCGGCGTGCATTGCTCGAGGCTGCGGTCCGTGAGCCTTCCTCCGTTTTCCCGCCACTCCCTGTGCCAGCTCACCAGCTGTGTACGGCTGGGGTATCCGAGCTCCCGTATGGTTGCCGTGGCCTTGAGGCCGTACTTGATATAGAGCTCGACCGCCCTTTCCCTCTGTTCAAGGGAATGCACGCCATCCTCCAAACGCCATCATCTGGTACGGACTTCCGGTACCACCCCCTAACAAGGGCGGCGAATTGCTCATTACAATTGCTTGCAAAGACTATTGTCTGCATCGCCCGAAGGCCTGAAGTAATCAATGAACCAGGCAGACACCTGTAAGGTAGCCCCGTAAAACTGAAGCGCTTTTCTTGGTGTTACACTGTCATTATCTCCATGGGCTATTCGTCCGCGTTCCTTAACCATTGAACCTATTTCTGCTGAAAGATCGACTGTATCCTTTCCGTTTGCCATATAGCTTGAAAAAGCTCCGCTTGCTACATTTGAAATCGATGACAGGATTCTCTTTAGATTATCGGGGTTTGGATTCTGCCATTTCTTGTACTGACTACGGGCGTAGTCGGAAACAACAGATTCCGAATGACGTTCGATAAAGCATAGTATGCATGAGCTGGAAGTAACCTCCAGGTGTCCTGAGCAACGAATGACAAGAAGCTTTGCAAGATTTGAAACAACATCGTCGTTGCAACTCTCCTGCTGCTCAAGCAAAGATTGTACAAGACTCTCCAGATCATCGAGACGCCGCATCGATTGCTGAACTTCATAGGGTGGCCATTCTTGTACTTCTGCCATTAGCTTAATGCCTTGCAAACTAGCGAAATTCTTTTATGCACCTGAGCTTCATCCGAGGTGGCGCTGGTGACCGAATCAACGTATTCTTGATTACGGTTAAGCCCATCTAATAGCTGGCGTATCGAACTAGTATTAAGCCCATTTCCATCATGCAGTGCATGCATGCAGCCAATCATTATTGATTCTGCCCGCGCAGTATTTAACTGTTTGCGATCAGTCATAAAGAAAGGGTGTGGCACATCGCTTGCAGCAATAATATCCGCTGTTTTATCAAACAGACCCAAGGCTGTTGTTAATTCAGATTGAGAACCATTACGGTACTTATCGGCAAAGCTGTTGAGGAATCCCCCAAGGGGTTTCGTATAGGACTGTTCCTCTAGATATAGTGCGATGATTCGTAATACCAGCTCATGGTCTCTGAACCGTTTATTCAACTGCGCAGATCCATACAGCTTGCGCCAGGATGGTCTAATATTTGAGCGGTCCACAAGATTCATCAGCTCGCCATTGTATAGTGCCATGCGAATTTCATGTGGCGTAAGTTGCGTACCTCCAGAATTCAAACGCTTAAATACATCGTATACAGCATTTTTTGATTCAGGCCTGTTGTCCAGCACGATTACAGTGGTGGTAATGTACGTGTTATCTATTATCCGGCGATATCGCTCCGGCAGTTCATCATATGAAAGGCCATCGAATTTCGATCCAGCTAGTCTAAGCCGGTATTTTTTATCGCCATTAAAACCGGAATAGAAACGCCTAAGCGTCTCGAGGCGCTGCTGGCCATCAAGGACAAGAAGACGCCTGTCTGCCTGCTGTACGAGAAATAAACCCGGAATTGGATATTCGAGCAGGAGAGATTCAACGAATAGATCCATTTGTTTATTATTCCAAACAAACCCCCTTTGAAAGGGGTTTAGATCACAGACGCCCTGCTCCGCAGATGTCATTCGTATGCGAGGAACCAGAATATCTTTATTCTCCAGTCGGCCTACTAACCCTTTGACATCAAAATCTTGGCTCCGAAACGTAATGGGCGCAGCCGCCGGCTGCGGTTCTTCAAGCTCTTCTTTTTCTTCGGGAGTAAGATACGTTTCGTCGTCTTCATAATCAATGTTGGTCATTCGGCTCCTCCAGCCTTGTATTAAGTAGCGAATTACAGAAGTCTGCTCGATGTGGATGCGACTCTGAGCTACGAGCCATACGTTTGCCCCTCCGTAATTTTAACCTTTTGAACAGCCGTCCAGCGTACGGACAGAGCATGCTGTCTCGGACATCCCCTGCACAAGGCTGCAGTACTACGATTGTGCCGCCAAACAAAATATCGTCACCAGCCCCATCAGTCCGTCTCTGTACTTAGCGGCATCCTAGACAAATGGATCTGCTGACGGTGTTAGAGCTGGACGTTATTTGCTGTCCGTTGGGACGGAAAAATATCTAATCCTTCCGATTCTGTATGTCGACATTCAAGCTGACTATCTATCTCTTGATGCAGGGTTGAAAGCCAAAGTTCTCTGCTACCAATATGAAGACTGGACAAAACTACGATTTGTTCCTCGATACTCCGAGCAGTATTCAAAGGCAATCAACAAGATGGCCAAGCGGCTCAACAAATCGAATCAGCAGCTTATCGAATCCAGCGAGGAGCTCGGACGCAAATAAGGCCAGGCATCAGAGTCTTCACCGCCCCCCAATATCCAAACCACTTCTGAATCGAATACTGTTCAAGGAGGGCAGAAAGAGACCAGTTCCCCCAATACAGATGAAAGCAATGCAGGATTTGTACTCGAAGAAACCGATATCATCGACACAATGTCGAACGAATCTGCAGCGCTAATTGGAGCAATGACAACGAACTTAAGTGACATGGGCGGAATATTCCAAGATGGATCGAAACGTATTGAGGCTGGGGGGTATGGAGACATTCGACGCTGGACGTGGAGTCCCCTACCCGCATGAAGTCATATCAGGACTGGCTTAGCAGCAGCATCTAATACCTATTTGCCGTAACTCATGTACTCTTGCCAAACAGAGCCGCTTCCATACCGCGCTAACCTACAAGATATCTATATGTGGAGAACGCATGTTGGACGAAATCACAAAAGAAATCATCGGTTATACAGAGGATGAAGGCGCATCTTCGCTGTTCGCTATTTCGCTCTATGGCGAGTGGGGATCAGGTAAGACGCATTACTGCAAGAATGTACTTGCTCCGGCCTTAAAAGATGCTGGATGCACGATGCTCAGGGTATCGCTGTTTGGAGTTGCGACCTACGAAGAGATATTCAACCGAATGCTATCTGCACTCTGCCGTGTAGATAAGCCAAGAATCCAGAGGTTGATGAAGAGCCTCGGGAGGAGCCTCTTGTCGATGGTGGATAGCTATCTCGGGGTTAAAGGAATCAGGCTGGACCTTAATGCCGAGACCATAATCTCTGCCATGTCAATGGAAAAGACCCTTATCGTTCTGGATGACACCGAGAGGTCTGCATTCGCTGGGGAGATGAACGACCTCTTGGGGCTCGTGAACGATATGGTCGAGAACCACCGATGGCACATAATGCTAGTGAGAAACGAGCCTTTTGACCTCACCAACAGCGAGGCAGAAAAAGTTATTTCAAGGCAATTTGAGTACCTCCCTACTGCTGAAGACCTCTATGACGCAATTATGACGCACAGCACTATCGCGGATGAAATTGACTTTGACTTTAAAGCTGCAGTCATATCGGGCATGAAGTCTGCAGGAAAGCTAAACGCTAGAGGTCTCGCCCGCATCGTACCAACACTCAACCAAGTGTGCTCCTCGTCAATCATGCACTCGAACAAGATTGCCCCAGAAGGCAGAATGCGTGCTTTGAAAGACGTGGTGAGGTTCTCAATTTCCGTAGCTGTAGGCGATCCTCCTTCCGAACCTAACAAGAAGACAGAAAGCAAGCAGGGGATTGATTTCGCTTTGGCGAGCATCGATTGGGAAAAGTACCATAGTCTTTCCGAAATTGTGAAGCCCATCGGCTATGGCAAACTCGCAAGCATGAACACGATTGACGGGTGCATGGGGGCATACATCGCAAAGGAGTATCCCGAATCCCCTGCAGATATGGAAGTTAAGACGATATACGATAGTTGGATACAAGCCGATGATATGGATGACTCCGATGTCAGCAATCTCGCTGCAAAATTAACGATGGCGATAACGAGACACGAGTTCTCGCTGGCATGGTTGTACAGAGCGTGGAAGATGAACAGATCCCTCAACGAACTTGGCTTCAATGAAGCACTGAAACCCGATGATGCAAAAGCTTGCTATGAAGAGAAGGCTCGTGAGAACCCACTTGCCTTCTATGCCCAGCTGCATCATGAGTACTCTATATGGGCGGGAATGGAGGGAACGGTCCGCGACACAACACTTGAACAAGTTATCAATGATGCTAAGGGCCTCATCAACGAGAGCCTAAATAGGACGAGCGGAGCCTACCGTCACGAATTGATAAACGAAGACTCAGGGAAGCTGCTGGCGGAGAAGCTAGAGAGCATGATCAATGACCCACTCCCAACCATTCTCTTGATACCTCCTGATTACATCGCAAAGTGTTTCCTTCGTGGAAATGGAAAATCTCAAAATGCCCTTCATCAATTCTTCCAAAGGACGCTGAGCGTACGATTCTGCAGAATCGAAGATGACGAGGAACTGCAAACTTGGCTTAATAGTATCCTGGATGAATTGAAAACCCTTGATACGGGCACGAGGATGGGCAACTTTAGGCTGGGCTGGCTAACCAACGACATCGAAGGAATATGTCGAGACATTGAAAGCGCAGGAGCAACTCATAGCCAAATGCGTTAGCGCCGGAAACGCTGACAATAATGGTAATCTGACAGTCTAGATAAGATAGCCACCAGCAGATTCACCTTGAATTGTGAAAGCTCGTGTCGGCAATCAGGATGGGACGGACCACCCTTGCGGTCTTCAGCCACTCGTTAGCAGCTTGGTTCACAAAAAACAAATGGCTGTGTTAACCCTCTCTGGGCATGCCCGCCGACTCGTCGAGCTCCGAGTGGAAGGGTAGGGCGTCGCCGCGTAGCCCCTCCTCGTGGTGGGGTACGCGCGGGCCCGCACCTCCTCCGCGAGCAGCACCAGCGCGGGGCCCGCCCACCTCGCGTCGAGGGCCCACGTGAACCAGGCCAGGTAGTTCGCGAGCCTCCGCGTCGAGACGCCACCGGACTTCGAGAGCCAGTTGTGTTTAGCCAAGCTTGGCTTTCGTATTTGAGCATGGGTAACTCTCGGGTTCATGCACGGAAACTATTTCATGTTTCGTCACGGCCACGCCCGAGCGCGCGGGTGCCTCCCGAACACCCGTCTCCCCAAGAACGGTATCCCACTGTCAAGGCAGTCAGGCTCCGTCCCAATCTCAACTAGCACCTCGACGCCCTCCCAGCCGTCGTCCGCTGGCTCCGCCCCGACGCGGACTCGCCTCGCGCCAGGTGGGCGGCCGCCCTCGCAACGGCTGGCCTGTCCTGCCGCACGCGAGTAGCGCCTTCGCGAACCCCGTTGTCAGTCCCCTCGCCCCCCACTTCCTCGTCGGGTTACCTGATATCAAACGAACCTCTACCACCAGAAATGCGGATGGTCTCTCCTGAGACCATGTTGGCGGCATCGCTCAGGAGATAGAGTGCCAGGCTGGCAACCTCGGTAGGCATTACATAGCGACCAAAAGTGTTTTCCGGTGCCGCAATGTTGCCCCCAGCCTCATAACCTATCAGTGCGGTAGCGGTTGCACCGGGTGCAATCGAGTTCACGGAGATGCCTCTTGGGGCGAGTTGTTTCGCCAGCCCCATCGTCATGCCCCTTATGCCCCACTTCGATATCCCATAAGGTGACCATGCCGGCTCGAATCCCCGCGAACTACCGATCAGAAGGACATGCCCTCCCTCCTTCATCTCAAGAGCTGCGGCTCTCGCAGCAAAAAACGTGCCGCGAAGGTTCACGCTCATCACACGGTCGAACTCATCGGATGTAAGGGTCCAGAAATTGACATCTTCAGTGTGTATCCCCGCACAGCTGACGAAGAAATCGATTCCGCCATGCTTTACAGCCGTATCATGAATGCGACTTTCCATTTCTTCGGTATCTGAGTAATCTATCCGGACAAAGCATGCACCAATCGATTCGGCAACTGCGGCAAGTTTACCTTCATTGCGGCCAGAAATCGTCACGTCACAGCCGCCTGCCACGAGCTGTCTCGCAATCTCAGAACCGATGCCACCGTCACCCCCTGTTACCAGTGCAACCTTGCCGACAAACTCAGAACCGGGTGCGGCCTCGCGTATGATGGGTACAAGCTTTGGTCGTTTCAAACAATCAACTGCATGGAAAAGTTTCGACGTTACTCCCATGGGAATCAGCCCATCCTGTCCTGCTCGAATGCCTTTTCTAACTTTTTGAGATTCAACTTCGCAACGATATCAGGAAAGAGTGTCTTCGCAACCATGCGCAATTTCATTTCTCGAGTAAGATATCGGTTACGAAGAGCGGGCTTTAGGTAGAACCTAACGTTGGCTTTTGCTTTTTCATATTCACCGACATAAGCACGCCTGTCATCAGCTCCGACGATGTACTCCAAGAGATTGAAGTTATTCGTGAAGATGTGCCAGTTGAGCGCATCTTGTATGTCGGGACTATCAACTTCTAGATGGTCCCGGATATAGAGGATATTTTGAAGCGCGCTGATACCGTTCTCGACGTGTTTCACAGTGGTGCCGCTGTTCGGATTGTTGAGCCGGTAATCATATATCTTACGGTGCCCAACGGCAACCCGAGCGGACCATTGCGCGGCCATAGTGGAGAAGTATAGGCCCTCTCCGAACCAAGAGACCGAAAAGCTCAGCCCGTGCTCCCGGATGATTTCGGCTGAGTAGAGTTTGTTCCAAGGCCCCACGGGAATCCGGAAGGTATCTATGATCCCGGCGACCGCCTCCTCGGACGTCCAAATTCTGATGTTGTCTTGCTCATTCTGGACCCTGTCGCGTGTAGTAAATACGCTGTCCGTCATTGACATCTGGCAGTCATTGGCCTCCAGCAACCAGACGAGATACTCAACGCAGTCTTTCTCCAGCCAATCATCTCCATCTGCGAACATAAGGTAGTCGCCGGTAGCAACGGCAAGGCCTGCGTTTCGGGCCGCGCAGGTACCTCCATTCTCCTGGTGGATGACTCGAAGCCTTGAATCTTGTCTAGCGTAATTCTCCGCAATCTCACCACTATGGTCCGGAGAGCCATCGTCAACCAGAATGACTTCCAGATTCTCGTAAGATTGGGAGACAAGCGAATCTAAAAGCTTTGGCAGGAAGACCTCAGACTTGTAAAGCGGAACAATAACGGAAACGAGCCTCATAGCGCTGCATGAAGTCGAGGCTGAGTCCGGCTTCATCATTTCACTGTCTTTACTACTCATAATGTGACCCTTCTATTAGCTGAATTAAGAGTCGTGACATGTAACGCTTTTCTCTCTTAAGCAGCAGAGAAATTCCCTCTTATTTATGAAATCAGTGCTCTGCCCGAACGCTATTGGCAGCGTTGTAATCGTTACTTTTTCGCGCGCATTCAAATCTTTCAATGGAAAGGCGGAGTTGGGGTAGAAATTTAAGATGCATACCATCATTACGTGGCACGACGCCTACAAATCGTATCATCATTCCTGGCAACCAGTAACAAGAGGACACTCCTTGCTGCGAGCATCACAGCCTCGACAAGCCAGCGAACAACGCAAATCGAGTCAAGTGTCGCAAGGCCGGAGGCATACAAGACGAGGAGAGAGACAACGTTAAACACGCCTGCAATCACCGTTGTGATGGTCAGCCCCTTCACATAGCCCATCGCGCCGAGGATGGGCCAACCGATAAACACCGCATAAAAAGAAATCGGAAGCACTGGGGATATCATTCGCATGACATGCGCCGCACCAAGATAATCGTTGCCTCCGAGTATGAGCATTATTGGCTCAGCCAGCAAGCAGTACGCCGCAGTTCCTATAGTAAGAATGGGAGCAGCCAGTAGGGCAAGTCTCTTTGCAAAGCCAAAATCCCCATTGTTGAGCATATGCGGATAGAGGCTGTTCACAATAGGTGCATAGAGTGCTTGAACGGCATTAACAGTGGTAAGTGTAAGTGACCAGAATGCTATGTCCGTCCTGTCTGTAAGCGCTAAGCCGATAATAATAGTAGTGAAGCCTGAGAAGAGGGATGAGCTCACTTCGGATACACAATAGATAGCTGAGTCCTTAAGTTCTAGGAAGCTCTGATGCAGCTTCGGTGCTGAAATTCCCACGCCAAACATCCTCTTGGCCGCTGCAAAGCTCCAGACGAGCCCAATCGAGCTGCCCACAATATCGGCTAGAGCTACAAAAAGTAGGTCATCAGGGCCGCGAACAAAGAGGAGCGTGAGCAAAACTTGCGAACCCTTCGAGGCAAAGTACCTCGTCGTAAGTGGCCCCATCTGCTCGTATCCTTGGAATATAAAATCTGGCAGAAGCGCTCTGAGACCAACCGCCACGAGAGCCAGCAGCACATAAGGCACATTCTCAGACATGATGGGGATGAAGGCTGATATAACTAAGGTAATGACCAGGAGAGCTCCCAAGAGCATCAACCTGGCGGCGGTAATGTCGCCCACCAACCCGGAGAGCTCCTGATTGTTATCTTTATGTTCTACTACTTTCTTTGTGCCAGATAGCGTAAAACCGAAGTCGGCTATCGTCTGCATTACACCCATGAAAGAATAGACGTAAGCATAGACTGCATAGGTACCTGTTCCCAACACACGTGTAAGGTACGGAATGAGAACGAGGGGAAACAGGTACTTCAATATTTGGAGGCCATATTGCCAAATGGTATTCTTGAAGAAAGATTCGTGTCCGATCTTGGGACGGTGTGTCATCTTCTCTTTTTTTATACTCACATTATTGCCAATCATTTGTGTATAGCAGACTTATTAGCCGTGACCCAAAGCCGAGTGATTGTAGGTTCAATACTCCAGCATGTACTGGCCTTCGCTAAAATCCGGAATTAAATAGGTGTGAATGCATTGTATGAGATGTCTTGCACCGTTGCGCGCGAAAGCAATTGCAAATTAATAGCATCATATCCATCTTCGTTCTGCCTTCTGCTGTGCGCGTGCTCTTTTCGCCAGTACTCCTCAGCTGACCTATTTACTAAAACAGGAATCGAGATATGCCCTAGCCTCGCCCGCATATCGGGTCTTGGCCGCACGTACCCCATCCCAATCCACATTCTGATGGTGAATAGGTCCGGCATTAGAATCCGCACCCATGGGGATACGCCTAGCCGATAGGTCGAAATCGCGAAGCACATCGATGAGACGAATTGAATACTTTGGGGGATCAAATACAGTCATTGGTTTCTCGAAGATAAGAGAGAAGCAGGTGCCATGAAACGAGTCAGTCACCACATATTGCGCGTCGCGAAACAGAGACAGCCACCTCTCCGGAGTGGGCTCACACACAATCTTCATGCTAGAGCCCGGGGACGGCCATAGCCCAAGTGTTGGTGTGACTATCCGAACACCACAATGGAGGTCACGGGCTACATCTGCAGCATAGCGGTCTAATGCAGGATTGGGATTGAGACGATAAACGAGCAGATATGGATCCTTGTCAGGCTTCACGCTTTGTGATAAGTCCCACCAAAGTTCAGGCTTACACAGAAGAACAGGATCCTTAAGAGCAACGCCGTCAAGCCCCATCGAATTAAGAATCTTCACGCTGGAGGATTCGCGGACAGAAATAGACTGGAATTTACCTAGTGCGGGCTTGGTCATGCGCTTCTCTTTATCACTAAGTGATTGGCGGCCGAAGCTCGCTGATAAGGCAATTCTGCGACATCCATCTGGAACATTCAGCAGGAAGAATACAGGATCTACGCCCTTATTTTCCGAGGCATTCCATGTCTGGTCGCTGCCCACGCAGTACACCGCATCCATATCGAAGACACCTTGACCAGTCAAGAACGGCGTGGAATCACACAGCGTCAATTCCTGCTCCACGAATGTGCGAAACAGGCGATGTCGGTGATTCCAATCCGGCAAAGATAGTAGGTAACGAAGCCCGTTCCAAAGCAGGTTACCAGGCCTGGAGAAAGCCTCAGCTTTATGACCATCGGGAGTCCACCATGGACGTTGGTAATCGACGAACACTGGGCGACCATAGTCCTCGAGAATGCATTTCGTAGCAACAGCTTGCATAACGGTACCGTAATTAAACGAATCTATAATCGTTGATACGATTATTAATCTATTCTGCTCCATTATTGTCACCTTCCTGGCAGACCTTGATAACGCTCAAAAAGTCTGATAGCCGCAACCACACATGCAAATGCAACGAGGTATCCAATAACAAACGTCATGGTTGTCATCAATGCACCACGCAGAAGATAAAAGACAAGGGATAGAAGGAAGGGATAATAGAGATTAATGGTCTTTAAGGGCATGTAATCAGCTCTTATTCTGGCCATCCAGTAGCCGCCATCAATCTTTCTAACCAGTAATGCAAAGACTATAGCGAAGAGAAACACGCCAAAGATGCCGAAGTTCAAATACCCCTCCGCTGGCAGAGAGCAGGCTATGTCAGTAAAAGCCCTCCCATAATACTCGAAGATCATCTGACCTGATGGAACAGGTTTTGTAGGCCAGATTGCACGTGGAATGAAAAAGAGCAAAGCACCCAAAAGCTGTCTTCCATAAGTTATCGAAACGTCACTGCAGTAGTTCGTGACCCAGAAAAATGTTGAATATGCATCATAGTTTCCCGATAGAAAACCTGACGCGAAAGAGCTCTCAACAAGTGAAATAAGACTGGACTGAGTCCCACTTTCCAGATATTTGAATGCGTTGAAAAAAGGGTATGCAAGTAAAAATCCAACGAGCAGAAAGAATGCGAAAAGCCCCTTTTTAGTAGTGAAACTTCGAAATCCAATAATAAAAATGCCGAGATAAACGGCCGCTACGTTGAACCTGGCCATAGCGGTTGGAAAGCATGATATAAGAACGCAAAGCCCGGACAAGGCAAGGGTCAGTCGATGATTCTTGTGGCGTGTGTAATTAACTAAAATGCCTGCAAATGAGCCAAATACCCAGCCTCTCAAGAGGACGTTAACCAGCATTGTCGTCGACGTGTTGCCCATATCGACGCTGGACTCCGTCCTCAGGAAAAGATGAGAGGGGCCGACCAGAGCAGCCAGCAGCAATGTCGCGCCAACAGAACAAGCACAGAGTACCGTTGCAGCACTTTGGGACAGGTTAATCTCAAAATTATATGCCTGCACTTCCTCATCGCGGAACGGACTGTTCGAACCGGACAGTACCGTAAAAAGCACGCCCCAGACAAACAAGACCAGGTTCACGGAGAGGACCTGCGCATCTGCAGCCATCACGCCCCACGGCCACTGTCCCAGCAGGTACTGGCTGAGCGGAGTGACACAGAAATATGTGTAGAAGAAGACCCAGTGCACCTGCTTGAGCGTAAAGGGCATCTCGTCGCACTGCTTCTTCAGCAGCACAAGTGAATAGCAAGCATTGAGGAGGAACGTAAAGACAACGATGCCCGAATGCCGTATATGTCCCTCGCTGAAGCCCTGCACAAGCACATAGGCCAATACTGCCACGGCCAGAAGTATTGTTAGCCACGAGAACAGGCCACCATTCCTATTCCTCACCGCAACACGGCGACTGCGCGGCGTGCTTTTCCCAACTATGGACATCCGCCTATTCTTCGGGTAACCTTCAGACAAAATCATCACAAGCTCACCTTGCCAGTAGCGATTCCATATAGCCTGTACATGCCGTTATGTGCTGTTTTCGAAATCCCAAACAGGGCACAACGCAGTCTCCAAATCTTGGTCAGCCCCGGCTTCAAGACGATAGACCTTGCTGCCCTCTTAGCTTTTCTGACATACAAGGTGTTGCCAGGACCGTACGCTTTCCCAGTCGGAAGTCTAGAGGCAACCCTCAGCCTGCAGCAAGCCGAGTAGCACTCAAACGCATCTTTCAGCTCCGGCTTGCCTTCGACGGCCTTTCTCACGAGGCGAAGCGATGATTCCAGACCATCCACATGCCGTTGGCCGTATTCTCTGGAAGTCGTGATGGACTCTTCCCTCGTCACATACCCATAAATCGAGGATTTCGATGCAAAAACGCGATCAACACGTGAGAAAATCGTCGCGATGATACCGAAGTCCTCAAAAAGCTGCCCCTCCGGGAATTGTATCCTTGAAAACAGTTCCCTCTTAAAAAGCTTTCCGCAGGAACTACCACTTTCGCCACGGAGGTAGAGCATCTTTGCCAGCAATTCATTGCCACTCAAGAGTTCACCAGACTCGGTTATGCTTTCTGTGAAAGCAGCAGCGGAATTAACCTTTGCTAGCGTTGTGGCGACAATGTCCACGTCGTATTGTTTGGCCAAGCTGACAAGGGCACCGATCGCATGAGGTCCAATGACGTCATCGCCGTCCAGAAAAAAAAGGTAATCACCCGTCGATCTCTCGATACCAAAGTTTCGAGCAGAGGACAGTCCTCCGTTCGCCTTCGAGAATAGCTTGCTGTTTGCCGATTCCTGTATGCATCGACGGCATATCTCATGCGACTGGTCAGTCGAGCCGTCATCCACGATGATGACCTCAGTATTGACGAAGTCCTGATCTAAAGCAGAGCTGATACAGGGGATTACGGTTTCCCCCAAGTTGTAAACAGGAATAATTATGCTGACCTTTGGCTCATGGGTATTAGTCTGCATCCACTACTACCTCGCCGATCTCAAAAACGTATTCAGCTGGACTGATTCGGATCTTATCGCTTGATAGGCCTCGCCGGCGCTTCCACGACAATCGTGTCCCCCTGGCACATCGTGCGCAACGACGGCGCTGGAGGCTGCGAGCCCCCGGCCCATCTCTATGCCGACAAGCATACACGTATCCCCTTCGATCCAGACGTTGCCGCCAATCTTGACCGTAGATATTACGGGATGGTTGTCTGGCGCGACTGGAGGATTGCTCGGCTTATCACAGTAGGAACCGTGATTGTGTATTCGCTAACGTAGGAGTCGACGGAACGCTCAGCAGGTTTTCGACACTTCGCTCATGGGCATGCTGACCACCCCGCAAGGGGCAGACTTTGTCGTGCATCGGTTGCGACAAGGGAGGCCCAGGAGGAATGATCAGCATGGACAGAGTCGATTCTATACGAAGGAAGTACCGCAGGGGCGAGCCCGTGGCGGCCATCGCCCGCGAGGTGGGCGTGTCGCGCGACACGGTCTACAAGTACGCGAGGATGGAGGACCTCTCGCCGGAGCCTCCCAAGGCGAGGAGGCGGAGGCCCTCGAAGATGGACAGGTGGGCCCCGCTCGTCGACCAGTGGCTCACCGACGACTTCAGGGAGAACAGGAAGCAGAGGCACACCGCGCACAGGGTCTGGCGCCGGCTGGTCGACGAGTGCGGCGCCGACGTCTCCGAGCAGACCGTCAGGCGCTACGTGAGGGAGGCGAGGCTCCGCCTCGGGGGCGGCCCGGGCTGCTTCCTCGACCTCGACTGGCCCGCGGGGGTCGCTCAGGTCGACTTCGGGCACGCGGCGTTCGTCGTGAGGGGCACGAGGCGCGAGATGCCCTACTTCGTCGCGAGCTTCCCCTACTCCAACGTCGGGCTCGCGCAGGTGTTCCCCGGCGAGAACGCGGAGTGCGTGTGCCAGGGCCTCAGGAACGTCTTCGAGTTCGTCGGCGGCGTCCCCACCAGGGTCGTCTTCGACAACGCGACCGGGGTCGGCCGGCGCGTGTGCGACAGGGTCCGCACCACCAGGCTCTTCGAGGCCTGCAGCGCCCACTACGGGTTCGAGTACCGGTTCTGCAACCCCTACTCCGGCCACGAGAAGGGCTCCGTGGAGAACAAGGTCGGGACGCAGAGGAGGAACCTCTTCGTACCGGTCCCGCGGGTGTGGGACGTCGACGGGTACAACGAGAGGCTGCTGGAGAGGTCGCGCGACATGTCGCGCAAGGAGCACTACAGGAAGGGGCGGCCGGAGCTCGAGCTGTTCGAGGACGACCTCGCGGCGATGCTGGCGCTCCCCGCGCGCCCGTTCGAGTGCGTGGAGTACAGGAGGGCGCGCGCCGACAAGAAGGGCAAGGTGCGCGTCGACGGCAGGCACTGGTACTCGACGTCGCCCGAGTGCGCCGGCCGGGAGATGGTCGTCTGTTGATGTTCACTAAGAAGTGGTCCGAGTAATCACTGGGAAATGAGCACCGTGAGCACGAGAAACTGAGCAGTTTAAGCAGGAGGGCCACGCCCCGGGGACCGGGGGCGCGGCCCTCGCCGTATGGTTTCCCCGGGCGGTTACTTTGGCGAGCCCGCCCGGGAAGGATGGAGGAGATGACCGTGCCCCTGGACACAGTGAATGATATACGGTCGATGGATGCCGCCGGGCGCTCGAGGTCCGAGATCGCCCGAGTGCTCCACGTGAGCCGGAACACCGTGGCGAAGTACGCCGACATGGAGGACATGTCGCC
>FOHD01000013.1 GCA_900111695.1 Olsenella sp. KH3B4
GCCGGGTGCTCCCCGCGTATGCGGGGATGATCCCGACCCCAACATCTACGCGCTGCACATGGCGTGGGTGCTCCCCGCGTATGCGGGGATGATCCCCGCGCCCGCCTTGTCGAGCACCTGGAAGGCTTTGTGCTCCCCGCGTATGCGGGGATGATCCCCACGACTGGCAGCGCGACCTCGGCAGCACCAAGGTGCTCCCCGCGTATGCGGGGATGATCCCGTCCCACGGTACTTGTAGTTATCCCATACTGTGGTGCTCCCCGCGTATGCGGAGATGATCGCGGCAGGGAGTACCAGCGACCCCCCCGCCAGGCGTGCTCCCCGCGTATGCGGGGATGAACCACATCGCCATCCCAATACGTCGTGTTCCTTTCCGGTGCACCCCGTACATGCCGGGCAATTTCTTAGCGCTCAAGCTAGCCAACTGCCCAGATTTGTTCGTCGCCTGTTACTCTGGGTGCTTGATGTCGTTTGTGGGATGGCGTCCTACTACATTGCCCTTGCCCTGCGCTTTGGCCAGTTAGGCATCACCGGAGACGAAACCCGCATCGGCAACTACGTCATCCTTACCCTGATGCTCCTGGTCACCTTCCTCAACTTTACGGTACACCGCAACCGCGGCTTCATGAAGCGCACGGGCATCCAGGAGTTTGAGGTCGTACTCAGCTACAACATCTGGCTGCTCGTGGGCATCGCGGTGATGGTTGTGGCGCTTCACGTCCAGCCGAGTCCTTCTCGCCTGATGCTTCGCTACTTTGTCCTTATCGACGTTGCTATCATGATGATCATGCGCGCCATCGCCAAGGCGGCCCGTGCGCTGCAGAGCAAGGGCGCGCCGTTCTACTCGCAGGAGCGCCTGGGGCTTGGAGGCAAGCACTTCAGGCTGCTCAAGTTCCGCTCCATGGTTGCGGATGCGAACGACGTCGAGAAGTACTTCACGCCAGAGCAGCTGCGCGAGTGGCAGACCGAGCGCAAGGTGGACAACGACCCTCGCGTTACCGGCATTGGCCGCATCCTGTGCAAAACCTCATTGGACGAGTTCCCGCAGTTCATCAACGTGCTCAGGGGAGACATGTCCATTGTGGGACCCCGTCCCATCGTGGACGAGGAGATTGTGCATTACGGAGACCGTGCAAGCGGGTTCCTGAGCTGTAAGCCCGGCATCACGGGCTGGTGGCAGGTAGAGGCGAGAAACGATGCCGACTATGCGTCCGGGCGTCGTCAGTCCCTGGAGCTCTACTATGTGCGCCCATGCATCCGCGACGCTGGACTGGAACATCTTCAAGCGCACCTTTGGCGCCGTCCTCCACGGGACGGGAAAGTAGCGGCTGCGTCCTTTAGCGACGAGTCTGTGCCGCTGCCAGTAGGGCAGGGGGGCGAGCCGCGCCTCCATGCGAATTGGGCGGCATCTCCCGGCTCGTGCGACTTCCGAGGTCCGAATTACGTGCAAAACCGAGGTTGTGTGTAAGTGCGGCACCCGTCCCCGGGGCGGCATGGGCCCGAGGGGATGCGCGTCCCTGCTCGTCCGGGCCCGGCAACTGGAAGGATGTCGATCATGCGCCCCTGGGGCCCGTGGGTGGCGGTCCGCGGTGGCGGGCTGCCGCCGTCGGCGGGGATAATAACCCACACAACCTCACTTTTGCACGTAGAGATGGGAATTCTGGTTGCACGCGGCGCCCTCAGAGGGGTTCTGGCTGTGCACGGAGCCCGCAGCAGGCAGCCAGGCGCATAAAGAGCCAGAAAGCAATTGTCCCAGCGGTAATAGACTTCTGCCGGTCGTTTCTTCATGTCCTTTCTGGTACGGCATTTACCCTCGGCATCGCGGGGAAGCGATGTGACATCGATAATGAGAAGCGATGACACCGGATGCGATAAGGGGAACGGTTTGCAGGACTCAAAAGCTGGTCGCCTTGCGTTCTCGGAGAGAGCTGTGATGACCGGCTCCAACCTGCGCCTTTCTCAACTCGTGCGGGGAGTTGGCGGAGCGCGTGACGTTGTTCTCTGCACTACTGAGGACGGCCGGGAGGTCGTTGCGCTTGCGGGCGAGTGGCCTCGTCTCGACGTGCTCCGCAGTGCGGACGGAAGCCTTGGAGCGGTAAGGAGAACCAGCCCAGACGCGAAAAAGCGGTACCCTCAGCCTCCGAGGATGTAATAATCCTCGAACTCATTCGACCGCTCTGCCGTAAGCCCATCACTCACATTCAGAGCTGGGGTTATGCTAACCATGTGGTCACACCCACCTCTTCCCAAGGAGTCACCATGGACGTACTCGCTCGCGTTGATGCCGTCTGGCAGACTCACCGCACAGATCCCGATGCTCTTGAGCAGGCGCTTCTCTCCCTGCGCGACGAAGTCTCGCTCTCCTGTGGCGAGGCCTCCCCGGAATACGTGACTCTTTGCAACGAGCTTGGCTCGTTCTATCGTTCGCGCGGAGACTACCAGAATGGCGAGAAGTCCTTCCACGCCGCGCTCGAGGGCATCGAGGCGCTGGCCGGTCGCAGCGATGCCTACGCTACCTGTCTGGACAATCTCGCCGAACTCTACCGCCTCGACGGCCGCCTGGACGAGTGCGCCAGTGCCCTCGCTGAGGCATCCGTGCTTTTCTCCAGTCGTCACTCTCTCGAATATGCCGCCTGTCTCAACTACCAGGGACATCTTTGCATGGCGCGTCGCGATCCGACGGGCGCCCGGGCGCGATACCAGTCTGCCTTGGACATCGTGCGCGAGAACGGCTCGCCGGCCTTCGAGCTTTCCACGGCTTTTGTCAACGTGGCGAGTGCCCTCATGGGCGAGAACAGCCTCCCCGAGGCGGCCCGCTATCTCGATGCCGCCTGTGACCTCTATCGCGACGGGTCGCTTCGTCGTGGTCCCCACTTTGCCTCGCTTCTCAATTCTCTGGCCACGTTACGCGATCGCATGGGGGACGTACCCTCCGCGCGCTCGGCGTACGAAGAGGTTCTCGACATCCTTGAGGCCGGCCTTCCCGTGAACCCGGATGATGCTCGCACCGCCCTGGGCAACGCGGCCTCGTTCTTCTCGCGCACTTCAGATGCCCGGGGCGCCGCACGCGTCGATGCCTTGCGCGGGTCCCTTACGCGGTAACGGGAGCCATGAGGTCCGTCGCGCGCAGCATCTCGTCACAAATGTGGGAGTTCACCTCAACGGCCTGTGCGAGGAGGAAGCCGTCCTCGCTCTGGGAGAGCCCCTCTGCGTGCAGCACCTCAATCAGCGTGTTGCTTGCGCGCTCGACTTGGCGCTCGGCTAGCTCGACGTTGCCCGCGCGCCACGCGGCAAGCACCGCGCCGAGTGCCTCGTGCACGTCACGCCCTACGGGGCCCAAGCCGTCCAGCCCTCGTGGTGCCCACTTGTAGAACGGCGAGTAGCGGCGCGAGAGCGCATAGACCGCATGCGTTGCGGACTCAGAAAAGCGTGAGAGGCACGAGAGCGCGGCGAGCTTCTCACCGCGACGCGCCTGTCGTCCAAAGTTGTACTGCCCTGCCTGGGCTGCAATGGCGCAGTCGTGTGCAATGAGCTTCAACCGCAGGTCTTTGGGGTAGTAGGCCAGAAGTCGCTGCCGCACGCGCGTGAAGCGGCCGCTTGTGTCGAGAAAGACCTCGCCATTGGTTGCCGCGGCAAGCGCGCGCTCGGGGATGCGTCGCCACTCGTCAATGCTCGACGGCAGTCCCGGTGACCCCAGAAGCCACGCGTAGAACCCGTCCACGGGAAAGACGCCCACGCGTCTCTCTCCCATGTGCTCGGAGGTGGTGTCGCGCGGCGGAAAGCCGGCAAAGCCGCGCGCGGCAATCGCGCGGTAGCGCTCCTGGAGAGCCGTGCCCGCCTCCCGCCAGTCTGCCGGGTCCAGCCACACGCAGTAACCGGGTCCCCAGTCGTGGTCGCGCGACGTCTCGTCGTCAAAGCCCAGACACTCGGAACCTGCGCCCACGAGACCTGCCGCCATACGATCTTGCAGGTACTCGTGGCCGCCTGCGAGAAGCTCGTCTACTGTTGCCTCGAAGAACGCCCGCGACAAGGCGAGACCGGTCGCGGGCGTGTCTGCGTCTTCTCGCATTGCGTCAGCCCTAGTCGCAGCAGCCGCAGCAGCCAAAGGAGACTTCGAACTCTGGGTCGAGCCCCTGCTCGGACATGGTCCCCTTAGCGATGGCCTCGTCGGCCGCGGCCAGGTTGGGATAGCCGTATGCACGGGCTTCCTCCGCAGCCACACGTTCCTGCAGGTTCACGCCCTCGCTGGCGAGGGCGCCATAGTGGGCGAGAAGCACGCGCAGCGTGCGCTCTGAATAGGTGGAAAGCTCGCCTCTGGAGTAGGTCTCGATCGAGGTGACCTCGTGCGTGTCCGCGCTGCTGCGCACAGGACGGCCCCTGCCCGTGAAGTGCGGATACGTCGACGCCAGCTGATCTGCCCACCCAAGCTCGATCTCTACGATTTGCTCGATGAGGGCGCGCTTCTCGGCGGGGACCTCCGGCACGGAGTCGCGAAGCGCTGCGAACTCCTCCGGGTGGGTCGACTCCATCATGTAGGCGTACTTCTCGGCGACGGGATTCCTGCCGGCTTGGATGGCGTCTGCGAGGTCGTCGGCGTAGGAGTCGAGCGCCTCGTCCGGCCAGGCGTCAAACTGTGCGCGGCGCATGGCCGAGAAGGTATTGGGCATGTCCTGGCAGTCTGCCCGCCCGCCAACGTTCTGCACCGCCTGGAACAACTCCCATTCGGCAAGCACGATATTGCCAATAATCTCGTCCCGCTCTTCCTTCTTGTACGCCATGCCCGCTCCCCTCGTTCCACGTCAACTTCCCGACACCTCACAAATAGCAGCTAGGACAGGTGATCGGGGACCTTAATCGGGGAGAGGCCCTGTTCGCAGGATGAGGGGGCGGCAATGAGACAAAGGGACTGTCCCTTTGTCTCATTCCAGCTCGCGGGTGCCGGTCCAGAGCTGCCAGTACTCGCCGCGCTGCGCGAGCAGCTCCTCGTGGGTGCCGCGCTCCACAATGCGCCCGTGCTCAAGCACCATGATCGCGTTTGCGTTGCGCACGGTGGAGAGCCGGTGCGCAATCACAAAGACCGTTCGACCGCGCATGAGGGCGTCCATACCGCGGGCAATAAGCGCCTCGGTGCGGGTGTCGACGCTCGAGGTGGCCTCGTCCAGGATGAGCACGGGCGGGTCGCTCACGGCCGCGCGAGCGATGGCGATGAGCTGCCGCTGTCCCTGGCTGAGGTTCGCCCCGTCGGTCGTGACCTGCGTGTCGTAGCCCTGCGGCAGGCGCGAGATGAACGAGTCCGCGTTTGCCACGCGTGCGGCGTGGCGCACCTCCTCGTCGGTGGCGTCGAGCTTGCCAAAGCGGATGTTGTCGGCGATGCTCCCGCGGAAGAGGTGAGTGTCCTGCAGCACGATGCCCAGAGACGAGCGAAGCGATGCCTTCTTGATGTCGCGCATATTGATGCCGTCGTAGGTTATCTCGCCAGCGCGCACGTCGTAGAAGCGATTGATGAGATTCGTGATGGTGGTCTTGCCCGCGCCCGTTGAACCCACAAAGGCGATTTTCTGCCCGGGCTTCGCAAAGAGCGAGAGGTTCGCAAGTACCGTCTGGTCCTCGTCGTAGCCAAAGGTGACGTTGTCAAAGCGTACGTCGCCGGCGAGAGGAACCACGCTCCCGTCCTCGCGACGCCACTGCCAGCCCGCGGCACCGGCGGCCATGCGGCGGTTGTCGTCCGCCGCGTCGTCGACCGCGTCCACGCGCTCCAGCGTGACCGCGCCCTCGTCCTTCTCGGCAGGCACCTCCATCACGGCAAAGACCCGCTCGGCGCCGGCGAGCGCCGTGAGCATGAAGTTGCCCAGCTGCGTGAGCTGGTTGATGGGCATGGCCGCCTGTCGAACAAACACCAGGTAGCTGGCCAGGCTGCCCACACCCATGTGGCCGCCTATGGCGAGCGCGGCGCCCACCACGGCCACCACGGCGTAGTTTGTGTACGAGATGGCCACCGTCGCCGGTACCATCGTCGAGGCGTAGGCCTGGGCGCCGGTGCCGCTCCTGCGCAGGTCCTCGTTGAGGGCACGGAAGCCCTCGAGGTTCTCGCCCTCGTGGTTGAAGACCTTGACGACCTTCTGCCCGGCGATCATCTCCTCCACGTAGCCGTCCAGCGCGCCCAGCGTGCGCTGCTGCTGCGAGAAGAGCCGCTTGGAGCGCCTGCCCGAGAAGCGCACGTAGGCCACGATGATCGCGTCGCAGGCCAGCGTGATGAGCGTGAGCCGCCAGTCGAGGACCACTAGGAGCACGATGGTCCCCACGGTCTGGATGGCCGCCTGCACCATGTTGGCAAAGCCGTTGTTGAGCGCCTCGGAGATGGTGTCTACGTCGTTGGTGAAGTAGCTCATCACGTCGCCGTTGCGCGTGCGGTCGAACCACGAGAGCGGAAGCGTCTCGATGTGGCCGAGAAGGTCGCGGCGAATGTCGAAGACGACGCGCTGCGCCGCGCGCACCATGGTCTGGGTGTAGCCCACGCTTGCGGCGACCCCCGCGGCGTAGATGGCGGCAGTTGCGGCAACGAGATGGACGAAGCGCGTCCAGTCGCCCGCGCCCACGGCGTCTACCACGGGTTTTATCATGTACGTTCCGGCGAGGTTTGCCCCGCCTGTCACGCAGACCAGAACCGCTACGGCCAAAAGCTGCCAGCGGGCGTGGCCTAGGTACGAGAGGAACCTTCTCAGCGTGTGCCGCAGGTTCTTGGGGCCCGCGGGGGCGCCTCCTCTACCGGGCATTGGGGGCCTCCTTCCTGGTGGCGGCTGTGGTGCCGGCTGCGGTTGCGGTGGCCCCGGCAGGCGCGGTGCCGGCTGCGGGCGCGGTGCCGCCTGCGGCTGCGGTGCCGCCCACCTGCGACTCGTAAAGCTCGCGGTAGATGTTGTCCGTGCGGAGCAGCTCTTCGTGCGTCCCCGTGGCGTGTACGCGTCCGTCCTCAAGGACCACGATCTGGTCGGCGTCCATGACCGAGGCCACACGCTGGGCAATCACGACCTTCGTGACGTTCTTGAGCTGGGCGAGGTTCTTGCGAATGCGGGCGTCGGTGGCCATGTCGCATGCGGAGGTCGAGTCGTCGAAGACCAGCACGCGCGGGTGCTTGAGCAGCGTGCGGGCAATGCAGAGGCGCTGCTTCTGGCCGCCGGAGACGTTGCCGCCGCCGTGGCCCAGGTCCGCGTCGAGCCCGCCGATGCGGTCCAGGAACTCGTCCGCGCAGGCCAGCTGGCAGGCGCGGAGCAGCTCCTCGTCCGTCGCCGCGGCGTTGCCCCAGCGCAGGTTGTCGCGGACGGTGCCCGTGAACAGGACGTTCTTCTGGAGCACTATGCCCACGCCATCGCGCAGCGCGGCAAGGTCGTACTCGCGCACGTCGTGGCCGCCCACCTCGACGCTTCCCGAGCTTGCGTCGTAGAGTCGCGCCATGAGCTGCACGAGCGAGGTCTTGCCCGAGCCCGTGGCGCCAAGCACCCCAACAGTTGAGCCGGCGGGGAAGTGCAGGCTCACGTGCGAGAGGACGTCCTTCTCGGCCGTGGGCGAGTACTTGAAGGAGACGTCGCGGAAGGTGACGTCGCCGGTGGTCACGCGGCTGATGCCGTGCGCGGGGCTCTCTATGGCGGGCTTCTCGCGCAGCACCTCGCTCACGCGGTGGATGCTCGTGACGGCGCGCGCAAGCAGCAGGAACACGTTGGAGATCATCATCAGCGAGTTCATGATGAGAAGCACGTAGCTCATAAATCCCGTGAGCGTGCCCACGCCCATCTCGCCCGCCATGATCATCTGGCCGCCAAACCAGAGGAGGGCCACGCTTGCCACGTTCATCGAGAGCGTGAAGACGGGCGTGTTGATGACGGCGGTCCTAAAGGTGCGCGTGGCGGCGTTTGCCAGGCGCGCGTTGACCTGCTCGAAGCGCTCGGCCACGTAGCCCTCGCGCACGTAGGCCTTGATGGCGCGGATGGCGACGAGGTCCTCCTGAAGCGTGTCGTTGAGCTGGTCCATCGCGTGCTGCATGGCGCCAAAGAGCGGGGCCACATGGTGCACGATAAGCGCCAGGGCGCATGCCAGCGCGGGCAGGATCACAAAGAAGACCACGGCAAGCTTGGCGCTCATGGTGCAGGCGATGACGAGGCCGCACACGAGCATGACCGGTCCTCTCAGCATGGGCCTGAAGCCCATCACGAGGGCGTTCTGAATCACGGTGACGTCGGTGGTCATGCGCGTGACCAGCGACGACGTGTCAAAGTCGTCGAGGTTGGAGAAGGCGAAGCCCTGCACGTGGGCGTACTCGGCCTCGCGGAGACCGGCGCCAAGTCCCATGGCAACCTCGGCGGAGAAGCGCGCGTAGCCCATGCCCAGGGCGCCTGCGCACACGGCGAGCGCCACCATGCGGGCGCCGAGCGCAAGGACGAGTCCCATGTCGCCCGTGGACACGCCCACGTCGACGATGCTCGCCATCACGAAGGGGATGCAGAGCTCGAGCGTGGCCTCGGTGAAGGCGCAGAGCGCGGCGAGAACGAACTGCCTGCGGTAGGGCCTGAGGTAGCGGGAGACGAGGGCGAGGTCACTCATCGCGCGCCTCCCTTGGGGCCGTTGTCCTGGGAGCCGGCTGCGCCGCCTGGGGCTGCGGGGCGTTTGCGGCGGCAAGGTTGGAGTGGATTCGCTCGAGGAGGCCTGCAAGGGTTTTGCGCTCCTCGGCGGAAAGGCCGGCGAGCATGGCGTCCTGCTCCTCGTCGCAGACGTTGTCCCAGGCGGCAAGGGCGCCGTGGCCGGTTGCCGTGAGCTCCACGGTCTTGGTGCGGCGGTCTTCTCCGCGCGCGGTGCGTATGAGCCCCGCCTGGCGGAGAAGGTCGAGCATGCGCGATATCGCGGCGTCGTCTACCTCGAAGTACGTCGCCATCTCGTGCTGCGTGCTCGTGCCGTGCACGGCCAGGTAGGCGAGAAGCTTGGGCTGGCCGGGGCCGAGGCCCAGCCGTGCCATGCGTGGTCGCAGGTAGTTCGTCTGCGCGTGATACGCGCGGTAGAGCAGCATGTGCATGTCCTCGAGGGAGCGTCCCTCCTGCTCCATGGTTGCCACCTCCAATGAGACAAAGGGACAGTCCCTTTGTCTCATAGGTCCGTTGACGTATCAACTATTCCTTCTCAGCGTAACGCGAGCCGCGGGTGCAAAAGGGGACAGCGCTTCTCGTCATAAAGTTGACGCATCAATGGTTCACGTGCGGCTCGCCCCCTCGCCCTTTCCTGCCAGACGACGTGGTAGGGTGGGTGCGCGTTTCTCGCCCATTGCCTCACCTACAAGGAGGACCCATGCGCACGCCCAGGCTCATCGCCAGCGACATCGACGGCACCATGCTCGTGAACTGGGCGCCGTGCTTCTCGCCGCAGATGCTGGGGCTTGTCGAGCGCATCGTCGATGCGGGGATTACGTTTGTGCCGACGTCCGGCAGGCAGTACACCAACCTGCGACGGCTCTTCTCGCCCGTGGCGGATAGGATTCCGTATGTGTGCGAGAATGGCTCGCTTGTCATTCTCGGCGACGAGCTGGTCTACCGTGCCACGATGGATGACGGTCTGGCGCGCGAGATCATCGAGGACATGCTGGCAGATCCCGGCTGCGAGCCGGTGGTCTCGGGGATGCGGACGGTCTACGTGCGCACGGGCGCGCCGGAGCTGGTGGATCATCTTGTCAACGTGACCGGCTACAACGTGACCGAGCTTGACGATCTAGCGCATATTCCAGAGCCGTTCATGAAGGTCTCTGCATACTGCACCGATGGCGTGCCGCGCGAACGTCATTGGTACGAGCGCTTTGGCACGCGATGCACGGTCAAGGTTACGGGCCTGCAGTGGCTTGACCTCATGCCCAATGGTGTCGACAAGGGAGTTGCGCTGGCGGCGCTGGCGGGGCGCCTGGGGATTGCGGCCGAGGACTGCATGGCGTTTGGCGATGCCGAGAATGACATAGAGATGCTCGAGTGGGCGGGGTGTCCCATAACGATGGAGACGTCGCAGCCGTTGGTGCTGCCGCTTGGTCGGTACCACACCGACACCGTTGAGCACGCGTTCGAGCGGATCCTCGACGGGCCCGGGTTCGACTGGTAGTGGGCCGTGCGCGGCGCGGTCGTCGCTTCTCGGCAGATTGACGCCACAGTGAGGGTCTCGTACGTCCTAGCTGCGGAAACGCGCCCTATGGCGCCCGCCGCCCGAACGCTCGCCGCCAGCGTGCCCGCCGTGGCCCCCGCCGTTCCCCTTGCCGCCCCGAACGCGCTGCGGCCGCGGGCGCTCGGGCCTCACCAGACACTTTGGCCCGTAGCCGATAAGGTCCTCTCGGTGCGCGCGATGCAGCGCCTCCACCACCAGGTCGTAGTTCTTGGGGTCTCGGTACTGGATCAGCGCGCGCTGCATGGCCTTCTCGTGCGGGTTGGTGGGGCAGTAGACGTGCTTCATGGTGCGCGGGTCGAGCCCCGTGTAGTAGATGCAGGTGCTCACCGTCGACGGGGTGGGGTAGAAGTCGCTCACCTGCTCGGGGTTGTAGCCCAGGTCGCGGCAGAACTCCGCCAGCTTGACCGCGTCCTCCATCGTCGACCCTGGGTGCGAGCTCATGAGGTAGGGCACCACGTACTGCTCCTTGCCGCATGCGCGCGAAGCCTTCTCGAACTCGTGGACAAAGCGCTCGTAGACGTCGTTCGAGGGTTTGCCCATCACGCGCAGCACGTCGTCGCACACGTGCTCGGGAGCCAGGCGCAGCTGGCCGGACGTGTGGTACTCGGCCAGCTCGCGGATGAAGGTGTGGTCCTTGTCGTAGAGCGCGTAGTCAAAGCGGATGCCGCTGCGGATGAAGACCTTCTTGACGCCGGGGATCGCGCGGAGCTTGCGCAGCAGGCCCACATAGCGCTCGTGGGTCACGCGCAGGTTGGGGCACGGCTCCGGCGCAAGGCAGCGCCGGTCGACGCATGCGCCGGCCTTGGCCTGCTTGGGGCAGGCGGGCTGCATGAAGTCTGCCGTTGGTCCGCCGACGTCGTTGATGTAGCCCTTGAAGTCGGGGTCGTGCGTCATGGCCGTGGCCTCGGCCACGAGCGACTCGTCGCTTCTCGCCTGGATGATGCGCCCCTGGTGGAAGTTGAGCGCGCAGAACGAGCATTCTCCCAGGCACCCGCGGTTGCTCGAGAGCGAAAACTTCACCTCGGCGATGGCCGGGATGCCACCGGCCGCGTCGTACATGGGGTGCGCGGCACGGGCGTAAGGCAGCTCGTAGACCGCGTCGAGTTCCGGCGTGGTGAGCGGCTTTGCGGGCGGGTTCTGAATCACGTAGACGCCGTGCTCGTACTCCTCGACCAGCGGGTGCGAGAGGTACGGGTTGAGATTTCTGCACTGGATGCCAAAGCTGCGCGCGTACTCGGTCTTGTCGGCGCGCATGGCCTCCCAGGTGGGTAGTGTCACGGGGTCCACGCACTGCTCGGTGGTTCTTGCCCGGTAGACCGTGCCGGCGATCCAGCTGATGTCGTGGACGTCCACGCCGCCGTCGAGCGCGTCCGCAATCTCGACGATGGAGCGCTCGCCCATCCCGTAGGAGATGATGTCGGCACCGGAGTCCAGAAGAATTGAACGCTTGAGCGAATCCGACCAGTAGTCGTAGTGCGCGAGTCGTCGCAGCGACGCCTCGATGCCGCCCAGCACGATGGGCACGTGCTTGTACGTGCGGCGGATCAGGTTGCCGTAGACCACGTCCGCGTGGTCGGGGCGCAGGCCCATCTCGCCGCCGGGGGAGTAGAAGTCCTTGGGGCGGCGGTGCTTGGCCACGGTGTAGTGGTTGACCATCGAGTCCATGTTGCCGCTGCATACGAGAAACGCCAGGCGTGGCTCGCCCAGGACGGTGACGCTTGCCGGGTCGCGCCAGTTTGGCTGCGCGATGACGCCCACCTTGTAGCCGTGCGACTCGAGCACGCGCGTGATGATGGCGCACGCAAAGGAGGGGTGGTCGACGTAGGCGTCGCCGCTCACAAAGACGAAGTCACACTGGTCCCAGCCGCGCGCGGCCATGTCCTCGCGCGAGACGGGGAGAAACGCCGAGCGGTCCGGGCCTTTGTGCGCCGAGACGGGCTTGCCGCCGTGGGCGCCGTTGCGGCCGTGAGTGCCGTGGGCGCCGTGGCCGTAGCCGTCGCGCGTCCCGCGGCCGCGCACTCCGTGCGCCTGCGAACCCGCATGCCCGCCTCGCCGAGGCTCGTGTGTCTTCTCGTCCATACTTCCCCTTCTCTCGTCCTAATCGCAACCAGTGTAGTAGAAGGCCAGCTCACGTGCCCCGTGCGAGCCGTACCCCTCGCTTTCTCGCGTTACGTTATGGAATCGCTACCGGAATGTCAGTAACGTGTAACCGGCCAGCGAGAGCCCCACGTTTAGTTGCATCAGGTATGATGCTTGCGCCAGCAATCGAAAGGTGACGCCTACATGGTCAGCTTCTCCCAGTTTGTCGCGGCCGTCCAGACAAACCCGTTCCTCGCATTGGTCATGGTCCTGGTCGTTGGGACCATTTTCGTGAACGGAGCGACGGACGCTGCAAACGCCATCGCCGAGCCCGTTGGCACGCGTGCCATTGGCGTCAACCAAGCAATCACTATGAGCGTGATATGCAACTTTGTGGGTCTCATTGGCATGACGCTCATCTCCACGGCCGTTGCCAACACCATGAGCGGCATGGTGGACTTTGGTGGCGACACCCACGCCGCCCTCATTGCTCTGGCGGCCGCAACCGTAGGTATCGTGACCTGGGCGTCTATCGCCTGGGTCTTTGGTATCCCCACGTCCGAGAGCCACGCCCTTATCGCCGGCCTTACCGGCGCTGCGCTTGCCGTGCACGGCGGGCTTGAGGGCGTGAACATGGGCGAGTGGGTCAAGGTCATCTATGGTCTGGTGCTTTCCTCGGTCCTGGGGTATGGCGCCGGCTGGATCATCGCCAAGGTCATCCCCATCATCTTCCGGCAGGCGGACCGACGCCGCATGAACAGCATCTTCAAGAAGTGGCAGGTCGTGGGCGCTGCGGGCATGGCTACCATGCACGGCGCTCAGGACGGCCAGAAGTTCATGTCCACCGCGATGATGGCCGTGCTCCTCTCGCAGGGAATGTCCGTTGACGGCGCGCAGTTCCCGCTTTGGATTGAGGTCATCTGCGCCGGTGCCATGGCCATCGGGACGGCCATCGGCGGCAAGCGCATCATCAAGAAGGTGGGCATGGAGATGGTCTCGCTCGAGCAGTACCAGGGCTTCGCTGCCTCGGTGAGCGCAACGGCATCGCTGCTCATCGCCACGCTCACCGGCCTTCCCGTCTCGACAACCCACACGTCGACCGCTGCCATGATGGGCGCCGGCGCGGCGAAAAACGTCCGCTCCGTTAACTGGGGCGTCGCCAAGGAAATGGTCCTTGCCTGGGTCTTTACGTTCCCCGGCTGCGGCCTCATTGGATACCTGCTCACCAAGCTTTTCCTCGTCGTTTTCTAAGGAGAACCCATGCCCCGTGCAAAGAAAGAGGACATCTTCTACACCCTGCTCAAGGACTTCGCCGCGCGCATCGAGGACTCGGCCGTGGAGTACGTGAAGATCATCACGGACTTCCCCGACACGACGTCCGAGATTCCGCAGATGAAGGTCTACGAGAACAAGTGCGACGAGAAGGTCAAGCACATCATGGAGGAGCTGTACTCGTCCTTCGTGACGCCCATCGAGCGCTCGGACATCAACGACCTCGCGCTTGCCATGGATGACATCGTGGACTACATGAACGCCATTGCCTCGGGGCTGGACCTCTTTAACGTGAACGAGATGCGCAAGGAGGGTCCACAGATGGCAAACCTTACGCTGACGGCCGTCAAGGACATTCACGTGATGATTGACCACCTGCCCGACTACAAGAAGGACACGCTGGTCATGGAGAAGGCCATCGCTGTTGGCCACATCGAGGACGAGGGTGACCTGGTCTACCAGAACGCGCTGCGTCGACTGTTCTTGGAGGAGCCCAACGGCCGCTATACCGTTACGTGGACGCGCCTCTTCGACCAGATGGAAAACCTGCTGGATGCGTGCGATAACACGGCGGGCGTTGTGCGCTCTGTGGTGCTCAAGGGCGCGTAGGGGGGCGTCTTCGCGCCGCGGCGGCGTGGCCTTGCGGCTGGATCGGCCGAACAATATCTGTCTGAACCGCCCGCGCTGAGGGTTGAGCGCGGGCGGTTGTCGGTTTTTGCTGACGATTGGCGACGTGTTTACATGGCGGAGGGGTGACAAGCTAGACGGTCTCCGGGGTCTGCTGCACAAAAAGGCTCTATCGGACGGAGTTTTCTGCCTTGCTGCATAAAAATGGGTTATCGGACAGTGGCTTCGGCGCGATAGTGCCAAATGGAAAACTTAAGACCCGCTTTATCGGATACTATTAGTTAACTATGCAATAATGTGGAAACTGTAGTTCAGTATTTGATATATATGCTGATAAGGACTGTCCGATAGAGCATTTTTGTGCAGAGGTTTCGTTTTCGCCGTCCGATAGAGCCTTTTTGTGCAACGAGGAGCCCTGGCTGCTTCGCAGAAGCATCCATCAGCCGTGCATTTCTCAACAATTGTTTATGAATTCCCCGCTTTGGCGTCTGCGTGACCCCCTCTTTGTGCGCTTTCTAGAACTGTCTTGTCAGATGGCAAGACAGAGTGCATACTGTCGCACCAGTGACCGCGCCAACCAAGGGGGAGCATCGTGGAGGAAGACCATACAGGGCGCAGCGAAGCGCTCGCCGAGAAGGTCGAGCGTCTTAAACGCGAGAAAGGCGCCGTGGTTCTTGCGCACTACTACGTTCCCGCGGAAACGCAGCGCCTTGCGGACTACGTTGGCGACTCGTTCTACCTGGCCCGACTTGCCAAGACTCTCGATGCGCCGGTCTTTGTGCTGTGCGGCGTCTCGTTCATGGCCGAGAGCGTGAAGCTCCTTAACCCCGCGCGCCGCGTTCTTATGCCGGAGCCTGCCGCAGACTGCCCCATGGCCCATATGGTGCGCCAGGAGGACGTCGATCGCGTGCGCGCTGAGGTTCCCGACCTTGCCGTCGTGGCCTACGTAAACACAACAGCCCAGGTCAAGCGCTGGGCAGACGTCTGCGTTACCTCGTCGAACGCCATCAAGGTGGTGCGCGAGCTTCCTGGGAAGAACATCCTCTTCATCCCCGACATGAACCTCGGCCGCTACGTGGCGGAGCAGGTGCCCGAGAAGCACGTGATTTTGAACCGCGGCTACTGCCCCACGCACAACAAGATCGGCGTCGCCGAGGTCGAGGCGCTGGAACTGGCGCATCCGGACGCCTTGATTCTTGCACACCCCGAGTGCACGCGCGAGGTGCTTGACGAGGCTGACTTCATCGGTTCCACCAAGCAAATCATCGAGCGCATCGCTACGGGAGAGGAGCGCGAGTTCATCGTGCTTACGGTGGTTGGCGTGGCGGATCAGATTGCGCTTCGTACCAAGGGTCAGGGAAAGCGCATCTGCTTCCCCGAGCCAGCGCCCGTGTGTCCAAACATGGCCATGGTCACGCCCGAGAAGCTCGTGGCATGCCTGGAGAACATGACCGGGGAGGTCGCGCTGCCGGCAGATCCGCAGCGAGCAGTCGAGCCGCTCGAGCGCATGCTCGAGCTGGCAGGGAGGTGAGAGACATGGCACCAACTGCCGTGATTGAGAGGCCGGCGCAAAGCGCTCAGACACCTGCGCAGGCGGGCAAGAACGCTGCGACCACGCATCCGAAGGCGCTTGTGAGCGACGTCGTCATTGTGGGCTGTGGCGTGGCCGGGCTCTACTCGGCGCTCAACCTGCCTCGTGGTCTGCGCGTGACCATGATCTGCAAGGAAGACCTGGAGAGCTGCGATTCCATGCTCGCGCAGGGCGGCATCTGCGTGATGCGCGACCAGGACGACTACGACTCCTGGTTCGACGACACCATGCGCGCCGGCCACGGAGAGTGCCGTGCCCAGAGCGTGGACACCATGATCTGGTCGAGCCGCGACGTGATCCGCGACCTGGTGCGCCTGGGCGTGAACTTTGACCGCGCGCCGGACGGCTCCTACGACTACACCCGCGAGGGCGCCCACTCGCGTCCGCGCATCCTCCACCACGCCGACGTTACCGGCAAGGAGATCACAACCAAGCTCCTCGCGCAGGTGCGCCGCCTTGACAACGTAGAGATCCACGAGCACGTGTGCATGGATGACCTTCTCGTCGAGAACGGCTCCTGCGTGGGCATCGCGGCGCACGACGCGCGCGGCCGTCACCTGGAGCTGCGCGCACGCGACGTCATTCTCGCTACAGGCGGCGTCGGCGGCCTCTACGAGCGCTCGACAAACTTCCCTTGCCTCACCGGTGACGGGTGTCGCGTGGCGGCAGCGCACGGCGTGACGCTCGACCACATGGACTACGTGCAGATTCACCCCACGTCGCTCTATACCGAGAAGCCCGGCCGCGCCTTCCTCATCTCCGAGAGCTGCCGCGGCGAGGGTGCCATTTTGCTCAACGCTGCAGGCGAGCGCTTCTGCGACGAGCTCCAGCCTCGCGACGTGGTGTCGAAGGCCATCTACGACCAGATAGAGCGCGAGGGTTCGCGCTACGTGCGCCTTTCGTTTGAAAACGTTCCCGAGGACGTGATTTGCGGGCACTTTGCTCACATTTGGCAGCACTGCCTCGAGGAGGGCTACGACATCCGCCACGAGCCCATTCCCGTGGTGCCGGCGCAACACTACCTCATGGGCGGCATCCACGTGGGCGCAAACTCCGAGACCACCCTGCCGCACCTCTACGCGGCGGGCGAGACAAGCTGCAACGGCGTGCACGGCGCAAACCGCCTGGCGAGCAACTCGCTTCTCGAGAGCCTCGTCTTCTCTCGGCTCGCCGCGCGCGACATCGTACGAGAAAGGCATGCCTCATGAACTCGGTGACACTAAAACTGCAGGCAGAGCCGCTGATTCTCTCGGCATTGCGCGAGGACATCACCAGCGAGGACGTCACCACGGCGTCGGTGATTGGCGAGAAGGCCACCGGCGAGGTGCGCCTCATTGCCAAGGAGGATGGCGTCATCTGTGGGCTGGATGTGTTCGCGCGCACTTTCGAGCTGCTGGACCCCACGGCTACCTGCGAGTTCTCGGTCGAGGAGGGCGCAGACGTCACGGCCGGCCAAGACCTTGGCTGCGTGCGGGCCCACGTGCGCGCGCTCCTCTCGGGCGAGCGCGTGGCTCTCAACTATCTGCAGCGCATGAGTGGCATTGCCACGGCGGCGCGCCGCATGTCCGCGCTCTTTGCGGGCACGCGCACGCGCCTGGTGGACACGCGGAAGACCTGCCCAAACATGCGCGTCTTCGAGAAGGAGGCCGTGCGCGTGGGTGGTGCCGGCAACCACCGCTACAACCTCTCCGACGGCGTCCTGCTCAAGGACAACCACATCGACGCGGCTGGCGGAGTTGCCAAGGCCGTGGCCGCGGCACGCGCGTATGCGCCCTTCGTGCGCAAGATCGAGGTGGAGGTCGAGACGATCGCGCAGGTCCGTGAGGCGGTGGAGGCCGGCGCCGACATCATCATGCTGGACAACATGGACCTGGACACCATGCGCGAGGCCATCCGCGTGATTGACGGCGCCGCCGAGGTGGAGGTCTCGGGCAACGTCACGATGGAGCGCGCGGCCCATCTTGCGGGCCTGGGGGTGGACTACGTCTCGTCCGGCGCCATCACCCACTCCGCGCCCATCCTCGACCTCTCGCTCAAGCACCTCACCGTGACGTCAAATCCATGCTAGGCTGAGGAGCATGAGCGGAGAAGATCGCAGGGCAAAAATCGTGGCGCTCCTCGGTGATGCCGGGGAGCCCATTTCTGGTGGTCAGCTGGCGCGCGAGCTTGGCGTGAGCCGGCAGGTCATCGTGCAGGACGTGGCGCTTCTCAGGCGCAGCGGCGTCGAGCTGGAGTCCACGCACCGCGGCTACGTGCTGCGCAGGCACAGCTCGCCGCGGCGCATCTTCAAGGTGCACCACACCGAGGAGCAAATAGAAGACGAGCTCAATCTGATTGTCGACCTCGGTGGCACCGTCGAGGACGTGGTGGTGAACCACCGCACCTACGGGGTCATCTCCGTGCCGCTCAACGTCTCGAGCCGGCGCGACGTCGAGCGCTACCTGGCCGACATTGCGTCGAGCAGGTCGACGCCCCTCTCGCGCGTGACCTCCGGCTACCACTTTCACCATGTGAGCGCCCCCACCGAGGAGGCGCTGGACGAGATAGGCGCGGCGCTCGCGGCGCGCGGGTATCTCGTGGACCGCCTGCCGTACGAGACCGTGGAGTGACGCCGGGCTCGGGCGACGGTGCGTGCCTCGGCACGGTCCTCGGCCATGCCGCGTATTCTCGCCTTTTAGGATTTTTCCGAACGTTTAGGGCACCCTAAACGGCGAAATCATGCGGCATCGAAGGAGGTGCCGCGGAATCCGAACGGTTAAGTCGTCCTAAACGGCGGAATTCTGCGGCATTGGTGTGCGCACTCTACCTTGCCCACGTTCTTCTCGCCCTACCGTGTCGGTCCTCTGTTGGATTTGTTACAAGCTCTGCAATGATTGCGACTGTTAGGTTTCAGCGTCCTAATCTGGTTGAACGCACGCCAGCACCTGCGCGCGAGTCGGATGAGAGGGGAATTCCAATGGAGAAGAAGGACATCGACTGGGGTAGCCTCGGTTTTGCCTACATGCATACCGACTACAGCTACGTCTCGAACTACAAGGACGGTGCCTGGGACGAGGGCACGCTGACGCCTGATCACACCGTTACGCTCTCCGAGTGCGCCGGCCTGCTCCACTATTGCCAGGAGGTCTTCGAGGGGCTCAAGGCATACACCACCAGGAAGGGCGACATCGTCTGCTTCCGCCCGGACCAGAACGCCGAGCGCATGTACAACTCCGCCAAGCGCATCTGCATGCCGCCGTTCCCCAAGGACCGCTTTGTGAAGGCCGTCGAGGAGGTCGTCAAGGCAAACGCCGCCTACGTCCCGCCCTTCGGCTCTGGCGCTACCCTCTACATCCGCCCGCTCATGTTCGCGACCGGCGACGTCATTGGCGTGAAGCCTGCTGACGAGTACCAGTTCCGCATCCTCGTGACGCCCGTTGGCCCGTACTACAAGGGCGGCGTCAAGCCCGTCAAGCTGCAGGTCTCCAAGTATGACCGCGCGGCACCCCACGGCACCGGCAACATCAAGGCCGGCCTTAACTACGCCATGAGCCTTTACCCCAGCGTCGAGGCCCACTCCAAGGGCTACGCCGACAACATGTTCCTCGACCCCAAGACCCGCACCTACGTCGAGGAGTCCGGCGGCGCCAACATCCTCTTCGTCAAGGAGGACGGCACCCTCGTCGTGCCGCAGTCCTTCACCGACTCCATCCTTCCCTCCGTCACGCGCCGCTCGCTGGTCGACGTGGCCGAGAAGATGCTGGGCATGAAGGTCGAGCAGCGCCCCGTCAAGTTCCAGGAGATCCTGGACGACGAGTTTGTCGAGGCCGGCATGTGCGGCACCGCTGCCGTCATCTCGTCCGTGGGTGAGGTCGACAACGACGACGTGCACTACGTCTTCAAGAGCGGTATGGAGAACGTCGGCCCCGTCATGAAGGAGCTGCGTGAGACGCTCACCGGCATCCAGTCTGGCGAGATCGAGGACAAGTTTGGCTGGGTCCACAAGATCTGCTAGTCACGAGCTACGGTAGGCAAGGGCCCTGTTCCCTACGAGATGCGCGCTTTGCGGAGCGTCTTGTGGGGAGCAGGGCCCTTGGCATAGCTAACGAGAACGATTTCGACAGATAGCAACGTTTCGCAGCGCGAAAACGGCGATTTAGTTCTCGTTGGCGCACGCGGGATTGAAATGCCGGGGAGAAAAATCCCGCCCGGCAGTATTGCGGGATTATTCTCCCCGGCAGATGAATCCCGCGGCAGAAAAAATCCCCCGGCGACGTGAGTTGCCGGGGGACACTGGGCTGCACTAACAGCCGGTGTTACTTCTTGGCCTTGCCCTGGTTGGCGACGGCGTTGATCTTGGCCTCGATGGTGGCAGGGTCGCCAATGTAGTGCTTGTCGAGGATGTTCCAGTCCTTGTTGAAGGTGTAGGAGCAAGGAACGCCCGTGGGGATGTTGACCTTGAGGATCTCCTCGGGGGTGAGGTGCTCGAGCTGCATCACAAGGGCGCGCAGCGAGTTGCCGTGGGCGGCGATAAGAACGCGCTTACCGCTCTCGAGCTGCGGCTTGATCTCCTGCTCGAAGTACGGCCACGCGCGGGCGATGGTGTCCTTCAGGCACTCGGTGTAGGGGAGGTCCTCCTGCGGTACGTCGCGGAACATGGCCTGGACGTGCGGGTCGCGCTCGTCGCCGGGCGTGAGCGCAGGTGGCTGGACGTCGAAGGAACGACGCCAGATGAGAACCTGCTCCTCGCCGTGCTCCTCGGCGGCCTTGGCCTTGTTGAGGCCCTGGAGTGCGCCGTAGTGACGCTCGTTGAGGCGCCAGGTCTTGTGAACGGGTAGCCACGCGCGGTCCATCTGGTCGAGCACGATGTTCAGCGTGTGGATGGCGCGCTTGAGCAGCGAGGTGTAGCAGACGTCGAAGTCGAAGCCCTGCTCCTTCAGTGCCTTGCCGCCGGCAGCCGCCTCCGCACGGCCGGTGTCGGTGAGGTCGACGTCGGTCCAACCGGTGAAGAGGTTGAGCTTGTTCCACTCGGACTCGCCGTGACGAATGATCACGAGGTGCATGTTCTGGTCGTCAGCCATGGGCTTCCCTTCTCTTGGGCTTTTTCGTGCGCTTTCGCACACCTATGGATAGTATGACGCAAAAGGGTATAGTTGACACAGGTTAACTTGTAGCTTGCATGAGGGAGGCAACCATGAATCCCCTTGATATTGTCATCATCCTTGGCGTTGCCGTTGTGACGGTCCTTTGCGTGCGCTCGATCGCGAGCGGAAAGGCGAGCGAATGCAGCACCTGTGGTGATACCGGCTGCACGGCGCGCTACAACGGTGGCCGCTGCCGCGCTGCCGACGACATGCTTCGCCGAGCAAGCGAAGCCTTGGATGAGCCTGCGTCGGCACACCACAACGCTGGATAGTTCGCTCATTTACGGAGCCTCCGGTTGCTCCAAAGTGTCTCCCACGTCATAATTCCCACCGATGGGCAGGCAGAAACAGGCGTGAAATACGGTTGTGGGAACGTGAGATGCGATTGAGACTGCACCCGCGCCCGCACCTTCGGGAGGAGATTCATGAGCACCGAGAAGGACATTGATTTCGTTCTGCGCACCGTTGAGGAGCGCGACATTCGTTTTGTTCGCCTGTGGTTCACAGACGTCCTGGGCACGCTGAAGTCGTTCGCGATTTCGCCCGAGGAACTCGAGGAGGCCTTCGAGGAGGGCATTGGCTTCGACGGCTCATCAATCGATGGCTTTGCTCGCCTCGAGGAGTCCGACATGCTCGCCTTCCCCGACGCCGAGACCTTCCAACTCCTGCCCTGGCGCCCCGCCGAGAGCGGTGTGGCTCGCGTGTTCTGCAACATCTGCACTCCTTCTCGCGAGCCCTTCGCCGGCGACCCGCGCGGTTGCCTCGATCGCGTCTTCGAGCGCGCAGACCGTGAGGGTTACGTCTTTAACGTTGGCCCCAAGATCGAGTACTTCTACTTTGACAACGACGTCGAGCCCGTGCCGCTGGACAAGGCCGGCTACTTCGACCTCACGCCTACCGACGTCGCCAACGACCTGCGTCGCCAGACCACGCTTACGCTCGAGAAGATGTCCGTGCCCGTGCAGTATTCCTTCCACGGCAGTGGACCGTCCCAGAACGTCATCGAGCTGCGTTTCACCGAGGCCGTGAGCTGCGCCGATAACATCATGTCTTCTCGCCTCGTCATCAAGCAGGAGGCAGCGGCCGAGGGGCTCTTCGCGTCGTTCATGCCCAAGCCACTCTCCGATGCGCCGGGTTCTGCCATGTTCCTCTACATGTCGCTCTTCGACCACGATGGCGAGAACCTCTTCTGGGCGCCCAAGACCGAGCACCCCGCGCACCTCTCAGAGCTGGCGCAGCACTTCGTGGCGGGCCTTCTCCGCTATGCGCCCGAGTTTACGCTGGTCACCAACCCCACGGTGAACTCGTACAAGCGCTTCATCACCTCCGGCGAGGTGCCCAACTACGCCACGTGGGGCCGCAAGAACCGCTCTGCGCTGGTGCGCGTTCCCACGCACAAGCCGGGCAAGCACGTGGCGACCCGTGTCGAGCTTCGCAGCCCCGACAACACGGCGAACCCCTACCTTGCTCTGGCTGTCACGCTGGCTGCTGGTCTCAAGGGCATCGAGGACGAGCTGCCGCTTCCCGACGAGGCAACCGTCGACACCTTCTCGCAGAGCGAGCGCGAGCTCGCCGCCAAGGGCATCGAGCGCCTGCCGCGCACGCTTGGCGAGGCCGTCGAGCGCTTCGAGGAGTCTGAGCTTATGCGAGAGACGCTGGGCGAGCATATCTTCGACTACCTTGTCGAGAGCAAGCACCGCGAGTGGGATGAGTTCTGCACCACCGTTACCGACTGGGAGCGCGTGCACTACTACGGCGGCGTGTAACGGTACGGTCTTCTCGCCGAGAATGGCTTTGCTTTGGGTGCCCGCTGGGATTCCGGCGGGCACCTTTCTTGTGAGACAAAGGGACAGTCCCTTTGTCTCACGTTCTCCTGCCACCTGTTCCCTGCAGCTGATTATTGCGCGATATTTCCTCATAACCCATAGCTCAACTGGCCTTACGTAGAAAATGCGAGAAATAACGCACAATAAATTCGGAGGAGACTGAGCGGAGCGGCGCTGGCGATGCGGCACCGGCGGCACGATTTCGGGGGCGTATGCCGGGGAGCAGGCGGCGTCAGCTGGTGGGCGAGAGAGGTGTCGAGCCTCGAACTGCCTTGGCATTTCCGGTTGGCAGCAGTTTTGATTAAAACCCTTATATGCTATGCCAACAATATCAAAACGCTGACCTGCGTTTTATCAGTAATTGAATCGCCTAATACTCGAGGATGCCCTGGAAAACCGTATCCCAACCGTCAGTGTCTGTCAGCCCGACCATGCGGGCCCGTGAAGCCTCGATGTTCCTCCCAGCTCCAGAGGCTCGTCTAGAGACAGCATCTTATACGCATTATTGCATAGGAATTCAGCAGCAATTACAGATAATGCTCAAAGTATTCAATAAACTGGCATAAGAATTGAGATATATCCATAAATTGCAGCAAAATGGCAGCTCACTCTTTGTCAATCTTGTTAAGAAACTGACAAGACCAGCCGTTCGCCAAACCGTTGAGCGAAACTACTTGACCTACGGAGGGGTGGTATCAAGGCCGTAATGTTCCCCTCACGTCAGAGAGAAGAGCATCTCATGAAGCAGCTCGCGTCACTCACGCGTCGCGATTTTCTCGCGTGCGCAATGGCAGCCATGGGCACGGCGGCACTTGCCGGTTGTGGCTCCGCCTCGTCCTCAACGGGCACCTCTAGCAGCTCAAATGCTGCCTCAGCCTCGCAGGACACCTACACCCTGGTCAAGGACGGACAGCTCACCATCGCGTCCGACCTCGCCAACCCGCCGCTCGACTACACCGACACCTCGACCAACCAGCCTGCGGGCTTCGAGGTCGAGCTCATGCAGGCGATCGGCGAGAAGCTCGGCCTCACGAGCGTGTACCTCTCGCCCGTGAAGTTCGATACCATCATCCCCACCATCAAGCAGGGCGGCACCGCCGACGTGGGCGTCTCCAACTTCACCATCACCGACGAGCGTAAGCAGGAGATCGACTTCACCGATCCCTACCTCGACTCCAACCAGGGCCTTGTGACCGCGAAGACCGCTACCAAGACCACGCAGGACGACCTCAACTCCGCAGACGTCAAGGTCGCCGTCCAGGCCGGCACCACCGGCGAGTCCTGGGTGCAGGAGAACCTCCCCAACGCCACGTGCGTCTCGCTCGATGACCCTGTCGTGGCGCTCACGGGCGTCCAGTCCGGCCTCTACGACGCGGCCGTGGCCGACCTTCCCGTGGTCAAGTACCTCGTGAACAACTCCTTCACCGACTGCCAGGTCTCCATCGAGATTCCCACGGGCGAGCAGTACGGCATCGTTGTCTCCAAGTCCAACCCCGCGCTCACGAGCGCCATCAACGATGCCCTTGCCCAGCTCGATGAGGACGGCACGCTCAAGGACCTCAAGACCAAGTGGTTTGGAGCAGACCTGTAACGGTCCGGGTCCATCGCCCGTAACGTCGGGCGGCAACAATGGGGGAAACACCGACCGCCCAAGGCGGGAAGACAAGCAATAGGAAGGGAACACCATGAAGAACTCCATGAGCAGGCGTCAGTTCATTCTCGCCGCGGGCGCACTTGCGGGCAGCGCGGTCCTCGCGGGCTGCGGTGGCAGCTCCACCAGCAGCTCCTCCGCGAGCACGGACTCCTCGAGCGCCTCGACCTCCTCGAGCGACGACTCCTACACGCTCGTGAAGGACGGCACCCTGACCGTCGTCGCCGAGCTGGGCTTTGCCCCGTTCGAGTACATGGACGACAAGACCGGCGATCCCGAGGGCTTCGACGTCGACGTCATCAAGGCCGTCGCCGACAAGATGGGCCTCCAGTGCGAGTACCTGCCCAACCAGAAGTTCGACACCCTCGTGCCCCTCATCAAGCAGGGCGGCAAGGCCGACGTCTCCATCGCTGCCATCACGATCACCGACGAGCGCGAGGACTCCGTCGACTTCTCCGAGCCCTACCTCGACTCCAACCAGGCCATCGTTGCCCTGAAGGGCTCCGCCGAGACCGAGGAGACCCTGAACGACGCCTCCAAGCAGGTTGTCTGCCAGGGCGGCACCACCGGTGACGACTGGATCACCGAGAACCTCCCCAACGCCACCCGCGTCCCCGTCGACGACGTCACGGCCGCCCTCACCGGCGTCCAGACCGGCCTCTACAACGCCATGGTCGTCGACCTCCCCGTCGCCAAGTACATGCTCTCCAACTCCTTCTCCGACCTGGACATCATCGAGGAAATCCCCACGGGCGAGCAGTACGGCATCGCGGTCTCGAAGGACAACCCCAACCTCACCAAGGCCATCAACAAGGCGCTCGAGGACATGAAGAGCGACGGCACGATGGACTCCATCGAGACCAAGTGGTTCGGCTCGACCATCTAGCAGGCACAACTGAGGAAGCGATTCGACGGCGGGGCCACGTGGCCCCGCTTTCCAGTCAGGAGCAAGATCACCTTGGCACACATGCATGAGAACGCGATGACGAGAGGGGAGTGCCGCCGCACCCGGCGCGTGCCCGCGTTTGCCCTCGCCCTTGCGGCCGCACTCGTCCTTGTCGCCACGCTCGCCGCCCTGCCCGCAAGCGCGCTTGCCATGAGCACCAACAAGGCGACTGCGCGCCCCAACGAGGACGGCGGTACCGGCGTCATCGGCGCCATTGACACGCGCCTCACCTGGGAGGGAACCGTCGGCGACGACGAGCAGGTCTCCACGGTCACGCTGAGCCTCCCGGACGGCGCGACCTTCGACCACGCCAGCACGCGCGTTACCGTGCTCGACGGTCTCAACCGCACGAGCATCGAGGGCACCGCGACCTCCGCGGGCAACTCGATGAGCGTGCAGTTCTCCGAGGACATCCCTGCCGGCTCGCTCGTGCGCCTCGAGGTCACGGGCATGCAGTTCCCTGCAGAGGGCGGCGATTACGTGGTCTCGGGCAGCTACACCACCGCAGACGGCCAGTCGCACGCGCTCGACGACTCCGCTGCCATCACGGTGATCGCAAACACGCCGCTTCAGGCGGCCGTGAACTGGCTTGACGCCCAGCCCTGGGTCGCGGCTTGGAACTCCAACCCGTTCCTGGGCATGTTCTTCAAGCCCCAGCTGCTGTTGACGTCGTTCGCGTCGCTCTTCCCCGGCTGGCTCGTGTGCCTGTGCATCGTCCTTATCTGCTATCCCTTTGCCATCTTGCTTGGCCTGGCCTTCGCCATGCTCAAGACCAGCCGTCACAAGGTGCTGCGTGCCATCGCCATCTGCTACATCAACCTGCTGCGCGGCACGCCGCTCTTCCTGCAGATTTACATCATGTTCTTCGGCCTGCCCATGGTTGGCATCAACATTGACAACAACGTCCTGGGCGTCATTGTGATGGCCGTGAACTCGTCAGCCTACCTGGCCGAGATCTTCCGTGCGGGCATCCAGTCCATCCCGCAGGGCCAGTATGAGGCCGCAGCCTCTCTGGGCATGAACGGCTTCCAGACCATGACCTCTATCATCCTGCCGCAGACCATCCGCCGCGTGATTCCTACGGTGACCAGCGACTTCATCACCTCGTACAAGGACACGTCGCTGCTTTCCTCGGTGGGCGTCATGGAGCTCATGATGTTCTCGAAGAACCTCACTACCACCTCGGGCAACATCACACCGTACATGGCGGCTGCCATCTACTACCTCATCGTGACGCTACCGCTCATCAAGGTTGTTGGCATCGTCGAGAACAACATCGCCCGTTCCGAGCGTGGCGGCGGCCCCAGGCCCAAGCGTCGCGCCGCTGCTGGGGCGTCGAAGGAGCCCAAGGAGGCCGAGGAGGAGCTGGCCGCCTCAGCCGTGGTCTCCCACACCGAGGCCAGCAAGCCCGCCGGCGACGTATTCGCGGCCCTCTCGGCGCCGTTTATCTCGCATCCCACCGTCGACCTTGGAGGTGTCGCAGATGGCGAGTAAGCACCATCATTCGCACGAGGACGCGCCCGTCGTGCCCGACGCCCTCTCTGCCGAGGAGGCGGCCCGTCTCGCCTTCGCCTCGGATCAGACCCTTACGAAGCACCACTTCACCGAGGGCGAGCACCCCATCGTGCGCATCGAGCACCTCAACAAGTCCTTCGATGACACCAAGGTCCTGCGCGACGTCAACCTTGATGTGTGGCCGGGTGAGGTCGTGGTGGTCCTGGGGCCGTCCGGCTCAGGCAAGTCGACCATGCTGCGCTGCATCAACCTGCTCGAGACCCCCACGGCCGGTCACATCCTCATCGAGGACCAAGAGATCACAGGCCAGAGCAAGACCGACGTCAACAAGCTGCGCCGTGAGGTTGGCATGGTGTTCCAGTCGTTCAACCTCTTCCCGCACCTCACCGCCAAGCAGAACGTGATGATTGGCCAGACCAAGGTCCTCAAGCGCTCCAAGGAAGACGCCGAGGCCGAGGCCATAAAGCAGCTCACGGCCGTTGGCCTTGCAGATCGCGCCGACTTCAAACCGCCCCAGCTCTCCGGCGGCCAGCAGCAGCGCGTGGCCATCGCCCGCGCTGTGGCCATGCACCCCAACGTGCTGCTCTTCGATGAGCCCACGAGCGCTCTTGACCCGGAGCTGGTGCGCGGCGTCCTCGACGTCATTCGCGACCTTGCCGAGAACTCCGGCATGACCATGATCGTGGTCACGCACGAGATGGACTTCGCTCGTGAGGTCGCCGACCGCGTTGTCTTCATGGAGGACGGCGTGGTTGTGGAGCAGGGCGTTCCCGAGAAGGTCTTCGATCATCCCGAGAACGCGCGCACGGCAGAGTTCCTGGGGTCCATCGGCTAGCGTCGAGGAGGCTGGGTGCGGCGCCTGCGCATGCGCTGGCGTGTAGCACAGGTTCGCCCTGTTGCAAGATATGTGCACAGTTTGTGATGTGGGGGTGCCTCGTGGGCAGTTGCCGAGCGAGGCACCCCTTACTAGCTGCACTTCATTTGGTTTTTGTTGTGGTTTGCCAGCCGCGTGTGCTGCTGTGCTACTCTGTTCCCTGGACTATGAACATGCTGTAACAGCTTTGACCTACCGGCAGGGGGCTACGAGTGCATCACAAGAACATCCTGCTCATATCGGGTACCACGCGCCTGCACGACCGCATGCGCGACCTCTCCCATGCCATCGACGTCTCCATTGCCCTAGCGAATGAGGAGACCTTCTCTCAGGCTGTCTCCTCTGGTCACGAGTTTGACCTCGTCATTCTCGACGCAGATGGAATGTCGCAGGATACGCTAAACGCTGTGGATTCTTTTGTCGCCGAGAACGGCTTCATTCCTATGCTGCTTGTGCAGGACCCGGACAAGCTTTCCTCGATGCGCATGCCCACGCAGGGCAAGAACGACTTCATTCTCTCCACTGCCGGCGTCGACGAGCTGGAGGTTCGCTGCTCGCTGCTGCTGTGGCCGGGCGAGGAGAGCGCGCCTGCGGACATTGTGACCGTGGACAACATGACCATCAACCTGGCAACCTATCAGGTCTACATTGACGAGAAGCCCGTCGACCTTACCCTCATGGAGTATTCGCTCCTGTCGTTTCTGGCCACGCACCCGTCGCGTGCGTACTCGCGCGAGACGTTGCTGCACCGCGTGTGGGGCTTCGAGTACTGCGGCGGAACGCGCACCGTGGACGTGCACATCCGTCGCGTGCGCTCCAAGGTTGGCCCGCAGGTCGCGGCGCACATCGTGACCATCCGCGGCGTGGGGTACCTCTTCCGCGTGTAACGGGGAGTTTGAGTAACGTGACTTCTGGGGCTGCCGCAGGGCAGCCCTTTTTTGTTGCCGCTTCTCTGCGGAGAATATCGCTTTTTCTTAATCGGCTCGGACGTTTTCCCAGTTGCGGTGGCGCAGTTTTAAGAAATAGCGATAAACTCCGCGCGCAACGGCCGCGCCGGCAACGCCGCGGCTGCCCGGACGGCGCCGCGACAGCAACCGGGGAGCCTCTGCATTTTCAGGAACACAAAAGCCTTGTCTCACGAGCGTGACGATGCCATGACCAGTGTGGCTCCGCCTAAATATCGGGGTACATTCACTTGCGTAAGCGACCGGTCGCCAAGCGACCGATACACACGAAGGGTGGGACGTTTCCATGGCAGACTATTCCACGGGCAAGCCTGGAGAGGGCATGACAGGCGCCAGCTCGACCCCTCAGCAGAGTCAGGGTGCCCAGCCAACTCAGGCTCAGCCAACGCAGTCTCAGCCCACGCAGGGCTACGACTACGCGAACTACGGCGGCAAGGGCGCGGCGTACTCCCCGAGCGCCGGCTACGTTGACGCAAGCCAGCAGCAGCCTGGCCAGACGGCGCAGCAACCGCTGCCCGTGTCACAGCCTCCCGCGACGGGCGGCACGGGCAAGGACGATAAGCCCGGGCTCGAGAAGAAAGGCGGCCTGAGCAAGCCCATCGTTGCCGGCGCCATCTCGGGTGTCGTGGCTGCGCTTGTTCTCGTGCTGGTACTTGGCCTCACGGGCTTCTTTGGCAAGCCCTCGGCTTCGACGGGCGCCGGTTCGACCTCAGGCGGCTCCAGCTCGAGCAACGGCACCATCAACATCACGTCGAACGACACCGACGCCTCGACGGCAGAGGCTGTGGCCGCGAAGGCGATGCCCTCCGTGGTATCGGTGAACGTCACGACCGACAGCGGCCAGGGCCTGGGCTCGGGCGTCATTCTCGACACCGACGGCGACATCATCACGAACTACCACGTGATCGACGGTGCCACCGCCATCAGCGTGACCATTGACGGCAAGAGCTACGAGGCCAGTGTGGTTGGCTCCGACTCGTCCTCCGACCTCGCCGTTATCAAGGCGGACCTCAACGGCGACTCCGTGACCCCCATCGAGGTTGGCGATTCCTCCCAGCTCAACGTGGGTTCCTGGGTCATGACCATCGGCAGCCCGTTTGGCCTTGACCAGTCCGTCTCCGAGGGCATTGTCTCGGCGCTGTACCGCAACGAGCTTTTGCAGTCCAGCTCGGGCGACACCATCTACACCAACCTCATTCAGGTCGACGCGGCCATCAACCCCGGCAACTCCGGCGGAGCGCTCGTGAACGACCAGGGGCAGCTCGTGGGCATCTCAACGCTCTACTCGTCCTCGACCGAATCGTTTGCGGGCATCGGCTTTGCCATCCCCGGCAACTACGCCGTCGAGATCGCCAACAAGATCATCAGCGGCCAGGAGGTCACGCACGCCTACATCGGCCTCTCCATGCAGACCGTGAACGCACAGAACGCTCGCTCCAACGGCCTGTCCGTGAACCAGGGTGCCTACGTGGCCGAGGTTGTCGCCAACGGCCCCGCTGACCAGGCCGGCATTCAGCAGGGCGACATCATTGTTGCCATGGACGGCGAGGAGATCACCTCAGCCGACGGCATGGTCCTCGCGGTGCGTTCGCATGAGATTGGCGACACCGTTACCGTGACGGTCGTGCGCGGCACCGAGACCAAGGACCTCACCGTCACCCTTGGCTCCGACGAGGCCCTGCAGGCCCAGCGCGAGCAGGAGAACTCCTCCACGACCAATGGAACCACCGGCAACGGCACCGGTCTGAACGACAACGGCACCGGGCTGAACGGTAATGGCACCAACGGGACCACGCAGGACGAGCTCGAGCAGTGGATCGAGGAGCGCCTGCAGCAGCGCCAGAACTCCACCGGCTCCTACACCACCGGCAACTGCGCGAGCTACTCCACAAACGCCGAGGCCACGACCCTTTCGGCTGAGGGCTGGGCGGCCTAGCGCGGCATCCGGCATACGGCGATAACAGGCGCGGCGAGGGTCCACGGGCTCCCGCCGCGCTTTTCTGTCTCGCTTATTTGTGTCGCGCGTGCCGTGTACCCTTGAGTGAGGAATATCGCAAAAGGAGGTCCCATGGCCGAGATAAAGTGCCCCAACTGCGGGAAGGTCTTCCAGGTGGACGAGGCGGGCTACGCGCAGATTCTGCAGCAGGTGCGCGACGCCGAGTTCAAGCGCCAGCTGGACGAGCAGCGCGCCCTTATGGAGCAGCGCGAGGCTGCTGCTGTCGAGGCAGCACGCGCCAAGGCCGAGGAGGCCCTGCGCGCCGAGGTGGCAAAGCTATCCTCGCAGCTTGAACAGGCACAGGCATCGGCCAGGGTTCAGCAGGCAACCGCCGAGAAGAACGCACAGGAGCGGCTTGCGCAGGCCCAGAACGAGGCAGCGCAGAAGCTTGCCGCGGCTCGGCAGGAGTCCGCGAGCCAGCTTGCCGAGAGGGACGCAAGCATCGCGCGCCTCACCGAGCAGCTCCGCGCGCAGGAGGAGCGTGCCAAGGGTGCGCAGGAGCTTGCGGTGACGCGCGCCACCGCCGAGCGCGACCGTCGCGTGGTCGAGCTCGAGTCCCAGGTTCAGGAGGTCGCGGCCAAGAAGGACCAAGAGATTGCCGTGCTCAACCAGCGCCTGGTAGAGCAGGAGAAGTACAAGGACCAAGAGATCCGCGACCGCGACGACGAGATAGAGCGCATCAAGAACCAGCGCTCGCGCCTCTCGGTCAAGCTCATAGGTGAGACGCTCGAGCAGCACTGCGAGTCCGAGTTCAACAAGGTGCGCATGATGGCGTTCCCGCGCGCGGAGTTCCACAAGGACAACGACGTGGTCGACGGCAGCAAGGGCGACTATGTCTTTAGGGAGTGCGACGAGTCCGGCACCGAGATCGTCTCGATTATGTTTGATATGAAGAACGAGGACGACAACTCCGTCAACCGCAAGCGCAACGAGGACCACTTTGCCAAGCTCGACCGCGACCGCCGCAACAAGCACTGCGAGTATGCGGTGCTCGTCTCCACGCTCGAGCCGGAGAGCGAGCTCTACAACGCGGGCATTGTGGACGTCTCGTATCGGTACCCCAAGATGTACGTGGTGCGCCCGCAGTTCTTCCTGCCCATCATCAGCCTGCTGAGAAACGCCGGCCTGAACGCCGTCTCGGCGCGACGCGAGCTTGCCGAGGTGCGCCAACAGAACCTCGACGTCACCAACTTCGAGGAGAAGCTCGAAAAGTTCAAGCTGGGCTTTGGCCGCAACTACGAGCAGGCCTCCAAGCGCTTCTCGGAGGCAATCGACCAGATAGACCGCTCCATCGCGTCGCTGCAGAAGGTGAAGGAGAGCCTTACCAAGTCAGAGAATCAGCTGAGACTCGCAAACGACAAGGCGGAAGACCTCACCATCAGGCGCCTTACGCACGGCAACAAGACCATGAAGGCGGCGTTCGAGGAGGCTGCACAGGTGCGCGCGGAAAAGGTCACGGTAGGGGAAGGCGCCAATCCTGCGGGGCATGACGAGGGAGATCCCGCTAACGCCGTCGAGCCGGACGCGGTGGAGTAGCCCCGCGCGGCCTTCCGGCGCCCGGGCGGCACTGCTGCCCGCGCGACCGTCCAAGATCCGGGCGGCGCCGTCACCCGGACCCCACAGAAACGCGACATTCTTGTTTGACTGGTACCCCAAAGGGGTATATCCTCTCGCGTTGATAGATACCCGTGGGGTGTATTTCTCCCCACGCGTACGAGAAAGGAGGCCAGCATGGGTTCCGAGCCACAGGAGTGCTGCGGGGCGTGCGCCCACAAGAAGGAGACGCCGCGCTCCGAGGAGCTCAAGCACGACGTCACCTGCCGCATCAACCGTGCCATCGGCCAGCTCAACGGCATCAAGGCGATGGTCGAGGAGGACCGCTACTGCGGTGACGTCCTGACGCAGCTCGCTGCCGTCGAGTCTGCGGTGAAGGCGGTGAGTCGCGAGGTCATGCAGGACCACCTCGAGACCTGCGTGGTCGAGCGCATCCAGGCGGGCGACACCGAGGTCGTCGACGAGGTCATGCGCCTCTTCAAGAAGTTCATGTGAGTCTCGCCGCGGCGAGGCCGGCTATAAACTCCCTGCTCCCAGGGACGCACCAGCGAAGGGAACCAAGCACCATGAAGCAAACGTTCGACATAACGGGCATGACCTGCGCGGCCTGCTCGGCACGGGTTGGCAAGGCTGCGTCCGGCGTTCCCGGCGTGACCGAGGCAAACGTCAACCTGCTCAAGAACTCGATGGAGCTCGACTATGACGGCAGTCCCAAGACAGCCCAGGCGGTTGTCGCCGCCATCGAGGAGGCGGGCTATGGCGCGTCCGCGCGTCAGGAAACAAGCGGCTCAGCATCGCACACCACGTTCGTCGACCCCAGGGAGGGTGCCCAGCGGGCGATAGACGCCAAGAAGAAGCAGCTTATCTGGTCCATCGTCTTTGGCGTGCCCCTCTTCTACCTGGCCATGGGCCCCATGCTTGGCTGGCCGGAGGTCCCAGGTCTCGCCGGCATGGCGGGCATGATGGCCTCCGCGGTGACGCAGCTCCTTCTCGCCACCTGCTTGCTCTTTGTCAACCGCAGCTACTTTGTCATGGGTTTCAAGACGCTTTCGCACCTCTCGCCCAACATGGACTCGCTCATTGCCATTGGGTCGGCGGCGAGCTACGCCTACAGCCTGGTGGGCGTCTACCAGATGGCCCTGGCGCTTGGCGCCTTGGACCTCGAAGGTGCCCACTACACCATGATGCACTCGCTGTACTTTGACTCGGCTGGCACCATTCTCGTGCTCATCACGCTGGGCAAGTACTTCGAGGCCCGCGCCAAGGGCAAGACGACCTCGGCCATCAGCGCGCTCATGGACCTCGCGCCCAAGACGGCGCGCGTGCGTCGTGACGGCCAGGAGGTCGAAGTGCCCACCGACGAGGTGCGCGTGGGTGATGTCGTTGTGGTGCGTGCCGGCGAGTCCGTGCCGGTTGACGGGGTGATCCGTGAGGGCTCCGCATCGATCGACGAGTCGGCCATCACGGGTGAGCCGGTTCCTGCCGAGAAGGGCGTGGGTGACCGCGTGACCGGCGCCACCGTGAGCCAGCGCGGCTGGTTTGCCATGGAGGCCACGGCCGTGGGCGATGACACGGCGCTGGCGAGCATCATTCGCCTTGTGGATGAGGCAACCAGCTCCAAGGCGCCCATCGAGCGCCAGGCTGACAAGATCGCGGGCGTCTTTGTCCCCGTGGTCATGGCAATAGCTGCCGTGACCTTCCTGGGCTGGATTGCCGTCTTTGCCCCAGGCGACTTTGCGACGGCCTTCAACCACGCCGTCTCGGTGCTGGTTATCTCGTGCCCCTGCGCACTGGGCCTGGCCACGCCCACAGCCATCATGGTGGGCACGGAGCGCGGCGCCAAGGTGGGCATTCTCATCAAGAGCGCCGAGGCCCTGGAGGGCGCCTGCGACCTGGACACCGTGGTGCTCGACAAGACCGGTACCATCACCGAGGGCAAGCCGCGCGTGACCGACGTGCGCCTGGCCGCGGGAGTGGCCGAGAGGGAGCTTGCCCGCGTTGCCGCGGCGCTCGAGCGTAAGAGCGAGCATCCGCTGGCCCAGGCCGTTTGCGACTTCGTGGACGAGTCGCACGCCGGGGCGGACAAGGGCGTAGGTGCGGTGGACTTCCAGCAGGTTGCTGGCGGTGGCGTGCGTGCAACGATCGACGGGGTCCCCGCCATCGCGGGCAACGCCCGCCTCATGGCATCGGTCGGGGTGGACGTTTCGGCGCTTGCCGCTGAGGCAGACGAGCTTGCCGCACAGGCCAAGACGCCGCTCTTCTTTGCGCTTGGCGGCCGTGCGTTGGGGCTTCTCGGCGTGGCTGACGTGGTGAAGGAGACCTCCGCCTCTGCCGTGGCGCGCCTTCGCCGCATGGGCGTGCGCACCATCATGCTTACAGGTGACCAGGCCAAAACCGCCGAGGCCGTTGCCCGCCAGGTGGGCGTCGACGAGGTCGTGGCCGGCGTGCTTCCCAGCCAGAAGGAGCAAAAGGTCCGCGAGCTGCAGGGCCAGGGCCACAAGGTGGCCATGGTGGGCGACGGCATCAACGACGCCCCGGCGCTCGCGCGTGCAGACGTGGGCATTGCCATTGGCGCCGGCACCGATGTTGCCATTAGCTCGGCGGACGTGGTTCTCATGCACTCCGATCCGGCAGACGTCGCCACTGCCATCGAGCTGAGCCACGCAACCATGCGAGACATCCGCCAGAACCTGTTCTGGGCGCTGTTCTACAACGCGATCTGCATCCCCGTGGCCATGGGCGTGCTGTCGCCTCTGGGCGTGACGCTTAACCCCATGGTGGGCGCGGCGGCAATGGGCTTCTCGTCCGTATTCGTGGTCTCGAACGCGCTCAGGCTCTTTGTCTGGAAGCCCAGCCAGGCTAGCAAGGACGATGCGGCACCTGTTGATACAAAGGTCATTCCGGCCGTTGCGGAGCACGATGCCGCAGGTACGGTCGAAGTTAAGGATGCGGCTGCCAGTCTCGCGGCCGCCAAGGAGAGGAGCGTTGCCATGGAGAAGAAGCTTAACGTTGAGGGCATGATGTGCGAACACTGCGTTGCCCACGTGACCAAGGCTCTTGAGGGCGTTCCGGGCGTGAGCTCGGTCAAGGTCTCGCTTGCGGACAAGGATGCCGTTGTTGAGGCATCTCCCGAGGTCACGGACGAGGCGCTTGTCTCGGCCGTGAAGGAAGCCGGGTACGAGGCGACGGTCGCGTAGCGCGCAGTTGTGCCCTGTGCTTCTCGGCACGAAGAACAAGCCGTTTAAGGGTCTCGCGGGCATTTCGCCGCGAGGCCCTTATGCTTAGCGCGGCATGTCTCACGTGGCGAGCGCTGGGGAATGCGACGCCACCAGGCGAACGGGGGATAAGATGGCAAGGATCGGCGCGCTCGAGGCTGGCGGAACCAAGATGGTCCTCTCTGTGGGGACGCCCGAGGGAGAGGTACTTGAGCGCGAAGAGATTCCCACCCAAGGGCCGCATGATTGCGTGGACCGTATGGTTGCGTGGTTTGGCTCGCACAACATCGATGCGCTGGGCATTGGCGCCTTTGGGCCCACGGGTGTGAACCCGGCAGCTCCCAGCTACGGAAAGATCCTCGAGACGCCCAAGACGGCGTGGCGCAACTTCGACTTCCTGAGCGCATTCAATCCGTTGAACATTCCCATTGGCTACGACACCGACGTCAACGTTGCCTGCCTGGGTGAGGTCACGTACGGCTCGTGCAAGGGCCTCGACACCGTGGTCTACCTCACGATTGGCACGGGAATCGGCGCGGGCGTCATGGTGAGCGGGCAGCTCCTCCATGGCATGCTCCATCCCGAGGCCGGCCACATTCTGCTTGAGGTCCAGCCAGGCGACGAGGGCAACTGCGTGTGCCCTTACCACGACCGCTGCTTTGAGGGCCTGGCTGCCGGTCCCTCAATCGAGCACCGCTGGGGCAAGAAGGGCTTCGAGCTGGCCGATCGCCCCGAGGTCTGGGACCTCGAGAGCACCTATCTTGCCCAAGGCATCGCCACCTACGTGCTGTGCTACTCGCCGCAGCGCATCGTGCTTGGCGGCGGCGTGATGAAGCAGACCCAGCTCTTCCCGCTGGTGCGCAAAAAGGTGCTCGAGAACCTTAACGGCTACCTCGTGACGCCCGAGCTGGCGGACATCGACTCCTACATTGTCGAGGCAGGCTGCAAGGGCGACCAGGGCGTCCTTGGTTGCATCGAGCTGGGCCGCCGCGCGCTTGAGGCCGCCCGCGGGTAGGGTCCGCGCGCTGGAGGCGGCCCGCGGGCAGGGGTGCCTACTAACTTCTCAGCACGTTGTGGGGCCGCGTCCTTTGTGGCGCGGCCCCAATTCTGTCGGCTGTTTGCGCTACCCTTGCTTGGTAATTGCCGGGCACGAGAGGGGACAGCATGGCTGAGAAGACCAACACCATCAACGCGGATGCGGCCGGAACGCAAGGCTCGCTCTTTGGCGACGCCGGCGTGCCGTCCTTCTCGGCCCAAAAGCCTGCCGAGACGCCCAACGGTCCTGCTCGCACGGCGCGCGCCCGTGCCGCCGAGCTTAACCGCATCCTCAACCACGCGGCGTACGCCTACTACGCCCTTGACGCGCCAGAGATGACGGACGCCCAGTTCGACCGCTACCTCCAAGAGCTTCTCGCCCTTGAGAAGGCCAATCCCGAGCTGGTCACGCCGGACTCCTACACCCAGCGCGTGGGCGGCTACGTCTCCGAGCAGTTCGAGCCGGTTCGCCACGCCAGCCGCATGTACTCCATCGACGACGCCATGAACCTGGACGAGCTGGACGATTGGCTTGCCCGTACCGACGAGGCCCTGGGCTCTACGCCGGAGAACCCCGTGGCCTACACCTGTGAGCTCAAGATTGACGGCCTGGGTGTGGCCCTCACGTACACCGATGCCCAGCTCGTGCGCGCCGCCACTCGCGGCGACGGCACGACGGGCGAGAACGTCACGGCAAACGTGCTCACGATCCATGACGTGCCCCGCGCGCTTGCGCCCGAGGGCCTCGAGCGTGTGGCAGATGCCGGGCTTGGGCGTTCCATCGAGGTGCGAGGCGAGGTCTACATGCCCAAGCACTCGTTCGTCCGCTTGAACGAGGCCGCGGACGCCGCCGGCCGCGAGCCCTTTGCCAACCCGAGAAACGCCGCCGCCGGCAGCCTGCGCCAGAAGGACCCCAAGATCACGGCTCATCGTGACCTCGAGACCTTCATCTATGCCGTGGCCGATGAGTCGCCGCTTTCGGTGACCAGCCAGTGGGAGTTCCTGCACTGGCTCTCTAGCTGCGGCTTCCACGTGAACCCCAACGCCCGCCGCTGCACCTGTGCCGCCGAGGTCCACGACTTCTGCGCCACCGCGCTCGCGCACCGCGAGGATCTCGACTACGACATTGACGGTGTGGTGGTGAAGGTCGACTCCTTCGCGAGCCAGGCGGCGCTTGGCTTTACTGCCCGTGCACCGCGCTGGTCAATCGCGTTCAAGTTCCCGCCGGAGGAGAAGCGCACCGTCCTTCGCGACATCCGCATCCAGGTGGGCCGCACCGGCGTGCTCACGCCCGTTGCGGAGTTCGACCCCGTGAGCGTTGCGGGCTCGACCATTGCGCGAGCCACGCTCCACAACATCGATGAGATTCGCCGCAAGAACGTTCGCGTGGGAGACACCATCGTGGTGCACAAGGCCGGCGACGTGATTCCCGAGGTCGTGGGCCCCGTGCTCGAGCTGCGTCCCGCGGACGCGCAGGAGTTCCAGATGCCCACGCATTGCCCCAGCTGCGGAAGCCCCGTTGTGCGCGAGGAGGGCGAGGTCGCATACCGCTGCGTTTCCATTGACTGCCCCGCGCAGGCGGTCGAGCGTCTCATCCACTGGGGAAGCCGCAACGCCATGGACATCGATGGGCTGGGAGACGAGCTGGTGGGTCGCCTGGTCGAGAACGGCGTGCTTACCGACGTTGCCGACTACTACGACAAGCTCACCGTCGACGCGCTGGCGGAAACGCCCACAGGCCGCGCCTACGAGACGAGCACCAAGGACCACACCGAGGGCGAGGACATCCTCGTTGGACGCACGATAGCCGAGAAGGTCATGGCCCAGGTGGACGAGTCCCGCAAGCGCGGCCTCGCGCGTGTCCTCTTTGGCCTGGGAATCCGCCACGTTGGTGCGAACGTGGCCACGCTGCTCGCTCGCCACTTTGGCTCGCTCCAGGCGCTTATGGCCGCAAGCGAGGAGGACATCGCTGCGATCGATGGCATTGGGCCCAAGATTGCGGCATCGGTGCGTGAGTTCTTCTCGGTACCCGAGAACGTCCGCGTATTGGAGCGCCTGCGCGAGGCGGGCGTGGTCCTCGAGGAGGAGGTTGCCGAGCCAGAGCGTCCGCAGACGCTTGCCGGTCTTACCTTTGTCCTCACGGGAACGCTCGAGCACTTTACCCGCGACGAGGCGGGCGCGCAGCTCAAGGCGCTGGGTGCCAAGGTCTCGGGATCCGTCTCAAAGCGCACGAGCTTTGTTGTTGCCGGCGCCGCCGCTGGCTCCAAGCTCACAAAGGCCCAGTCGCTCGGCGTGCCCGTGCTGGACGAGACGGCACTCGAGCGCATTCTCGAGACCGGCGAGGTGCCGCAGGTATAGTTACCCTTGAGTTCGATCGATAACGCCGTGGTATTAGTGCGGTGGCGCCATAGGGACATGTTTAGCAGAGAAAGCTGCGAAAGCACTCCCTATGGCGCCGTTTTGGCTCTACAAGGGCAGCTTTTGGCAGCAACTCCGTACGAAACCCGCGCTGCGGCGTCGTTTTGGCGGGCGCCGAAAGGACAGTATCCGCAGCAGGCTGCCAAGCCCTCACTTTGGGGGTCACCTGTACCGTCTTATGGTCGCCCGTAGACCGCTTGCGCACCCAGGAACCCCAGTATTACGTGCAAAAGTTAGGATATGTGGGTTATTTTTCTTGGTGCAGGACAGCGCGGGGCATTTATAACGGCCACCAGGGATTCCGGGAGCGATCCTTTCATTGTTTTCTTACTTACCATGGTGGGTTAGGTTGGGTTTCGCGCGCCAAGTAAGCCAAATGTGCATCTCTCGCCGCGACCTACTTACACACAACCTCACTTTTGAACGTAATTTGCCTGAGGCTTCTTGCTCGGCTTCGAGTTATCTCCTATGGGAGCAACCTTTGTAGAAGCGCTCGCCTTCTTTTTGCAAGTTCGGGGTTGTCAAGCCTACGAAGATGCTCCCTCATTAGCCGGCCTGAGGTCCGCGCCATGTGCTCGCCGATCTTGAGGCGGAGCCGTTCCGCCTCTTCAAAGCTGTAAAGCTCCTCGGGATGCACGGGGATGACTCTGTAGCCCAGCGTCTCGATGTCGCTCTTGCGTATGGCATCTTTCTTGCGTTCGGCAATGGAGTCGTGTCGCTCGTTGCTGTCGTATTCAAGGTCCAGTCGAAACAACCGCCAGAAGACGTCAGGCATGAAGGTATCTGAGTGAGTAAGGTGCCGCTTGTCCTCCGGAACGCTGAGCATTGGATTGAGCTGCGGAAACGTATAACCCCAGCCGTCATGGCGTAATGGCAGAAGATTTGCAGAAGCGAGTGCGGTTTCCATCGGCGAATAGGAGTTGTCGACTGACCAGTACGCTGCATCTCGTGCTTGGTTTACTCCATAGACTCCCTTTGCGCGATCGAGGTACGCCATAAGTCTGTGCTTTGAGGTGAGGGGTTCGTTGAAGTATGTGCAGGTGGGGTTGGTCTCACCAGGTGTTGGTCGAGAGTAACGGCCCAACAGCTCGTCGCAGAGGAGCAACCTCGCGATCATGTCTGGCAACTGGCGGCATTTCCAGATGAAGTAATGCTCGGGGGAGAGGGCATAGATGTTGTCTCTCAGGTGGACGAGCGCGCCTCGCGGAAGGCTCTGAGGAAGTACGTATGTTTGCACTGCCGAGTCTGCGCGTCGCTCGCTACTTGAGGATACGAAAAGCTCCAGGGGCCGATTGCCCTGACTTTCGAGCAGCCAGCGAAGGTTATAGAGACTCACCTGGTTGAACTCTTCTTGCGATTTCACACAGGATCCCGGAGGCAGCGACGAAACCCGACACGGCTCGAAAAGCACATCTCCCTCGTGCATAGCGCATATGAGGCGGTCAAGCGTTCTGCCAGCGACGATAAGTTTCTTTTGCACGAGAGTCTCCCATCCGCAAACGGCTGCCGTTCGACATGCGGCACGGTGCCAACGCGCGTAAGGAGAGGGTATGTTCGCGAAGTGCAAAAGCCTGGGCTAATCGGTGGGCGCAAAAGAATTTTTGACAGCAACAGGCAAGGTTCTGGTAATTATGCCATCGCGGGTTTGCGGGTGTATCCAGGAGCATGCGAGGTAGGCGGATGCGACTCAATTCATTCGGTCTCACACCAATTTCTAAGTATCCCACCTCGGCAAAGACTTTGCACGGCTGTGTCCGTCGCGGACAATAGGCCACCGCTTGCGGCACAAATGCGTGCTCCAGGGTTCAAAGTCCTCGAGATTGGCTATAAAGACAGTAAGTAAAGGAGTCGTCTCAGCAAGGACGACCGAGGTAGGAGGTGCATTCCGATGGGCAGTGACGAGAGTTCAAACAAGCGCCTGCCTTTGGATGCATGAATTCACCCCAGAGGCGGTAGCAGATCCCTCGCAATGTCAAAGTCGATACGGTGGCACCGCGAATACGCTGAACAGGCAGCGACGTGAATCACAAAGAGGGCAGGCGCATCGTTTTTCTCCGGTCGGTGAAGAACCGACAACCCCAGACAGGTTCCTAATACCACGAGAGGAACGGAGAACGGGTTCGCACCGAGCGAGCCATCTTAGATAGCACGTGCCTTTCACTGTTGTCGCATCCCGCACGGGAGCGACCTCCCTAAGGGGGAGAGTCCAAAGTATCACGTAGGTGGGCGGGCGCCCGGAAGGGCGCTCGCCCTTTTCTGCGTCGATCGGCGACCGCTGCCTTCGCAAAAAGCCCCGCTGTCTTGCCGCATACCGCTGCGGTATCCTTGTTGGTCGCGCGTCGGGTCCGCACGGGGCGAGCGGCGCACCAAAGGGAATGCGAGGGCACATGCTCAGGATCGGCCACGCCATACTGCACGTCTTTGACTTTGATAGCGGCAGCACCTTCTTCTCGGAGCGCGAGCTTGACCTCGACAACCGCCAGACGCGCTCCTACGTCACCCGCCGCCTGCGCCGCATTCGCTCGAGCGCCGAGAGCAAGCACGGCACCTTTGCCCCCGAGAGCAACTTTGCCTCCGGCCTCAAGGAGTACCTTGCCGGCCAGGTGCCGTTCGTGGACTTCTCCGTGCAGATTGCCCAGTGGTTCTGGGAGGAGCTTCGTCGGGCGGAGGACCTCGAGCAGTGCGACCTGCTCGTCGCGGACTTCACGGACACCGGCGAGATGCGCGCCTCCGACAACGCCGAGGAGGACAAGGTCGCAGACGCCTACGAGTCCGAGGGAACCCGGCTCTTTGCAGTAGTGCTTCTCCCCAGAAAGCAGGCGTTCATCCACGAGGTGGACGAGAACGGCAACGAGATTGCCCGGCAGGATGCCACGCTGCCCAACCCCACCCAGAAGGTTGACGCCTACGTCCTCATCGACGCTGATACGCTGGCCATCGACTTCCACGACAAGGAGCGCAGCGTAGCCGGCGAATCGCGCCAGATTATCCCCGAGCTCTTCCTGCAGTGCTCCCAAGAGGCCTCGAGCCACGAGGTCATCGACGAGGTCACGAGCATCGTGGAGGACCTCTCGGAGGAGTACGGCCTTACGCCTGCCGTCGAGGTCTCGCGCGCAAAGGCTGCGCTTGCCCGCCACGCGGACACCGACGAGGCAATCCAGCCCGCAGACGTTGGCCGTGAGGTGTTCGAGGACAATCCCGAGATGGCCCAGCGCTTCGAGGAGCGCACTCGCGAGCGCGAGCTGCCCGAGGAGGTGCCGGTGCGCCGCGGTGCCGCCAACCGTCTGACGCGCACGCATCGCATACGCACCGATACCGGGGTGGAGATTGCCTTCCCCTCAGAGTTGGCCGAGCGCCCGGGCTACATCGAGTTCTCACACCAGGAGGATGGCAGCATCTCGATTGTGATCAGCAACGTGGCGCGCATCGAGAACCGCTAGGGGCTGTGGCGACGGCACCGCCTGCTGCCGGCAATCGCGCGCCTGCCAGCAACCCGGCTGCGCCGCCTGCCGTTGGCCGTCCGGCCCATGTGTTTTTCGTCCGACTCCAGGCGAACGAGTAGAATGGCATTCGTGACCTATACGCAACCCATCCGTACTCTAGGAGGCCTCATGCAGACTAGCGGCACCAGCAGCCGACGTGCGTCCAACGCACTCGCTCCCGCGCGTACCGTCACGCGCAGGGATGCCTTCAGGCTGCTTATCGGCGCGGGCGTGCTCGCATTTGCCAGCCCCGCTGCCGCCTTCGCCACCTCCCAGTCGGACATCGACGCCGCACAGTCGGACGCCGACGCCGCGCAGGAACAGCTTGACCATATCAGCCAGGAGGTATCGGACCTCTCTGCTCAGCTCTCAGATACCGTCGGCCAGATTGATGACGTCTCGGCTCAAATTGACCAGACCCAGGCGGACATAGACGCCAAAGAGGCGGACATCGAGGCAAAGCAGCAGGACATCGATACCAAGCAGCAGGAGATCGAGCAGAAGCAGGAGGTTCTGGGCCAGCGCATGTCCGCGGCATTCAAGTCCGGCAACGCCAGCACCCTTGACCTGCTTCTCTCATCGGCATCTTTCGAGGAGCTCACGTCCAACATCTACTATCTCGACAAGGTGTCCGAGCAGGACAACGCCATGATCGATGAGGTCAAGAGCCTCAAGGCAGACCTCGAGACGCAGAAGGCGCAGCTCGAGGACGACAAGGCCGCCCTCGAGTCCAAGCAGGCGGACCTCACGTCCCAGAAGGACCAGCTCGACCAGCTCAAGACCGAGCAGGAGTCCCAGCTCGCTGACGTCCAGGCCAAGCAGGACGAGGCCCAGACCCTCGTTGACCAGCTCAACTCCAACGTCCAGAGCCTCATCGACCAGCGCAACGCCGAGCTTCTTGCCGCGCAGGAGGAGGCCCGCCGCGTGGCGAGCACTCGCTCCTCGAGTAGCTCAAGCGGCCCGGTGACCGTTGTCTCCGGAGCCTCCGGCTCCCAGGCGGCAGTCATCTCGGCCGCGTACAGCACGGGAGCTACCGGCGCGGGCTACTGCGCCGCCTGGGTTTCCAACGTCTTTGCCAACGCGGGCGTGGGCTCGTTTGGCGGCAACGCCTGCGACATGTACTGGTCGTACTGCACAAGCTCGAACAGGTCATCCATCCAGGCGGGCATGATCATCGCCGTGCCTACCGAGCCCTACTCCGCCGCTGCGCGCCTGTACGGGCACATTGGCATCTACGTGGGCAACGGTACCGTCAGGCACTGCCTAAGCGGCGTCATTACCACGCAGAGCCTGGACTCCTGGATCAGCCAGTTTGGCGTCACCGCCACTCCGCGCTGGGGCTGGTTGGGAGGCGTCGCCCTTGCGTAGGGCGGCTGCTGAGAAGGACGAGGTTGCCTCTGTTCCGCAGACTCCCGCACAGGCGACGCTCGGCATCGTCTCTGCCGTCATGGGCATTCTCGGCGGAGTGGTGCTGCTCGCCGGAGGCCTGATCCTCTTTGCGGCAGTGACGGGGCAGGCGGATGCCTCGGACTCCGGTCTCACCATCGCCGGCGTCACGCTTTCCGGCTGGTCGCCCATGGGCCTTGCCATTGTCACCCTTGCCGCTGGCGCACTGCTCCTTGCGACGGCCTGGCTGGGGTTTGCCGCGTCGCGCGACTCCGGGCGCGTTGGGCCCTATCGCTTCCTCTGCTATCTGGTTGGCCTGGTGCTTCTCGTTGCCATTCTCTGGAGCTGGGGCGCGGGGACCATCCTCATCTTCAACCCCATCGTGCTCTCGACCACCATCACCTACGTGGTGGTGTGCTCCTCGCTCGCCGACCGCGTGCAGCGCGAGCATGACGAGGGCGTGCGAGGGGAGTCCTTCATGCTGGGCGGTCACCAGCGCGCACTGAGGCTCATCTCGCAGGTCATCATCGTGACGGCGGTGCTCAACGCCGTGATCACCCTTATCGTGTGGTACGCCGTCTCGCAGATGGACCCCTCCGCGCAAGTCACCCTTGCGGAGTCTCGTCTCTCTGCGGGCGACCTTGCCCCCAAGGCCCTTGGGCTTGGCCTTGCGTCCGCCGGGGTCAACCTGCTTGTGGGCCTTCTTGGCCTGCGTGGAGCCAACCAGCCCGAGAAGATCGGGCCGTTCCTCCTGATTTCTGCCATCTCTTTTGGCTATGCGGTGGTTCAGCTTGTGACGGTAATCCTCACCACGGGCGGCCTGGGAAGCGTCCAGTCCAGCTCCCTCACCGACGCCCTTCTCTACGGCGCCTGCACGTACCTCAGCGTAAAGATTCGCCGCCAGCCGCATGGCCGCGAGGGCCAGGCAACTGGCGGCAAGATGAACCAAGCCAGCGGCACCGTCTAGACGCTTCGCTTGCGAGACGGACCGCCCGTCTGGGCGCAGGCTACGCCTCGGGCTGGGAAAGCTCCAGCTCCATGAGGCGTGCGATGCTCACAATGTAGATTTTGAGCGCGCGGCGCAGGCTCTCCTCGGAGATGGCCTCGTCGGGACCGTGCTCGATGCCCACCCAGGAGGGCACCTTTGCGTACGGCTCGTGCGGGCCAAAGGCGCAGGCGCGACGGAAGTGTCGCGCATAGGTGCCGCCGCCGATGGTGAACGCCTTGCCCTCGCGGCCGGTGTACTCCGTGTAGGTCTTGAGCAGTGTCGTGATCTCGGGCGAGCTTGGGTCGATGTAGAAGGGCTCGGCGTCGCGGCTCTCCTCGAAGGTCGCGTTGAAGCGCGCGGCAAAGCGCCTGAGCTCCACCGTGATGCGGCTTCCCGAGGTTGAGGTGGGATAGCGCGAATCGACGGTCTGGACAAAGCGGTCGCCCTTCGTGCGCACGGTGCCGCCAATGCAGGTGAGCTTGCCAAACTTGTCATCTGCCGCCGCGATGCCCAGAGGCTTGCCGTCGCTGGCGTGACAGACCTCGTGCTCAAGGTGCAGCCAGCACTTCTCGGCGTCGGTGAGGTTGGGGACGTTGGCAAGCAGGTAGTCGGCAAGCACGCAGATGGCGTTTACGGTGCCGGTGGGCATGGAGGCGTGGCCGCCCTTGCCGTGAGCCGTCACGCGGGCAAGCCCCGCGCCCGCCGTCTCGACATCCACGTTCGCTGCCTCGGGAAGCTCCTCGGCGTCAACCCGCACAAGGGCCGTGGCCTGGCCGGGGATTGCGTTGGAGACCGTTCCACCGTCCAGCTCCTCGATCACGCCGCCCAGCATGGGCTCGGAGGTGAAGCTGCCGCCATAGAGGCCCTTCTCGCCGCAGATGAGGGGGAAGTCGGCGTCGGGAGAGAAGCAGAAGGCAGGCTCGGGGCAGCGCTCGAGGTAGTGCTCGACGTCTGCCATGTTGGTCTCCTCGTTGTTACCGATGATGCAGCGAAGGGCATAGGGGAGAGGCTCGCCGGTCTCCTTCACCTGGAGGGCAAAGAAGTGCGCGGCCCAGAGCGAGAGGACCAGCGGACCCTTGTCGTCGAGCACGCCGCGACCCATGAGGTAGCCCTTGCGGCGCGTCACGTCGAGCGCGGGAACGCTCCAGCCAAGGCCTATGGGGACGATGTCGGAGTGTGCGATGGTCGCCACGTAGGGCGCACCCTCCTTGCCGGCGACCTCGCCGTAGCCAATGCAGCCATCCAGGTCCGTCACGGCAAGGCCCAGGCGGCTGGCAATGCCCTCGGCTGCCACCAGGGCCTCGTTTGCCTTGGGGCCGTAGGGCTTTCCGGGCTCGGCGGCCGAGAGGTCCTCGACCGACTCGATTTTCACAAGCGTGCGGATGTCTTCGACAACGTCCTCCCAGACCTCGTCCACGTATGCGTCGACCTTGGCCTTGAGCTGGTCGTCGTTGGTTTGTGCCATGCGTCCTCCCGTTGGGTTGGTAATCGTGCCCCACCATCTTAGACGCTTGTCGGGGTAGAGGTGCTGTCGCGGCGCGTTCACGTGGCGTGGGAGATGGCTATGGGCACTCCCTCCGCGAGGACTCCATGCCCTCCGGCTACAATGCCACCTCCTGCAACCGACACGTAAGGGGGTCCCGACCGATGAAGGTCGCCATGAAAAGGACCGTGCTCGTCGCCGTCATCTGCTTTGCCGCCGCGCTTGTCGTGAGCGTCGCGTTTCTCGTATGGTTCAACGCAGATCCCGACGCCAACATCGCCACGATTCGCACCAGCCTGCCGCTGAGCTACCTGTATGCAGTCTCGTCCGGCCTCGCCGCGTTCTCCGCGGGAGCGCTGGTGGCGCTGGTGGCGGGGTCTCTCGCACACCTGCGCATGCCCAATCTGCCGCGCGTGGTCTTTGCCGCGCTGGGCTGGGTCGTGCTGGGCTTCCTGCTGCTTGCGCCCGTCGTTGCGACGATGGCAACAAACTCGGCCGCCATCATGTTTGCGCTGGTAGTGTATGCCGCGATCAAGGTCCCGGTGGTCTTTGCTGCGTTTGGACTGCTGCTGGGTCTGGGCTTTGCTGAGAAGCGCGGCACTGCGGAGTCCGACGCCCGCGCGTAACGCGCACTCGCCAAAAATGGAGGCTCGACGGGAGGGTTTCTGCCCTCCTGCCGAGCCTCTTTTCGAGCCGGTTGCCTATTGTCCGCCCCCATTTATTGCGCGATATTCCACGATATGAAATCGCTCAACTGGGAAAACGTTCTTCTGGCGAGAAAAAACGCGCAATAATGGCGAGCAACACAGCTAGCATTGCCTGACGGTTGGCGTTTGGCGTGCGTCGGTGCGCCGTGCCGAGAGGGGCGATGCTACGGAGCCTATGCCTGCCGGATAAACCGGACCACCTCGTCTACAGCGTGCGAGAGCCACATGGCCTCGCCTACCACGCGCGGCCCCTCTCCAAGCGTGACAAGGCGCGCGTTGGGGAAATCCTCTGCCGCTCGACGCGCATCATCAAAGGCGCGGTGGCTTGCGGTCCCGTTGCGGCATACAAGCACGGGCCCCCGGAAGCGACGCATGCCTCCCCAGATGCCTCCTGCGTCCAGGTCGCTGCCGATCGCGTCCTCAGAGGAAAAGTCTGGCGAGAGCAGTACCAGCCCGGATACATCGCGGGGGTGACGGGTTGCCGCCAGCGTCGCCACTACGCATCCACGCTCGGCGCCGGCGAGAAACACGCGGCAGTTGTCGATCAGCTCCAGACGCCCCACGGCGTCGGAGGCGGCCTCAACGTCCTCGAGGGCACGCGACACCTTTGACGACGCCGTGCCAGCCGCTATGCCGCCGTCACTCACCACGCAGCTCGCGACCCCACGCGATGCAAGCTCCTCGAGCGGCAGCTTTACCGCCACGTCTTCCCCGCCAGCCCACACGATCACGGGTAGGGGACCGGGGTCATCGGGTACGAGAAGGCGCGCCTGCACCCCTCGCCCGTCCCGTTCGCAGCGAACGGGCAGCTCGCGCCAGCCGTCGCCGCCAAGGATCTTCTCGGCCTCGCGCTCCGCGCGTTTCTCCCCGTGCCTGAAGATGCCCATGTCCGTCTCGACCGCCCTTCTTGCTGCCCGTTCGCCCTGATTCCCCGCGACTTGCTCCTGTCGTTCCGCTATGCGTCCGAGCGCGCGAAGCGGTTTGCCATATGCATGCTGCGCTCGTAGAGCACCTTGGCGAGAAGCTCGTCGGTCTTCTCGCGCGCGTAATCGGCCATATGCTGGTTGGCGCTCTCGAGAAGGTCCAGCGCCGCCTCGGCGTCCAGGCCCTGCTTGGCCACGAGTGCATCTGTTGCCGCCAGCACGCGCTCTCCCTCAGAGCCCAGGTCAAGCTGGTAGGCCTCGACCGCCGGCACGCACTCGCCGTAGTTGGCGTCGGCCATGGCGGCAATCAGGCGGTTTGCCCAGTAGAAGCTCTCGGTCGAGACACGCTTGGGGTCGGTCTGCTCGAGGTAGGCGGGCGTCTGGGTCACGCTGGCGTAGAAAGGCAAGAGCGCGTTGAAGGGGTTGGAGCCAAACGCAATCCACTGCACGCAACGCGTGGCCTCGGGGCCATACGGGCGTGCCTGCAGCACGGAGAGCTGGCTGTTGCGGTTGATGCCGATGGGGCGATAGTGGCCGCGCGTGGCCTCGGTGCCAAAGCTGCCGTACGGGTCATAGACGGTCCCCTGGTAGTGAAGCGAAAGGACGTACTTCACGTCCTCGATGGTCACTTTGCGCTCGGGGACGCTCGCCCAGGGGAGGTCGTTTGCCTCGGGGCCCATGGGCGCTTCGGGGGAGTCCCAGCTCTGGGCGTGCGGGTTGAGGAAGCGCTGCATCGACCAGGCGCGCGGGGTGTTGTAGAGGTGGTCCTCGTCGGAGTGGCTGCCAAAGGCGTCGCGCGGGTTGAAGACGTTCTCGCCCTCGCCCTCCGCGCGAAGCGCGAGGTCAAGGTGGTGGGCCGCCATCCATTCGGCAAGGTCAGGCGAGCACATGTGCTCGACCTGCTCACCCAGCGCGTCTGCCAGGTCAAACGAGTCAATGCCCAGCTGGTTGGGCATCGTGACGTAGCAGTCGTCCGGCACGCGCTTGGCAATCCAGTGGTGGCCGCCCACGGTCTCCAGCCACCAGATCTCGTCGACGTCCGAGAAGGCAATGCCGTTCATCTCGTAGGTGCCATAGCGCTCGAGGAGCTCGCCCAGGATGCGAACGCCGTCGCGAGCGGAGCGCGCGTAGGGCAGCACCAGCGTGACCATGTCCTCCTCGCCAATGCCACCGGGCTGCTCGGGCTCATAGTCGTCGCTGCCGGGCGTCCCCTTGGCGGGACGGTAGACCACCATGGGGTCCGCGCCCAGGACGCGCTCGTTTGAGGTGAGGGTCTCGGTGGCGCTCATGGCAACGCCGCGTGCCGAGAAGCCCGACTCCTCCCAGAGGCCGCGGGCGAGGTCCGCGTTGGGGACGGCCGTGTAGCGCACGCCGTCCTCGACGGGCAGCGGAACCGTTAGGTGCGAGATCTTCGAGGTGTAGCTGGTGCGTCCCTCTGGGTCCACCACGCAGAAGCGCTTGGGGTTGAACTCCCCGTTGGAGGAGTCCTCGTTTCTGGCGACGATGGTCGACCCGTCGTAGCTGGCATTCTTGCCAACCAGGATGGTGGTGCAGGGCATGGTGCCTCCTTGGTCCGATGCGGTTGCCGGCGGCGTGCGCCGACGGACTCTCACGTGCCATAGTATGCCCGCCGATTGCGCAGCGCGTTCAGGCTTGCGTGCATGTTACGGAAGACGCACGAGTGGACGGTTGACGCCGCACGTCGGATGGGGTCCCCGTCATACTGTGGGGGGCACCAATCGCGGCTGCCTTGGTGGCATTTCTTGCCAGGAGCTGCCATAAGCATGACGAGAGGATCTTCCTACCATGACCATGAACTTCAAGCGCCGCCTGCCCATCCCCATGGAGATCCGCGAGGAGATGCCCCTCTCCGCGGACATGGCGGCGAGAAAGCCCGCCTTCGACGCCGAGGTGGCGGCCATCATTCGCGGCGAGTCCCCGCGCCGCCTGCTGGTGATTGGCCCCTGCTCGGCCGACCGCGAGGACTCGGTTCTCGACTACGTGACGCGCCTTGCGAAGCTTGCCGACGAGGTCAAGGACAAGCTCCTCGTGGTGCCCCGCGTCTACACCAACAAGCCGCGCACACGCGGCACCGGCTACAAGGGGCTTCTCCACAACCCCGATCCCGAGGCGCCGGCGGACCTCCTCGAGGGTGTGAAGGCCATCCGCCGCATGCATCTGCGCGTGGTGGAGGAGACCGGCATGTTCACTGCCGACGAGATGCTCTATCCCGCCAACTACCAGTACCTCGTCGACCTTCTCGCCTACGTGGCGGTGGGTGCGCGCTCGGTGGAGAACCAGGAGCATCGCCTGGTGGCGAGCGGGGTGCCCATGCCCGTGGGCATGAAGAACCCCACGGGTGGATCCACGGCGGTGCTTCTCAACTCCATTTACGCTGCCCAGGCGCCGCAGACCTTCATCTTCCGCAACTGGGAGGTTGAGACCACCGGCAACCCGCTGGCGCACGCGGTGCTCCGCGGCTATGTGGGGCCGGACGGCGCGACCTATCCCAACTACCACTACGAGTATCTCGAACGCCTGGCAGACAGGTACGATCCCGAGAAGTTCGAATTCCCCGCCGTGGTCATTGACTGCAACCACGACAACTCCGGCAAGCGGCCGCTTGAGCAGCCGCGCATTGTGGACGAGGTGCTTGACTCCGTGCGACGCTCCGAGCGCATCGCGGGGCTCTTCCGCGGCTTCATGGTGGAGTCGTACCTGGTTGATGGCAACCAGCCCGTGGGCGGTGGCGTGTACGGAAAGTCCATCACCGACGCCTGCATTGGCTGGGCGGGCACGGAGCGCCTGGTACGCGACATGGCCGATCGCCTGTAGGGGCGCGGCGTCGCCTTGGCGCCGCGTGACGGCTTGGCACGCGTGGTGCCCCGGTGTCGCGTGACACCCGAAGGCCGCTTTTCGCAGCAACTCCGTACGAAGCCCCCGCTGTGGCGCTGCCCGCCCCTTGCGCCGCTGACCCCTCGTGCTTCTCTCGTCGCTTTCAGCAAACGTCAACCTCCGCTTCAGTTAGCGTTGAGCGTTGCGCTCCCTCTGTGTGGCCTCGCCCATTTTGGGTCCCTGAAGACGCTGATTCAGCGGCGTTTAAGCCCCACGTCATACCTTGGATTTCAAGGTAACTGAACGAAGGGGGTCACCATGAGTCTCACGAGAAGGACGTTCCTCCAGGCCGGCGCCATCACCTGCGCATCGGCAGCAGCTCTCGCGGCAATTGGTACGGCAGATTCCGCCTCGGCAGGCGAGGCTGGCCTCATGCTCAAGCCGCTCGCGGATGCCGCGCCCGTCGCCGAGGGAACATACGGTTCGCTCGTCTCGTCCTTCGCGGTCATGAGCGACACGCACGTGGACGACGATGCGCCAGACTACGACAACAACCTCGGAAACGCGCTCGACGACATCGTACAGAACTGGGACGCGGTGGATTCCATCGTGGTCAACGGGGACATGACCAACAACGGCTACCAGTACCAGTACGACATCTTCGAGCAGCGCGCGAAGGCCGCGGGCCTCTCGTTTCCCGAGTCCTTTACCTGCGTGATGGGCAACCACGAGCAGATGGGTGACGGCACCCACACGCAGGAGAGCGTCGAGAACCTGCACGCCAACTTCCTCGAGCGTACCGGCGAAAGCTCCATCTACTACGACCGCTACGTGGGCGGATCGCACGTGGTCGTCCTTGGCCCGGACGAGTACGTCTCGCCCTATGACGTCACCTCAACGGACACCTTCAAGCTCAGCACCGCCCAGCTTTCATGGCTCTCGAGCCTTCTCGACGAGGACCAGTCCGCGGCCGTGCCCTCCTTCGTCTTTGTGCATGAGCCGCTCAAGTACACCGTCACGGACTCCTACCCCGGCGGATGGGGCTACGAGAACTCCCTTGAGGACGACGATGACCTGCGCTCGGTCATCTTCTCTCACCCGGGCGCCATCCTCTTTAGCGGACACACCCACTCCTACCCCGACGTCGTGCAGCGCGTCCCCGGCGCCAACCTCTTTGTGGGCACGGGGTCCGTGGCATACGCATACGCCCAGGGCGAGACCTACCTCAGCGACGATGGCAGCTATGACTCCTTTGGCTGGCTCGTTCGCCATCACGAGAAGGCCATCGAGTTCTGCATGCGCGATTTTCTCAGCCGCCAGTGGGTCGCTGGGTCCCACTACGTCTGCCAGCTGGGGCCGCGTTAGGCGCGCGCTGGCCGAGAGGCCTCCGGCTGCCGGGTATCCGCGCCTGTTGCACGCAGACCGTTCTCGTCAGCTTCCGGCGTGAACGTGCGCGAGAACACCCGTCCAAAGACGGCAGCCAGGAACTGGTTGAAGAGCGTGCCCGTCATCACGGGGAACATGGTCGCTGCGGGGAAGTACGCCTGTGCGATGACGGCGCCGGCCGAGATGTTTCTGAGCGCCGAGCAGAATGTCAGCGTCACAGCCTGCTCGCGACCAAGGTGCATGAGGCGCGTGGCCGCAAAGCCCCAGATGTAGCCCGAGGACGCCATGAACGCAATGAACACCAAGACGCAAGCTAGCTCCGGAGTGAGGTTGAAGATGAAGTCATGCAGGCTTGTCGAGTTGGTCGTGATGACGAGAATCACAAAGATGCGGGCAAGCGGGGCCAGGGCGGGGGAGAGGCTCGTCTTCACGCGTCCCTGCGTGGCTTGGTTGAGCGCCGTGGCGGCAAAGGCCGGCAGAGCAATCATGACGAGCATGTCAAAGAACATGCCGGCAGCGTCCACCTGCACCGTGGCGCCTACCAAGATTCTGAGCGTGGTGGGGATGGTCACGGGCGAGATGAGCGTAGAGATTAGCAGCGTGCCCAGCGCGAGCGACATGTCGCCAGCGTAGATGCCTATCCACATGGTGGACGTTACGGCGATGGGTACCGAGTACTCAAGGACGATGCCAGCCACGATGTTTGGGTCCGAGAAGAGAAGCCCACCCAGCACCCACCCAATGAGCGGCATGAGTACCTGCGAAATTGCGATGGCAACGAGCATGGGCGCGGGTCGCTTGAAGATCCTAGCCAGGTTGGAGAAGTTGTTCCCCAAAGAGCCCTGGAAGGTCACGAAGGCGAACATGGACGTGACCAGGGGCTTGAGCGCGGCGAACGTGTCGGGCAGGCAAACACCCAGCACCAGGCAGAGGGGGACGATAAACACCATGTTGTGGGCAATGAGCTCGCCCACGCGCCTCCACGATGCCATGCGACTCTCCTCCTGCCCGGCGGGCCAACCATGGGCTTAACCTGTCTGTTAAAACGCTGAACAGGCTATGCGCCGAGTGTTTCCTCGCAGCGTCAGGACTGCTAATGCTAGAAATCAGCGCAATAACACCACGGTGCAGCGTGCGAGAACGACCCGCGTTGCCGCGCCCCCCGCGGTCGACGGTGGCCTAGTCCTTCTCGTCGGTGTAGTGCAGCAGCTTTTCCAGGCGCTCTCGGTTGATCCACGCGTGGGCCAGGGCACAGAGCAAAAAGAGCATGGCACCGCAGGCGTGGGCGACAAAGGCCGGCGTCCCAACGGTGCCATCGCAGCTCAGGCCCTCCGCCATACGCGCGTGCATCAGGCTCCCGCGGCTTACGAGCACGATGGCGAGAAGCACCACCATGGCAAGGCCCAAGCAGCAGTCGATGCGTGTCTCCCTGCTCATACCCTTGCAAGCAACATGCCTGGTTGTCTGGGCAATCTTTCTGTGACTCACCACGCCAAGCACCACCAGAAGGACCACAAAGAGAAGGCCAACAAGGGCGTGAACGTGCGGGTCGGCGTGACCGGTCACGTAGCAGGCAACGAGCACACGGGGCCTGCGCTCCGTCAGGTATAAGCCAAGGCTAACAACCGCGTGCCGCCAGAGACCCGCTTCGCGCCGTCTACAAGAAAAGAGAAAATACCTGCAAATGAGACAAAGGGACAGTCCCTTTGTCTCATGCCTCTCCCAGGTGGTCAATTTGCGTAGGCCAACAATTCCGAGAAAATGCAGCCTCCGTTGCCGCAATAATGAGTTGCTTCTAAAGGAAACGGTGTGGCAATTCCCAGCCTACGGGCACGGACTTAAGGGGCTACGGCCCTCACATCACGCAAGACAGGAGAAATTAGTACATGGCCACAAGAGCAGAGATCATGGAGAAGCTCGGCGAGGTCCAGCACATGCTGAACATTGCTCGCCACAACCGCAAGGAGCAGGAGGAGGCCACCGACGCCAACGTCGCGCGTGTGCTTGCGCTCCTGCGTCTCAAGAGCGAGATTTCCGTCGAGGAGATGTCGACAGTCCTCGGCATTGGTGCGGACGCACTCGGAACTACGCTTGGAAACATGGCTAACGATGACCTCGTCGTTGTCACTAAGGACGAGGATGACAACATCCAGTCTGTCACGCTTGGCGAGAAGGGCCAGGAGGAGCAGCCCAAGCCGCGTGACCTCCAGAACGTTGCACTCGACGGCTTCACGGACGATGAGGTAGACGTGCTTGCGTCGTTCCTCGATCGCATTGAGGCTGGCGTCGCAACCGAGATCGGTGAGGACTGGAAGGAGCGCGAGCAGGAGCGCCTTGCCAAGAAGCGCGATGATCGCGATGACCGCAAGTCTTTCGGCCGCGGAGACCGTGGAGATCGCGGCGGTCGTGGCGGCTTCCGTGGCGGCAACGACCGCGGCGGCTACCGTGGCGGCAACGACCGCGGCGGTTTCCGTGGTGGTAACGACCGTGGTGGGTACCGCGGCAACTCGGATCGTGGTGGCTACCGTGGCGGC
>FOHD01000012.1 GCA_900111695.1 Olsenella sp. KH3B4
ACGGACGAGTGGGCGGCGGCGTGCGCCGCCGGCCACGTGACGCGCTCGATGTCGCGCAAGGCCAGGAGCCCGGACAACGCGAGGTGCGAGGGGTTCTTCGGCACTCTCAAGAGCGACTTCTTCCACGGGACCGACTGGCGGGGCGTGACGTTCGCGGAGTTCAGCGAGAGGCTGGGCTCCTACATCGAGTGGTACAGGGGCGGGAAGCCGAAGAAGGCGCTAGGATGGAGGACGATAAGGGAGCACCGTGCGGCGCTGGGTTACGCGGCGTAGCGGCGGTCCAGAGGAACGTCCGGGGTCCCCTTCGATGGAGCCTATATCGAGATGATTCGTCGGTTCATCGAGCACGAGGAGGTTGGGATTCGTAACAAGCTGCTGCGCAAGCATGAGTTTGCGGAGCTCGCCAGGACTCAAATCGTCTCCATCGAGCAGTTTATCGGGGTCGGAATTCAGCCGCGCCACGATGGAGAGGACGCGGCCCTTCGTCTCTTGGTCCTGACCCCGTAGTCGTCTCAGGGCCCGCCCGCGTTCTTCCGGTCCGACGTCCTGGGGAACGTACGCCACTTTGACGGTATCGGGAACAGACTCAATGACGCTTCGTACCACCAGGCTCTTTCCCGTTCCGTTCGCGCCAGTCAGCACCACGTGATCCGTTGGCAAGATCCAGAGCTCTGGCACGTCTATCGAGAAATCACCAGCGGACAGTCGCGTCGCCTCTAGATGCACCACGCAGCTCGAACGCGCGGCAATGCCGAACGCGCCGATAGTATGGTCGTATCGCTTCGAGACAACTCTCTTTGAGAGCTCTCCCTCGGCCTTTGCCAGCCGTTCACTCATATTGGACGAGAGCTTGCCAGCCACGCCGTCCTTTCCTGAGACTATGGCGCGTCCAATCCTCTCCCGTGCGTCACTGTCGTGCTTGTCCAGGTTGCGCTTGCTGCGCTTGCCCTTCTGACGCGCCGCCTCCTCGCTTCTGCGCTGCGCTTCCGCCTTCAAGCGCTTCGCTTCGCGGACGGCCTTCTCGCGGTCCCTGATTGCAGCAGAGCGCTCGATGGCCGCTTGGCCACTCGCCTTCGAGTACCCTCCAGGTCGCATGGTCCAACGCGCCCCCTCGCACATCAGGCTCTGGCTCACAAGGCTATCCAGCAGAGCCCTGTCATGCGAGATGAGAATTCCGATGCCGCCGAAGGAAGCGAGGGCTTCCCTCACGATGTTGCGTGTCACGACGTCGAGGTCGTTTGTCGGCTCGTCCATGATGAGGACTTCCGGTCGCGCATAGAGCGCGCATGCGATCTGGAGTCGCTTCTGCTGACCGCCAGATAGAGTGCCATAGCGCCAGAACCAGTCGCCTTCGACGCGAAGCAAAGCCCTTGCTCGTTGCGCTTCCTTGCCCCAGTCCGATGCGAGGTCGAAGAGATTGTCCGGTTCCTGGGTCGAGTCCTGCTGGCAGTACGCCGAGAACAGCTTCGGGCTCACCGTTCCGGAATCTGGCGCGATGGAGTGCGCGGCGATACGGGCAAGCGTGCTCTTCCCGCATCCGTTATCGCCGATGATGCCCGTCCATCCCGACGGGAACGTGACGCTGACGTCATCGATGGCGGCCGATACCGTACCAGGGTAGGTATAGCTGATGTGATTGAGATTCAGTTGCATGGCGAGCTCCTTCGAGGGGAGGTCGCGCAAAGGGTCAGGCACGCGATGCATGAACTTGAAACGAGAAGATACTGAAGCGATGCGGCACCCTGAAGCGCGACCCGATTAGCAGAATGGTCGTATGGGGCGCCCGAAATGGGCATCGCTAGTTCTTCATCTAACCTGACCTAACTCGAAGCGGCGCTTGCCAAAGGCCCCGCTGATGAATTGTCGACGAGCATTGTAGCGTGGCTCTGACCTGGATGCAAAGCGGATTTGCAACCAGACGAAGAACGCCCTAATGACGCATCTCTGACGCTGTCCACACAATGCCAGCTGTTACGTATTTGGCCGAAACCTGTGCGACGACCCTTCGATGTCGCCCCCGTGCAAAGTGAGCGGACTCCAGCAAGCCTTTGGGACTCGTGGCGCTTCTGCTCATGCTCCACGTCCCCATCGGCGGCAACGATACACGCTCGACGTCATAACGGGCAAGCGCAACTATCCTGGCAGCAAATAGCAGGAGTCCTGGCTCGACAGCCTTGAAAGGCTTCCCGAGGCTTAAGAAACTCCTCTGCCGAACTGCATTCGGCAGAGGAGTTTAGCATGACTCATGACTGCCACCTTTGCGGCTTCGTAGTAGGCATGCTCGACAGTATCGGCGTCGATGCCAACGGCTTCGGCAATCCACAAAAGCGATGCGACATTCTGGAGCAAGCTGTAGGTTCGCTCGGCATCGCTGTTCTCGTTCTCGCACGTAAAACTGCCATACCCCTTAGGACCCTGGCTCTTGAACCAGGCAAGCATGCGCTCTCTCATCTCGCCCGGTGGCGATTGGAGATTTGCGGACTTCGCTGTCATAGCGGCCGCTTGCTGGATAATGCCTATTTGCCTACTTAAAGATATTCAACATCTCTTGACGTGTAACCGTGAGAACTTTCCTCCGACTTTAATTCGCAGCAATAGTGAACACAGCCGACTTTCGAACGCTCATATACGTTCTGAAATGATTTGGTTTGAGATTAATTGCTACTTACCAGGTCTCCTCCGCTCGCGATGAACTCCATCAGGTTCAGGTGCCGCACGCCCTCGCGCTGCTGAAGCAGCGGGTCAAGGGTGAACAGGTAGCGCGGGTACGAATCGGTGATCTTCTCGAAAGGCCTGTACTCGCGATCCTCGGTCGCATGGTCGGCGATGGTCATCGCAACCTGAATGTAGAAGTACTCTCCGAACGCCCTGCGTGCAACGAAGTCGCATTCGAGGTTGCCTATGCGCCCGACGCTCATCATGTAGCCAAGACTCCTTAGGTACTGATAGGTGACGTTCTCGAGCGCTGGTCCGTAGTTGATGCGTGCGTCGGTGTTCAAGGCGAAGTAGAAGCCGAGGTCGGCAAGGTAGTACTTCTCATCGCGCATAAGCGACTTGCGCGACTTCATATCGAAGCGCTGACAGCGGTAGATGATCTTGGCATCCACCAGAATCTGGATATAGCGATTGAGGGTCTCGCGCTTGATGTGTACCTTCTCGACCTTATTGAAGTGCTCCAGCAGATTCTTGAGGCTGGTGGTCGCACCGAAGTTGTTGATGAGATAGTCGCGCACCACGTTGAAGACCGAGACGTTCCTTATCTTGTTGGAGCGCTTGACGTCCTTCTCGAAGATCTCCTGCACGACGCCCTGCACATATGCGCGCTTGTCCCGCTCGTCGTCGTACTCGACCGCCTTGGGGAAGCCGCCGAGCCTGATGTACTCGGTGAACTCCCGCGCAAGATTTGAGGATACCTCCTTGCCAAGGTAGCGCTTCATGCCCAGATACTCTGCAAAGTCCAGCGTGAACACCTCGAACTCGAGGTAGCGCCCGGTGAGCTTGGTAGCGAGCTCGCCGGAGAGCGGGTACGAGTTCGAGCCCGTGATGAATATGGACCAGCCGCCGTCGGTCCGGTAGCCGTTGATGAGTTCCTCGAAGCCTCTTACGTTCTGAATCTCGTCGATGAAGAGGTACTTGGTCCCCTGAGCGCCGGGAGGCGCCGTTCTGTCGATAAGCCCCTCGAGCGCATCGGGGGTCTTGATCTTGCGGTTGGCGCGTAGGTCTAGGTCGAGAAAAACGATATTCTCATCAGGAACGCCCAACTCGCGAAGCTCGTCGGCTATGGAGAGCATCATGCAGGACTTTCCGCAACGCCTCACCCCGGTGATGACCTTAATCATTCCCTCGTCGTGGTAGAAGCTGCGGATACGGCTGAGGTACTTCTCGCGACGGTACACCTGCATGATGGACTCCCTTCAAGTGAGTCCATTTTAGCTATTTAAGGGGGTACTTTTTTAGATAATCTAAAAAAGTACCCCCTTAATAGATGACTTTGTGGTTAATAACCCTATTCCCACTCAATCGTAGCAGGTGGTTTGGGCGTGACGTCGTACACCACGCGGTTCACGCCGTCGACCTCGTCCACGATGCGGCTGGATATGCGGCCAATCACGTCGTAGGGAAGCTTGGCCCAGTCGGCGGTCATGGCGTCGGTAGACTCCACCGCACGCACGATGATGGGACGGCGGTACGTACGCTCGTCGCCCATGACGCCAACGGAACGGATGTCCGGAAGCACGGCAAAGTACTGCCAGCAGGCGTGCTCGGAGTTGCGATCACCCGTCTCCTCAAAGAGCCGCTGGTTGTAGGCGTCAAGCTCCTCTCGCACGATGGCGTCGGCATCCTTCAGGATGGCGAGCTTCTCGGGCGTCACCTCACCAATGATACGGATGGCGAGGCCAGGGCCCGGGAACGGCTGACGCCACACCATCTTGGCGGGCAGCCCAAGCGCAATGCCCAGCTCGCGCACCTCGTCCTTGAAGAAGTGGTCGAGAGGCTCGATAAGGTCAAAGTGCACGCCCTCAGGGAACGGAATCAGGTTGTGGTGGCTCTTGATGGTTGCCGCCTTGCCACCGGTCTTTCGTGCACCGGATTCAATGATGTCCGGGTAGATGGTGCCCTGCGCGAGCATCTCCACGTCCCCGATCTTCTGGGCCTCGTCGAAGAAGACCTTCCAGAACTCGGTGCCAATGAGCCGGCGCTTCTTCTCGGGATCGGTAACGCCGGCGAGCATCTTGGCGTAACGCTCCTCGGCATACACATGCACGAGCGGCATGTGGAACTGCTCGCGGAAGACCTCCTCGACCATCTCGGGCTCGCCCTTGCGGAGCATCCCATGGTTCACGAATACGCAGGTGAGCTGGTCGCCGATGGCGCGGTGCACCAACGCCGCGACCACGGAGGAGTCCACGCCACCAGAGAGGGCGAGGATTACCTTGCGCGAGCCAACCTGCTCGCGTATCTCCTCGACCTTCTGGTCGATGATGCCCTCCATGGTCCAGTTCTTCTCGAGGTGACACACGCCAAAGAGGAAGTTCTCGAGCATACGCGTGCCGTACTCGGTGTGACGCACCTCGGGGTGGAACTGCGTGGCGAAGAGCCGGCGACGGGGGCACTCCATAACTGCCACGGGGCAGGTGTCCGTGCGACCGGTAACCATGAAGCCCTCGGGGGCACGGCTCACGGAGTCGCGGTGGCTCATCCACACCGTCTGGCCGCCCTCTGGCGTGCCGTCGAGAAGAACCGAGGAACCAAGCCGCGTGAGCGTCGCCGGGCCATACTCGCCCTTGTCGGTGTGAGCGACCTCGCCGCCGAGCTTGACGGCCATGATCTGCTCGCCATAGCAAAAGCCCAAGATGGGGATGCCCAGCTCGAAGACACGAGCATCCATGTCTGGCGCGCCCTCCGCATAGACCGAGGCGGGGCCACCGGAGAGGATGATGGCGGAAGGAGCCATCTTGGCAAGCTCGTCCGCCGAGATGTCACAGGGGACAATCTCCGAGTAGACATGCAGGTCACGAACCCTACGGGCAATGAGCTGCCCGTACTGGGCACCAAAGTCGAAGACCGCCACGAACTGCTTGGGCCTTGCCTCGGACATGCGTGTCTCCCATCTCCGGCTGTTGCCGGGCAGTAAATTCGTATGCGCTGTAGAGGATACTACCGATTGGGCCCCTCAAGGACTCCCAAGGATTGAGGACACCGTATGTCCGTCAGCGCCGTCCAGCATCCTTCATGGAGCATCCACGCACGTCACGTATGATGAATAGGTTATAGCGGTGCGCCGAGAAGCACCGACACTGAACAAGAACCGCACGATGTCCGGCCGGACACGGTTAGGGGGCCCCTTGGCCGAGAGAAGAAGGCACCACCGTCGCATGTCATCTGAGGAGCAGGACCGTCTCTCCGCAGAGCGCTACGGTGCAGGTAGCGACCACAACTCCGCGGGCTCCAACGCGCGCCAGCTCCACAGCACACCGCTCGTACAGGGGCGCACGGTCGGGACCACTCCTCATGCCCATGCCAACTACGCAGCGGGAGAGGCCCATGCCAGCCACCTACGCGGCGGCGAGCTGGACGAGATGGACCACGCAGCATCCCGAGCCGACGGGGTCGGCTACTACGTCTCCAAGCGCAAGCAGGCAAAGCGCAGCCACCGCGTTCTCAAGGTCGTGGTGATCTCGCTTGTCGCCGTTTTGGCCGTTGCTGGCGCAGCCTTTGCCTGGTACATCAACAGCATCAACAGCAAGCTTTCCAAGGGCATAGACTCGAACCTCCTCAACCAGCTTGTTGCCCCCACCGAGACGGACGACCCCTTCTACATGCTGCTCCTCGGTGTTGACCAGGACGAGGAGCGCACGGAGGAATGGGGGGCAGACCAGTCGAACTACCGCACGGACTCAATCATCCTCGTGCGCGTTGACCCACCCAACAAGAAGGTCACGCTCATCTCAATCCCCCGCGACACCATGGTTGATATGGACGAGCACGGGAAGCAGAAGATCAATGCTGCGTACTCGTTTGGCGGCGCCGCCTACATGGTGCAGGTTGTCTCGAAGCTCGCGGGCGTAAACATCTCGCACTACGCCGAGCTCAACTTTGAGCAGTTCACCTCCATCGTCGACACACTCGGCGGCGTGGAGGTCACACTCCCCGTGGCCGTCTCTGACATGGACTACGCCGGCATCGACCTTCCTGCGGGCACGCAGACCCTCAACGGCGAGGAGGCCCTCGGCCTTTGCCGCAGCCGCCATGCGTACGATGCCTACGGCGGCGGCGACTACTACCGCTCTGCCAACCAGCGCATGGTCATCGCAGCCATCATCCGCAAGGTCCTCGAGAGCGACCCCACCACGTGGCCCAGCCTCATCTCCCAACTGGCCGACAGCGTGACAACCGATCTCTCCGCAACAGACATCCTCTCGCTGGCCAACCAGTTCAAGGACCTCGACACCGAGAACGACATCTACTCCGGCTCGGTGCCCACGACCTCCCAGTACATCGACAATCTCTGGTACGAGGTGGTGGACGAGGACGCCTGGAAGACCATGATGGAGCGCACCGAAGCAGGCGAGACACCCTACTCGGACTCCTCGCAGGACTTCACCTCCGGCGTCGCCGGCTCTGTGGGCACAAGCACGACAGACTCGAGCTCCACGGACGCCTCGAGCACGCGCTCCGAGCCCGTCTACTCTGGCACGGTCCTTGTGCTTAATGGCACCTCAACCCAGGGCGTCGCTTCCAACGCGGCCAATGTCCTCACCCAGACCGGCTACTCAGCCATCGCTGGAAACGCCGACTCCACAGAGCACACGACCACGACCATCGTGTACAACACGTCCGCGAGCTCGTCTGCCCTGGGCGAGGCAAAGGGCGTCGCCGAGAAGCTCGGTCTATCCGTAACCCCCACGGAGAACCCCGGAACCTACTCCGACAACTACGACGTAATCGTCGTGCTGGGGACGGACTACAAGAGCAAGTAGCCCACAGCTTCTCTCGCCCACACAAGCAACGGGCCCCCGACGACAACGTCGGGGGCCCGTTCTTCTCGGCATCTCCTCAGTTCAGCAGTGCAAGCGCTACACGTTAAAGCGGAAGACCATCACGTCGCCGTCCTGCACGACGTAGTCCTTGCCTTCCATGCGCAGCCTGCCGGCATCGCGCGCACCGGCTTCGCCGCCCAGGGTAACGTAGTCCTCGTAGCTGATGGTCTCAGCCTTGATGAAGCCCTTCTCGAAGTCCGAGTGAATGACGCCAGCAGCCTCGGGAGCCTTGGCGCCAATGCGCACGGTCCAAGCGCGGACCTCCTTGGGACCCGCGGTGAAGAAGCTCTGGAGGCCCAGCAGGTGATAGGCCGCTCGCGCAAGCGTCTCGAGGCCAGAGTGCTCGAGGCCCATGGATGCCAGGTACTCGGCCGCCTCCTCGGGATCGAGGTCGGCCAGCTCCGCCTCGACCTCCGCGCAGATGGGAATGGCGTCCTGGCCGTTGATCTGGGGCTTCTCGCCCAGCTGGTCCTCGTCGCAGTTGGCCACGTAGAGGATGGGCTTCATAGTGAGAAGGAAGAGGTCGTGGGCGGCTGCTCGCTCGTCGTCGCTCATGTCCATCTCGGCCGCGCGGTGCCCCTCGTTGAGCCACGCCTGCAGGCGCTTGGCAACCTCGAGGCGCGGAGCCATTTCCTTGTCGCGCTTGGCCTCCTTCTCCAGCTTGGGGATGGAACGCTCGAGCGAGCCCAGGTCAGCGAGGACAAGCTCGGTCTGGATGGTGTCAGCATCGGCCGCCGGATCGACAAACGCACCGGTACGGCCGGTCTCGCGCATGACGTTGGGGTCCTTGAAGAAACGGACCACCTCACAGATTGCGTCGCAGTTGCGGATGTTCGCCAGGAACTGGTTGCCCAGGCCCTCGCCCTCGTTGGCACCCTTGACCAGGCCTGCAATGTCGACGAACTCAACCGTCGCGGGGACGATCTTCGCAGGATGCACCATCTCGGCAAGCTTGTTGAGGCGCTCGTCGGGAACGTCCACCACGCCCACGTTGGGGTCGATGGTCGCAAACGGATAGTTCGCGGCAAGACCACCCTTGCGGGTGAGTGCGGTGAACAGGGTCGACTTGCCCACGTTGGGAAGTCCCACGATGCCTATGGAAAGTGACACGGTGTCTCTCCTTCTTTGTCTGCGGCTCCTGCGCGCAGCCCCTACTTCTTGTTGTTCTCGTCTAGCTTCTCAAGGGTATCCGCGGCCTTGCTAAGCTGCTTCTTGCCCTGTTCCATAAGGCGCTGGGCCTCCTCCTTGGCCTTGGCCTTCTGGCGCGCGATTTCCTCTGCGTTTTTGTCGGGAACCACCAGATCGCTTGCGTCTTGCGGGTGCATGGAGAGTGCCCCCTCAGGACAGACACGCACGCAGGCCGAGCAGTTCACGCAGTACGCTGCCAAGGTGTGGACGTGGCCACTGTCGTCAAGCTCAATGGCGTGCGTGACGCAGGCCTTGGCGCAGTCACCGCAGGACGTGCAGAGGTCAGGGTCGACAACGGGCACGTCGAGGGCGATGTCTGCCGCGAGCTCGGGGTCATGCTGGAGTCCACCCATCATGAGCTTGCGGTTCTGCGTAAGAATGCGCTGACGGTTCTGGTTGGTCTTCGCCCCCACGGCGTTCTCGAGCTGGCGCTGCAGCTCGTTGAGACGATTGGCGTGGTCGGTGATTTTCTTGGCCACTGCCTGGGCACCGGCGAGCCTGGGGCTGGAGCGCGTCACAAGGTTCTCGGTTGCATGGATGGCCGAGCTCACAAACTGGCTGCGGCGGTACTCTCGCGTGAACTCGTGCGTGAGGTTGTTCTTGTCGACCTCAAGGCCCACCGCGGACTGTGCCCACTCCTCCGCCGTACCAATAGCCTCGGTGTAGAAGTCCTCGCCGGTCGTGGTGCGGCAGCGGTCGCAGATGCCAAGCGGCAGATAGACGGAGACGTTGGTGTAGTCGACGAGAATGGAGAACCACAGGTCGCGCGAGATCATGCCCACGCAGGGAAGGAGGATCTCGTTGGACTTGGGAAGCCGCTTGAGGGCTCGGGTACACGTGACGTAGCACTGCTCGTACGCCGAGGCCGCACGGGCAATATTGTCGTAGAGCTGCTTGGCCATGTGACGGCGCGTGTTGAAGACCTCGGTTGGGCAGGCGGCCTGGCAGAGGCCGCACTTGCGGCAGCTGTCCGTGATGGTCACGGATTTGTTGTGGATGTCGATCGAGTTTGTGGGGCACACGTCCAGGCAGACGGAGCACGCGTCATCGCGCTCTGAGGCGGTGCGCAGGCAGCGGCTTGAGTTGCACCAGGGCTTCTCCTTGTAGTCAGCCGGATCGAAGACCTTGCGCTGGCTGGGATCTTGGGCAAGCGAGTCCGCGATGCCCGCCAACGGGTTCTGAACCGCCTGCCAGTTGTCCTGGATGTCGATGATGTCGTCGAGAATGTCGCGCTTCTGCGCCATCGCCTCTCCCCTCTTCTTGCCAAGGTGGCCACGTGCGGCCCCCGCGGCGCGTGCGCCCGCGCACGCAACCGTATCATTGTACCCCGCGGGATTGAGTTCCCCGGCAATGGGATTCCATTGCCGGGGAACTCAATCCCGCGCGAAAGGGCCCCGGGTGCCGGATGGCACTCGGGGCCCTGAGGTTCACTCGGTCGAGTCACGTGACCGAGGAGCGGTGCGTTGGGCTGCCTAGCCCTTAGTACATGCCGCCACCCTGGCCGCCCGCAGCGGCTGCCTTGGAGATAGCCTCCTCGATGGTGGTGTCCTTGGGCTCATCGGAGACGGTGGCCTCGGTGATAAGGATGAGGGATGCCACGGAAGCGGCGTTCTGGAGCGTGGTGCGCGTGACCTTGACGGGGTCGAGGACGCCCATCTCAATCATGTCGCCGTAGTTGCCAGTCGCGGAGTCGAGGCCCTGGCCCTTGGGCAGGCTCTTGATCTTCTCGACCACAACGGAGCCCTCGTAGCCAGCATTGCTCGCGATTGTCTTCACAGGGGCCTCGAGCGCCTTGCGGATGATGTCGACGCCGATCTTCTCGTCAGGATCGGAGGTCTTGACGGAATCAAGCGCAGGAGCCGCAGCCAGGAACGCCACGCCGCCGCCGGCGACGATGCCCTCCTCGACGGCCGCACGGGTGGCCTGCAGGGCGTCCTCGATGCGGTGCTTGATCTCCTTGAGCTCGACCTCGGTAGCTGCGCCAACCTTGATGACCGCGACGCCGCCGGAGAGCTTGGCCAGACGCTCCTGGAGCTTCTCCTTGTCGAAGTCGGAGGTGGTGTTCTCGATCTCGTTCTTGATCTGAGAGACGCGCTCCTCGATAGCGCCCTTGGAGCCGGCGCCACCAACGATGGTGGTGTTGTCCTTGGTGATCTTGACGGACTTGGCGCGGCCGAGCATCTCGGCGGTGACGTCGGTGAGCTGGACGCCAAGCTCCTTCATGGCAACCTGGCCACCGGTGAGGATTGCGATGTCCTCGAGCATGCGCTTACGACGGTCGCCGTAGCCGGGGGCCTTCACGGCGGCGATGTTCAGCGTGCCGCGAAGCTTGTTGAGGATGAGCGTGGCTAGCGCCTCGCCGTCCACATCCTCGGCGATGATGAGCAGCGGCGCGCCCTGCTTGGAGACGGCCTCGAGAATAGGCAGGATGTCCTGAATGTTGGAGATCTTCTGATCGGTCATCAGGATGTAGGGGTTATCCAGCTCCGCCGTCATGTTGTCGTTGTTGGTGGCGAAGTACGGGGAGATGTAGCCCTTGTCGAACTGCATGCCCTCGACGGTATCGATGTCGATGCCGAAGGTCTGGGACTCGTCGACGGTAATCACGCCGTCCTTGCCCACAACCTCCATGGCGTCAGAGATCTTCTCGCCAATCTCGGGATCGCCGGCAGAGATGGTGCCCACGGAGGCAATCTGCTGCTTGGTCGAAATCTCCATTGCGGAGTTCTTCATCTCGTCCACAACAGCGTCGACGGCCTTGTCAATGCCGCGACGGATGGCGATGGGGTTGGCACCAGCGGCGACGTTGCGGAGACCCTCGTTAACGATGACCTGCGCAAGCAGCGTGGCAGTGGTGGTACCGTCACCCACGGTGTCGTTGGTCTTGGTGGCGACCTCCTTCACCAGCTGGGCGCCCATGTTCTCGATGGGGTCCTTGAGCTCAATCTCCTTGGCAACGGAGACACCATCGTTCGTGATGGTGGGGGCGCCGTAGGAGCGCTGCAGGGCAACGTAGCGACCCTTGGGGCCGAGCGTGGTGGTAACGGCGTCAGCCAGGGTGTTCACGCCCTTGGCGAGCTTGGCGCGGGCGTCGGTGCCAAAAACAATGTCCTTAGCCATATTGTGCTTTCCTTCCAGATGAACCCTTGGTGGGTTGTTTACCAGCTAGCGAGCGGCTCGAGCGAGCTACTCCTCGATAATGGCGTAGATGTCGTCGGCACGGAGGAGCAGGAAGTCCTCGCCGTCGACCTTGACCTCGTTGCCACCGAACTTGCCGTAGAACACCTCGTCGCCGGCCTTGACGTCAACGGGGATGCGGTTGCCGTCCTGATCGCGCTTGCCCTCGCCCACAGCAATGACCTTGCCACGCTGCGGCTTCTCCTGAGCACCAGAAGAGATGTACAGACCAGAAGAGGTCTTCTCCTCCTTAGGTGCGGGCTTGACAAGGACGCGGTCTCCCAGCGGCTTAAGAGTCATAACCAAGAACCTCCTTTTAGGGCGCCGAACGGCGCTTGAACCTGTGACGGCGAGCTCTGTGGCCGTGCCGTCCAATCCAACGTTCAACTATGTACCCATCCGATTGGGGTTATACCGTCGAGATGAGAAAAATCTTACGAGAGGGACTTAGATTTTCTAACTTGAGAGGAGCTAGGGCGGCGGAGCAATCGCGGTGGCGGGGAGTCGCCGATCCTCGTTGCTGCGAGAACGCGCCTTGCGGCGCCGGGGTATCGCCGCAGCCGCGACTTCGTACGCACCTGCTGCGGGAAGCGCCGTCGGCGCGCTTCTCGTCAATTCCCACCCCTCGGGCCTGCAATAAATCGCCGCAGCTCGCAGCATTAAGCTTGCTCGCAATGCGTACAATGGGATGCACGTCAGGCGCCGAGGAAACGGGGATTGCATGCGCGAGCTCGAGGAGAGAATCAAGCAGGAGGGCATCGTCCGCGAGGGCAACGTGCTCAAGGTGGACAGCTTTCTCAATCACCAGTGCGATGTCGCGCTGTACGCGGACATGGGTGACGAGTGGGCTCGGCGCTTCGCCGGCAGGCCCGTCGACAAGATTCTGACCATCGAGGCTTCGGGCATCGGCATTGCCTGCGTGGCTGCCACGCGCTTCAACAACGCACCCGTGGTCTTCGCGCGCAAGTCGCAGTCGATCAACCTCGATGGCGAGCAGTACGTGGCCCGCGTGCACAGCTACACCCACGGCAACGACAACACGGTCATCGTGGCCAAGCGCTTCCTCAACAAGGGCGAGCATGTCCTTATCATCGACGACTTCCTGGCCAACGGATGCGCGCTTGATGGCCTCATCGAGATCTGCGAGCAGGCCGGCGCAATTGTCGAGGGCATTGGCATCGCCGTCGAGAAGGGCTTCCAGCCCGGCGGGAAGCGCCTGCGCGAGAAGGGCTTTGACGTGCAGTCGCTCGCCATCGTGAAGTCCATGGACGCAAAGACCGGAGCAATCGAGTTCGAGTAGCGCGGCGGCACAGGGGCGAAAACGGAAACGTCCACGCCAGCAATGCAGCATGGTACAAGCAGGGGCCCGCGGCGATGCGGGCCCCTGCTTTGTTCGCTCTTAGAGCTCCTCGAGCTCGTACAGCCAAAGCGTGGCGCAAGCATCAGACGGCATGCGCAGGTCTCCCCTGGGCGAGACGGCCGCCGAGCCGACCTTTGGCCCGTCCGGCAAGCAGCTGCGCTTGAACTGCTGGGCGAAGTAGCGCCGGTAGAAGGTCTTCTCCCACTTGAGAATCGTTGCGTCGTCGTACGTGTCGCCAAGTGCGTAGCGCGCCAGCCGGTATGCCTTGCGCGGCGGCGTACCGCGGCGCAGGACCTCGTACAGGAAGAAGTCGTGCAGCTCGTAGGGGCCAACAAGGTCCTCGGTGCGCTGGGCGATAGTTCCGTCCTTCTCGGCAGGCAATAGCTCAGGCGAGACGGGCGTGTCCAGAACGTCGTAGAGGACCTCGGCCTCATCGTCGTTTCCGCAGGTGTCGGCCACATAGCGCACAAGGTGCCGCACGAGGGTCTTGGGCACGCTCGCGTTGACGGCATACATCGACATGTGATCGCCGTTGTACGTTGCCCAGCCAAGCGCCAGCTCGGAGAGGTCACCGGTGCCCACCACCAGGCCGCCCTCCTGGTTGGCGATATCCATAAGCACCTGCGTGCGCTCGCGGGCCTGGCTGTTCTCGTACGTGACATCGTGGACGGATTCGTTGTGGCCGATGTCCGAGAAGTGCTGGCGCACGGCGTCCGAGATGTTGACCTCGCGCAGATCGCAGCCGAGGGCGTCGGCCAGCGCCGTCGCGTTGCCGTGCGTGCGCCCGGTGGTGCCAAACCCCGGCATGGTCACGGCAATGATGCCAATACGGTCCAGGTCAAGCAGGTCAAACGCGCGGGCGCACACCAGAAGCGCCAACGTGGAGTCAAGCCCGCCAGAAACGCCAATCACCACATGGCTCGAGTGCGTGTGCGCAAGGCGTTTGGCAAGGCCGCGGGCCTGGATGCTCAGGACGTCCTCGCACCTCTCGGCACGGCGATTCGCATCGGAGGGAACAAACGGGTGGGGATCGACGAAGCGCGTGAGCGTGGTGGCGCTGGGCGTGAGCGAGAAATGCGTGACCGTGTAGCCAAGCGCCTCGGGCGCCGGCGCGGTAACAAAGGTGGACATGCGACGGCGCTCCTCGCAGAGAAAGGCCACGTCCACCTCGCTGGTAGCGGCTCCGGTTCCAAAGGGCTCCGCCTCCGCAAGCATGCGGCCATTCTCGGCAATCATGTCGTGACCGCCGAAGACCAGATCCTGCGTTGACTCGCCGTTGCCGGCGGACGCATACACGTATCCGCAGATGAGGCGCGCGGACTGCCCGGTGACAAGGCTGCGGCGGTAGTCCGCCTTGCCCACGATGGCGTTGGAGGCCGAAAGGTTGCAGATGAGCGTGGCCCCCGCCAGCGCATGCTCGGTCGAAGGTGGGTTGGGAATCCACAGGTCCTCGCAAATCTCGGCCGCCACCACCAGCTGCGGCAACTCGGTGCAGGCAAAGAGCTGGCGCGTGCCAAAGGGTACGTCCGAGAAGCCAGCAAAGTCCACGGGCACGCAGTCCTCGGGGCCAACCGAGAAGTGGCGCGACTCGTAGAACTCGTTGTAGGTGGGGATGGCGCGTTTGGGCACAATGCCCAGCACGCTCCCGTGTGCGAGGGCAATGGCGCAGTTGTAGAGCTTGGCGTTCGCCCGGACCGGTGCGCCGAGAAGCACGAGGGCGTCGATGTGGGAAGTCCTCTGGGCTATGACGCCCACGGCCTTCTCAGCTTCGTCGAGAAGCGCGTCCTGCCAGAACAGGTCTTCGCAGGTATATGCCGTCACGCAGAGCTCCGGCAGCACAATGACGCGCGCGCCTTCCTCGATAGCGGCGTCAATCTGCCGCAGACAGGAGTCCATGTTGTACGCCACGTCGGCAACGCGGACCTCGGGCGTCCTTGCCGCGACCTTCACGAATCCGTCCTGCATCTTTCCTCCCCGTGAGACAAAGGGACAGTCCCTTTGTCTCATTGCTAACGGCCTGCCCGCGCGACTATGTTCCTCCCGATGCCGGTGAGCCGTTCGATTTGGCGAATGGACAAACCGGCTCTCTTGAGCTCTAAGAGTACCGCATCACGCCTGTCACGCTCGACTGACTTCAAGCGGCTCGGCGGTAAGTCGGCCAGAACTTCGGCGAGAACCCCCGCCGCTGCGTCATCAGGAATACGTGGCCGTAGATTTGGCTGATAGCTGTCGTCTACGGTCTCGTCGAGAGAGAAGCGGACGAACTCGTCCACGCCGCCTAGCATTTCCAATAGCAATCGAGTGTCAGCAAACCTCTGGCCCCAGAGCGACTCCCCAAGATACTCGTGGTAGCTGCTCCACCGATACGAGGCGGCAGAGGCAACCCCGGCCTTACTCGAGTTGTTATGGATGTAGCGCATCGCTTCAAGCAGATACGAGTCGTCCTCTATGGGAAAGCTATGAAACCGCTGCTGGAATACGTGGCCGATATGGCCCGACCTCGTGTTGTACTGCAGCGCATAGGTTGTAGCGACCTTCTGCATTGTGCAGCTCAGCGCTTCGCGAGTGTCCTCCACCAGCAAGTGCACGTGGTTGTCCATAAGACACCATGCCAAAAGCGTGATGTCACCTTCGCGAAAGGAGTCTCTCAGTAGTTCGAGAAACCCCAGGCGGTCGGCGTCGCATTCGAACAGGATTTGTCGTCCGTTCCCCCTAAGGATCACGTGATAAAACCCCGACTCCGACCGCGCACGAGCCGCCCTCGCCATATCTGCCCCCGTCACCGTGAATTGCTGGTGCTGACGGGTATATCCCTTGGATTAAGCCACCACGAGCCTATTCGGCGAGCGCAAAACAATTGTTGACAGCAATCTGCAAGGTTCCGGGAAGGTGGCAATGAGACAAAGGGACTGTCCCTTTGTCTCACAGGTAGCGCGCGAGGAACTCGCGCGTGCGGGGCTTCTCGGGATTGGTGAACATCTTCTCGGGGCTGCCCTTCTCGGCAATCACGCCCTTGTCCATGAAGACAACCTCGTCGGAGACGCTGCGCGCGAACGCCATCTCGTGCGTCACCACGACCATGGTCATGCCCTGCGAGGCAAGGCGGCGCATTACCTCGAGGACCTCGCCAGAAATCTCGGGGTCAAGGGCCGAGGTAGGCTCGTCGAAGAGCATGAGGTCAGGCTTCATGCAGAGCGCGCGGGCAATTGCCACGCGCTGCTTCTGCCCGCCCGAGAGCGTGTTGACGTCGGCTCCGGCAAAGTCCGCGAGACCCACGGAGTCGAGGTTTGCCAGCGCGACCTTCTCGGCCTGCTCCTTGGTCATCTTCTTGAGGGTCACTGGGGCCAGCGTACAGTTGTCCAGCACGTTCATGTTGTTGAACAGGTTAAAGCCCTGGAACACCATGCCGATCTTCTCGCGCAGGGCATTGATGTCAACGTGCTCAGCGGCAAGGTCCTTGCCGTGGAACCACACGTGACCGGCGTCCGGCGTCTCAAGCAGGTTGATGCAGCGCAAGAGCGTCGACTTGCCCGAGCCGGAGGCACCGATGATGGTCACCACCTGGCCGGGCATCACGGTGAGGTCGATGCCGCGCAGGACCACGTTGGCGCCAAAGGACTTCTGCAGCCCCTCAACGCGAACGACGGCCTCACCGGGGTTGGCGGCATCCGTAGCGGCGCCGGTGCCGAGGTTCTTCTCGTCTGTGGCCATGCTACTTCTCGCCTCCTGCCTTCATCTGGTTGGACACGCCCAGCACGGGCTCGGTCTTTGCGTCAAGTCGCTTGGCAAGTTTGCCCAGCAGCCACGACGCCGTTGCCGTCATGATGAGGTAGAAGACCGCGATGACGAGATACGCGTTGAGCTGCTTGTAGTAGATACCAGCGATGGTGGAAGCAGCAAACGCCAGGTCAAACACACCAATTACCGAGAGGACCGAAGAGTCCTTGATGTTGATGACCAGCTCGTTGGAGAGGCCGGGGATGGCGTAGCGGATGCCCTGCGGGAAGACGACCTTGACCATGGCCTGCCACTGCGAGAGGCCAAGCGAGCGCGCGGCCTCCATCTGGCCCTTGTCGACCGACTCGATGCCGCCGCGCAGGACCTCCATCATGTAGGCGGTGGAGTTGAGCGAGATGACCACCAGGCCGGCAATGAAGCGCGACCATACGGCGTTGATTTCGGACACGGACATGCCCGACCCGCTGAACAGGCCAAACCCCGCGTAGTAGATGATGACGCCCTGGACCAGCATAGGGGTGCCGCGCACCACGGTGCTGTAGACCTTGGCAAAGCCCACGCCGACCTTCTTCCAGAAGCGGACAAAGTCGTTGTCGGGGCGGTCGATGTGCTGGATGCGCACGAAGACCAAAAGCATTGCCAGCACGAAGGCGATCGCCGTGCCAAAGACGGCCAGCTCTATGGTCGTGAGAATGCCCTGCAGGTACGTGGCGTAGCCCTGCTGGAACATGTACAGTATCTGCGTGAGCATGTCGTTCTGCGGCATCCCGGCAGACGCCGAGGCGGCCGCCCACGCGCTCGCAAAGCCCATGACCGCGCGGTCGACAAAGAGCACGATGGCCAGCGCCCAGATGACGTAGGAGCCCAGGCGCAGCGTCCGGCGCACGCCGGGCTTAACGAAGGGCGCTACCTGGGCATACGTATTCCAGTGCGTGAGCTTGAAGACAAGCGCCACCGCCGAGAGCACCAGCCACGCGGCCAGCACGTAGTACATCACGAGCTCGGCCGTGAACGCGTGCGCAAGAAAGCTCAGTGCCGGGCGCGGCTGGCTGGAGAGCCACATCCCCACAAACGCGACGGCAGAGGTGCCGAGAAGGACGTAGCGATGGTCTCTGTGCAGCCACGCGGCAAAGCGAGCGCGCCGGGTCGACGCCGAAATTGATGGTGCATCTGACATGTTCTTGCTTCTCCCTGCTGTGTGGGGCGTCCGCTAGGCGGGCTGACGATCCATGCAGTCATCCCACATGCTCTGGCGCTCGTCCGCCGAGATGCCGTCGATGACCTCGTTGATCTTGGCGAGAACCGCGTCCTGGCCCTTGGCGATGGCGGCGTTGTCGGGGTTGGAGGCGTCCGTGAAGCCCTCACCGTCGGCAAGGTCAACCTTCTTGAGGGTTGGGTAGTCCTTGAGCAGGCGCGGCAGCGAGAGGGACGAGAAGGTGATGGCGTCGCAGGTGCCGTTCATGAGGCCGTCGACCACCAGTGGCACCGTGGCGACCGGCGTGAGGTGGTTGACGTTGGGGATCTGGTCGATGAGGTCGTCGTAGAAGGTGTCCTTCTGGCCCAGGACCGAGGCGCCGGAGAAGTCCGAGAGCTTGGTGGCGTTGGCATACGGCGAGCCCTGCTTGACGACCATGATGACCTCGTCGTCGATGTAGGAGTCGGAGAAGTCCGCGGACTGGGCGCGCTCGTCCGTGACGGACATGCCGGCGCAGATGATGTCGATCTGGCCGTTGACCAGCGAGTCAACCAGGCTGCCAAACTCCATCTTCACCGCGACGGGCTCCATGCCCAGGGCGTCGGCAATCTTCTTGGCCACCTGCACGTCATAGCCGTCGGCATAGGCGCCATCGACGTTCTCGATAGGGATGGTGGTGTCGCTCGCCGAGGACTCCTGCCAGTTGTAGGGGGCGTAGGCGGCCTCCATGCCCACGCGCAGGGTCTTTCCGTCGCCGAGCTTGAGCGAGTCGGACGACGAGGAGTCACTGCTGGTGGAGGTGGTGGATGACGAGGAGCTAGCGGAGGCATCGCTCGACTGGGCGGCAGGACCGCAGGCCGTGAGGACGGTCATCCCTCCAACGGTGAGGGCCGTGATGCCCGAGGCCCTGAGAAAGTCTCGACGAGAAAATGTGCCAGACACGTGCTGGATGGGATACTTCTTCATGGTGGTCCTCCCTGGACAATCCCCGCTGTTCCCCTTTCGCGCGACGCAACCGGAGGGGACCCATTCCCCTCCCCCTTGCAAGCGAGACGCGCCCACGCGACCCGATGCGAGAAAGTTACGCGCACACGGCAACGATACTCTTCTGGCCGCGACGTGCTCCGATAGTCACAGTGAGGTAACAATGCGTAACGCTGCGAGAAAAGCGAATAATTTGATGTTTGATGCCGCTTGCGGGACGCATGAGACAAAGGGACTGTCCCTTTGTCTCACCAGCTGGGCGGGACGGGCGCGTCGGTCGTGGACCAGGTGCCGAGAGGAGCGTTGGGATCCGCGTCGAGCGTGAGCGGCGCGAAGTTGCGCGCGCGATAGCTTCTCAGTGCTGCAACGCTGATCATGGCCGCATTGTCGCCGCACGCGCGCATGGGCGGAACGGTCACGCGCACGCCGCGCTTGCCAAAGGCCTCGTGGTACGCCTCACGTAGCTGCGGATTTGCCGCGACGCCACCACCGACGCAGAAGTCCGAGACGCCCGTCTGCTCGACTGCCGTCACGGCCTTTGCCACCTGCACGTCGATGACGGCCGCCTCGAAGGAGGCCGCGAGGTCGGGCAGGTCGATGGGCCGGCCGGCGCGGTTCTCACCCTCGATGTAGGTGATTACGGCCGTCTTAAGGCCGGAGAGCGAGAACTGATAGTCGCCACTGTGCATCATGGCGCGCGGGAAATGGATCGCGCGCGGGTTGCCCTTTGCGGCAAGCCTACTGATGACCGGGCCACCGGGGTACCCCAGGCCAAGCGCCTTGGCTACCTTGTCGAAGGCCTCGCCCACGGCGTCGTCGATGGTGGTGCCCAGAATCTGGTAGTCGCCCCATCCACGCACGTACACCAGCATGGTGTTGCCTCCAGAGACAAGGCTCGCCACAAAGGGCGGCTTCAGGTCCGGCGTCTCGAAGAGGTTGGCGAGAAGGTGCCCCTCAAGGTGGTGCACGGCGATGAGCGGCAGGCCGGTGGCAGCGCAGAGGCCCTTGGCAAACGCGACGCCCACCACGAGCGCTCCCACAAGGCCGGGACCAGCGGTTACGCCAACGGCAGAGAGGTCCGCCGCGGTGAGGGTGTCGCAGCCAAAGTGCGCGCCCGCCTGGGCCATGGCCTCCTCGTAGACGCCCACGATTGCCTCGACGTGCTTGCGGCTGGCAATCTCGGGCACGACGCCGCCAAAGCGGGCATGGAAGTCAATCGAGGTGGCAACCACGCTCGAGCACACGGTACCGTGGGAGTCCACCACCGCGATCGCGGTCTCGTCGCATGAGGACTCAATCGAGAGGACCAGGTCGCCGGCGGCGGCCAGCGCCTCCTTGCATGCGGCATCGCGCGGGCCGGCGAGGATGGGCCACGGACGGATAGAGGCGTGCGGCTCGGGGCGCTTGCCCAGCGCTTCCACATCACCCGCGAGCGGCAGTTCTGCACGCAGAATGAGGGCATCGTGGCCCGGCGCGTAGTAGCCCGGACGGCGACCGACCTCAACGAAGCCCAGGTGGTCGTAGGTAGCCCTCGCCGGCTCGTTCTTCTCGTCCACCTCGAGCGAAGCGGTCTTTGCGTTGAGGACGTGCGCGTCGTAGCACAGCCGCGCCACCAGGCGAGAGGCCACTCCCTGGCGGCGGTGCCCCTCCTCCACGGCAACGTCGCAGATCTCAAAGTCGTCTCCAGCCATCATGCCGCCGGCAAAGCCAGTGATGCGGCCCAGGTCGTGCGCCACCCACCAGCTGCGACCCGGCTGCGAGAGCTCCTCGTAGAAGAGCTTCTCGGTCCAAGGCGTATGGGAGGAACCCGAGAATGCCGTGGCCTCGAGCGCAGCGACGGCGGGCAGGTCATTCACTGACATGGGTCGCAGCTGCAGATGCCTGTCGGCCAGCGCGTCGTCCACGCCCGTGACCGCCACGCTTGCGGGCGCCTTGAGCCCAAGGCGCTTGCGCTCGTTCTCCTCGGCGTCCGAGAGGCGCGTGTAGATAGGGAGCACCAGCGCCGGGTCGCCGGAGTCGAGGGGCTGCGCGGCAGCGGCAAGCGCCAGGCCCTCGCCCGTGGGATACCACAGGGCCTCGTCCAAGATGTTTGCGAAACCGGCAACCTCGAAGCGCGCACGATACTTCTTGAGCCCGTTGCCCGTAAGGACGAGCTGGGACGCATCCCCGCGCGCCGACCATGCAGCCACGCACTCGTCGGCCTTGCAGACGGTCTCGGTGGCAAAGGTGCGGTGGGCGCCAGCGTCATCCAGCTGGTAGATGCCGGGGTAGACCTCCCCGCGCATCGCGTCGTCGGCCACGGCGAGAAGCCCGCGCACGCCCGCCTGCCACGCGCCCCACGCCGTCGCGTCAAGAACGGAGACGCCGTGGAGCGGCTTGGAGAGGCCGCACGAGAGGCCCTTGGCCGTAGCGATGCCAATGCGCACGCCCGTGAAGCTGCCGGGACCGCGACCAACAAGAACGCGGTCGAGCTCAGCCATAGTGTGGCCGCAGTCCTCCAGGGCCGCAAGGGCCGTTGAGACAAGCTCGACGTTGGCCTGGCGACGGCACATGTGGTCGCGCGCGGCAAGGACGCGCGGGGTCGAGCCGGGCTCCCAGGACACCACCGCACACGCAAGCATGTCGGTGGACGTATCGATGGCAAGGGCAAGGCCGTTGGTGTTGGTATCGCTCGTCTTGGTTTCGCTCGTCATTCTCATCTGGCTCCTGCAACGTGGCATTATCACGAGGGATAGTGTAGCGCGGGCGATGGAGGCGGGCGTCGGCGGGCGCCGCGCCACTCCCAGAGCACACGCGATTCTCGCCGGGAGCTGTTGAGAAGGAATTCGACGAAATCGACTGCCTGAACGCCGTTATGTGTACAAAAACGGCGGAACAGTGCCTCTGCGGAGAAGCAGCCCCGTCTACGCCGCGGCCGCCACCAATGCGTCGACCAGCTCCTCGCCGCGGGCGTCGTGCGCAACAAAACGCACCTCGCGCGGGGGCTCCTCCCCCGGAGCCGCCTCGGCATCCAGCCGCGTGACGAACACGTCCACACGTGCGTCGCCAATCTCATCGGCAAACTGCTCGCCCCACTCGATCACGCAGACGCCATCGGCGCCAAGCACGTCAAAGAGGCCCGTGTCCTCGAGTTGCTCGGCACGGTCAAGCCGATAGAGGTCAAAGTGGTCGAGGTCCATCTCGCGCCCGTGGTAGACCATCTCGATGGTGAAGGTGGGGCTTGTGACGTCCGCCGTCACGCCCATGCCAGCTGCGATACCTTTGGTGAGCTGGGTCTTTCCTGCACCCAGGTCTCCCGTGAGCACCAGCACGTCGCCCTCGTGGAGAACACCGCCCAGCACGCGCCCAAGGGCGATTGTCTCCTCCTGTGACGCGGTCTTAAACGACGCCTCTCGTGCCACGACTACTCCTTCCCCGGCCCGGGCGGGTTGTCCCGCAGCCACTGGCCCACCATTGCAAGGTCGCTCTCGAGAAGCGGCTGCCAGTCCGAGTGGTAGATGCAGGCCGCCGGGTGAAACGTGGGGCACACCACAAAGTGCCCGGTCTGGTAGAGCTTTCCCCGCAGCGACGTGACGCCCGCCTCGGTGCGCAGCACAAACTGAGAAGCAAAGTTCCCCAGGCAGACAAGGACGTCCGGCCACACGGAGCGAATCTGCTCGCGCAGGAAGGGCGAGCAGGCAGCAATCTCCTCTGGCTTGGGGTTGCGGTTTCCGGGCGGACGGCACTTCACCACGTTGGCAATGTAGATCTGGTCACGGGTGAGACCAGCCACCGAGAGGAGCGAATCAAGCTTGTGGCCTGCGGCCCCCACGAAGGGCTCGCCCTGCAGGTCCTCGTTGCGACCTGGGCCCTCGCCCACGAACATCACGCGCGCGTTGGGGTTTCCCACGCCAAACACAAGGTTGGTGCGGGTCTGTCCAAGGGGACAGAGCTGGCAGTTGCCCATGACGGAGCGAATCTCCTCGAGCGTGACCTCCTGTGGTCCCTGGTGCTCGTGGCCGGGGATGTGCATCACCGACATCTCTTCATCGCCCTCCAAGAGGCTGGCGCGCTCACGCCGACGCCTAGACATAGACCTTCTCGAGACGCATGCCAAAGTCGCACACAACCTCGTAGTTGATGGTGTCGCGAAGCTTGGCCATCTCGTCGGCGCTAATCTCCTCGTCGCCGTCGCGGCCAATGACGGTGACCACATCGCCCATCTCGACAGGCTTGGCGGGACGGTACGCGCGGGCGTTATTCACGTCCACCGCAAACATAAACTGGTCCATGCAGATGCGGCCCACCTGACGGCAGCGCGCGCCATTCACGATAACGTCCATGCTGTTTGAGAGCGTGCGGGCAAGGCCGTCGGCATAGCCGATGGGCACGGTGGCAACCTGCATGTTCTGCTTGGGAACGCGCCACGTGAGGCCGTAGCCCACGCCGTCGCCCACGCTCGGGTAGATGGCTCGGGTAACGCGGCCGCGCACGCTCATGACCGGCTCGAGCTGAATGCGCGGGGCCGTGGTCTCGGCCGGCTGCAGGCCGTAGAGCCCAATGCCCACGCGGCACATGTCGTACTGGCACTCGGGATGCAAGACCGTGCCCGGCGTGTTGTCACAGTGGACAAGGCCGGTCTCCAGACCCGCCTCGCGCACGATCTGGACGGCCTCGTTGAATCGGTTGAGCTGCAGCGCAAAGTCCCAGTCGTCGATGGCGTCGGCAGTCGCGAAGTGCGTGAACATGCCCGCGCACTCAAGCCCACGGTGAAAGTCGATGGTGCGCCTGAGCTCGAGCACGTCCTCGCGGCGCACGCCAATGCGCGTCATGCCGGTATCGACGGCCAGGTGGTAGCGGGCCACCTTGCCGGATGCCGCCGCGCACTCGCCCAGCGCGAGGGCGAACTCGGACGTGTAGACAGAGGGCATGATGTCGTAGTCCACGAGCGTCTGCACGCACTCCATGGGCGGCTCGGAGAGCAGAAGGATGGGCCACTCGATGCCCGCCTTGCGAAGTCTCACGCCCTCTTCCACGGTGGCTACGGCAAACTGGTCCGCTCCGGCGGAGTGCATGGCACGTACGCAGCGCTCGGCGCCATGGCCGTAGGCGTCTGACTTCACGACGCACATCATCTTCACGCCAGGTGCGAGAAGCGCCTTGAACTTGCGCGTATTCCGCTTGAGGGCAGAGAGGTCAATCTCGACCCATGACCACCTGTCCGCAGGGCTCTGAACTGCCATGCCTTCGCTCCCTAGTTGTTCTCGTCGCCGTTGTCGGCATCGGGGAAGCTCACGCGCTCCCCCAGAGCGTCATCTGCAATGCCCAGCTCGTCGATGATGTCCGAGGCCATGACACCCCTCGACCCCATGCGCTCCATGGCAAGCGTGGCCGCATAGCCGTGGAGCTCGCAGGAGAGGGCGCAGAGCAGGGGCAGGTTGTCCACGCGCCCGTAGGTCTGCGCGAGCTTGGAGGCTATGATGCCGCCCAGAACGTCACCCGAGCCCGCCGTGGCAAGTGCCGCAGGGCCGGGCTTGGGGAGAATTGCCTGCTCAACGCCCACGCAGCCGGTTGCGGTACCCTTGGTGACCACAACCAGCTCAGAGCCGCCGTCAGACCACGCGATCTTGCGCGCGTCCTCGAGCTGGTCCACCAAAGAGGCGGGCGGGTTGTCCTCCCTGCCCACCAGACGACCAAGCTCGCGGCGATGCGGGGTAAGCACGAGCGGCGAATTCCTGCGCAGGATCTCCGGGAAATCCTGCAGTTTGCCCGAGGTGAGACGAGCAATGCAGTTGAGCGCGTCTGCATCGAGAACTAGCGGGACCGAGGTGGCGAGAAGTGCCGAGACAACGGCCACGGTGCCGCCGGATACACGCATGCCAGGACCGGCGAGAACTGCCGAGCGCTTCTCGGCCAGCTTTGTGAGCAGGGGCGCGGCATCCTTAGAGATGGTGCCGTCCTCGTCGCAGGGAAGCCCCACCACGGGAATCTCGAGCACATGGGCCTGCACCTGCGGCACGATGCATGCCGGCACGGCAAGCGTGACATAGCCAGCGCCCGCACGAGCGGCGGCGCGAGCGGCCAGGATGGGGGCGCCAACATAGCGAGAGGACCCGCCCACAACCATTACCGAGCCACGGGAGAACTTGTCGACCGCCGTGGTGGGCGGCACCATCACGTCAAGGTAGTCCTCGAGGTCGGCCCGCCAGGCCACCGGATCTGCCTCGACCACGATCTGCTCGGTCTGCTCGGCAAGCGGCGCCACCACAATGGAGCCGCACACGTCGCGACCGTCGTCGGCGAGAAGGCCAGGCTTCAGGCACAGCATGGTAACCGTGAGGTCCGCAACCACGCAGGCGCCGGGAGCATGCCCCGTCTGCGCCGAAAGGCCGCTGGGCACGTCCACGGCAACCACGCGCACACCCGAGCTGTTCACGCAGTCGATCCAGATGTCGAACGGCGCGCGGACGTCTCCGTGGAAGCCCGTGCCCAACATGCAGTCGAGCGCCACGTCGGAGGCCGAGAGAAGCCCCTCGAGCTCGTCGCGAGACGGCCCCACCAGCGTCGAGACCCCCGCACGCACGGCGCGCTGCGCAACCTGGCGCGCCAGGTCCCCAGAGAGCTGGTCGGGCTCGACAGGCGTGACCACCTTGACGTTCACGCCGCGGGCGAGCAGGGCCTCGGCGGCAACCCAGCCGTCTCCCCCGTTGTTGCCCATGCCGGCGAGAACCACGGCATTCTGAACGTCGCCCAGGGCAAGGGCCTCCTGGGCGGCGGCACATCCGGCGCGGTGCATGAGCTCGGAGATGCTCACGCCCGCGCGGGTGAGCACGACCTCGACGCGTTTGACATCTTCGACGTTGAGTACGGGCTGCATATCGTTCTACTCCTTGGCTGGCTCTACCGGCACAGATGCATCCGTGGCTCCCCCGGCATCGCCTTCCTCTTGTGTCATCTGCGTGTCGGCGACGGAACTTTCTGCCGGCACGTCAGCCATTATCCCATCTTGCGCACGCTCGAGCTCGTCCAACACAGAACGCGCTTCTCGAAACGAGGCCGCAAGCTCGCGCTCTGGGTCGGGCTTGTCGTCTGGCTGGGGACGCACCTCGTCCGTCACGGCCACGGCGTTGGCAACGGCCACCTCTCGCGTGTGGGAGAGCGAGAGCGCCACCTCACGCACACCGCCCTCGCGGGCAATCTGGGCGGCACGACCGGTGAGCAGCGCACGGGGCCTCCCCTGTGCGTCCATGGTCACCGAGACGTCAGAGAAGCCCACGCCGTTCGAGAAACCCGTGCCCAGCGCCTTGACCACGGCTTCGCGCGCCGCAAACCGGGCGGCGTAGTGCTCGGCAGGCCGGGCGCAGGCGTCGCAGTAGGCGCGCTCCTCGTCGGTGAACACACGACGCAGGAACGACGACCTCCGACGCATGGCACGCTCCATGCGGGCGATCTCGAGCATGTCGACGCCAATGCCAGCCAAGGCCATGTGCTACTCCACCGTGACAGACTTTGCGAGGTTCCTGGGCTTGTCCACGTCGCAGCCGCGCGAGCGGGCAACGTAGCGCGCAAGCACCTGCAGGTGCACGACGGCAACGATGGGGACGAGAAGCTCGTCCTCCACGGGCGGAATCCACAGCACATGCTCGCAGAGCGAGGCAACGGACTCGTCGCCGTCGGTGGCAACGGCCACGCAGGTTGCACCGCGGGCGATGACCTCCTGGATGTTTGACACGGTCTTGTCGTGCACGCGATCCTCGGGGACGATCGCCACCACCGGGAAGCCAGGCTCGAGCAGGGCAATGGGGCCGTGCTTCATCTCGCCGGCCGGGTAGGCCTCGGCGTGCAGGTAGCTAATCTCCTTGAGCTTGAGGGCGCCCTCGTAGGCGGTGGTGGAGTTGACGCCACGGCCGAGGAAGAGCGCGGAGTGGGCGCGGCGGAAGACGGCCGCCGCCTGCTTGTCCTGCCAGGCACGGGAGAGAACCGTGCGGATAAGATCGGGCAGCGTGGCGAGGTCCGCATAGTGGCCGCCCACCTCGGTGGCGTCCATATGGCCGTTGGCCTGTGCGAGGCGCAGCGCAAAGAGCGCGCACGCCACCATCTGGGCCGTGTAGGCCTTGGTCGAGCACACGCAGACCTCCGGGCCGGCCTGCACGTAGAGGACGCCGTCGGACTCACGCGCGGCAGAGGATCCCAGCACGTTGGTCACGGCGAAGACCTTGCAGCCCAGGCCCTTCATACGGCGCGCCGCGGTGAGGGTGTCGGCCGTCTCGCCGGACTGCGTGATGATCATGCAGAGCGTGTGCTCGGTGATAAGGACGTCCTGCTCGTAGTTGAACTCGGAGGCGTACTCGCACACAACCGGGACATGCGCCCAGGTCTGGATGAGGGTTCGCGCAATGAGCCCCACGTGGTAGGAGGTGCCGCAGGCGATGATGAAGATGCGGTCCACGGCCGCAAGGTCCTCCTCGCTCATGCGAAGCTCGTCGAGAAGGATGCCCTTCTCGCCCAGGCGACCCTTGAGCAAGCGCTCGATGGCCTCGGGCTGCTCGGCGATCTCCTTCTCCATGAAGTCGGCGTAGCCGCCCAGCGTTGCGGCCGAAGCGTCCCAGTCGATGTCGAAGGTGCTGGGGTGCTCGACCGTGGTGCCCTCGGCGTCGTAGACGGTGACCTTGCCGGACTGCTCGAGGAGCGCAACCTGGCCGTTCTCGAGCTGGATGACGTGAGAGGTCACGCTTGCGAGCGGCGTGACGTCGGAGGCGGCGTAGGCGCCATCGGGCGTGGAGGCAACCACGAGCGGCGAGCCATTGCGCGCAACCACAAGCTGGCCAGGGGCATCGGCGCATACCACGGCGAGCGCCCAGGAGCCCTCAAGGCGGCTCACGGCGTTGCTCACGGCTGCGACGAGGTCGCCCTTGCAGGGACCGGACCAGGCGTCCTCCACGAGGTGCGCCACGACCTCGGAGTCGGTGTCGGACGCAAAGGTATGGCCATTGCGCGCCAGGTAGCTGCGGAGCTCGCGGTAGTTCTCGATGATGCCGTTGTGGACAATGGCGATGCGACCCGTGCAGTCAAGGTGCGGGTGGGCGTTCTTGTCGGTGGGGGCGCCGTGCGTGGCCCAGCGCGTGTGCGCGATGCCCGTGGTGCCCGTAAGGTTTGCGGTCTTGCAGCGGTCAGCAAGGACCGAGACGCGTCCGGCGCACTTCACGCCGTGGAGCTCGCCGTCAGGCGAGAGCACCTCGACGCCAGCCGAGTCGTAGCCGCGGTACTCGAGCGTCGCCAGCCCGTCCAGAAGGAACTGGGCGGCCTGCTTCTTGCCGGTGTATCCCACGATTCCGCACATGATTGCCCCCTTGTACGCACATTTTGGTTAGCTTCGTATTTGCGCCGGCACGGCGCACGTTGCATAGAGTCTATCAGCCACGGGTGGAGTCCCGCGGCCCAACTGGTATCGGCGAAGAGAAACCACGCCGTCATGCCAGTGCGCGACGGCGTGGTTGAGTGAGAACCGCTACTCCTTGAACGGCTCGAGCGCCTTGAGGACGATGGCGTTTGCCTCCTGGCACAGCCGCTCCTCCGGGGCCTCCGCAAGCACGCGAACCAGGGGCTCGGTGCCCGAGGCACGCACCAGCACGCGGCCGTTGCCCTCGAGGAACTTCTCCGCCTCGGCCACGGCTTCCTTGACCTCGGGCGCCGCCATGGTCGCGTCCTTGTCGGCAACACGCACGTTCACGAGCTGCTGCGGGTAGAGCGTGACGGGACGCGTGAGCTCGGAGAGCTTCTCGCGCTCGGCACGCAGAACCTCCATGATGCGCAGGCTCGTCATGATGCCGTCGCCGGTCTTCTCGAGGTCGCCAAAGATGATGTGACCGGACTGCTCGCCACCCAGGGTGTAGCCGTGCTCCATCATGCAGGCCCACACGTTCTTGTCGCCCACCGCGGTCTTCTCGTAGGAAAGGCCGGCGGCGTCGAGCGCCTTGAAGAAGCCGAAGTTGCTCATAACGGTAGGCACCACGGTGTTCTTGGCGAGACGACCGTGCTTTGCCATGTAGGTGCCGCACACGTAGAGGATCAGGTCGCCGTCGACCAGACGGCCGCGCTCGTCAACGGCAAGGCAGCGGTCGGCGTCGCCATCGTACGCGAAGCCAACGTCGAGCCCGTTGCGAACGACGAAGTCCTGCAGGCGCTGGATGTGGGTGGAGCCGCAGTCGACGTTGATGTTGAAGCCGTTGGGGGCATTGTTGATGACGTGGGTCTCGGCGCCCATAGCGTCGAAGACCGGGCGCGCAACGCTGGAGGCAGCACCGTTTGCGCAGTCCAGGCCCACCTTGACGCCCTGCATGGAGAAGCCGCACGAGGAAATGAGGTGCGCGATGTAGCGGTTGCGCCCCTGCATGTAGTCAACGGTGCAGCCAATGGCGTCGCCGGTGGCGAGAGGAACCTCGAGCTTATCGTCGATATAGTCCTCGACCTGCTCGAGGACGTCCTCGTCCATCTTGTAACCCTCGCGGTTCACGAGCTTGATGCCGTTGTCCGTGAAGGGGTTGTGGCTCGCGGTGATCATGACACCGCAGTCAAAGCCGCCGTCGAGAACCTCGTACGAGACGCCCGGCGTGGGGATGACGTGCAGCATGTAGGCGTCGGCGCCACTCGCAACCAGGCCGGCGACCAGCGCAGACTCAAACATGTAGCTCGAGCGACGGGTGTCCTTGCCAATGAGCACGCGCGCCTTGGCGCCGCGGCGCGCACCGTAGTACCAGCCCACGAAGCGGCCGATCTTGTACGCGTGATCAACGTTGAGGCCCTCGTTGGCCCTACCCCTAAAGCCGTCGGTTCCGAAGTACTTCATTTCTCGCTCCTTGTTTCGGGATAACGGTTATCCACAGTAATCGCAATTCTACCAGTTGCCTGTGGGGGCACTGTGGCGGGCTCCCACTTCAGCGGCGGCCCCTCATTCCTTTGAGGAATGGACACCTCGTACAAAAAAATCGGGACCCGCAACATGTGCGAGTCCCGATAAGGGGCAACGTAGCGAGAAAGCCTAGCGCTTCGAGAACTGCGGGCGCTTGCGGGCCTTCTTGAGGCCGTACTTCTTGCGCTCGACGGCACGGGAGTCGCGGGTGAGGAAGCCAGCCTTCTTGAGCTCCTCGCGGTACTCGCCGGCCTGGAGCAGCGCGCGGGCGATGCCAAGGCGCAGAGCGCCGGACTGGCCATTGATGCCGCCGCCATCGCAACGCGCAAGGACGTCGAAGGACTCGGCGGTCTCGGTCAGACGGAGGGGTGCAGCGGCGTTGTCAACGAGCTGCTGACGGCCAAAGTACTGCGCAGCGTCGCGGCCGTTGACGACGATCTTGCCAGTGCCGGGAACGAGGCGGACGCGAGCGACAGCCTCCTTACGACGGCCGGTGCCGGTATAAACAACGGTGTTCTCAGCCATCGGTTAAGCCTCCACATCGATCTTGACGGGGTTCTGAGCGGCGTGCGGGTGCTCGGGGCCAGCGTAGACCTTGAGCTTCATGCCCTGCTTGCGACCAAGGGTGGTCTTGGGGAGCATGCCCTTGACGGCGTGCTCGATCACGCGCTCGGGGTGCTTGGCCATGGCCTCCTTGAAGGACTCGGCCTTGAGTCCGCCGAGGTAGCCGGAGTAGCGCCAGTAGGACTTGGTGTTTGCCTTGTTGCCGGTAAGGACAACCTTGTCGGCGTTGATGACAATCACAAAGTCACCGGTGTCCGCATTGGGGGTGTACTGGGGCTTGTTCTTGCCACGGAGAATCATGGCCGCCTGGGTCGCGAGGCGACCGAGCGTCATGCCGTCGGCGTCGATGAGCACCCACTTGCGCTCGACTTCGCCCGTCTTGGCGAACTGAGTCGACTTCTTCACTTGACTCCTCCTACACACATCTTGGATGGCTGCCTCTGGACAGGCCGCCGTGCTTTTTCGAAACAGAGGTTACGGGGCTCTGGGTGGAAAAGCCTTAAAAGTATACAGCCGCAAGCGCCCCGTTTTGCGAGCTTTTTTTCCACACAATTCTGACAAGCGAGAAGGGCAACACAAAGCTAGAGACTGTAACATAAGCCCCATACTGGATGGGCACCTGCGTACAGACCAGGCCATCATCGCAATTAGTGAAACCCCTGGGCTATCCGATCCCAAAGACCTCTCTTACTCCGAACTGCCCAAAATACGATAACGCCAGTTTGTCGAGAGGTAGTAGAGGCGAAGAAGGGTCACCAAGTTATTGGCTTCGTCGACTTTGTACACGACGATAAACACACCTAGCTGACGCCATCGCAGGCCCGAATCGCCGATGAGGGGGCCGTGCCCAGGCAGCCTGGACACCAGCTCCAGAAAAGAATCGTACTTCTCAAGAAAACGAGCGGCACTCTTTTTGCCTGACTGCGTCTCGTAGTAGGTCACCGCCTCCTCAATGTCATCGGCAAAGGCATTCGCAACCACCACTTTGTAGTTATTGGAGCTCATGTCGTTCTCTTAGCTCTTGAGACAGTTCACGGGCGTCGCGCGTCCTCCCGCTCGCCACGTCAGACATAGCAAGCTCGACCCCATCCCAAAACTCCTCCTGAGAAGAAACCACATTCGGCACAGGCGGCTCAGACGAGAGCGTTGCGTGATCGCCGTCGAGCCGCCACCACACGCGTGCCTCATCGCCAATACCCAAGGCGGCGCGAATCTCTTTCGGGATGGTTGTCTGGCCACCTTTTGTGAGTTTAGTAGTCATGGTCAAGGCCACTGCAACCTCCCGTCAATGTCTTCATTGAATTCAATGATAGCGCAGAACGAGCGCCCCTACAGGAACGCGCGAATCTCGTCGAGGTGGCTCGTAGCCTCCTGGCGCCCCTGCAGGTAGAGGCGCAGGAGCGGCTCGCCGTTATGCTCGGAGGTGCGAATGGTCACGGGCTCGGGGGGCCTCAGCACCAGGGCGCGACCCTCGGCCTCTAGACTCGCAAGCTCTTCTCGCTGCGCGTTATAGCGGTCGGCACGTGTGGCCAGGGCCTTCTCGTAGTAGGGATAGGCGTCATAGCGGTGGGTTCTTAGGATGGCACGCTCGGTCGCGCCGTCCTTGATGTAGGTGCGGTCCTGCGTGAGCACCACGAGCGCGCGGTCTGCGGGCTCAGCGCCTGGAACCTCGGGCGCGCCGTCAAGGCCCATCGCGACCGCGAAGGGGATGGAGTCCGTAGTGCCGCCGTCGAGGTAGCGATGCCCCTCTATCTCGACCATCGTCGAAACGCCCGGCAAAGACGCCGACGCTCGGGCCTTTGTGGCGTCGAGCTTCTCGCCTTCCACATGCAGATAGGTCGGCGCGCCAAACAGCACATCGGACGCCACAAAGTACATGGGGGTGAGGTCCTTGTCGAAAACGTCCAGGTCACAGGGGTCAATGTGGTTCTGGACCTCGTCGTACATGAAGTCGGTTCCGGCAAGGTTTCCCGTACGCACGAGCGAGAGGAGCGACATCATGCGGGGGTCGTCGCGAAAGGCAAGCATGATGCGCATGGTGCGGCCAATTTGGTGCGAGCGATAGCTCACGGCGTTGAGCGCGCCAGCCGAGACGCCCCACACGCTCTTGAAGGAGCTGGTGTAGATGCCGTTCTCGAGAAGGACGTCGAGAACGCCGGCCGTGAAGATGCCCCTGTAACCGCCGCCCTCGAGCACGAGGGCGGGCTTGTCGCTGCTGCCCATAGACCGCCTCCGAATACGTACCGTCACGTTGCCGCGCACGTCGCGGCTACCCAACTATACAAAAAGCGCCGAGCCCTATTGTGGGGCTCGGCGCCTACGCTTTTGGTGGAGGTGCGGAGAATCGAACTCCGGTCCAAAGCACGTCCCTGACAGGTGTCTCCAGGCTCAGCTGCCGGTTGAGTCTTGGAGGCCGCGCACCCGGTAGCCCGCGCTTGGCCTCCCAGCCGGTTTGGTCTTAGCGCGCGGCATACCGACTACACCCGCGCGAGCGTCTCCCTAGAATGACGCCGCCCCGGGAGCGGGAGAAACCCCCGGTTTGACGCGCTGGTTAGTTAAGACTAAGCAGCGAGAGCCAGCTGAGGCTCAAAAGAAGAGTTGTCGTCAATTCAATTTGACGGTTCCCCTGTTTTACGTGGCGAGGAGACCACGGCCTGCTGCCCATCTCAGATGCACCCTGTCGAAACCAGTCACCCCCAGAGATGGAATGGGGACGCTGCCACCATACGCGTTGTCAAAGAGCTGCGGCACCGGGCCGCATGCCATAGTCTACCCAAAACGTGGACGATCCGACGCGGGCCTTTGTCTCACCATCCGACGCGGGGCTCCACCGGCCTTCGCCCTGGCCAAATTATTGCACGATTTTTCTTTCTCTTAGGTTGTTTTCCCAGTTGATGGAAAATACGCTCTCCAAAACGCGCAATAACTAGTGGCGGTGACTCGTCAGAGGAGGCCAGGTGCCCAACGCTAACGCTGCTGGGAACTCTCGGCCTCGGCCGCGACGGTGCGCTCGCGAGCGCGCTTTTCGCGATCCTGGAACATCACAACAAACGCCACGAGGAGCAGCACGGGACTCACGAGGATTGCGTGCAGGCCAAGCACCCCAATGACGCGGCTCCCCGCAATGGCGCCAACGGCAAAGCAGAGGATCACCCCGTAGTAGAGCAGGCATCCCTCGAGGTATGCCCGGTCCTTATCGTGCACGTAATCTACGAGCTTCTGAGTACCGCTACGCAAGTTGCCAATGCACATGGTGGTGGCAAAGCCGTTTCCGTGGAGCTTCCTAAATGCCTGGACCTGGATTCCACAGCCCAGGGAGGTAAGGCTGTTGGCAATGAGGTGGAGGTCATCGGGGATAAACGCCACCACAAGGAGAAGAGCTGCCTCGACGAGAAGCGCAGTCTGGCGCCAGTGCAGGCGACGTTCCTTCGAGAAAATCTTGATGGAGTGCGCAAGTGCAATGCCCACCGCGAACGCCATCACGGGCACGGCATAGTGAAGGGCTCGGTTGACGTCGCCGTCGGCAAGGTTCACGCCAAAAAGCAGGATGTTGCCTGTCTGGGCGTTGGCAAACACTTTCCCGCGCGCGAGGTACGAATACGCGTCCATGAGCCCGCCCGAGAATGCGAGAATCGCCGCCAGCTCGATGGACTCGGACGTCTGCCGCGCACGCTTCATCTACCAGGGCCTCCTAGTCTTGCGGGGCATCCGCCAAATCACGCGCCCCACCGGTCGCCCGCCGCAGCGTCGGCCCCAAGCCGCCACGGCCCCGACATTGTAGCCCCGCGATACCGCAACGACAGAACCCACAAGAGAACGCCATCCACACGAAAGGGGCGAGCTGGCCGCATGCGCTGCGCCAGCCCGCCCCGTCAACGCGAGAAAAGCATCCCAGAAATGAGAGGGTGCTACTCCTCGACGAGCTCGAACATGTCGGGACCCACGCCGCACACGGGGCAGACGTAGTCCTCGGGGAGCTCGGGGGTGTCAACGGTGACCTCGTAACCGCAGACGGTGCAGCGGAAGGTGTAGGTCTTCTTCTCGTCAGCCATGGTTGTTCCTCTCTCTTGGGTGCACGCGTACCTTGCCAACAAATGCTACTTACGAGCTTACATCAACCGTGGCGCGCCACGGGTGGAACGCTAGTCAATCTTGGTGAAGTTCTCGGACCCAACACCGCAGATGGGGCAGCGGAAGTCTGCCGGAAGCTCCTCGTCGGTGGTCTCGTAAACGTAACCGCAGATGTTGCAGCGGAAGTGGTGCTTGGGTGCCGAGACGGGCACCACGGGTTTTGTTGGGTCCTCGCCCTCGATGTAGGAGGACGCCTTGGGCGGCGTCTTACCCTTAAGGACGCTGTGGTAGTAGGCGTAGGTCATGGGCTCCTCGTCGGAGACGCGCTCGGCGTCGGAGACCTCACCGACAAACATCACGTGGGTGCCCAGGTCGACGGTCTTCACCACGGCGCAGCAGACCATCGCGCAGGCGTGCTCGGTGGTGTAGGGGTCGAAGAGCAGCGACGTCTTTGTGGGAATGCCCTCGAACTTGTCGATGTCCGCCGAGCTCTTGAAGCCAAAGCGCCCAATGAACGGCATGTCAGCGGTCTTGGAGACCACCGTGAGGGTGAAGTGCTCCGCCGCCTCCACGACCTTGGTGGTGTGGTTCTCCTTGTTGAGTGTGATGGCCACCTGTAGCGGGCTGCTCGTCACCTGCAGCGCGGTGTTGATGAGGCACGCGCCAACGTTCTCGCCGTCGTTGGCCGACACCACATAGAGCCCGTACGAGAAACTAAACAGCGCCTTTGCGTCCATGGGTCTCCTCTCCTCGACCTTGCAGACCAGACGTTCCCATCTTATCGCCCAGCAACGCAGCCTAGCGGCTTCTCTCCTTGAGTGCGCGCTGAATTTCGCGGTCGGTATCACGGCGGGCCATGTCATCACGCTTGTCGTAGAGCTTCTTGCCGCGGCACAGGCCAATGCAGAGCTTCACACGGTTGTGCTCGTCGAAGTAGAGCTCCAGCGGGATGAGCGCCATGCCCTTGGTTCGGAGCTTGCCGTCAAGATAGTCGATCTGGTGACGGTGGAGCAGGAGCCGCCGCTTCCTGTCGGGGTCCACGTTCCACACGCCGCCGTTTGAGTAGGGGTGGATGTGCACGCCGTGCAGCCACACCTCTCCTCCGCGGACAAGGCAGAAGGCGTCGGTGATCTGCGACGCACGCTCGCGCAGGCTCTTGACCTCGGTACCGGTGAGCTCAACGCCGGCCTCGAAGGTCTCGTCCACGAAGTACTCGTGACGGGCCGCGCGGTTGCGCGCAATGGTCTTCTTCTCGCGCTTAGTTGGCTTGGGCATCGCCCGCACCTCCGTTGGCCTGCGGATCGCTTGGGTCGCCAGTGGAGCTCTTGTCGGCGGAATCGCTCGCCGCGGCCTCCTGAGCCATCTCGGCATCGGTGTCCCGGATGAGCTGCAATAGCGTCATTGCCGCAGGCTCGCCCACCAGGTCGCGGGCGCGCAGCGTGAGATTGGTAGCCACGTCGCGCTCCCCGGCGGCAGCGGCGTCCTGAGCGCACATGAGCAGGCAGATAGCGACCTCGGCGTTTGCGCCATCGGGCAGCCCCTCCTCGGCGAGAAGGTCTGCGGTCTCCTTGTCCGTCACGCTATCCGGGTCGCGCTCGGTACCGGCGGCCTGGTCGAGCGCAGCCTCGAGCGCCGAGTCCTTCACCTCAAGACGCCTAGCCGCACGGAGCGCGGCAGCTGCGGTGCGCGGCTTGTCCTGCGCTTCGAAGTAGCCGACAAAGTTGAGGAATGCGCGCGCAAGATGGCGCGCCTCACTCGCGCGCTCGAAGCAGCTGTAGGTGAGCGCCAGGTACTCCTGCATGTCGCCGTTGGTGCGGTAGAGATCTGCCAGGTCAAGGCGATAGCCACAGTTCATGGGGTTCCAGCGCACGGCCTGCTTGAGCGCCTCGACGCCCGCGTTGTAGTCGCCGGTACGAACGCACGCAAGGGCGAGGTCTGCATACAGCCGGTCAAGCGGTTCGCCCACGTCATGCAGGGTACGCGGGTCGCGCTCGACGCGGCGGTAGCACAGGCGGTCGAAGAGCGTGGGGAAACTGAACCACTGATCGCTCTCGGTGGCCGCACAGTTGCGGTCGACGTACTCCTCGGCGTCTTCGGCAAGGCGGGCGAGAAGCTCCCGCGCCGCATCGTCCTGCCCCTGCAGGATGAGCCCTTCTGCCTGCTCGAGGCTGTCTGTCAGCGTGCTCTGGCTCTGCTCCTGGTCCATGTCCCTCTCCCCTGGCCTCTTGGGGCCAAACTCACGCGCGATATGCGCGGTATGCACTGCTCGTTAGTCTTCCCATTATCGCGCGGCGTCACGCGGGTCCGCGAGTGCGAAGTCTATCCTTCCACGAGGAATGTCGGTCTGGGTCACCACTACACGCACGCGCGTACCCAACTCCCACACACGGCCGGACTCCTCGCCGGTGAGGGTCATGCGGTCCTCGTCGTACTCGAGCCACTCGCCGCCAAGGGCGCGTACGGGCAGCAGTCCCTCGGCACACGTGTCATCGAGCATGACGAAGAGCCCAAAGCGCTCGCAGCCGCACACCACACCGGAGAAGGCCTCGCCTATGCGGTCCGCGTAGAGCTCGGCCATCTTGATGTGCTGGCTCGCCCGGGCGGCGCCGTCCGCGGCGCGCTCCATCTGCGAGCACGTGGCGCAGAGCTGCGGCAGCTGTCCCGCAATCTGCTCCTGCTCCCTGCTGCCAAGCATGCCAGCGAGAAGCGCCTTGAGCGCACGGTGCACCAGCTCGTCCGGATAGCGCCTGATGGGTGAGGTGAAGTGGCAGTACGCATGCGCACCCAGCGCATAGTGTCCCTGGTTTGTGGGCAGATACACTGCCCGCTTCTGCGCGCGAAGCAAGAGCGCGCTGGCCAGAAACTCACCGGAGGTACCGCGGGCAGCATCAAGAACGGCGTTGATTGCCTCCGGCTCGCCGGCGACCAGGGCCTCTCGCTGGGCATTGTCCTCGATGAGTCCCAGTTCCATGAGGGGGCGTACCGTGGCGCGTAGGTCATCCGGCGACGGACGCTCGTGCACACGGTAGGCGCAGGGAACCTCGCGATCCGCGAGCATGCGCGCCACGGACTCGTTGGCGAGAAGCATCGCCTCCTCCACCAGGCCCGTCGCGCGGGTACGCGTACGCACGGTCACGCCCGTAGGATGGCCCTTCTCGTCGAGCGTTACCTTGGGCTCCACGGTGTCAAAGTCAATCGAGCCGCGCTCCTCGCGTATGTGCTCGCGGAGCCCTCGGATCTGGTCGAGCGTGCGCAGAGCCTCCTCCAGCTCGTGCGCCTCCACGGGATCGTCCTGCAGCGCGTCGGCCCCCACGCACCCGAGAAGCAGCGCGTCAACGGTGTCGTAGTCAAGGCGGGCAGTCGAGCGAATTGCCGAGGTCATGGCCTCGGCCGAGGTGAGGTTACCCGCAGCGTCAAGCTCCATGCGCACGCTCATGGCCAGGCGGTCCTCGTGCGGCCTTAAGGAGCACACGTCGTTGCAAAGGCGCTCGGGGAGCATGGGCAGCACGCGATCGGCCAGATAGGCCGAGCAGGTGCGGCGCTTTGCCTCGTTATCGATGGGGCTATCCCAGCCCACGTAGTGCGTGACGTCTGCAATGTGGACCCACAGCTCGAAGCCGCCACCCGGCAGACGTCGGGCAAAGACCGCGTCATCGAAGTCGCGCGCGTCGGTGGGATCGATGGTCATGCAGCGAAGGGAGCGCAGGTCGCGACGGGCACGGTCTTGCTTGAGCGCTTCTTCGACGCCCGCCTGGATGTGCTCCGCCTGCGCGAGCGCCGCAGGCGGAAACTCCGTGGCCAGCCCATAGGAGGCGATGACGGACTCGATGTTGAGGTCAAGCTCGTCCGAGGAGCCAACGCGACGCTCGATGGTAACCACGGCGGCACTGTTGCGGGTGGGATACTCGGCGATGCGGGCAACCACCACATCGCCCTCGCCCACGCCGAGACGTGCAGGCGAGTCGTCCTCGGGGACCACAAAGAAGTCGCGGCCAAGTCGTGCGTCGAGCGGAACAACGGCACCAAGCGGGCCCGCCTGCTCAAAGCGGCCGAGGAAGGTCGACTGTGCGCGGGTGATTACCCCCTGCACCAGCGCGACCTTCTCGCCACCGCGGGCGGGGAAGACCGAGACCGTCACCTCGTCGCCATTCATGGCCTCGCGCAGGCCGCGGCGGGCGACGCGAAAGCTGCCCTCGGGCGTCTCGACCGTGGCCATGCCGGGCCTCGTCACATGTAGCGTCCCCGCAAGTGTGGGCGAACGGCGCATGGCCGCCTTCCCGCCCCCACGCCGATGCCCACCACCGCGACGAGCGCCCGGACGCCTTCTGCCCATGTGTCCTCCTTGAGAAAACGGGGCGGCGCGAACAAGCCGCACCGCCCCTTCTACCAGCAAATCTTGTGTGCTCGGCCTAGACCTTGAGGTAGCGCCTCATGGCGATGGCAGAGCTGAAGAGGCCGATAAGGACGCCCAGAACCAGGAGACCGCCATACGTGGCCCAGAGCGCCTGAGGCGACACGTAGAACGAGAGGAACTTAAGGCTGTTCTCGAGCCTGGGCATCACGTAGCTCATTCCGGCCGCAAGCGCGACAATGGCAAGCCCCGCGCCGATGAGCGACTCCAACGTGCCCTCCATGATGAACGGCCCGCGTATGAAGCCATTCGACGCGCCCACCAGGCGCATGATGGCAATCTCCCTGCGGCGCGCGGTGATGGCGAGGCGAATGGTGTTGTTGATGAACACGAACGCCACGAAGATCAGGAGCACCACAAGGACGATGGCGGCAACGCGCACGATATTGGTGACCGAGAAGAGCTTCTCAACGGTATCGCGGCCGTACTGGACATCGCTCGACGGATTCTCGGGCGTGTCGCAGACGGACTTGAAGGTCTCGTCGGCGATGAGCTTCTCGGCTGTGCCCTCGACCTGCTGGGGGTCGGTGAGCTTGATCACGAGCGAAGCCGGAATGGGGTTCTGGCCGTCAAGCGCAGCCACGGCGTCGGAGGCGTTTCTCTGCGACATCGAGGTGCGGTACTGCTCGAGGTTCTCGTCCTTGCTGTGATACGTGACAGACTCGACGTTGTCCCAGCCCTTGATCTCGGACTGGAGTTGATCGACGGTGGCCTGGTCGGCGTCATCGGCGAGGAAGGCCTGGATGGTCACCTTGTCCTCGACGCTGCCAACCATGTTGCCAAGCACGTTAGACGCAAGGACAAATGCGCCGATGATAAAAAGCGAAAGGAAAATGGTCACAATTGCGCCAAGCACCGTCGACCAGTTCCTGCGGAAGTGATGGCCTGCCTCGCGCAGCGAGTAGGTGAAGTTAGAGGGCACCATAGTAGCCGTAGCCTCCCCTCTCCTGGTCGCGGACAACGTGGCCGGCCTCCAGCGCGATGACGCGCTTGCGCATGGAGTCGACCATCTCGCGGTCGTGGGTTGCCATGACCACGGTCGTGCCCTCGCGGTTAATGCGGTCGAGCAGCTTCATGATGCCCAGCGAGATTGCCGGGTCGAGGTTGCCCGTGGGCTCGTCGCAGATGAGCAGCGGCGGGCGGTTGACCATGGCCCTCGCCACGGAGACGCGCTGCTGCTCGCCACCGGAGAGCTGGTCGGGGTAGTTGTCCTGCTTCTCTGCAAGGCCAACGAGGCGAAGCACCTCGGGGACCTGCACGTTGATGACGGCGCGAGGCTTGCCGATGCACTCAAGCGCAAAGGCGACGTTCTCATAGACCGTCTTGTCGGGCAGGAGCTTGAAGTCCTGGTAGACGGTGCCAATCTGGCGACGGAGGTACGGGACCTTCTTGTTCTTGAGCTTGGTGAGGTCCTGGCCGGCGACGAGCACCTGGCCGGAGGTCGCACGACGCTCGCACGTAATGAGGCGCAAAAGCGACGACTTGCCCGAGCCAGAGTGACCCACGACAAAGACGAACTCGCCAGGGTAGATGTCCAGGCTCACGCCCTCGAGGGCCGGCTTGTTTGGCTGGGCAGGGTAGACGAGGCTCACGTTCTTGAACGAAATGGTGGGGGTGCCAGTACGAGGCGCCGCAGGCGCGTCATCGCCCGCAAGGGAGGCAAAAACGCTGGTGTAGGGATGCTGCTGCTCGCTGGTTGAGTCTGCGGGATCGGATGCCGTGACGACGTGGACCGCCTCTGGTGCGTTTTCGGTTGCGGCAGGCGTTTGCGGCTCGTCGGCGTTCTCGACGGGCTCGATGTCCGGGACGTTGCTCACGATATGCTCGCTGGGAGGCACAAGCTTCATGCCATCCCCGTCCGGCCCCTGTCGCTTTGTGCTGCGAAAGTGGTTGGCCACGAAAGCTCCTTCTTCTTGCATAGCAGATGCAGATACAGATACAGGTACATCGCTCATGATACCAAGCGACGGTACGTGCGCACGTGAGCAGCTTTGCGCTAACAGAGAACACGCAGATGGAAGCCACAAGAAGGCCACAGCCCTGATGGCGCTCCCCGTAATAGGCAGGTGCGCGCGACGGCAGCTGCACCGTCGCGCGCACCCGTAGAAACGCTGCTCATCCCGCGGCTAGGCGCGGACAAACTCCTCGACCTGGCGGGCAATGCCTGCGCCGTCAAGGCCAAAGTACTCGAGAAGCACGTCGCCAGGGGCAGAGGTGCCAAAGCTCCTCATGCCCACAAGGCGCATGGGCGTGGGATGCTTCTCGGCGAGAAGCGCGGCCACCGCGGAGCCCATGCCGGTATATACCATATGCTCCTCGACCGTCACGACGCGGCCGGTCTTCTCGGCGGAGGCGAGAATCACGTCCTCTGCCAGCGGCTTTACCGAGAAGACGTCGATGACCTCGGCGGAAATGCCAGCCTGTGCAAGGATGTCAGCCGCAGCGAGCGACTGGGCGACCTCGACGCCACAGGCGAGGATGGTGACGTCTGTTCCCTCGCGCAGCACGCCCGCGTACGGCAGGCCGCCGACGAACGATTCGTCATAGACCTCGGGCACCTTGTGACGACCCATGCGCACGTAGACGGGACCGGGGGTGGTGGCGGCAATGCGGATGGCGGCCTTGGCGGCGCGATAGTCCGCCGGCACCAGGACGCGCATGTTGGGGAGCGCCCGCATCATGCCAATGTCCTCGAGCATCTCGTGCGTCGCGCCGTCCTCGCCCACCGTGATGCCGGCGTGCGTGGGGCACACCTTCACGTTGAGGTTAGAGTCGCACACGGTGTTCCTAATTTGATCGTAGCAACGGCCAACGCCAAACACGGCAAAGGATGCCGTGAACGGTATGCGACCCGTAAGGGCGAGGCCCGATGCTACGCCGATCATGTCCTGCTCGGCAATGCCAACGTCCACAAAGCGGTCGGGGTAAGCCTTCTGCAGCTTGTTGGTGGTTGTGGACCCCGCGAGGTCGGCGTCGACCGCGCAGACGTTCACGCCCTCGTTGGCCAGCTCGACGAGTGTCTCGCCAAAGGCCTCGCGTGTTGCCCTCTTGCCCATGGCTAGGCCTCCTTCTCGATCTGGTTGCGCTCCGCGTCAAGGTCGGCCAGCGCAAGGGCCGTCTCCTCCTCGTTGGGAGCCTTGCCGTGCCAGCCCGCCTCGTTCTCCATGAACGAGACCCCCTTGCCCTTGACGGTGTCGCACACGATGGCCGTGGGAGCCGCCGAGAAGGCAAGCGCGTCTTCGGCCGCAGCGTGCAGGCGCTCGATGTCATGGCCGTCGGTGTGGATCACGTGCCAGCCAAAGGCCGCGAGCTTGGCGTCAACGTCGCCCAGGGAGTTGACCTTGCGCACGTCGCCGTCAATCTGCAGGTTGTTGAGGTCGAGGAACATGGTGAGGTTGGAGAGCCCGTGGTTGGGGGCAAACATCAGCGCCTCCCAGTTGGAGCCCTCCTGAAGCTCGCCGTCACCACACACGCAGAAGACGTGGCGGGGACGGGTTCCCTTGGGAGCGTCGTGGAGAAAGCCCAGCGCTGCGCCAGCCGAGACCGAAAGTCCCTGGCCAAGCGATCCCGAGCAGACCTCGACGCCGGGGAGGGTGTGCTTGTCCGGGTGTCCCTGCAGGCGCGAGCCAAGCTGCCGAAGCGTCCCCAGCTCGTCGTCGCGCACCCAGCCAACCTGATGGAAGGCGGCATAGAGCGCCGGAGCGGCATGGCCCTTGGAGAGGATGAGAAGGTCTCTCTCGGGACTTTCGGGGTCATTCTCGTCGTAGTTCATGACGCCGGTGAAGAACAGCGTCGCAAGGATGTCAGTGCATGACAGCGACCCGCCGGGGTGGCCCGACTTTGCCTTCGACACCATCGTGATGATGTCGTGGCGCATCGAGTTGGCGATGAGCCGCACCTCGTGCGGGGTTCTCGTAATGCTCATGTGTCTCCTCTCGAGACGGTCGTGGCTAGGCCTGCTCCCCTGTGACCTTAGCCCAATCCGCGTCGAAGCGCTCGCGACCCTGGTCGGTGAGCGGGTGGCGCAGGCACTTCTTGAGCGCCGAGAACGGAACGGTGGCGATGTCGGCGCCGAGCAGCGCCGCCTGCGTCACGTGGTTGGGCGTGCGCACAGATGCGGTAATGATCTCGGGGCCGTCCTCCTCGTCCCAGTAGCCGTAGGTGTAATTCTTGACGCACTGCACCACGGTTGCAAGCTGCTGGACGCCGTCGTCGCCAATGTCATCGAAGCGGCCGACGAAGGGGCTGATGTAGCGCGCGCCAGCGGATGCGGCGAGGAGTGCCTGCGGTGCCGAGAAGACAAGCGTCATGTTGACGCGGATCCCCTCCTTCGCAAGCGTATGGGTCGCAGGAAGGCTCTCCTCACAAATGGGGAGCTTAACCACGATGTTGGGCGCAAGAGAAGCAAGGCGCTCGCCGTCGGTAATCATGCCCTCGGTGGTCTTTGCCTGGGACTCCGCCGAGACGGGCAGTCCCTCGCAGAGATGGCAGATCTTGACCATGTGGTCTTCGAAGTCTGCAAGCTTGCCGCCCGTCTTTGCATAGAGCGAGGGGTTGGTGGTGACACCAGCGAGAACTCCCCAGCTCTCCGCCTGCTTGATCTCGTCCAGGTCTGCCGTGTCGATAAAGAACTTCATGACGATCCTCCCTCAAATTGCCATGTGAGCCGCACAGTACGGCACTATTGATGCTACGCAGAGTCTTCCATGATGTGGTGCGCTCGCCGCCCACCCGCACGTCTGGTTCCGTGAACGCGCAGAGGTATGCAGGTTAGGTGATGACTTCGGGTCGCACCCCTATGGCACGTGTTGACGAGAAAGGCCGTGCGGACTCCACACTCGCGAAGAACCGCACGGCCAGATGCCTGCATCTTTGATGTGGGCTGGCGTTACTCGCCCATCTCGGCGCGGGTCTCGTCGATGATGCGGCGCACCTCGGCGGCGTTCCTGGCGATGTCGTCCGCGGAGCCCTTGGTGAGCAGGCTCCCCATGCCGCAGGTGTCCACGCCGGCGCGCACCCAGTCCGCGAGGTTGTCGAGGTTGATGCCGCCGGAGGCCATGAGGGGCATCCAGGGCGTAGGCGTCTTGAAGAGCTTCACGAGCTGGACGCCGTAGGTGTTGGAGATCGGGAAGCACTTGATGAACGCGGCGCCCATCTCGAGCCCCCTGTTGGCCTCGGTCATCGTGGTGCAGCCCGGCGCGTAGGGCACCTGGTAGAGGTTGCACACGCGCGCGACCTCCTCGGACTCCATGTTGGCGACGACGAACTCGGCGCCGAACATGATGGCGAGGCGCGCGGTGGCGGCCTCCATCACGGTGCCGGCGCCCGCGAGGATCCCGTCGCCGTACCTGTCCTTGACGGCGGCGATCACGTCGCCCGCGTTGGCGTTGGTGTAGGAGATCTCCATCGCCGGGACGCCGCCCCTGACGAGGCCGTCGGCGATCTCGAGGCCGCGCTCGACGGTCTCGACCCTCACGACGGCGAACGCGCCCACCTCGGCGAGCCTGCGGGTTGCCTCCGCCTTCTGCATCTTCATCTTTCTCCCTCTTTCTCCCTGTGCCCGCGCGCTACTCGTGCGCGATTCCGTAGTGGTCGAGCATGGCGCGGACCCTGTCGTCCACCTCGGGCGTGGTCTCGGCGACCGGCCTCCTTGCCGGCCCCACGGGCACGCCGGCGAGCTCGAGGGCGCGCTTGAGCGTCTGGGGCGTGGAGCCCATGTGCAGGACGTCGCGGATGGGCTCGACGTCGGCCTGGTAGGCGGCCGCGGCCTCGGCGTCGCCGGCCTCGAGGGCGCGCCAGAGCGACACGACCACGTCGGTGATGAGGTTCGCGGTGCCGGCGATGGCGCCGGAGGCGCCGAGCGCGTGGGCCGCGGAGATCTTGCCGTCGGAGCCCACGAGGACGTCGACGTCCTTGCCCCTCGCGGCCTCGACGTAGGCGGCGAGGTTGCCCATGTCGCCGGAGGAGTCCTTCACGCCCTTCACGTTGTCGATTTCGGCGACGCGCGCCACGACCTCGGGCGAGAGGTTGGTGCCCGTGGACTTGGGGATGTTGTACATGAGCACGGGGATCTTGACGCTCTCGGCGACGGCCTCGTAGTAGCCCTCCACCTCGGCGTCGGAGACCCTCATGAAGTACGGGTTGATGACCGAGACGGCGGAGGCGCCCGCGTCCTCGGCGCGCTTGGACATCTCGACGGCCTCGCGCGTCGAGCAGGAGCCGGTGCCCACGTAGACGGGCACGCGGCCGGCGACCCTCTCGATCACGAACCGCGAGAACTCGATCTTCTCGTCGGGCGTGCACACGTGGAACTCGCCGTTGGAGCCGAAGGTGAAGATGCCGCTCGCGCCGCCGGCGATGATCCTCTCGACGAGCTGCTCGCCCGCCTCGTAGTTGATGGTCTGGCCTTCGTCGCGCCTGAACGGCGTGACCATGGGGACGATGACCCCGGAGAACGTTGACATGCTTTGAACTGCCTTTCCTTGCGGATGAGCTGCTTACTTGCCGGCGCGGATGGAGGCGCCGAGGGCTCCGCCTGGGTGCCAGGTGACGTACTTCTCGGGCGTGAGGCCAAACTCGTTCTGCAGCAGGATGGAGAGGCACTGCAGCTCGATTACCTCGGCCAGAATGGAGGCGCGAGGAGGCTTGTTCATGGAGTCGCCCTCCTGCTTGACCCCCGCGATGAGGGCCACGTCGCCCTGCTGGGCAAGCCAGGACTGGGGGTTGCCGGTGAGGGCAATAATCTTGGCGCCGTTCTTCTTGAGGCAGGTGACGGTGGCCTTAAGCTCGCCGGTCTCGCCGGAGTTAGAGATGGCGATCACGACGTCGCCGGGAAGCACCTGGCCGGCGCTGCCGTGAACGCATTCGGTGCCGTGAAGCTCGTAGGTGGGTGTGCCGGTGGACGAGAAGAGCGAGGCGGCGTAGCCGGAGACGTGGCCGGGCTTGCCGATGCCCGTCACGTGCACGCGACCGCCGTGCTTCTCGGCGTCAAGGATGAGCTGCTTGGCAGCGCTCAGGGCATCGAAGTCGATGCCGGCGACGTACTCGTCGAGCGACGTCTTCACGATGCCGAGGAACTCCTCAACCTGCTCCTTATCAGTAGCCATAGTTTCTCCCTTCACATATGTAGGAACCGGATTGATTCCGGCGCTACTTCTTTTCCTTCACGTGGTGGCGCGCCATGGTCGTACTGAGGTCTGCCTCGAGGGCGTCGAGCGTATCGGCCATGAAGGGACGCGTCATGCCCACATAGAGATATCCGGACGGATGCTTGACCCAGCTTCCCCAGAGGAGAAATCTCAGCGAGTTGCCCTGGCGCACGATCTTGTAGGACTTGATGTCCTTGTACGTGACGACCGTCGCTTCCTTGGGATCGGACTTCTCGTAGATGTAGACGTAGGTGTGGCCAAAGTCGATGACCCCGGTCTTCATGAAAAACTTGCCGAGGAATCTGCCCATGCGCTTAGACACGAACCACGCTGCCGTGAGCGCCGCAATGAGCAGGAGAAGCAGCCAGACGTTGCCCGTATAGTTGGCAACAACGCCGCACCAGAAAACGAGGAAGAGCAGGGCAAGCACCGCGACGAGGAGGGCAAGCCCCTGGAGAAGCAGGCGCTTCCTGTCCTCCCCCACCGAGAGCTCGACCTCGTCCTCGGGCAGGTCGGGGATGGCAATAGGCTTCGCCATGCCAATGATGTCGCCGAGCACCGCGTCGCTCGCCCTTCTCGCCTTGTCAGCAGAGGAGTCCTGGGCATGTCCACCGACCTTCTTGGGTGCCTCCACGGCATCTGGCCGCGGGGTCTCTGCAGTCGCGCCCGTGGTGCCCGGGGCGGTCTCGTGATGCTTCTGGTTCTTCTTTCCCAACAGTTTTCCTTCCTGCCAAATCGCGCCTTGCCTGCAGCTGGGCGCAACCCTGCCACCCGGATTGACGCAGGGGCGCCCGTGGCGTGCCGCGGGCGCCCCTGGAATCAAACGCTAGGGCTGAGTAGGTAATGCAAAGCTAGTTCCCGTCCGGATTAGGCGAAGAGGCTGCCGATACCGTAGATAATCGAGCCGACGATGTTGTAGTCGACGTTGGGGAACGATGCGCCGGCGATTCCGAGCGAGGAGAACGCAGGATACAGGATCAGCGGACCGGCGCAGAGGAAGATGCCAACGAGGAACGAGCCGAGCAGGGCGCCACGCCAACCGCCATAGGCATAGCCGCAGACGCCGCAGGTGCCACCGGAGAAGAAGCAGATGCCGGCAGCGGGAATCATGATGGTCGGGCTGTGGAAGGCGACCATGAGAGCCATGGCAACGAGGCCACCGAGGAACGAGCCGATGAAGCCGATGATGACGGCGTCAGGCGCGAACGGGAAGATGGCAGGGCAGTCGACGGCAGGACGGGCGTCGGGAATGAGCTTCTCGGAGATGCCCACGAAGGCCGCGGTGATCTCGGCGATGAACTGGCGCACGCCGTAGATCAGGACGGACATACCGGCTGCGAACTGGAGGCCGGCGAGGAACGGCCAGATCCACCAGATGTCGTTGCCAAAGTAGGAGGTGAATGCCTTGCCGTTGGCAAGGGTGTCGCCAAAGTGGCCGGTCACGAAGCAGGCGATGGTCACGATGTAGAACAGCACAATCATGAACAGGGCCACGGAGAAGACAAAGTCGCGGAAGAGCTTGAAGAACTCGGGGAGGTTGGCCTCCTTGACCTCGTTGTTCTCGATCTCCTTCTCGTTCTTCTTGGCGAAGAGCTTGCCGCAGTAGCCAGAGAAGGCGTAGCCGATGCAGTTGAAGTGACCAATTGCGAAGTCGTTGGAGCCGGTGAGCTTCTCAACGAAGGGCTGGCAGAGCGACGGCAGAGCCGCACCGCAGAAGCCGAGGACAACGCCGCCGGCGATGACGGTCACGGCAATGGGAGCGCCCAGGGCGATGAAGACCAGGGCGAGCACGCAGGCGAAGTACAGGAAGTGCTGGCCGGTCAGGAAGATTGCCTTCCAGGGGGTAATCTTGGCGAACACGAGGTTCATGATGAAGCCAAAGACCATGACCAGAGCGACCTCAGTGCCGTAGGTATCAAGCGCGAGAGAGGTCGCGACCTCGACCTGCGTCACAACGCCCTGCACGTTAAAAGCCGTGGAGAACATGGCGCCAAAGGTGGTGATCTGCGCGGACATGGCGCTGGAGCCGATGTTGAAGATCATGAAGCCGATAATGGTCTTGACGGTGCCGGCAAACGTGTCGACCGCCGACTTCTTCTGCAGGAGCAGGCCGACGAGGGCAATGATGCCCATAATCAGCGCTGTGTCCCTCATCTGCATGAGGAATGCGTTCAGCATATGAAATCCTTCCAATGAATCACTTGCGGGATTCCCCCGCCCGTTTCGTGCGCAGCCCTACCCAGCTAGGTGTTTGCTTACCTGCGGGGCTCCTCGCCCTTGTGCTCGTCAAGCCACGCGTGAAGCTTCTCGCGAATCTCGTTCTTGTCGACGAGGTTCTTGATTCCAACCGCAGAAGGAACACGAGGATCCTGAGACAGCTCCTCGGTAAGGTCAATCATCGTGATGACGAGGTCGCCACGGAAGCCGATGATGGAGTCAAGGTTGCCGTGCTCGGTCTCGATGGGGAGGTTGTCCTCCTTGATGACCTGATCGCACTTGATCTTGAGCATCATCGAGGAGCCCATGCCAGCGCGGCAGCACACCAGAGCGTGATACTTGCGGTCCATTACATACCCCTTTCCTTGACGTGGACGAGGTCCACGACTTCCTTTGCATCCTTGCAGGCATCGAGCTTGGTGAAGAAGTCCGGATCAGAGAGAAGCTCGACCAGCGACTGGAGCGCGCTCAGGTGAGAGTCGTTGTCCTTCGCGCTGAGCGGGAACAGGTACTTCACCGGATCGTTGTCCTCGCTGCCAAACTCGACAGGATCCTTGAGCGTCACGATGCCCACGGCAGACTCGAGAGCTCCGCTCTCGGGACGGGCGTGCGGGAGCGCCACGTGCTCCGTGATCACGATGTACGGACCGAGCTCGTGGACGCCCTTGATGATGTCGTCGACGTAGCCCTCCGTCACCTTGCCGTTGGCAACCAGCGGAGCCGTTGCCTTGCGGATGGCATCCTCCCAGTCGCTCGCCTCGACGTTAAGCTGTACGAGGCTCTCGTCGAGAAGATCGCTGAGCATGTAACCACCTACCCTTCCTATATTCGTGAGCAGCCATTTACGGCCACCCTCTCAATAACAGTTCGTAACTGTGACACTAAATGAACACCCTCGCAACCAATTTTTCATATTCTCGGCGCAAATTTTCCCCAATTTCGCCCAACGGTCAAATGAATCATTGTGCATGCATGCTTTCTAGCTGCAGTTTTATAGATTTAATTGAATGATGCGTCATCTTATAGCTATGTATATGCTTATGTTTTTATGTGTTTATAGTTTATTTTTACGAACGATAGAACACTGTTCATCTTGTTTCTATAAACAAAACAATTAGGCTTTTGAGTATCAAGCTTTATGTACGATTGACTATGAATAGCTATTTCCACTTCGTATAATTGATTCCGTCAGCGAGACATTGTTGAGGGCGGAGGCACTGTGAAGAGAAGCAAGGCATATATTGCCGCACGCAGGGATGCCATCGTCGCTCTCCTCGAGAGCAAGGGACAGGTAGGTGTTGCTGAACTCGCTGACCACTTTGGCGTTTCGACGTTGACCATCAGGCGTGATCTTGACTACCTGGAGGAGCAGCATGTCCTCTCTCGGCAGTATGGCACGGCAACCCTGCTCAACCCGCTTGGACGTCCGTCTGGGTCTAGACAGATTCGCGCCAACAAGGCCATCGCCCGCGAGGCGGCAAAGCACGTTGATGACGGGGACTGCATCTTTATTAATGCGAGTTCGACCGCGCTCTCGATCATCTCCTACATCACGGCACAGGACGTGACCGTCATCACGAACAACGCGAAGGCGCTGCTTCTCACCGAGCGCCCAAATGCTTCGATCATCCTCACGGGAGGAGAGATTCGTCCACCAAAGGCGTCGATGACCGGTGAGTTCGCGCTCGAATGCGTAAAGCGCATCACCGCAACCAAGTGCTTCCTTGGCATCACGGGCCTCTCGCCCACCTATGGCCTCACGTCCGCGACTGCCCCAGAGCCCGCCGTCAACGCAATGATGCTCGAGCGGTCGCACGTGCACGTCATCGTGGCTGACTCGTCGAAGATCGGCAAGACCTCGAGCTTCCAGTTTGGTTCCACCGACGAGGTGGACCTGCTCATCACGGACTCCGGTGCAACGGACGAGCAAGTCGAGCTGCTCGAGGAGAACGGTGTCTCGGACGTCATCCGCGTCGATTTGGGGACCGCCGCCATGCAGATGTCCGAGGAAGAGCTGGAGCAGAGAGACGTCTAGCGTTTCTCGATGCTCTTGAAGCCCTCGCCGTACGCCTCGTGGACCTCGGCGATGACCACGATCGCGTCTGGATCAGTCTCGGCAACTATCTCCTTGAGGTGCGCCAGCTCTCCACGAGAGAGCACGCAGAAGATGACGGGTCTGAGTTCGCGGCTCCACATGCCGCGTGCCTCGAACTCCGTGCAGCCGCGGTCGAGCTCGACCATGATCTGGCGGGCGATTCTCTCGTGCTTCTCGGAGATGATGTAGGCTGCACGCTGGACGCGCGGGCCATCGACCACCGCGTCGATCACCCGGCCGCAGATGTACATTGCGATCGCGGCATAGAGCGCGTTCTCGATTGAGAAGACCGGGGCGGAGAGCGCGACGATGGCGCCGTCGACAACGATTGCCATGCTGCCGACGGATGCGCCGGTCTTTCTCGCAATGAGCTGAGCGATTATGTCCGTTCCGCCCGTGTTGCCCCCCGTGCGGAAGACCATCCCCAACCCAACGCCCGTGATAACGCCGCCCCACAAGGCGCAGAGCAGCAGGTCTCCCTCGCCCAGAATGGGGACGAAGGGGGCAATGGCGTCGGTAAGGACACCGGACACGATGATGCCTGCTGCAGTGAGGGCCGCGTAGCGCTTGCTGCCGGACCGCACGACGTAGGCAAAGAGCAGGACGTTCATGACGATGGACTGTATGCCCACGGGGAGGTTCACCCCCGCTTGCAGCGCAAGGGCGTGAAACACTGTGGCCAGGCCGGTGATGCCTCCTGCGGCAAGGCCGTTGGGAACCTCGAAGCAGTCGAGCCCAAAGGCAAAGAGCAGAGATCCGCCAAAGATGAGAATGGCGTCAAGCGCCACCTCACGCACGCTTATCTTTCTCACTGCTCCGGCCTCCCGGCAAGCACCCACCGGTGATAGGCGATGATGAACTTGTCGAGGTCGCCGTCCTGGAGAACCGAGTCCACGTTGCCAGTCTCAACCCCCGTGCGCAGGTCTTTCACGAGCTGGTAGGGGTAGAGAACGTAGCTCCTGATCTGGTTGCCAAAGCCAATCTCGTGCTTGGGACCGCGAAGCTCATCCAGTTCGGCGGAGCGCTTCTCGAGCTCCATCTCATACAGACGGCTGCGCAGAATCTTCATTGCGAACGCCTTGTTCTGGAGCTGGCTGCGCTCGTTCTGGCAGGTAACCACCGTACCCGTGGGAATGTGCGTGATCCTCACGGCAGAGTCGGTGGTGTTGACGCCCTGGCCGCCGTGACCCGTCGCGTGATAGACGTCGATGCGAAGGTCCTTGGGGTCGATGTCGACCTCGATGTCATCCGGAAGGACCGGGAGCACCTCGACACCGGCGAACGTCGTCTGACGGCGCTTCTTCTCGTCCGTTGGAGAGATGCGCACCAGGCGATGCACGCCCTGCTCGGCACGGAGCATGCCGTATGCGTTGTGACCGTGCACGGTGAAGGTTGCATGGTCAATGCCGATGACCTCTGCCTGTGGGGCATCGTTCACGTCTACGGTCCACCCGCGTCTGTCACAGTAGCGCAGGTACATGCGGAAGAGCATGTCGCACCAGTCCTGCGCCTCAAGCCCGCCCTGGCCAGGCGTCACCGTCACGATGGCGTCACCGTGGTCGAGGTCGTCGGTAAACCAGCTGGAGAGCTCAAGCTCGGTAAGGTCATGCTCGAGGGAGGCGGCGATCGAGGACGCCTCTGCGAGAAGGTCGTTGTCCGAGGTCTCCTCGCCAAGCTCGAGCGCAGCGCGAGCGTCGTCGAGCTTGGCGCGCGCAGCGTCTATACCAGCAACGTCGGATTTTGCAGCGGAGAGACGCGACATGATTTCACGCGCGGCGTTGGCGTCATCCCAGAAGCCAGGGGCGGCGCTCTCCTGCTCGAGCTGAGCAACGGTTCCCCTCAGCTCGTCGACATGAAGGTAGTCCTCAACCTCGTCGAGCCGAGCGGATAAGGCGTCGAGCGCCGAGCTATCGATATCCGCCATGGCTACCTGTTCCTACCGTGGCAGTTTTTGAACTTCTTGCCGCTACCGCAGGGGCAGGGGTCATTCCTTCCCACGCCAACGTAAGGATCTGGATCCTCATCCTTGCGATACGTACGCGGCTTTCCCGCACCTGCGTTGGCGTTGGCATTGCCGGCGCCTCCCCGTTGGTGCGACGTGCTGGCGGCGGGACGACGCGCGGAAGAGCCATGGTCTCCGTCGACCTCTGCGGGCCCGGAATACTGGGCGCCGCGAAGCTCGTCAGAGAGCGCCTCCTCGTCCCCCTGGGACTTTGCGGGCGCAGGCGGACGCACCGCAATCTCGATGCGCAGGATTGTGCGAAGGAAGTCCTCGTACATCGTGTTGACAAGCTCGGTGAAGGCCGCATAGGCCTCGCTCTTGTACTCGACGAGAGGATCGCGCTGGCCATAGCCTCGCAGGCCAATGCCCGTCTTGAGGTAGTCCATCTCCTGCAGGTATGTCATCCAACGGGTGTCGATGACGCGAAGCATGACCTGAGCGGAGAGATCGCTCATAATCTGGTCGCCAAGGCGCTGCTCCTTGTCCTTGTAGCAGGTGTTCACGAAGGCGTCGACGGCATCGGTGATGTCGCCCTGGTCGGAATCCGAATCAAAGGTGGGACCATCCGTGCGGCCTGTGAGCTCGCGAATCCACTTGTCGAGACCGGCGAAGTCCCACTCCTCCGGATCGACTTCCTCGGAGCAGTATTCGTTTACCTTGCGCTGGACAGTGTCGTAGGTGACCTCCTCAACGTGGCTCATGAGGTCCTTGCCGTCCAAGATCTTGTTGCGCTCCTCGTAGATGACCTGGCGCTGCTTGTTCATGACGTCATCGTAGTCGAGGACGCTCTTACGCATCGCAAAGTTGACTTCCTCGACCTTGCGCTGGGCGCTCTCGACGGCACGCGTCACCAGTTTGGACTTGATGGGCATGTCATCGGGCATGTCGTACTTGTCCATCATCGCCGCGATTCGGTCCATGCGGTCTCCGCCGAAAAGCCTCATGAGGTCATCTTCGAGCGAGAGGTAGAACTGGGTCTCGCCGGGGTCTCCCTGACGGCCAGAACGGCCGCGCAGCTGGTTGTCAATGCGGCGGCTCTCGTGGCGCTCGGTGCCAATAACTGCCAGACCGCCGGCAGCGACCACGTGCTCACGTTCCTTCTCGCAGATTGCCTTTGCCTTCTCGAGCGCGGCAGCCCGCTGCTCATCGGTAGGCACGACGGGCTCCTCGCCCTCCTTTACAGGCGCATAGAATCCCTGCTCGCGAAGCATGTCCTCCGCCATGGCTTTGGGGTTACCGCCAAGGAGGATATCCGTACCACGTCCGGCCATGTTGGTTGCGATGGTCACGGCTCCCTCGCGGCCCGCCTGCGCAACGATCTGGGCCTCGCGCTCGTGGTACTTGGCGTTAAGGACGTTATGCCTGATGCCACGCTTGTCCAAGATACGCGAGAGGCGCTCGGAGTTCTCGATGGAAACCGTTCCTACAAGGCACGGCTGCCCCTTTGCATGGCGCTTCGCAACGTCATCGGCAACGGCGTCGAACTTTGCCGCCACAGTCTTGTAGACAAGATCCTCGTGGTCAACACGAATAACGGGCTTGTTGGGCGGAATCACCTGCACGGGAACGTGATAGACCTCACGGAACTCCGCATCCTCGGTCATGGCGGTACCTGTCATGCCCGCAAGCTTGTCGTACATGAGGAAGTAGTTCTGAAGGGTGATGGTGGCGAGCGTCTGGTTCTCCTCGCGCACGAGGACGCCTTCCTTGGCCTCAATGGCCTGGTGGAGACCTTCGGAGTAGCGCCTTCCCTCCATGATGCGGCCCGTGAATTCGTCGACGATCTTGACCTCGCCATCGACAACCACATACTGCTGGTCGCGGTGGAACATGTACTGGGCCTTGAGGGCCTGCTGGAGATGATTCACCAGCTGGCCGGAGGGGTCAGCATAGATGTCATCAATGCCCAGGTTGCGCTCGATCTTCTTGAGGCCCTCATCTGTCGCGGCAATGGTGTGCTTGGCCTCGTCCATCTCAAAGTCGACGTCCGGCGTAAGGCCACGGACGGCACGGGCAAAGTCCTTGTAGGTGCTTGCAGACTTGGTCCCTGCACCCGAGATGATAAGGGGCGTGCGCGCCTCGTCGATAAGGATGGAGTCGACCTCGTCGACAATGGCATAGTGGTGGCCGCGCTGAACACGCAGGCTAGGCCGGGTGACCATGTTGTCGCGCAGGTAGTCAAAGCCAAACTCGGAGTTCGTGCCATAGGTGACATCCGCCTGATACGCAGGCTTCTTGAGGTTAAGTCTCATACCGTTCTGGAGCAGGCCAACATTGAGACCCATGAAGCGGTAGATTTGGCCCATCCAATCACTGTCGCGCTTGGCCAGATAGTCGTTGACGGTCACGATGTGCACGCCCTTGCCCTCAAGGGCGTTGAGGTAGCCAGCGAGCGTAGACACCAGAGTCTTGCCCTCGCCCGTCTTCATCTCGGCGATGGTGCCCCGATGCAGGGCAATGCCACCGATAATCTGCACATCGAAGTGACGCATACCCGTCGTGCGTCGGGACGCCTCCCTTACCGCAGCAAACGCCTCGGGCAGAAGGTCATCGAGCGTCTCGCCATTCTCGATGCGCTCCCGGAAGAGCTTTGTCTGGCCACGTAGCTCCTCGTCATCCATGGCACTGAAGCGCGGCTCAAGATCATTGACGTGCGCGGTTATGCGCCGGTACTCCTTGAGGTCCTTATCGGCTCCAGCGGAAAGAAGTTTGGAGAGAAAGTTAGGCATGGGCAGTCCTTCATACTGGTTGATGGGCGGCGGCTACCCGCCGACACATGCATTTCTCACTTTACCCATAGCAAACTCACCGTGGTGGCCGAGGATGCGGTCTCACTAAATGCGCACTGTATTCTCGGCGTTAATCGTCCCGAAACCAGAGGCCGCAGGCTCTTCTCACCCTAGACTCAGCATCGTTTTGCGGACACCGGTCCGTCTCCCCCTCCACGACTTCCCTCGCCGATTGCCTTCCGAAGGCGCTTGGAGGGTGGCATATGCGTCCTGTCGACAAAGTGCACGGCATATTTCTTGTAGCGTTGCTCCGCTTCGAACATACGCCCGCTGGCCCTCAGCGCTCGGATAAGAACCTCCACGGCATCCTCGCGTAGGTCATCCACGGCAGTCGCGGAGTCGGCGAGCCGCGCCGACACTCGATACCGCTCGAGCCTCAGCGCCGCCTCCGCCCCTGCTACCATGGCGTCGGCGTAGAGCTCTCTGAGCTCCTGGCGTCGAGCCACCACGTATCCCGTAAAGTCTCGCGCCGGTACATAGAGATCGCCCGCATAGAGCCTCTCCGCTCTCAAGGCCGCCTCCAAGGCGTGGGCATCATCGCCCTCGCTTTCCAGCGCTTCCTTTGCAGCGTCGGTGAACTCCTCGAAATCGCACTCAAAGAGCTCGGGGTCAAGCGAGACGGACTTATCCTCCCTGAAAGAGAGAAAGGGATCGAGATCTGGCGTTACCTCCGTCACCACTTTTCGCAAGGCGCTTGTCGCCTGGTAGATCCTATCGAGGCCAGCCTTGTAATCGCAGTCAGGCCAAACCTGATCGATAATCTCGTAGCGTCTCGCCAAGAATCGGGGGTGAAGCGCGACAAACACCAGCATTGCCTTCGCACAGCGCCTATCCAGACGCCATTCGGGGATGGTTTCGCCGTCCACCTGCAGAGAAAACCCGCCAAGAAGACTCAGCCGCAGGCGAGCTCCAGATGCCACCTTCTTGTCATCTTTTCCTCCCTCGTCCCCCAAAGAGCCTCCGGTGTGCCTGACAACACAACGCGTCCGTCGCGGTGAGGCAATGGGAACAAGCGCGCCCGTCCACGCATGAGGGATGAGCCTCCTCACGCGCTCTTGAAAGGCTCCCTCCCCCGATACCAGCACCCTGAGGAGCCATAGCTCGTCGACGGGAAGCGTAGCATTGGCAAGCGCCCGCTGGATACCCTGCGTGCGTTCGTTTTCCTCATCAACAGCTGCTCGGACCAGGTCGACGAGGATGGAAAGGTCCTGGGTTCCGCATGCGGCCTCCCAGCCTGGGGTCGCCGAACCAGCCCCCACGCCCATGCTCGTTGCGGCCTGGCACTGGATTCCCGCTTCCGCCTCAAGGTGATAGAAGCCCGCACGTCCCGCCGCACTGGAGGCAATCGCGCTTCTCAGCCCCGCGCTTCGGATGTCACCCACCATGTATTCAGCGGCTGCACCAGCCAGAAGCGCCGCAACGCGCACCAGCTCATTTCCCGCGCGCTCTGACTCCCGCACCAGCGCATCTATTGACGCGAGATCATAGGAACCATGCAGAATAGCATCTATTGCAAGAAGGAGGCTGGCTTCGTCGCGAATCGCCGCGAATCCCTCGCGGGCAAGAAACTCCTGTACCTGGGCACCCGAATCATCTTCAAAGGACTGGTCATCACCGAGAAGTGCACTGGTCAGGCTCATGTCAAGACGAAGCAGTACGGACGCAAGCGTCCCCTCGGGACTAGAGAGTACATGGGAACTTGCCAGACGTTGAGCAGCGCTTATCTGGCCATCTCTCATAAGTTGGACCGTTTGCAGATGAATTGCAAGTCCCTGTGCCTGCCCTTTGTCCGACACGTCAACTTTGACATCCTCGCCAGCAAGGACCGAGCGACATCCAACAAGGAGAAGGTCAAGATCTTTGCTTGCGTCAGGACAATCGTAGTCCGCGGATTGTGGGAGCACCCTGTCCTCGGGGCTTCTCGACCTAGAGTCTCCCAAAGCCTCAAGGACTGTCTGGAGACAAGTCAGCCGTTCTTCGGGTACGAGCGAGCGCGCGAGCGCAACCCCCAGCGTTTTCCGAACAAGGCTCACCTCGCCCACGCCCACAAAGTCCTCGGCATGATCAACGACTGCAATGGCGGCTTCGTCCGACGTTGCAAGGCGCGCTATGACAGCGGCACGAGAAAACTCGCCCCGCTCAATCAAGACGCGAAGGACAGAATCAAATAGAGATGAGAAGCCAGAAACCTTAGTAGCAAGGACACTCGAACACGCAGCAAGCCCATCAATAGAGTCAACGCCAAAAGTATGAAATGCACCGTCCTGACAGCAAACCCCAAAGAGAGGAGCGAACTGCTCAAGACCCAGAGCAATCTCATATGGGTTCAGGCATGTAACGCTAGAAATTTCGGCAAAGGTACCCTGGCCAAGGAGAAGCATGGCGAGACGAACCAAGATCTCCTCGTCCAGAAGGCTCTGGCGCAAGGACTCTCCAATTAGATGCTCAAGAGCATCAAAATACGAACTGCCAATGACAAGGGAGTGAGAACGTGGGTCCCCATTGTCTCTAACAACAGCATTTACAAGAGCCGGAATACCCCCAGTAAAAGCACGAACATCGTAGAGGGAATCGCTTGGACTTACCTCAAGTGCAGCGGAGATGAGAAGGTCACTCGAAACAACTCGAACCCCATCGGGAAGACGTTCTGCAAGCAACGCATCCTCGGGGAGCAGGGAAAGCGCAACCACAGCGCCGCACTCGACCATCCTCGAAATAGCGAAAACGGAACGATCGACAATGACATCATCTCCAGCCGGCAGATTGTCGAGAGCAACAAACACCTTCTTGTTTGCAAGGCATTCCTTCTCTACCTGACGCGCGAGTCGAGAAACTCGTTTTGAGGCAGTTGGTGGCTCCATGCCAAAGAAGTGCAGAAAGTGGGTCGTGAACTGATGCTTCTCAAATGAGATAAACCTCTTGAGCGCTGAGGACTGCCCCATACCAGGCTCGGCACATATTACGAGAAGGTTGGAAGGACGCGAATCCAGCATAAATGAGGAGATACAAGAAGGCGTAAGTTGCCATGAAGACAACCTAGAAGAAATGGATTCGGAATCTGTCTCGGGGATGGAATCAACTGGACGTCGATGAACTCTAACTGGCATTACTCAACACCTGGCCCTTCTGCAGGAGATAAGGAAGGCGATGAATACGAAGACCACCGCCCTAAACAAAACCGGTGATCGAAACCTATCATTGATACGCCTAGTCAGAGGATCAAACTGGATGAACGGCAAACAATTTGTGACAGTTACCTGCAAGGTACCTGTAAGTTGTCATCAGGCTAAAAACGGAAGCGGGCCCGTCCCATCGGGGGCGGGCCCGCACGCTGCTTTCAAGACAAGAAGAGGGGCCCCGCGCTCGGCGCGGGGCCCCTCCTGGCGAAAACGCCCCCAGTCGGCCAGCGGCGTCCTGGTCTCCCACGGGCTTACCCCGCAGTACAATCGGCGCTCGGGGGCTTAACTTCCGGGTTCGGGATGGGACCGGGTGTGCCTCCCCTGCCATGGCCGCTGGCCGTCTGGGGGCGTTCTGCCTCCGGGTCGTGCCCGCCGGGCCCTGGGGGCCGCACAGCGCGCGCAAGCCAGACCCCCCGGGACCGCCCATGGGAAGGGCATGCGGAGGAGCTCGGCC
>FOHD01000001.1 GCA_900111695.1 Olsenella sp. KH3B4
CACGTGGAGCACTCGGGCGATCTCGGACCTCGAGCGCCCGGCGGCATCCATCGACCGTATATCATTCACTGTGTCCAGGGGCACGGTCATCTCCTCCATCCTTCCCGGGCGGGCTCGCCAAAGTAACCGCCCGGGGAAACCATACGGCGAGGGCCGCGCCCCCGGTCCCCGGGGCGTGGCCCTCCTGCTTAAACTGCTCAGTTTCTCGTGCTCACGGTGCTCATTTCCCAGTGATTACTCGGACCACTTCTTAGTGAACATCAACAAACGGTTCCTGGTGGCGAGCAGTTGACTGGGGAGGGTGCTTCTCTGCGGGAAGCTGGCAGGACATGGCTGCAAAGGCGCAGAACTACTGGAGCGCCACCAACTACCTCATCCTTGTTGACTGCACCTCCAACCGTACCGCCGTCTATCAGTGGGACAACGGCTGGTATGCGATACACGAGTGGTATTGCACGACTGGCGCAAACAACTGCACGATGAAGGGTCAGTACACCACCAACCTCAAGGGGTACTCGTTTGGCAGTGGGTTTACCTGCTACTACTACACGCAGTTCTACGGGAACTACCTGTTCCACTCCGTTCTCTACTATCAGAACAGCGACAGGATCATGGATGGTAGGCTTGGCATCAACGCCTCCCACGGCTGCGTGCGCCTTGACATCAACAACGCAAAGTGGATCTATGACAACATTCCTCGAGGAACCAAGGTCGTGACGTACTAGCATCGCTCGGTTTCTATTCGTTTCGCTTGGCTGGTTGTCCTGAACTCGTCCGGCTGTCTGGAATATCCCGACAGTAGGACGAGTTCTTTTGCAATCATTGCATGAGGACTTCAGGCTGTCCTCATCTTTGAGTTCCTGGTATGGCGAAGCGTTTCCAAACAAAATCTAGTGCTCTGAGGGGATTCTTGAGGCGCTAGCCTTGTCTGGTAACTCTCCTCTCTTATCAAACGGTAAGGAGAACCTCGTGCCTCATGTTTCACGACGCGGCTTTCTTGCCCTTACAGCTGGCTCTACTTCGCTTCTCTCGCTCCCCAAGGCCGTGCTTGCGGACACTGAAGAAGGCGAAGCTGTCTCTGATGCCCCCGGATCGCCATCGACAGATTTGTCGGAAGATGCCTCGGAAGACCTGCTCTACCGCATGGAGCATGACCTTCCCGAGAGCTTCCGATACTCAAGCGACAATTCTGATTGTGGGGACGCCGCTTCCAGTTCAAGCTCAAACTCAATTTCAAGCTCCCTTCGTCTGAGGAGCGTCTCCTCTGGGGATGCGTGGTCCGAGACCGATGGTGGCTACCTTTCCTCAAATGGCTCGCTCATTCCCCATGCCGTCGCCAAAGGCATCGACGTGTCTGAGCACCAAGGGAAGATCGACTGGGATTCCGTTAAGGATGCGGGCATCGACTTCGCCATTCTCCGCTGTAGCTATGGCTGGCCAGATGACGTGACCTCTGCGAAGCAGCATGACAAGGAGTTTGCACGTAATGCCTCGGAATGCGAACGCGTGGGTATTCCATACGGTATCTACCATTACTCCTACGCAATCGGCGTTACCTCGGCGGAGCAGGAGGCGCGCTACCTTCTCGCTTCGATGGGCGATGCCTCCCCATCGCTTCCCATCTATTACGACCTTGAAGACGTTACCTTGCCGTATGGCGACGCCTCGTTACTGGGAGACATGGCCACACGATTCTGCGAAGCCGTTAAGGCTGCTGGGTATACCCCTGGGGTCTATGCAAACCTCAACTGGTGGAACAACTATCTTACCGATCCACGCTTTGAAAACTGGTCGCGATGGGTTGCCCAATACAACTATAGGTGTGACTACACGGGTGGCTATCGATATTGGCAATGTACCTCTTCGGGAAAAGTAAGCGGCGTTCCTGAGAACGTGGACATCGACTTTCTCCTGCGGCGAGACTCGGTTACCGTACACCGGCTCTACAACCCATATTCAGGGGAGCACCTCTACACGCTGGACTCAGACGAGAAGGATAACCTCACTGCAGTTGGCTGGCGCTATGAGGGAACTGGCTGGTATGCGCCGACCTCAGGCGATAGTGTCCTGCGCCTCTACAACCCCTATAACGGCGAGCACCTCTATACCGTTGACGAGTCGGAGTACGAGAGTCTCCAGGAGATAGGCTGGAAGGGGGAGGGGCTTGCCTGGCATACATCCGTGCCCACCTCCGGCGAGCCGCTCTTCCGACAGTTCAACCCCTATGAAACGGTAGGGACCCACAACTACACGCTGAGCGCCTCGGAAAGGGACTCCCTCGTGCCCCTCGGTTGGAGGGACGAGGGTGTAGCTTGGTATGGAGCCTGAGAAGCGCCAGGAACCAAATGCTCCGAGCTGGTACCATTATCCCTACGTGCATTTCTAAACAAGTTGGGGGATCAGCATGGGGCGTCGTTTCCTTCGTGCGTGTGCGTGTTGGGGCGTAGCATTGGTTCTGGCTGTCGGGGTGTCGCTTGGCGTTCATGCCGACAGGGCTTTCGCCGGTGAGCCACTCCAGTCCGTCGCGATGTGGCGGGTCTACAATCCTTACTCCGGTGAGCACCTCTATACTGCCCAGTCTGGGGAGGTGGCACATCTCAGCTCGCTAGGTTGGAGATACGAGGGCATCGGCTGGTATGCTCCTGTGGAATCCTCCACACCGGTCTACAGGCTCTACAATCCTTATTCCGGGGACCATCACTACACGGTTGACAGCGGTGAGCGTAATCACCTCGTTTCTCTTGGTTGGATCTATGAGGGGGTTGCCTGGTACTCAGACGACAACCAAGGTGTCCCGCTTTTCAGGCAGTTCAATCCCTATGTCTCCATTGGCACCCACAACTATACCACCTCGAAGAGCGAGAACGACTACCTCGCCTCGATCGGGTGGAGACCCGAGAGTGTTGCTTGGTATGGGGTGGACTCGGTTCACGTTGGCACCGTGGTCAACTGCACTCCGTTTATGGGTGATAGCAGAAACTCGCAGGAACAGGTAACATCTCATCTTAAGGCGCAGCTCAAGGCACGCGGCAGGGAGTTCCCCTCGGAAGTCTATGCTTCATATGGTGCAGCTACTGCAGATGAGTTCATCGCTCGACTCTTTGAGGCTGCAACCGCAGAGGGCGTTCGTCCTGATGTCATGTATGCTCAGGCGATGCTTGAGACCGGATACCTTTCCTTTGGTGGAGCCGTCAAGCCAGAGCAGTGCAACTTCTGCGGGCTTGGCGCAACCGACTCTGGTGATGTGCCTGCAAGTTTCTCCTCCGTTTACGAGGGATTCCTCGCTCAGGCCCAGCATCTTCGTGCCTATTCTGGGAAGGCCCCGCTCTCGAGCACCATCGTCGATCCGCGCTATTCGACGTGGCTTTTTGGCAGATCCAGCACTGCTGCGGGAACCATCGAGGGCCTATCTGGCACCTGGGCAACGGATACCAGCTACGGCTTCAAGATCCTGACTATTCTCAATAGCATTTAATCGGGCTAACCTGTGACCTGCTCATATGAAAAGAAGGAAGTAACGTCTGTCAATGCTCATATTGAAAAACCCGACCAACCTTGTTCTTGCTGGTATTTCCGCTTCGGCCCTGACCCTTGGGATCCTATTCGCTCCCGCGCCAGCTGTTGCCGAAGAGGCAGAGGCACCCGTGGAGACCGTATCGGCCGGCGTCCTTGAGAGTGATTTCTCTGCCCAAGCCTCTGACCCTTCCGCTGCAAGGCTAGATTCCTCTGCCAGCAACAACGCCGTTGCCGAAGATGCCGCCTCCTCCGCCTCTCCAGATTCGTCAGGGTCCATGGCAAGCGGTCTGACAAAGGCCGACCAGACTGATGGCGTCGACGCTGTTGCGAAGTCCAAGGACGCTCTTGGTTCAGAGGCTTCTGGTCAGCGCGATGCTGCCTCTTCGGCAGAGTATGCCATCGCCGGTCAGGCCTCGGAATCCGCCACCGCCACTTCGGCTGCCGTTGCGAATTCCCTGGCTGTGTCCCCGTCTTCGAGCACAAACTCAAAGGAGTCCTCGAAGGTCCCGGTGTATCGTCTTTACAACCCCTATACTGGCGAGCATCTCTTTACGGAGGCATCGAGCGAGGCAACGAACCTCATCCCGCTCGGCTGGCAGGGAGAGTCCGTGGCGTGGTTTGTTCCGGGGTCCTCCTCAACCAAGGCATTCAGGCTATACAACCCCTATACCGGGGAGCACCACTACACCACCAACGCCGACGAGTACAATTACCTCGCTACCATCGGGTGGAGGCAGGAAGGCTCCTCCTGGCTTTCTTCTGACGAGGAGGAAGTGCCCATCTACAGGCTCTTCAACCCCTATGCTAAGCGATACACCCACCACTTCACGAAGGATGAGGCAGAGTACAACTATCTTGCGACCCTTGGATGGCAAAAGGAGAACATCGCCTGGTACGGGGCTTCTGTTCCTTCGGATGGCTGGTTTGTCACCTCTAACGGCGACGAGCTAGACATACAAGACGGCGTTGTGATGTCGGACAAGGTGGTGAGCAACAAGTCTGGTCAGAAGCGCTACCTCACCTCGGCGGGTTTCGTTGCCAAGGGGTCGACGTGGTCGTCCCCCTCAAACGGCTGCACATACGTCACGTCTTCCGATGGGACGATTACGCAGACAATCAACCCGAGGGCGGGACTTGACTACTGCTGGCTCAAGGACTCGTCCTATTGGTCCGGTGCTGGCGTGGTCAAAGAGCTGCTCATGAACAAGCACTACTCAAAGGGTCGCTATGGACAGTCAATCTCGAAGATTGTCATCCATCACAACGCGGGCAATCTCTCGACTGAGAGCATCTATCAAACTTGGCAGACAAGGGCGGCGTCTGCGCATTACCAGGTCGAAGGTAACGGCACGGTCGGCCAGCTGGTTCTCGATTGCGACACGGCGTGGCAGGCGGGCAACTGGACCATCAATATCCAGACAATCGGCATCGAGCACGCGGACTACGTTGACTCCAATGGTCGGTGGCGCATGACCAAGGCAACCATCAATTCGGGTGCACGACTCGTTGCGGCGCTCTGCCTGCAGTACAAACTCGGCAGGCCCCAGTGGGGAGTCAACATGGTTGGACACAACGAGTGCACCTCCACGGAGTGCCCTGCCTCGCTCGCAGTGGGAGGCTCGCAGCACGACGAGTACGTTGCCAAGGCCCAGGAGTGGTACGACAAGCTCTCGAGACTCTAGCGATAGCTTAGCAGCGATAAAAGAAAGCGCGCCTGGCGAAGGGATTCGCCAGGCGCGCTTTCGTTAGAAGCTCCAGTACGTATCGAGCGGCTCGTATGAGCGAAGGAGTGGGCTGTAATATGGGTCGCCCAAACCGTAGTAATCCGACCAACGCTCCCGCATGATGCCCACCTCGTGGGCAAAACGCTTGACTCGACTGGTGGAGTAGTCCGAGCCCCTCGAGACGGACTCGAAGTGCGTGAGTGCCACCTGAGGCGTGTACACCACGAGCAGCCCCATCTCCCTCAGTTTGAGGCAGAAGTCAACATCGTTGAAGGCGACGGCAAGCGATTCGTCAAGCCCGCCGACCTCCTCGAAGAGGGCTCTACTCACCATGAGGCATGCGCCGGTTACCGCAGAGAGGTCCTGCTCGCACTCAATGAGGTTGCAGTATCCGTGGTCGCTCTCAGGGAGGTCGATGCCAAAGTGGTTGGCGCAGCTCCCGCTTACGATGACGCCGGCATGCTGGATGGTGTTGTCAGGGTAGAGAAGGCGCGCGCCCACAGCCCCTACGTCCTTGCGCGAGGCGAGGCCCAACATCCGCTCTAGCCAGTCGGACGTCCTAAGCTCCATGTCGTTGTTGAGGAGTAGGAGATACTCGCCGTCCGATTCCCGTGCGCCAAAGTTTATGAGACCGGAGTAGTTGAAGCCGCCCTGTCCCTTCCACGTCGCAATGCGCACGCGCCCCTGGCTCTCGCGTTGCACGCGATCGTAGTACGAGAAGGTCTCCTCGCGCTCGCTGTTGTTCTCGATGACAACCACTTGATAGTTGTCATAGGTGGATTTCGAAAGGATGGAGTCCACGCAACGCCCGAGTAGTTCGACGTGGTCGCGCGAGGGAATGAGTATGGATACGCGCGGGTTGGATGCGGGTGGCCTATGGAACACATGGTAGGAGAAGGGCCTTTCGCCTTCACCTACCTCTGCGTCAACTCCAATCCGCTGGAAGTGCGCCCTCACGGCAGCCATGCCGGCCTCCTGGGCGTAATCCTTTGCGCCCTCATTGGTTGCGGTGGACGTCTCCCACATGCGCCAGTGATAGAGAACGCGAGGCACGTGCGTCACGCGACGAGCCTTCTCCACTGCCTGTAATGTGAGGTGGTGGTCCTGGGCGCCGTCATATTCGGGGTTGTCGAACTCCAACCTCATCAGGAGGCTGCGACGCACGGCAAGCATGTGGCAGATGTAGTTCTTGCAGGTGAGGAGGTCGATCTCGAGCTGCGGCTTGAGGAACGGCCATACGTGTCTGCCGGTGGGGTCGATTTTGTCCTCATCGCAGTAGAGGACGTCCGTCTCCGGCGTAGTGTTCACGGCTTCCGTGTAGTGGAAGAAGAGGTCTGGCTCGATTGTGTCGTCGTGGTCGACGAAGCCAACGAAGTCACCAGTCGCCGACCTTATGCCTGCGGCCGTGTTGAGTGTGATGCCCAGGTTCTTCTCGAGCGTGACACAGCGTATCCTTGCGTCCGATGCGACGGCGTCTGCAACCTGGCTTGCAAGCCCCTTGTCCTCGGGTGATGCATTGACGAGGATAAGCTCCCAGTGTGAGTACGACTGGTCGACGAATCCCGCCACGAGGTCCTCGAACTGCTCATGTGTGGTGTGAAACAGTGGCACCACGACACTCCAGGTGACCTCGTTATCAAAGCGGACTACACTCTGGAGACGCAGCTCCCAGGGTTGAACTCGCTGGCCTTGGAACCACTCGTTGTAGTAGGGGTCGCGATCGGCAGACATCGTGAGGACCTCGGTGTCGTGGATCAGGCTGTCCAGGTCGGGCTTGGCAAGCTCGAAGAACGTGTGCTGGTGAGGGTCTGCCTTGTCCCAGGCGTCGAAGATAACGGTTCGGTTGTCTCGTGGCAAAACGGCCGAGAAGACCGTCTCCCGGAACTTGACTGTACCCGAAAAACGAGAGTCAAACTGCTGAGAGCCCATGAGCGTAGGAGCGGGGTCAATGATGTTAAGCGACTGGTCGCAAATGCGTATCGCAACCTCGCCGTCCTCTCGCCAAGGCACGCGAACGGCGACTCTGACGATTGCCTTGCCCCTGTCGGGAATCGCCTTCTTGATGAAGATCGTGGAGAAGAGGAACGCGTGGCCGAGATCGTAGTCGCGAATGCGTGCGGTAAGGTCGCGATGCATTCGATAGTTCACGCGAGACTGCCACTTGGCGTCGCTGAAGCTCATGGTCGCAGAGCCTACTTCACGCCAGGCGTCACGATCTGTAATCGGCCAGTCCGATGCGAAGAGCGTGTAGGTTACAGTCGAGGCGCCAGAGTGCTCGTCGATGAGAACCACGACTGCTTCCGTTGGCGTATCCCGGAAGACCTTTGCTGGGACATTGTTGCCCTTGTCGTCCTGTGCAGTAATGTCGAGAAGGGCATCTTCCGGAATCCCATCTATGGATACCAGCTGGTAGATCTTCTCCACATGCCTGCAGATGCCCAATGAGTTGATGTTCACGAATGCCACCTTGTAGACGTTCGGGTCTAGATGCGTTACTCGATTATACGTTTGCTGTGCCCGTGGGCGGATAGGCGAGCGTTGCGTTTGTTCCGCTTGCCGGCAATTCCGATACTTACCGGGCGCTTCGCATAGAGGCATTCTCGATGGGATAACATGATCATGTTTCGAGTTTACGTAAAGGTTGGTGGTCTTCATGGGAAGAAAGCCTGTTGATGTTATGCACGTCGTGATGGCAGTTTCAGCCGCGCTATTCCTCTTTGTACTTGCGATGCCAATGCTTGCGGTTGGGGAAAGCGACTCTTCGAGCAACACGTTTCCGATGTACCGGGTCTACAACTGCTGGAGCGGCGAGCACCTCTTCACCGCTGATGCCGACGAGTACGTCTTCCTTGGTTCTATCGGATGGAAGCAGGGGGGTATGGCCTGGAAGTCACCTGCTTCTGGCAACCCCGTTTGGCGCCTTTACAATCCTTATTCCGGGAACCACTTCTACACGGGGAACGCCAATGAGTACGCCCGTCTTGGTTCCATTGGTTGGAGACAGGAGGGGCGCGCCTTCTATTCAGCTCCGGACATGAGTGCAAAACCTATTTACCGGCTTTTTAACCCTTGGCTCACCCAAGGAACTCACCTTTTCACAACCGACGCCAGCGAGTATGCCTACCTTGGCTCTGTTGGCTGGCAGCAGGAGGGAGTCGCCTTCTACGGTGCTTCTGAGAGGGTTCCCCTGTCTAAGGCATTCGCCACACTCTACGATGACGGTGAGCTAGTCATTGATGGCTCCGATGCCACTGACGCCGGACGCAAGGTTGTTGTCCATGGAAGTGCTGAGGAGCTTCTCGCTAGAACGGATTTCAGCGCCAGTGGCGGCCTCTCGGGGTCTGGCTCAAATGCGGTGTGCGCCAGGTACGCGAAGAAGATCTCCTCGCGATGCGAGTTGGTACTGAGCGGCTTCGACAACGTTGGCTTTACGAACTAGTCCTCACTTGAGGACATATCGGGTCTCTCCAACTGGGATGTTACAAGCTTCCGTTTCCTTAAGGAATTCTTCTGGGGATGTGCGACCCTCTCGGACATTTCGCCCTTGTCCAGTTGGGATACCTCGAAGGTCACGAATATGGGCTGGATGTTTAACGAGTGCTCGTCTCTTCATGACCTCACGCCCCTGGCCAGCTGGGATGTCTCAAACGTCAGCAACATGGAAGGAATGTTTACACTAAGCAACTCTGTCTCGGACCTCAGACCGTTGTCCAAGTGGAACGTCTCTAAGGTTAAAAATGCGGTGCGCATGTTCTACAGCTGGGGAAGCGTTTCTCTCAAGGATGCAACTGCCCTTGATTCTTGGCAGTTGCCGAACGATGCAAACACTACGTCAATGTTCCCGTATGGATGTAAGACACCTTCTTGGTACGTTGTCGGATAGACTGAGGCCGCAAGGTATTTTGGGCTGACGAGAGCTTGCTCTTGTGGGGGCGTTTACTTGGGGGGCTCGGCGCGAAGGCGCGCCGGGCCCCTCTGACTATAATCTCAGTACAGTCCTAGCGCACTCGGCTCTACACCCCACGGCGCAATTTAGGGGCAGTTGGGTATCTTGCGGCTGGCTGCTAGGATGTTGAACTACATCGAAATGACTAACAACAGGCACGTAGGACTTACTGTCGATGGGTAGCATCGTGCCGGACAGGAGATACGATGACCGAGTCGCTCGCGCTCTCTGTTGTAGTCCCCGCACACAACGGGGGACGACACCTTGAGGAATGTGCAATGAGCATCCTCGGGCAGTCCTTTTCCGAGCTCGAGCTTCTCTTGGTGGACGACGCCTCGGCTGACGATACTAGGGATGTCATCCTGTCGCTTGCTGAGCGTGACTCTCGAGTGCGGCCGGTTCTTCTCGACACAAACGTCGGCACACTTGGTGCGCGACAGGCGGGAGTGGCAGCCTCTTGCGGAGCCCATGTTATGTTGGTTGACCAGGATGATGAGCTTGCACCTGGGGCATTGGACCTTGTGATGGCCCATGCAGACGAGGCCGATATCGTCCACTTTGGCGTGCGGGTAGTCCCAGAAGGAGATGCTGCGAGCGGTGCTGCAGCTGGTATGCAGGGCTTTCTCACGCCAATTCCGCGACGCCTCAATGGCGCAGACATCATGCGTGTCCAGTTTGCCGAGAAAGACAGCTTTGACTGGCACGTGCACCACAAGCTCTTCTCCGGGGACCTTGCTCGCAGGGCGTGGGGCATGGCTGCGCACACGCGTTTGCTCCTCTCGGATGACATCTATCTGTGCATGATTCTCGACGCGCTTGCCTTGACATACGTCGGACTGTCTGACTCTCCGTGGTACCTCTACCATCTTGGGCGCGGCGAGACGCTTGGCTCCCGAGAGACCCTCGATGCGCTTAGAAGGACGTCAGAGCGCGAGTTTAAGGGTTGGCGTCTCATGCGTGACTTCGCCTGCGAGCACGCGACGGACATTCCCCGCGACGACTGGGACGAACGGGTTGCTGATGCGCGTGATCGAATTTTCGAGAATGTCTCGAATGAGATGATTGATGAGCTTCCAGAGGTAGAACTCCCTGAGGCGGTGGACTTGCTGCTCGGACAGTGGCCGACAGATGCCGTTGCGGGAGAGCTTTGGCGATATGTGCGTGACCGCGCATACGAGCGATACGATCGGCACGTGGAGCCTACGCGGGGCGATTCCCTTGACCAGGTACTCTGCCTTGCGCGTAAGGCGGATGCACAGGTAACCGCTGGTGAGGGGTCTTCCCGGTATCAGGAGATGCGTCGCGTTGCGCATATACATCTGCGCGAGCTTGCCGAGCGATACCCGGAGCAGGCTGAATGGCTGACGGGTGCCCCCGGTGGTCGAGAAGAGGGGACTGCCAACAGTGACGGTCCCATTGCGGGGCTCCGTCGTCTTTTCGGCAGGCTTCGCAGGTAAGGCGCGGCCGTCCGAACGCGCAGGTGTCTGTCGAGCCAGCAGCTGCCGTGCTAGCGCCTATTGAGAAGAAAATCGACCCATAACGATGTCCTAGCGGCCCATTCTGTCGATTTTCTTCTCGGCAGCGCATGGTGAACGCGAGGGGGGCCAGCGGAGGGCCAAGCCAGTCCGCAATCATCGTGGAGCCTCGCCACGCGAGTCTTGGCTTGGCTACAATAGATTGGCTAGAGCGCCTGCGTGTCCCCCTTGAACGCCGGCGCACCAAAACCGTAGCTGTTGCGGCTGGCGGCACATGGCCGTCAGAACTGCTCACTAGATATCGGCGAAAGCCGAGCGTATCAACCACGAAGAAAGGATTTATCCCGCAATGCCAAAGAAAGACACCGCCCTCAAGATCATCCCGCTAGGTGGTCTTGATGGGATCGGCAAGAACATGACCGTGTTCGAGTACGGAGACGACATGGTCATGGTTGACGCCGGCCTCATGTTCCCCGATGACGAGCAGCCAGGCATCGACCTCATCCTCCCGGACTACACCTACGTCCTTGAGAACGAGGACAAGCTGCGCGGCATCATCATCACGCATGGCCACGAGGACCACACGGGCGCCCTTCCGTATCTCCTCCAGGACCTCACCCACAAGGTCCCCATCTACTCGAGCAAGCTCACGCTTGGGATCATCCAGGGCAAGCTCGCCGAGCACAACATCAAGAGCCCCAAGTTCCGCGAGGTACAGGATGGCTCCACGGTCACGCTCGGAGCCTTCAACATCACGTTCTTCTCGATGACGCACTCCATCCCCGCCGCGTTTGGCGTCTTCATGAACACGCCCGCCGGCAACGTGATGCACACCGGTGACTTCAAGCTCGACCAGACCCCCATCGACGGCGTTCGTCCCAACTACGCCGCCATCAACCGCTTTGCGGCCGAGGGCATCGACGTCCTGCTTTCCGACTCAACCAACGCCACGCGCCCCGGCTTCACTCCTTCCGAGGCTGCCGTCGGACCGGCTCTCCGACACATCATCAAGAACGCGCCTGGCCGCGTCTTCGTCGCCTCGTTCTCGAGCCACATCCACCGACTCCAGCAGATCTGCGACGCCTCGGTGACCGTTGGCCGCAAGGTGGTCGTGACGGGCCGCTCGATGGTCACAAACACCAAGGTCGCCCGCGAGCTGGGCTATCTCCGGATTGCCGATGACGACATCATCGATGCCTATGACCTCGAGAAGATCCCGGACGAGAAGATCGTGGTCCTCTGCACCGGCAGCCAGGGCGAGCCCCTCTCGGCGCTTGCCCGCATGGCAAACGGCGAGCACAAGAGCCTCTCGATTCACGAGGGCGACACGGTCATCATCTCGGCCAACCCCATTCCCGGCAACGAGAAGAGCGTCCAGGGCATCATCAACTCGCTCTCCAAGCTGGGCTGCGACATCTACGACAAGAGCCAGGCGCTGGTTCACGTCTCTGGCCACGGTTCGCAAGAGGAGCTCAAGCTCATGCTCGCCATGGTCAAGCCACGCAACTTCATGCCGGTCCACGGCGAGGCGCAGCACCTTCGCGCCCATGCCAAGCTTGCTCAGCAGGTGGGCATCCCAGAGAAGAACATCTTCATTCTGGACAACGGCGACTCGCTCGAAGTTCGTCACGGCAAGGCCCGTCGTGGCCCCTCGGTCGACTCCGGCGTGGTCTACGTCGACGGTCTCTCCATTACCGACGCAAACCCCGTGGTTCTGCGCGATCGCCAGCGACTTGCGCAGGACGGCGTCATCACCTGCGTCGTTGCCGTTCGTTCGCGGAACCACTCTGTCGACACCATTGATCTTTCCGGGCGCGGCGTGTCGTTTGCTACGGACGAGGCGCTCATGGAAGACGCTCGCGCGCTCGTGCGTTCGCAGGTGGAGCGTATCGAGAAGGGCAATGGCGCCAGCATTGACACCGTGCGCAAGGGCGTGAGAAACTCACTATCCAACTTCCTCTGGAGCAAGACGCACACGCGGCCGATGGTGATACCGGTCGTGATGGAGGTCTAGGCACATGCCCTCAAATCGCAGATCAAACGTAGCAGGTAAGGCAGCTAAGAGGGGGTCCGGCTCGCGGAATGGCGGTTCGCGCCAGGCATCTCGCGGGAAGGGCTCCGCGGGTAAGGCGGCGCAGGAGGGCCTCTCGTCCACCCAGAATGACATCGTCGGCGTTGTCCTTGCCGTCGTGGCCGTTGCCATGTTCGTCTCGCTGGTTGCTCCTTCTTCGGCTATCGTGACGAGCATGGTTGGCCATGCGCTCACCCTGGGATTTGGTGCCGGTGCGATCCTGGTGCCCATAGCGCTCTTCATCTTTGCGTGCACCTTCTTCATGGACGAGGACGGACCCATCTCCGGTCGCGTTGCCGGAGGCCTTGTGCTCATCGTGCTCGCTGTTCTCGCCCAGCTTTCGCTCAACCAGCCTGGCGTTGCCGACAGCCCCGCCGTTGCCCTTGCTGAGCCAGCGCTCGAGTCCGCCGGCGGTTACGTAGGCGGGTTTATCGCCTTCCTGCTCGTGGGGCTCGTTGGCGTCATCGTGGGAAACGTGGTGCTTGTGGGCGTCATCGTTGCAGGGGCAGTGGTCTGTGGATTCTCCATCTCGGGCGCTGTGGCGAAGATTCATCTGCGTGCCCAGGAGGCCTCTGAGAACCGCCGCATAGCACGTGAGGAGCGCGAGGCAGAGCGTGATGCGGCGCGCGAGGTTGCGGCTCCCGCGGCGCAGGTCGCTGCTGCAGCACCTAGCCGCGCTCAGGGTTCGCTCTTTGACGAGACGGGCGAGGGTGAGACTTCGTTCATTGGCTCCCGCAAGACAAGCGTGCTGCGGCGTGGCCGCGGCAAGAAGGCAAATCCCGGCGTGGTTGGCGCCACTGCCAATGGTGAAGACTCAGAGGCTGAATCTACCACGCTTCTCGACGCAGCCCCCACGACGCTGCTCGACAAGCCCACACTGTCTGCTAAGGCAACCAAGGGGCGTGCTTCTCGCAGGTCAAAGGAGAAGGAGAGCACGCCGGCGTTTCTGGCCGGGCACGCCTCCGGCGCCAAGCCCGTTACAGCGGCTGCGGCCTCGAGCGACGAGGACGGCAAGGATCTTCCCCCTGTCGACATGCTCAAGGTGAACCCCAACTCCGGCGTGAGCGCCGAGTCCGACGAGGAGCTCTCCTCGGTTGCCGCCAAGCTCCAGGGCACGCTCGAGGAGTTCGGTCTCACCTCGCGGGTGGTTGGCTGGGTTGCTGGGCCTTCCGTCACCACCTTCAAGATCGAGATGGGCGAAGGTGAGCGCGTGAGCAAGATCACCAACCTCCAGGATGACATCGCGCTATCGCTGGCCTCTCGGTCGGTGCGCATCTTTGCGCCTATCCCCGGTACCTCCCTTGTGGGCATCGAGATTCCCAATAAGACAACGCAGCCCGTCTATCTGGGGGACGTTCTTCCCTACGTCAAGGGCGGCCCGCTCGAAGCCGCCTTTGGCCGCGACTCCGAGGGCAATCCCGTGGTAGTGGACATAGCCGGCCTGCCGCACCTTCTGGTTGCAGGCACCACCGGCTCGGGTAAGTCTGTGCTGCTCAACAGTATTGTGATGACCATTCTCATGCGCGCCACCCCCGAGGAGGTCCGTCTCATCATGGTGGACCCCAAGCGCGTCGAGTTCACGTACTACGCCGGCTTGCCTCATCTCTACGTCCCCGTGGTGACCGAGCCCAACAAGGCGGCGAGCGCGCTCTCCTGGGGTGTCACTGAGATGGAGCGCCGCCTCAAGGTCTTCGAGCACTACAAGGTGCGTGACATCAAGTCATACAACCGTGACGTCGACGGTAACAAGTATGCCGACATGGAGAACCCTCCCAAGCACATGCCGTACTTTGTCATCGTGATCGACGAGCTCTCTGACCTCATGATGGTGGCCGGCAAGGACGTCGAGGCATCGATCGTGCGCATTGCCCAGCTTGGCCGTGCCGCAGGAATTCACCTCATCGTGGCCACGCAGCGTCCCTCGGCAGACGTGGTGACGGGCCTTATCAAGGCCAACATCGACAACCGCGTGGCCCTCTCGGTCGACAATGGCATGAACTCCCGCATCATCCTTGACCAGACGGGTGCCGAGCGCCTTCTTGGCCATGGCGACATGCTCTACAAGCTGCGCGGCTCTCGTCCAAGACGCGCCCAGGGCTGCTTCGTCTCGGAGGAGGAGGTCGAGCACGTGGTGGACTTCATCAAGGAGCACCACGACACCGACTATCACGACGACATTCTCACGGCCGTATCTCCCATGACCCCCGGTGGCCCCAGCGAGGCCTCCGCGCCGGCGGACGACCCGCTGCTCTGGGAGGCCGCCGACATCGTTGTGAACTCTCAGCTGGGTTCTACGTCTAGCCTGCAGCGCGCCCTCTCGGTGGGGTACGCTAGGGCGGGAAGAATCATGGACATGCTCGAGAATAAGGGCGTCGTGGGGCCCGCCAATGGGTCGAAGCCCCGTGAGGTGCTTCTCGACAAGGAGGGCCTCGAGGACCTTAAGGCCGCCGAGCAGGATTTTGAGGAGGTGTAGCCCACCATGCCGTCGCGTCCGCGCTTCAGCGAGATGCTCCTTGACCGCCGTCGCCAGCTTGGGCTCACGGTGGGTCAGGCCTCTCAGGTCCTTAAGCTCAAGGAGCAGGTTCTCATAGCCTTCGAGGAGGGCGACTTCGAAAACATTCCCCAGAGCGGCTATGCCCAGGGCATGCTCTCCTCGTATGCGCGCTACCTCGGTCTCAATCCGCGTGAGATCGTGGACCTCTTCCAGGAGGAGCTCTACGAGCACGTGCACGGCACCTCCTCACACGAGCTTCGCCGTCGCACCAGAGACACCCAGTCCGGGCGTGGCGTACAGGGCTACGACGTCGTGAACGAGGCGGAGTCTCGCCCCAAGGCATACGTGCAGTACCGTGGCCTTCTTCCTACCTCGGGAGGGCCTGCCGGCGACATGGGTGCCTTCGCCACCACCTCCGGGCCAAGGCCCAGAACGCCCTCCTCGGTACCACTTGCCGGCTCGAGCTACCCCACCTCCTCGCGGAGCCAGACCCCCTCGTACTCGCATGCCGAGTATGTCTACGGGCGACCCTACAATGCCACCTCCGAGCGCGATAGAGACCGCGACCGCGAGAGGGACCGCTACACCTCACGACAGCGCGGCAGGCACGCGCAGCAGAGGCGCCGCGTCGACGACCCTGCAAACCGACTTTTGCGCGAGGGACAAAACGGCGTCGAAGAGAGGCGTGAGACGGCTCGCGCCTATCGTCGCGACACCTCCCGCGCCCAGAGGCTCTACGAGCGCGATAACGTGAGCACGAGGAGCGTGCGCGCCGGCGAGTACACCGACGACCTTCGCTACAACGATGGAGTCCGGCCTTATGACCGCGCCTCGACCATCTCGGGCAGGCGCTCGTCACGAAACATTGCCAGCGTTGACAGGCCCAACGTTCGCCGTCGTTCGGAAGGGCAGCGAGGGAGGCTCTCTGGCGGCTCGCGTGGTCGCGGAGGGCAGGATGGCCGCAGGACCACCCTGCTCATCATCCTTGCCCTCGCACTGGCGCTTACCCTCATCCTGGTCTTCTCGATTCGCTCCTGCGTTGGCAGCAAATCGAATACCCCCCAGGAGTCAAAGACAACTGTTCCCGTGAGCACAACCTCGACGGACTCCACGTCTACTGACACCACCTCGACCGATTCGTCGTCGACGCCAACAACCACCACATCTACGACGAGCACTGAGTCGTCTGTGGACGGCTCTTCGACCGATGGCTCGTCCTCGGACTCTTCGACGCCCACCGAAACCGTGGTTACGGTGTCTGTCGCCAGTGGCGAGACCTCCTGGCTCGAGATCACCAATGACGGCACTAGCGAGGAGGCCAGCACGGTCACAGGTCCCTGGGAGCAAAGCTACACCGTCACGGACTCCATCACCATCCGTGCCGGCAACCCCGGCGTGGTTACCGTTACCGAGAACGGGGCCCAGAAGAGCTTCGATTCCAGAGCTTCTGGCATTGGGTCCCTCACAATCCAAGGGACGCCGGCCGCCTCGACCGATGAAGCTTCCACTGATTCTTCGACGAGCAGCGGCAACACCTCGAGCGCGTCTTCGGCGAGCACGGGTACGTCTTCGTCGAAGACGTCCAACGGCACCGCCTCGACGTCCTCCAAGACGTCGAGCACCACGAGTTCTTCCAAGAGCAATTAGGTCAGGGGCCTCGATTGGCCCTCAGCTTTCGAACATCGCCCGTCGTTGACCAGATAGTCGCGCGTCGGGCGGGGGAGGATGACATATGGCAAAGGATTCCAGCTTCGACGTGGTCTCCACGGTCGACATGCAGGAGGTGGACAACGCCTTCCAGCAAGCAACCAGGGAGATTTCCCAGCGCTACGACCTCAAGGGGACCGGCGCGTCGCTCGCCCTTGCCAAGGGTGAGGGCACCTTCACGGTCGAGGCTCCTTCCGAGTTCGTCGCGGGGCAGGTGCGAGACATTCTTGGATCCAAGCTTGTCAAGCGTGGGGTTGACCTTTCCGCCCTGCGCTGGGACAAGCCGCAGGCCGCCTCGGGCATGAGCGTCCGACAGCTGGGTCACCTTGTCCAGGGGATTGACGCCGACCTTGCCAAGAAGATCTCGAAGGACATCCGAGACTCCAAGCTCAAGGCCAAGGCCACCATCGAGGGCGACAAACTCCGCGTGAGCTCTCCCTCTAAGGATGCGCTACAGCAGGTCATCGCCTTGCTCCGCGGCAACGACTATGGCCAGCCCCTCCAGTACGTCAACTACCGATAGGGTCAACCAATGCCAAGCATTCTCTTCATCACTCGTGGGTGTGCCAAGAACGAGGTAGACACCGACCGCATGCGCGCCTTGCTTTTGGGCGCAGGCTACGACGAGACGGACGACCCCGACAAGGCAGACCTTGCGCTGATCAACACCTGCTCATTTCTCGTCTCGGCTACACAGGAGTCGCTCGACACCACGCTCGAGCTCGCGCAGCAAGAGGAGGGGGAGGGGCACACGCTCCCCATCGTGATGTGCGGCTGCGTGCCCTCGCGCTATGGCGCTCCGCTCGCCGACGAGCTTCCAGAGGTCTCGGCGTTCGTGAACGCTGACGATGAGGACGGGATCGTAGGCGTGGTGGATGACGTGCTGGGCCTTGAGCGCGACGTTGCGCCAGGCGTCCCACAGGGGGTTCTTCGCACGGTTGACGGGGCAAGCGCGTACGTCAAGATTTCCGAGGGCTGCGACAGGTTTTGTGCCTTCTGCGCGATTCCCTACATCCGCGGCCGCTACCACTCCCGCGACTCGCGCGAGATCTGCGACGAGGTTCGCTCTCTTATGGAGGGCGGCGTACGTGAGATCGTGCTTATCGGGCAGGATACCGGCATCTGGGGCTCCGATTTCGAGCAGCCCCGCACCCTGGCCTCGCTCCTCCGCGAGGTTGCCGAGGTTATTCACCCCTATGGTGGCTGGGTGCGCGTTCTCTACCTGCAGCCCGAGGGCATGACCGAAGAGCTCGTCTCAACCATTCGCGACGTCCCCGAGGTGCTCCCCTACATCGACATCCCTATCCAGCACTGCTCCGCCACCGTGCTAGAGCGCATGGGCCGCAAGGGCTCCGCCGAGGAGTTCTCCGCACTCTTTGCGCACCTGCGCAAGGAGATCCCCGGCATGGTGCTTCGCACGACGGCGATGGCGGGCTTTCCAGGCGAGACGGACGAAGAGGCCCAGGAGCTGCTTGACTTCCTCCAAGACGAGGAGTTTGACTACTGCTCCGTCTTCACGTACTCCCCTGAAGAGGGTACGCGCGCCGCAGCTATGCCCGACCAGGTGCCCGACGACATCAAGACCGAGCGCACGCAGCGACTCATTGACCTCACTGAGCAGCTTGGCTTTGCCGCTGCGGAGCGGCATGTGGGCGAGCGTGTGCGTGTCATCATTGACGGCGTGGAGGATGGGCCAGACGGCGCCGAGTTCATTGGCCACGCATGGTTCCAGGCGCCGGACTCCGACGGGGTCGTGCACATCGAGAGTGGGGACCTTGCTGTTGGCGACGTCGTGACCTGCGATCTTGTCGACTCGTTCACCTACGACCTTGTAGGCGAAGTTGTCGAGGATGAGGAGAGCGCGCGATGAGCGCTGCAACCTCGAACGGAGATCACGGCCATACCCCGTCTATCTGGACGCCCGCAAATGTCGTGACCTGCATCCGCGTAGTTGCCGTCCCCCTGTGGCTCCTCGTGGCAGAGCTTTCTCCTGCCGCGGGCATTGGCTCCGCTCGGTCTGTGGGGGTCTTTCTCTTCTTTGTGGCGCTCTCCCTCACCGACAAGCTCGATGGCTATCTGGCGCGCAGCAGAAACGAGGTCACGACCTTTGGAAAGTTCCTCGACCCCATTGCCGACAAACTCGTTGTGGTGGTAGCCCTGTGCTTCCTTCTCGAGCGAGGCGAGGTCTCCTCGTGGGTGCTGCTGGTGATTGTCGCACGTGAGTTTCTCGTGTCTGGCCTGCGCATGGTGGTGGCCTCCGCAGGTACCGTGATTGCCGCATCGCCTCTGGGCAAGGGCAAGACGGCCGTCACCATGGTTGCCATCTCCGCGCTGCTCTTGGCCATGGCTCTACCTGCGGGCATAGTATCGGGTGGGTTTGAGCTCATTGGCCAGATTCTCATGGTTGCTGCCGTTATTCTCACGGCATGGTCGGGCATCGACTACTTCGTGAAGGCCTGGTCCTTCATTGCTGGGGAGCGATAGCTATGGTTCCATCAGTTATCTTCGACGGTGAGACGCTCGACGCCTGCGAGGCCCTTGTTGCCGCGTGCCGTGCTTCCGGTGTCACCGTGGGTACGGCGGAATCCTGCACCGGTGGCCTCGTTGCTTCCGCAATCACCGCCATCCCTGGGTCCTCCGAGGCCATCCGCGGTGGCGTCGTGAGCTATGCCATCCCCGTAAAGCACGAAGTTCTTGGTGTCTCGAACAGTATTCTTGACGCTCCGGGCGTGGGAGCAGTCTCAAGCGAGTGTGCTGCTGCCATGGCCGAGGGCGCTCGCCGGGTGCTTGGCTGCGACGTTGCCGTCTCGGTGACGGGCATCGCTGGCCCCGGCGGCGAGGAGCCGGGCAAGCCCGTGGGCACCGTGTGGTTGGGGCTTGCCACTCCTAGCTCGACGCGAACCTTCCCCAACCTCTTCGAGGGCAACAGGGGAGAGGTCCGTGCTCGTGCCGTTCGACGCGCTCTCGAACTTCTTGCGCAGGGCGTCAGGGATGCTGCCGAGAAGGACTAGTTCCGTTTTTTCACTACGGGTTTTTGTTGGGCGAAGCCCTCTCTGGGATGCCACATTTTCGCAGGCAGAGGCCCGTGTCTGTCAGAATCGTGGCGGCCGTGCGACAGCGGCGTGCTCGCGCGGCGTCAACCTAGTGCAAGGGCTCACCTGTACGCTTTGTCTAGCGATGTTGACTACGAACGGATGTTCGTATATCATCGAGGAAGCCAACAGATGAGGAGCGAGCATGGCCAAGAGCAAGGGAACGGTCAAAGAGGTCAACCATCCAGAGACCACTGAGGAGCGCGACAAGGCGCTTGAGGTCACTACCCAAGAGATAGAGAAGAAGTTCGGTAAGGGCGCCATCATGCGCTACGGTGATGACAGTGCCAGCCTAGAGGTCGAAGCCATCCCCACGGGATCACTTGCGCTCGATGCCGCCCTTGGCATAGGCGGCGTGCCCCGTGGCCGCATCGTCGAGATCTATGGTCCCGAGTCCTCGGGCAAGACCACACTCTCTCTCGAGATTCTGGCTGAGGCGCAAGCCATGGGAGGTGTCGTCGCATTCATCGATGCCGAGCACGCCCTTGATCCGGGCTATGCTGCTCGTATCGGCGTTGACATCGACGAAGTCCTCATCTCGCAGCCGGACACGGGCGAACAGGCGCTCGAGATTTGCGACATGCTCGTCCGTTCTGGTGCCATCGACGTGGTGGTCATAGACTCGGTGGCCGCCCTTGTCCCACGTGCCGAGATCGAGGGCGAGATTGGTGACACCACAGTGGGACTTCAGGCTCGTCTCATGAGCCAGGCCCTCCGCAAGCTCGCGGGTTCTCTCTCCAAGTCAAACACCACCTGCATCTTCATCAACCAGTTGCGCGAGAAGATCGGCGTCATGTTTGGCAACCCAGAGACCACGCCCGGCGGCCGCGCCCTCAAGTTCTTCTCGTCGGTCCGCATGGACATCAGGCGCGTGGACAGCATCAAGGTCAACGGTGAGGTCGTTGGCAACCGCGTGAGGGTCAAGGTCGTCAAGAACAAGGTCGCTCCTCCGTTCAAGTCTGCCGAGTTCGACATCATGTATGGTACGGGCATTTCCAAGGAGGGGTCGGTGCTTGACATGGCGGTCGAGTACCAGATCGTCGACAAGTCCGGTTCCTGGTTCACGTACGAGGGCGAGCGACTTGGCCAGGGCCGTGAGGCGGCCAAGACATTCCTCGCTTCCAACCCAGATCTCCTGGAGGAGATAGACCATAAGGTCCGCGTGGCCTGTGGTCTTGTCCTCGGTGATGAACGCGTTGGGGAGCCGGTCGAGGGTGCTGCTGCCAGTTCTGGGGACGTCCAGTAGTGACGCGTGCCAACAAGGGCGCATGGCCCAAGACAGACCTTGACTGGGAGGTCCGCCTGCCCCAGCGCGGAACGCGCGGCCTGGGGCAGGCGGTTCCCCGCGCCGAGGTCATACTACGAACAACCCAGCGTGGCGAGGAGCACATCCACGTGCCGCCTGCGGTGGCGCGCGCCCTCGACGCCAAGGCAAGGGCACGGGAGCTACTCCCGTCCTCGCGTGCGGAGCTCATGTTCGCGATGGGGGAGGTCTCACGGAAGTGCGCCATGGAGCGCGCGGCGGCGCTCATCGATCGTAGGGACTACTCCGAGGGAGAGCTTTCCTCTCGGCTGGCGCGTGACGGCTATGCTGCTCAGACGGTTGAGACCACGGTGCGAAGGTCTGTCGAGTGCGGTCTTGTCGACAACGCCCGCTTTGCAGACGCCTTCATTCGCTCCAAGCTTGCCCAGGGTTGGGGAAGGGTACGCATCGAGCGTGAGCTCTCGCGTCGAGGCGTCGATGCGAGCGGCGTTCCTGGCTGGCCAGAGCTCTACCTCACGGATGAGACCGAGGAAAACACTGCCTACGAACTTGCCTCCAGGCGACGTCTCACAGGCAAGAACGATTACGAGAAGATTGTTCGGTTCCTCTCCTCGAGGGGTTTCCCGCTCGGCCTTGCCACCCGCACGGCTCGTCGCGTGCTGGAAGAGCGCCGGGAGCAGGAAAATCTGTAACAGGACATACGTCTCCACTGTCCACATATTCCGTGAAGCGCGCTGGGTTTGGGTGTGGGCGGTACCACAACGGTTTGACAGGTATCAAATGCGAACATATGATTGAAAAGCCTGAGAGCGTATCTTCCGCTGGTTTACCAGCTGTGCATTGTTTTGGTTTCACTGCGTCAGCATCATGGACCGTCATGTTTTTTTGGCATCTGCGGCCGGATACCCCCGATGGCGGGTTCCCCAACGTTGTGCGTTGGGGTCTCCTGAACAATCTCGTGATTTCGTCATCTGAGGAGTAGCCATGGAACTTGTCATAGGGATTATCTGTCTAGCTGTGGGAGCTGGGTTGGCGTACTTCTTCCTCGCGGGGAAGAGCAACTCCAAGCTCAAGTCTGCAAACGAGCAGATCGAGAGCGCGCGGGGGAAGGCCGAGCGCATCACCTCTGAGGCGCGCCGTCAGGCGGACACCGCCAAGAAGGAGGCCGTTCTCGAGGCCAAGGAGGAGATTCTGCAGCTCAAGCAGAATTCCGAAGCTGAGGAGAAGAAGCGCAAGGGCGAGCTCCAGTCTATGGAGGGTCGCATCATGCAGCGCGAGGAGTCCCTCGACCGCCGCAACGATGCCTTGGATAAGCGCGAGCGTCAGCTGTCGGGGCTCCAGAGCCAGCTCGATCGTCGCAAGAACGACCTCGATGCCCTCGAGGGCAAGCAGACCACCGAGCTTGAGCGCATTGCTGGTCTCTCCAAGGACGAGGCTCATGACGAGCTCATCTCTCGCGTCCGCGCCGAGAGCGTGCGTGACGAGGCCCAGATTCTTCGCGAGGCCGAGCAGAACGTCCGCGCCAAGGCCGACAAGACCGCGCGCGAGATTATCTCGACGGCCATCCAGCGTTGTGCCGCCGACCAGGCGGGCGAGATAACCGTCACCTCCGTGCACATTCCCTCCGATGACCTTAAGGGCCGCATCATCGGCCGTGAAGGCAGGAACATCCGCACCTTTGAGCAGGTCTCTGGCGTTTCGCTCGTCATCGACGACACTCCCGAGACCGTTGTCCTCTCGAGCTTTGACCCCGTTCGTCGAGAGACGGCTCGCGTGGCCCTCGAGAACCTCATCGCTGATGGACGCATTCACCCCGCGCGCATCGAGGAGCTTTACAAGAAGGCAGAGGACCTTGTCAACGAGCGCGTTCGCGAGGCGGGCGAGCAGGCGGCCTTTGACGCCGGAATCCATGACCTTCACCCCGAGATCGTGAAGACCCTCGGTGCGCTCAAGTACCGCACCTCCTTTGGTCAGAACGTCCTCTCGCACTCCATTCAGGTTTCCGCGCTCTGCGGCATTATGGCCTCAGAGCTTGGCATGGACCCTGCCGCAGCAAAGCGTGCTGGCCTTCTGCACGACATCGGCAAGGCCATCGACCACGAGGTCGAGGGACCGCACGCGGTGATTGGCGCCGACCTTGCCCGTCGCTATGGCGAGCGTCCCGAGATCGTTCACGCCATCGAGGCGCACCACGCCGATGTCGACCCTGATACCGTTCTCGACGTTCTCGTACAGGCCGCAGACGCCATCTCCGCAGCCCGTCCCGGCGCGCGCCGCGAGTCTGCCGAGACCTACATCAAGCGCCTCGAGAAGCTCGAGGAGATCTCGAACGCCCACGAAGGCGTCGAGCGTACCTACGCCATGCAGGCTGGCCGTGAGCTTCACGTGATGGTCGAGCCCGAGAAGATCTCTGACGCGCAGGCAACCGTGCTTGCACACGACATAGCCAAGCAGATTGAGGACGAGATGGAGTACCCCGGCCAGGTCCGCGTGGTTGTCATCCGTGAGTCCCGCGCTGTCGACGTTGCCAAGTAATCGAGAGGCGGCACCGTGGCAGGTGAGCAAGGGTCCAGTTCGGGCGATCTGGCCGATTTCGTCTCTCGTATGGGTGGCGAGCGATCGCTTCGGGTCGAGGAGAACCTCGGCGAGGGCTATGTCCGCCTCCGCGTTGCGGAGGCGGAGCGCCGCCAGGCAAAGCATGACATTCGCTGCGTGGAGGACATGGTAATAGAGCTTCTCCGCAACTCTCGCGACGCGGGCGCAAAGCGCATCTACCTCGCCACATCCCGCGAAGGCGACCTTCGCACCACTACTATCCTCGACGACGGCTCTGGTGTCCCGCAAGACATGCAGGAGCGCATCTTCGAGGCCCGCGTGACGTCAAAGCTCGAGAGCGTTCATGTGGACAGATGGGGCGTTCACGGCCGAGGCATGGCACTTTACTCCGTGAGGGAGAATGCCGTGTCCGCGCATGTGGCGTCCTCCGCACTCGGCAAGGGCACGTCGATAAGCGTCGTTACCGATGCTACCAAGCTCGCCGAGCGGGCGGACCAGTCCACCTGGCCTACGCTCGGCGAGGACGAGGATGGCAAACGCACCTGCGCTCGTGGTCCTCACAACATTGTACGCACCTGCTGCGAGTTTGCGCTCGAGGAGTACGGGACCTGCGAGGTCTATGTGGGCTCTCCGGCAGAGATTGCGGCGACAGCCCGTGCCCGTGTCACCCCATCCGTCGATGGCTCCGATCTGCTCTTCATTGACGACTTGAGTGCCCTTCCTGTTTTGGAGCGTCTTCGTGCGGCAGCGGATGCCAGGGAGCTTCTCTCTGTCTGCAGGGGGCTCGGCCTGGAGATGAGCGAACGGACGGCCCACCGCGTGGTCGCGGGGCAAATCAAGCCCTTGCGAAGCGTCGCCTCGCGCATGCTTCGCAAGGCAGATGCCCCAACTGGTCCTAAGCCCATTGACCTCTACCGTGACAGGCGGGGCCTCAAGCTCTCAAAGCCCGATGCAGAGGAGTTCTCGCGTGTGCTGGCGAAAGACTTCTCCTTCATTGAGGATCGTTATTACGTCTCGTTGGTGAACGACCCCAAGGTGAGGGTTGGCAAGGGTCGCATCACCGTGACCTTTGACTTGGAGGAAGCTGACTAGACGTCCGTGCCAAGTGGTACCTCTGGAATTACACTTCCCGTTTGCATAAACTAGCTGGGACATTACAATCGTTCATATATACATTTTCACCACGGTCGTCCAATCGCACCACACTGACAACCACTGCACTATTGGAGTATCAGCAGCATGGATTTCTTGAAGGTCTCGAGCAAGTCGTCTCCGGCATCGGTTGCCGGAGCCATAGCTGGCATGGTAAAGGATGGGGTTCCCGTCAACATGCAGTGTGTGGGGGCTGGTGCGGTCAATCAGGCCGTGAAGGCGCTCGCCATTGCACGCGGTTTTCTCATCCCCACGGGCGTTGACATTTCCTGCGCCCCCACCTTCTCCGACATCGATATCGCTGGCGAGAAGCGCACGGCGATTCGCTTTGCCGTCTATGTTCACAGGCTCACCCCGCAGAGCACCTCGGCAGATGCTGTTGACAATGGGGAAGTGGTCGCGTAGATGGCTTCCCCTGACGCCCAGGTACTTGTCGGCAAGACCTACAACATCAAGACCTTTGGCTGCCAGATGAACATGCACGACTCCGAGAGGGTCTCAGGCCTTCTCGACTCGTGTGGTTGCATTGAGGTTGCCAACACCGACGATGCCGACATCGTTGTATACATGACCTGCTGCGTTCGAGAGAATGCCGATCAGCGCCTCTATGGACAGGCGTCCGCCATGGTGTCTGCCCCCACACCGCCCTCGGGCAGGCGCATCGTGGCCGTTGGCGGCTGTATTGCGCAGCGCGACGGCGAGCGGCTTCGTGCTCATATCCCCAACGTGGACGTCGTTTTTGGCACAAGCGCACTGGCGAGTCTTCCCAGGCTTCTCGCCGATGCGTTTGGGGAGCAGCCCGGTTCCATCGAGGTTGATACCGAGGAGCCTTGCACTGGCTTCTCGACTGATCTTCCCAGTCATCGCGCCGAACGCTATCACGCATGGGTTCCCATCATGAGTGGTTGCAACAACTTCTGTACGTACTGCATTGTCCCGTACGTGCGTGGCCGTGAGCGCAGCCGTACCATCGAGAGCGTTGTTGCGGAATGTCGCCTGCTCGTCGCCGATGGCGTGCGCGAGATTTGCCTTCTCGGCCAGAACGTCAATTCCTATGGCAGGAACATCTATGGCGAGCCGCGCTTCGCCGAACTCCTTCGTGCGGTTGGCGAGACGGGCATCGAGCGCATCCGCTTCACCTCGAGCAACCCCAAGGACCTCTCGGATGAGACTATCGCCGCCATGGCGGAGGTCCCTGCCGTGATGCCGCATCTTCACCTGGCGGTGCAGTCCGGCTCCACTCGTGTCCTCAAGGCGATGAACCGCAGCTACACGCGGGATGAGTACCTTGCGCTTGTCGGGCGTCTGCGTGCTGCCATCCCCGATATCGCCCTTTCCACCGACATCATCGTCGGCTTCCCCGGCGAGACCGAGGAGGACTTCCAGGACACGCTGTCGCTCGTGCGCGAGGCTGGCTTCTCCTCTGCCTTCACGTTCATCTATTCTCCCCGTCCCGGTACTCCTGCCGCCAAGATGGAAAACGATACGCCGCACGAGGTCATTCAGAATCGCTTCGATCGCCTTGCTGAGCAGGTTGCCCAGCAGGCTCATGACGCCAACCAGGATGACCTGGGACAGCTCGTAGGAGTCTTGGTCGAAGGGCCGTCTAAGCGCGACAGCTCCGTGATGGTCGGCCACAGCGAGAAGAACCGCACCGTCCACTTCCGGCTTCCCGCGGGCATTGGTGCGCAGGATGCCGTGGGTAAGATTGCTCACGTTCGCGTCGAAGAGGCCCGCACCTGGTACCTGCGCGGCTCTGTCGAAGGCGAACTTTCGTGAGCGATTCCGTGGTTTCTGGGCGGGTCGTTTGCATCGTTGGCCCTACGGCTTCGGGAAAGAGCGCGCTTTCCGAGCTCGTCGCCCAGAGCCTCGGGTCTTCCGTTATCTCCGTGGATGCCATGCAGGTGTATCGGGGCATGGATGTGGGTACCGCAAAGACACCCATCACCGAGAGGCACGCGCCTCTTCTCATGGTGGATGTCGCCGATGTGGACGAGGACTACTCGGTCCAGCGCTTCCAGTCCGACGCTCGCTCCTGTGTGGATGGGCTTCTCGGGCATGGTCTTATCCCCGTCCTATGCGGCGGCACCGGCCTCTACCTTGATGCGGTTATTGACGAAATGGACTTCCCCTCAGGTGAGCTTGGCGACGAGCGCCGGCAGAAGTACGAGCGCATAGCCGCTGAGCAAGGCGCTCAGGCGCTCCATGACCTTCTCGCTCGGCGCGATTCTAAGAGCGCGGCTCTCATACACCCCAACAACGTGCGACGCTGCGTGCGTGCGCTCGAAATGCTCGACGAGGGCGTGAGCTACGCCCAGAACCACGAGGGCCTCAAGTCCCGTGTCCCTCACTATGACGCGCGCATTTGGGCCATATCGATCCCTCGCGAGAGACTCTACGCTCGTATTGACCGGCGCGTCGACAAGATGTTCGAGGACGGGCTCGTGGATGAGGTCCGTGGTCTTCGCTTACGCGGCCTTGACCGGTCCCACACCGCTGGCCAGGCCATCGGCTACAAGGAGGTGCTTGCAGCCCTTGCGGGCGAGTGTACGCTCGCTGAGGCAAAGGCTGAGATTAAGCGCCGCACGCGTCACTATGCCAAGCGGCAACTCTCTTGGCTGAGAAGGGATGGGCGCGCTCGCTGGGTCGACGTCAATGAGGTGGAATCTGGACAAGCCTGCAGCATCATTGTCCAAGATGCGCTCGGACACACTGAGCCTTGTGACGGGCTTGGTACGGAGGAGGAATAGCCATGGCCCGCTTTGAGCCTAAGTCCACGGCCCCGGTCCGCGAGAGGGCCATCCTTGTGGGCGTTGACTTTGGGAGAAGCTCAGACTGGACCCTTGACGAGTCAATGGCCGAGCTCGCGCGTCTCGCTGACACAGATGGTGCCGACGTGGTCTTCACGCTTACGCAGCACCTTGAGTCCCCAGTTCCGCGCACGTTCATTGGCAAGGGAAAGGTTGAGGAACTCGTCTCGTACGTGCGGAACCTCGATGCGGACGTTGTAATTTTTGATGACGAGCTTACGCCTTCTCAGCAGTCTAACCTCGAGAAGATCGTGGGCGAGCCCGTCAAGATCATCGATCGTACGGCACTTATCCTCGACATCTTTGGTGTTCACGCGAAAACGCGCGAGGGGCGTCTGCAGGTACAGCTTGCGCAGCTCCAGTACGTTCTCCCCAGGCTTCGCGGCATGTGGAGTCACCTCGTTGGAGAGCAGACCCGTGGTGGCATCGGGTCGCGATTTGGTCAGGGCGAGAGCCAGCTTGAGGTTGACCGCCGTCTGGTTCGCAAGCGTATCTCGACCCTCCGTGATGAGCTTGCTCGTCTCGAAACCAGGCGAGAGGTGCAATCGAAGGCCCGCTGGGACTCCGGGGTCTATCGCGTGGCACTTGCAGGCTATACCAACGCGGGCAAATCGACACTGCTCAATGCCCTCACGGGCTCTACCGTGTACGTGCAAGACGAGCTCTTTGCGACCCTGGACCCAACAACGCGCTCGATCGAGCTCGAGGAGGGCCGAAGGGTCACCCTCACCGATACCGTGGGTTTTATCCAGAAACTACCCACCACGCTGGTGGAGGCTTTCAAGTCGACGCTTGCTGAGGTGAGGGCTGCCGACCTCGTTCTGCTCGTAGCCGACGCATCCGACCCTGGGGTGGATCGGCAGATACATGCCGTGCGTTCCGTTCTGGAGGAGATCAGTGCAAATCAGATTCCTTCCGTTCTTGTACTCAACAAGAGCGACCTCGTTACGGCTGAGGATTTGACAAACATACAGGCGAAGTATCCCGGTGCTGTTACTATCTCGGCACGCGAGGGGACCGGAATCGCTGGCCTGCTGTACCGCGTCGCCCGAGAGGCGTCACGTGGGGATGCCACTGTGACGGTTCTGGTGCCATTCTCCAAGGGCATACTCATGAAGATGGTCCACGAGCGATGCCAGGTGATACGGGAGGTCTATACCGAGCAGGGTTTGCTCGCAACAGTGAGCGCATCAGAGCGCATGCGTTTGACCCTTGCTCCGTATGCTGTGCCTGATGACGATGCGGGCGTCTGGCAGGACAGTTCTCCGGCTACGGAAGAGTAGCCACGACAGGCCAAGCGAAAGCTAAACTACGCCCGTAAGCAGAAGCAACAGAGGTTGGTGCACCACATAGACGAGAAGAGCATGACGGCCCACAAGGTTAAGAAGGGGCACGTTGGCGCGTCTCGCCCAATCAGGGTAGCCTGTTTCCTTGAGCCATGTTCCAATGGCTGTCCCTGTTAGGTACATGAGTACAAAGGGAACGAGGGGGTAGTAGTCTCCTGACGAGAATCCAGGGCCCGGAATCCCCAACCATGCAAGTCCAGAGACACGGTACAGAGAGTGGGGGAGAGCAACCGAGAGGGGACCGATGCCAATGGTCCCTGACGGGAGCCCCAAAAGCAGGATGAAGCACGCAAATAGGATTGCTCCTGCAACTGGCCCCCGGGGAAGCATGCCGAACCTCCCCAAGACCCAAGCTACCAGTGTGCAGGCAGCCATGCAGTAGATGATGCCAAACGAGATGGGTGTGTCGACTGACGCCAGAGCCGTGACAGCATAGATTGTCAACGCAACGGCCCCATAGGTAAGGCCACGCTTGAGATTGTTCCTTGAAAGCGGGCACATGCATCCTGCGATGAACAAGAACGTCCACGATATGCTTGCCCGCCAAATATCTTGGAATGGCGGCGCAAACCAGGTGAGACTGACACCCGCAAGGAATCTCAGGTCGTAGCAAAGGTGGAAGAGTACCATCGATATGACCGAGAAGCCTCTCAGGGTATCGAAGAGACCTATCCTTCCCGGCCCATTGTTTTGGGCTTTCGCAGCAGCAGATGAGACTCGGTTGGTTGTATCGTCAGGCTGATCTGCCATGATGCTTACGAGATGGACCGGACAAGTGCCGTCACACGGCCAAGGATGACCGGGTTGTCGGCATAGATGGGGCTCATGTGATCGTTCTCTGGCTGAAGGCGAATGCGGTCCTTCTCGCGATAGAAGGTCTTGACCGTTGCCGAGTCATCTATGAGGGCAACCACGATCTCTCCGTCATGAGCGTCGTGCTGCTCCTTTACCACTATGTAGTCGCCATCCAAAATGCCGGCATTGACCATCGACTCGCCACGGACTCGCAGTATGAACGAGCTGGAATCCCCAACAATGCTTGTGGGAAGCGTGAGTGACTCCTCAACGTTCTGCTCAGCAAGAATGGGCACTCCTGCAGCAACGCGTCCAACAAGCGGCAGTGTAATTGAGTTCTTGTCAACGTCCTCCTGCACCGAGACGAGCTTTGTCTGGGCTGTTCCATCCTCTGACACCTGCTTGTCAGGAACGACCTCAATCGTTCGTGGCTTCTTTGGGTCTCTGCTGATAAGGCCCATCTCTTCGAGGACCTTGAGGTGCATGTGGACAGTCGAGGGCGAAGCAAGCCCGACGGCAGAGCCAATCTCCCTCACCGAGGGAGGATAGCCGTGCTCGTCTGTATAAGAGCAGATGAAGTCATAGATTGCCCTCTGACGCTTGCTGAGCTTTCCCTTTGGCATGGCGTCTCCTCTCGTTTGAGTTAATCATACTCGCTTGGTAGAAACTTTGCAAACAAATGTTCGAATGAGGCTTGACACGAACAAATGTACGTTGATACTAGAGTACAGATGTTCGGCCTGTTTCGCAAGATTGTAATTTGTGTCCCGCCCAGCAGCTATAAAGGTTCCCGACAAGCACACAAGAGGGGAGCACATAATGACTCACACCATTCGCACGTATTCAACAGAGGGCACTACTGCCCTCGTACCTTCCTACTCGCCACTCGTACTTTTGGATGGCGGTGCTGACAAGCGCGGCAATGATTCGCTCTACCACGCTCCAAGGACTGCTTCTAAGAAACAGCAGAGTTCTCGTTGGGACGTCGTTACTGTTCTTGTCTGCACGGTCCTTGTTACAGCCAGCTTGTTTGGTGCGCTTATTGCAAGCAATGCTGCCAGTGCCTCTCGTATGGCTGTGGCTCTCTCTAACCTTCCTGCCGAGGAAATAACGGTTGCTTCGGGTGATTCCGTTTGGGGCCTTGCGGCGCGGCACAGCGTAGATGGATACAGCACCTCAGAGCTTGCTCGGTGGATCACTGAGAAGAATTCCCTCGGCTCCTGTGAGCTTCATCCCGGACAGTCTCTCCTGGTTCCTGCCTCTTCTTAACGCAGACTGCCTGCTGCGTGGTTTGTATCCCTCGGCTTCTCTTGTCTGCACCATGGGCTCATCTATTCGAGTTTGGTTATTTGCGACATCTTTATGGTGGGATTTTGGACACTTTGTGTTAAGTTCCTAATGGAGTCCATTAGGAGGTTTGATGCGCTGTCCAAAATGCGGGTGCGAGGAGTCAAAGGTCGTCGACTCCAGGCCATCGGAGAGCAATGACGCGATTCGTCGTCGGCGCGAGTGCGTGAAGTGCGGCTATCGTTTCACGACGTACGAGAGACGCGAAGATATGCCGCTCCTAGTGGTAAAAAAGGACGGTCGCAAGGAGACGTTCGACCGCCAGAAGCTCATGCGTGGCCTTCTGGCTGCTACCGTCAAACGCAGCGTGCCAGTTGAATCTCTCGATCGTCTGATTGATGACATCGAGTCTGAACTTCGTGACGAGGGCGTCAATGAGGTTGCCTCGCATGACTTGGGAAGCATGGTTCTCAAGCGATTGGTTGCCGTGGACAAGGTAGCCTACATCCGTTTTGCTTCCGTATACCGCGATTTCAAAGACGTCGATGAGTTTAGCGAGGAGCTGAGGAGTCTCAACAAATGACAGACAACAAGGTCACCCTTCCCATCAAGCGCCTAGATCCCACGGTAGAGCTTCCAAGCTACGCATATGAGGGAGACGCGGGCCTCGATTTACGCTCGAATGAAGACGTCACACTTGCCCCCTTCGAGCGAAAGCTCGTTGGTACCGGCCTTGCCATTGCCATTCCGGAGGGTTTTGCGGGCTTTGTGCAGCCCCGCAGCGGCCTCGCCCTTCGAGAGGGTCTCTCCATGGCTAACACTCCAGGTCTCATCGATGCCCACTATCGTGGTGAGCTCAAGGTCTGCGCAATTAATCTTGATCCGTCTAAAAGCATTCACATCGAGCGTGGCGAGAGAATCGCGCAGCTCGTTATCAAGCAGGTTCCCGCTGTCTCTCTCCAAGAGGTTGACGAGCTCGACGAGACAGACCGCGGCGTTGGTGGCTTTGGCTCGAGCGGAGTCTAGGGCCCTTTCCCCCTTGTTCTCCTGCCGCATGCGCACCTGAGTTGCGGCGGGTTGTCTAGTCCCTTATCTCTCGAGAAGAAAGGATGGGAATGATGGAACAATTCTTTAAGATGGGGGAGAGAGGATCATCCACGGGGCAGGAACTTCGTGCTGGCCTCACCACCTTCCTCGCCATGGCCTACATTATTGCCGTTAACCCCTCCTTGCTCGTTGCTGCGGGCGTGCCCATGAACGCTGCGGTCACCTCGACCTGTGTCGGTGCCGGTATTATGACCATATTCATGGGCCTCTTTTCCAACAGGCCACTTGCCTGCGCTTCTGGCATGGGTATTAACGCCGTCGTTGCCTTTACGCTTGCGGCCATGAACGGCGCCGACTGGCAGGTGTCGATGGCGGTCATCTTTGTCGAGGGCTGCGCGATCCTCATCCTGGTTCTCTGCGGGCTTCGTGAGGCAATCATGGATGCCATCCCCGTCTCGCTGCGCCACGCCATCTCCGTTGGCCTTGGACTCTTCATCGCCATGATTGGCCTGGCAGACGGCGGCATCATCGTTGCCAATGAGTCCACCATGGTATCTTTTGGTGACGTGACGAGCCCCACGTTCCTCGTTGGTCTCATTTCCATTGTTGCCACAGTCATCCTCTATTCGATGAACGTCAAGGGCTCCATCCTCATCGGTATCATCATCGCCGTGCTTTGCGGCATTCCCCTTGGCGTCACGCAGATGCCCGCGGGCATCGTCTCCGCCCTTGATTTCTCCTCATTTGGTGCCCCCTTCATGACGGACTCCACTGGCACTGTCGCCGTTGTCAAGGTCCTTACTACCCCCATCCTTCTCGTCTTTGCGTTCTCCCTCATGATGTCCGACTTCTTCGACACCATGGGAACCGCTATGGCCGTTGCTAAGCAGGGCGAGTTCCTCAACGACGACGGTACCGTTGAGAACATCCGCGAGATCCTGATTGCCGACTCTGCTGCTGCGGCAGTTGGTGGCCTTGTTGGCGCGTCTTCAATCACGACCTTCGTTGAGTCTGCCTCTGGTGCTGCCGACGGTGGTCGTACGGGTCTCACCTCGGTTTTCACCGGTATTCTCTTCATCATCGCGGCCTTCTTCGCGCCAGTCATCTCTATCGTGAGCAGTGCGGCAACCTGCGGTGCCCTTGTCATCGTTGGATTCCTCATGATGACTGATGTCGTCGACATCGATTGGACTGACCTTCTTGAGGGCTTCCCCGCCTTTATGGTCATCGCTGGTATTCCTCTTACATACTCGATCTCCAACGGCATCGGTATGGGTTTCATTGCCTACGTCATCGTTGCCCTGGTTACCGGCCGTGCTAGCAAGGTCAAGCCACTCATGTGGGTCTCAACCGCAGCCTTCCTCGTATATTTCCTGCTTTCATAGGCTGTCGCGGAGCGTTCCAGAAACAGTGATTCAACGGGGACCCGGAGGGATTCTCTTCCGGGCCCCCTCAAAATCAGATGATGTTTGACAACATGCTGGAGAGAGACAACCAAGCGGCTCTATGATCTTTCCGGCTTTGGACAGAAGGAGTGTGGTCTATCGCATGCACAGACACGAACGAGAGATAATCGGCGTCGATGACAGGGTCTCGGTCTCGCGCGCCATCCCGCTGGGCATCCAGCACATGATGAGCATGTTTGGCTCTACGGTTCTCGTACCGGTTCTCACGGGCCTCGACCCAAACGTGGCCATCATGTGCTCGGGCATCGGCACCATCTGCTACCTGCTCGTCACAAGGAACAAGATCCCCAGCTACCTGGGTAGCTCCTTTGCCTTCATCAGCCCAATCGTTATTATCGGCGCCACGAGAGGCCTCAATGCGGCGCTCTCCGGCGTTGTCGTGGCTGGCCTCGTGTTTCTCGCGGTGGCAGGAATCATCAAGCTTGTGGGCACCGGATGGCTTGACAGGCTTCTTCCGCCGGTCCTTGTCGCCTCCGTCATGGTCGTCATCGGCGTGGGACTTTCGGCAACGGCTGCAAAGATGGCCTTCCAGACCACGGCAGCCGATGGAACCACCGTGTTCTATGGGCTTGGCGCCATCATTGCAGCCGTCACGCTTTTCGCTGCCGTCATCTTCTCGAGCATGGGTGGTCTCATTGGTACCGTCCCCGTGCTTCTCGCCATTATTCTTGGCTATCTTGTTTCGCTTGCCTGTGGACTCGTAGATTTTCAGCCGGTCATCGATGCTGCTTGGATTGGCCTCCCCACGTTCCAGCATCCCGTCTGGGATTGGGGCGCCATCGCCCTTATTGGCCCGGTGGCCCTCGTCGTGGTAATTGAGCACATCGGTCACCTGCTTGCCGTCGGCGAGATTGTTGGCAAGGACTACCGCCCCATGCTTCCGCGGTCACTTGCCGGCGACGGCATCTCAACGGTGATCTCGGGTTTCCTGGGTGGCCCTCCAACCACCACCTATGCCGAGAACATTGGCGTCATGAGCGTTACACGCGTCTACTCGACCCAGGTTTTCTGGTATGCCGCTGGGTTCGCTCTTCTCGTCGGCGGCTTCTGCCCTAAACTCGCTGCGCTCATCCGCTCAATTCCGTCTCCCGTGATGGGTGGCGTGAGCCTCCTGCTCTTTGGCCTCATCGCCTCAAATGGTCTGCGGATGTTCGTAACCAACAAGGTTGACTTTGGCATCAACCGCAACCTCATGATTGCGTCTGTTGTCATCATCCTTGGCGTTGGCATGGAGACCTCGGGCATCTCGATCCCCATAGGCCAATATGCGCTGCCCGGTATGGCAACTTCGACGCTCGTCGGCATCATCATGAACCTCGTGCTCCCCATGCCACCTGCAGAGAAGGCGGCAGATGGTTCTGAGGATTCGGAAGCTTCGACCATGCCTGAGGAGTAGTGCGGACGTTTCGATTTGCTGGCTGCTTTACCTCTATGTACAGTTTCCCCACGGGTGCCTTTCGCGAGCTTCCCGTGGGGATTGTTATATGCAAGTCCAGAAGTGGTATATGTTACCAGCTCAGTTGGGTATAGCAGGGGAGAGCAAGCACGAGAAGAATGGACAGGGGAGAGTCACGCGCTCTGCAAGTCCCCTACCGGATTGGATTGCCATGGAAAGCACTAACCAGCAGGTAAAAGACCTTGTCATCGTCGGCGGCGGACCAGCTGGCCTCACGGCGGCCATCTATGCCCAGCGCTCACTTCTTGATGCTGTGACCCTCGAGCAAGAGGCCTTTGGGGGTCAGACCATCCTAACGAGCGAGATCGACAACTACCCAGGTCTCCCGCACACGGATGGCTACACGCTCTCGGAGGCCATGCGCTCCCAAGCGACCGACCTCGGAGCGGACGTCCGCATGGGGCAGGTGACAGGCATCGCTCACGACGGCGCGAGCGGGCTTTTCAGCCTCAGTACGCCAGACGGGGACCTTGTAACAAAGTCCGTCATTCTCGCTGGCGGAGCTACGCCCCGTCGAGCTGGCTTCCAGGGCGAGGAGAAGTTCGCATCACATGGCGTCTCATATTGCGCTACCTGTGACGGCATGTTCTACCGCGGCAAGCGTGTCTTTGTTGTGGGTGGTGGGAACTCCGCCGCTGAGGAGGCGCTTTTCCTCACACGTTTTGCTAACGAGGTTATCCTCATTGTGCGTAAGGATCACCTTCGTGCACAAGCTGCCGTCGCTCGCGAACTCGAAGCGAACGAGAAGATAACAATTAGGTACCTTACGAGTATTTTCTCGCTAGATGGCGGAGAGCTTCCGAGCTCAATAACCTTCAGAAACAACGAGACGGGCGAGACCACGGTCGAAACCTATGACGAAGGTTCCTTCGGCGTCTTTGTCTTCGTGGGCCGTGTGCCCGCAAGTCAGCTCGTCAAGGACCTTGTCGATGTTGACCCGTCGGGCTACATCATGACCGACGAGCGCATGGCAACAAGAACGGCGGGGCTGTTTGCCGCCGGCGATGTTCGCAAGACGCCGCTGCGCCAAATTGTGACGGCAGCGGCTGATGGTGCCATAGCGGCAAATAGCGCAGCTGCGTTTCTTGGAAGGCCCGTCGAGGGCTAGCGAGCCCTTCGAGTTATAGAGTCTCACTTGTGGTGTGGCGCGTCTTGGGTGGCTTATGGCCCACTAGAGACGCGCCCCTTGCTTTGCTCGCTATGCTCATCTTTAAGAGCGATAATATATCTTATGTAAAGTAGAGTAGTAAGTAGTATTTTCCGAGAGAGTATAAGGCGATGGAAGAAGCTGACGCTCGCCTGGCACCCTCCCACCCTTCAAACCCGTTGCATTCGTCGCAACGTCAGGGTTGGCCACTTGCCCTCGCTGCTTGGAGTGAGCCTCTCTGTTTGTTGCACGATATGAGATAATTTCGTAAGGACATCCTGGGCTTGCGGAGGCAATGCCATGGTCTCTCAAAGGCTGCGCAATTGGTCGATCGTACTGCTTATCGTTTTTTGTGCTCTCTTCGCCTGGATATTGTTGCACACCCAGCTACCTACAAACGTTTCTGGCGCACACCTGGATTACGTCTCGGGAACGGTGATATCCGTTGAGCCTGAATCGCACGCTTTGTCTATCCAAGTTAGCGGCTCGGATAACGACTGTACGTTCCCCGAAGACCCCATTCGATTTGTAATGCGAAATGATGAAGATCTCTTTCAAAGTGACGTTGGTGAGGAAGTCACCGTTGGCTACATCCACGGTGAAATCGGCGAAGAGGGCGCCCGACCTGGCTATTGCATCGATTTCAATACCTCGGAATCTCCCGCTGCTCGAAATCCAGAACTAGCGGATGCCCGAGATTCGTCCTCCTCGCCCGTCTACTCCTGTGAAGGGACAATTGACTCCATCGACGCTGAGAATAACATTGTCAGTATCACCGTCAGCGCAGCCTCGCCTCATACAGAAGACCTTGGAGTTACTGCTGGCGACTCGTGCTCGTTCGATTTCTCTGCATGGACCATGTCTCAAAACCTCGCCACATACCATAACGGAGACAGTATCGACGTTTGGTTCTCAAACCAAATAAATGACGATGGCTCATACAAGGCATGGTGCGCTCAGCCCACGAGCGTGACCGAATGCTCGCCTTTTGAATAACATAAAGCCGCGTTGAACCAGAAGGCACTATCTCATACTCGGTGGCGTCCATTGCGTGTCTATGCCCGCCCGTGTCATCTGCTGGAGCTTGAGACTCGCGTCACTCTCCGTGTCGGTATCCATGATGATGAGCAGGTTGTCGAGCGCAATGATGCGCGTGCTGCCCGTAGGCACAATCTCTTGTCCTGCGCGCTCGACCGTTACCACGCGCACGCTATCCGGCCACGGAATGTCACGGATGAGCATTCCCTCGATTCGGGCACCCGTACCTACCGTATATGTGTGAACAATCTTCTCGCCGGCATCTCCGTTGGCCATGGGGTCATCCGGGGTCACTCCCAGAAGCTTTGCAAGCAGATGCTCGTAGAACGGATCGACTCGTAGCACGTTTGCCGTGACGTATGCCAGGATAGCCACGATGGACACGGACAGCAGCGAGTCGAGCGACCCGGTGAGCTCGAATACAAGCACCACAGCGGTCACAGGTGCCCGCACAACGCCCGAGAAGCATCCTGCCACACCCAGAGCCACAAAGTTCACCACGTAGGCCTGTGGAAGCCCAAGCGCGTTGATGGCGATGACGCCAAAGAGTCCGCCCACCAGTGAGCCCATGGCGACCAAGGGAAAGAGCGTACCGCCGGGCGCCCCAGAGGCAAAGCTGACGGTCGTAAAGAGGTACTTGCCCAGAAGAAGCCCCATGATGGTCCACCAGGTAAGGCCACCCGTCTGCTGGATGGTCTCTACGATGGCGTCACCACCACACATGAACTGGGGAAACGTAAACGCCACAACACCAGCGATTGCAAACGGGATGGCGAGGCGAGCGTACGGAAGGTGTCGCTGGATTTTGTCGTAGCATCGCTGGGCGAAGAACATTCCGCGGTTATGCAAGGCTCCAAGCACACCGCAGGCAAGGCCGAGAACCACGACGAGTGCATAGTCGATGTGCGGAAGATCTGCAGCAAAGGAAAGGCTGAGCACCGGACGCACACCCAACACCTGCGAGACCAGAAAGTCTGAGACGACAGAAGCCGTCATGACCGAGATGATGAGAGGCGCGCTGAACTGCTTGTGTATCTCCTCAACGGCAAAGAGGACCCCCGTGAGCGGCGCGTGAAAGGCCGCAGACATGCCGGCCGCCGCCCCACAGGTGACGAGGAGGCGTTCCTCTCCCCTGCCGCGCTTGAGCGCCCTCGCCACCGCCTTACCGGACATGCCTCCAAGCTGGACGGACGGTCCCTCTCGACCAAGCGAGAGGCCGGCAAACGCACAGAGCGTCCCCTCGGCGAACTTTGCTGCGATTACTCGGTGCCAGGGCATATCGATGCGCCCGATGACCTCAGCGTCAATTTGGGGGATGCCACTCCCCTGGGTATAGGGCTCCCAGAGCAGAAGCTTGGAGACCACCACAAGGATAACGGCAAGAATGGCAAACCACGCGGCCATGAGGATGGCGTGACCTGCGAATTCGCCTGTGATCGAGCGCAGGCCCTTCTCGGCGAGCGAAAGCGCCAGGCGGTAGAGCGTTACCACTCCACCGCCAAGAAGGCCCGCAAGGGCGCCCTCCCCCACAAGATTGACCTGGAACCGCCGCGAGAGACGACGCCCTACGGTGAGCTTGCGTGCCGCTCGCTCAGTCATGCACAAACCACCACTCTCAACGCACCATTGCTCCCACAAAGCCTATCCAGCTTACTCCAAAGCACGCGTGGCTTGATACGGGGACCGGGGACAAGAAAACGCACCCCCGCATGGCGAGGGTGCGCAGACGATGCCCAATGATGGTGCAGGTCCTAGTACGAGCCGCCTCCATAGAAGCCGTAGATAGGTCCAACAATGACACCCGAGGAGGGATTGGCGGCGTGGACAATCTGCCCGTTGCCAAGGTAGATTCCCACGTGGCTACCGCCGTACTCGAAGACAAGGTCACCGTAGGAAAGTTGGTCCTGACTCGTCTTCCAGCCACCGCTTGCCTTGATGGAGCTAATCATGGAGTACGTGGTGCGACCGCGCGCGTAGCCATAGACATAGCAGACGAGGCCCGAGCAGTCGAACGCGTTGGGCCCGGTCGCCTCGTACACGTAGGGGTGACCCACAAGGGAGAGCGCTGCGGAGACGCCACCACCAGAGGGAACGTTGGAGCTGCTAGACCCACTGTTTGTGTGCGAGCTGCTGTTGGAGCTCGAGCTGCTGTTCGTGCTATTGCTTGTGCTCGTGTTGCTGCTCGAGCCACCATTTGATGAGGTAGCAGTGTTAGATGTGGTGTTAGTAGTGGTGTTGCTCGTGGCGGACTCAGCCTGCGTGGTGGTACCGCCACCGTTGGAGTTGATGGTCTCCTGGGTCTGGATGGCCTGGACAACCGTGGTGACAGAGCTCTCCTCCTGGGACTCTGCCGCAGCGGCCGCCTCAGCGGCGAGCTGCGCCTGAATCTCCTCGTTAAGGGAGTCGTAGTACTCCTGGGCCTCGGCGACCTGGTTCTGGTAGTCGGTTGTCTGAGACTGGAGGCTGTCTACCTGAGACTGCTGGTCTGCCTGCTGCTGTTCGAGGTCACTCTTCTGCTGCTCGAGCTGGTTCGAGAGCGTCTGAACCTCAGAGATGGCCTGGGCATCGGCCTCGGAGACCTTGTCGAGGTAGTAGATGTTGGAGGAAAGCTCCTCGAAGGAGGCAGATGAGAGGATGAGGTCGAGCGCGCTTGAGGAGCCAGACTTGTACGAGCTCTTCATGCGGGCGCCCAGCTCCGAGCGCTTCTCGTCCAGCTGGGTCTGCGTGTCAGAGATCTGCTGCTCGGTGTCTGCGATGTTATAGGTGGTCTGCTCGAGCTCTGAGGTAGCTGAGGAGAGCTGATCCTGCAGGGAGGAAAGCGTGGAGCCGAGCGACTCAAGTTTCGCCGATGCAGCAGAGAGATCATCCTCGGGGCTCGCCATGGCAACGGTGGGCGCAACGGTGAGCGCGCAGGGCGTTGCGAGGGCAAGAACCAATCCGGCTGTGATGATGCATCTTGCATGGGTCATTGCGTAGTCCTTTCGACGCTTGCAGAACATTCTACGTCAGGCGTAGGCAAACGGCACTGCTTTCCATACGATGGGCAGAAGGCTCTATGCAACTTGGCCGCCCCCAGACGGAAGCGGCCAAGAACGGTGCAAATGCGTGCGACTCCCCTACTTGACGGGAATGAGGGTGTAGACCTCGCGATCGGGGTACTCCTTGGCAATCACGTCGCGGGGGTTCAGGAACGTGAGCTCAAGGATGAAGGAGAAGCCCTCGATGCGGGCGCCGGACTGCTCCACGAGCTTTGCCGTGGCAGCCGCCGTGCCACCGGTAGCAACGAGGTCATCGACGATGAGAACCACATCGTCGGAGCTGAGGGCGTCCTTGTGGATCTGCAGCTCGTCGGTGCCGTACTCGAGTGAGTAGGTCTGCGAGTAGACCTCGCGGGGAAGCTTGCCGGGCTTGCGCGCCGGAACAAAGCCCGCGCCGAGCTTGTATGCCACGGGGGCGCCTACGAGAAAGCCACGGGCCTCTGCGCCAACGACCTTGGTGATACCGCGGCCAAGAAAGTGGTCGGCGATGTCATCGACGAGGTGCACGAGGCCATCAGGATCGGCGAACAGCGGGGTGATGTCCTTGAAGATGACCCCCTTCTCCGGGTAGTCGGGGATGCTCACGATGCGGCTCTCGTAGTCGAAATCAGACACGTGCGGTTCCTTTCTCGTGGGTTCTGTTGGCTATGGGCCAGGGGGCGCCCGGGGGCTAGCCCTCCATGTCCTTGAATGATTGATGCACCAGCCTGCGTATGAGCTCGGTTCGTACAACGTCGGTGAGCGCGAGCATGCGCGAGAAGGCCTGCTCGAAGCGTTCACGCGACTCGTCGGTGACTTCTGCCTCGACGCCGCCGCCCTTCTTTGCGTACACGACCAAAGCCTGCTCAAACATTGCTGACTCACGGTTGGCAGAGTTCACGTACTGGCGCAGGTTCTTTGGGCCAATACCGTAATGGCGAAGTTCATCGCAGGTGCGGATGAGCCCAATGTCATGGCCGTCGACCAAGTCGCGGCCGTGAGGAGAGCGCTTGAGCGCGATGACGCCTGCCTCGGAGAGCTGACGCACGAAGCTCACCGATACGCCTGCAACCTCGGGCATGCGGTCGATGGGATGGAACTTCTCGGCCACTTCCTCGTCTACTGGCCCCACAAGCGATACCTCGACTGCAGACTCGGCAGCGGCCACAGGCGGCTCTCCCGCATCCTGCCGGTCGAGCTCGTCCTTGATGACCGAAAGTGGCAAGAACCTATTCTTTTGCAGGTAGAGAATGGTCTCCAGCCGCTTGATGTCTCGCTGCGAGTACAGACGGTACCCGCCGGGCGTGCGAGACGGGTTGAGGAGCCCCTCGTCCTCGAGGTAGCGGACCTTCGATATGGTGAGGTCGGGATAGAGGGCCTGGAGCCGCTTCACGACCTTGCCGATGGTGAGGTATCCGGCGTCAGGCATGGTCTAGCCCTCGGCGTCGATCCTGCGCGGACGAGCGTTGGTGTGGAACACCATGCGGAAGGTGCCAATCTGGATGGTTGAACCGTCCTTGAGCGAGGCCTTGCTCACAATGGCGCCGTCAACCCAGGTGCCATTGAGGGAGCCGAGGTCCTCGACCGTAGCCCTGCCCTGAGGGCAGGCAGACAGGTCCATCTTCGCGTGGTGACGCGAGACGGTCATGTCGTTCAGGAAAACGCTGTTGCGCGGGTCGCGACCGAGCGTGATGATGGGCGTATCGAGCTCAAACGTCTCGCCAATCTGGGGACCCTTGACAATGGTCAGCGTGGGGTGCGCCGGCTTCTTCTCGGCCATGAGGTCAGGGACGGTGGCGTCTGCAGACGGCATGCGGAATATCTCGGTTGCCCCCATGTCGGTGGCGTGGTTGTTGGTGGGCTGCATCGAATCTCCCCTCAAGTGAACCTTACTCTCTCATGATACCGCTTACCTGCAGGCCACGCAGTCCATCTCGACAAGTGCGCCAAGAGGGAGGGCGGACACCGCGACCACTGAGCGCGAGGGCGCAGGCTGCGGAAAGCGCTCCGCAAAGACCTGGTCCATCGCGTCAAAGTCTTCGATGTGGGCAAGGTAGACGGTAGCCTGGGCCACGTCGGAAAGCGAGCAGCCCACTTCGGCAAGGATGGCCTCGACAATGTCAATGACCCGTGAGGTCTGCGTTGCCACCGACGCCCCGACTATGGTCTTGCCATCCGGGGCAACGGGCAGCTGGCCGGAGGTGTAGACGAACCTCCCGGCCGTCGTGCCCTGTGAGCAGGAGCCATAGGCGTCCGGCGCCAGCGCGGCGTTGATTGCATACTTCATGTGCTCTCCCTACTCCCCGTGTATTCCGCGCGCGCCAACATAGTCATTCCCGCGGCGCAGGAGCCCCCACGCGCGCAGATCCTGCTCTGAAATCTCGACAACGTCGGTTGAGTCGAGCCGCTGCATCCAGGGGAGCTGCGACCAAGCATCGAGCACGGCATTGCGCCCAACGGGCTCGACCCACGTGAACGAGAGAAGGCTGCGCCACATGATACGGGCGGCGACCTTTGGAACGAGAAGAATATAGGAGGGTGTCCCGGCGGCGATGTCGAGCGGAATGCCCATCAAGAGCGCAGGGATGTGCCCATCGAGGGTCACGCTCTCGACGGCACCACGAGCGGGAAGGGCGCGGGCGGCCTGTGGCAGGTAGTCTGCGAGAAGCTCGTTTGCCCGTGCACCCATGATGAGCAACGGGACAAGCATGCCACTTGCCTCCTCGACGGTGGTGCCTTCATAGGGAGCACCGTCGCTGCTTTTCACCTGCGAGAGGAACGTGAGCCAACCAGCCACGACTGGCCCCCTGTGCGTAGGGTCGAGCAGCACGTACTCGTGCGTGCCCGTGCGGGCAAGCAGGGCTACCGAGGTGATGGCGCCGTCTCCCGTGAGGGCCGGCTCGAATGCGCACTGTCCAACCCCAAGCTTGCGCGCACAGAACGCTGCCTCGCACAGCTCCTGTGGGTGGGCTCCGGATACAAGCCGATACGTGGCGCCAGTGAGGTCTGAGATTGCTGCTCCCTGGAGCGTGACCTCAAGCTTGTGCTCGCCAGGATACGATGCAGGGAAGGCAAGACCGGTGTCCTCTGCGCGTCCAAGGCTCCCGCCCAAAGCAAGGTGCTCTTGGTAGAGCTCACCTCGTACCGTCCCCGACGGTGCGCAACTCCCCTGCCGCTCGCGCTTGTCTGCCACAAGAACCCCTTTCTGGCGCCTCTTAGCAGGGCGTCACATGCACTTCTCTATACGGCATACCCATACAGGGGCAGTGTGAACACGTTCACCCTTGGCATACTCTTCAAAGTTAGTCGCGCGACATAATGGACGCTTCCTGCCGTTCTACCATCCTGAGTCCAAGCGGTAGACCCCACAGGCTGCCCATTGTCGACCAAGAGGTTACGCTGGAGCACGGTTGAGCTAAAGGAGAGACTCCCGCCCTCCGGCCACGTGACAGCGGTCTCGTTGTCCGTTGGCGTCACCACACATGACAGGGCGAAGTTGTCGGCAAAGGGCCGTACGCCTACGACCCACGAGCTCCTCGCCACACGCGTCCGCTTGAAGTTCGCGTATGCCCATTTGAGAAGCGACACCGTGTCCGTGAAGCGGCCGGAACTGGTCTGCGCGCCAAGGACGCAGGTGAAGAGCTCCACGCCATTGCGCTGACAGGCGCCCAGGAAGGCGGCGCTTCCCGCCACATAGCCCGTCTTGATCCCTCGAATTCCCTTGTAGGAGCCAAGGAGCTCGTCCGTCGAGTAGAAGGTCTTTTTCGCACCGGCAACGCTTACCATGACAGACCTCGTGTGCACCGTTGCCGCAATGAATGGGTACTCGGAGAGGGCGACTCTGCCCATAAGGGCAAGGTCGGAGACCGTGGAGTAGTGCCCCTCGGCATCGAGCCCGTGGGGGTTCTCGAAGTGGGTGTTGGTCATTCCCAGCTCCTGGGCCTTCTCGTTCATGAGCTCGACAAAGGCGTCCTCGGAGCCGGCCACGTTGAGGGCCACGTTCTCTGCCGCGTCGTTTGCGGAGTAGACAAGCATCACGCGGAGAAGCTCTCGCAGCGTGGGGGTGTCTCCCTCCACAAAGCCGGCGGTCTGTGAGTCCGCTCCCAGGTCCGTTGCGTGGATCTGGCAGGGAGTATCCAGGTCGATTCCCGAGTCAAGCGCCACCATTGCCGTCATGACCTTGGTGATGGAGGCCATGGGCATCTGCGTGTCCGAGTTCTTCTCGTAGAGCACATTGCCCGCAGAGTCCTCAACGATGGCGCACTGCGCCTCGCTAAGGACGGGGTCCGTGATGGCTTCCTCGTCAGCCAGCGCTGCCTGGGGCGCCAAGAGCAGCAGTGCAAAAGCGAGAAGAACTGCTGGAATGGGGTACTGGCGGAGAAACGTCACTGGTCCTTCTCCTCCTCCTGCTGCTGCCCACCAAGCGCCTCGCGGCGAATCTGGATGCCCTCCCGCGTGTAGATGACGGCGGTGGTTATCGAGCACACAAGGCCTGCGTACACAAAGAAGATGCCCAGCGTGGCCGCCTGCGCATTGAGGCCAGGGAGCCACGACACATCGAACAGCTCAAGTCCGGGGACTACGGGAGCACCCAGGAGCAGATCACAGAAGCCAAACATGAGAAGTGCCGTCGTGACCTTGCCAATGTAGACCACGTCTACAGGGCGTCGGCGGTACTTCTGGAGGACAAGCGCTCCAATGGCCAGATAGCAATCGCGTCCTATGACCAGCACGGCAACCCACACCGGGAGCTCTCCGGTGAGCACGATGGCAAGCACTCCCGTGAAGAGCAACACGCGGTCCATGATGGGGTCCATGACCTTGCCAAGCCAGCTCACCGTCTGGGTGCGCCGGGCAACTTGCCCGTCAAGGAAGTCCGTCACGGCAGCGATGGCGTAGAAGCTCAGCGCCAGCACGCGATTGGTGCCCTGCACGAAGAGCACGAGGAAGGCAATCGTGAGCGCAAGACGACACGCCGTAATGACGTTGGCAACCGTGAGAATCTTGAAGGAGGGGTTGTTGGGCGTTCCCTCCGGCGCGGTAGTAGTCCCCGAACGTTGGGCGGTCTCGGCGTCCGAGTCGGTGACGCTCCTGATCTGGGAACCCAAGCTTTCGAGATTTCTTACCACAGCCATGCCCTTCCGGTGTCATCAAACGTGACTTCGAACTATGCGGAAGCCCCTGAAGTCCTCATACTACCCCAAAAGCTTGCCTTCTCTCCCCTCCTGCCAAGGGGACCAAAACCTGAGCAGAACGAAAGGCGACTCATGCGGAGGAGCTCGGCTAGAGGACGGTCCGTTCGAGAAGACGCACGAGCACGCGAATTCCCTGCGCATACGTGCGACGAGAAATGCGCTCGTTCACGCCGTGGACGCCAGTGGCCTCCTCCTCCGGCGTTGGCCTGAAGGGAATGACACGCAGAATTGAGCCACATACCGCCTCGTAGCGAATGGCATCGGTGCCGCCACAGACAAAGGAGGGCACCACGTCGACGTCGCGGTAGTAGTGCCCGAGCGCCTCGGCGACCTCCGCATAGCCTGCACCAACAGTGGAATCCATCCTGCCGGCAGGGGTGTAGTGGACTGGCGTTGCCGTGACGCCCGTTCCTCTCAGCGCCTCCCTCACCCACGCGAGCACGTCGTCTGCCGTGGTTCCCGGCAGGAGCCGGAAGTTGATGGTCGCGCTCACGTCGCCAGGCATGACGTTGGGGGCAGCCGAGCCACCCTGGAGCATGTCGACTGCCATGGTGGTTGCCACAAAGGGGAAGAGCTCGCGTCTGGTGGCGGCGAGCGCCGCAATCTTCTCGGCGTTGCCGTCCACGTCCCTGACGAGCGTGCTGAGTGGCTCTTCGGCAATATGAGGGGCAAGCGCACGGAAGGTGTCGCGCACGATGGACGTGAGCCTGGGCGCGGGGCGCGAGTCGGCGATGCGAGTGATTGCCCGGCAGAGGCGCTCGAGGGAAGATCCGCCAAAGGGGTTCGAGGAGTGCCCGCCTTCGCCATGAGCATCAAGGCGCACGTCGAGGTAGCCCTTTTGCGAGATACACACGTCCGCGAGGACGCGGCCTTGAGCTCCCCACATGGCGCCGTCAATCATGGTTGTCGTGCCCTCGTCGAGAAGCCACGCCGCTCGGACGCCACGCTCCTTGAGAAGTGCGGCGAGCCGTGTGGCCCCCGCGCTCGCCGTCTCCTCGTCCGCACCAAAGGCAAGGACAACGGTGCGGCGGGGGCGCTTGCCGTGGGTGAGGAGGTACTCAAGCGCCTCGAGCTCCCCCATGAGCATGTCTTTGATGTCAAGCGCTCCCCTGCCCCAAACGAAGGTCTCGTCGATGTCACCAGCAAAGGCGTCGTGCTGCCAGTCCTTCTCCGTGCCTGGCACGACGGGAACCACGTCCTGGTGGGCGAGAAGGAGCACACAAGGCAGTGACGGGTCCGTTCCCGGGCAGGTGATGAGAAGGTTCCTGCCAACCTCCTCGAAGCTTGAGGCCTCCGTGACGTGGGGATAGGAAGCGCGCACGAGCGCGTGTAGCCGCTCGAAAGGAGCATCGTCGGTCTTCTCGCCGCAGTCGACGGTCTTGCACGAGAGAGCCGCCGCAAGCCTCCTGCAGGCGCTGTCGTAGTCGAGGTCTGGGTAGTCTTCCTCGTGTGCGTAATGCGCATATACATTGATACCGCTCATGGTTTCCCTCCTACCGTCCACGGCTTGGCACGCTTTTCTTTTCCATGGTAGACGGCGTAATTCGGGCAACTCACCGAGAAGGCGCCGCTTTCACGTTCAAGAAATGATTATGCAGATAAACTCAGTCTGAGGGCGCGGAAGACGCCCGGTCCCGGATGAAGGAGAAGCCATGGCGGAAGACGAGGAGTACTTCGAAGACGCCGAGCTCGACTTTGACGAGCTGGGGGATGAGGACTATGGCCTCGGGGACCAAGGCGGCTGGGCCGACGACGACCCCGAGACCATCACGCTTGAGTACGATGACGGAACCTCTGAGAAGTGCGACGTGCTGGGAATCTTCCCGTACGACGGCAGGGAGTACATCGCGCTTGCGCCCGAGGAAGACCAGGAGTCGCTCTATCTCTACGGCTACGTCGAGCACGACGACGGCTCCAACGACATAGTGCCCATCGAGGACGACGCGGAGTTCGACGCGGTGGCTGCCGAGTACCAGTCGCTGATGGAGTAACGGCGTACAAGCAACGTCTCAAACAGCAGGCGGAGCAATGACGGCCGCCCCATCCAGATGCGTCTGGGTGGGGCGGCGGTGGAAAGCACGTGCTGCGCGAGGGGTTACGCGCGGATGACGCGGATGCGACGGACGCCCTCGGCCTGAGCAAGGTAATCGATGACGTCAGTGGGAACCTCGCCGGCAATGTCGATGAGGGTGTACGCCATGGCGCCACGGCTCTTGTTCGCCATGTTCTCGATGTTGATGCCCGAGTCTGCCAGGTACTGAGAGAACTTGCCGATCATGCCCTGAACGTTCTGGTGGATGATGGCCAGGCGCTCCCCAGAGGCAATGGGGCCAAGGTCAACGGCACCAAAGTTCACGGAGTGGGTGATGTTTCCGTTCTCGATGAAGTCGCGTAGCTCCTCTGCGGCCATCACTGCGCAGTTTTCCTCTGCCTCGGTTGTGGAGGCGCCCAGGTGCGGCAGGACGATGGCATTCTTCATGTCGGCGGAGACGGGGTTGGGGAAGTCGGTCACGTAGCGTGCAATGTGGCCCTCTGCGAGCGCCGCGGCCATGGCCTGCTCGTCCACGATGGTGTTGCGGGCGAAGTTGAGCACCACGGCGCCGGGCTTCATCTGGGAGATGAGCTCAGCGTTCACCATGTTCTTGGTCGAGTCCATGGCAGGCACATGGATGGTGATGTAGTCACAGTCGGCCACAAGGCGGGAGAGGTCGTTCGCGTGCTCGATGCGGCGATCGAGGTTCCACGCGGCAGAAACAGACAGGTACGGGTCATAGCCCACGGCCTGCATGCCAAAGCGCGTGGCGGTGTTGGCAACGGCCGCGCCAATGGCGCCAAGGCCAATGACGCCCAGTCGCTTGCCGGCTAGCTCGTGGCCCGCAAACTGCTTCTTGGCCTTCTCCGCGTGCTTAGCGAGGTCGGGGTCGTCAGCATTGGCGCGCACCCACTCGATGCCGCCCACAATGTCGCGGCTTGCGAGGAGCAGGCCCGCAAAGACGAGCTCCTTCACGGCGTTGGCGTTAGCACCAGGGGTATTGAAGACGACGATGCCCTCATCGGCGCAGCGGTCGAGCGGGATGTTGTTCACACCGGCACCGGCGCGCGCGATGGCGAGAAGACCCTTGGGGAACTGGGTCTCGTGGAGGCTTGCGCTCCTCACCATGATGGCGTCGGCATCCTCAAGGGTGTCGGTGAGCTCGTACTTTGCCCCAAGTCGGTCAGTGCCCGCCTTGGCGATGTTGTTCATGCAGTGAACCTTGTACATGGAATGACTCCTTGATGGTGGTGGCTAATGACAAAGATGCGCTGGCGAGAAGAGCTAGGCCTTCTTGTGGGAGCGCTCGAAGCCATCCATGAAGTTCACAAGCGCCTCGACGCCCGCCTTGGGCATGGCGTTGTAGATGGAGGCACGCATGCCGCCGACGGTGCGGTGACCCTTGAGGTTAACGAGACCGGCCTCTGCCGCCTGGGCAACAAACTCGGCGTCGAGGTCCTTGTCGCCGGTAACGAAGGGGACATTCATGAGGGAGCGGCTGTTGGGATCGGTCACCGTGGGGTGGAAGAGCTCGGAGGCGTCGAGGTAGTCGTAGAGGACCTTGGCCTTCTCGGCGTTCCTCTCGTGCATGGCTGCAAGGCCGCCATTCTCGAGCAGCCACTGGAACACAAGGCCACACATGTAGATGCCCCAGCAGTTGGGGGTGTTGTAGAGGGAGCCCTTGTCGGCCTGGGTCTTGAAGCGAAGCATCGTGGGAACACCAGGCAGGTCATCTGGGATGAGGTCCTCGCGCACGATCACGATCTGCACGCCGGCGGGGCCAACGTTTTTCTGGACGCCCGCGTGGATGCAGCCAAACTTGGTCACGTCAACCGGCTCGGAGAGGAACATCGAGCTCTGATCGGCCACGAGCGTGTGGCCCTTGGTATTGGGCAGCGTGTGATACTGCGTGCCGTAGATGGTGTTGTTCTGGCAGATGTAGAGGTAGTCGGTGTCTTCGCGGATGGGCAGGTCGGAGCAGTCGGGGATGTAGGTGAAGTTCTTGTCGGCAGAGCTGGCCACCACGTTGGGGTCGCCAAGGATCTGCGCCTCCTGATAGGCCTTCTTGGCCCAGTTGCCGGTGATAACGAAGTCTGCCTTGCGATGCGGGGCCAGGTTGATGAAGGTGGTCGCAAAGAGCAGCGAGTCACCGCCCTGCAGGAAGAGCACCTTGTAGTTCTTGGGGATCCCCATGAGGGTGCGGATGTCGGCCTCGGCCTTGTCGATGATGCCCTGGAACACCTTTGACCTGTGGCTCATTTCCATGACGGACATGCCCGAGCCCTGATAGTCGAGGATTTCGGATCCCGCGCGAGAGAGCACCTCCTCCGGAAGTACGGCGGGGCCGGCGGAGAAGTTGTACACGCGCGCCATGTAGATCACTCCAATTTCTGGTGCATCGCGGTTTCCCGACTGCAGGCCGCCACGGGGCGTCGAACAGTCGGCTCATGTTTCACCATGATAGCTGGCCGATGACGCGTGTTTTCATCCGTTACGTTTTGATAACCTAGGCCACAGGTGGGATTTAGGGGCGCTCTTTCCCATCCTAATGAATGGCTCGCGCTTGCCGGCTGCTGATAGACTTGTGGCAGCGGATTCGAGCTAGGGGGCAATCCATGGGACAGGCGGCGGCACGCGTGAAGGCAGGGACCCTCGCAGGCGTCGACGTGGTCTTCTTCGACATCGACGACACCCTGTACGACCAGGCAAGGCCCTTTGCCTATGCGGTTCGGCGCGTCTGCGGGGACATCCCCGGTGCAAGCGATGTCGCGCTCTACGATGCGAGCCGCACGCACAGCGGTCCCATCTTTGCGGCCTTCTCGGCAGGTCGCACGCCCACTAGGGAGGAATACGCCCTCCGCATACAGCAGACGCTTGCGGACTTTGGCGTCGCAATCGACTACAGAACCGCCGTGGAGGCCCAGCGCGTCTACGCCGACGAGTCGGGCGTGGCCATGTCGCTCTCCCCTGCCATGGCATCCTGCCTGGACGCATGCCGGGAGCGTGCCCACCTGGGCGTGGGCGTCATCTCGAATGGCCGCGCGGCGCTTCAGGCGGAGAAGCTTAGCATTCTCGGCATCCAGCACTGGGTTGACCCTGGTGCGGTATTTGTCTCCCAGGCGATAGGGCTGGCAAAGCCGGACCCTGCGCTCTTCCGGTATGCCTGCAGTCACCTTGGCACGGAGCCCGCGCGCTGCGTCTATGTGGGCGACGCCTGGGACACAGACATCGTTGGGGCACATGCTGCTGGCATGCCATGCGTGTGGCTCAACAGACGCAGCCGAGCTCGGCCGCAGAACGCGAAGGGGGTCTCGCCTACCTGGGAGGTCCGCTCGGAGGAGGGGCTCTTGGCACTTCTCAGAAGCGATGCCTTCTGGCAGACGGGTCAGGCGTGACGAGCACTATGATGGGCACACGCTAAGAGAGAGGGCAGGATATGGATTCAAGGCTTGAACCACTGTTCACTCCGTGGAGCATCGGGGGATGCGAGATAAAGAACCGCATCGTCATGACGTCCATGGGCGGTACCAACATCTTTGGGTGGATGGAGCGAAATCACTTCGACCGCGATGGGGCCCGCTTCCTCATGGAGCGCGCGCAGAACAACGTGGGGTTGCTCCTCCCCGGCTGCCAGCCCGTCTACAACCCCATCGGGGGGCAGTGGCTCGACAAGAACCGCACCATGTACGAGGAGCTCAAGCCCTTCATGGAGCAGCTGCACTCCACGGGCGCAAAGATGTTCGTGCAGCTCACCGCTGGCTTTGGCCGCAGCTTCACCGTTTCAGACTCAATGGAGGAGCTCTATACCAACCCGCTCCTGCGGGCGCTGTCGCGGCCGTTTCTGGACCTTGACAAGATCTGTGCCACGGCTTCGCCCTCGCCCAACCGCTGGTCAGACAAGGTGCCTTCCCGCGAGATGACCACGGGCGAGATAGACCGCCTGGTAGAGGCGTTTGCCACCTGCGCCAAGATGCTGCGCGACGCCGGCGTGGACGGCGTCGAGGTGCACGCCGTCCACGAGGGATACCTTCTCGACCAGTTCACGCTCCCCTACGTGAACCACCGCAGCGACATCTACGGCGGCTCGCGCGAGAACCGCTACCGATTCCCGGTGCGCATCGTCCATGCCATCCACGACGCCGCGGGCGAGGACTTCCCCGTGTCCCTTCGCTACTCGGTGGTCAGCCGCACCAAGGGCTTCCGCGAGGGGGCGCTGCCCGGCGAGGACTACGTCGAGGTGGGTCGCACCATGGAGGAGTCCGAGTGGGCTGCACGCTACCTCACCGACCAGGGCTATGCGATGCTCAACTGCGACAACGGCACCTACGATGCCTGGTACTGGGCCCACCCGCCCATCTACATGCCCGAGAACTGCAACCTCGCGGACGTTGAGCATATCAAGGGCTTCGTGGACGTTCCCGTGGTCTGCGCCGGCCGCATGGACCCCTACGTGGGTGCGCAAGCCGTGGCCGAGGGCAAGCTCGACGCGGTGGGCTTTGCTCGCCAGTTCCTGGCCGACGGCGAGTGGGTCACGAAGCTGGCCGAGGGGCGCGAGAAGGACATTCGCCCCTGCATCTGCTGCCATAACGGCTGCTTCAACATGTGCCACTACAAGGGTCACGCCAACACCCAGACGCTCGAGGACTCGCTGCACCTCTCGCGCTGTGCCGTGAACCCCGAGACCATGCAGTACGAGAAGCACCACATTCGCCCAACCACCACGCCGCGGCGCGTCGCCGTGGTGGGCGGCGGCATTGGCGGCATGGAGGCAGCCCGCGTGCTCGCGCTCCGCGGCCACTGGCCTGTGATCTACGAGCAGTCTGACCACCTGGGTGGCGTCTTCCGCGAGGCCGCTTCCGCGAGCTTCAAGGGAAAGCTCCGCGACCTTCTCGCCTGGTACGAGCGACAGATGAAGGAGCTGGGCGTCGAGATCCACTACAACCGCGAGGTCATTGACGTCCAGGAGCTCGACGAGGATTACGCCATCGTCGCCACCGGCGCCACGCCAAAGCGGCTGCCGGTGCAGGGCTTCGAGCGCGCGCTGGACGCCCTCGACTATCTCGACGGCGCCGACGTGGGCCAGCGCGTGGCGGTCATCGGCGGCGGCCTCACCGGCTGCGAGGTGGCGCTCGAGCTCTACCTCTCGGGCAAGTCGCCCATCATCGTAGAGATGAAGGATGATCTGGTGGCCCAGGACGGGGTGTGTCTCGCCAACTCCAGCTATCTGCGCGAATTCTTTGCGTGGAAGAAGGTGCCGGTCTATCTGGAGACCACGGTGCGCGCCATTGGCGAGGGTTGGGTGCAGGTCTCGCACAAGGACGGCACGCTGGAGCGAATTGCTTGCGACTCGGTGGTGAGCGCGGTGGGCTACACGCCCGACCCCATCTCGGAGCCAGAAGGCCGCCATGTGCAGCTTGTTGGCGATTGCGCCGGCGTGGGCAACCTTCGTTCGGTCATCTGGCGCGCCTACGAGGCTGCGTCGCGCGTCTAGCAATGGGGGAACACGAGAAGGAGGGAGGCCAGCCCATGGAGCTGACCCAGGAGGAGCGTGACATCCTCGACGGCAAGCGCGGAGAGACGCTTGCCAAGGTGATGAGGACGCTCGTTGAGTACGGAGAGGCATTTGGCGCCACTCGCATGGTCAAGGTGACGGCACCGGGACACCTGGTGACGAGCTTTGGCATCTCGATTCTCGACGCGAACTTTCGCCTAATGGACGAGCTAATCAAGGCGGGCCTCAAGACCAAGGAGCCCTTCACCGTGGACCCGCGACCCATCGATAACGCGGACGTCCCGGCAAGCCTGGTCCAGAAGATCGTGGGTGCGGTCACCTACAGCAAGCAGGACTCCTACGAGCGGCAGCTCCGAGCCGTGGGTCTCAAGGACGACAACGCCTTCACCTGCGCCTGCTACCTGCCCGAGGTTGGCAACGAGCCCAAGCGTGGCGACATTCTCAGCTGGGCCGAATCCTCGGCGGTGGTATACGCGAACTCCGTCCTTGGTGCGCGCTGCAACAGGAACAGCGGCTTCATCGACCTCTTTGGCAACATCGTGGGCGAGGTCCCGGAGTTTGGCTTCCTCACCGACGAGGGCCGCAAGGCCACGTGGGTCGTGGACGTGGAGTGCACCGAGAAGCCCCAGGCGCAGGTGCTGGGCTCGGCCATTGGCATGAAAGTCATGGACGAGGTTCCCTACATCCGTGGCCTCGACCAGTGGCTTGGCGGAACGCTCGACAATGCGAGCAAGGCTTACCTCAAGGACATGGGTGCTGCCACTGCGTCAAACGGTGCCGTGGGGCTCTACCACGTGGCGGGGATCACGCCCGAGGCCGCAGAGCTCGGAGAATCTCTGGTGGCAGATGGCGCCAAGCACTACGTGATCGATGACGCCGAGCTCGAGCGCGTGAAGGCGAGCTACCCCAACATCTGGAAGAAGTCCGACGCCCGCCCCCGCCTGGCGTTCATCGGCTGCCCGCACTGCTCGCTTGACCAGCTCAAGGACTGGGCGCACCGCATTCCGGAGGCGCTTGCCCGCGAGGGGCGCACGCGCGTGGCGGTGCCCACGGTTGTCTCGAGCGCTCCTGACGTGCTTGCCGCCTTCGACGGCACGCCCGAGAAGCGCAAGCTCCTGGCGACGGGCGCCAAGCTCACCTACATCTGCCCGCTCATGTACATGGACAATCCCGCCACGGACCTGCCGGTGGTGACCTGCTCCAACAAACTTCGCACGTATACGAGCGCTCGCTACTTTGACGAGGACGACCTGCTCCGCATCATCGCGAGGGGAAGGATCGACTAATGGCTGAGAAGACCTTCAGGGGGCGCCCCGTCGTCGCCGGCACGGTGAGCGCGAAGGCGCTCGTAAGCCACAGCGGCTTCAACACCCTGGCAAGCTACCAGCAGCCGCTCATCCTGAAGAATGTGAAGGCGCCCTGCTCTGACCAGAACAACCCCGACCTCTACAAGAAGCCGCTGCAGGGGGCGGCGATCTGCCTGCCGCAGACCATAGGTTCAACGACAGGCGGCATGGTCCTCATGTGCGCATGCGACATGGGTGCGGGTCCGGCGTGCATGCTCTTCTCGAAGGCGATTGACCCCCTGGCGGCGGCAGGAGCCATTCTCGCGAAAAACTGGACCGAGCACCCGTTTGTCGTTGTCGACCAACTTGGAGACGAGTTTCTCGACTACGTGCGCGACGGCATGGACGTGAGCGTGGCAGAGGACGGCACCGTTACCGTAGCCGAGTAGCTGGTGGCATTGAGACGGTGGCCCTTGTGACGGTTGCCCCTGTGGCGCACGATTGGCGCCACAGGGGCAGTTTCGGCAGCGACCTCGTACGAAACCCGCGCTGTGGCGTCAACCGCTGGCAGCGCTGCTTCCCTATCGGTTGATCTCGCTGAGAAATACCGCCCCATAGCGTTCGAGCTTTGTCTTGCCAACACCGGAGACGCTGAGCAGTTCTTCCGCAGTTGTAGGCCTGCGCCGCACCATGGCGCGAAGCGTGGCGTCCGAGAAGACCACGTACGGCGGAACGCGGGAGGCGTTCGCCAACTGCTTGCGCAGAGCACGCAGCCGTTGGAACAAGCGCTCGTCCTCATCGGTGACCTCGGTCTCGCTGGGGAGCTCGCGTGTCCTGTATCTGCCTGAGACCGATTCCGTGCCCGAGCCGCCAAAGACCCGGCGGGGCCTGTTGGACCGGAGGTACTCCTCCGCCGAGCTCCCCAGACAGACCGAACAACCGCCACATCCAGCACTCCCCGACTCCGCCCCAAGCGATGACGCGTCCTGGCCAAAGTAGCGAAGCACACGCGCACGCAGGCACGAGTCGCTCATCGCGTAGCCAATCATCGACGAGAGGAGACGGTTTCTGTTGCTGAGCAGGGCGTTTCTCTCCTCCTGCGAGGTCTCGGGAGGGAACTCGGCGTTGTCGATGAAGAAGTGGCAGGTTCGTATGTCCCCCCGACTCCAGAGCAGGTAGCACTCCGCTGGCTCGCCGTCGCGGCCGGCGCGGCCCGCCTCCTGGTAGTACTCCTCGAGTGAGAGCGGCAGTCCGCAATTGACAACAAAGCGCACGTCAGATTTGTCAATTCCCATTCCAAACGCGTTAGTTGCGACCATGACGCGCACCTCGTCACGCACGAACGCCTCCTGCGAAGCGGCACGCTCGCCGTTCTCCATGCCCGCGTGGTAACTCGCCGCGGTAATCCCCGCCTCGCGCAGGGTCTCGGCAAGCTCATCAACCTTCTTGCGCGTGGTTGCGTACACAATGCCAGACCAGCTTGGATGCGCCGCGAGGTAGCCAAGCAGCCAGCGTGTGCGTTCCTTGGGCGTGAGCTCGAACGAGGACAGCCGCAGGTTGGGCCTGTCAAAGCCGTTCACCTGGACTATAGGGTCACGAAGATCGAGCAAGTGCGATACGTCCTGCCGCACGCGAGCCGTGGCGGTTGCCGTAAGAGCGCAGACAACGGGTCGGCGAGGTAGCTGGCTGACAAACGCCGGAATTCCCCGATAGGCGGGGCGGAAGTCCTGGCCCCACTGGCTTACGCAGTGTGCCTCGTCAACGGCGATCAGCGGAACGTGAACCTGCTGCACAAAGGAAACAAAGCGCTGGTCAGCAAGGCGTTCTGGCGCAACGTACATGATGTCGTACCACCCGGCGATTGCCCGCGCCATCACGACCTCCTGCTGGCGCGGGGTAAGCGTCGAGTTGAGGTAGGAGCCCCTGATGCCAGCGTCCTTGAGAGACCGCACCTGGTCGCCCATGAGTGAGATGAGCGGAGAGACCACCAGCGTGAGGCCACCGAGAAGGACGGCGGGTATCTGGTAGCAGACGGACTTGCCGGCACCCGTGGGCATCACGGCAAGGGCATCGCGACCAGAGAGAATGGCTGAGATGACCTCGGCCTGCCCTGGCCGGAAGGAGTCGTAGCCAAAGTAGGTGCTCAGGGCCTTGCGGGCATCATCAAGTGTGAGACCCTGTGTTCCAGCGACGTTCTCGCCTGCCGCCATCTCCCCCCATCCTTCTATGTCTACTTGAAGATAATGCCGTTCGCCGGCAATATCAAACCGCCTGCAGGTACTACGATACAACGCATGAGTAGACAAGAAGACACAGCAACGACAAAGTATCGGCAGATGACCGAGGAGCCCATACGGCCCCTCATCCTCTCCCTTGCCGCCCCGTCTATCGTCTCGAACCTCGTGACCAGTGTCTACAACCTCTGTGACACCTTCTTTGTAGGGTCGCTCGGGACTTCGGCCGAGGGAGCCATCGGAATCTCGTTCGTAGTCATGACCGCCATCCAGGCCGTTGGCTTTGGCATGGGCCAGGGCACCGGCAATGCCATCTCGCGATACCTGGGGGCGAGGGAGCGGGAGCGCGCCTGCATTATGGCGACCAACGGCCTTGTGACGACGCTTCTTCTCGGCACGCTCATCGCCATCCTAGGCAACGTCTTCATCGAGCTGATCTGTCTGGTGGCAGGCTCGACGAGTACGATTCTCCCCTACGCCAAGACCTTCGTAGGCATCATCCTCCTCGGCGCACCCTTCATGTGCAGCTCGCTTATGCTCAACATGCAGCTGCGCTTCGAGGGCGAGGCGCTCCACTCGATGATAGCCATCATGACGGGCGCGCTCATCAACATCGCGTTGGAGCCGCTTCTCATCTATGGAGCTGGTCTAGGCATTGCCGGCAGCGCCATCTCCACGGTGATTTGTCAGTTCATCAGCTTTTGTATTCTCGTCTGGCAGATCCAGCGCGTGGGGATAACCCCGCTCTCTCCAAAGTGGCTGAGAAGGCCCACCCGCGCCATGGTCACCAAGATCGTGAACGGAGGCCTCCCCTCCTTCGTGCGTCAGTGCATGCTCGGGGTGGCGACGACGCTTCTGAACGAGGCGGCACGGCCCTTTGGCGATGCGGCCATCGCGGCGCTCGCGATTGTGCAGCGGATTGCGAGCATAGGCAACTACGTGCAGATCGGCATTGGCCAGGGATTCCAGCCCGTGATTGGCTACAACTACGGGGCAAAGCTCTACGAGCGCATTCGTGCGGGGTACCGATTCTCCGTGCGCACGGCGTTCACTGCCGTGGCGCTTCTCGGAGTCGTGACGTTCGCACTCGCCCCGCAGCTCGTGGGGCTCTTCTCGAGCGATTCTGAAGTCCTGGAGATAGGCACGCTCGCCCTGCGCGTGGAGAGCTTTACGCTTCCCCTCACGGGAACGGCGATGATCACCAACTTCCTGCTTCAGACAACGGGTCGCATGTGGCGTGCTACCATCCTGGGCGCCTGCAGGCTCGGACTGGTGCTAGGCCCCGTGGTCCTGGTGCTGCCTCCCCTCCTGGGGCTTCTCGGCGTTCAGCTCGCCCAGCCAGTGACCGACGTCATCACGTTCCTGGTCACGATTCCCATGGCGTGGTCGATTCTCCACGAGCTTGCGGCGGAGGAGCGCCAGGTCCAGCAGGCGCCCATGGGGGCCGAGACAGCTCAGCGCCAACCGCTATAGACTGCAGAGTCAAGGTGCATAACTAGCCCGAGATTACCGTTGCCATTCGCGAGAACCACTCGTCTGCCGCGCCCTTGGGAAAGACGGTGATGTAGCTCTCGAAATACCTGCCAAACTCCGTGCGGTCGACGGCATAGCCGAGGTAGCCGTCTGCGTAGCCACACACGAGGACAGGCACCGTCGAGGCGTTTCTCAACTGCTCCCCAAACGCAAACACGACCTCGGCGGGAACAAACACGAACCTTATGCTGCTCAGGTTGACCAGCGTTGCAGCGGAGTCAATGCGAATGCGAGGAATAGCGAGCTTGGCCTCGACTATGCCCAACATCTGGCGAAGGTCGTCCTCGCGTGCGGCGATGCCCGATGCCTCGGCGGCGCCCGGATCTGCGAGAAGCCCGGCGAGGAAGCGCTTCGCCGAGAGAAGCGTCTCGTCCTCTGCTGGCACGTAGTCCAGATGAACGGGAACCTCGCTCGTTCCGCAGAGACTCAACGCGACCTCGTCGAGAGTTGACGTCGAGAAGCGCCGGGCCATCTCGAGTCCGATGCGCTCGACCTCGTCGAAGCCCTCTCCACGGCGTGTGTACCGCGTGCTCGAGTCTCCGGCATCACCTACGAGAACAACTGCGTGGGCGCCGACAAGCGCCTCGTACCTCTCGCGCAGCACACCAACGTAGTCCGTCGAGAGCAGGTGGTTCTCGCCATGGAGCACCGTTGGGTGGCAGGCCACATGGAGAATGTCTATGCGCCGTCCGGTGCGGCCGGCAGTGAAGCTGAGCACAGTCCCCGTTGTGTCGCAGCCGGCATCAACGCCATTTCGATTCGTGAACAGGCCAGAGAGGTCGCAGGTGCCAAGCCATGCAGTTGCGTCCTCCTGCCCGGTCAGCTGCGTCATGCACTTCTCGGCACAGGAAGCCATTGCCTCGATAAGCGACTCAATGAAAGCTGGGTCTGGTGGGCAGCCTGGGTCTGCGAGCTTACTCACCTTTGGCCCCGCGTGGGTGTGGATTGCGGCAACGTGCACGGCCTCTTTGGGAAGAGCGGCGCGCAGGGAAATCGCCTGACGAGCCCTTTCGGCAAGCGAAGGCTCCAGGAAGAAGACATCCGCCACGCAGAGACAGAGCGCCCTGCGACTCTCGTCCTCCCCGTCGGAGAGAATGACGCAGCGCACGCCAATGGGGTCGTGCACACCAGTGGCGGTTCTCCTGCCGTAGCCGTCCATGGCGCAGGGAACGGCAGGAGTAACGTCTTGCTGGGCGAAGGCAACCCTCATGCTACGCGGCCTTCTCAGTCGTTGGCTCCGTCGCGCGTTCGGGTTCGTCACCCTTGCTCTCGAAGCCAAGTATCAATACGAGCACGAGCGCAACAGCAAAGCTCACCGCCGCCTCCGCGAGGAACCAACCAATAGGTGCAAACGAGGCAAGCGTGAAGACGTTCACCAGGAAGTTGAAGACGATGAGCTGGACGTTGCCAAGGCCGCCTACGGCGCCGCCAACAGCACCGGCCACGACAACCATCGGTATGAGCTTTCGGTACCGCATGATAACGCCATAGATCAGGGGCTCGTTCACACCCGAGAGGATTCCGGAGATGAGGTAGGAGCCCACAAGCGTCTTGAAGCCCTTGTCCTTGGTGCGCAGGAAGACGCCAAAGCTAACGCCCAGGCATGCAAAGACGCTGGCGGCAGCGAGGGCAAAGATGGGATCCCCGCCATTGGCGTTGAGGTTTGCCATGATGATGGGGATGATTGCCCAGTGAACGCCAAAGATGACGAGAAGGCCCCAGAACGCCCCCATCACGACGCCGGCAACGACCATGTTTGCAGTCACGAGATAGTTGATTGCCGCGCCGGCCCCATTTGCCACGGTGTTGCCGATGGGACCAAGCACGAGCACCGTGAGGGGGACCATCACGGCGAGGTCAATTGCGGGGACGAGGAAGCTTCGCAGGTTCTTGGCCATGTGGGCGTTGAGGAAGCGCTCAAGGAAGCTCGTGACCCACACGGCGAGCAGGCTGGGCACGATGGTCGACGAGTAGTCAATGGCAACGATGGGAATCGAGAAGAAGCTCTTGGGGTCTCCGGTCTGCAGTCCCGTGAAGTTGGGCTCGAGAAGAGCCGCGCCGATGATAGCTCCTACGAGAGGGGTCACGCCAAGCTTCTTCGCAGCGTAGTAGCCCACGAAGATTGGCAGGAAATAGAAGATTGCATGCCCGGCGGCATACCAGACGGCAAACTGCCCGCTGTCCGAAGGGCAGACTCCCACGCCCGCAAGGATGATGAGCACGGCGGTGAGAATGCCGGCTCCGGCGAACACCGGCAGAAGCGGCGTGAGCGCACCGGAAATGTAGTCGAAGACCCTCGCCATCACGGTGCGGTGCTCCTTCTCGGCAGGCACCGCCTTCGCTGTAATGGAGGTGGAGCTGCTGAGGAGAGACTCGAGGGGCGCGTACACGGACTCGACGGCAGGCCCGATTACGACCTGGACCTGCCCGCCCTTCTCGACGACGCCCAGGACGCCATCCATGGCATCCAGCTTGTCGGCGTCTGCCTTCTGGGTATCCTTCAACGTGAAGCGGAGCCTGCTCGCGCAGTGAGTCACCGCCTCGACGTTGTCCGAACCGCCAACAAGGTCAAGGATTCCCTGTGCAAGCTGCTTCTCATCCATCTGTGCCTCCGAGCGAGATCCATCCGTTCCCAAGTGACACCCCATGCTAACGCTATTGGCAAGATGGGGTCCAAAGGAACCAACTATGTAACGAGAATCGCCGTGGAGCGGTGCGCCGCCATTTGTTGCCAGTGCCTCTCTCTTTTGAGTAGAGTCTCTTTGCTCGCGGACCGCAGACCAAGGGGTGCGCCTATCATGGGCGGCTGAGAGAAACCGCACAGAGCACAGGCCAACGGAGGAAGCCGGTCATGGAAACCTTTGACGAGCTGTATTACAGGGAACCCTATGCGCGGGAATTCGACGCGAGAGTCACGTCATGCACTGCCGCAGACGAAGGGTTCGCGATCGAGCTTGACCAGACGGCATTCTACCCAACAGGTGGCGGCCAGCCCGGTGACCGCGGTACGCTGACGGTCGGCTCCGGCGAGGACGCACTCGTAGTAAGCGTGCGCGAGGCCATACCTGGTAAAGGCACCGGCGAGGTCATCCACCTCGTTGACGCCACCCTTCCCGTTGGCGCATCTGTCCACGGCTCGCTCGATTGGACGTGGCGACGCGACAACATGGAGGCCCACACCGGCGAGCACATCATCTCGGGCATCGTGCACGCGCTTTTTGGCTACAACAACGTGGGCTTTCACATGGGTGAACGGTGCATCGAGGTGGACTTCGACGGAGTCCTCACGCCCGAGGATGTCCTCGACGTCGAGCGCCGTGCCAACGCCGCCGTGCGCGAGGACGTGCGGGTGGAGGCCCTTCTCCCCTCGCCAGACGAGCTTGCCTCGCTCGACTATCGCAGCAAGAAGGACCACGAGGGACAGATTCGCGTGGTGAGAATCGCTGGCGTCGACTCCTGCGCCTGCTGCGGGACACACGTATCCTCGACGGGACAGGTGGGTCTCATCAAGATCTTGCGACTGACCACCAAGAAGAAGCGGACCCGCCTGGAGCTGCTCTGCGGTCGGCGCGCGCTTGAGGCGTGCGAGAAGGCCATGCAGAGCCTGCGCGAGACAAGCAACTTCCTCACGGTGGGAGACGAGGAGGTCCCCGAGGCCGTGCGACGCCTCTCTGCCGAGAAGGACGAGCTAAAGCACCAGCTGAAGCAGGCTGGTCACGCGCAGATCGAGCAGTTTGTGGCAACGCTAGCCCCGAAGGATTCGCTCGCCGTGTGCTGCCTTCCGGGTCTTGACGTCGAAGACCTTCGCTACCTGTGCGAGTGCGTCCTCGAGCGCACGCCCGCCACGGTATGCGCCGGTATCTCGCCCGTTGAGGGTGATGACTCTCGCCTTGCGTACGTGATGGCCTCCTCTGGCGCGGATCTTAGGGCCGCGTGCAAGGAGCTCAACGCTCGGCTCGGTGGCCGGGGTGGAGGAAAGCCGCAGATGGTCCAGGGTAGCTGGGCAACCACGCTCGAAGTCGCGGAGTCCGCCATTCGCGAAATCTTAGGTTAGCGAACACGCCTGCGAGAATCTCTCTCCTACTGTGTGAACGCGATTGTCGGGCTTGCCTTGCAAGCCATCAGGGACCATTTAGGCATGTGCCACTTTTGTGGCATATGTCATTGACTGGATACCATAAGCCTAGGCCCGCTTTGGGGCAAACCCCGCATTCCATATCAAACGTTATTCAAGGAGAGATTTATGTACGCAGGTTATCACGAGCACCATGGGCATGGTGGACACCGTGGACACCATCACGGCGGATATCATCACGAGTACGGTTACCATCGCGATTTCGAGGGAGGAGAAGCCCAGGCTGACTCGGGTTCGGCACTTGTCTGCCCGTGCGTCGGCGTGACCAGGCAAGATATCGAACAGGCGGTCGCGAACGGCGCAAAGACGCTCGAGGACGTGGAGAACGCAACCGGGGCGGGAACACGCTGCGGGCGCTGCACGGGTGCGGTAGAGGCATGTCTCAACGAGGTGCTCGCCGCGCAGGCCTCGTAAGAGAAGCCGCGCCGAGAGGAACGAATACCAGCTTTCAGATACTGGCTGTCACCGTTCTCTTGAGGTGCGATACAAGAAGGCGGCCCCGGCTTCACGACCGGGGCCGCCTTTCTCTATACGGCCTGGATGTCCTTGACCATCACGTCCCGCCCGGTTACGAGGTAGGTGTTGTGACCCCCACAGATGGGACAGGCCTTCCCGTACTCTGTGGTGCGGTACGTCTTCTTGCAGTCACGGCAGTACGAGATGCCGGCGACAATGATCATGTTGAGCTCGCACTCCCGCATATACTCCGTGCGGAGCTTTGCCCACTCGAAGCAGTCGCGGAAGTAGCTGGGCACGATGGTGCTGACCTCACCCACCTCGAGGTCAACGCGCACCACCTTACTCACATCGTTCTTGCGCGCGGCTTCCTCCACCATGTCGATCACGTGCACGACAATGCCAAGCTCGTGCATTTACGCGTTCTCCTCGCGCGACTCGTCGCTCGAGTTGCCCGTGAACGGGTGCGTGCGGTTGAACTCCTTGTGGGTGCGGTTGTACTCGCGGCGCTTCTCGCGCATGAGCTTGGCCTCCTCGGAACCGGAGTTCGCCACGATCTTGGCCGCACGCTTGATCGCATAGCTCGCAAGGCCGGAGACCTTGTCCTCCGCCATGCGCATGTCGGTCATCTCGGGGTGGTCGCGGTAGAGGTGGATGGCGTCGAACTTGCAACGCGTGGTGCAGATGCCGCAGCCTATGCACTTATTGGGGTCGACCACGGAGGCACCGCAGCTGAGGCAGCGCTTTGTCTCGATGGCCACCTGCTCGGCCGTGAGCGTGCGGTGCGTGTCGCGGAAGCGGTCGGTGCCCTCGGGGTCCATGCCCTCCTCCTGGCGCCCTGCGTTGTCGTAGGACTCGATGAGAAGGTCGTCCTTGTCGAACTCGAGGTAGTTGTGGCGGTCACGACCAATGGTCATGCTCGCGCCATCCTGGACGCGGCGATGCAGCGACTCGGCCGCATAGTGGCCGGCAGCGATGGCGTCGATCACGAACTTGGGGCCAGTGAGGACGTCGCCACCCACAAAGATGTCGGGATCAGCGGTCTGGAACGTGAGGGCGTCTGCCTGGGGGTAGTTGCCGTGATGGAACGTCACCGAGCGGCCGTCGAGAAGCCCTCCCCACTCGATGGCCTGGCCAATGGCAAAGACCACCTGGGTGCAAGGAACGGTGATCGTCTCGTCCTCGTTGTAGAGCGGCGAGAAGCGCTTGGTCTTGGGATCGATGACCTGCGTGCAGCGCTTGAAGACAACACCCCTCACGTGGCCGGACTCGTCGGTGAGAACCTCCTTGGGGCCCCAGCCGTTCTGGACCGTGACGCCGTCTTCGAGGGTCTCGGCAATCTCGGCGTTAGTGGCAGGCATCTCGTCACGCTGCTCAAGCGAGACCATCGTCACGGTCGTGGCACCGCGGCGCTTGGCGTTTCTCGCGCAGTCAACTGCCACGTTGCCGCCACCAACAACTACAACGTCACCGTCCAAGGCGGGGTTGCCCTTGGCCATGGAGTCCTGAAGATAGTGCACGGCAATGTCGGTGCCGTTGGCGGTGTCGCCGGGGACGCCCGGACGCCTGCCGCCCTGGCAGCCAACTGCCACGAAGAAGGCCTTAAAGCCCTGCTCGCGCAGCTGGTCGAGCGTCACGTCACGACCAACCTCGACGCCGCAGCGAATCTCGACGCCCAGGCTCTTGATGATCTCGACCTCGGCAAGCAGCACGTCCTTCTCGAGCTTATAGGACGGGATGCCGTACATCATCATGCCGCCGGGCTGCTCGTGCTTCTCGAACACGACGGGAGAGTAGCCGAGAAGTGCCAGGTAGTACGCGCAGGAGAGGCCTGCCGGACCGGCACCGATGATGGCGATCTTCTGGTCGAAGTGGTCGTGGACGGAGGGAACCGCGCGGTTGGGCAGGGCGTGCTCGGCCTGCGCGAGGTCATAGTCGGCGACGAACTTCTTAACCGCATCGATGGAGACGGGCTGGTCGATGGTGCCGCGCGTGCAGGCGTCCTCGCAGCGCTTGTTGCAGATGCGGCCGCATACGGCGGGGAACGGGTTCATGGTGCGAATGAGCTCGACGGCCTCCTGGTACTTGCCCTCCTTGGCCTTCTGGAGGTAGGCCTGCACGGGTACGTGTGCGGGACAGGCGGCCTTGCAGGGGGCAGAGCCGGTGGGCCAGGTGTTGTGCATGCGCGCGGTGTCGCGGTACTTCTCGTCCCAGGCGTACTTGCCCCAGTGGATGGCATCGGGAAGAATGGCGCGCGGGTACTTGGGCTGCTCACCGTTTGCGCGGCAGAGCTTCTGGCCCAGCTTGACGGCGCCGGCGGGGCAGGACTCGACGCACAGGCCGCAGGCAACGCAGTTCTCGGGCGTGACCTTGGCAGTGTATGAGCTGCGCGACATGTTGGGCGTGTTGAAGAGCATGCTCGTTCGCAGGGCGTTGCAGATCTTCACGTCGCAGTTGCAGATGTCGAAGATCTTGTTCTCACCGTCGATGTTGGTGATCTGGTGCACAAAGCCGTTGTCCTCGGCGCGCTTGAGAATCTCGAGCGCTTCCTCGGTTGTGATGTAGTGGGCGCGGTGGGTCTCAACCGTGTAGTCAGCCATGTCGCCAACCTGGATGCACCAATCATCCGGGTCATCTGCGCAACCCTCGCCGAGTTTGGTGCGCGAGTAGCGGCAGGAGCAGATGCCAGCGGAGATGTGACCCTCGTACTTCTTGAGCCAGTACGAGATGCGCTCGAGCTTGACGGCCTCGTTCTGGAAGTTGACGGCCTCCTCAACGGGAATCACGTGCATGCCAATGCCATCGCCGCCAGGCGGGACCATCTGGGTAATACCGGCAAGCGGAATGAAGGTCATGCGCTCGAAGAAATTGGCGACCGCAGGGTTCTTGTCAATGCGGTCCTTACTCGAGTTGAAGAGCTCTGCGGAGCCGGGGACAAAGTAGGGCAGGCGCCAGCGCTTGACGCGGGGTGCGTCGGCGATGGGGCCGTCGTCGTTGTAGTGGTCTCCGTAGTCGTACTCGATGATGCCGATGACGCTCATCTGGTCGAGAAGCTCCTGCAGGTGCGCAGGTTCGATCTCAGGCGCAAGAGCCATCATCTGGTCGAAGTCATAGAACTGGCGGAGCTTCATGCGGTTGGCAAGGTCGACCATCTCGTCAGAGAGGACCTCCTTGAGACCCCAGTACTCCGGGTCGTCGGTCTTGATGCCACCGATCTTGTGCTTCACGACATCCGTGATCTTGCGCCCGAGCTTGGCCACGGCGGCGTTGCGCTCGGCTTCGTTCTGATAGATCGAGCGGGGCTGTTCAAACTGTTCCGGCATCTCTTACGCCCTCCAGAGGTCGATTTGCTGGCGAACCCAATCGGCGAGCTGGTCCATGCCCTCGCCCGTCTTGGCCGATATCTTGATGAGCTGGCAGGTGGGGTTGCGCTGCCGCAGGTAGCCCACAAAGGTATCGAGGTCAAAGTCAAAGTACGGCAGAACATCAATCTTGTTGAGAAGGACGACGTCGGCCTTCTCGAACATGAGGGGGTACTTAAGGGGCTTGTCGTCGCCCTCGGGAACCGAGAGGATGACCGCGTTCCTTGAGGCGCCCGTGTCAAACTCGGCGGGGCACACGAGGTTGCCAACGTTCTCAAGGAAGACCAGGTCAAGCCCCGTAGCATCGAGGGAATCGATGCCCGTGCGCGTCATACCTGCATCCAGGTGGCACATGCCGCCCGTATGGAGCTGAATTGCGCGCGCTCCCGTCTGGGAGATGATGTGGTCGGCGTCAACGGCACCGTCGATATCGGCCTCCATCACGCCAATGCGGTAGGTGTCCTTAAGAAGGTTGATGAGACGCGTGAGCGTGGTTGTCTTGCCCGAGCCCGGCGAGCTCATGACGTTGAGGAGAAACTGCCCGCGAGACTTAAGATCCTCTCGCACGCGGTCTGCCGCGGCGTCATTGTCGGCAAAGACGCTCTCTTTGAGCTCGATTACCTTGACTTCCTCCATGCGCTTCCTCTCCAGTGCGCTCTGTTCATGCACGGCAGACGCCCCCACAGCCCCTTACTGTGAGGGTAGGCCTTATGAGATGCTTCAACCGTGCCGTGCCATCTATATCACACATGGACATATCCTATCAGGTGTGGGGCGGGCATTCGACCACCAACGGCAAACGTTTCGCTTCTGATGCGAGGTGTCATCGAGGGCACATGGTGTGGCACCCGGGCCGTAAGATGCGAGCGACACAGCTCTTCGACCAAACCAGAAAGGCTTGGCACATGACCATGAACCCTCCAGACCACACTGCCCTCGAGCTTGCCATGTTCGACTACGACAAGGGAGACCCCCGGCGCATCCAGCACTTTGTGAAGGTGCACGCGCTGGCACGGACCATAGGCATAGCAGAGGGCTTTGACGAGAAGACCCTCCATACCCTGGAGGCGGCCGCCATCGTCCATGACAGCGGCATCCACGAGTCGGAGCGCCTCTACCACGACACGTCCGGCAAGCACCAGGAGGAGCTGGGGCCCGGCGTCGCACGACCCCTGCTCGAGGCCGCCGGCTATGAGCCAGGCGAGGTGGACCGCGTGTGCTGGCTCGTGGCGCACCACCACAGCTATGCAGACATCCACGACATGGACCTGCAGGTACTGGTCGAGGCGGACTTCTTGGTGAACATCTACGAAGACGCAATGGAGAGGCCCGATGCCCGACGCCGCATGGCCGAGTCCGCCGCACGGAAGGTATTCAAGACGAAGACCGGCCTCGCGCTGCTCAAAGACCAGTTCCTCTCGTAGTACCAAGAGCTAACAAGCTAGGCCACCGAGAAGCTCCAGACGGCGTTCGCCTGCGCACAGATGGTCGAGAGGTCCCAGTGCCACAGGCTCCGGTCACGACTGTTGGAGTCATGCACAATTGCCTTGCCGTCCGCGTCGAGCCCCTCGAGGGCAATAAAGTGCCCTACCTGGGTGAACGTGCCTGGAGCCATGACGCATATCACGGGGTGGCCGGCCTCAAGTTCTTCGGCGATGGCCTCGGGAGTGTTGGCAACTGACGTGCTGGCAAGCCCGAGCTTCTCCGCCCCCTGTGACATGAGAAGCCAGGAAGAGCCGTCCCCGTCCGTGGAGTAGCCGTTCTGGGTGCTGAAGGCCGCCATCTCGGTCGGACCGTAGGTCGTGTCTCCCGTGAGGTCGATGTAGACCATCGAGAGCGCCGTGGGGCCGCACCCCTGCTTTTCGAGGGTCCCATTGCTATAGGGGAAGTCCCTGTACTGGGGGTCGATCTGATAGAGGTAGGGCATCGAGCCTTGGCGCCACTCTTCTTTGGGCGTCGACTGCGGCGCCTGCACGACGGGTACGACCTCCTCGTCATACGCTATGGCCCGCTGCGTGCCCGTAGCGTTGAGAACGACCTCAGCGTCCTCTTCCGGCGACGAGCCATCGCTCACGAATACGGGCACGATCGCGCCTGCGGCGACAGCTAGGCATGCGATTGCGACGAGAAGGACGTTGCGGCGTGGAAGGCGCCACACGCGGCGCAAGCACCCACGTGCAGGACGTATGGACCTTCTCCTGGTTTGAGGACGGTAGTGCTCATCCCCTGGTTGCATGGTTGTCAGAACCCCTCCGCTGAATTAGAACCCCTCTGCGGCACGGGTCTTGCGAAAGATGATCCGCTTGAGCGCGTCATCGTTCTCGCGACGCTCCTCGTCCGTCTCAAACGTGAGGCCGTACTCGATGGGTATGGGCGTGCCGTCGTCGTCGACGTAGACCTCGGTGAGATAGGCAACGTTGATCAGACGACGCTCCCCGGTGTGGACGTCCTCGGCGTAGGAGTCGACGCGCACCTCCATTGAGGTGTGGCCGATGTGGGTGACCGCAGCGACAATGACAACGACATCATTGAGGTATGCCGGATGCTTGAAGGTGAGCTGGTCAACGCAGGCAGTGGTGACGTTGCCGCCGCAATGCCTCCTGGCGGCAATGCCTGCGGTCTCGTCAATCCACTCCATGAGGCGACCGCCAAAGAGCCTGTTGGCGCCATTTATGTCCTCGTAGCGAATGGACTTGATGGACTCGGTGAGGGAGTCCGAGACGGTCTTGTTGCCCTTGGGGTAGGTTGTCTCCGCCATGTGTCCCCCTAGCTGCGCGCGGTGGCATTATCGAGGGCGGTGATGACCTGCTCGGTCGTAGAAAGCTTAGTTCCAAAGCAGCGCTGCATGTGCTCGAGCGCACCCTCCTGGGTGCCTACGAGGAAGGTCCGCGTGGCATCGGTGACGACAACGGAGTCATAGCCGAGGTTCCAGGCATCGGCAAGCGTATGCAGGACGCAGATGTTCGTGTCCTCCCCTACCGCTATGACGGTCTTCACGCCAAGCTCCCGCAGGGTGAGGTCGAGGTCCGTCTGGAAGAATCCCGAGTAGCGGCGCTTGGGGATCACAAAGTCACGAGGACCGCTGCCCGCCTCGAGGGCAGGGTGCGGATGGGCCTTGCCCTTCACGCCGTGCTCTCCCCAGAGCGCAAGCTCCCGGTCAACGCCGGGGATGTGCTGGTCGCAGAGGAAGAACACGGGCATGCCGGCTCTTCTCGCAGCTTTTGTGACCTGCACGGCCTTGGCAACAAGCGCCTCCTCCTGGGGGTCGTGGTTATACAGCGAGTCGGACGAGTCCGTCACGAGAATGTCAACAACGAGCAAGGCAGTAGAGGCTGCGTCGATGGTCATGATGTCCTCCGGTTTCCATTGGGGTACGTGCACATGGTACCCTTTGGGCGGAGGCCGAGACGTCCTACACGGGACGGGCACCATTTTGCAATGCGGGGAGGAGCGAGGTCACATGGGCAATGCGCCGCAGGTCGCAAGCTCGACCGAGGAGGAGAGGCGGACATATGTGCAGCAACGGTTCCCTTGCATTGCCGACTGCGACATGTGCGGGTTCTGTGCCTCATACCACGGCCGCGACCCCGAGACGGCCTATGCCGACTACATCGCTGGGCGCGCAGAGTTTATCGAGGTCTCCCTCAGGTACAGAAGGTAGCGGGGCGACACGCGACGTCCTTCTCGCCCCCACGGGCCCTACGCCCATGCCGGCCGCAGCATCCTTCTCACCCCTACGGTCCCTACGCCCAGAGAATATCGCTTTATCTCAAAAATGCTCAGGGCTATCTGGGCAAATGCGGCAGACGTTTAAGAGATAGCGATATTCTCCGGGCTTACGTGCCCGCTAATCTTCGGGCGTGCGCGCCGGGAATGCACATATGATCCAGCCTGTCGGTAATCTGTCACCAATCTAACCGTGAAAGAGGCTCTGAACTGTGCTTTTATGCGATATCCTCTCATCCACCCACGTCAAGGGGGAGCTGAGATGGGTGAAGAGACAAGGCGGTCGTGCGATGCAAACCTTGAAGTGTCAGAGAATAGAGGCCTGTGCGCAGTCCCAAAGAGTGATGCGGAACTCAACCGCTTTTCCTATCTCAAAGGCAAAGGAGAGCTGGTCAGCCCTTACCCGGGACTCTTTGCAAGCGCCGACGTGTGGGAGCGCCTTCTTCCTAGCCAACGTGCCCGGCGCGTGATGCGCACGCTCGGTCGCATCCATGCCGATTGGCTGTTCGTGGGACCGTCCGCTGCAATCGTCCACGACCTCGCGATACCCCCATCTGCAATGTGGCCACTTTGCATCGCGAAGGTGGGCTCGGGAACGTGTAAGGGCACTTCCCTTACGAGAAGGACGCGCGTCCAGGCATGTGAGGTGGTTGTTCTCGACGGCATGCGTGTCACCACCATCGACCAAACGGCAGTCGACTGTATGCGACAGCTGCCTTTTGCAGCAGCTCTTTCTGTAGCTGACTCGTATCTCCGGACGACGAATCAGACACGCGAGTGCCTCGAGGAATTGGTGAAGCCTGCGCGCATGGGTTAAGCCGGCATTCGAAACGCGCGCATCGTCGCCGCCCACGCCGATGGACGCGCAGAGAGTTGGGGCGAGTCCGAGGCGCGGGCGGCAATGCTCGAGCTGGGGTTTGCCCTTCCCGAACTCCAGGTCCCCTACCTCGACCTCATCACCGGGCAATGCTACCGCGCGGACTTCTCGTGGGACCTTGCCGATGCTGGCACGGTGATAGACGAGATGGACGGATTCTCCAAATACACTGACAAGACCATGAGCGGTGGCGACATGGTGGGGGCGTTCGTGCGAGAACGGCAGCGAGAGTCCAGGCTCACCATCGGCGGGCGAAGCGTGATGCGCTTCACCCCGGCACAGGTAGCAAGCAGGCAATACTTCGAGATCTTGCTCGAGAGCTACGGCATACCGCGAGCCAAGCCGCTCAGCGGTTGGAAGGAGCTTAGGAGCAGATAGGCTCCCTGTGCTCGGCACCGCCGACGAGACGCCAGCTGGCTCCCAGCCAACGGAGAATATCGCTTTCTCTTAATCAGCGGCTGCATTTGCCCAGTTGGCCTACTGAGAAATTGAGAAATAGCGATATTCTCCGTGCGAAGACAGTGGTCCGGGCCCGTTTGGGGCAGCAGGCCGGATCCGCGGCCATAGCTGCAGCGAGAAGTGCCTAGGCATCCTTGGTTGCCACGATGTCGACGCCGGTATCGGCAACGTTGGCGAGAATGACGTCGCCGATGTGAACAGGCGCGGTGGCCGTGACACCAGCAACCGCGCGTACCACGTCAAAGACGCGGTCCTTGGGCACGTCGCCTGCAGTCTTGACCGAGACCATCTTCTCCGTCGCCGAGCCAACAACCGGTACCGTGGTGGTGACCACGCGAACGGGATGGGTAACCTCGTCGCGGGCGTACTTGTCGCCGCGCATGCAGGAGTTTCCGGTGACCCCCGTGATGGTTCCGTCATCCGCCAGGGTTACGTTCACGGTGCAGCCTCGAGGGCAGCGTATGCAGGTAAGCGTCCTCGTCTCCATCCTATGCCTCCTCGAGTGTGACAACGATCTTCTCAAGTCCAGGCCTGGTGAGCAGGTCCTCGCGCTTAAGCGTGACGTCTTCCATCTCGCCGGGCACCAGGATGGGCCGCCGCTTGGCAATGACGCGCTCTCCTCCCAAATACACGCAGATTCGCTTGTCCTCGAAGACGCCGCCCACACGGAACCGGACCGTGAGCTTCTCGGGCATGCGCTTGGGGTCGATGGACTGCGGGACCGTATAACGCACGCCGCCCTCGGCAACAACGGGAATGCCCGGCTGCTCCTCGTGGGCCCCCTGTTTCGCGCAGGCATCCGCCCACTTGCCGGCCGCCGCTCCGGCAGCCGTTGCCTCCTGAGAGACGTAGTCCACCAAATCGTGCACGTGCAGAACGTTGCCGCAGGCAAAGATGCCAGGGACGCTTGTCTCGAGGCTCTCGTTGACAACCGGACCACGCGTCACGCGCGAAAGCTCAACGCCAGCCGCGCGCGAGAGCTCGTTCTCGGGCAGGAGTCCCACCGAGAGGAGCAGCGTGTCACAGGGGTAGCGCTTCTCGGTTCCTGCGATGGGATGACCCTTCTCGTCCACCTGGGCAATCCAAACTGCCTCCACGCGGCTCTTGCCCTCCACGCGCGTGACCGTGTGGGAGAGCAGGAGGGGGATGCCAAAGTCATCGAGGCACTGGACGATGTTTCTCTTGAGCCCTCCCGAGTAGGGCATGAGCTCCGCAACACACGCAACGTGCGCGCCCTCGAGCGTCATGCGTCGCGCCATGATGAGGCCAATGTCTCCGGAGCCCAAAATCACGACCTCGCGCCCGGGCATGAGCCCCTCGATGTTCACCAGGCGCTGGGCGGTGCCTGCGGTGTAGACGCCGGCTGGCCTGAACCCCGGGATGTTGAGCGCGCCTCTCGGCCGCTCGCGACAGCCCATCGCAAGAACAACGGCGCCGGCGGAAATGCGCTGCATGCCGAGCGCCTCGCTCACGCAGGTCACCACGCGATCTGGCGAGACGTCCAGGACCATGGTGTCGAGAAGGAATTCCACGCCCGCCTCGTGCGCAAGCTTTTCGTAGCGAGCAGCGTATTCGGGGCCGGTGAGCTCCTCGTTGAAGGTGATGAGACCAAAGCCGTTGTGAATGCACTGGTTGAGAATGCCGCCCAGCTTCTGGTCGCGCTCAATCACCAGGACCGAACGCTTGCCCTCGCCGCGAGCGGCCGTGGCAGCAGCGAGGCCCGCAGGACCGCCGCCGATGACAATGACGTCGTAGTCGCTCATGCGCGGGCCTCCTTGGTGATGGTGTCCTTCACGTGGCCCTCGATGAATGCAGAACCCGGCCCGGACTTGGTGACGTTTTCCATGGTGACCTCGGGAAGCTCGCGCGAGAGAATCTCCATGATCTTGGGCGTGCAGAAACCTGCCTGGCAGCGGCCCATGCAAGCACCCGTCCGACGCTTCACGCCGTCGAGCGACCTCGCGCCCACAGGCCGGTGAATGGCGTCGACGATCTGCGCCTCGGTCACGTGGCAGCAGCGACAGATGACCCTCCCGTAGAGTGGGTTCTCCTCGCAGAGCCTCCCCCACTCCTCAAAGGAAAGGTCGTTCAGGTTGGGGATGCCGCGACGCGTGTCCACAAACGTGCCTGCGGGCTTCTCGTCGAGCCCCAGGATGTCGCGCACGATGCCCGCGACCATGCGCCCGATGGCGGGGGACGCCGTGAGTCCCGGCGACTCGATGGCGGAGCAGTCAACAAAGCCCGGAGTCGAGGGATTCTCGCCAATAAGGAACTCGTGCTCGGCCCGGTGCGCCCGCAGGCCCGAGAAGGACGTGATGACCTCGCGGAGAGGAACGTCGGCTACCGTGATGCCGCACTTCTCGGCCACCTCGGCAAGACCCGCCGCCGTGGTGTCGGTGCCTTCCTTGTCCTGGATGTCCTCTGCGGTTGGTCCAACTATGAGGTTGCCGTGGATGGTTGGCGAGACGAGCACGCCCTTGCCCATCTTGGACGGAAGAGCAAAGACCACGTGGTGCACGTGATTTCCCGCGGTGGTGTCGAGCAGCATGTACTGGCCTCGGCGCGGAACGATCTTGAGCTTGTCCTCACAGACCATGTTGTGGATCTTGTCGGCATAGACGCCGGCGGCGTTCACCACGCAGCGGGCACCAATGCGGCCCTGCGGGGTCTCAAGGACAAAGCCTCCTTCGGGCCTACGCGACATGCCCGTCACGGGCGCGTTGAAGATGAACTCAACGCCGTTCTCGGCGGCATTCTCCGCAAGGGCCACGTTAAGCCCGAAGGGGTCGACAATACCCGCCGTGGGTGCCCAAAGCGCGCCAACGGCATTCTGGGAGATATTGGGCTCCATGGAGCGAAGTGTGTCTCGGTCTACAATCTGCAGGTTGGGCACGCCGTTTGCCACGCCGCGCGCAAAGAGCTCGCGCAGGCCGTCCATGTCGCGCTCGCTCGTGCACACGACGAGAGACCCGATGTTTCTAACCGTGAACTGCAGCTTCTCTGCGAGCTCGTACATGAGGGCATTGCCCTCGACATTGAGGCGCGCCATGAGCGAACCAGGCATCGCGTCATAGCCCGCATGCACTATGGCCGAGTTTGCCTTGGACGTACCACAGCAGACGTCATCCTCACGCTCGACCACGCAGACGCTTGCCGTTGTCTTTGCCAGCTCGCGTGCCGTGGCGCAACCGGAGACACCGGCTCCTATGACCACGACGTCGTACTGGCGTTCACTCTCCTGCATCGACCCCTCCTCGTTCCCGATGGGTGGACGTGGCGATGGATGGACGTGACAAAGCCATCATGCGACCATCGCCGGGGCCGATTATCCACCCCAGCAGATTGCGTGCCCGCGCGCGGTGGACGGACGGTAGCTCGGCCCCGTAGAACGGCACAGCACGGCCGCGAACGGTGCTATCTGTTGATGACTTTCGGACTGCGTCAACTTTGGGGCGACCCGGTCAGTCACTGGGTAGCCGCGTCAACCCTCGGGCACAGGAAGGCCCTTTTCCGACGGTACAGTTGCGGAAACCTGGCCTGTGGCGCCAATCTGGCACCACAAGGCGCCTTGCACCGCTCGCACGTTACCGCGTCCCTTCGAACTGGCTCTCGTAGAGGTTGGCGTAGAATCCGCCCTCGCGAAGAAGCTCGTCGTGCGTACCGCGCTCGATGATGTGGCCGTCCTTCATCACGAGGATGCAGTCCGCGTCGCGTACGGTCGAAAGCCGGTGCGCCACCACAAGGGAGGTGCGGCCCTCCATCATGCGGTCGAAGGCATCCTGCACCTGCAGCTCGGTACGGGTGTCGATGGAACTCGTTGCCTCGTCGAGCAGGAGAATCGTGGGGTTGGCGAGCATCACGCGGGCGATGCAAAGTAGCTGCCGCTGGCCCTGCGAGAGAGACCCGCCGTCCTCACCCAGAAGCGTGTCGTATCCCTGTGGCAGCTGCTCGATGAACTTGTGCGCGTGGGCCTGCTTGGCCGCAGCCACCACGTCGTCTAGCGTGGCACCCGGCGTCCCGTAGGCAATGTTCTCTCGCACGGTCCCCCGGAACAGCCACGTGTCCTGAAGCACCATGCCAAAGAGCGAGCGAAGGTCTTCTCGGCGCATGGTGCTCGTGTCGTGGCCATCCACCAGGATCTGCCCGGAGTCCACGTCGTAGAAGCGCAGCAGCAGGTTGATAAGGGTTGTCTTCCCGCATCCCGTAGGTCCCACCAGGGCGATGGTCTGGCCGGGCTCCGCGACAAACGAGATGTCCTCGAGCAGCGGGCGGTCTTTCACGTACGAGAAGTTCACATGCGAGAACTCCAGCGCACCCTCGGGGTTCTCGTCCACCTCGGGCTCGGCAGGATCTGCGCTCTGGGCGGGGGCGTCGATGAGCGTGAAGAGCCGCCGTGCCGAGGCGTAGGCCGTCTGGATCTGCGTGACCACGTTTGAAATCTCGTTGAAGGGCTTCATGTACTGGTTGGCGTACGAGAGGAACGTCTGCACCTGGCCAACGGTGAGGACGCTCGGCCACCCGGAGATGACACAGACGCAGCCCACAACGGCAACGACGGCATACGTGATGTTGTTCACCACGCGCGTGGCGGGGTTCGAGAGGGAGCTCGCGAACTGCGCATGCTCCCCTACCCCAAGGAGGCGCTGGTTAATGGCATCGAATCCCGCCTGTGCGCGGTCGCCGTACGCGAAGGCGCAGACAAGCTTCTGACTGCCCACCATCTCCTCGACGTAGCCGCCAAGAGACCCCTGAAGTGCTTGCTGGTCTTTGAAGCTCTTTGCGGAGTAGCGGGCGATGAGCCAGGCCACGAGCATGGAGACTGGCGTCACGACCACAACCACAAAGCCGACGGGGACCGATATCGAGAACATGAAGGCAAGCGTGCCCACAATGGTCACCACACCGGTGAAGAGCTGCGTGAGTCCCTGGAGCAGGCCGTCGCCCACCTGGTCGGCGTCGTTCACCACGCGCGAGAGCAGGTCTCCGTGCGAATGCGCATCGACAAACGAGAGCGGCAGGTCGCGGAAGCGAGAGAAGGCGTCAATGCGCAGGTCGCGCACCGTCTCGTACGTAAGCCTGTTCGTGCAGTAGCCAGAGACCCACTGCGTCACCGCCGCACCCACAACCACGAGCGCAAGCTCCTGCAGCAGCGCCACGAGCGCGGCAACGTCAACGTTTCCGGCCGAGACCATGCAGTCGATTGCACGGCCAATCACGATGGGCACGTAGAGCTGGAGAACAACCGAGACGGCAGAGGCCACAAAGGAGGCAACCAGCGACACCCGGTGCGGCTGCGTGTAGGCAAGCAGGCGGCGCGTGACCTCGGCGGTGGTGAGGCCCGTCTCGTCTAGCCTGCCCTGGGGGTTGTCGTTGTTGTCGTTGCCAATGTCGCCCTTCACGTTGGCCATAATGGTTCCGGCGCTCGCGCCGGCAGCATACGGGTTTGCCATTACGCACCCACCTCCTCGGGACGAAGCTGCGAGAGGCAGATCTCACGATAGATGGGGCAGCTCCTCATGAGTTCGGTATGAGATCCCAGGCCAGCCATGCGACCATGGTCAAGCACGAGAATCTGGTCGCAGGACATGACCGCCGAGACGCGCTGAGACACAATCACGCAGGTAAGCTCCGAGCGGAGGCTGCGGAGCGACTGGCGGAGGCTCGCGTCCGTGCGAAAGTCGAGCGCCGAGGCAGAGTCATCGAGCACCACGATGCGCGGATGGCCCACGAGGGCTCGCGCGATGGTGAGTCGCTGGCGCTGGCCGCCCGAGAAGTTCTTGCCGCCAGCCTCAACGACGGCGTCAAGGCCACGGTCCTTACCCCGTACGAAGTCCGCCGCCTGGGCGAGCTCCAACGCGCGCCAGAGCTCGTCGTCCGTCGCGTTGGGGTCGCGCCAGCAGAGGTTGGAACGGATGGTACCCGAAACGAGGGAAGCCTGTTGGGGCACCGTCGAGACGAGCTCGCGCAGCTGCGTGAAGGGGTAGTCTCGAACATCGTGACCAAAGACACGCACCTCGCCGGTGGTGGCGTCGTAGAGCCTGGGAATGAGGTTCACAAGCGAAGACTTTCCCGAGCCCGTGCCGCCGATGATTCCAAGGGAACCTCCAGCACCCAGTCGCAGGGTGACGTTGTCCACAGCAGGCCGGGGGGCGCCGTCGTAGGTAAAGCAGACGTGGTCAAACGCAAGCGCAACCCCCGAAGCGAGGGTGCCCCGGGAGAGCTCCACCGGGGCGGTGTCCTCATCGGAGATCTGCGGCTCGCAGTCGAGAACCTCCATGATGCGCATGGCAGATGCCGTGCCGCGATTGATGGTGATGACCAAGTTGGCAACGTAGACAATGGACACAAGCATCTGCGTCATGTAGTTCACGAAGGCGATGACCTCACCTTGCGTGAGGTTGCCCGCGTTGACGCGGGCGCCGCCCATCCAGAGGATGGCGACGATGCCCAGATCCATAACCAGAAGCGTGGCGGGGTTGAGAATCGAGGAGAGCTTGCCTATGGTGACAGCAGTCTGGGTCTGGGCGTCGGCGGCCTCATGAAAGCGCTCGGCCTCGCGAGCCTCCTGCCTGAACGCCCTCACCACGCGCACGCCCGAGAGGTTCTCGCGCGTGACGAGGCTCACCTCGTCGAGGCGCGCCTGGAGCTCGCCAAAGAGGGGAACGGACTTAGACATCACGAGCCAAAAGACCACAGCGATGGCCGGCGTGCAGACGAGAAACACCAGGCCAAGCTGCGAGTCGATGAGCATGGCGCAGACCATGGAGCCTATCGCCAGGATGGGCCAGCGAATGATTTGCCTGATGCCAAGGGCAACCGTGACCTGCACCTGGTTTACGTCGTTAGTGATGCGTGTCACGAGGGAGGGGGTGCCAATGCGGTCGAGGTCCGCTGGCGCGAGCTGGTTCACCTTGGCATAGATATCATGGCGAATATCGGTTCCCGAGCCCTGTGACACAACAGCTGCCATCTTCTGGCACACCATCGTGAAGCAGAACCCCACCACCGCTAGCACGATGAGCAGGGCGCACATGCGAACCACGTATCCCTGGTCGCGATTGCTGACGCCAATGTCTATCATGCTGGCCACGATGACCGGTGTGATAAGGTCAAAGATGACCTCGACTGCCTTGCAGAGCGTGCCCGCAACGATCTTCCCCCGGTACTTGGGAAAGACGAACCTCCGCAGAATCTCGCCCAACTAGTGCTCCTCCCTCAAGTTCCCCGAATACCCATAATAGGTTTGCGGGAGCTTGAGTCACATACAGCTTTCGTTACGTCACCGTTCACGTTTTGTATGACGAGCCCGAGCGTCTACTCAATGCCAAGCTTGTCCGAGAGCTCAAGCCACTCGTCCTCGAGCGCCTCGCGCGCAGCCTCGGCATCGTCGACAGCCTTCTGGGCGGCCACGAGCTTCTCGTAGTCGGTGGGGTCGACCTCGGCGAGCGCCGCCCGCAAACGGTCCGGCTCCCCCTCGGTCTTCTCAAGCTTACGAGACACGGCGTCGAACCGCTTCTTGAGCTCACGCCGCTCCTGATTGGTGAGTTCGCCTCCTGACCCCCCGGAGGGCGCCTGGTCTTCCTGCGCGGAGTGCGCTTCGCGAAACTCCGCTCCGGAAGACGAGGCGCCCTTGGTGTCGAGGAGGTCGAGGAACTCGTCCACGCCGCCCGGGCAGTGGCGTACGTGGCCGTCGATAAGCGCGTACTGGTCGTCGGTCACGCGCTCCATGAGGAAGCGGTCATGCGAGACCATGAGGAGCGTGCCGGGCCAGGTGTCGAGGAGGTCCTCGAGAACGGCGAGCATGTCGGTGTCGAGGTCGTTGCCGGGCTCGTCAAGCACCAGGACGTTGGGTTCGTCAAGTAGGACGGTGAGCAACGCCAGACGCCTTCGCTGGCCGCCCGAGAGGTCGTGCACGAAGTTGGTGAGCTCTGAGCGCTCGAAGCCCAAGCGCTCGAGGAGTTGCGTGGGACTCTGGGGCTTGCCGTCAACGTAGTAGGTGCTCTTGTAGCGCGAAAGCACCTCCAAAACGCGCCAGCCCTCCTTCTGGGAAAGCGTGTCCAGGTGCTGCGACATCCAGCCAAAGCGCACGGACTTGCCAATGCGAACGGTGCCGGAGGTGGGCTTGAGCTTGCCTGTCATGACCTTGAGCAGCGTCGACTTGCCCGCGCCGTTGGCACCAAGGATGCCGTAGCGGTCTCCGGGGCCTATGGTCCAGGTGATGTCATCCAGAACGCGCGAGCCATCGGGGTAGGCGAACGAGACGTCCTTCATCTCGATGACCTGCTTGCCCAGCCGGCTCACCGCAAGACGCTTGAGCTCGATGGGGTTTCTCAGCGGTGGGTCATCGGCTAGAAGCGCGCGGGCCGCCTCCACCCTGAAGCGCGGCTTGCTCGAGCGCGCCTTGGCACCGTGGGCAAGCCAGTTGAGCTCTTTGCGCAGTGTGTTCTGACGGCGCTCCTCGCTCGCCGCGGCCATGCGGTCTCGTTCGACGCGCTGCTGGATGTAGGCAGAGTAGCCGCCGTCGAAGGGCTCGATCTCCTGGTCGTGGACCTCCCACATGTGCTCACAGACCTCGTCCAGAAACCAGCGGTCGTGGGTCACCACGAGAAGGGCGCCCGTCCCCTCTGGCCAGCGGGTCTTGAGGTGGTCGGCAAGCCACCGGATTGCATGCATGTCAAGGTGGTTCGTGGGCTCGTCCATGAGGATAACGTCCCAGGTACCCACAAGGAGCCGGGCAAGGTCGCAGCGACGGCGCTGGCCACCCGAGAGCGTCCCCACGGTTGCATCCCAGTCGACGTCGCCCAGGAGCTCCGAGATTATCTGGCGCACGCGTGGGTCAGAGGCCCACACGTAGTCCGGGACGTCGCCCACAACGGCTCTGCCCACGGTCCAGTCGTCCTGCAGCTCGTCATCCTGTCCCAAAAACCCAACGTGGATCCCGTTTCTCCAGGTAACAGAGCCGGCGTCGGGCTCAAGGCGGTGCGCGATGAGCTCAAGCAGCGTGGACTTGCCTTCGCCGTTCCTGCCCACGACGCCAATGCGCTCGCCTTCGTTGATGCCAATGGTCTGGTCGGCAAGCACGGGCTTGCCAGGCCACTCGTGCGAGAGGTGCTCGCAGCCTATGAGAATCCCCATTAGTCCTTCCCATCTCCCCGGGCAAATCCCCTGAGGAGCGAAATCTCCTGTGCATAGCCATCAAGCTCGTTGGGTGTCTCGAGAATCATGGGAAGCTCGGCGAGACGCGTGTTTGTGACCACGGCCTCAAAGGTGGAGAGGCCAAGCGTCCCCTGGCCGATCTTCTCATGCCTGTCCTTGTGCGAGCCAAGCGGGTTCTTTGAATCGTTCACGTGAATCGCCTTCAGGCGGTCGAGGCCAATGATGCGGTCGAACTCGTCGAGGACCCCGTCGAGGTCGTCCACGATGTCGTAGCCCGCATCGGCTACGTGGCAGGTGTCGAGGCACACGCCAAGAAGGTCGCCCTCATGCGTCCCCTCGATGATGCGAGCGAGCTCCTCGAAGCGCGACCCCACCTCGGAGCCCTTGCCCGCCATGGTCTCGAGAAGCACCGCGGTCTTCTGGCCGCGAACGAGAACCTGGTCAAGGCCCTCGCAGATGAGTCGAATGCCCTCGTCGACGCCCTGCCCCACATGGCTTCCGGGATGGAGGTTGTAGTAGTTGCCCGGGAGTCCCTCAAGAAGCTGGAGGTCGCCGGCCATTGCCTCGCGCGCAAACTCGACGGTCTGAGGCTTGGCGGAGCAGAGGTTCATGGTGTACGGAGCATGGGCAACGAGCCGTCCAAAGCCGTTCTCGGCAAGGATGCCGAGAAGTTCCGCCACATCGTCTGGGTTTGGCGTTTTGGCACGGCAGCCACGCGGGTTTCTCGTGAAGAAGGCAAAGGTGTTTGCCCCAATGCCAAGCGCGGTCTTGCCTATTTGCGCAAACCCACCCGCAACCGAGAGATGGCAGCCGATGGTGATCTCGCCGTGACGTGCCTCGCTCATGCACCCTCCCCCGCCACTGCCGTGGCAACACGGTCGCAGATGGCAGCAGCCACCTGATCGAGCGGCAGCGTGTCAAGCTGCTCAGTGCGGTCGGGCCACACAAAGGCAATCCGGCTCGTGTCGGCGCCAAACGTAGAGTCCGCACGGGACACGTCGTTTGCCACGATGAAATCGCAGCTCTTGCGCTCGAGCTTCTCTCGAGCATTCTTGAGAAGGTCGTTTGTCTCGGCTGCAAAGCCAACCACGACGCGGCCTCCCTTGGAGCGAGAGAGCTCGGCAAGGATGTCTGCGTTCTTGATAAGGCGAAGCGTGGAGAGGTCGTCCGTGCCCTTCTTGAGCTTGCGGTCCGCAGGCGAGGCAGGCGTGTAGTCCGCGACTGCCGCGGCGCATATAGCCGCGTCGGCGTTTGCGAAGGCTGCAACGGTGGCATCGCGCATCTGTGCCGCCGAGACAACCGGGACCACGCAGACTCCCCGCGGCGCCGCGAGAGAAACCGGTCCGGAGACCAGCGTCACCACGGCACCTCGGCGCGAGGCCTCGCGGGCGATGGCATAGCCCATCTTGCCTGTGGAGGCGTTGGCGATGTAGCGCACGGGGTCGATGGCCTCGTGCGTGGGGCCGGCCGTGACCACAAGCCTCATGCCAGCCATATCCTGCTTGGCAGGGGCAAGCGCGTCAAGTGCAGCGGTCACGATGTCCGAGACTTCTGCAAGCTTTCCCTCGCCCACGTCGCCGCAGGCGAGAAGGCCCGTCTGTGGCATCACAAAGCGGATGCCGCGCGAGCGAAGCGTTACAACGTTTGCCTGCGTGGCTGGGTTTCTCCACATGTGGACGTTCATGGCAGCCGCCACAAGCACTGGGCAGTGGGTGGCAAGCAGTGTGGTGGAGAGGCAATCGTCTGCAATCCCCATGGCCATCTTAGCCAGCACGTTTCCGGTTGCGGGAACAACCACCACAAGGTCAGCCCAGTCGGCCAGGAAGATGTGCGGAATGGGAGAGTCCGGGTAGGCATAGAGGTCGTCCGCCACGGGATGGCCGGAGAGCGCCTCGAACGTGGGGGTTCCCACAAAGCGCTCCGCATCTGCCGTCATAGTCACGCGAACGTCGCAGCCCGCGTGCTGCAGGCCGCGCATGACCTCGACTGCCTTGTAGACGGCGATGCCTCCCGTAACGGCGAGGACGACGCGAGGCGCCGCCGGCTCTGTATCCCTGTGCGTGCTATCGCTCACTTGCCCTCCCCCTCGACATAGGGATCGTCCACGATGAGGATGCGGTGGCAGTAGGGGCACTCGGCAACGTCGTCACCGTGCGTGAGGTCGTGGAACGAGGCGGGCTGGAGCTTCACGCGGCAAACCGAGGGGACGTTGCCCACGAGCTTCTCAACAGCAAGACCCTTGAAGCGCTTGCGCGCGGCCTCGTAGTCGCTCATGTGCTTATCAGAGATCTGGGAGACCACGCCTTTGCGCTCCGCGTCGAGCTGGACGATTTTGCGCCTAATCTGCGCACTGTCCGTCTCGAAGGACTTCTTCTGCGCGGCCTCCTCGTCATCGAGGCGCTCAAGCGTGAGGTTGGCGTTGCTCTCGGCGCGCTTGACCTTCTCAAGATCCTCGTCGAGCTGCGCGCGGTTGTGCTCGAGCTTCTCGATCTTCTTTGCAAGCCCCGTGAGGTGCGCCTCGTAGTCCTGAATCTGGCGGTAGCCGTGGCTTCCAGAGGCAACCTCGGCCTTGACCTCCTCGGTGCGCGCTCGGTAGTGCTCGAGGTCCTCCTGGTTCTCCGAGACATAGGTCTCAAGGTCCTTGCGCTGAGCAAAGATCTTGGTCTGCTCGCTCTGTATCTTTCGGCGCGCTCGAGCGATTGCCTGCATCTTCTTCTGCTGCGGCATCGCGGCCAGCGTAGACGCAAGGCGCAGCATGTCGAGGTCAATCTCCTGGAGTCTAACAAGCGCCTGTGCTTCGGTCATATGACCCTCACCTTCCTTGGTGGGTGTGCGTTCTGCTAATGGCGTGTCTTTGTTTGCTTGACGAGCGAGATGAGCTCCGCTGCAAAGGCATCAAGGTCTTCCTCGGCAACGCGCTCGTCAAATGAGATGCGAAGCGAGCCAAGCGCCTGGTCACGGCCTATGCCCATGGCCGTGAGCACGTGGCTAGCGTCAAGCGAGCCCGAGGAGCACGCGGAGCCGGCAGAGACCTCAAAGCCATGCTCGTCCAGCCCAAGGACGAGGGACTGCGAGTCCATGCCCGGCACCATGACGCTCACCATGCCGGGAAGGCGGTGCTCGTCGACCACACCCGTGGTTGTGGGGACGATGCCCGTCCCCTCTGCACAGATACGCTGGTAGAGTCTCTCGGCACGGGCGGCAACCTGCGGGCGCACGGTGGCGATGGAGCCGCAACAGGCACATGCGACCGCAGCAAAGGCAAGCGCGCCGCGCACGTCCTGCGTTCCCGCGCGCCTGCCGGACTCCTGGCCGCCACCAAAGGACTGAGGGGCGAGAGGGACGCGCCCACGGACGAGCAGGGCTCCCACACCAACCGGGCCGCCCAGCTTGTGGGCCGCAAGACTTACGGCGTCTGCCTGCGAGACATCAAGAGGAATCCGCCCAAACGCCTGCACGGCGTCAGTGTGGAAGAGCGCACCGGCGGCGTGAGCCGCAGCAGCAAGTTCAGACACAGGCTGCACCACGCCCGTCTCGTTGTTGGCGCTCATAATCGAAATAAGCGCGCAATCGGGACCAAGCACATTCTCGAGCGCGTCACGAGTGACCACACCGTCCCTACCGGGCTTCACGAGCGTCACATCAAAGCCGCGATCGCGAAGCACGCCCGTTACGTCCAGCTCGGAGTCGTGCTCGATGGCGGAGAGAACCACACGTGTGCGCTTGCGATCGCGCTGATGGGCACCGCGTGAGAGGCCGAGAAGGGCCAGGTTGTTGGACTCGGTGCCACCCGAAGTGAAGACTACGTCCGAAGGCCTAAAACCGCCGCCCACGCAGCGAACAATATCGCGGCGAGCACCGTCGAGCGCACGAGCCGCCTCTCGTCCAAGGGTGTGCAGCGAGTTGGGATTTGCCCCCGCAATGGGAGAGTCCTCGTAGGCGCGCTCCGCGACAAGAGACTCCTCTCGCGCGGGTGCGCTCGCGGCATAGTCAAGGTATACGGTTGTGCGGTTGGTCACGCTTCTCACGCTCTCCTCGTGAGACCGGCCTCGCCGGCCTCGGTAATCTTGCGGATGGCCTCGGCGCGGTTTTCCTTGCCAAAGACGGCGCTGCCAGCAACGAGCAGGCGCGCGCCCGCGGCGCAAACATCGCCCGCAGTTGCGGGAGAAATCCCACCGTCAACCTCGATGATGGGGCTCACGCGGCGCTCGTCGCACATGGCCTTGAGCTGGCGGAGCTTGCGAAGAGAGCCAGATATGAACTTCTGGCCCCCAAAGCCGGGGTTCACGGTCATCACAAGCACGAGGTCCACGTCCTCGATGATGGCGTCGAGGGCAGAGACGGGCGTACCGGGGTTGATGGCAATGCCCGCCTTGGCGCCCTTCACGCGAATGAGGCTGGCAAGACGATTGGCGTGCGCCGTAGCCTCGTAGTGGAAGGTCACGATGTCGGCACCGGCAGCAAGGTACTCCGGCACCATCTGGTCGGGGTTCGAGATCATGAGGTGCGCATCAACGGGGATCTGTGTGGCCTCCTTCACCGCAGCAAGCACGCCAGGGCCAAAGGTGAGGTTGGGCACAAAGTGGCCGTCCATCGCGTCAAAGTGCACATAGCCAGCACCTTCGATAGAGGCAAGCTCGTCCGCAAGATGTCCCAGGTCTGCAGAGAGGATGGAAGGTGCAACCTGGACGTTATTCTCTAGCATTGGTTCTCCTTTGATGCTGTATCTCGCTCTTCCATACCATAGAACTCCGTGCGCGGTACACGCGTGAGAAGTCCCTCCATTGCCTCGTCGATAGGACGTCCCTCATAGAGAACGGAGTGGACGCCGGCCGTGATGGGAACCTCGATTCCGCGCTCTTGCGCAAGCTCGAGGACCGACTCCGAAGCGGGCGCGCCCTCGACCACCATGTGCGTGCGGGCCTGATAGGCGTCAAGCGTCTCGCCCGCCACGAGGGCCCGGCCAAAGCTTCTGTTGCGCGAATGCTCGGAGGTGCAGGTAACCACGAGGTCACCCATACCGGCGAGCCCCATGCACGTCATAGGGTTGCCGCCCAAGGCAGCCACAACGCGCCCAATCTCGGCGATGCCACGGGTCATGAGGACAGCCAGAGTGTTGTCCCCCATCCCCATGCCGCTCGCAATGCCACAGGCGATGGCCACCACGTTCTTAACGGCACCACAGCACTCAACGCCACGAACATCGTCGCTCACGTAGGCCCTAAAGGTCGGACCCGAGAGAAGACCCTGGAAGTATGCAGCCGTCTCCGCATCTTCCGAGGCCACGACAGCGGCCGACACCATCCCCTTGCAAATCTCCTCTGCGTGGTTGGGGCCAGAGAGCGCAGCAACGCGAGTGGGATTGCCCAGCTCCTGAGCAGCCACCTCGTGCATGAGGAGGTGCGTTCCGCGCTCCATACCCTTGGAGAGAACGAGCACACGGGCGTTTTTAGCAAGGTGGGAAGCCAGGTTGCGGCAAGTCTCGCGCAGATATGCAGACGGGGTGGCCAGGATCGCGGCATCCACATCACGAACGGCCACGGCAAGGTCGCTTGTTGCCACAACGTTTGGCGCCAACGTATAGTCCACAAGATGGTTCGGATTCCTGTGCTCGAGGTTCATGGCATCGACAGCCTGGGACGTGCGCGCCCACAGCACTACCTCGTCGACGGCAGGCGACACGAGGCCCGTCATGGCGGTACCCCAAGAGCCAGCTCCTATGACGGCAACGCGCCTCACTTTGACTTCCCCTCATCGTGGTGGAAGGAGAAGCGCTTCTCCTCGTGGTGTGCGAGCTTGCGGATGTTCTCGCGGTGAGCCCACACGACGCAGGCGGCCACGATGACCATGGGCAGGACAGCGATGGGGGTGTAGCCAAAGACGGCCGTCCAGATGGGAAGCGAGACTGCCGCACACGAGCTGCCCAGCGAGACAAAGCGCGTGGGAAGGGCAAAGACAAGGAAGACCGCGAGAAGCCCAAAGGCGATGCGCGGGTCTAGACCCAGCGCCGCGCCAAAGCCAACCGAAATGCCCTTGCCGCCATGAAACCCAAGGTAGGGGGAGAAGACGTGACCAAGCACACATGCCGCATAGACGCACGTGAGGGCCCAGTCAAATGGCTGGCCGGGAGCGAGTGCCTTTGCCTCGGCAAAGAAACTGGAGAACGCCCAGGTGGCAAGTCCTGTGCAGAGCCAGCCCTTGCCGGCGTCAAGAAGCAAGGTGAGACCTGCCGCCCATGCACCCACGGAGCGCCCCACGTTGGTAGCGCCAATGTTTCCGGACCCCGTGTGTCGAACGTCGACGCCCTGGGAGCGTGCAATGAGCATGCCAAACGGAATGCCGCAAACAAAGTAGGCAATTGCGCACGCAATGAGCGTAGGAATTACGAGTCTCACTTGTCCCCCTCGGACTTCTTGCGGAAGCGCAGACGGATGGGTGTTCCCTCAAGGTCAAATCTCTCACGCAGGCGATTCTCGACGAAGCGCTTGTAGTTGTCGTCTACAAGGTCCGGCGCATTGCACCAAACGGTGATGACGGGAGGCTTGGAGCCGGTCTGCGTGGCGTACTGCATCTTGAGGCGCCGGCCCTTGTCGGAGACCGTGTGGCCGCCCTCGCGAATCTCCTCGAGCAGGTTGTTAAGCTCGGAGGTGCGCAGCTGGGCATCACGCGCCTGGGCAGCGGAGACGGCGAGCTGCAGGACCTTGTCGGTAGCTCGACCCGTGAGGGCCGAGATGTTCACGTAGGGCACCCACGGCGCAAACTGCATGCGCTTGTCGATGGAGGCAACCACACGGTCGCGCTGGGCCTCGGTCTCGATGAGGTCCCACTTGTTGAGGCAGAGCACCAGGGCGCAGCCACGGTCGATTGCCATGTTGGCCACCTTCTGGTCCTGCTCGGTGACGCCGTCGGTGGCATCAACCACAAGAAGGCACACGTCGGCGCGCTCCATGGCCATGAGGCCACGCACCATGCTGTAGTACTCCACGTCCTCGTGAACCAGGTTCTTCTTGCGCATGCCAGCGGTGTCTACCAGGCGAATCTTCTGCCCCTGCCACTCGATCATGGTGTCAATGGCGTCACGGGTGGTTCCCGCCACATCGGAGACGATGGAGCGCTTCTTGCCGGCAAGGCGGTTGGCCAGCGAGGACTTGCCAACGTTGGGCCTGCCCACGATGGCAAGCGAGAGAATATCCTCGTCCTCCTCTAGCTCTTCCTCGGAGGGCAGAACCGCCACGACCTCGTCGAGAAGGTCACCGGTACCATAGCCATGCGAGGCCGAGAGGGGCATGGGCTCTCCAACGCCCAGGGAATAGAAGTCCCAGAGGTTGTCGTTCTCGGTAGCGGGGTTGTCCTTCTTGTTAACCACGAGGAACACGGGCTTGTCCTGCTTGCGCAGGATCCTTGCGACTTCCTCGTCCTCGTCCGTGATGCCGGTGGAGCCGTCCACCACGAAGATGATGGCATCCGCCTCCTGGGCGGCCATCACGGCCTGCTCGCGGATGTGCGGCGCGAAGGTGTCCTTCGACTTGGCTGACTCGATGCCGCCGGTGTCGATGATCACAAAGTCGCGACCGTTCCAGTCCGCCTTGTGGTAGGAACGGTCGCGCGTGACGCCACGGCTCTCGTGCACGATGGCGTCACGGCTCTGGACAATGCGGTTAACAAGGGTTGACTTGCCGACGTTGGGTCGACCGACCACGGCGACGACAGGCAGTGACATGAGGTGCTCGCTTTCTCTTGGAGTATTTAGCACTCCCGAGCATATCACGACGGCGAGGGTGCCTTGCCGCCGACGACCCTCACCCCAAACTCTGCGTTACTGCAGAGAAGATGCTTGTGGGGTCCCCGTGGGCAATGACCGCACGTCCCCCGCGCCGCACGATCTCCTCCATCACGTGATCCTGCGTGTCCCCGTCAAGGGTCACGTGGTCAAAGTTGAACATAACTTCGGGAAGCACAATGACGCGACCGCTGAGTTCACCTGGCAACTGGGCGAGAAGGTCCTTCGAGACGATGAGACCCGTCACGTTGACGTCTCCCCCAAAGTAGTCGTTGCGGATGGGGTATGCCTTGACGCGCCCGGAGGGTGACCAGAGCTCGCAGAGAAACGAGATGGCCTCCTTGGGGGCCTCACCACAGACGAGAAGAACCCGGGCATCCTGGCGATTCAATTCGGCCTCGCTCGCGGCAAGCTCGGCAGCGTGGTCGCGAGCAAAGACCGCGGAGTCGTCGAGGAAACTCCGCAACATGCCAATGCCGTCGTAGTACTGCGGGTAGCCGTCGTAGGCCTCGGCCGGCGGAACCGTCACGCCGGCCGCAACGTAGAACTCGTCGGAAAGCTGGAAACGCGTGGTGCCAAGCACGCGCCTTGCGCGCGCCTGGTAGGGCTCGATGAGGTCAACCACGGCCTTGGCTGCCGCTGGGTCATCCGAGAAGGACTTGGAGAACCGGCGAGAGAAGCGCGTGTAGCCAAGGGGTACCACCGCAAGCGAGGTGATGCTGGGACGGGTCTCGACCCAGTCAAGCGTGCGGGCCAGCTCCAGGCCGTCGTTCACGCCTGGGCAGAGGACGATCTGCGCGTGAATCTCGATTCCCGCGGAAAGCAGGCGCTCGAGGACGTCTATGCCACGCTGGGCGTGAGGCCCAATGAGCTTGCGGCGTACCTCGGGCGTGACGGCGTGAATCGAGACGTTCATGGGCTCAAGCCGACAGGCAATGATGCGCTCCACGTCCTCGTCGGTCACGTTGGTAAGGGTGACAAAGTTTCCCTGGAGGAAGGAGAGACGGTAGTCGTCGTCGCGCAGGGAGAGGGATGGCCGAGCGTCTGCAGGCAGCATGCTCATGAAGCAGAACTGACAGGCGTTCACGCAGGTGCGAATGCCATCGAAGAGCACGTCGGTGAAGTCGATGCCCCAGTCCTCGCCGGGCTCTCGCCAGAGCTCGCAGGCGTAGGTGCCGCCGTCCCTCGGGTCAAAGACCTCAAGATCGCACGAGGCACCGTCTGCCTCCCAGCGCCAATCGATGAGGTCACGCAGCCGGTGTCCGTTGACGGTCTCGATGCGCATGCCCGGCTCGATGCCCGCCTCCCAGGCGGGGCTCTCCTCCTCGACCGACTGCACCCAGGCGCCAAGGGAGCGCTCGCGCGTGGAGGCGTAGTCCGCCCTGTCCCGCGCCATGGCTACTCCCCCACCATCGACTCTATGGCTTCCACGACAGCGTGGATCTGCGATGCCGGGGTCGAGGCGCCTGCTGTGACGCCCACGAGCCCAGCGTCAGCAAACCAGGAGGCCTTAAGCTCGTCGGCGCCCTCGACGTGGTGCGTGCGCGGGCACACTGCCGCGGCAATCTCGGCCAGGCGCGTGGTGTTGGCCGAGTTGCGGCCGCCAATGACCACCATCACGTCGGCGCGCGCGGCAAGCTCGGCACAGGCACCCTGGTGACCCGAGGTTGCCTCGCAGATGGTGTTGACAATGCGAAGCTCCTCGGTGCGAGTGAGAAGGGCTGAGACAACCTCGGTCAGGCGAGCCGCAGACTGCGTTGTCTGCACCACAACACCGGTCTTGCGCACGTGCGGCAAGGCGAGTGCCTCCTTGGCCGTACCCACGACCACGGCCTTTGGCGCATGCGCGAGGGTTGCCGTCACCTCGGGATGGCCCGCCTCGCCAACAATGACCACGCGGTAGCCCTCAGCCGAGAGCTTCTCGGCAGCGCGATGGACCTTCTTCACAAAGGGGCAGGTAGCGTCGACCACAGACGAGCAGAGCTCGCGAGCCTCGGTCTCTTCGGCTGGCGTCACGCCGTGAGTGCGAAGGACGAGCGTGCAGCCGGCCGCTTCGCGGGGGTCGCTCACGACCAAGGCGCCGCGCTCGGCAAGGCTTGCCACCACGCGCGGGTTATGGATGAGAGGACCGAGGGTGCGCACGCGAGACGTGCCCTCCGCAAGGGCGTCCTCAGTCATCTCGAGAGCGCGCTCGACGCCATAGCAGGCGCCGGCCTCGCGGGCTACCTCCACCTTTACCATGCCTACATCCTCCCCGGATGCTCTTCGCGAAGCCTGTCCCGAAGGGCGTAGACGGCGTCCATGCCGGCCTTCGACATGGCGGCAAGCTGCGCCTTCCTGCCATCGACGCCAAGGGAGTCCCAGGAGATGGGATCTCCCGCCTTGAGCCACACGCGGGAGAAGTGGTGCAGGTGGCTGCCGCGCTTCGTGATGTCACGTGCGCCAACGATGGCCACGGGCTGAACGGGAGCATGGGCGAGCTGGGCCATGAGCGAGTAGCCCTCGTGGATGGTCACGGGCTCCTCGTCACTCTTGATGCGCGTGCCCTCGGGGAAGATGAGGACGCACTCGCCACGGTCGAGGGCCGCACGCGCGCGGCGCACGGACTTCATGTCTGCGGTGCCGCGCTGAACGGGAATGGCGCCCACGCGCGTGAAGAACCACGTGACAACCGGGGACTTGTCGAACTCGCTCTTGTAGATGGTGCGCACGCGAATTCCGTGAAGCCAGAGCTGCACGATGATGATCACGGGATCGAGCATCGAGCCGTGGTTCATGACAATGACGCGCGGCGTCTTGTCGTCGACGAGCTTCTCCTTGTTCTCCACGCTCCAGCGCCAACGGAACTGGGTCCAAACCAAGCACGCGTAGACGGCGATGCCGAGAAACACGCGCGCAGGAAGCGGGAAGTTGCGCATCCCCGTATCGAAGTAGTCGTCGAAGCTGTTGCCGCGAAAGGCGCGCAGGCGCTTCTCGGGAGCCCTCTTCTGCGCGCTCACGAACGATCTCCAGACAGCGCAGCCGCCAGCCTCGGGTCAAGCGCGCAGATGGCGGCCACGACCTCGTCCACGCTGAGCGCGGAGGAGTCAATGTGGTGCGCGTCGGGCGCTGGCTTGAGTGGCGCGGTCTTCCTCGAGGAGTCAAGCTGGTCACGGCGGTTGAGGTCGGCAAGGATGCGCTCGACCTCAGCGGGATCGGCTGTGGCATTGGCATCCTTGGCCGCGTCCCCGCCCTCGCGTTGCACGGCGCGACGCAGGGCGCGCGCCGCAGGGTCGGCCGTGAGGAACACCTTCACGTCGGCCTTGGGGAAGACCACCGTGCCAATGTCTCTGCCCTCGGCAACCACGTTGCCCGTCTGGCCATAGGAACGCTGTAGCTCGACCATGGCCTCGCGCACCTCGGGGATGGCCGAGACGGCAGAGACGTTGCGATCGACCTCGGGCGTGCGGATCTCCGCGGTGACGTCACGCCCATTGGCGGTGACCGTCTGCCCTGCAGGCGAGGTTCCAAAGGTGATCGTAATCGAACGGGCCACGTTGGTCACGGCAGGGGCGTCCGCAGGGTCGATGCCCTGGCGCAGGCACTCTGCGGTGACGGAGCGATACATGGCTCCGGTGTCGAGGTACGTAAGGTGGCACCTCTCGGCAATGGCGTGGGCAACGGTAGACTTGCCAGACCCCGCGGGTCCGTCGATGGCGACGATCATGCGTCCTCCCTTTCTGCGACACCCCAGATATCCCTGAGGTCGTACGGGTTCTTCCTGGTTGAGCGCTCGATGACCTCTTCAGGCGTGAGGTTAAACCCACCCAGGTAGAAGCTCTTCCCGTTACAGGTGTAATACGCCGAGCACACGTTTGCCAGGTGCACGTTCCAGAAATGGTCATACCCCACTTCGTACATGGCAGCAATGAGAATGCGAGAGAATCCACCATGGGTGACAAGCGCGGTCCTGCCGGTAAGTGGCCGAAGCTCGTCCAAGAGGTGGTTGGCTCGAGCCGTTGCGTGTTCGAAGGACTCTGCCCCGGGCGCAGGGAGCGAGTGTCCCTTCTCGTCAAGTGGCCAGGGGAACTGCGTCCTGCCGGAGTTGCTCGACTCGAATCGCGTTCCCTCGAGCTCGCCAAAGTCAAGCTCCACAAGGTCGTCGTCCACACGCACCGGTATCCCCAGTCGCTCCCCCGCCTCCTCGGCGAGGTTGCGGCAGCGCGAGAGCGGGGAGCACCAGATGCGCTCGGGTGCAAAGGCAACGAGGGCATCCACTCCATGCTCGCGCTGTTTTTCGCCGCGAGCCGTGAGGGGGACGTCTCTCCTCCCCGAGAAGAAGTGCTCGGTGTTCGCAGGCGTCTCGGGGTGTCTCATCACGAGAATCCGCTGCCTCATGCCAAAGTCCACGCTAGTCATCCTCCCTCTGATCGCCGGAATCCCCGGCAGACAATGCCTCTATGGCCGCCACCTCGCGAGTGGTGAGCTCGCGCCAGGATCCCTCGTCGACGCCCGTGAGCGAGAGCGGCCCAAACGAGTCGCGGTGCAGCCGTAAGACCTTGTGCCCCACAGCCTGCATCATCTTCTTGACCTGGTGCTTTCTGCCCTCGTGGATGGTGAGCCCCACCACGGCGTTGGGCTCTCCCCCGCCCGTGCGTCCTGCTCCGTGTGGGGCCACAACCGAAAAGAGCGGGTCTGCCTTTCCAAGGAGCTCCGCGCCAGCGGGGGACGCCGGACCATCCTCGAGCAGAACCCCGCGCCTCAGACGCTCGAGGTCGTGCGCCGAGGGCGTGCCCGAGACCAGGGCAACGTAGTGCTTCTCGACGTGACGCGAGGGATGAAGAAGGTCCTGACCCACGTTACCGTTGGTGGTAAACAGCAGCAGGCCCGTGGTGTCCATGTCGAGGCGCCCCACGGGAAAGAGCCCGGGGAAGCGGTCTGTGGGCACGAGCTCGGCCACGGTGTGTCTTCCCTGGGGATCGCTCATCGTAGTGACGTAGCCCGAGGGCTTGTAGAGCATGAGGTAGCAGGGGCGCTCGAGGATGTGGCACTCGATGCCGTCGACACTCACAACATCGCTCGCGGGGTCGACCTTGCTGCCGAGCTCGGTCACGACCTCCCCGTTCACGCGAACGCGCCCGGCGGTCATGAGCCGCTCGGCGCCGCGTCTGCTCGCAACGCCCGCACGGGCCAGGAAGCGCTGCAGCCGCATGGGGTAGAGCCCGTCCTCGCGCACGGGATCACTCATCGCTTTCATCACCAGCCGCGTCGGCGTCGGTGTCTTCCGACTCCCCCGAACCGTCCCCCAGGAGGTCCCGCTCGTCATCGATGTCGTCAGAGGTCTCCTCGAGCGTGGACTGGAGAGAACGGCCCGAGAGCCGCTCGCGGATGAACTGCTTGGACTGCTCGTCCGGCGCGAAGTCCTCGAGGGGCGGGAGGTCGCGAATGCTCCTCAGGCCAAAGCGCTCGAGGAAGGCGCGCGTGGTGCCAAAGAGGACCGCCTGTCCATGCTCGGCGTCGTGACCCACCTCGCGCACCAGGCCCTTCTCGCGCAAGGACGTAATGACGCCATCGGAGTTCACCCCGCGGATGGCGCGCACACCCTCGCGGGAGACGGGCTGGTGGTAGGCAATGACGGCAAGCGTCTCCAGCGCCGCCTGCGAGAGGCGCCGCTGGTCCCACGAGAGCACGTAGGCAGCAACCTGGTCATGGAAGGCCGGATGCGTGAAGAGGCGCCACCCGCCTGCAACCTCGCGCAGTTGGAAGCCTCGGTTGGCGTCGGCATACTCGGCCGAGAGCTCGGCAAGCGCCGAGGCCACGTCGCCCGGTGCCGCACCCGTGGCCTTCGCCAGGTCCGTCGCCGAGACGGAGTCGTCGGACACGAGGAGAAGCGCCTCCAGGAGCCCCTTGAGAGAGTCGTTCTCAAGCCTCTCCAGATCTGCCATCACGCATCCTCTCCCGCGCTATCTTCCACCGTCGCCATGCCGTCATCTGAGCCAAGGACGTCACCAAAGCCCAGCTCTTCCAGGTCCTTCTCGTCCACGCCCTGCTCGTCAAGCTCGTAGAGAACCGAGTCGTCCATCTCGTAGGGCGTAGCCCCCTCCACGTGGTCGAGCTCGATCTCGCCAAAGTTTCGCTCCTGGTGCATGCGCAGCTTGTCCCTGTGATAGAGATCGAGCACGGCCAGGAAGTTAGCAACCACGACCTCGGGCTCGCTGGAGCCGTCGAGGAGCTCCGAGAACGTAAGATGCCCGCGCGAGCGCGCCAGGCGGTCAACCGAGGCAACCGTGAGCGCAATGGGAAGGCGCTTGGGCGCGATGTGCTCGGACTCGAGGAGGAAGGTCTCGCGGTGCGCATCGATGTCAGCGCAGATGACGGCAAGGCTGCGCAGCGTGATGCCCTCGAGGTAGTCGGGCATGAGGCCCAAGAACTCCGGGTCCGGCCCCACGGTGCGCGGCACCATGCGCGACTCGGCCTCCATGCGGCTGCCAAGGGCGGCGCCGGCATTTCTGAACTGCTTGTACGTAATGAGGCGGGCAATGAGCACCTCGCGCGCCTCGTCGGGCGAGAGGCCCGCGAGGTCGTCCTCATCATCGAGGTCTTCGTCTGCCACGTGTGGGGCGCGCACAACGCCGCCCTCGGGGACCAACGCCGCGGCCTTCATGTCCAGAAGCGTCGAGGCCACAAGGACAAAGTCGCTCGCCACGTCCAGGTCGAGGTCGCTCATGCGCTCGACCTCGGCCAGGTATTGGTCGGCCACCTCGGCAACCGAGATGGAGCCAATGGCGACCTTCTGCCTGCTCACAAGCTGCAGCAGCAGGTCGAAGGGACCGGTATACGCGTCTGTCTTCACACGCCATGACATGAGCCGCTATGCCCCCATAAGAAGATTGAAGATCGACCCGGCCGTGCGGTCGAGAATCCACCCAAGGGGGTCGACCCCAAACGCATAGGGGATGAGGTAGAGCACCACGATGAGGATGGGCATGGCATAACGCTGCACCTGGTAGTACGCCCGCCGCGAGCGCTCGCTCCTAAAGAGGGGCGAGATGACCTTGGACCCGTCGAGCGGGGGAAGCGGGATGAGGTTGAAGCACATGAGCATGAGGTTCACGTAGACGTAGGTCGAGAGAATCATGAGGACCCAGTAGGCCACCTCATACCATGGGTCCATCGCGAGCGAACCAGCCTCGAGACCCGAGGTGAAGCCCCAGTAGGCAAGGCGCCATACGGCAGCGCCAGCCAGGGCCTGCAGCAGGTTGCAGACTGGCCCCGCAAGCGCGACCAGAGCCTCGTCTCGATTTCTCGTCTTTGGGTCAAAGTACATTGGGTTGTAGGGCACGGGCTTGGCGTAGGCAAAGATGGGCCCACCAAACGCCCCCATGATGAGCGGCAAGAGAATGGATCCAAAGGGGTCGATGTGCGCGGCGGGGTTAAGCGTGAGGCGCCCAGCGCGCTTTGCCGTTGGATCCCCAAGCCTGCTGGCCATCCAACCGTGTGCCACCTCATGCGGAATGGCGGAGAGCATGACAAGCCCAACCGAGATGAGAATCGTGATGATACGCGAGGTCGAGAACACGTCACGCCCCTTTCTGACCTAGATGCGGTAAACGGCCCTTGTGAGCAGCCAGTCTATGACAAAGAGCACAATGGCGACAAGGGCAAAATCTCCCCTGAAGGCCCCGCCCATGGGCGTGCGAAAGACGAGAAGCCCAAGCACGGACTGAGGCACCACACCAGCCGCAAGGCCATTCACATCGAGAAGCACCCTGTGGAGCACGCCCACGTCGAACGAGTCAACAACGACAAGAACGCAGAGCGCCACGGCAAGCACGCGAGCAACGTGCGCGGCGGCATTGAGGGCAACGCGCACGCCGCTGCGAGAAAGGCTACGCATCCTGCTCGCCCGCCTCCATGGCCTCGGAGAGCTCGAGCCACTCCTGCTCGAGGGCGGGGATCTTCTTGGAGAGCGCGTTGTACTCGCTCATGCAGGCATTGAAGCGCTCGGTATCGTTGTAGAGCTCCTCGTCCGCCATGAGGGTCACAAGCTCGTTGTAGCGATCGTGCGCAGGGCCAAGCGCGGCCTCGACCTCCTGGAGGCGCTTCTTGGTCTTGCGCAGCGCCTTGCTCCTTCGGTTGCGCTCCTCAGCCTCGGCGCGGCGCTGCTCCTTGGTCTTGACGTTGCGGCCGGTAGGAGCCTGCTCGGAAGTGGCCTGCGCAGCGGGGGTCGCCTTCGCCTGCGCAGGCTGGCTTGCAGGCACCGCGTTCGCGGCTGCTGCGGCCTCGAGCTCGGCGCGCTTGAACTGGTAGTACTCGTAGTCGCCGTCGTAGAGCGTGACCTTATGGTCGCGCACGTCCACCACTTTGTTTGCCACGGCACGCACCAGATGCTCGTCATGGCTGATGAGCACGATGGTCCCCGGGAAGTGCAAGAGTGCCTGCTCGAGCACGTCGACCGAGTCGATGTCCAGGTGGTTGGTGGGCTCGTCAAGACAGAGGAGAGGATCTGGCGCCACAAGCATCTTGGCAAGGGCGAGACGGGCCTTCTCGCCACCAGAGAGCACCGAGACGCGCTTGTCAACGTCATCGCCATGGAAGAGGAACGCGCCCAGGAGGCGCCGCTCCTCCGAGGTGGTCCAGCCAGGGGCGACCGCGTCCATCTCCTGAAGCACGGTGTTGGCAGGGTCAAGCTGCTCAAGCTGGTGCTGGGCATAGTAGGCGCAGGTCACGTTCTGACCAAGATCGACCGAGCCTGCATCCGGCGTGAGGTGCCCATTGATGAGCTTCATGAGCGTGGACTTGCCGGCACCGTTGGGGCCAACGAGCGCCACGTGATCGCCACGATAGAGCGTGAGGTCAACGTGGTCGTAGACATGGTTCTCGCCAAAGGACTTGGATACGTCCTCAACCTTCACCACGGTGTCGCCGGTACGGGGAGGATCGGGGAACGAGAAGTGCACCTTCTTGGAGCCCTCGGGGAGTATGACCAGCTCGCTCTTGATCTGCTCGATGCGGCGCATGCGCTCCTGTGCCTGCGCTGCCTTTGTGGGCTTGTAGCGGAACTTGTCGACAAAGACCTGCATGTGGGCGATCTCGCGCTCCTGCGCCGCGCGCTTGGCGCGCATCTGCTCGAGGTTGTCCTCGCGCTGGCGCAGGTAGTCGGAGTAGTTGCCCGTGTAGGTGGTGAGGCGGCGGTTCTCGACGGCCGCCACGTGGGAGACGCAGGCATCCATGAAGGAGCGGTCGTGGCTCACGAGGAGCACGGCTCCGTCGTAGGCAGCCAGGAAGTGCTCGAGCCACTGGACGCTCTCGAGGTCGAGGTGGTTGGTGGGCTCGTCGAGAAGGAGCAGGTCAGGATGACGAAGCAGGAGCTTGGAGAGCGCAATGCGCATCTGCCAGCCACCGGAGAAATCAGCCGCAGGCTTGTCGAAGTCCTCGATGGGGAAGCCAAGACCGCCCAGGATCTGCCGTGCACGGGCATCCAGCTCATAGCCGCCGAGACGCTCGAAGCGGTCCTGGGCGTGGCCGTAGTCCTCAAGCAGGCGGTCCAGCTCGGGACCGGGCTGCGTGGTCGAGATCTTTGCCTCGAGCTCGGCTACGCGGCGCTCCCAGCCCTTCACCTCGTGCGCGGAGTCAACAACCTCCTGCAGGGCGGTCTTCTCGCCATCAATCTTGGTCTCCTGCTCCAGGTAGCCAACGGTCGTGTCCTTGGCAAAGGAGACGGTGCCCTCGTCGGGGGACTCCTGGCCCATGATGATCTTCAGGAGCGTGGTCTTGCCTGCGCCGTTGGGGCCAACCAGGGCCCAGCGCTCCCCCGCGTTGAGCTGGAGCGTGGCCTGCGTGTAAAGGACCCTTCCGCCAAACGACTTGGTGATCTTGTCTGCGAGTGCTATCACATGAACCCCTCGGGATGCCAAATTTGCCAAGGGGTGAGTATACGGTACGCTCGTGCAGAAGAGGTGTACCCCCGCGGGATTACGTTGCCGGGCAACTCAATCCCGCGCGCTAGTCGTCGACCGTGATGTGGATCGAGAAGCCCGCAATCTCGTCCTTGAAGTAGATGAGATGGGTGGAGCCATCGGGAAACTTTGCGCGGGACTCCTCGTTGAACTCGAAGCCGCGCTCCTCAAACCACTTCTGGGCAGCGTCGATGTCATCCACGTGGAAGCCTATGTGGCCCTTCTCGCCGCGGCCAGCGCCCTTCATGATCTCGATGTAGGTGTCGACAAAATAGGACGGCACGAGCTCTGTGGTGCCAAGGCCCAGAAGGGTCGCAAGCTGCTTGGTGATCTTCTCGGCGTTCTCGGGCGTGCCGCCATTGATGCCAACGTGCGCAAGACGCAGGCCAAGTGCCTTCTTGGGATCTTCCTCTGTGACTGCCATGTGGACCAACCCCTCCCCTAGATGCGAAAAATGGTAACGCGCCTCAAGGTACGACGAGGCACGCCTGTCAAGTATATGGGACGTTCTCTGGGCCTCGCATGCACATGGGTATTGTTGCAGCACATCACCACCAAACGTGGGACGCTGCCAAACAAAAAACGGCACCCAATAGGATGCCGTATCTCAAATTCTATGGTGGGCGATGCTGGATTCGAACCAGCGACCCCATCCGTGTGAAGGATGTGCTCTACCCCTGAGCCAATCGCCCGTGCGGCTTGCTATATTACCAAAACAAACCGATTTGGCAACTGAGAATTTCTACCTTCCCGTAATTGCCGCGCGAAGCATCAGCACGTATGCGTCCGCGCCCTCGGGACGCAGGTGCGTACCGTCATCCCAGAAGTACTCGTCGTGCCCTGCGCTCTGCGCATACCAGTCGATAACCTCGCAGTTGTCGTACTCCTCAGCGACCCGCTTGAACAGGTCGTTGTTGATGTCCTGAAGGGCTAGCGGCACGCGTGCCGTCACAAGGTAGACCCGCTTTCCGGGGTCAACGGCCTCAATAAGTGCTTTCACCTGGTCCTCGGTGGCAACGCCGTTGTCGCCGAGCGACCACACCACAACGTCGCCATCGTGGCCGGCGGCAACGTCTTGCGCGTATGCTTCCGGCCCGTCATAGATCTGACGTCCCACCACGGCGTCTATGTAGCCGTTGGGGAAGATGGTCTGGAACTGGTTTATGGCACCCGCAGGTACGGAGTCACCAATGAGGATGACCTTCGCATCTGTGGCACCGGTCTCGGCGTCGACGTCGTAGCTCACGTTATTGATTGACGAGAAGGCCCCGTCAAAGGCGGTTCCGGCAAAGTACGTACCAGAGTCGTCATAGCTATCGAGACTCGCCGCCTGGGCGGTGAGCGCAGACTCCTGCCCGGCGGCCATGGCCTGCGGGGTGTTTGCTGTCTCCGCGTTAAGTGGCACCAGCATGAGTACAAGCACCGCCACAACGCCCACGCCTTCCATAACAAGACGCGGCAACGGCTGTGCAAGAAGTCCGCGCGTAAGCCTCGAATGGGAGACTCCGCGCTGGGAGCTTGCCTTGTCAAGGCCAACAAACGCCGGGACTGCCGGAAGCGGCTGGGCGGGGGCCTTCTCGAGGAACTGGTACGAGAGCTCGGAGAGCACCGCGATGAGGGCAAACTCGAGCACCCAGCCCCACCAGGGCAGAGGCGTGGTACTTGCCGCAGGGTTAAGGATGATGAGCAACGGATAATGCCAGAGGTACAGCGCATAGCCGCGCTTCCCCACCTCGGCAAGTGCGGGAACGCCAAGGATGCGGCCAATCATCGTGTGGTTAGGTCGAGCAATGCACCCCACGAGAAGCGCGGAAAGGATGGCGGCAATGAGGATTCCACCGCGGTACACAAAGTGGCTGTATCCGTTGAAGGCGAACATCATAGCAACGATGACGACAAGGGAGAGGGCCGCGATGACGTCGTATGCCACTACGGGAACGCCACGCTGCCGGAGGGCAGGCACCAGCCGCTCGAGCCGGAGTCCTCTTCCGCCCGTGGCTATCGCGAGAAGCGCACCCACAAGGAGCTCGGCCGCGCGAGTATCGGGCCCATAGTAGATGCGGGCAGTATCAGCCGTGGGATCAAACTGCACCCACATGGCTACGGAAGAGGCAAGGATTAGCACGCACACAGCAATGCAGGCGTGGAGACGCTCAGGCACAAGGCGCGAGAGCAGGAGCACAGCAAGCGGCCACACGATATAGAACTGCATTACAACGCCAAGGTACCAGAAGTGCGTGAGAGGCGAAGGCGCCCCCGCCGCAGCAAAGTAGGAAACCTGCCGCACGATGTAGAAGATATTCTCGAAGAAGAGGAGCGCAGGAATTGCGTCGCTTTGAACCTTGGGAAGCAGGTAGGGCGCACGCAGCGCAGAGAGGATAACAGTCACGCCAATGACGGCAAGCATCGTGGGCCACAAGCGCACCGCCCGCTTGAGGACCAGCCTCCCATACCCGAGAGAACCCGTGCGCGCAATCTCACGCTGAACAGAGAGCGTAAAGAGATAGCCCGTGATCACAAAGAAGACCGTGACGCCAAAGAACCCACCAGGAATCCACGTGGGGTTGGCGTGGTAGAGCACTATGCCGAGAATGGCGATTACGCGCAGTCCATCCAGCCCGCCGATACGTCTTGAACCGCCGCGCGGCGCAGCATGCCGTGAGTTTCCGTCAGAAGAGGGGCCCGCTGAACGGCCACGCACGCTTGTCGCAACACTCTCCACGCTTACCTACTCCCACACGCCTGCCATCACGAGACGAACGACTCGAACGTCTACATTCTATGGCAAAGAGCAAGGGTCTTTTCGGTAGGTTTCAGGTAAGGAGGAGACCGCGTAGAAGTCGAAAGATTGCCGAGCCACCCAGGATCTCTATACCTTCTCGACAACCCTCTTAACTGCTGCCGCGGCAATGGTGACGAGAAGCGCAAGGACAAAGGCTACAGCACCGACAACAATGGGGGCAACCTGTCCGTTGGCGAAGGCGACGTCGCCGGCGCAAAGTGCACCCGTGGCCACGGTCGCCCCGGCCGAGGGGCCCACGAGACCAGGCGCGTTAGATGGGACATTGGCAACCCTGGCCCCCTTGGCGCCCACGAGAAGGGCAAGCACCGATGCTGCCACCACAAAAAGATCGGTGATGTCAACGCCAAGAACCGCAAGAACGATTCCAGCGACCACGCAGAGGCACCCCGCAATGAGCGCAACGATTCCCGAAACCTTGAGCTTCTTTGCTTCCGGAGACATGAGCCACCCCTCGCTAACAATGCCGCCCGCACACGCGGCGCAGTAACCAAACGGAACTTGTATACCCAATTGAATGGCTCGGTTTTCTTGCCACACGGACTCATCTTGCAAAAACGCTCCCCCACCCGCAAGGGAGAGGGAGCGTGCATGTCATGGTGGGCCCAGTAGGATTCGAACCTACAACCCAGGGATTATGAGTCCCCTGCGCTAACCGTTGCGCCATGAGCCCGTACGAAAAAGGGCGACGGCAAACGCCGCCGCCCTGAATGTATGGTGGAGAATAGGGGGTTCGAACCCCTGACCTCGTGACTGCCAGTCACGCGCTCTCCCAACTGAGCTAATTCCCCGTGGGTTGGTGCGGGAATTACTATACCAGACGAGATTTTTGGGTCAACAACTTTTTTGAAAAAGTTTGGGGCAACGCGTCGCGACACGAGCCGGCTACGGCCCCCCAGCCGCCAGTCCTCCTCTCGGAGAATATCGCTCTTTCTTAAACGGCGAGCAAGTTTCCGCAGTTGTTGGCTGATCCGTTTAAGAGATGGCGATATTCTCCGCCCGTCAAACGCGCTGCGCTAGGATGGGACCAAGGCCGCAGTCGAAAGGAGAACCATGAGTGCAGAACGCACGGAGTCACGCTACGTGACGGTAGAGCCGGATGTTCAGATTCACTTCTGGGATGCAGGCGAGAAGGACGCCCCGACCCTCATCTTCATCCCAGGCCTCACCTTCTCGGGCAAGGTCTTCAAGCACCAGCTGGAGCACTTCTCCAAGAGCTACCGTACGATCCTTGTTGACCCTCGCGGGCAGGGGCTCTCAACCAAGTGCCCCTTTGGCAACGACTACCAGACTCATGGGCGCGACCTTATCCGCCTGGTTGAGCACGAAGGCATCGAGAAGCCAACCCTCATTGGCTGGAGCTGCGGAAATCTTGAGGCATGGAGCTACCTCGAACAGGCAGGTGTCGACTCCGTCTCTGGATGCGTGACGGTTGACATGTCGCCGCTCCCCCACAACGAGGACCCACACGCATGGACGGAGGGCACGCCGGCGGAGCTTTCGGAGATCATGACGCGGGTGCTCAACCATCCCGAGACGGCAGCGGGTTTCTGGGACAGCTATCTGCGCGAGATTATGTGGCAGGGACCGCTCACTGAGGACCAATACGAGTGGTTCATTGACATGTCGAACCAGACGCCCTTCTGGGTCACCCACGAGCTCTTTGGTGACGCGATTCTCTCCGATTACCGGGACATCGCTCAGAAGGCATCCAAGAAGATTCCCACGCTCATGTTCATTGCCGAGCACTGGGCAGACATAGCGGAGCCCTACTGGCACAGCCTCTGCCCCAAGACGCCCACCTACGTGATGGGCGGCCACCTCATGGCCATTCAGTACCCGGAGCGCTTCAACAAGCGCCTGGAGGAGTTCCTCACAACCGGCAAGTAGCGCGGGCAAAGAGCATCAACTGCCGAGAGGGACGGTGGCATAGATGCGCGCCGTCCCTCTCGCCCCTTTGGGCTTCTCTCAATTGCAGAGAATATCGCTATTTCTGAAATGGCCGACACGTTTGCGCAGTTGGATGTCGAGGATTTTCAAGAATGGCGATAAACTCCGAGAAATGCAACCGCGTGCGGAAGGCCCCAGACCCCTACCAGCTCACGAGGTCGTCTGTGACGTCCGAGACAGTCTCTGCACCGCACATCTCCATGGCGTCAGCAAGCTCGCCCCTCAGCTGGCCGAGAAAGTCTCTCACGCCCTGCTCTCCCCCGCCGTACATCGCAACCACAAACGGACGGCACATGAGGACCGCACTCGCCCCAAGCGCAAGCGCGCGGAAGACGTCAGCGCCAGTCCTAATGCCTCCATCGACGAGAACAACAAGGTCGTCGCCAACGGCGCGCGAGATCTCCGGGAGCACCGTTGCCGTGGCCTCCACGCCATCTTGGACGCGCCCGCCGTGGTTGGAGACAACAATGCCGTCGGCACCCGCCTTGAGGGCCTTCTCGGCGCCTCGCTCGGTCATGATGCCCTTGAGAACAAAGGGCGTATCCGCCGCATGGCAGGCCTTGGCGATCTCGCGCAGCTGCGAGACATCCTTGGGGCCCGCAGGCGGCTGCTGACCCTTGAGGAACGGAAGCCCCGCACCATCGATGTCCATGGCCACGGCAACGGGATGTGCCGCAAGAGCGAGCCTCAGCTTGTCTCGCACCACGTCCTTCGACCACGGCTTGATGGTACAGATGCCGCAGCCGTCAAGGCTTGAGATGGCGCGGCACGCCCCCTCGTGAAGCGAGGCGGAAAGCCCATCGCCAGTCCACCCCAGCGTGCCTGCCCCCGCGGCACCGCGGAGCATCACGTCGTTGTAGGTCTCCATGTCGAACTTGGGGCCATAGTGGCGGTTCACGTCACCTAGCGGCCCCACCATGACGGGGAGGGACAGCACGTGACCAAAGAGCGTCACGGAGGTGTCCGGCACATACGGTTTGTGGATGGTGTCCATCCTGAGAAGGACCGACTGCCACGCCTCGTAGTTTCGAATGGCAACGGTACCCGTGCCCTTTGCCCCCGGGCCCGGGATGTGATTGCCGCATGCTTTCCCGTCGCAGACAGGGCACGCCTTGCAGATCCCCATCTGACCTCGCGCCGCCTCTACCAGCTCCGTATAGCTCATGCTGCCCATGGTTCCCCCCTATAGAACATCCCCCAATGAAAAGGGCCGCGGAAATCTCGCGGCCCACGCGAATGAGACAAAGGGACTGTCCCTTTGTCTCATGCACGCTCGGATACGACGCGATTGGCGAGAAGTGAGGCCACCTCTTCGATGGCAACCTCGGTGCGCTCGCCGGTCGCGCGAACCTTGAGCTCCACGTTGCCGTTCTTGATGGCCTTCTTGCCGCAGACCACCTGATACGGGAAGCCCATGAGGTCTGCGTCGGCAAACTTAACGCCGGGACGCTCTTTGCGGTCGTCCATGACGACCTCGACGCCCGCGGCGAGAAGCTCCTCGGCAACGCGCGTAGCCACGGGCCACACCACGTCGTCGTTCACGTCGAGGGGCACGACTTCCACCTCGTAGGGCGCAACCGCAACGGGGAACGCAATGCCGTGCTCGTCGTGGTGCTGCTCGACCACGGCCGCAAGCATGCGGGAGACGCCGATGCCGTAGCAACCCATCTGAAGGGGGCGCTCGACGCCATCGGGGTCGGCAAACGTGGCGCCCATGGTCTGCGAGTACTTGGTGCCCAGCTGGAAGACCTGGCCAACCTCGATTCCACGGGCCGCCTTGAGAGGCGCGCCGCACTTGGGGCAGATGTCGCCCGCCTTTGCGGTGATGACGTCCACCCAGCGGCCAATCGTGAAGTCGCGACCCTGGTTGGCGTGCACGTAGTGATAGCCTGCGTCGTTGGCGCCGGTGGTCCACCACGCAGAGCCGCGAAGCGATTCGTCGGCGCAAGAGCCAACGCCCTCGGGAAGGCCGACGGGACCAATGAAGCCCTTGACGAGACCGTATTGCACCAGCTCCTCGTCGCTCATCAGATGGTATGCGCCAAAGGCATGCTCGGCCTTCACGTCGTTCATCTCGTGGTCACCGGGGACAAAGCACACCCAGGGCTTTCCATCGCCATCGACAAGCGCGAGAGCCTTCCTCGTGGCGGCCTCGGGGACCTTGAGAAACGCAGCGAGGTCGGCGATGGTCTCGCAGCCAGGGGTCTCGAGCTTCTCGAGCTCTCCCTCGTCACCCTCGACGAGGTTGATGGGGGCCGTAGCAGCCTCGGTGTCAGCCGCAAAGCCGCAATCGTCGCAGTAGACAATCTCGGCCTCGCCGGCGTCTGCCAGCGCCATGAACTCGACGGAGGTGTCTCCGCCAATCTGGCCGGAGTCCGCTACCACGGGGAGCGCGCGAAGCCCCACGCGCTCGCAGATACGCGCGTACGCGGCCTTCTCGTCGTTGTAGGAGCGCTGCATGCCCTCGACATCGGCGTCGAAGGAGTAGCCGTCCTTCATGATGAACTCGCGACCGCGCATGAGGCCAAAGCGGGGGCGCAGCTCGTCGCGGAACTTGTCCTGGATCTGGTAGAGCGTCACGGGAAGCTGCTTGTAGGAGCGCAGCTCGTTGCGAACGAGGTCGGTGAAGGACTCCTCATGCGTGGGGCCAAGGGCAAACTCGCGCTCGTGACGGTCCTTGAGGCGCATGAGCTCCGGGCCGTAGGCACTCCAGCGACCCGACTGACGCCACAGCTCCCCATCGGTGAGGATGGGCACGAGCATCTCCTGGGCGCCTATGCCCTCCATCTCGTCGCGAATGACAGACTCGATCTTCAGAAGCGAGCGCCACGCAAGCGGCAGGTAGCTGTAGAGGCCCGAGGCGGACTTGCGAATCATGCCCGCACGGAGCAGGAGCCGATGGCTTGCGAGCTCGGCCTCCGCGGGGTCCTCCTTGAGCGTAGGCGCATAGAGCCCGGTCATCCTTGCATACGTTCTCACGGTGAAAGTCCTCTCCCCCGGCACCGTGGCCGGGCATCATGCGCCGAAACCGACGCCATGCAATTCTACGGCCTAACAGGCATCAAGTGCGCCGGGGAAGCGTCGCTCGATCTCGGCCATGAGTTCATCCACGATCTTGTCGGCAGGAACCTTGCGCAGGGGCCTGCCGCCCTCGAAGAGCATCGCCTGCCCGTGGCCACAGGCCACGCCAAGATCGGCGTCCGAGGCCTCGCCGGGGCCGTTCACCACACACCCCATGACCGCCACGGTGATGGGCGCCTTCACGCTGGCCAGACGCCTGCCCACCTCCTCGGCAATGGGAATCATGTCCACTTGGCAGCGCCCGCACGTGGGACAGCTCACCAGCTCAGGGGATCGCCGACGCATGCCGAGCGCCGAGAGGAGCTCCCATGCAACCGCAACCTCCTCGACCGGGTCGGCTGTAAGCGAGAGGCGCATGGTGTCGCCTATGCCCTCCTCGAGAAGGATTCCCACCCCAGCCGCGTTTTTGACCGTCCCCTGGCGAATCGTGCCAGCCTCGGTGACACCCACGTGGAGCGGCACGTCGGGCAAGGTCTTCGAAAGCTTGCGATAGGTTGCGAGCGTGGTGGGAACGCTGTGCGCCTTGGCGGAGAGAACCACGTCGAGAAAACCGCGCTCGCGGAAGTGCTCGACGAAGCCCTCGGCAGACGCCACGAGCTTCTCGGGAAGCGTGAGGTCCTGCCTGGCCGCGACCTTCTCGTCAAGAGAACCAGCGTTGACGCCTATGCGAATGGGGATGCCCGCCTCGCCGCATGCGTCGATAACGGCGTCGACACGTTCCCAAGATCCAATGTTGCCGGGGTTCACGCGAAGCGCCGCAGCCCCCCGGGCGGCAGCGCCAAGGGCCAGCCGGTAGTCAAAGTGAATGTCCGCGATCACGGGCAGCGGCGACTCGGCGCAGATGCGCTCGAAGCCGTCAAGGGAGTCCGCGTTGGGGACGGCAACGCGGATGATCTCGCAGCCCGCATCTGCAAGCCGCCTGATCTGGGCGAGGGTTGCTGCTGCGTCCGCGGTCTTGGTGGTGCACATCGACTGAACCGAGACGGGAGCGCCGCCGCCAACGGCAACGTTGCCCACCATGACGCGCCTGGTGAGGTCACGGGGAAGCTTCTGAGTGCTGGAATCCATGTCAGCCACCAATCACAAAGGTGAGAATGTCGTTTCTCATGGCCACGACAAAGACGAAGAGGAAGAAGGCAAGGCCCACGTAGCTCACGATACTCTGGGCGCGCGCGGAGACCTGTCGCCTGGAGACGGCCTGGATAATCTCTATGAGGATCTTTCCGCCGTCCAGCGGGGGGATGGGAAGTAGGTTCATGAAGCCGAGGGACATCGAGATCGCGCCAATGAAGAACGCAAGCGTGGGAACGCCGGCCGAGGCCGCCTCTGACGCCATAACCGAGATGCCAACGACGGAGCTCGACTGGTCGAGGACCTCCATGGTGTGCGAGGGCACGATGAGCTTCACGGCGTACTCCGCCACCAGCCCACCGTAGGCCACGGACCCACGAAGCGCCTGGCCAAGCGAGGGGTAGTACGTGTAGGACTGGTTGGTAATGCCCAGGTACTCAGCCGCCTCGCCGTCAACCAGGTCGACGGTCGTCTCATACGCCACTCCGTCGCGCTCGTAGCCGAGCGTGAAGTCGGTGCCAGACTCCAGATATGGCTTGATGGCGGCAACGAGGTCGTCGTAGGTGGAGATGGGAGTGCCATCCACGGACGTGATGCGGTCGCCCGGCTCAAGACCCGCAGACTCGGCAAAGGACCCCTCGGCAACACTCCCAATCACGGGTTCGTTGGAGGCGACCTGCACACCCATGACCATGAAGGACGCCGTAACCACCACCAGTGCCACGAGCAGGTTGACCGCAGGACCCGCAAGGAGCATCGCCGTCCGCCGCCAGAAGCCACAGCCGAGGTAGGTGCGTCCGCGCTCGTGCGCCAGGAACTCGCTTGCGCTCATGCCGGGATTTCGCGGCTCGCCGTAGTTGGTGGTGCCAGCCTGGGAGAAGTCATGGCCACGGTCGTACTCGGTGCGAAGATCGCCGTCGCGTCGAAGCGTCTCGAAGCTCGCCGGCCAGTCTGCCTGTCCCTTGTGCTCGCCAAGCGCAGGGTCATAATAGGGCCTCACAGCCGCCCAGTCCGTCAGCGTGGCGAGAAGCCCGTAGGCCCTGTCAAGATCACAACCAAGCTGGGAGGCAAGGTCGCTCACCGCAATCCTGCCGGAGCGCTGCACGCTCATGAGCGCGGCCCCAAGCAGCTCGTCTTTGGAGTTCTCCATACCGCAGATGCGGGTGTAGCCGCCGAGCAGAATGGGGGTTACGCCAATCTCGGTACCGTGGTCCTTGCTCTTGTGCGAGAGCCTGAAACGGCAGGGCATGCCAAGGAAGAACTCGGTCACGCGGACGCCACAGGCGCGAGCCGCCAGGTAGTGGCCGCCCTCGTGCACAAATACGAGAAGCGAGAGAACGGCCACGCCCCAGAAGACGGCAGATGCGACCCCCGTCATGCGCGAAGTCCCTTGATGAAAGACTGTGCCAGCTCCCGCGACCTTGCGTCCACCTCGGAGAGCTGCGCCAGATTGTCGACGGCAACAGCATGCGTTGCGTCCATGACCGCAGAGATAACGCGCTCGATGTCGAGGAAGCCGCACGCTCCCGCCCTAAAGGCGGCGTTGGCCACCTCGTTTGCCGCGTTGGCTGCGCACGGCATGGTGCCGCCAATACGCCCCGCCTCCTTGATGAGCGCAAGGCACCCGAAGGTCTTCTCGTCCGCCTCGCCAAAGGTGACGGGGGCCTCGTGGCACCAGTCGACAGGAACCGTCGGCGCGCTCCAACGCTCTGGATAGCTGAGCGCGTACTGGATGGGGATGCGCATGTCCGAGGGACCAAGCTGGGCCTTCACCGACCCGTCCGCGAACTCGACCATTGAGTGGATGCGACTCTGGCGCTGCACGAGCACGCGAATGTCATCGATGTCCACGCCAAAGAGGTGATGGGCCTCGACGACCTCCAGTCCCTTGTTGGTGAGCGTCGCGGAGTCAATGGTGATCTTTGGCCCCATCGTCCAGGTGGGGTGCGCAAGGGCATCGTCAACGGTCACGCGCGAGAGCTCGTCTCGCGTCATGCCATAGAAGGGGCCACCCGAGCACGTGAGCCAGATGCGCGCGAGGTCAGCGTCCCTCTCCCCAACCAGACACTGGTAGATGGCGCTGTGCTCGGAGTCGACGGGGATGAGCCTCCCGGGCTTTGCAAGCGGCATGAGAAGGTCGCCCGCAACAACGATAGACTCCTTGTTGGCATAGGCCAAGATCTTGTCGGCCTTGAGCGCCGCGTAGCCAGCCGCCATGCCAGCCTCGCCCACCACGGCGTTCACCACGCAGTCGACATCCGGAAGCTCCGTCAGCGCCATGACGGCGTCGGGACCAAAGCCAAGGGCGCAACCAGAGGGTAGCTCATCGAGGGCGACGTCGTCCTTGCGGGAGGCGTCAGCCACAGCGACGTGCGTGGCATTGAACTCCCGCGCCGCCTCGACAAGACGTTCACACGACGAGTTCACAGAGAGCGCGACAACCTTCAGGCGATCGGGATGCTGGCGACACACTTCAAGCGTCTGCATGCCAATGGAGCCCGAGCACCCAAGAACCGCGACGCGAAGAACATGCGGACGCGGAGAGCGCGCTCCAGGACGCTCGAACAAACTCATAGAATTCCCCCAAAGAAAAGTATGAAGTAGGCCGCCATGCTGCCGAAGAGCATGGAGTCAGACCTGTCGAGAAGACCGCCGTGACCAGGCATGAGGTTGCCTGAGTCCTTGACGCCAACGCCGCGCTTGAGACGGGACTCAAAAAGATCGCCCACGACTCCCGCAATGCCAACGATGAGCCCGCCGAGAAGGGCATGGGGCATCGTGAGCCCCGCGACGCCCAAGACGGCCATTGCAACCCAGATGACAACGGAGGCGATGATGCCACCGTAGAACCCCTCCCAACTCTTATGGGGCGAGATTCTTGGGGCCAGCTTGTGGACACCAATCTTCGAACCAACGGCATATGCCATGGCGTCATTAGCCCAAACGGAGAGCATGACGCCAAACGTCAGCGTTGCCCCAACGAGGCCCTTGTCGACAACGCGGATGAGGACCAGGCTCGAGAAGGTGAGCGAGGTGTAGAGCGGTCCAAAGACCGTGATGGCCACGTCGCCCACATTTGCCCGCGGCGTGAAGACGTACCATGCCGCGCAGGCTGCAAGCAGCAGGAAGAGGATGATGACCAGTCCCCTGAGACCGGTGAGATACGCCGCAATAGGAAACAGCACCGCCGCAGAGAGGCCAACTCCCTCGTTGGGCATGCGCCCGCCCATCCGCGCAATGCGGAAGAACTCGGAGCAGCAGAGCCATGCCATGGCGCTGATCATGAGCGTCGTGGCGATGGGTCCAATGTAGAGGCAGACGAGAACGACAATCGCGTATATGGCGCCCGACGTGGTGCGCGTGAGGAGTCGCTCCGTCCAGCCGCGGGCGCGCTGACCCGCAAGGGCGCCCGCTGTGCGACGGGCTTCCTTTGCATTGCGCCTGTTCTCGAGCTTGTCTATGTGGCGGTCGATGCCTACGCTCTCGCGCTTGTCCTGCTGGTCCTCGGGGCCTCTCTCACTCAAGACTCGGTGACACCCCCAAACCGGCGATGACGACCCTGGAATGCCTTGACTGCGCGCAGGAAGTCCCAGCGCGAGAAGTCAGGCCACAGGGTTGGGGTCACGTAGAACTCGGTGTAGGCAAGCTGCCAGAGCAGATAGTTTGAGAGCCGCATCTCGCCAGAGGTGCGGATGAGAAGCTCGGGGTCCGGCAGGCCTCTCGTGTACAGGCGAGACGAGAGAGCGTCCTCGTCGATGTCCTCGGGGCGCAGGGTGCCGGCGGCGACCTCGGCCGCGAGCTCGCGAGCGGCACGCGTAATCTCGGCGCGCGAGCCGTAGTTCACGGCCAGAGCAAACGTCATGCCCGTGTGGTCGGCAGTCTGATCGAGGCCCTCGCGAAAGACGTCAGCAGTCTGCTTTGGCAGGGCGTCGATGTCGCCGAAGAAACGAAGCCGCACGTTCTCCTGGTGGAAGAGCGGCAACTCGTTTAGAAGCGTAGTCGCAAAGAGGTGCATGAGGAGATCGACCTCATGCTGGGGCCTCTTCCAGTTCTCTGTTGAGAACGCGTAGACCGAAAGCACATCCAGGCCAAGGCGCACGCTCGTAGTAACAGCCTCGCGCAGAGAATCGACGCCTGCGACGTGGCCCTCCGAGCGGTCGAGCCCACGAGCCTTGGCCCACCGACCGTTGCCATCCATGATGATGGAGACGTGGCGAGGAATGCGGTTCAGGTCGACGTCAGCAAGGCTTATGTCCTCGGGGGGATTGGCGTAGTAGGCCCCCAGCTTCTTCTCGTCTATCTGCACCTAAATCTCCATGACCTCGGCGGTCTTCTCCTTGAGCATCGCGTCGACACGCTTGACGTAGTCGTCAGTGAGCTTCTGGATGGCCTTCTTCTCGCGAGAGACCTCGTCCTCAGAGAGCTCCTCGTCGCGGTCGAGCTTGTTGTTGGCGTCACGACGAACGTTGCGGATAGAGACGCGCGCCTCCTCGGCGATGTCCTTGCACTCGCGGGCGAGCTCGCGGCGACGCTCCTCCGTGGGCTTGGGGAACGGAAGACGGATGGATGCGCCGTCGTTTGAGGGCGTGATGCCCAGGTCCGAGGCCTCGATGGCCTTCTCGATGCTCCTCAGCGCGCTCTTGTCCCACGGCTCGATGACCATCATCGAGGCCTCGGGGACTTTCACGCCCGCAAGCTGCGTGATGGGCGTAGGCTGTCCGTAGTAGTCGACCTTGATGGGGTCGAGGATGTGCGGATTGGCACGCCCCGTGCGGACGCGGGAGAAGTTGGCCTGGAGCGCTTCCAGACACTTATCCATATGCTTCTTGGCTTTGTCGGTGTACTGGCTCATGCTTGCTCCTCCTCGACGACGGTGGTTCCAACGTTCTCGCCCGCGAGCGCGCTCATGAAGACGCCGTCCTGGCCCATGTCAAAGACCATGATTGGCATCTTGTTGTCATGGCAGAGCGCCGTGGCCGTTGCGTCCATGACCTTGAGGTCGCGTGCAAGAACCTCCTTGTAGGTGATGGTATCGAACTTAGTGGCTTCGGGATGGGTAACCGGATCGGCATCGTAGATGCCGTCGACCTTGGTCGCCTTCATGAGGACCTCGGCGCCAATCTCGCACGCGCGAAGGGCTGCGGCGGTGTCGGTGGTGAAGTAGGGGTTCCCCGTGCCGGCAGCAAAGATAACGATACGACCCTTCTCGAGGTGCCTGATGGCGCGGCGGCGGATGTAGGTCTCGCACACCTGATGCATCTCGATTGCGCTCATGACACGGCAGTCCATCCCATTGCGCTCGAAGCAGTCCTGCAGCGAGAGGGCATTAATAACCGTAGCGAGCATGCCCATGTTGTCTCCCTGGGCGCGGTCCATCCCGGCAGCTGCACCCTGGATGCCACGGAAGATGTTGCCGCCACCCACAACAACGGCAACCTGAACGCCATCCTCCCACACGGGTTTGATCTCCTCGGCAAGTCTCTGCGGCACCTTGGGGTCTATGCCAAAAGCCTGGTCGCCCATGAGGGCCTCGCCGGAAAGCTTCAGAAGAACGCGCTGGTACTTGTAGGTCGACAAGCCATCCTCCATTCGTCGGGATGTCACGGCCGCCAGATGTCGCAGCCGTAACCCCAACGATTCTATCAGAGCACCACGGATGCGCCGCCGCGTCCTCGGCGAGTGTAAGGTCTCTGCATACGGAGGACACGCCTAGAGCCAAAACCTGGTCAAAAGACAAGAAGCAGCCCCAACAGGCAAAGGCCTGTCGGGGCTGCAAACAATCACTTCTTATGAAGCAGCCTGTGCTACTCGCCGAAGTTGAAGCGCACGAAAGTGACGATCTTGATGTCGTCGCCGAGGGACTTGGAGACCTTCTTGGCAAGGGACGAGATGGTCTCGTTGGAGTCCTTCACAAAGACCTGCTCGGTAAGGACGCTCTCCTTGTAGAACTTCTCGAGCTTGCCGAGGGCGATCTTCTCCTGGATGGCCTCAGGCTTGCCAGACTCGGCAGCCTGCGCCTTGTAGATGCCCATCTCGTGGTCGATGACGTCCTGGGGGACATCCTCGCGTACGGCAGAGACGGGGTTGCTGGCGACGACCTGCATGGCTACGTCATGCGCGAAGGTCTTGAACTCGTCCGCATTGGCGGTCTCAGGCTTGGAGAACGAGAAGCTCACCATGTCGGCATGCTTGCCATCGTGGTGGATGTAGCAGCCAATGCCACCGTTCTCAGCGGTGAGGCGAGAGAAGCGGTTGATCTTCATGTTCTCGCCGATGACGTGAATCATCTCGGTGAGCTCGGACTCGACGGTGCCCTCACCCATGGGGCAGGCCTTCAGGGCGTCGACGTCAGCGGGGTCGTTCTTGGCGACGACCTCGGCCACGGCATGCGCGAAGTCCTTGAACTTGCCATTGGTGCCAACAAAGTCGGTCTCGCAGGTGAGCTCGACCATAGCGGCAACCTTAGCGTCATCGGAGACGTAGACGGCGATGGTGCCCTCGTTGGTCTCGCGGCCAGCGCGCTTGACGGCCTTGGCAAGACCCATCTTGCGGAGGACGTCGACGGCCTTGTCAAGGTCGCCATCGGCCTCAACGAGAGCCTTCTTGCACTCCATCATGGGAGAGTCGGTCATCTCGCGGAGCTGCTTGACGAGGGCGGCGGTAATCTGTGCCATGTGAACCTCCTAAAGGGGTTGGTTGGTGGGAGACGGGATGATTAGCTACTCGGCCGCAGGAGCCTCGGCGGCAGGAGCGGCTGCCTCATCGGTAGCGACGGGGGCGGTAGCCTCGCCGGTCTGCATCTCCTCGGCGGTCACCTGGGTCTCGCCGGTACCAGCGAGAACAGCGTCGGCCGCAAGCTCGCACATGAGGGAGACGGAGCGGATGGCGTCGTCGTTAGCGGGCACGCCGTAGTCGATAACGTCGGGGTCGGAGTTGGTGTCGAGCAGGCCAACAACGGGGATGTGCAGGCGGTTGGCCTCACGAACGGCAATCTCCTCGCGCTTGGTGTCGACGACGAAGATGGCCTGCGGGAGGGTGGTCATGTCACGGACGCCACCGAGGTTCTTCTGGAGCTTGTCGAGCTCCTTGGTGAGCAGTGCCTGCTCCTTCTTGGGGAGCGCGTTCATGCGGCCGTCCTCGACCATGGCCTCGAGCTCCTCCATGCGGGCGATACGGGAACGCATGGTCACGAAGTTGGTGAGCATGCCGCCGAGCCAGCGCTGGTTGATGTAAGGCATGTTGGCGCGCTCAGCCTGAGTCTGGATGGGCTCCTGGGCCTGCTTCTTGGTGCCCACAAAGAGGACCTTGCCGCCCTTGGCAGCGGTCTCGCGCAGGAAGGTGTAGGCCTTGTCGGCGTCGATGAGGGTCTGCTTGAGGTCGAGGATATAGATGCCGTTGCGCTCGCCAAAGATGTAGGGCTTCATCTTGGGGTTCCAGCGGCGGGTCTGGTGACCGTAGTGGCAGCCTGCGTCGAGAAGGGTCTGGATAGTAACCTTAGCAGCCATGTTTGACCTCCATTGGTTGGTCCTCCGCGCGATGTCATCCCCGAAGTGCCACCCCTGGCCTGGCTTAGAGCCTGGGGCACCACGGCCTTCAAGTCGTCACGCGTGTGTGATGTTGCCGCCTGGTAGCGGCATGCTGAGCATCTGCACAGCGATTGAAGAGTATAGCAGGTAAAAGAGGAGGCGGGCAAGCAGCGCGAAAGTCCTGCTCACGTTCACCGTTTCACCTTGAAGTGGCCCTACGACCTTACTGCGCCCTGGGATGTGCCTGGCGCGCCGCGTCTTTGAGCCTCTCGACGGAGAGGTGCGTGTAGACCTGTGTGGTCGAGAGGCTCTCGTGGCCCAGGAGCTCCTGTACGCTTCTGAGGTCGGCTCCTCCCGAAACGAGCTCCGTGGCATAGGTGTGGCGCATGGCGTGCGGCGTGAGCGTAGGGTCAATCCTTGCGAGGCGAACATGAGTCTCGAAGACGGTACGAAGGGCGGCGGCGCTCATACGACGCCCCCGAGTGGAGAGGAAGAGCGCGCCATCCAGGCCCTCCCCCTCTCCCCCCTTGCCTTTAGACGCAAGCTTAGGGCGAGCCTCGTCGAGATATCGCCTCACCCACTCCAGTGCCACCTCATAGAGGGGAACAATCCGCTCCTTTGAGCCCTTTCCAAAGAGCGTTGCCTGGCACCTGCCAAAGTCGACCGAGCTCACGTCAAGACGCGAGACTTCGGAGATACGGGCGCCGGAGGCATAGAGAAACTCCAGGAACGCACGGTCCCGTATTCCAGTTGGCTCGGTCGTATCGCACGTGGCAAGAAGCTTCTGCACGTCCTCGTCAGACATGGTCTTGGGGAGACGGCGAGGGCCCTTGGGTGTAGCCAGTGCGGCCGCGGGATCCACCGAGCAAATCCCCTCACGAAGCATCCATCCATAGAAGTCACGGACTGCCGAGAGCCGACGATCAACCGTTCGCACCGTGTAGCCCGAACGCCCGAGGTCAGCGAGAAAGCCACGCAGTTCCCGGTGGGTTGCCCGCAGGGGATCCACGTGCATGCGCTCGGCCCACGAGGCAAAAGACGCCAGGTCTGCCCGATAGGCCCTCACGGTGTTCTCGGAAAGCCCACGGACTTGCCCGAGATACGCGAGAAAGGCGCGGCGCTCGTCAGGCAGCACGTGCGAGCCAAGGGGGGCAGCGGCCTTCGAGTGCGATAAGCCCTTCTCGCCTTCACGCCGCACGCTCATGAGACGGATTCCTGCCCCGCTATTGGAAAGAGGTCCCGCCTCTCCCCCACAAACGAGGCCATGTCGGCTCGGGCGCGCTCCGCCATGCGACGGCGCCGATCATCCTTCCTTCTTGGGGCGTCCTCCAGCGGCGGGACAAGACCAAAGTTCACGTGCATGGGCTGGTACCCCACAGTTGCCGGATTGGTCGCATAGGCGACAAGCGATCCCAACGCACCGGTCTGCGGAAGCTCCGGGTATGGGAGGTCGGCGAGCTCCGCATAGGTGTTGAGGGCGGCGAGAAGCCCAGACGCAATGGCCTCGACGTAGCCCTCGGTGCCTGTTATCTGACCCGCGAGACGAACTTGGGTACCGGGGATGGCAAACGTAGCGTCGAGCGCGTGCGGCGAGTCCACAAACGAGTTCCTGTGCATGACGCCGTAGCGGAGATAATCAGCCTCAGCAAGGCCGGGGATCATCCTGAAGACGCGTCGTTGCTCGGGCCACGTGAGGTTGGTCTGGAAACCCACAAGGTTGTAAGCAGTACGTCGGGCATTCTCGGCACGCAGCTGCACCGCCGCCCAAGGTCGCCGGCCCGTCCTTGGGTCGGTAAGGCCCACGGGCTTGAGTGCCCCAAAGCGAATCGAGTCATGCCCCGTGCGGGCCACTTCCTCGATGGGCTGGCAGGCACAGAAGAGGTCCGCCTGCTCGAAGTCGCGCGATATGACGCGCTCGGCAGAGAGGAGCGCGTCCATGAAGGCATCGTACTCATCGCGCTCCATGGGACAATTGAGGTAGTCACCCGCAGCGTTCTCCTCGTAACGAGATTGCGAGAAGGCGATGGAGCGGTCGATGCTCTCGGCTGAGACTATTGGTGCCGCGGCGTCGAAGAACGACATGGACCCTTCGCCCACGGCCTTTGAGATTGCCTGAAAGAGCGCGTCCGAGCAGAGCGGTCCGGCGGCGATAACGGCGGGACCATCCGGTATCTGCGTGACTTCCTCGTGAATAACGTCGACAAGCGGGTGCGACGAGACCGCCTCGGTCACGGCGCTCGAGAACCTCTCCCGATCGACGGCTAACGCACCTCCGGCAGGCACGGAGCAATCTCGGGCGATAGACAGAAGGTGGCAACCCATGGTATCGAGCTCCCATTTGAGGACGCCGGCCGCCGTCTCTGGCTTGGTGGACTTGAGGGAGTTAGAACACACGAGCTCGGCGAAGCGGTCGGTATGATGCGCAGGTGACATACGCACGGGCCTCTGCTCGTGGAGTCGAACCCTCACGCCCCTGTCGGCAAGCTGCAGCGCGCACTCGCTTCCCGCAAGGCCCGCTCCCACCACGTCAACTGTCTGCTGCATGCTCCTCCTTCTGTCCCGCAGGGGACGCCTTGGTCCCAGTCAGACCATTGTGCGACAAATAGAACGCGCTCGTGGGCGCATATCTCCCGTCCGCAAGCTTGGTAACCACACCGGCCGCCTCGTAGTCGGAGAGCGCACTCAGGACGGTGATGATGCTCTCGCCCAAGCGGGCAGCGAGGTCATCCGCCCGAGAGGGAGACGCGACAAGCGCAGAGAGCACCCGTCCGAGATCCTCGCGCCGCCCCGGGGCATCCGTGAATCGAAGCCTCCCATAGTCCAGGGATATGGCAGCCTCGAGCGAGGCCTCGTCGCAGATGACGCGCGCGCCCTCGGAGATGAGCCAGTTGGTTCCCGTAGAAAGCGGTGAGAAGATCGACCCCGGGATGCCGTAGACCTTGCGTCCGAGCTCCACAGCAACGTCCGCCGTGCTCATGGTACCCGAATGCATCCCTGCCTCTGTCACGAACAGACACGCTGACAGCGCCGCGATGATGGCGTTTCTCTTGGGGAAGGCATAGCGCCGAGGCGGAGACCCCCACCGCTCGAGGGAGACAACCGCTCCGCCTGTCGCGACTGCACCAGCAAAGACATCTGCCGAGCTCGCTGGGTAGACCATGTCGGCACCACACCCCGAGACAACGACCGTTTTTCCACCTGCCTCGAGTGCGGCGCGTCCCGCGGCACAGTCGCACCCCATGGCTCCTCCAGATACCACAACGATGCCGCTCTCGGCGGCCACCCTCCCAGCCATCTCCGCCACGGCAACTCCGTAGGGACTCGCCTTTCGCGCCCCGACGATCGAGAGGCAAGGCCCCTGGAGCACCTCGGGGTCTCCCCTCCCGTAGAGTATTTCGGGGACTGGATCAAGGTCGTCAAGCGCAGGCGGAAACGCCTCCTCTCCCCGCCTCAACTCCCAGCGCTCTCCCTCACGCGCGGCTCCGCCTCTCATAGCTGCCTCCTCGATCGGTATTGAAGGGCCTCCCCTACGTCATCGCGTGACACAAGCTCGTGGCCACCCATGTCAGCAATGGTTCGTGCGACGCGTCCCACACGCGCTATTGCGCGCCCGCCCAGGGCAAGTCTTTCCGCTGAATCCTCGAAGAATGCGCGAGCGCTCGGCTCGAAGCCAAGCCTCGCCACGCCACGCACCCCGCTGCCATAGCGAGCCTCGTCACGCGCCTCGCGCCAGGAGGAGAACTCCCGCGCTGCCAAGACCTGCTCGAGCATCTCGGAAGAGCCCGCACCCTCCGAGCCCCTAATGACATCTGTCGAGGCGGGTCTGTGGACGTCAACCACAACGTCTATGCGATCCATGAGTGGACCCCCTATGCGTCCCTGGTAGGCAGCCACGCGGGCAGGTGGGCAGGTGCACTCGTGAGCGTCGTCGCCCAGGTGTCCGCAAGGACAGGGGTTGGCCGCAGCCACCAGCTGAAAATCGCACGGAAAGACGTACACGCCATCGACCCGCACGATTCTCACCTCATGGTCCTCAAGGGGCTGGCGCAGAGACTGCAAGGCATTTGTCGCGAACTCGGGGAGCTCGTCTAGGAAGAGGACCCCTCCATGGGCAAGTGACACCTCTCCAGGCATGACCGGCCTGCCTCCCCCAACAAGGCCGCCTACGGAAATCGAGTGGTGGGGTGCACGAAACGGCCGCTCTCCTCGCTCGAGAGGACCTATGGGCTGTCCCGCCACCGAGTGGATAAGCATTGCCTCGGACCGCTCGGCATCCGTGAGCGGCGGAAGTATTGTGGGCATTCTACGTGCAAGCATGGTCTTGCCCGAACCAGGTGGCCCCACCATGAGCATGCCGTGCCGCCCGGCTGCCGCGATCACCATGGCACGCTTGGGGATGTCCTGGTCGACAACATCTCTGAAGTCGAGTTCACAGGAATCACCCGAATCTGCCTCATCGAGGTCGTGGCCCGTAGTCAGGAGGGGCAGCTCGCCAACGCCAGCCTTTAACCGCGAGATGGAAGAAATGCCATAGGCGCCTGTGGAGAGCGCAAGCGGCAACCGCGTGTTTTCGGAGCAGGCAAGCGAGAGCCCCTCTCGCTCGGCAAGCGCGGCGTACGCAACAGCTCCCCGTGGTGGGCACACGCTCCCGTCAAGGGCAAGCTCGCCCACAAAGAGCAGCTTGGAGAGACCCTCGTGCGGTATCTGACCCGTGGCGGCAAGCACGGCCACGGCTATTGGGAGATCGAATGCGGTACCGGTCTTTCGGATTTCTGCAGGAGCAAGGTTTACGGTCACGTGAAGCCGAGGAATCTTGTAGCCGCATGACTTCATGGCGCAGCGCACCCTTGACCGGGCTTCGAGAACCGAGGTATCTGGCATGCCCACAATGGAGAGTCCCGGAATCCCACCCGAAACGCTTACCTCGACCGTCACCGGCACGGCCTCGACGCCCCTCAGGGTTGCCGTGGGGATGCGCACGTCCGGGCTGCCCATCAGTCGTCCCAGCTATAGGCGCAGATGAGGTGACGGAGCTTTGCGTGGCCATATCCCACCACGTTGATGGCAACCACGTCAAAGCGAACCGAGTCGACCTCGGTATGCTCAACGAGGTACAGGAGGCCCAGCAGACGATAGCGTTCCTGCTTCTTGGGGTCGACGGCAATCTCGGGCACGTAGTCTGCCTCGTCACCCAGGGCAAGCCTTGTCTTCACCTCAACGAGTACCACGCTGTGGCGCATCTCCTCGTCTGGCTCATCCTCGGTGGCAACTATGTCAACCTCACCAGCGCGGCACCGCCAGTTCATTTCGAGAATGCGATAGCCATTCTCGGCAAGAAAATTGGCGGCAAGTCGCTCACCCTCGGCACCAAGCTCCTTTGTCGTGTACTCGTCAAGCGGCTTGCGCTCTGCGTCCTGCCAGTCTGGTCCGAAGCCCACCCCCTCGTCCTCGTCGAAGTCGACGCACAAGGACTCCCTGGGTCCTCCAAACCCCACACCGTACCCGTCGAACTCGTGGCCAAGGTGCCCAAAGCAGAACTCGCTGTGAGGACGTCCACTCTCGACGCCTCGACCCTGTCCACCACGCACGCCAAACGTCGTCTCCTCCATCGCAGTCTCCTCTCTCGCAACCAATCGGGAGAGCGATGATGTCACCACACCCTTGCACGAGGCCGACAGCGCGCGATTACGCGGCTGGCAGACAGCCGACAGTTCAAGAATGCGAGGAGAAGATTAGGCAGCTCGAAGCCATAAGGCAGCAAATGCACCTCACGAGCGTCAAAACCAAAACTGCAGGGGAGAATTTTCCGCAAGAGCAAACCGGCAGCAAAAACCCACTATCTAGAAGAGGGGCGGCGTCTCGAGGAAGTTCCCGCAGAAGGATACGCGGTGGATGGGCGAAAGGCCGTGCTCGCGTATGGCCGCGATGTGCTCAGGCGAGCCGTAACCTTTGCATTCCGCAAGGTGATACTCCGGATACTCCTCGGCAAGCGAGACCATGAGCGCGTCTCTCGTCACCTTGGCAACAATGGAAGCGGCGGCTATGCACGAGACCCGCGCGTCACCCTTCACAAGCGTGACCTCCTTGGGGCTCACGTGCACTGGGTTTCCGTCGATGAGAACGGCATCCGCATCGACCCCGGCATCGTCAATGGCGCGTTTCATGGCCATGCGAAGGGCAACCCCCATTCCCACGGCATCGATGGAGGCGGGTTCCACGTGGGCAATCCCCACGGATATGGCGACGTCTGCAATGCGCGCGGCGAGAACCTCGCGCTGCGCGGGAGTGAGCTGCTTGGAATCGTTGATTCCCCAGATGATTGGCTCGTCAGGAAGCGCCACGGCAGCCACGGTGAGCGGCCCTGCGAGTGCGCCACGGCCCACCTCGTCCACGCCCAGCACAATGCCGGGGCCGCCAAGCTCCCGAGCCTTGGCATACATCGCCAGCACGCGCTCGCGCTCGCTCCTCTCACGCGCCAAGCGCCTCTTGGCAACCTCGCGTGCGTGCTGCACCTGCTTGCGCGGGTCGTCGGCATAGCGCTCCTCCAGGCGGACGAATTCGTCCTCGTCGGCGCAGGCAAAGAGCGCCGCGACCTCGTGTGCCGTTGCCGAAGACCGAGCCATTGAATCCTCCCCATAGGGCGCCCCCACACGCAGAGAATCGGGCGCGCTTTGACTACATAGAGAAGAGGGGCCACCCAAGTGGGCAGCCCCTCCAGACCAAACGATGGTATGCTCTAGCGCTTCTCGGGGATGCGCGCGGCCTTGCCCACGCGATCGCGGAGGTAGTAGAGCTTCGCGCGACGGACATCACCGTGGTGCACGACCTCGAGCTTGGCAATCTTGGGGCTGTGAAGGGGGAACGTACGCTCCACGCCAACACCAAAGCTGATCTTGCGAACGGTGAAGGTCTCGCGAGAACCGGCACCGCTCATGCGGATAACGTCACCCTGGAAGACCTGCTCGCGGGTGCGGTCACCCTCGATGATGCGGTAGTGGACCTTGACGTTGTCGCCAACCAGGACCGTGGGGATGTCCTCACGAATCTGCTGACGCTCGATCGCGCGAATGTAATCCATGCTATTTCCTCGTCTCTAGACCAGAGGTGCCGACGCACATGCGAGCGACACATAGGCTTACACACAAGCGAGAATTATAGAGCACCGCACGGGGCAGGACAAGAACTACATAACTTGATGGAAATGGTATTGGCGCTATCTCTGCGCTCCCTATAGGCAAAAACCCGCAACGACACCTGAGGGGGTGCTTGCATCCCCGACAGAAGACGGATACCCCGTCTCGCTCGCTCGGAAGAAGTACTGGCTGGAGCTGGTGTCGGCATAGTTCAAGGGATACGCGGATCGATACCACCACGGCCGAGCGGACCCACGGTACGTGAGCGCCAGCGCGCCCGATGGCCCGCCGGTCTCCCCCGTCACACCTGCCGCCGAGAAGTACGCGTACTGAGAGCCCTCGGCGTTGAGCACGGCATCCAGTCCGGCCGTATACGAGATCTCCGACGCAAACTCGTCCTCGAACCAGGTGATGTTGCCGCAGACCTCGACTGCTGAGAAGGTCCACAGTCCATCGGCCGTCTGGGTGACCGACGCGACGTCCGAGGTAACCCCCACGTTGTTGGTGGCCTTGGAAACGCTCACGACATGGGAGGCAAGGTCATCCGGAAGGAGCGCCATACCGTCACCTGCAAGCCACGCCCTGAGCGAGGAGGACTCCCACCCGCCCTGGTTGGTGTTAGAGGTTTCCATGGGCTGCTCGGAGAGCATGGACACCATGAGCGTCATGCCCGCAACGCCAGAGCCATCGGCGCGCTGGTCATGCCTGAACCCCACAATGCGCGCGGGCGCCAAGGTGTTGTCATCGAGAACCACCTCGCGTGTCTCGTTGACGGGCACGCCTGCGGCATCTGCCAGGTTGTATTCTTGTGCAATCGCCAGGCCATCGTTGTCCGTCGCGGCAGCGGCAATCTTTGTGGAAATCTGGGAGAGCTCGTCCCAGCTGTAGTCCGAGAAGTCCTTTGGCTCAAGCGCCTGCGCAGCTTCGGCGGCCTGCCCATCGGCGACTTGGCCGCTCTGCTGGGCAGCCTCCCCCGCAAGTCCGGGAGCCACATTCTCTACCAGCGGACGCAGCTTGCCCGTCATGGCAAGCGCGAGCACCCCCACCGCAAACGCAATAAACACGCAGGCAGCGATCAACAGCCCACGCCCCGTGCCCCTGCTCTCCCTGCGGCCATGCTTTGGAGCCATACATCCCCCCTGGTAGCGTTCCAAGACGAGAAAAGCCTACCAGACATACGCGCACACGGTACCTCGTCATCACCTGCCACGCACCATGACGCCCTTCCAAGAGCGGGGCACGGTGAGGTCTTCGAACACGCGCACGGCATAGCGGTCTGTCATGCCAGAAACGTAGTCTGCCACCTGCACGTCGGGATGATTGCCATCGTGCTTGAGGTACTCCTCCGGGACCTCGTCCATGTGGGTCACAAGATGGTCGAAGAGAAGCTCGATCATGCGCGTGGCCTTGGGCTCTTCTTCTTTGGCATCACCTTTGGTGTAGAGCGACTCAAAGAGGAACGAGCGGAGCTCCATCATCGCGTGCCATACGCCATCGGACATGCGGATGTCCCCAGCCTCTGCACTCCCCGCGCAGATGTCGCGCACCATGGCGTCAATGCGCTCGGATGAGCTACCGCCAAGAAGCTCGCGCGGACCCTGTGGCAGGTCGTTCTCCGTGAGAAGGCCAGCGCGCTCGGCGTCATCGATGTCATGACACACATAGGCAATGCGATCCGCGCAGGCAACGACCCTGCCCTCGAGCGTCTGAGCGCGCTGCGACCCAGTGTGGCAGAGGATGCCGTCACGAACCTCCCAGGTGAGGTTGAGCCCACGGCCATCTTTCTCAAGACACTCGACCAGCCTCACGCTCTGCCTGTTATGTCGAAAGAGAGAGCGGCCCTCATCGGACTCCGGGTCGATGCCCCGATAACGGGCCATGGCCCGTGAGAGGGCTCGCTCCCCGCAATGACCAAATGGCGTGTGGCCAAGATCGTGTCCAAGGGCGATGGCCTCGGTGAGGTCCTCGTTCAAACCGAGTGCCCGCGAGATTGTGCGGGCAATCTGAGCAACCTCGAGGGTATGCGTGAGGCGCGTGCGATAGTGGTCGCCTTCGGGGGCCAGAAAGACCTGCGTCTTGTTGGCAAGACGCCTGAAACTCTTGCAGTGAAGGATTCGGTCCCTGTCACGCTGGTAGCAGGGCCTGAGAAAGTCCTCCTCCTCTGGCAGATCCCTGCCCCTTGACTGCGAGCTCTTGGCTGCCTGAGCAGAGAGGAGCTCCTCCTCGCGAGCAATCTGATCCTCCCTGTCGTGAACCCTCATGAGCGCCTCCAACATGCCGGATGCCCTAATAAAGAACAGGGGGAGAGGCACCAGGCCTCTCCCCCAATGTGCTAGACGTACATCAACGCCAAGTTACTTGGCGACCTTGGCAGGACCGCCGTTGGAGTTGATCTTTGCCTGCGCGGCCGCAAGGCGGGCGATGGGCACGCGGTACGGCGAGCAGGAAACGTAGTCGAGGCCAAGGTCATAGTAGACCTGGATGGACTCGGGGTCGCCGCCCGTCTCGCCGCAGACGCCGCAGACGATGTCCGGGTTGGCCTTGTGACCACCCTCGACGCCCATCTGGACAAGCTTGGCAACGCCGGGGTCGACAGTCGCGAACGGATTGCGCTTGACGATCTTCTTGTCAAGGTAGAGCGGCATGAACGCGGACTCTACGTCGTCGCGGGAGAACCCGAGGCAGGTCTGGGTGAGGTCGTTGGTGCCGAAGGAGAAGAAGTCGGCGTGCTTGCCGATCTCGTCGGCGGTGATGGCAGCGCGAGGGAGCTCGATCATGGTGCCGATGGGGATCTCGAGCTTGACGCCCGTCTCCTCCTCGACCTCCTTGAGGGTCTTCTCGACGCCGGCGCGGACGAGCTCGATCTCGGTCTCGAAGGCGACGAGCGGGATCATGATCTCGGGCTTGGGGTCGAAGCCCTCCTTCTTGAGCTCGGCAGCGGCACCAGCGATGGCGCGGACCTGCATGACGTTGAGCTCGGGATAGACGATGCCCAGGCGGCAGCCGCGAAGGCCGAGCATGGGGTTGGCCTCCTGGAAGGAGTCGAGCTTGGCGAGCAGGGCGCGCTTCTCGGTGCAGTCCTTGCCGGCGCACTCCTCCTTGGTGATCTCCACCTCAAGGTCGCGGGGGTTGTCGAGGAACTCGTGCAGAGGGGGATCGAGCAGGCGAACGATGACGGTCTTGCCGTCCATGGCCTTGAACATGCCAAGGAAGTCGCCCTTCTGGGCCTCGCCCAGCTTCTTGAGGGAATCCTGCTTGACGTCGTCGGACTCGGCGAGGATGAAGTTCTGGATGAGCTGCTTGCGCTCGCCCAGGAACATGTGCTCGGTGCGGTCGAGGCCAATGCCCTCGGCGCCGTTGTCGGCAGAGAGCTGCGCGTCGGCAGGGTTGTCAGCGTTGGCGCGAACGCCGATCACGCGGCCGCGTGCGGGGTCCTTGCGGACGTCGTCGGCCCAGTCGAGGATGGTCTCGAGGTCGCCGCCGAGCTGCGGACGAACCAGGGGCACCTCGCCCAGGATGACGTCACCCGTGGTGCCGTCGATGGAGATGATGTCGCCCTCGTGAAGGACAACGTCGGTGCCGGCAACCTTGCACTCCTTGTTGGGAGCGTCGATGTGGAGCGCCTCGACGCCGCAGACGCAGGGAGCGCCCATGCCACGGGCAATGACGGCCGCGTGGGACGTCTTTCCGCCGTGGGACGTGAGGATGCCCTCGGCCGCGACCATGCCCTTGAGGTCATCGGGCGTGGTCTCCCAGCGCACGAGAATGGAGGGCTTGCCGGCCTCCTTGAAGGCCTCGGCGTCAGCGGACGAGAACACCACGGCACCGGTGGCGGCACCGGGGGAGGCGTTCAGGCCCTTGGCGAGGACCTCGTACTTGGCCTTGGGGTCGAACTGCGGGTGCAGGAGCTGGTCGAGCTGCTCGGGGGCAACGCGCATGACGGCGGTCTCCCTGGAGATGCGGCCCTCCTCGTACATCTGGATGGCAACCTTGAGCGCGGAGAGCGCGGTGCGCTTGCCAACGCGGGTCTGGAGCATCCAGAGCTTGCCCTCCTGAATGGTGAACTCGAGGTCCATCATGTCAGCGTAGTGGTCCTCGAGGATCTCGAAGACGTGGTAGAGCTCCTTGCCAGCCTCCTCGAGGCCCGGGGTCTTGGGCAGGTCGGAGATGGGCTCGGTGTTGCGGATGCCGGCCACGACGTCCTCGCCCTGTGCGTTCACCAGGAAGTCGCCGTAGCGCTCGTTGGTGCCGTCGGCGGGGTTGCGCGTGAACGCGACGCCAGTAGCCGAGGTGTCGCCCATGTTGCCAAAGACCATGCACTGCACGTTGACGGCGGTGCCCAGGTCGTCGGGGATCTTGTTCTGCTTGCGGTAGAGAATTGCGCGCGGCGTGTTCCAAGATCCAAAGACAGCCTGCTCGGCAAGACGAAGCTGGAGGTACGGGTCATGCGGGAACACGGGCTTGCCGTCGACAACGACCTCGGGGTACTTCTCGGGGTCAACGTTGTCGGCGAAGATCTGCTTGAAGGTGACGACGAGGTCCTTGAGGTCGTCGGCGTTGAGCTCGGTGTCGAGCTTCACGCCGCGCTCGGCCTTCTTGGCGTTGATGGCGTCCTCGAAGAGCTGACCGTCGACGCCCATGACAACGTCCGAGAACATCTGGACAAAGCGACGGTAGGAGTCGTAGCCAAAGCGGGGGTTGCCGGTCTTCTTAATGAGACCCTGGACGGAGTCGTCGTTGAGGCCGAGGTTCAGGACGGTGTCCATCATGCCTGGCATGGAGAAGGGGGCACCAGAGCGAACAGAGACGAGCAGCGGGTCGTCCTTGTCGCCGAGCTTCTTGCCCATGCGCTTCTCGAGGTCCTTGCGGTAGACGTCAATCTCGTCGAGGACGCCGTCAGGCCAGACATTGCCAGCGGACGAGTAAGCGACGCAGGTCTGGCAGGTGATGGAGAATCCCGGAGGAACGGGAAGGCCAATGTTGGCCATCTCCGCCAGGTTGGCGCCCTTGCCGCCGGTAATCCACTTCGCCTCGTCGACGGTAGCACCGGCAACTTCGGTCACGTTGTTGCCGTTCTCGTCCTTTCCGAAGCGGTACACGTGCTTCTCAGACATTTCACTCCCCTGTTCGAACAACCTGACACGCCTTTCGGCGCGCACTCACATCGCGGACCCAGGTTCAGGTCACCGCAACGCCCAATTCTAGACAGGCCCATTTTCGGGAGATGCCAAAATCAAGCCGTAACCGGTGGACGGAAAAATACTCCGGCGAACGAAACAAAAATGGGGCCAGACGCAAGTCTGGCCCCCTGAACGGGCACATATGTACCTACAAGTTACTCCTGCGATGCCGGATGCTCGGAGAAAGTGGCACCAATGGCGTGGCTCGGCTCCTCGCCCGTGAGCGTCGAGATGACGGTGACGGCAGGGCCAAGCAGGTCGATAGAGGGGATGCCCCTCCTGTCAAGCTCGCGGCGAATCTCGCGGCGAAGCTGACCGTTTGCGAAGGTGTGGAATACTGCGCTCGGCCTGTCCGGGTCGAAGTTCTTGTCGAAGTAGTCTCGGACCTGCTCGACGCTCTCTACGCCAGATACACGGATGATCTCGACGGAGCCATCGCCGAACTGAGCAGCAGCAGCCTCCACAACGGCCTTTGCGGTCTCGCCGCGCGCGTCAGAGAGCACGTAGATGGCAGGGACAACGTGGCCGAAGACATCATCGTCCAGATCAAGTTTCCTCATAGTCTATCCTCCCAAGTGACCCAATCGTGCGGGGACGTTGCAGCAAGTGTAACCGCTCTTACCCTACTTTCGCTTCGAAAGTGCACCAATATCGGCGACGTCACCAAAGACGCCTGCGAAACGGTTGAGAAGTCGAAGACGGTTGTCCCTCACCGCCGGATCGGGGTCCATCACGAGGACGTCGGTGAAGAATCGATCGATGGGGCCACGGAGGCCCGCCAGAGCCTCGCAGGCGGCGTCGAAGTCACCGGCAGCGAGGGCAGCCGAAACGGCCTTCTCGCCCTCCTCGCAGGCGGCGAGAAGCGACTTCTCGGCATCACCGAGAACGCCGGCGTCAACCGTGGTGCCGAGCGAAGCGTTAGCGAGGTGAGCTGCGCGGGCATACGCCGTCGCAAGGTCCTCGAAGAGCTCCGGGCTCTCGGAGCGCGCACGGTCAAGAGCCGCGGCGCGGCGGATGAACTCCTCAGGGTCGATGACACCAACGGCACCCACGGCCTCAATGGCATCGGGCGCGATTCCCTCGTCCTTGGCGATGGCCGCAAGGCGACCCTGGAAGAAGGAGGCAACGGACGAGGCGACCGCATCGGCATCAAACTCGATGCCCTGCGCAGCATAGGACGCAAGCGCAAGCTCGATGAGCGGACGCAGGTGCACTGCGGGAAGCGTGCGCAGCATGGCAATCACGCCGATGGCCGCGCGACGCACGGCGAAGGGGTCTGAGGAGCCAGTGGGCGGCTCGTCGATAGCGAAGATGCCGCACACGGTGTCGAGCTTGTCCGCGATTGCCACGCACTTACCAACGAGGCCAGACGGGAGCTCATCGCCGGCAAAACGGGGACGATAGTGCTCGCGGATGGCGTCGCAGACTTCCTGGGGCTCCCCGGCAGCCTTGGCGTAGTAGCCGCCCATGACGCCCTGCTGGTTGGTGAACTCTACCACGGCTTGGCTGACAAGGTCGGCCTTTGCAAGGTGCGCAGCTCGCTTGGCAAGGTCGCAGGTGCGCTCGTCAGCACCCGCAGCCTTTGCCACGGCCTCGGCAAGCACCTCCATACGCGTGACCTTCTGGCGAACGGTGCCGAGCTTCTCCTGGAACACGACGGTGCCAAGGCGCTCGACAAACTCGTCCATGGGGACCTTCAGGTCCTCCTCATAGAAGAACTTGGCGTCGTCGAGGCGGGCGCGCACGACGCGCTCGTTGCCGTCGACAACGGTCGCGGAGACCTTGGGATCTGCATTTGAGACCACGACGAACTCGCGCGTAAGGTTGCCCTCGGCGTCATAGACGGGGAAGTAGCGCTGGTTGGAGAGCATTGACTCGCAGATGATCTCATGCGGTACCTTGAGGAACTCCTCGTCGAAGGTGCCCACCAAAACCGTGGGCCACTCGCAGAGGTTCACGACCTCGTCAAGCGTGCGCTTGGGGGTGTCGACGTGGCAGCCGGGACGCTCGGCCTCGACCTTGCGAACGCCGTCGAGGATGGCGGCACGGCGCTCGTCCTCGAGCAAAACGCCATTCTCGCGCAGCACGTCGGCATAGACTGCGGGGCTCTCGACCTTGTGGTCACCGGCGCCGAGGACACGATGCCCACGCGTGGTGCCAGCGCTCGTGACGTCGGCGTACCTCACGGGCACGACGTCAGAACCGAGAAGAGCGCAGATCCAGCGGATGGGACGCACGAAGGTCTGGTGCTCGGAACCCCAGCGCTGACTCCTGTAGTTGGGCCATTCGATAGAGCCAATGACCTGCTCGGAAAGGGCAGAGAGGATGGGCGTGGCGGGACGGGCGTCCACGTGCTTCTCGGCAAAGACGTACTCGCGACCATCGGAATCGACGCGGCGCGCAAGCTGGGAGGCTTCGACGCCAAACTTGCGGGCAAATCCCTGGGCGGCCTTGGTGGGGGCGCCATCGGCGTCAAAGGCGATACTGGCGGCCGGCCCACGCTTGACCTCGTTGAGCTCCTCGGTGGCGAGAGCCACGTCATGGACGTAGGCCACGAGCCTTCTCGGCGACTGATGGGTCTCGACCTTGCCATGCGCAAGGCCGGCTTCGTCCAGCCCCTTGCGCACCAGCTCGCCGAGCTGCACAACCGCATGGTTGAGCGGAGCGGACGGCATCTCCTCGCAGCCAATCTCGAGCAGGAAGTCCCTTGTCTCTGCCATCTAGGCCACCTCCCCCTTCTTGGTTGCGGCATCCTTCTTGCCAGCGACCTCGGCGAGGTAGGCCTCGCAGCAGTCCTTGGCGACGGTGCGGACGCGCAGGATGTAGTTGGCACGCTCCGTGGCGGAGATGGCACCGCGGGAGTCGAGCAGGTTGAACGCATGACTGCACTTCATGACGCAGTCATAGGCGGGAAGCGGCAGGTGGGCGTCGAGGCAGGAATGGCACTCTGCCTCATACTCGTCGAACTTCTCGCGCATGAGGTCAACGTTGGCGACCTCGAAGTTGTACGCAGAGAACTCGCGCTCGTTCTCGAGGAAGACGTCGCCGTAGGTCATGGGGGTGCCATCTGGCAGGTAGCTCCAGACAATGTCGTAGACCGAGTTCACTCCCTGGGCGTACATGGCAATGCGCTCGAGGCCATAGGTAATCTCGACCGGGACGGGGTCTACCTCGATGCCGCCGACCTGCTGGAAGTAGGTGAACTGCGTGACCTCCATGCCGTCCATCCACACCTCCCAGCCAAGGCCCCAGGCGCCCAGCGTGGGGCTCTCCCAGTCGTCCTCGACGAAGCGGACGTCGTGCTCAGCGGGATCCAGGCCAATTGCGGCGAGCGAGCCCAGGTAGAGGTCCTGGGAATCCACCGGAGAGGGCTTGAGGAGCACCTGGAACTGGTAGTAGTGCTGCAGGCGGTTGGGGTTCTCTCCATAGCGGCCGTCAGCGGGACGACGGCAGGGCTGCGGATAGCAGGTACGCCAGGCGGCCGGCCCAAGCGAGCGCAGGAGGGTGGCCGTGTGGAACGTTCCCGCACCCACCTCAGAGTCGTAAGGCTGCATCACAGTGCAGCCCTTGTCGGCCCAGTAGTGCTCGAGGGCAAGAATCATGTCTTGGAACGTTAGCGGACTTTCGCTCATTTCCGTCCTTCCTCCGGGAGGAGACGCCAACGCGGCCGCTAGAGGGCCTTTACGTCGGAAATCGGCCAATAGATGCAGAGTATCTTCGACGTCACCGAGCTCACCCTCACCGGGCCAAAGTAGCGCGAGTCGAGGGAGTTGGTACGGTTGTCGCCCATGACCCAGATGTATCCGTCTGGGATGGTGTACGGGTAGCTAATCCCCGCCGAGCCAGCCTGGTCCGAGAGCGAGTAGCTGGGTTTGCCCAGGGTGTAGGAGGACTCATCGAGCTGGACGCCATCCACGTAGACGCTGCCGTCACGCAGGTCGACGGTCTGGCCAGCAACTGCAATGACGCGCTTCACGAGCGTGGTGCCGGGCTCGCGCGGGCTCTCGAACGTCACGACATCACCCGCCTTGGGAGACTCCCAGTTAAGGGTGACCTTCTCGCCTAGAAGCAGGTCACCCTCCTGAATGGTCTCGAGCATGGAGCCCGAGGGGACCTCATAGACTCCCACCACAAAGGTGCGAAGGAGCAGCGCGACGCCAAGTGCCACGAGGATGGTAACGACGACGTCGAGAATGCCGCCCTTCTTATCCTTTGCTGCCTTGCCCTTGGCCATGCTATTCGCCTTCCGTTGCAGAACACCCGTTGCCAGCCGACCCTCCGCGGCTCTCCCCCATCACCTGGCGAGCGAACTCCCACTCCTCGTCGGAGAGATGAGCCCCGTCAAGCAGGTCGGGACGCCAGAGAGCGGTGCGCTCGATGGCGCTTCTCCTGCGCCATGCGTTCACCGCGCCGTGGTCACCGGAGAGAAGGACCTCCGGCACACGTAGCCCATCATAGTCCGCCGGCCGTGTGTACTGTGCGTACTCCAGAAGGCCATCCGAGAAAGACTCGTCGCGCGCACTCATCTCGTCCCCAAGCGCACCAGGAAGGAGACGAACCACGGCATCGATAACGACAAGCGCGGGGAGCTCGCCGCCGGTAAGGACGTAATCTCCCAGGGAGAGGACATCGTCCGCAAGACCGTAGACGCGCTCGTCCATACCCTCGTAGCGACCACAGACAAAGAGCAGCCGCTCCTCGCGAGAAAGACGCTCTGCCACGGTCTCGTCAAAGCGATGCCCGCAAGGCGAGAAGAACACCACATGCGGGGCGCACGCTCCGCGCTGTGAGATGTCGCGGACGGCTTCGAAGATGGGGGCTGGCTTCATGAGCATGCCCTGCCCTCCCCCAAAGGGGGCGTCGTCAACCGTGCGGTGCCGGTCGTGCGTCCAGTCACGAAGGTCGTACGCCTCGAACGAGAAGATGCCCTTCGCCTGGGCACGACCCATAATCGATGCGTCGAGGTAAGACGAGAAGACGCCTGGGAATACCGAGAGTGTCTCGACAATCACTGGTCCCCACCCCCGTCGATCAGCCCAGCGGGCACGCAGACAGCGATGGGACCATCGTCCGGTACCCCAGCGACCACGTCTTCCACGACGGGCAGGAGGACCTCGCCGAACGGACCCTCAACAACCCAGACATCATTGGCGGGCCCGACCATGACCTCCTCGATCGTGCCGAGGTAGCCGAGGCTCTTGTCACAAACCTCGCGACCAAAGAGCGCCTCAGCGTCGTGGAGCGCCACATCATCAGGCAGGTCCTTCTCGCGGGCAAGAAGGTAGCGGCCGCGAAGACCGTCTGCCTGGTCGATACCCGTTACGCCCGAGAGCGAGACCAGCTGCCCGCGAGCGCCCTCGGTGACATGCGTGACCATGAAGGACCTTGGCCCCTTGAGACGAGGAGGCACCACGAAGACCTCGAGGCCCTCGCGAACAAGAGGGGGAAGGCCGTGAACGGCAACCGTCACGACCTCCCCCGTTCTACCGTGCGACTTCTCGACACGGGCTATGACTCTATAGCGATCCCGCAAGGTTGCCTAGCCTACGACCTCGACCTCGACAGAGGTCCCCACGCGCTGGCCAAGGGCACGCGCGAGGGTGCGGATTGCTTTTATCGTGCGGCCCTTACGGCCAATCACGCGGCCGGCATCCTCCTCGGCACACGTGACCTCGATGAGGGAGCCCTCGTCGCTATCGGTGACGTCAAGCGAGACTGCGCCCTCATCATCGACAAGCCCGCAGACGATGTACTCGACAAGGTCTGCCACCTTGTCGGAGGGCATCTCCTGCTCCTCGTCGACCTCGTCGTTAATGGTGTCTTCCATAGAGGTGCCCCTACTCGGCAGCAGCCTCAGCAGCCTCCTCGGCCGCCTTGGCAGCCTTGGCAGCGGCCTTCTTGGAGATCTTGGTCTTCTTCTCGACGACGGGCTGGCCGTTGCGGACAACGTCGATGAGGTGGGAGACGGAGTTGGTGGGCTGGGCGCCCTTGGAGACCCAGGCGTCAACCTTCTCGAGGTCAATCTCGATGGTCTTGGGGTTGGTCAGGGGGTTGTAACGGCCCACCTGCTCAATGTAACGGCCATCGCGAGGCATGTGGCTGTCAGCGACGACAATGCGATAGTACGGACGCTTCTTGGCACCGTGACGGGCCAGACGAATCTTAACTGCCAATGAAAACTCCTCCATACGAGCGGTGCCCTGGTGTAGTGTCATGGCTGCACCGCATAGCCACATAGCAACTAGACATTCTACGCCCACGCGGCATATGCGCAAGTTGCAGATTTTGTGAACCGTGCCGTTATGCACTGCATCATCTTTGCGTTTAAGTGGGATTTAAGACTCACAACGTACGATTGTGCTGGGAAGACGCAATTAAAGGAGGAACTCTCATGAACGTACTCGTTGTCGAAGACGAGCGAAACCTCGCCGACGCCATTGTCCGTATTCTCTCCGACGCAGGCTACAACGCCGAGGCCGTCTATGATGGCACGTCCGGCCTCACGAGCGCAAAGAGTGGCCTCTATGATGCCATCGTGCTCGACGTGATGCTTCCGGGCATAAACGGCTATGACGTGGTCCACGAGCTGCGCCACGCCAACATCTCGACCCCCGTGCTCATGCTTACGGCGCTCAACTCCACCGAGGACAAGGTCGAGGGCCTTGACTCTGGCGCTGATGACTACATGACGAAGCCCTTCGAGGCCCAGGAGCTTCTCGCCCGCCTGCGCGCCATCACCCGCCGCAAGGGCGAAGTCATGATCGACGAGATCAAGTTTGCCGACCTGACCCTCGACCTCACCACGCACGACCTCTCGTGCGGCGAGAAGAAGATTCACCTCTCCGGCAAGGAGTTCGAGCTCATGCGCATGCTCATGAGCGCATCCTCACGCGTGATCTCTAAGCAGGACCTTCTCACGAGAGTCTGGGGCGCCGACGCCGAGGCCTCCGAGAACTCCGTCGAGGCCTACATCTCGTTCCTGCGTAAGAAGCTCGCCCACGTTGGCTCCAAGGTCCAGATCACAACGCTCAGGATGCTTGGCTACAGGCTGGAGCTCTTCGAGGACTAGCGGCAGGCTGAGGACCTTTTTTGGGAGGTGCCCCGGATGCTGCAAAAGCTTCGCAGGGAGTTTGTCGTCATTACCATGTCCCTTGTCGGGTTGGTTCTTGTGGTTGCCCTTGGTTCCGCGCTCGTGAGCAGCTACATGAACCAATCCAATATGGTGTACTCGGCCTTGACCCACGGACTCACGGGGGACCTCGACTTCAAGCCGCACTTTGGGGACCAGGACGATGGGCATGGCCCCAACTGGCTCACGCTCTCTGCCGACGTGTCGGAAGACGGCACCATCATCGCGAAGAGCTCCTACTACATAGACCCTGATGTTCTCACCCAGATAATCGCCGAGGTGCTTTCCTCGAGCGAGGACTCAGGGCACGATGCGGCCCTGCATCTCTCGTGGATGCGCATGCAGAATGAAACGGGCTGGCGAATATCTATTGTAGACACCCAGTACGTCGATGCCGCGCTTGCGCGGCAGACCGTGACAGACGTCGTGATTGTCCTCGCGGCTATGGCGGCGCTCTTTGTCATTGTTTGGATTCTCTCATCGTGGATCATGAAGCCCATCCAGAAGTCATGGGATTCTCAGCGCCGCTTTGTGTCCGACGCGTCGCACGAGCTCAAGACTCCCCTTGCCGTCATTCTTGCCAACACGCAGATTCTTCTCGACGACAAGCACGTGCCACCAGACACGCGCGCGTGGATCGAGAGCACCAACGACGAGGCCACCCACATGAAGGCGCTCGTTGAGGACCTGCTTACTCTTGCCCGCACCGACGAGGCCCAGGCGGACGGGGCAAAGCGCGTCCTTGCCATGGAAGACGTAGACCTCTCCGAGCTGGTAGACGAGTGCGCAATCGAGTTCGATGGCGTGGCGTACGAGCGCGGATGTTCCATCGAGAGCGACATAGCGCCAGGGATCCACATCCAGGCTGACCGCACCCAGCTCGCACGAGCGGTGCGCACTCTTGTAGACAACGCGACCAAGTACGCCACAAAGGGGACGGTTGTCCGCGTGCGACTCACAAAGCCGGACAAGCACGCAGTGCTGACCGTGAACAACGCGAGTGCCCCCATGGACCCCGATGACCTCGAGCACATCTTCGACCGCTTCTATCGCTCCGACAAGGCACGCAGCCGCGAGGAGACCGGAGGCTTTGGGCTGGGGCTTGCCATCTGCAAGGGCATCATTGACGCCCACGGTGGCTCCATCTGTGCAAAGAGCACCGCCGAGGAGGGCACCACCTTCACCGTCACCCTATAATCGGGGCATGGCAGATAACGCGCATGACATCCTCGAGTGGGACGGTCCGGCTATCGGTCTTCTCGACCTCGACGCATTCTTCGCGTCGGTCGAGCAGCTCGACCATCCCGAATGGCGGGGGCTCCCTGTAATCGTAGGAGGCTCCGCCGATCATAGAGGCGTTGTCTCCACGGCTTCATACGAGGCGAGGCGCTACGGGGTCCACTCCGCCATGCCGTCGGCACAGGCCAGAAGGCTCTGTCCCCAGGCCATCTGGACGCAGGGGAACTTCGCGCGCTACCGCGAGATGAGTTCCGCCGTCATGGACATACTCCTGGCCGAGACGCCGCTTGTGGAACAGGTCTCGATCGACGAGGCCTTCTTCGACGTGACTCCCGGGCGCTTCTCGCGCGAGAATCCCATCGAGATATGCCGTCGCGTGCAGACCCGTGTGGCGGCGCTTGGGGTGAGCTGCTCCATTGGCCTCGGCGTCAACAAGACCGTCGCGAAGATTGCCTCCGAGAGAGACAAGCCGCGCGGCCTTACGGTTGTCTTCCCGGGGACCCAGGCATCGTTTCTGGCACCACTTCCCGTAGGCGCCATGAGCGGCGTGGGACCCGCAACCGAGAAGCGGCTTGCCACCATGGGAATCCACACGCTGGGCGATTTGGCGCGGGCAAGCACCAGCGAGCTGAGGGCAGCGCTTGGCGTAACTGGCCCACGGCTGGTTGAGCGCGCCGCCGGCCTCGAGACGAGTCACGTGACGGAGCGCGCCATGCCCGAGGAGGTCAAGTCCGTCTCGAACGAGAGGACCTTCGACCACGACCTCACCCGCGGCGACGAGGTGCGCGCGGCGGTGCTCCACATAGCTGCCATGACGGGGAGAAGGCTGCGGCGCAAGGGGCTCGAGGGAAGCACCGTGACCCTCAAACTGCGCTATGCCGACCTCCACGTGCGCACGGCACAGCGGCAGCTCCCCTCGCCCACCAACGACGAGCACGTCTTTGGCCCCGTTGCCGTAGACCTGCTGCGTGGCCTCTGGCACGAGGGAACCCCCGTGCGCCTGGTTGGCGTTGGGATTTCCGACTTCTCGGACGGGCGCGGCCAGCAGATGGGCCTCTTCGACGAGGTGACTGAAGACAGCGGAAGCCACCACCGTGACCAGGCATCTCTCGCAAAGCTCACCGACGCCCTGCGTGACCGCTTTGGCGACGACGCCGTGAGCTATGGGCGGGACCTGCGATTCCGCGACCACACCACGGGCACAGCCCCCATGGGCAAGAACGACGCGTAGCGCCGGGCAGCCCAAACGAAAATCGAGGGGCTCCCCTGCGAAAGCCCCTCGTATCCGTAGACTAGCGGTCTTCTCGGAAGTACGGCAGGCCAAGGCTTTCCGGTGGTTGGCTCTCGCGCTTGTTGCGCATGCTCGTGAAGACGAGCACCACGATGGTCACCACATAGGGAAGCATCTTGTACAGCTCCTTGACCGCAAGGTCCGTACCTGTGGGGATGAAGAGGTAGAGGATGTAGAGGCCACCAAAGAGGATTGACGCAAAAATGCTCACGTTGGGGCGCCAGATAGTGAAGATGACCAGCGCAATGGCCAGCCAGCCACGGTCGCCAAATGCATCGTTCGACCAGACGCCGTTGGCGTAGTCCATCACGTAATAGAGGCCTCCAAGCCCAGCTATCATGCAGCCAAGGCAGGTGGCTGTGAACTTGTAGCGCGTGATGTCGATGCCGGCCGCGTCAGCGGTGGCCGGGTCCTCGCCCACCGCACGGAGCTGCAAGCCAACCCGAGTATGGCCAAGCACGTGTGACGACACCAGCGCTATGGCGATGGCTACGTAGGCAAGAAAGCCAAACGAGAGAAGCATCTGGCCAAATACGCCAAGCGAATCCGCAAAGGGAAGCGTGGTCCTGAAGAGGCCAGACGTGGTAGAGAGGGCAATCGAGGGAACGTCGGCGCCGGCGAGCTTGATGAGCGAGCCGCCAAAGAAGTTGCCAAAGCCAACGCCAAAGGTCGTCATGGCAAGGCCTGTGACGTTTTGGTTCGCGCGCAGGGTGACGGTGAGGAAGCAGTAGAGAAGCCCCATCAGGAGCGACCCCACGAGGCAGCACGCCATAGGAATCAAGATGCCAAGCGCGGCGTTCATCTGGGTTGGGTCCTCGAAGCTATGTTCATAAAGAAACGAGCCAATGACGCCGCAGATGCCCCCAACGTACATGACGCCAGGAATGCCAAGGTTGAGGTTACCGGACTTCTCGGTGATGATCTCGCCTGTGCTGCCGTAGAGAAGCGGGATGCTCTGGGCAATGGCCCGAGGGATGAACGCGACCAGATCAAGCATCTGTCTTCTCGACCTCCTCCGTCTTCCTGGTGAAGTTGACCTTATAGGTGATGAAGAACTCGCTGCCAATGATGAAGAACAGGATGATGCCCGTGAGGATGTCGGCAAAGCTCTGGTTGAGGGTGTAGATGGTCGAAATCTCACTGGCGCCGCGCTCCATGAAAACCAGGAGGAACGAGCTGGCGATCATCGAGAACGGATTGAACTTGGCGAGCCAGGCGACCATGACACCCGTGAAACCACGGCTGTTCGCAATGGTGGTGGTGAGGGTGTGATCCGTTCCGCCAACCAAAAGCAACCCAGCAAAGCCGCAAATGGCGCCCGAGAGCAGCATGGTGCGTATGATGACCTTGGGAACGTTGATGCCTACGTAGCGAGCGGTGTTGGTTGACTCCCCCACCACCGAGATCTCGTAGCCGTGCTTGGTGTACTTGAGGTAGACATACATCAAGATAGTAATGATGGCCACTAGGATGACATTGAGCAGGTACTTGTAGCTGCCAATTTGAGGAAGCCAACCGGCCTCGGTGGACTGGTTGATGATGCCGATCTTGCCCGAGCCCTTTGGCACCTCCCACACGATGATGAAGTAGGCAACAAGCTGCATTGCCACGTAGTTCATCATGAGTGTGAACAGGGTTTCGTTTGTATTCCACTTCGCCTTGAAGAGAGCGGGAATGAGTCCCCACACGGCTCCGGCGACAACGGCGGACACAACCATGCAGAGGATGAGCAGGGCATTGGGAACCTTGTCACCAAGAACAATCATGCACGCCGCCGTGGCAAGGGCGCCCATGAGTACCTGCCCCTCACCGCCCAGGTTCCAAAACTTCATCTTGAAGGCGGGTGTTAGGGCAAGCGAGACGCACAGGAGAATGGCGATCTCCTGCAGCAGAATCCAGACCTTGCGTGCAGACCCAAAGGTGCCATTGAAGAACGTCACGTAAACGTCGATGGGGTTGAGCCCGGTTAAGATCGTGGTAATGACGCCGCAGATCACCAGCGCCAGAATGACCGAGAGCAGCCGGATGGCCATTGCCTGAGGGAGGGGCATCTCCTTTCGTTTCGTGATGTGTATCATGCCGCCTCGCCTCCCTTGAGCTTCGTCATCATGAGGCCGACTTCGTTCTTGGTGGTTGACTTCGCGTCAACGATGCCGCTGACCTTGCCGCCGCACAGGACCAAGATCTTGTCGCACAGCTCGAGAAGGACGTCGAGGTCCTCACCTGCGTACACCACGGCCACGCCAGCCTGCTTTTGCCTGTTGATGAGGTCGTAGATGAGGTAGGAGGAGTTGACGTCCAGGCCGCGCACGGCATAGGCGCAGAGAAGCACGCTTGGCGAGGAAGAGATCTCGCGTCCCACCAGGACCTTCTGGACGTTTCCTCCCGAGAGCCGGCGCACGGCGGTATCGACCCCCGGTGTGTCGACCTCAAGCTCGGCGACGACCTTCTCGGCAAGCTCGCGTGGGGCCTTGCGGTCCGCAAAGATGGACGTACCGTCGCGGAAGGAGCGCAGCAACATGTTGTCGGTGATGCTCATGCTGCCCACAAGCCCCATGCCCAGTCGGTCCTCCGGGACAAACGAGAGGGCCACGCCCATCCTGGAGATCTGGTAGGGGTCCTTGCCCGTAAGCTCCAGGGCCTTCCCGTCATTGCCAAGGTACTCAATGCTGCCAGACTCGACGGCCTGGAGACCCGCGATTGCCTCGAGCAGCTCCTTCTGGCCGCTGTTCGAGATGCCCGCAATGCCTAGCACCTCTCCGCCGTAGGCCGAGAAGGAAACGTCATCGAGCTTCAGGACGCCCTCGGCATCCCTCACGCTGAGCCCCTTCACGCGGATGCGCTCTGTAGGGTCCACGGGCGCGGGCCGCTCGATGTTAAGCGTCACCTGGTGGCCCACCATCATGTTGGTCATCTGCTGCGCAGAGGACTCGGCCGTAATCATCTCGCCTGCGTTTTTGCCCTTACGGAGCACCACCACGCGGTCGCTTATCTCCTCGACCTCATGGAGCTTGTGCGTGATGATGACGATGGCCTTGCCGTCGTTGCGCATGTTGCGAAGGACGGCGAAGAGTCTCTCGGTCTCTTGCGGGGTGAGCACGGCGGTCGGCTCGTCCAGGATCAAGATGTCGGCGCCGCGATAGATGAGCTTGACGATCTCGACGGTCTGCTTCTGAGACACGCTCATCTCGTAGACCTTCTGGTCAGGGTCAACGTCAAAGCCATACGTGTCACAGATGTCTCTTATCTTGCTTGCAGCTGCCTTGAGGTCGAACGCACCCCCGTCGTTCAGGCCAAGAACGATATTCTCGGTGGCCGAGAACACGTTCACAAGCCGGAAGTGCTGGTGGACCATGCCAATGCCATGCTCGAAGGCATCCTTGGGGGAAGCAATGGTAGCAGGCGTACCCTGAATCTCGATTTGCCCCGCATCCGGGAAGTAGATGCCAGAGAGCATGTTCATGAGCGTGGTCTTGCCACTTCCGTTCTCACCGAGAAGCGCCAGGATCTCGCCTCCATAGATGTCGAGGTCAACGTCGCTGTTTGCCTTGACTTGACCAAAGGACTTGCTGATGTGTCTCATCCGCACGGCTGGTTGCTTTTTTGCCACGGGATTTCCCATCACTCGAAGGTGTTGACCGCGTCAAAGAGGGACGGCCTCCGATACTGTCGGAGGCCGTCCACGCTGAGATGTGACCGATTAGAAGGCGGTATCCAGAAGCTCGATACCATCAATCTGAACATCGAAGTATGGCGCCGAGCGGTACTCGGACTCGTGGAAGTACCCGTCAGAGACAGCCTCGGTATCTGCGGTGTAGTTGGCATCGGTGTCAACGTCCGCCATGTAGGAATCGAGCTTTGCTCCCTTGACTGTAAAGGTGGAGGTGTCAAAGACGTGCACGCTGCCGTCCTCAAGCTTGCCCTTGACCTCGTCAAGCTTGTCCTGGGTGCCCTGGGCGGCGACGGAGGTGTTGAGGTCGGTGAGCTCGACGGAACCCGTAGAGAGAGTGCCCGTCCAGTCGGTATCGATGGAAGAGCCATCCTTCACAGCCTGGATGGCGTACTTGTAGTACGGGACCCAGTTGATGCGCGACGAGATGATGTAGGTGTTGGGGCAGGCGTCCTGGGTGCTGCCGTTGTAGGAAACGTCTGGTACGTCCGCGTTCTCGCAGGCGGTAGGAGCGCCCATGGAGTCTGCGTGCTGGGAGATGAGGACGCAGCCATCGTTGATAAGCTTGGTCGCACCCTCCTTCTCGGCGGTCTCGTCGTACCAGGAGCCCGTGAAGGTGACCTCCATGGTAACGGAGGGGCAAACCGACTTGGCGCCGAGGTAGAAGGAGGTGTAGCCGGAGATGACCTCTGCATACGTATAGGCGCCCACATAGCCCATCTTGGCCTGGTCGGCGGTAATCTTTCCGGAGTCGATCATCTCGTTGAGCTTCATGCCTGCAGCAACGCCCGCAAGGTAGCGGCCCTCATAGATGGAGGCAAAGGCGTTGTGGTAGTTATCGAGGCCCTCGGTGTGCGCCTTGGTACCGGTAGAGTGGCAGAACTGGATGTCGGGGAACTCCTTTGCCGCCTGAATCATGTAGTCCTCGTGACCAAAGGAGTCCGCGAAAATGATGTTGCAGCCAGCGTCGGCAAGCTCCGCCGCCGCGTTGTAGCACTCCTGCCCCTCCGGGACGTTAGTCTTGATCATGTAGGTGTCTTCGCTAATGCCCAGCTCCTTGCACGCCTCTTTGGCGGCGTTGATGAAGTTGAGGTCATACGTGGAGTTCTCGTCATGCAGGGTAATGAAGCCCGGCTTGATGGCAGCCGCATTGGAAGAGGAGCCGTCGCTTGCGCTGGCATCGGAGCTGGTGCCACTACCGCCGCTGCTGGCACAACCGGCAAGTACAAGCGCTACGGCACTGCCACCTCCCAGCTTGACAAACTGACGGCGGCTGAAGGTTTGCTCGGTAAAACTCTTCATGATGACCATCCCTTCGCGTTAGACCCAAAGTCCGTGCCAGTAGCCAAAGTCGTGGCAATGGGAATGCCTGGCCTTTGGTTTCCCGGAAAAATAGCACAGACGTTCAGACGCATAGGGATGGTGGTCGCGCTGAACACACAGCAGACCCACGCGTTAACGATGCTGAAATTATGTTAGGGAAAAGGAACTTGACGGCACGAGGGCGGCCAAAAGCCAGCACGAGGCACTGCCGGACGTATGGGCTACTCGCCCTCCTCCGAGTTGTCCTCTCCCTCCAGGTTCATGTCAACCTCCGGAGCGTCGCCCCAGAGCTTCTCAAGTCGATAGAAGTCACGCGTCTCGGGTTTGAAGACGTGCACGACAACGCTGCCAAAGTCGATGAGCACCCAGTTCCTGCCCTCGCGCCCCTCGGTCGAGATGACAGAGACGCCGCAGTTGGCACGAACCTTCTCGCGCACCTCGTCGACAATGGCGTCGGTCTGCGGATTGCTTGTTGCCGAACAAATCACGAAGTAGTCGCAGACGTCCGTCTTAGCCGTGAGGTCAAGGACGACGATGTCCTGTGCCTTCTTTGAGTCGGCGGCCATGCTTGCGACCCGTGCGATTTCATACGGTGTGATTGCCATGTTCTCCCCTATCGAGCCCCGGCGCGATTACGCGACGCGGCCAGTCGATTGTACGTATCGATGGTACCCGGCCAGAGATACCTCGAGCCTTTGAGCACGTAGATAATGCCGCCGACAAAAGATTCCCAAAAGAGGTCTTCTAGCGATACCTCTCCCACGAGCGCACGCGAGGCCTCGATGCCGGGCGTCTTGGGGCGGAGCGGCTCGATGCCGTCTGCCACGAAGAGCACCATGTCCAGGGGGCTCATCTGGGCTGCGGCGGTCGTGTGGACCTCGACGGCATGCCACACCGCCGGCGGAACCTCTGGGTAGCGGGCGGGCAGCTCGCGCGCAGCCACGATCCCGTGAAGCAGCGGGGCAACGAGCTCAAGGTCAACCCCCATGTCAATCCCAAGCTCGCGCGAGCGAGAAATGATCTTCTCGCCGTCGAGCGCCTTCTCCCAGTCATGGAGTATTCCTGCCAGGCGGGCCTCGTAGGGGTCTACCCCATAGAGAAGCGCAAGCCCCTCGGCGCAGGAGGCAACCGAGAGCGAGTGCGCAAGGCGATGCTGCTTGTGCGCAAGCTGGACCTTGAGGTCGGCCTCAAGACGTGCGATGAGCGTGCGCTGACCTGTGGTGTAGTCCGGCTCGGCATGGTCGATAACGCCCTTGTAACCTGTCACGCGACCACCTCGGAGGTGTGCCCATACCGGTTGGTGGACGTGCCGTAGAGACCATGCTTGTGGAGGTAGCCCGTCACCGGATCGGGGGTGAGGTAGCGTAGGCTCTGTCCAGCCTTGACCCGCTCCCTTAGGTGGCTAGACGAGATGGCAAGCGCGGGAACCGAGAGGTACGTCACGTCGAAGGCAAGCCCGGAGGCGTCAATGGCATCCCAGGCGCGATCAAGGTCGTAGCCCGGGCGCGTCGCAGCGACCAGGTGCGCGAGGCGGGCGATGTCCTGCGCGTCTCGCCACTTGACAATCTCGGTGATGGCATCGGCACCAGTGATGAAGTAGAACTCGACGTTCTCGGGGTAGAGCGAACGCAGGAGGCGCAGCGTATCGGCCGTGTAGGTGATGCCCTCTCGGTCCACCTCGAAACGCGAGGCAACAAAGTGGGGGTTGTCTGCCGTGGCGAGCAGCGTCATGGCATAGCGGTCCTCGCCCGAGCTCACGTTGCGATCCTGCTTGAAGGCGGGATGCCCGGCAGGCATGAAGACGACAAGGTCGAGGTCAAGGTCGTCGAAGGCCTGCTCGGCAGCAACAAGGTGCCCGTTGTGGATGGGGTCGAAGGTGCCACCCATGATGCCAAGCCGGTAGGTACGGCCGTCATCGACACCAAGAACTGGCAGGTCGCGTTCCCTGAGGGCGGTTGCGTCAACGCTCATCGTACCTGTCCGTCCCCGCGCACGACGTACTTGGTGGTGGTGAGGGCGGAGGCTCCCATGGGGCCGCGGGCGTGCAGCTTCTGGGTCGAGATGCCTATCTCGCCGCCGAGTCCAAAGACACCGCCGTCCGTAAAGCGGGTGGACGCGTTGGCGTAGACCACGGCGGCGTCCACACCGGCGAGAAACGTCTCGCAGGCCTCATAGGAGTCGCTCACGATAGCCTCGGAGTGACCCGTGCCGTAACGGTTGACGTGTTCGATTGCCTCGACAACGTCCTCTACGCACTTCACGCTCATCTTGAGGTCAAGGTATTCCCTGCCCCAGTCGTCCTCGGTCGCCGCAGCCATGGGAACCTGGGCACTGGCAGCAACCTTGCGGGCTAGCTCGTCGCCCACAAGCTCCACACCATGCGCGTGGAGGGCCATGAGGACGGGCGGGAGGAGCTTCTCGGCAGCACAAGCGTCGACGAGAAGTGACTCCGCGGCGTTGCAGACGCCGGGCCGTGAGCACTTGGCATTGACGACGATGTTCACGGCCTTCTCGACATCTGCATCTCGATGCAGGTAGATATGGCAGTTGCCGGTGCCGGTCTCAATCACGGGGACCGTGGCGTTCTCTACACAGTAGCGGATGAGCGAAGCTCCCCCGCGCGGGATGAGCACGTCGACAAGACCCGTAGCGTGCACGAGCTCGGAGGTCTGGGTGTGTTCGGCGTCATCATCCACGTATTGCACGGCATCTGCGGGAAGGCCGCACTCGACAAGTGCATCCCTGCAGCAGGCCGCAAGCGCCATGCAGGACTCCCTGGCAGCCGACCCGCCCTTGAGGACGCAGGCGTTGCCGGAACGGATGCAGAGGCCGAAGGCATCGGCCGTGACGTTGGGTCGTGCTTCGTAAATCATGGCAACGACGCCCATGGGCACCGAGAGCCGCTCCACGCGCACCCCGGAGTCGAGGGTCCTACCCCAGCTCACACGACCAAGCGGATCTTCCTGCCGGGCGATCTCCTCAAGCGAGGAAGCGATGCCATCGAGTCGCCCGGCGTCGAGCATGAGCCTGTCGAGCAGGGGCGCCGGCATGCCCGCAGTGCGAGAACGGTCCATGTCGTGGCCGTTGGCCACCACAATGGAATCCGTGCGCTCGCGGATGAGGCGTGCAGCAGCGGCAATGGCAGCGGACCTCTTGGCCGCAGCGGCCTGTCCAAGCGCATGCGAGGCAGCGCGCGCAAGCGACGCCTTGGTACGAGCCTCAGACATTGGGTTGCTCCCTTCGAAGACCGGTTAGCTATGCCTATCCTAGCAGCACGTGGTTGGCATGGACACCGGTCGTAAGGCATGAGACAAAGGGACTGTCCCTTTGTCTCATGCTAGAACACCAGCAGCTCGTCGCGATGGATCGCGGGCTGAGCCGCATCTGCGCCCAAGAACCGGGCAACCACGTCGAGCTTGAGGCCACGGACGCGTGACATGTCGTCTGACGAGTAGCGCACGGCCCCTCTCCCCAGCAGCGTGCCGTTAAGGTCGCGAACGTCCACCACGTCTCCGGCGGCGTAGGTTCCACGAGTCTCGACCACGCCAACGGGAAGGACCGAGGCGCCCCGCTCGGTGACGGCGCGGGCGGCGCCATCATCCAGAACAAGCGTGCCACGCACAACCTCGGCGAGGCCAATCCAGAGCTTGCGGCCCAGCTCGTGCGGGGTCTCCTTGCTGCTGGCCTCGAACCGCGTGCCAACGTCCACACCATGGGCGGCATCAACAAGCGCATGCTCGCGACGGCCCCGGCAGATGATCGTGGGGATGCCGGCAGCGAGCATGGCACGGGCAGCACGCACCTTCGAAGCCATCCCACCGGTCCCATAGCTGGTGCCCGCACCCCCCGCTATGGAAGAAACGCGACCGTCGACCTCACTTACACGGCCTATGAGCTTGGCCGTGGGGTCAGTCTGGGGGTTGGCCGTGTAGAGACCGTCGACATCCGAAAGAATCACGTAGAGGTCTGCCGAGACAAGACCCGCCACAATGGCCCCGAGCATGTCGTTGTCGCCAAAGGCAAACTCCGCAACGGAGACCGTATCGTTCTCGTTGACCACGGGCATGGCCCCAAGCTCGATGAGGCGTATGAGAGTGTTGCGCGCATTGAGGTACGCCTCGCGGTCGACAACATCACGACGCGTGAGCAAGACCTGCCCGCAGGGAATGCCGCGCTCGGCAAGGACGTCTGCGTACGCCTCGGTAAGCTTGGCCTGTCCAGCTGCGGCGCATGCCTGGAGCGTCATGATGTCCGAAGGCCGCTCGGCAAGCCCCAGCTCGTCTCGGCCCGCAGCAGCGGCGCCAGACGAGACGAGAACCACGTGCGTCCCCTCATGCGCAAGCTCTACCACCTGGTCGCAGAGCGAGCGTATGAAGGCGCGGTCGAGCGCACCGCGCTCGTCCACGAGGGTGGACGAGCCTACCTTGGCCACGACGAGCGAAGGCGCCTTGGACATCACTGGTCGCCCCCGTCGTCTCGCACGTCAGGCTCGTCTTCGGCAAGCTCGGCGTAGTCGTCCTTGGTGGGCTCGCCCTCGTAGGTGAAGGCAAGCTCGAGGATACGCACCTCATCGCCGGGCACGCAACCTGCCTTCTCAAGGCGGTCATCGAGGCCCGAGCGCTCAAAGCGATGCTGCAGGTACGCCACGGCCTCATCGTTATCCCAGTCGGTCTGGATGACCATGCGCTCGATGGCGGCGCCGCTCACGCGCCACACGTGGGCGCCCTCGCGCTTGACCGACATCGTGCGGTCGCGCTGCTGGCGGCGGCGCTCCCACTGCGCGGAGGCCTCTGCAGCCTCGCCCGTGGGTGCGGGTGCCGAAGCCCGCAGCTTGGCAACGGCATCTGCCGTATCGCTCACCAGGGCGTCGATACCCTCTCCCGTGACGGCCGAGATAGCGTGGAACGTGTGCCCGTCCGCCTCGGCGGCCTCGCGGAGCGCACTCACGGCATCCTCGGTTCCAGGCATATCGCACTTGTTGGCGACCACGATCTGTGGGCGCTCGGCAAGCTCGGAGGCGTATGCCGCCAGCTCTGCGTTGGTGGTGCGGTAGTCCTCGACGGCGTCTCTGCCCTCAAATCCGCCTGTCACGTCAACCACGTGCAGGATGAGCGCCGTGCGCTCGATGTGGCGCAGGAACTCGTGGCCAAGGCCCTTGCCTTCGGATGCGCCCTCGATGAGGCCGGGGACGTCAGCGCAGACGAAGGAGCGGCCGTCACGAGCACGGGCCACGCCAAGGTTTGGAACGAGCGTCGTGAAGGGGTACTCGGCAATCTTGGGGCGAGCGGCCGAGATGCGCGCGATGATGGAGCTCTTCCCCACCGAAGGCATGCCAACAAGGGCGGCGTCGGCCATGAGCTTCATCTCGAGCTCAATCCAGTGCTCCTGGGCAGGTTCGCCCTTCTCGGCAAATGCAGGCGCTCGGCGAACGGAAGTCACGAAGTGCGTGTTGCCAAGGCCACCCATGCCACCCGGGGCAACAACAACGCGCTCGCCGGGACGGGTGAGGTCGGCAATCTGATACGCAGGCTTCTGCGTTGCCGGATCAAGCTCGCGCACGACGGTGCCCAGGGGCACGCGAAGCACGAGGTCTGCGCCATCCTTCCCGTGCATGCGCTTGCCTTGGCCGTGCGTGCCACGCTCGGCCTTGAAGTGATGCTTGTAGCGATAGTCGATAAGCGACGAGAGCTGCGGGTCCGCCTCGACAATCACGTCGCCGCCGTGTCCGCCGTCACCGCCATCCGGGCCGCCCTTGGGAACATAGGCCTCGCGTCGGAACGACATGCATCCCGCGCCGCCGTCGCCGCCCTTTACGTTGATGTGAGACAGGTCTGTGAATGTGACCACGGTTTCCTCCTTGGTTGCCCCTGATGGTACGGCAACTCACAGGGGATGCGCACGAAGCGCGATATGAAACGGGCCCCGCCGAAGCGGGGCCCAATCTGGTCTATGGTGCGCGCCGCTACTCGGTGACGACGTTGACGACGTGCTTCGTGCCCTTCTTGAACTGCACGACGCCATCGGCGAGGGCGAAGAGGGTGTCATCCTTGCCACGACCGACGTTCTCGCCGGGGGTGATGTGGGTGCCACGCTGACGAACGATAATCTGGCCGGTCTTGATTGCCTGACCGCCGTAGATCTTCACGCCAAGACGCTGCGCGTGCGAGTCGCGGCCGTTGCGAGACGAGCCGAGGCCTTTCTTGTGTGCCATAGTGCTACCTGCCTATCTGAAGTGGATGGAGTGGGTGAGGCTACGCGGTGGGGAGCTCGGAGATCCTCAGCTTGGTGAGGTTCTGACGGTGACCCTTGGTGCGGTGGTAGCGCTTACGCTTCTTGAACTTGAAGACGAGAACCTTCTCGCCCTTGTGCTGGTCGACGACCTCGGCAGTGACCTTCTTGTCCTCGAGGGCGGCAGGGTCAACGATTGTCTTCTCGCCGTCGTTCAGGAGGAGAACGTCGAGCTGGACCGAATCGCCAGGCTGCGCGTCGAGCTTCTCGACGTCGAGGACGTCGCCCTTGGCAACCTTATACTGCTTGCCACCAGTTGCTACGATTGCGTACATGTGTGTAACCCTTCATTGCTGGCGTGAGTGCAACAGTAAGTTATCTTACTAGCCGCGCGGAAAACCGTCAACGAAAAATCGCCTTGACCTGCAGCGCCGCAAGGGAAACTGAATCGGGTGACCGAGGTCTGGCGCTTTTCCGCACAACCTTAGTAAGTCTATCCTCCATGGAGCCCTGTGATAGAGCAGCTACATTGGCTCCACAAGACTCCCATCTTCATCAACGTGCCGCTGGCCAAGCCTGCACACGGAAATCGCCGGCATGGGAAGGCCCACCTCCTGTGCGGCGGCAGCAATGAGCACAGCCGGCCTAAGAGAACCCTCCTCCGTGGAGCGGCAGTCCAAGAGCAAGCCGGAACCAACGGGCTTTTCCTCGAAGGAGGCAAGCGTTCGGCCAAGGTCGATGCGCTTCTCCTTCTCGCCGCGCATATAGGTGAGGACGCCACGCTCGCGCACGGCGCGGATGCCGCGAGTGATTGCCTCGACGCTCGTACCGTCAATAATGTCAACGCTCCACATGGAGCGCGTGAGCCAGGCCTCGAGGGCGGGTAGGTCGTAGGAGACATACGAGGCGGCGACTGGCTCAAGGAGACTGGGGCTCGACTTCACGAGCCTCTCGAGGGCGTCCTCGGGTGCCACCTCCTCGGTAAGGTAGAGGTCGAAGTACTCCCCCAGCGACGCCGCTCCAACGGGGAGCGCCTGCGAGAACTGCAGGCGCATGCGGCGCGCGAATCCATTGCCCACGGCAAAGGGCAGCGCCGAGCGACGAACGCTCCTATTGATGGTGTTGATAACCTCGAGGTGCCCCAGGTGCGCAAGCCTGCCGTCCTTGCGGTAGCGCACGCGCAGCCGGTACTGGTTGAGCTTGCTGTTGGTGATGGCGACGGTATTGATCATGCGCGCTCACCCCAGATAACGTTATCGACGCCAAGTGTGGGACACACGCCACACCCAACGCAGGTCTCGCGCGTGCAGTCCGGCGTGGTGACACCCTGGGCAGCGCGCCGCCACTCGCGCTGGAGGAAGCCCTTCGAGACCCCAGGAGAGGTATGGTCCCATGGAAGCCTTGCGTCGAGTGGGAACCCCTCAGACGCAATGGAGGGCAGGTCATAGCCAAGCTCCTCCGCAGCCGCCTCCCAGGCATCGTAGTCAAACTCGCTCGTCCACGCATCGAAGCGGCAGCCACGACGCCATGCGGCCAGCACGAGGTCAAAGCCCGCGCGCCCCATCTTGGAGAGCGCCCCCTCCACAAGGGAGGTCCTGGGATCGTGATAGGAGATCTTCACGTCACGGTCGGTGTTGGCGCCAAGAAGAAGCCGCGCACGACGCTCGACTTCTCCCACCTCAAGCTGTCCCGCCCACTGGAACGGGGTATACGCCTTTGGCACAAAGACGGCAACGGATGCCGAGACCTGCACCTTGCTCTTCTTGCCGCGTCCCACTATCTCCCGGCCAATCTCAAGCACGCGGTGCGTGGCAGCGGGTATCGCCAGGATATCCTCGTCCGTCTCGGTGGGGAGCCCCATCATGAAGTAGAGCTTGACGCGGCGCCAGCCATGCTCGAAGGCATTTCTCGCGGCGCGCTCGAGGTCCTCCTCGGTTACGTTCTTGTTGATAACGTCACGCAGGCGCTGCGTGCCCGCCTCGGGAGCAAAGGTGAGGCCGCCGCGCTTGGAGCCAGAGGCGGCGTTCGCCATGTCCACGCCAAAGGAGTCGAGGCGCTGGGAGGGAATAGATACGCGAATCCCCCGGCCGGCAAGGCGCTTGTCGAGCTCGTAGAGCATGGGGGCGCACTGCGAGTGGTCTGTGGTCGAGAGCGACGTGAGGGAAAGCTCGTCGTAGCCCGTCTCGGCGAGGCCCCGCTCGCTGGCCTCCACCACCTGGTCCATGGGGCGCTCTCGAACCGGGCGGTACGTCATGCCCGCCTGGCAGAAGCGACACCCACGCGCGCAGCCGCGCAGGACCTCGATGGCAAGGCGGTCCTGGATAATGCCCATGTAGGGCACAATGTGCTCGGCACAGGCGGGAGTCGACGCAAAGTCAGAAACGCAGCGCTTGAGGACAACCTCGGGGGCACCGGTGCCGGGTCTCGGCACGGCATAGCCCCATCGCGTGGAAGTCTCATCAACAACCACGTCGTAGAGCGACGGAACGTAGACGCCCTGGATGCGCGAGAGCGCGAGAAGGACATCCTCGCGAGAAGCCCCAGCGGCGCGGGAGTTCCTCACGCAGGCAGCCATCTCGACAATGGCATCCTCGCCATCACCCAGGAGAATGGCGTCGAACATGGGCGAGAGGGGCTCGGCGTTCCACACGGACGGACCGCCCGCTATGACTATGGCATCGTCCTCGGCGCGCTCAGCCGCGCGGACGGGGATGCCGGCAAGGTCCAGCGTCTCGACAATGTTCGTGGCAACGAGCTCGTGGGCGAGCGTGAACCCCACCAGGTCGAAGGAGGCCAGGGGGGAAGCGGACTCGAGGGCAAGAAGCGGCACGTGGCGCTCGCGCATGAGGTCCGCCATGTCACGCCAGGGCAGGTAGCAGCGCTCGCAGGAGATGCCGTCGGCAGCGTTAAGGGCGTCGTAGAGAATCGAGATACCCAGGTTTGGCTGGCCAACCTCATAGGTGTCAGGGTAGACGAGACACGCATGGAAGGGGCCGGGCTGGTCCTCAACGGCACCCCACTCGTGGTCGAGGTACCGCGAGGGCTTCTCGACGAGCGGAAGCAGGGGCTCGATGAGCCGGAAGAGGTCCTCTCGGGCTTGTCGCACGACTACTCACCCCTACCCACGGAGCCATCGGGGCCGAGCACAACGTACGAGGGCTCGGGCGCGCGATGCGCGCGCACCTTGCGAGAAGACCCCTGGTTTCGTACACCATCCCCAGACTTCCGGGGAAGCTCGAGGTGACGCGCCGGTGCCTGCCGGGAAAGCTCCTCGCCATGTGGGCGGAGCGAGCCGTCCTCGAAGTCAAAGCGAACCTGCAGGGCGCGGGCAGTGGCCACGGTCCCCACATAGCCCATGGCACCCTTGAAGACCCAGCCAAGGCCGGGAACGGCCTGGGAGACAGCGCGAGCGAGCGCACGGTAGCCAAAACCGGCACCTACCACGCCAGCAAGCTCAACGGCTCGCCAAGGGTCTAGCCCGCGCCCGTAGGCAACAGCGATGTCGAGGGCAAGCTTAGCCTGGTTGGCGGTCATGACAGCCATGTCGGAGCCGGGGATGAGGGTCACGGCCCCCACGGCGGCGTTCTCCATGGCGCAGCGACGCACCAGGGCATCGACCTCGGCGGGACGGCAGAAGGGGAAGTTCGCCGCCAGCGCCAGCCCCTTATCCGTGGCGCCTACGAGCCAGGTACCCAGCCGCGGAACAAGCGCAAGCGCATCGGCGCACGCAAGGACCTCCAGGTAGGGCATGGCCTCCTCGGGAAGCTCGACGTCAGGGACCTCGACCGCGGACTCCGCCACAAGGGCTACAGGGACACCACGTCGAGCGGCGTCGCGAGCAAGCACAGCCTCGGCAACAGCCTGGTCACCACAGACAACCACCAGAGCGTCTGGCGCCACGTCGTCAGGCGCGGGGGCGTCGACGGGGCGGACGTCCACGATGCCCGTTGCCTCGCGTGCAACAAGTGCTTCCTTGATAGCAAGGACGTGCCCACGGGGTGCGCCTGGAGAGATGCGCACCCACAGGCGCACGGCCTCAGAGCCGCCCTCGCGAGCATCCTTGCCTGCCCCGGCGACCTCGAGAATCTTTCCCCATGGAATCTTGCGCGCCATAATCCTCCTTACGACCGGCCGCCGCTAGGCGGACTTCTGCCGGTGCCTCCACACAGACTGTACCATCCCCACGGCCATGAGCTGCGCAATCATGGAGGTCGCACCATAGCTGATGAACGGAAGCGGGATGCCTGTGATGGGCATGATGCCCATGCACATGCCTACCTCCTCGAGCACCTGAAACGTCCACATGGCAGCGCAGCCCACGCAGACGAGCTTGCCGAACATCGACTCGCAGCGCATGCCAAGAACTATCGTCGAGAGAATCATCCACGCGAAGAGCCCAAGCAGCACGACCCCGCCGACAAAGCCGAACTCCTCAGCGAGAAGGGCAAAGACGAAGTCGGTCTGGGCCTCCGGAAGAAAGCCGTTGCCCGCCTGCGTGGCGCCACCGATGCCCTTGCCGAAAAACCCGCCGGACCCCACGGCGATTTTTGCCTGTTGCAGGTTGTAGCCATTGTTAGTTGGGTCAACCGATGGGTCGACAAACACGATGAGGCGGTTGAGCTGGTAGGTCTTCAGGATGTGCGGGAAACCGTCGAGCATCGACGTCACGATGATGGCAGTCGCGCCAACAACAATCAGCGCTATGGTCACAAGAACCCAGCTGCGCTTGGCCCCCGCGCAGATGATGATGGTCGCGCCAAACACCAGAAGCACCAGGCCAGTACCCAGGTCTGGCTGGAGAAGGATCAGGCCGAAGGGCACGAGGAGAATCGCGCAGAGCCGCACGTAGTCGCGAAGCGACTCGATCTTGCCGTTGTACTGGGCACCGAGCGCCGCCATGAGGTAGATGACCACGAGCTTGGCAAGCTCCGACGGCTGGAAGGTGATGCCGATGCCCGGAACCTTAACCCAACCCGTGATGCCTTTCGCCGAGTAGCTCAGGCCGGGAACCTTTGGCGCAATCATGAGAACGCACGCGACGATGAAGAGCACGCGCGTCATGCCCTGGAGGTTCCTATAGTCATAGCGCCACAAGAGCACGGCGCCTACGAGACCCATCGCAATACCCACGAGGTGCCTGGGGAAGTTCGCCTCGGGAATCGTGAGGGAAGCCGACCAGATTACCACCACGCCATAGACGACAAGAAGGAGCGCAGGGATGAGCTGCGAGAGGTAGAGCCCGCCCAGGGTCTTGCCAACCCTGCCGGAACCGGAGGAGTGCCTTCCGGAGGAACCCCGGTTGAGGTGGCTGCTCGCAGAGTTGAGAAGGCCTTGTCGCCGAGCCATGTTTGCCATGAGTTCGCCCCCTACCGGTCGACGTTGGTCGTGTCGTAGGCGACGTCATCCGGCTGGCCGTAGATGGCTCCGATGATGTCACGAACGATGTACATGGCTGAGGAGGCACCGGAGAGCACCCGGTCGACGTTTGCACCCACGACGTACTTGGGGTTCTCGGCAGGAACAAAGCCCATGAACCAGCCAACGGGCTCGCCAACCGAAGTCTGCTCTGCCGTTCCGGTCTTGCCCCGCGCGGCCACGCTGAGGTTATTCCAGTGTGCTGCCTGGGTGGCGGACTCCTTGTAGACAACACCCGAGAGTCCCTCGTCAACGACGTCGAAGTTTGCGGAATCCTCATCGGCGTTGATGATGACCTCAGGGCTGTAATCGATGACCGTACCGGAGCCCGTAGCGCTCTTGACGCTCTTCAGGACGTGCGGCTTGTAGATGGGCCCGCGGTTGGCGATGCCGGCGTAGGCGTCAACCATCTGCATACAGGTAACCAGTAGGTCGCCCTGGCCGATGGAGAGGTTCGCGTTGTCGCCGCCCTGCCAGGTTCGCTGCTCGTCCGTGGCGCTCGACCAGTAGTTCCATTTCCACTCGGCATCTGGGACGCGGCCCTGGACCTCGCTGGGAAGATCTATCCCCGTGAGAGACCCCAAGCCAAACTTCTTGAAGGTCTCCTGCATGCCCTCGGGGTTGTCTTCATCGTAGAAGAATCCCTTGCCTATCTCGTAGAAGACGACGTCGCAGGAGTAGGTGATGCCAGTGACGAGGTTCATCTCCCCATGTCCGGAGGTCCACCAGCACTTCATGCCGTAGTCCTTGCCAAACCCCGTCCACCAGCCTGTGCAGTACCAGGTGGAGCTGGCGGTTGCGATGCCGTAGCTCAGGGCGGCGAGCGTGGTGAGCGACTTGATGATGGATCCCGAGGGGTACTGACCGGAGATGGCGCGATTCATGAGCGGGTAGTTGGCATCCTCGGACTGCAGGGAATCCCAGTCGCTGGTCGAGATGCCGCCCACGAAGATGCTCGGATTGTACGTGGGATAGCTCGCCATGGCGATGACCTCGCCGTTCGTGCAGTCGATTGCGACGGCGCAGGCACCCGTGGCAGAGTAGCCGGCCTTCTGCTGGTACTCCACAACCTTGACAATCGACTCCTCGGCGGCCTTCTGGATGTCCATGTCCAAGGTGAGAAGAACATCAGAGCCGCTCCTGGGCTCGACAAGTGTCGAATAGTCGAGCACGTTGCCGTCCGCGTCAACATAGACGGTCTGCTCGCCAGCGACGCCCTGAAGGACGCTCTCATATTGAAGCTCGATGCCAGACTGGCCAACCGTGTCTCCCGAGCTGTACTTCACGGCCCCCTCGTCGGAGGAGTCGGTCGAGTTGAGCTGGTCTGACGTAACGGTACCGGTGTAGCCCACGACGTGCGCGGCAAGCGAGCCATACGGATACGAGCGCTGGGTCCTCTGGTCAACCGAGACGCCAGGGAAGACCGTTGGGTGCTCGCCGAGAAACGCCACAACCCTACGCGAAACGTCAACGGCAATCGAGCGCAGGCTCTGCGCGCCCGCCGACGAATCCTCGACCTTGCGCTTAACGGCAAGCGCAGGCATGCCGATGAGGTTGCCGATGAGCGTGAGCTCGATGTCGTCATCGGCAACGTCCGCCTCGGCGAGGACCGTCAGGCTCGACCGGTTGGTGACGATCTCCTTGCCGTTGCGGTCGAGGATGCGCCCGCGGGGAGCGGGGACGGACACCGTGCGCGTCCTGTTGGACTCTGCCTGCTTGGTGTACTCATCGGAGGACAGGAGCTGCATCGACCAGAGCTTGGCGAGAAGGACGGCGATGATGCCACCGGAAACCGCAGCCTGGCCCACAAGGCGACCTTGCGTCGTTGTCTCACCAGACGTGTCCGACCCGCCCGACGCCTTTGGCCCATTGCCGCCAATGTCGAACTTGAAGTTGGTCTCGGAGCGTCCAAAGACGAGAAACACGGCTACGAGGGCCGCCGCCACCGCGACACAGACGATGATGATAATGACCGTGAAGCTCATGATGTGACCCTAGAGACCCCTGGTGTTGAGGTGCGAGCCGCCGCGATGCCGGCCACCCATCGAGAGGCTTGGGCCTGCACCAGCGGAGCGTGAGTAGTACCAGGCAAAGGGCAGGAAGGCAGCAATGGTGAGGAACGCCGTGGGAAGCGTGCGGAGCGCCACCACGTCGAGAAACGACGATGACTGCCCAACCATGAGCATGGCAAGGTGGTAGATGAGCGAGACGACAAGCGTAGTGACGGAGAACTCCACCACGCTTGCACCAAACTCGCCGGCCATGCGGTTTCTCCCCTCCTGTCCCAGAACATATGCCGCGACCGCGCACAGCCCGGCCATAAGGCCGATGGGTCCCGTGGTCGAGAGGTCAAAGAAGAGTCCCGCAAAGAAGCCCGCGAGAACCCCCTTCCGACCGCCGATGTTGAAGGCGGCGCACACGGTAAAGACCAGGGCAAAGTTGGCCCGTCCGTTCCCGATTCCTATGTTGGGCGCAAGCGCAAGCTGGAGCACGGCGCACACAATGGCGAGGACGAGCGTGCCCCGCCGGTCCCTGTTCTTGTCAGCCACCTGCATGGCGAGCCCCCCTCCCTAATTTGACGTAGACGTGGTCGACGTCGTTGATGACGAACCCGCAGAAGTTCCCGTCGTCGAGGCGGCACTACCCGTGCTACTCGAGTCAGTGCCCGCGGCATCAGAACTAGCGGAGTCCGTATTCGTCGAATCCGCGCCCGAGGTGTCCGTCGTGCTTGACGAGGTCTCCTGGGCGTCTGCGGCCGCCACGTCCTCGGAGGTCGCAACCTGGGAGTCCGTGAGTGACGTAATGACGAGAACCTCCTCGGCGTTCTCTGTGTGGGCATACGGCTCGACGACGATCGTGTAGTACATGGAGCCCGGGTTCTTCTCGACGCTCGTAACCTTGCCGAGAGGAAGCCCCTTGGGGAAGACGCCACCCAAGCCGCTCGTGACCACGATGTCCCCGACCTCGACGGTCTGATCGGTGCGAATCATGTCGAGGCTTACCTCGCCCGCAGCGGAGCCATTGAGCATGCCCTGGGCCCGGCTCGACTGAACCATGGCCGAGATGCTCGAGGACTCGTCGGTTACGAGAAGCACGGTGGAGGACGTGGCTCCGCACTCGACAATCTGCCCAATGACACCCGAGGACGAGGTTACCGGCATGCCAACGGAGAGGCCGGAACTGGTGCCCTTGTCGATGATGACGGTCGAAGACCACGAGTCGCTGGAACCCGAGATGATGTGGGCGGCAGTGGACTGCAGGTCATAGGTGCTCTGGAGATCGAGGAGCCCCTGCAGGCGCGTTGCCGTCTGCTCGGCCTCCTCGAGTTCCGCGTTCCTGCTTCGAAGCTCGTCGTTCTCGGCCTGAAGCTCTGAAAGCGTTTCCTGGTCTGCCGTGAGGTTGGAGAAGATGTTGCCCAGTCCCTGGAACGGCATAGAGATGGCGGAACCCACGAGGCGCACCGGGGTCGTGATGGTTTGGAAGGCGCCGCGCATGACGCCCAAAGGCCCATCGTCTCCCGTGCGAACGCCCACGGTGAAGAGCACAACCGAGATGATGAGGCACACGACTAGCTCGCGCCCGCCTGTACCCTGATTGTTGTTTCCCAGCCCCGGCGTTGGGGCACGTCTTCCACTGAGCGGCACGCCTACTGGCCTGTACTCTGGACGAAGCCACCGGAAAGCGCGTTTGCCTCGAGGACCTTAGCGCAACCGTTGACAACGTTTTCAAGGGCGGTGGGACTCACGTTGACGGGTACGCCTGTCTCCTCGCGGAGACGCTGGTCAAGACCGCGAAGAAGGCCACCGCCGCCCGTGAGCAGGATGCCATAGAACATGAGGTCCGACGCGAGGTCTGGCGGCGTCACGTCAAGGGCGTCCTTGACGGCCTTCGTGACCTCGTCAAGCGGGCGATCCAGGGCGCGACGGATCTCCTCGCTCTCGATGCGAACCGTCTTGGGCAGGCCGCTCATGACATCGCGGCCGTTGACCTCGACGTCAAGCTCCTCAGCAAGCGGAGCGGCGGAACCAACCTTGATTTTGATGTCCTCGGCCGTGCGCTCGCCGATGGAGAGGTTGTACGCATCGCGGACGTGCTCGAGGATGGTCTGGTCGAACTCGTCGCCCGCAGTGCGAATGGACTGCGAGACAACGATTCCACCCATCGAGATGACAGCAACCTCGGTGGTACCGCCACCAATGTCCACGACCATCGAACCGGTTGGGTCCTCGATAGGAAGATCAGCGCCAATGGCGGCTGCCATGGGCTCCTCGATGAGATAGGCCTGGCGAGCGCCAGCCTGTATGGTGGCCTCGAACACAGCACGCTTCTCGACAGACGTAACGCCCGAAGGTACGCAGACAACCACGCGCGGCCTAGGCGACCAGGGATAGCGACGCTCGCGAGCCTTCTCGATGAAGTACCTGAGCATGACCTCGGTGACATCGAAGTCTGCGATGACGCCATCTTTGAGGGGACGCTCGGCGATGATGGAACCCGGAGTGCGACCAATCATGCGCTTGGCGTCGGCGCCCACGGCAAGGACACGGCTCTCGCTCTTGTCGATGGCAACAACCGAGGGCTCGTTGATGACGATGCCCTGGCCCCTAACGGCAACAAGCGTATTGGCGGTGCCGAGGTCAATGGCAAGGTCGCCGCCATATTCGCCGAACAGTGAGTCGAAAATCGACATAGCTTCCTTATCCCGTCTGCGCGTCCTGAAGGCGCGCACCTAGCACGACGCGAAGGGGCTCTAACCCTGCGACGCGGTACCCGTAGTGGTCGTGGTAACCCCGCTTGAAGACGTGGCAGATGAGGAATCCGCCGTGGAGGACGCATCATCGCTTGTCACGCTCGTCACCTTCCAAGAGATGCCATCGCGCACCAGAGAGATGGTGTAGGTCTGCGTGTCCCCAGTGGGAAGAGCGGCGCTGACCGTGGCCGTGGACTCGGTCATGCTCCGGTCGACCTCGGTGGACTTGATTGTTGCGCCCGTGGGAACCGTGGACTCGATGGTGGCGGCATCGGAGGCGGGCACCGAGGCGGCAATGAAGCTGCCCAGGTCCTCACCAGAGGTCTTGGCGTCAAACAGCTGCTCGATCACAGCCTCCTGGGTGGGCCAGCCGTAGCCACGGTAGTACGCAAACCCTGCGGCGCCGAGCGCCACCACAAGGATGACGAGGATCGTGATGAAGACCTTGAGCCCGCTGTGGTTGTGCTTGCGGCGGATCTTGCGCTCCTTCTTGTCCTGCTCGACGAGGTCCTCCTCGGAGACGGAGAAGAAGCCCGTGTCATCGGCAGAAGGCATGAGCTCGCCAGACGCACCCGTGGGGTCGAGGGGATCATATCCCCCACCGTAGCCGGCAGCAGCAAGCAGGGCGTCGGTATCGGAGGGGCGCTTCTTGCTCACTATGGCAGCCATGGCCTTGCGGGCGGCGTCATAGGACGCCTGCGCCTCGGGCGAGAGCACAAGCGTGCCGTCTGCCGTGGCGTGATCGAAGGCGTCAACCGCCTCTGACATGCGGTTTGCAGCAACATAGGCAAGGCCGAGGTCACAGTAGACCTGGTTCTGGCTCTGAAGGGGCGCCGAGAAATCAAGGGCCGTACGGTAGGCCTCAACTGCGTCAATGGGACGGCCCAGCTGCATGAAGCAGCCGCCGAGGTCGCACAGAGCGGAGGACGGGTTGGGGTTCGACTCGTCGATGGCAGCGTTCCTGTAGGCGATGCCCGCGTTGCGGGGGTCGCCAAGGCGCTCGTAGGCGGTGCCCAACGCCATGTGGGCCTTGTACGGGGTGGCATAGGAGGTGTCGCTTAGGGCCTGCGTGAGCGCAGAGACTGCCTCGGCAGGGTGACCAGCGGCGAGAAGCGCACGACCACGGTTGCAGGAGAGCGGACCAACCTTGCCATACGCAGTGTCGCGCAGGGCGCTCTCATATGCGGCAGCAGCAGCCTCGTATTGGCCGAGCTTCATGTAGGAGTTGCCCACGAGGTGGTCAACGGGGCCGGAAACCTCTCCCGGGTCCTTAGCCTGCGAGAGTCTGTCAACCGCGGTGAGCCAATCGCCCTGTTGATAGGCGGCCTTGCCCGCCTCGTATGTCTGCTGATTCACGTGAGACCCCCTCGCTTCTGCACCGGCGAAACCCTATGCACGGTGCTCGATCGTAATCGAGTTGATAACGTCGCCCTTGCGAAGAGCGGCAATGGTGTCGAGACCCTCGACGGTCTGCCCAAACACGGTGTAGCCCTTGTCCAGGAAGTGCTGGGGGCCAAGGCAGAAGTAGAACTGAGACCCGGCAGAGTTGGGATCGGACGCGCGTGCCATGGCAAGCGCCCCGTCCTCATGGCTGTTGCGGGGGTTGGTGGTGTACTCCTCGTGGATGCAGTAGCCCGGACCACCGGTGCCGTTGCCCGCCGGATCGCCACCCTGAATGACGAAGCCGGGCTCATAGCGGTGGAACGTGAGCCCGTTGTAGAAGCCCTTCTCGGCAAGCTCGCAGAAGTTGGCAACGTGGATGGGCGCCCCATTACCATCAAGACGCACCACAATGGTGCCCTTGCTGGTATCGAAGATCGCGACCTCGTCGCCCTTCACCTTGTACGAAGGCGTGTAGAGCGGCTTAGAACCAAAGAGACCCATGACCCCTCCAAAGTGTGAAGCTCGCGGCGCCGGGGAGACGCCGAGAGAATCGTAGCAATCTTTCATCCCTACGATAGTACCAGCAAGCAGCGGCCTGCACGCAATCGTCAGACGCCTCCGGCAGGTTCGATTACTCCTCCGCAGGCTTCCACGCCTCGTAGTTCTCGTCAAAGAGCGTCTTATAGCTGTCGGTTCCGGAGGAGTAGCCAATCTTCTCGAGCGGGGCCAAGATCTTCTTCTCCGTCGCCATGGTGACCGAGATCTTCCAGGCCTCGCAGATGGCATCCGAGCGGTTGCGCAGCCAGTTCCCTAGCGTGGTTAGGTTGGAGATGTCATCTGCGTAGGTGCCGTCGGAGTCATCGAGCGAAGTTATGTCGTCGATGAGGTTAGAGATCTCGATCGCGGTCTGGTCGGCGGTGGCCTTGGCAGACTTGCGGTCGGACTCCGAGCCGCTCACGCCCGTCGAGACGAGCGCTGCCACGCTATCGTCGAGCTGGCCGGCGTAGGTGCCGAGCTTCTCGTAGTCATCGCTGAGCGACTGGGCGACGGTGGGCGTGGCAGTATCATCCCCCGAATCCGAGGAGGAATCAGCACTGTCGCTTGAGCTGTCGCTCGTTGTAGCCGCAGAGCCATCCTGCCCAGAAAGCGAGGAGATGTAGCCTGGATAGCCTGCCATGGAGGTGTCGGCGTCCGTCTGTGCATGAGTGATGTACAGGTTGGGGTCCCAGGGGTGAGTGATCCAGAGAGCCATGCCACCCGCAAGCACAAGTGCCGCACCAGCTGCAACCATGAGCACACGCGTACGCGGCATGCGGTCGTGGCGCACCGTCGCTGACTCGGGACCGGGCTCGGACGGAATGGCGCTCTCGATGCGCGGCATGGCTCGGGTGGCGTCAGCGCCACCCTCGTCTACGTCATCGGCGTCTGGATCGGCTGGCCCGCCAATGGTGGGAATGCCCAGGTCGCGCACGGCCTGGCCACTCTTCGAGCGCACAGGCGCGCCAACGGGTGCACCGCATTTTGGACAGGAATGGGCGTCTGGGGGAACCAGGGCACCGCATGTGGGGCACCATGCCACCTTGGTCACGGGAATCCTCTGCGTGAGACCCAGGTCATAGTGACAGGTGGGGCAGGCAACGGCACCAGTTGGTACCTCCGCGCCACAGTTTGGACACCTCATGCAAATCCCTCCTGTCTGTCTCTTACCCAGCGAACAAAATCCAGCCGCACATTCTCGCCGTTCTGCACGCCACGCACAATACCGCCGAGCAAGCCCTCACAAGCCCTATGAAATCTCGTCGAGGACGTAGGGCAGGATGCCGCCCTTTGCGAGGAAACGCCCTTCCATGGGCGTGTCGACGCGGACGACACAGGTGAAGGTGACAGCCGTGCCATCCGGGCGCGTTGCCGTGACATCCACCTCCCGCGGGCTGGGAAGCCCATCCTTCAAGCTCACAGGCGAAACGTCGAATGTCTCCTCACCAGTAAGACCAAGGGATTCCGCATTCTCGCCCTCCCGGAACTGAAGCGGAAGCACCCCCATCTGCACCAGGTTGGAGCGGTGGATGCGCTCGAAGCTCTCGGCGATGACGGCTTGTACGCCCAAAAGCAGAGGACCCTTACCTGCCCAGTCACGGCTTGAGCCAGAGCCGTAGAGCTTGCCCGCAACCACCACCAGGGGAACGTCGTGCTCGGCGTAGTCCATGGCGGCATCGTAGATGCTCTTGACCTCGCCGTCGATGAAGTCGCGCGTCCACCCGCCCACGCGACCGTCCGCAAGCGCGTTCTTGAGCTTCACATTGGCGAAGGTGCCCCGAGCCATAACCTCGTGGTTGCCCCTGCGGCTACCGTAGGTGTTGAAGTCCTTCTGTGCCACGCCGTGCTCGGTGAGGTAGCGCGCAGCCGGGGAATCTGGCGCAATGGCACCGGCGGGCGAGATGTGGTCGGTGGTCACAAAGTCGCCAAGAAGTGCCAGGGCGCGGGCGCCAGACACCTGGATGGTCTCGCGTTTGCGGGCGATGTCGAAGTACGGCGCGCGGCGCACATACGTGGAGGAATCATCCCACGGGAAGGTCGAGGAGGACGAGGACTCGATCGCACGCCAGGAGGCGGAGCCCTCCTTGAGCGACTCCTGGACGTCTGCGAAGAGGGACGGCGTGAGGACGTGCGAGAGGACCTCGGCAACCTCGGCGTTGGAGGGAACCAGGTCTGCGAGCATCACGGGCTCACCGTTTGCGCCCGTGCCAACCGGATCCTTGGCAAGGTCTACGTCCATGGTGCCCACGAGCGAGTAGGCAACCACGTAGGCGGGCTGGCAGAGGTAGTTCTGGCTCACGTAGGGCGAGATGCGGCCCTCGAAGTTGCGGTTGCCCGAGAGGACGCTCGTGAGCTCCATCTCGTCTGCGTGCTCGCGCAGGGCGGAATGGATGTCACCGGAGTTGCCAATGCAGCTCATGCAGCCAAATCCGCAGGTGAAGAAGCCGAGCTTCGCAAGCGGAGCGGTGAGGCCGGCGCGCTCGAGCAGGAGCTGGGTGGCGTGGCTGCCGGGGGCGAGGATCTTCTTGACCCAGGGCTTGGGGGTAAGGCCGCGCTCGACGGCACGCTTGGCGAGAAGCCCAGCGGCGACCATCATGGCGGGGTCTGTCGCGGTGGTGCAGCTGGTGATGGCCGCAATGGCAAGCGCACCGTGGTGGAGCCCATAGGTCGCGTCGCCGCAGGCGATGTCGAAAGACTGCGCCAGGTCGCAACACCCGTTCTTCTCGGCACTCTGCTCGAACCGGTCGCGAAGGCCAGCAATAGTCACGCGGTCGTGCGGGCGCGAGGGACCGGCGAGGCTCGGTTCCACCGTCGCGAGGTCAAGCGTCACCGTGCGGGCGTAGGTGCGTCCGCTCGTGGCGCCAAAGGTACCCTGGCGCTCAAGGTAGGCCTGGGCGAACACCACGTCTTTGGGGTCGCGGCCGGTGAGCCTGAGGTAGTCTAGCGTCTTCTCGTCAACCGGGAAGAGCGTGGTGGTGGCACCGTACTCCGGCGTCATGTTGGCGACACAGGAGCGCTGCGTGGCGGTGAGGGTTGCCACGCCCTCTCCCGTCACCTCGACGAGGCAGCCGACGACGCCAGCCGCGCGCATGAGCTGCGCAACCGTGAGGGCAAGGTCCATGCCGGAGATGCCGTCGCGCAGGGCACCGGTAAGCCTCAGCTCCACCACCGGCGGCACGAGCATCGAGATGGGCTGCCCCAGCGCCGCAGCCTCGGCCTCGATGCCGCCAACGCCCCAGCCCATGACGCCAACGCCGTTTGCCGTGGTGGTGTGCGAGTCGGTGCCCACAAGTGTGTCAAAGCAGGCCACGGGCTCATTAAGCGAAGAAAGCGCGTCGGTGGTCACCACGCGGCAGAAGCGCTCGATGTTGAGCTGGTGGCAGATGCCGCCTCCGGGCGGGACGATCTCGACGTTGCCAAAGGACTCGCCGGCCCACTTGAGGAATGCGAAGCGCTCGTGGTTGCGCTTTGCCTCGAGCTCCTGGTTCTTCTCGCACGCGTCCTGCTCGCCAGCGACGTCAGCGATGACCGAGTGGTCAACGACAAGGGTGCAGGGGATGTGGGGGTTCACACGCGAGGGGTCGCCGCCACGGGCAACCATAGCGTCGCGCATGGAGGCAAAGTCGACAAAGACGGGCACGCCGGTGAAGTCCTGGAAGAGGACACGCGCAGGCATGAACTCGATCTCGGAGCCCTGCTTTCCGGCAAGGCCGGCCTCGACCACGGCATGCGCCTGGCGAACCGCATCATCATCGGTGGCGGAGCGGCGCACGACGTTCTCGAGAAGCTCGACCAAGGCGCGGGGCAGCCGGTCTTCGCCGGGAATGCCGGAGACGTCGTAGGCGAGCGCCTCCCTGCCGCCCGCAGAAACGCGAACGGGGCGACGGGCGGCAAGAACGGCCTCCCTAAACTCCTTGGTGATTGGCGTTCCTTCTGTGAGTGACATGGGTCTCCTCCAGTCTGTCCGCAAGGCGGGCGATGCCCCCGCCGGCATTGGCAAGGGCTATCGAGCGGTTGAAGAGCGTATCGAAGAGGACGCACGAGAGCGCCCCCGCAACGACGACCAAGACACACATACTAGGCGTGAGAGGCGCAACCTTGAAGAAGGCACCAAAGACCGTACACCCGACGGCAACAATCGCGCCAACCGTAACGAGCAGCGCAGTGCGCAATGGCGTAAGAGGCTGCGAGATGCGCCAGATGAGTCGAATGCCCACGATCGCGACAAGCAGCATGCAGACGGTTGACGTCTGAGCAAAGGTCATGGGCATGAGGCGCTCAGCGACAAGCGCCACGACGAGCGCCGCCGTGATCCCAGCCGAGGCAGGGAGCGAACGCGCGAGTACGTGGCCGAGAAAGCCGCCGCTCACGCGGTCGTGATTTGGCTCGAGCGCAAGCACGAACGACGGGATGCCGATGATGGCGGACGAGATGAGCGACATCTGTATGGGGATGAAGGGGTACGGCGGGAAGAAGATGCACACCAAGGCGAGAAGTGCCGTGTAGACGGTCTTGACGAGGAAGAGCGAGGCAGAGCGCTGGAGGTTGTTGATCGAGCGACGCCCCTCAACAACCACCTCGGGCATGTGCGAGAAGTCATTATCGGCAAGGACAATCTCCGAGACGTTTCGCGCCGCGGCAGAACCGGATGCCACCGAGATCGAGCAGTCTGCCTCGCGCAGCGCGAGCACGTCGTTCACACCGTCGCCCGTCATGGCAACCACGTGACCATCCGCCCGAAGCGCACGCACGAGCGAGCGCTTCTGTTCGGGCGTCACGCGTCCAAAGACGTGGTAGCAACGAGCAGCGGCAACGAGGTCCTCCTCGGTCTTGAGCGTAGATGCGTCGACGGCCTGCTCGGCATGAGGCACGCCCGCCCTCGCCGCGATGGCCGATACGGTCACGGGATCGTCGCCCGAAATGACACGCAGGTCAACGCCCTGCTCGATAAAGTAGCGCATGGTCTGCGGCGCAGTGGCGCGCAGCTCGTCTCTGATGCCAACTACGCCGAGAAGCGATGCCTCGCCAGTAGGGGCGCCATCAGCGTCGAAGCCCGCGACCTCGCAGACAACGAGTACGCGCTCGCAGGGGTCATAGCCAGCCGCAAGGGCCGCCGCTTGGGCAACGCCCTTCTCGTCCAGCACAAAACGGGCGGCACCCATGACAAGGGGGCGCCCCCCTGCCGTCACGCAGCCAGAGCACTTGCGCCGCGAGTCAAAGGGAACCACGCGAAGTGGCGTCTCTCCCCTCTCGACGCCAACCTTGTCGGCATGGGCGAGAAGCGCCTGCGCCGTGTCGTTGGCATCGCCCTCGGATGCGCGGACCACTTCCGCAAGGGCCCCGTCGACCTCGGCCACCGTGTGGCCGGGCGCGGCGTTTACGTGCGAGACCTCCATGCGACCGGTGGTGATGGTGCCCGTCTTGTCAAGGCACAGGGTGTCAACGCGCGCGAGCGTCTCCACGCAATAGGTCTGCTGCACGAGTACCTTGCGCATGGCCAGGCGCGTGGTGGCGATGGCAAGGATGCTCGAGGTGAGAAGCACCAGCCCCTGCGGAATCATCCCCACCACGGCAGCAACAGCCGAGAGAATGGCGTCGTTCAAGGTCGCGCTGTCCATGAAGAGCGTGCGCAGGAAGAGCCCGATCCCTAGCGGGAAGAGCGCATAGGTACCCAGGCGGATGATGGCGCGAAGCGAGTCGAGAATCTGCGAATGCACGGGCTTGACGTACTTGGCCTCGGCGTTGATGCGAGCTGCATAGCCTTCCTGGCCCACCTTGGTCACGCGGGCGAGAAGGTCTCCGGAGTCCACGAAGCTTCCGCTTAGAAGCGTGTCGCCCGGTCCCTTGGGAACGGGGCGGCTCTCGCCCGTAAGCAGGGACTCGTCCATCTGCACCCGACCCCTGAGCACCACGGAGTCCGCAGGGACCTGCTCGCCGTGGGCAAGCAGGATGCAGTCGTCGAGCACCAGCTCGGAGGGGAGCAGCTCGACCGTCTTGCCATCGCGCATTACGCGGACGCGCTTCTCGGTGAGAATCGAGAGCCTATCGACCATGCGCTTTGCGCGAACCTCTTGGAAGATGCCGATGATGAGGTTGCAGATGACCACGCCCATGAAGAGAAGGTTCCGCCATTGGCCCGTAATGGCCACAAGGACCGCCATCCCAAGGTTGACGAAGTTAAAGAGCGTAAACGTGTGCTCGGCAAGGATCTGGCGCACGGACTTGGTCTTGACATCGGTGTTGGCGTTGGTCTTCCCGGAGGCGACACGCTCCTCGACCTCGGCAGACGAGAGGCCCTCAACGCTTGTTGCAGGCATGTCGTCGTTGGCAGGTGTGGTGTTGCGCGTCATGGTCTCCCCTCGCTTTGACTGCCGAATGGGACAGCGGGTGCCGAATGCTCATTGTATGCGAGCCGGGCAAGCGGGCGGAGGGTCGGCTTAGGTCTTGTGGGCGAGTCGTGACGATGGCATTCCGCCGTGACGGTAGCCAAGTTGGAAAGTTTGCCTATAATCAAAGGCCGTTGGCCCCGTAGCTCAGTGGATTAGAGCGTTCGCCTCCGGAGCGAAAGGTCGTGGGTTCGAACCCCACCGGGGTCACCAGGTAGATGCAGCCCAGGGCGCATGGCACCCTGGGCTTTTTTGGGCCTAGCCCGCGGGCGGGGGCCTGGCCCTTCTCGCACGCCTAGCCTGTCTCTTCTCGCACACCCAGAGAATATCGCCATTTCTCAAAATGGCTACGCGCCAACTCGGGAAACGTCCTTCTCGTTTAAGGAATGGCGATATTCTCCGTTTTTATGGACAGCGGGGACGTGAGCAGCCGCAGACAGCAAGGCCAGCCTGCGCCCCGCGCGGCGCCCCGTGCCCCGCGACGCCACCCCAGCGCCCCAGACCCCACAGACCATTAGTTCACCTTTGTTAACGCCGCAGGCACAAGCCCTGCAAACAGACTCCTCCGTGGTAGCATTCCAATCCCTATGCAACAAGACGGCCGCGCACATCCGTGGCCTCGGAAAGGTTTGCCACCATGATTGCAGTAGTTAAAGAGACGGCCACCAAAGACCAGCTCGACCACTTCGTAAAGTGGATCGAGGGGCGTGGCTTCAAGACAAACGTATCCCAGGGCGACAACGAGACCATCGTCGGCATCATCGGCGACACAACCCAGATCGACCCGTTCCTTCTCGAGTCCATGGACATCATCGAGCGCGTCCAGCGCGTCTCCGAGCCCTTCAAGAAGGCCAACCGCAAGTTCCACCCCGAGGACACTGTTGTGGAATGCGGTCACGGCGTGAAAATCGGCGGCGGCAACTTCCAGGTAATCGCCGGCCCCTGCTCCGTTGAAGGCAAGAACCTCTTCGACATCGCCCGCGCCGTCAAGGCGTCCGGCGCAACCATGCTCCGCGGCGGGGCATACAAGCCCCGCACCAGCCCGTACTCCTACCAGGGCATGGGCGAGAAGGGCCTTGACCTTCTCGTCGAGGCAGCAGGAGAACTCGACATGCCCATCGTGACGGAGGTCATGGACCCGCGCGACGTTCAGCTCTTCCTCGACAAGGGCATCGACGTCATGCAGATTGGCGCCCGCAACGCCCAGAACTTCCCGCTCCTGCGCGAGGTGGGCAAGACCCAGGTGCCAATCCTTCTCAAGCGCGGCCTCTCCGAGACCATCGACGAACTCCTCATGGGCGCCGAGTACATCATGAGCGAGGGGAACCCCAACGTGATTCTCTGCGAGCGCGGCATCCGCACCTTTGAGACGCGGACGAGAAACACCTTCGACGTAAACGCGATTCCCGTGCTTCACCACCTCTCCCACCTGCCGGTTGTTGGCGATCCCAGCCACGCCACGGGCTACACGCGCTACGTCCGTCCCGCAGCCTATGCGGCAACGGCGGCGGGTGCCGACGGCCTCGAGATCGAGGTTCACAACAACCCCAGCGAGGCGTGGTCCGATGGCGCGCAGGCGCTCACGCCCGCACAGTTCGACGATGCCATGCGCCGCATCCGCCTTATCCGCGAGGCAGTGACGGCACCCGTCGAGGAGGAGAAGTAAATGGCCGAGAAAGACCAGGCCGCCCTCTCCCCCACCTTCGTCCCCGATCGCGTGGGCGTGGTGGGCCTTGGCCTGATGGGTGGCTCCTTCGCCAAGGCACTGGCCGCGGCTGGCCGTGAGGTGTACGGCTGGAACCGCACGCACTCCGTCACCGAGATGGCCGAGATCGAGACCATCAGGGGCGAGCTCACCGACGAAACCATCCCCACCTGCGAGCTCATCATCCTCGCCGGCTACCCCCAGGTGAGCATCGACTGGCTCGAGGACATGGCCCATCTCATCTCACCCGGCGCCATCGTCATCGACACCGTCGGCGTCAAGCGCATCATCTGCGAGCGCTGCGGCAAGATTGCCGAGGGCCAACCCTGGACCTTTGTAGGCTGCCACCCCATGGCCGGCACGCAGTACTCGGGCTTTGCCCACGCCAGGGCGAACATGTTCCACAACGCGCCCATGGTCGTCGTGCCGCCGCAGATGGACGACTTCGACCGTGTGGCCATTCTCGAGCGCCTGAAGCACCTGCTCGAGCCCTGTGGGTTCGGCTCGTTCACGCTCTCCACCGCCGAGAACCACGACCGCATGATTGCCTACACCTCGCAGCTAGCGCATGTCGTCTCCAACGCCTATGTGAAGAGCCCCACGGCACAGGAGCACAAGGGCTTCTCGGCAGGCTCGTACAAGGACCTCACGCGCGTGGCGCGCCTGAACGCCCCCATGTGGACCGAGCTCTTCCTCGACAATGCGGACAACCTGTCGCGCGAGGTGGGGACCATCATCGAGAATCTCCAGGCATACAAGGATGCAATCGACGCGCGGGATGCCGAGAAGCTGGAGAGGCTGCTCGCGGAGGGCGATCGCCTGAAGAAGGAGGCCGAGGCACGATGAGCGAGACCCGCGCAATCCCCGTGAACACGCCCTCTCGCTCGTACGAGGTGCACGTTGGCCGAGGGCTTCTCGCCTCCCTGGGCGCACTTGTCGCCGCGGCATGCCCCAAAGTCACACACGTGGCTCTCATTTCGGACTCAAATGTCGCGCCGCTCTATGCAAAGCCTGTTGAGGAGTCGCTCGAGGAGGCAGGCATTGCCGTCACGACGCTCACCTTTCCTGCTGGCGAGGAGCACAAGCGCCTCTCCACGCTGGGGGACATCCTCGAGCGCATGGCCAACGCCGGGCTCACGCGCTCGGACGCGGTCGTCGCTCTCGGCGGGGGCGTCACCGGTGACATGGCAGGCCTTGCCGCAGCCCTCTACCAGCGCGGCATTCAGGTTGTCCAGGTTCCCACCTCGTTGCTCGCCATGGTCGACTCATCCGTGGGCGGAAAGACGGCGGTCGACCTCGAGGCGGGCAAGAACCTTGCCGGTGCCTTTCTGCAGCCCTCGCTGGTCGTGGCCGACATCGACTGCCTTGCAACCGTTTCCCCAGGCCTGCTGCGTGACTCGTGCGGCGAGATGATCAAGCACGGCGTGCTTGCAGACGAGAAGCTCTTTGACGAGCTTCAGGCGGCACCCGTGTGCACGCCCGGGTTTGACCCCGACAAGCTTGTGGGCATTGTGGCCAGAAACGTCGAGATCAAGCGCGATGTGGTCGACGCGGACGAGCAGGAGCGCGGCCGTCGTCAGACGCTCAATCTTGGACACACCATCGGCCACGCCATCGAGGCCGCAAGCGACTTCACGCTCGGGCACGGCAGCTGCGTCGCGGCAGGCCTCTGCTGCGTTGCTCGCGCCTCGGCCCAGCTTGGCTGGTGCTCGCCGGACGTGGCCACCCGCATCGTGGACTGCGTGAGGGCATACGGGCTTCCCACCAACACGGACATCGACCACGCCACGCTCCTCGAGTACGCGGCGCGTGACAAGAAGCGCCGTGCCAACAGCGTGACCCTTGTGGTGCCCACGCGCATTGGTGGCGTCGAGCTGCGCAAGGTCTCGCTCGAGGAGCTCCGCCACGTGATCGACCTTGGCTGCGGTGAGTAGCGCATGGACGTAACCATCCATCCTTCCCCGCTTCACGGCACCATACCCGCCATCGCCTCGAAGTCCATGGCCCACCGGTTGCTCATCATGGCGGCCCTCTGCCCGGGGACCACAGACATCAACTGCAACGCGACCTCCAAAGACATCGAGGCCACCGTCAGCTGCCTGGAGGCTCTTGGCGCACGCATCGCAAGCACACGCCTGGGCTTTAGAGTGAACCCGCTTCCGGGCACAAGCGCCACAGACAACATCCGTCAAGCCATACCTGGAGCACACCTCGACTGTGGCGAGTCCGGCTCGACGCTTCGATTCATGCTGCCCATCGTCGCCGCGCTCGGCCGAGGTGGCAGCCTCGACGGCCACGGTCGCCTTGCCGACCGCCCGCTCTCGCCCCTCTACGAGGAGCTCGTCTGCCACGGTGTCACGCTCTCTACGCGCGGAAAGCTCCCACTTGAGGTTTCGGGCACGCTCCTGCCGGGCCGCTTCTCCATTCCCGGCAACGTCTCGTCCCAATTCGTGAGCGGCCTGCTCATGGCCACCCCGCTCCTCTCGGCGCCAAGCGAGATTGTGGTCACCGAGCCCGTGGAGTCGCGCTCCTACATCCGCCTCACCATTCGAGCGCTTGCCGAGTTTGGCATCGACGTGGACGTCACGCACGAGACCGTTGACGGCAATCGTGCCACGGTCCTCTCGGTTTCCCCTGCGCGCAGCGCCGTGTCGCCGGGCACCGTTACGGTCGAGGGCGACTGGTCGAACGCCGCCTTCTGGCTTGCGGCGGGGGCCATCGCGGGGGGCGTCTCCGTGAGCGGGCTCGACCTCGCGAGCGCCCAGGGGGACCGCACCATCTTGGCCTGCGCCGCCGCGTTTGGCGCCCGCGTGAGCCGCTCAGGAAACGTTGCCTCCACAACGCCAGACACGCTGCGCGGCCGCACCATCGACGTGCGAGACACACCGGACCTCGTGCCCCCGCTGGCCGCTATCGCCGCCAATGCCACGGGCACCACGGTCATCGCCAACGCCGGGCGCCTTCGCCTCAAGGAGTCTGACCGCCTGAGCACCGTGAACAAGGCCCTCACGGCCATGGGGGCCAGCATCGAGGAAGAGCCTGACGCCCTTGTCATCCACGGCAACGGCCCGCTTTCCGGCGGTACCGTCGACGCGGCGAACGACCATCGCATAGCCATGATGGCCGCCATCGCCGGTGCCAATGCCACCGGCCCCACAACCATCCGCGGCGCCGAGTGCGTCGCAAAGTCATACCCACGCTTCTTCGAGGACTTCCGGAACCTCGGAGGGATTGCAGAGGAAGGCTAGAGATGCCCTCAAGCTTTGGACAGACGCTCCGCGTCACGGTGTTCGGCCAGTCTCACTCCCCCGCCATCGGGTGCGTGGTCGAGGGCCTGCCCTCGGGGCTCGTCGTTGACCAGGATGCCCTTGCCGCCTTCATGGCTCGACGCGCCCCTGGCCAGGGAAGCTGGACCACGCCCCGCCGCGAGGAGGACCGCCCACGCATCGTGAGCGGCCTCAACGTCCATGGCGCCACCTGTGGAGCGCCGCTCGCCGCCGTCATCGAGAACACCAACACGCGCTCGGGCGACTACGACAACCTCCTCAAGGTACCCCGCCCCGGCCACGCCGACCTCACCGCATGGGAGAAGTGGCACGGCAACCAGGACGTTCCCGGAGGCGGGCACTTCTCCGGACGGCTCACCGCACCCCTGTGCGTCGCTGGCGGCATTGCCCTCCAGGCGCTCGCGGCACGCGGGGTGCGCATTGGCGCCCACCTGCTCTCCGTTGCCAACGTGGAGGACGAGCGCTTCGACGCCCTCGACAACTCCCCGGCGTCGCAGGCACACCTTGCCGAGCAGCTCGACATCCTCGCTTCCGGCCCGCGCTTCCCTACGATAGACGCCGAGGCCGGCACGCGCATGCTCGCCGCGATCGACGATGCCCGCCGAAGCCTCGACTCCGTGGGCGGCGTCATCGAGTGCGTTGCCTGCGGCATGCCTGCGGGCGCCGGCTCGCCCATGTTCGACGGCATCGAGAACATGCTGGCTCGCGCAGCGTTTGGCATCCCAGCCGTCAAGGGCATCGAGTTTGGCCGCGGCTTCGAGGCGGCACGCCTCCATGGCAGCGAGAACAACGACCCTTACGAGATGCGCGAGGGCGTGCCCACCCCCAAGACCAACAATGCCGGCGGCATCCTCGGCGGCATTACCACCGGGGCTCCCGTTCTCTTTAGGATTGCGATGAAGCCCACCTCGTCCATCGCGCGCGAGCAGGACTCCGTCGACCTCGAGAGCGGCACAAACGCCAAGCTCAGCGTACACGGCCGGCACGACCCGTGCGTGGCGACGCGCGCCGTCCCCGTGGCCGAGGCAATATGTGCCCTCGTGCTTCTCGACGCCTTGCTCAGCTATCCGGCCGAGTAGCCTGCCGCCAAGCGCCTTAGACATACCAGAAAGAACCGGAGATGCACCCCATGGAAGACCTCTCGGACATCCGTCATGAGATCGACGACATAGACAACGCCATCCTCGACCTGTTCCAGCAGCGCATGGACTGCGCGGAGCGCGTGGCCGCCTACAAGCGCGCCAACAACCTCCCCGTACTCGACCGCTCCCGCGAGCGCGAGCACATGGCCGCCCTTGCGGGAAAGGCCCCAGAGGACCTGCGGACCTACACCGAGGTCCTCTTCCAGCTCCTCATGGAGGCCTCGCGCGCGCGGCAGGGGCAGCGCCTGGCGCAAGAGCAGGCGCCCCAGACGCTTGCGGCAATCGACCGCGCTTGCGAGACGACCCCGGGGCTCTTCCCGCGCGAGGCCTACGTTGCCTGCCAGGGCGTCGAGGGCGCCTACTCGCAGTTTGCGGCAGACCGCATCTTCAAGCACCCGCTCATCTCGTATTTCGAGTCCTTCGAGGGGGTCTTCCGGGCCGTCGAGACGGACTTCTCGCGCTATGGCGTGCTACCCATTGAGAACTCCACCGCAGGTTCCGTGAACAAGGTCTACGACCTCATGATGCAGCACGACTTCCACATCGTGCGCACCACGCGCGTGAAGATCGACCACAACCTCCTGGCAAAGCCCGGCACCACGGTCGAGCAGATCCACGACGTCTACAGCCACGAGCAGGCCATCAACCAGTGCGCCGGCTTCATCGAGCGTATGGGGCTCACCCCGCATGTGGTCGAGAACACCGCAATGGCCGCCAAGAGCGTTGCCGACAGCGACCGCACGGACGTCGCCGCGCTCTCGAGCCGCGCATGTGCCCAGCTCTATGGCCTGGACGTGCTCATGCGCGACGTCCAGGACCGCGACGACAACTACACGCGCTTTGCCTGCATCTCCAAGCCGCTCGAGGTCTACCCCGGCGCCGACCGTACCTCGCTCATGATCGTGGTGGACCACCGCCCCGGCACGCTCTTCAAGGTGCTCGCGAAGTTCTACGCGCTGGACATCAACATCATCAAGCTCGAGAGCCGCCCCATCCCCGGCCGCGACTTCGAGTTCATGTTCTACTTCGACGTGGAGTGCCCGGTCACCGCGCCCGAGTTCCGCACGCTCATGGCCACCATCGGTGACGCTTGCGAGGAGTGCCGCTACCTTGGCAGCTACTCGGAGGTGCTCTAAATGACCCAAAGCCTCGAACAGCAGCAGGAATCCGCCGGTTCGCCCTTTGGCCTTCTCGGCAGAAAGCTCGGCCACAGCTGGTCGCCACGCATCCACACCACCCTGGGAAGCGTCCCCTACGACCTCTTCGAGCGCGAGCCCAACGAGGTGGAAGCCTTCATCCGCAAGGGGACCTGGCGCGGCGTCAACGTGACCATCCCCTACAAGCGCGATGCCGCGCGTCTGGCAGACGAGCGCTCCCCGCGTGTCGAGAGGCTGGGGGCGGCAAACACGCTCGTCCGGCGTCCCGACGGAACGATTTACGCCGAGAACACCGACGTCCTGGGCTTCTCGCTCATGCTCCAACGCTTTTGCGGGCGACGGCTGGGAACAACCGCGGAAGAGCTGCTCTCCGGCAAGCCTGCCCTGGTGCTTGGCAGCGGAGGGGCCAGCGCGGCCGTCCAGGCGGCGCTCGAGGACGCAGGGGCGCGCGTCTCCGTCATCTCGCGCTCTGGCACAGACACATACGAGACGCTGGTGGCGCGCCACGCGGACGCGGTTCTCATGGTGAACGCAACCCCGGTTGGGATGTACCCCAACTGCCCTGCGACGCCCGTGCCCGAAGATGACCTTGCACGGCTCAAGAACCTCGCGGGCGTTCTCGACGTGATCTATAACCCCACGCGAACGGGCATCGTGCTTGCGGCAGAGCGCCTGGGCATCCCCGCCGAGACGGGCCTCTCCATGCTTGTCGCGCAGGCTCTGCGTTCGAGCGAGCTCTTCCAGGACAGGAAGCTGGACGTTTCGCTCGTAGACCAGATCGAGTCCCAGATCCTCTCCGAGACGGGCAACGTCATTCTCATAGGCATGCCGGGCTGCGGCAAAACGACTACGGGCAAGCGGCTCGCGCGCGTGCTGGGCAGGCCTTTTGTCGACATCGACGATGCCATCGAGGCAAACACGGGAGAGAATGCTGCGCACATCATCGACACCAGGGGCGAGCAGGAGTTCCGACGCATCGAGTCCAGAATCACGGGCGAGTATGGCGCGCACTCGGGGCTGGTCATCGCCTGTGGGGGCGGCGTGGTCACCGTGCCAGCCAACTATGACCTTCTCCACCAGAACGGCACCATCGCCTTCATCGACCGTCCACTTTCCGATCTTGAGACCGTGGGAAGACCCGTCACGGCGTCAAAGGGCGTTGAAGCGCTCGCGCGGGAGCGCATGGCCACGTACCATGCCTGGGCAGACGTCGAGGTAGCCTCGACAGGCTCCCCCGCTGGGAACGCCCGGGCGATAAGGGACCTGCTTGGACTCTAGCATCTGCCGCTTGCGTCGACCGAAAAGGGGCAACGTCTACGGAGTCATGACAAACCAGACGCCGTAACGTTGGTGAGCTAGCCCTATACTCTCTTCGACACATTTGAACAAGTGGGGCAGCGATGGAAGACCTTGGGGAGAAGGCCTTTTTGAGCAGGGCGCCGCACAAAGAAAGGGTTTGGCGCAAATGGCAAACACGGATGTCGCCGAGCAGGTCCTCGACGCCCTCGGGGGCAAGGACAACGTAAAGGCGAACGACATCTGCATGACACGGCTCAGGATTCTCACCGAGAAGCCCGGTCTTATCGACCTCAACAAGCTTCGCTCCATCAGGGGCGTCCTGGGCACCGTGCGTCGAGGCTCGAACGGAGTCGAGATTGTGTTTGGACCCGGCTCAATTAACGAGGTCAGCGATGACATTGTCCGGCTCACGGGGATCGAGCCCAGCTACTCGGCATTCCGCGACTCCTCCTCCGCGCCCGAGGACTCTATCAGCGTGCAGATCAACGGCCACGCGCCCATCCCCAAGGCGGTTCGTGCTGCCGTAGCGGCAAAGAAGCCCCTTGCCTCATCGCACATGGGCTCCCCATCGAGTGATGAAGATGATGACGCCAGCGATATGGAAGAGCTGGCCTCGCTTCTCGAGGCCACGGGCTCCGCGGATTCGCCTCGCCTCCTTGTGGTCAATGGCCCCAACATCAACATGCTCGGCGTGCGCGAGCCGAAGATCTACGGCCGCAAGACCTATGCAGACCTGGTACGCCTCTGCCGTTCGGCCGCCCAAGAGGCGGGCTTCTCAGAGTGCCGCTGCTTCCAGTCAAACCACGAGGGCGACCTCGTCGACGTGATACAGGCCGCCTACGGCGAGTTCGACGGCATCGTCATCAATCCTGCCGCCTATACGCACACCTCGGTGGCATTGCTTGACGCCCTCAAGTCAGTGGCACTGCCCACCATCGAGGTGCACATCTCGAAGGTCGATGAGCGCGAGGACTTCCGCCAGATATCGTATGTGCGCGCCGCGTGCTTCGAGACCATTGTTGGCATGGGCCTCGAGGGCTACCGCAAGGCAATCAAGGACATGGCCGCCCATCTCCGCGAGCACAGAGGGGCCGAGAAGGGCTAGAAACGCACGGATGCGCAGGCACCAGCGCCGCTATTGCACCATGGGATTGCAGCACCACGTACCAGAGTCGCTCACGAGCCAGTCAACGGGCACATCGTGCTCGTCTCTCGGCAGCGGGTTCCCAGAGAGCTGCTGCCCGCGCACCAGCGCAACCTTCTCACCGGGATAGAACGCCAGGAACCTGTCGTAGTACCCGCCGCCGTAGCCAATACGATAGCCATCGGCATCAAAGACAAGGCCAGGCACGATGCACACCGAGCCAACCAGCTGCGGCGTCGTGAGGGGTTGTCCGCAGTCACGAGACGGCTCCATGAGGCCGCGAAACCCTGGCTCAAGGTCGTCCTCAGAGGAAATCACGAAGAAGTCGAGCGCATGAGAGCGACGGCAGCGAGGAACGGCCACCTGCTTGCCAGCTTGCCAAGCGGCCCGCATGAGAGCGTGCGTGTCGACCTCAGTGCCAAACGAGACATAGGTAAGGACGAGACGGGCTTCTCGCCATGCGGAAAGAAGCTCAAGCCGTTGGAGGATGCGCGCGTCCGTAGCCGCACGCACGACAGGCGACATTCGCGTGCGAACGCGCACATACTCCTCGCGGAGGGCGGTCTTGCCAGCGTCTGTACCTTGGGAACTCGCCACCGCATCCTCCTTCTCCACTAGTGTCCACTTTACCCCATAATCGCATCGGTCTGCTAACGTTGCCCATCTTGCAACCGCACGGCAAGACGACGGTCCCGAGAACGGGTCCTGCGGTCCCCGGGCGGACACGGAAGCGCGATTGCCGTAAGATTGACATTTGTGAACGCACGTACCGCCAAGCGGTATTGACGAGCAAAGGACCAGGAGAAACCATGCCCAACGAGGGAAGCTACGAAGCCGCACTTAAGCGCAGTGACCAGATTCAGGCCGACCTGCCCCAGCACCCCGAGAACTACACCATGCTCACAGGCGACAGGCCCACGGGACGTCTGCACCTGGGCCACTACTTTGGCACCATCAAGGAGCGCGTGCGTCTCCAGAACCTTGGCGTCAACACCAACATCATCATTGCGGACTACCAGGTCATCACCGACCGCGACACCACCGAGCACATCCGCGACAACGTCTACAACATGGTGATCGACTACCTTGCCTGCGGCATCGACCCCGAGAAGACCATGATCTTCACGCACTCCGCCGTTCCCGAGGAGAACCAGCTCATGCTGCCGTTCCTCTCGCTGGTCACAGAGGCCGAGATGGAGCGCAACCCCACGGTGAAGGCAGAGCAGGCGGCCTCCGGGCATGCGCTCACGGGACTTCTCCTCACCTATCCCGTGCACCAGGCGTGCGACATCCTCTTCTGCAAGGGCAACATTGTGCCCGTAGGACGAGACCAGCTCCCTCACATCGAGATTACCTCGAAGATCGCCCGCCGCTTCAACGAGCGCTACGGAAAGGTCTTCCCCGAGGTCGCGGGACTTCTCACCTCCACGCCGCTCCTTCCTGGCCTCGATGGCCGCAAGATGAGCAAGTCCTATGGCAACGCCATTTCTCTCTCGATGACGGCCGAGGAGACCGCAAAGCTCATCAAGAAGTCAAAGACCGACTCCGAGAGAAACATAACGTTTGACCCCGAGGGGCGCCCCGGCGTCTCGGCTCTGCTCACCACGGCCGGCATCTGCAGCGGGCGCGACCCCAAGGAAATTGCCGACGAGATTGGCATGGGAGGCGCAGGCCAGCTCAAGCGCTACACCACCGAGGTGGTAAACGAGTACTTTGCCCCCATCCGCGAGCGCCGCGAGAAGCTCGCCGGGAACCTCGACTACGTGAAGGACGTCCTGCACGACGGCAACCGCCGCGCGAACGAGATAGCTCACGAGACCCTGAACGAGGTCCGTGAGGCCATGGGCATGGTGTACTAGGCCATACACGGCAGCATCCCTGCACCGCGTCTCTTTGGAGTTGACACACAAGTTGGTCTTGTCAAACTTTATGCCATCAACTTGACGAGAGACGCGGTGCATCCATGAAGGAACCCAGCATTGAGAAAAACTCGGTACAGGAGACGCTTGTCGTTCCCCTCTATGGCCGCATGCTCGGAAGCGAGCTCTATCCGTCCATCCTGCAAGACCCATACGCACGCGATGCCCTGACCAGACTCGACTTTGACACGAGCCGGCTCGACAACAGGCGAGACTCGCTCGCGTGGAAGTTTGGCTCTCTCGAGGGCATAGTCCGAAGCCGCGACATCCTCATCGAGATGGAGTCGTTCCTCGAGACACATCCTCAAGCAGCCGTCGTCAACATGGGATGTGGCCTCGACGCAACGCCGCTTCTGGCGGACAACGGCTCGATGCTCCTCTATAACATCGACCGACAAGACGTCATCGATGCAAGGAACGCGCTTGTGCCTCCAATGGAGCGCGAAAGGAACCTCGTCGCAGACCTCAAGGACGCCACCGCATGGATTCCAGAGGTCGATGCCTCCGAAGGCGTCTTCCTTTTTGCCGCAGGCGTCTTCATGTACTTCAAAACAGATGAGGTAAGAGACCTCACGCTTACCCTCCAAAAGGCATTTTCCCAGGGAGTTCTCGTGTTCGACACGCTTGGCTCGTTTGGCATACGAACCCTCATGAAGGGGACGCTTCGAACCATGGGCATCGAGGACGTCGAGGGGCGTTTCTCGTGCGAGAAGCCCGAGCGCGACTGCCTGTGGGATGATGGCCTGCACATCTCGTCACGACCGTACCTCACGGGCTACGTCGACCTAAAGTCTGCCGGCGTGCAGCCCATCCTGCGTGCGACTGCACATTTGTTCGACTCGATCATGAAGATGAGAGTCGTGAGGGTGGAATTCTAGCGGCCAATCCCCCAGGCCGTGTTCCGCTCCCCTAACGCGCGAGATGCGCAAGCACGTAGGCAGGCGCACACACGTAGACGCGGCCACGCTCGTCCCTGAGGTCACAGCAGCGCTTGGGCCTCCCGTTCAGGCCGACGAACCGGTAGCGGCGGCCGCGCACCACAAGCTCGGAGCCCACGAGGGACTCCACCTCGGAGCGCGGGACCTCGGGCACCCTGCGGGTCGGCTCGCGCCGCGTGGCGCGGACGTTCGTGCCGTACGCCCCGTTGACCCTGGCGGCAGCCTCGCGGAAGCGCTCCCCGTGGTCGAAACAGCCCGGTAGCGTGTGGATAAGCTCGTGGTAGAGGACGTCTCGCGCCTGAGCGTCGGTCTTGCACGCATCGACGGAGCACGAGATCTGGAAGAGCGGCCTGCGCCCGCCGCGCAGCTTCTTGCAGCTGCCAATACGAGAGCGGTTGTGTGTGAGTCTCACGGAAGGAAGGTACTCGCGCGGAGAGAGACCAATGCGCCGCAGGCAGATGGCACAGTCCTCGAGCAGCGCATCGAACTTCTCTTGCATCCCAGCATCAACCACCGGCTGCCCTTCCTGCAGTGTAGTACGCTCTTTGGAAGCGTGGCCTGTTGCATCGTCGTGACGCTCAAGCAGGCCCAACGATAACGGAATGCGGGGGGTTGGGCTTTCTCTCGGAGGGCGTGTCCTTGATGTCCTTCGCCCTCAGAGGGAAAGCCCAACCCCCGCCCCACAGCTACGTTTGCCTACTTGAGCGTCGCGTACATCACGGCCTTAATCGTGTGCATGCGGTTCTCGGCCTCATCGAAGACGCGAGAGCGAGGCCCCTCGAAGACCTCGTTTGTGACCTCCATCTCGGCAAGGCCGAACTTCTCGTAGATGTCCTCGCCAATGGTGGTGTGGCGGTCGTGGAAGCTGGGGAGGCAGTGCATGAAGATGGCATCGGGGGCGGCCTTGGCCATCACGTCCGCGGTGACCTGGTAGGGCTTGAGGAGCTTGATGCGCTCGGCCCACAGGCTGTCAGGCTCGCCCATCGAGACCCAGATGTCGGTGTAGATGACGGAAGCGTTGCGCGCGCCCTCGTCCACGTCCTCAGTGAGGGTGATGGCAGAGCCGTTCTCGGCGGCAATGGCGCGGCACTGCTCGACGAGTTGGGGCGCGGGCATCTGCTTCTCTGGCCCGCACGCGCAGAAGTCGATGCCAAGCTTCGCGCACACCACCATGAGAGAGTTGCCCACGTTGTTGCCGGCATCGCCCATGAAGGTGAGCTTGCGGCCGGAGAGGTCGTTACCAAACTCCTCGCGCATGGTGAGGACGTCGGCGAGCATCTGCGTGGGATGGAACTCGGTGGTAAGGCCGTTCCACACGGGAACGCCCGCGTAGTCTGCGAGCGTCTGCACGATGGACTGCGCGTAGCCGCGGTACTCGATGCCGTCGAACATACGGCCAAGCACGCGGGCGGTGTCCTCGATGGACTCCTTCTTGCCCATCTGGCTCGAGCCGGGGTCGAGGTAGGTAACGCCCATGCCAAGGTCACGGCCGGCAACCTCGAAGCTGCAGCGCGTGCGGGTGGAGGTCTTCTCGAAGAGCAGGACGATGTTCTTGCCCTCGAGGTAGCGGTGCGGCTCGTGCGCGTGCTTCTTGGCCTTGAGGTCTGCAGAGAGGTCGAGAAGATAGCGAATCTCCTCAGGCGTGAAGTCGAGCAGCTTGAGGAAGTTGCGTCCAGAGAGGTTGACGGCCATGGATGGTCCTTTCTTCCCACACGCGGGATGAGGTTGTGGTGCCGTTTGAGCAAGGCAGCAAGACAAAGTCTAAACCCTCGTTTGGACGAGAAGACAGCCGTCCGCCTACTTCACGGCATCCCTCCAGAACGCATTGCCCGAGAACCCCCCAAGGTCTCTCGAGAGGCAAGCTAGGGTTCTGTGTAATTGGAGAGCAGCTTCACACAGTTCTCCAGATAAACATCCCTAGCAACATCGCTCTCTACGGCGAGGTCATACTGGCACGCGTCGGCAAAGGCAATACGCGGCCATGCGCCATCCACGGGGAGTGCATAGATTCCCACACGCTCTGGATGCTCGGCAATGTCCAGCGATATGCGCGAATAGGGATGCTCTATGAGACAGAAGGTCTGCTTGTACGTGTCACGGTTCTTCTCGCGTGGGTATACCTTCGGCTCTAGGAACAGGAGATATTCCTGTCCATCCCTCATGGGCATGAGGCCAAACATGCTGGGGCCAGATGATGCCCCCCACACCTCTCGAACCCTACTGAACTGCCCAATGCCCAGCCCGTTATGAGGCTCCGCAATTTTATATGCATCATATACGATGAGGTCGTCACCCGCTTTCACGTCATCGCCCCTCAGAACCGAGGTTACTTCCAAGTGGCATTGGAAAGCTTGATAGACGTAGTTTCTCTTCCCCTTGAAAGTTGCCGTTATCACAATCGGGGCATTCTCAAGCTCTTCCTCTGGAGTCATCCCCGAGTTCTCCCCCGAATCGCCGTCAAGACGAGTCTCCCCCTGCAGGCCTGGCTCAATAACCGCAGACGTACCTTCTCCCTTCGCGTACAGTCGAAGGTCCTCTTCGGACGCTCGTGCGCTCACCACAAAGGGCAGCTGCTGCACGGCCACCCCATCATTGGCATAATTCGTGAGGCTCATCCTCATGGCTAGACCAATGCACGCACATAAAGCCACGAGACATCCGCAGATGATCACCGTCGTTCTCACACTCAGCATTGGCAGTCGAAGAACTCGACGTCTCATCGCCGATTCACTTCCCCCGCTACGTGCCCGTCGACCATGCGCCACTCTCGTTCGAACAGAGCCTCGAGCGCAGGCTCGTTATGGCACGACACAAGCACTGTGCAACCGCGTTCGTGCTCCTCGCGAACAATCCTTGACACAGTTTCAATGCCTTCCACGTCGAGCGCATTAGTGGGCTCGTCAAGAATGAGCAGCTCCGGGGCCTCCATGATTGCCTGAGCAATGGTCAGGCGCTGACGCATCCCCATGCTGTACGTTGAAAATGGCCGCTTGTCATCGGGGTCCAGGCCTACGCGCTCAAGCGCCTTGCGAACCTCACGCTTCCCCACCACCTCCTTGATAGAGGCCAGCATCAATAGGTTCTTCATGCCGGTGCTCTCGTCCCAGAAGCCTGTCGTCTCAAGGACAAGCCCGAGGCTTCGGGGAAAATCGACATCGTCTCCAATCCTCTGCCCGAAGACATCAATCTCACCCGAGGTTAGATGGATGAGCCCTGATATGGCCCTGAAGAGCATCGTCTTCCCAGAGCCATTGATGCCACTGAACCCATAGATGCCCCCGCGCGGCAGCGAAAGCGTCACATCATCAAGCACTGTGCGACCACGAATAATCTTGGTCGCATGGCTCACTACAATCGCATCTGGCATGAGGACCTCCTATCAGAGAACATCCCAAGTGCGCACGAGGCGAATGATCAGCCACGCGATGAGCACAACACCCATAGACAAGCAAACCAAAGACGCGCCAACGCTGAAGCCCGCGACGCCATTCCCAAAGCCCATCGTCCAACCGGAGCAATCGTGCCAGGCAAGAACCCCCTGTGTTGAAAGAAGCCAAGGTGCAACAGCCCTCGACATCTCATACGGCATGTTTCCGACACCAACCAGAGCCGCCGCGTGCACCGCAAACACAATCGAAAACGCAACGATTGAATCAGTCTTTATCGCAAGGCAATTTGTTACAAGGACGAGGAGTAATGAAAGGGCAAAACCCAGCAGAGCATCGGCAAACGAAACTCCAAGCAACTCAGACAGCTCAACATTGCAACCGAGCGCAACCAACCCAATAGCGCTGGCAAGCCGTCCAAGGAAAGCGAATGAGGCTGAGAATATCACGAGCTGAGCTAGTCTGCCCAACGTCCAAGCATCGCGAGACACCAGACGGGGAATCACGAACGACGCGTCTTGTTCAAGGCCCGCAGTGAAATGGTCGGAGAAAAGAAAGCAGAAGGACGCCATTGGGGAGAGCAGCGCAACAAATGCAAAGATGGAAGGCCTACTCCCATACTGATTGGGAACAAGAAGGCCACCGCCCAGAAAGGCGTAGAGGGCTTGATTTGGATCTATGATTCCCGCGCTAAGGGCCGCAATCAGACTTACCAGCACGCAAATACCCATCCGCGCAAAGTGTCTTGTCCTCGGCAGCAGACAGAAAACGTGATGGTCACAGGTCTTAGAACTCACGCGACTCACCCTCTTCGGGCAAATAGTCTCTCCTCCGCACAAGGTAGGCGGCAAGCAGGCCGAGAATGACGCATGCAGATGCGAGCCGGAGCGCCCCTATCCCCTCGGCAACAAGGCCATCTTCCGGTGTAGCGACCACGAGAAGCCAGCCGGTCCAGAGAGCGGTGTTGTTGAGAGCCGATGTCATGCACAGAAGGTAGTCAAGCGCTCCATAGCCAAAAGCCGCAAGAGCCGCATACGCACCAGATCTTGTTATCAGGCGAACGACAAGAACGACAAGCCCTACTACCAGAAAATAGAAAGTTTGCAGCGTTGTTGAGAGGAGTCCGTACTTCAGATAGTCCCCTGCCGCAAACGCTACTGAGGATGAAAGCCGTACGCTCATAAGACAGCACGTCGTGAGAAGAGCAGAAAACACCACCGTACGAGCCGTCAACCGGGCCAGAGCATGGGACAGGGCAGTGATACGATTCGTGCGGGTCACCCATATGGCCGCATCCAACGGTCCCAAAGCCCCAGTCGCACAGAACGTGAACGTGGGGACGTATACAAACGCAGCGAGAGCATAGTTAGCAAACTGGGCGTAAGAGCGAGACAGCGAGATAGCGCCCTCAGTCGAGACACTGTCCACCCGTAACAGGTTCGCCAAAGTACAGAGCCCCACAAGGACACCGAGCCCTGCAGATAATCTATTGTCCGAGAGACTAAAGCGACCCCCCGTGACGCTCATAGCAGCACGTCCCTATGACCACCGAGGGAAAGCCCCAGCGCAACAAGAAGAAGCAGGAGCACCGCGAGAGGTGCGGCGAAAAACACGACTTGGTTCCGTGGGACCACGAGGGAGACAATCAGACACTGTGCCACGTTCAAGTCCGGCGGCAGCAGGTACGAAGAGACAATCAATAAAAGAGCGGGCACCCCCACAACAAATAGTCGGCTCGTGTGAAGGTAAAGCGAGAGCACGAAGGACGCAAGAGCAAGAAGGGCTCCCCACAGGGCGTCGTAGAAAATAAACGCCAGGTTAAGGAGGTATCGGGCGTTCAGGAATGAATCGAGAAATAGGGTGCGACTGTACCAGCCAGTCGCGTCGGCCTCGGCAGCCGAGGTGTTCAGGAGAAGGTGATAGGCATCTTGTCCGGCCGTTGCGGGGAAGGCAAAAAATGCAAGCAGCTGAGACGCCAGCAATGGAATAGCAACCACGAGAAAGCCACCTGCAAACGCGGCAAATGCTCCCGATGAGAGATAGGAGCGAAGCGTAGAGCGCGTGGCGACGCAACCCGCATACCTGCGCCTCCCATCAAGGAAGAAGCTGTCGCCATAGACCGCCGCAGCAAGAAACGGCATCAGGAAGTAGAGGTAGAAACAAAAGAGAGGCGTCTGCATGGACTCGTAATTACCCACCCATCCCACGTCCGCAGCGGGGACCTCGCCCATGTCGTGACCCCAGAACACCAGACATGTTTGGATGAAGCAAGCAGACATCGCCACGAGTCCAACCACAACTGCATAGCGCCATGCCTTTCCGGCAGCCATGCGCCTAAAGTGGAACTTGAGAACACCCCAATCCGTGCTCATATCGCCCTCCGTCTGCCACGCATTTTAAAGGGCAGGATGCTCGTCGTGATCCCGCCCCATGGCACTAGACGTTAATAACTAGCGGAAGCTTACGTATCCCCTAGTACGATCACACGAATTTGGGCCCCAGCCCACCTGATGTCCCATAAGCGTCACAGAACCCCTGAAGGAACTGTAATAAGAAGGGTATTTAGTCTCACCCGCATTGACCGTAACAGAGTCCGCACATTGCCCTTGACCCGGCAGCTCAATCCAGAAATTCCCACCGTAATCAGAATATGAGTAAACTTGAACGGTCGCAGAGGAGCCACCGTTATGGTATCCGTTACGAACTGTTACTGGTGCCTGCCATGCAGGCAGGCAGACGTTGAATGACCCACCGTCAGCTAGCGCAGGCGCCGCAGCACCCAAGACGGCAACAAGTGCCAAACTGGCAGCGACAATTACTTTCTTTATTTCTGTTGCCATAACAACCCGCATCCTTTCGCAAAGAGGATTACGTTGCAGGCAGCAAATCCTAATAGTGCATTCTTTCCTAGGGACCTGTTGCCCAAGCTGCGCCTCAAACGCCTGTCCCTACCCAAGCTACGCCATAGTTGCACTTCAATCACCTCCCTACCAGCTGTATATGGCGACATCTGTACTAGTCACTCGCTTGCCATCGAGAGTCTTCTTGCACAGGAATCGATACGTACCGGAGCCCACATTCTCCCAAGTTGCCTTGGTAAAGCCATTGCGCTTGAATGATGCAGATCCGACAAGAGAAGCCCTGCCATTTGAAATGCGAAACAAGCTCACAGTGAATGAACCGTCGATTGGGCAGCTAGCCGTCATCTCAATTCCGACATTTCTGCCATCGAAGTATCGATCCTGGAAGGATTGCGTACTCAACAAGTTGAGCGAATCACCGTACCAAGAGCGCGAAATAGGCACTACAGGGTTCGTACGAGAATACGAAACGTTTGCGGCAACTCCGGTACTGTCAACCACATTAGCCAATGCAACATGGGGAACAGAAATCAAACCCAACGAAAAGAGAATCACTCCGAACAATATTGTTACTACATGATTTGGTGTTTTGGAAAAGATCGCTTCCACAGCAAAACACTCCCTTTCAACGATTCTTCCTTTGAATGGGAGTGTGCGCTAATCACGCATCCCTGTCTGTCATTCGTGAGGATGCATTTGCTCCAGGCTTGTCACTTTCGCCTCATGTATCAAAAGTTTCCTCAGGTCACGCATTGAGTGGACTCCAAGGTCATCATAGGTCCGCTGTCGGTATGACTTCACCGTTGCCAAAGTAGTGCAACGACGCCGGCAAACTTCGGACACTCCGTAACCGCACACAAGGTCTAGAACGATATTCAATCTCATACCATCGATGCCGCGCCCCTGAAGATAGTGAACGGCTCGGTCTAGCTCGTTGTCGGTTGGCTCGGCGATGGGAACCGCAGCAACTCGCGCTTGGTAAACGAGCACTACGACAAAAAGGGCAATGAGCGAGGGAAAGAGTATGAAAATCCAATCTGTTACCACACCCACATAATAGAGCTCAAGATGATATGCAATCGCAATTCCAGCGGAACCCAAGAGCGCAAGCGATGGTACATAAAATAGAGACCTAAAGCCAGCAAGGACGACGCGCCAGCGAGGAAGCGCCTGATCTCCTCTGCATGCATGTGCTTTTCCCACGGCAAGAGACGCAACGATAATAAGGACCAGCGCCCAAACTTTGTAGAGCCACATTCCGCTCCATCCGCAATAGGCGCCGAAAGACAACACAAGTACAAGAACAACTGACATGGCCGTATCAGCGATACGCATCAAGACACTTTGTTCGGAACAAGGATGCGACGACCGTCCACAAGACTTCAGTGTCCAAAGAAATGCAACCAGTGAAAGAGCTAGGGCAGCCCCCCACGTTATGTAAGTTGTACCCCTGTGATACCACTGCCCGCCAATTTGCACATTGTTCGACGCATCAACAAGCAGCGCCATCGAAAGGCAGGCAAAGGCGACGGCAGTCGAAACCGAGGGCTCGGGTTTGACCTCAGAGTCCCTCCTCCCTGAACAAACTTCTGATTTGGGTGCCGCGGGGAACTCCTTTGTCAAATCAAGGCCGATTGTCATCTTTCTCAGTTCGCTTGCCCCGCTAACACAAAGCTTCTCGTAGCCGCGATGCCGATAGGTCGCAACGCTGGCCGGAGATATCCCCAGATCGGATCCGATCGTCTTTGCAGTGGCCCCTAGGGCGGTTCGAGCAAGAACCGAAGCCTCACGCTCAGTAAGAGTGTTTCTCGAAGCTTCAGCAAGACGCCGCTCCATGCGGCTCACACTTTGCTCCAGGGATGCAGGCGCAGTCGGCCCCCCTCTCACCGAGCAATCGTCCCCTGAAGAACCACAGGTGTTCACATCAGATCTACGCTCAGTCCAACGGACATGCAGGAGCAGCACCACCGAAAGCAGCACTATGCAGAAGCAGAAGGATCCGAAGAATGATGCATCTTCAACTCCTGCGTCCAAGACGTCCATGCGATACTCGCTCACGAAGCTACGAAACGCGAGATACGCCATGTGGCCGGAGAGCAAGGCCGGAACACTCCATGCGGCGCCACTCCTGCAAAAACACGCCCCTCCCGCTAGCGCAAGGACAAGGACCACGAGGCAGAGAGCGAGTGAGGGCAGAAACGAATTGGTCCCCCAAAGGCACACGAAAAGCATGCATGCCGTTGGCCACGAGCTTCCGAGCAAAAAAGACGCAACGACGCCCTCTCGTGATGGAGCGCCCTTGCAAATCCCATCCCCCAAGGCCGAGACGCCCCAACAAGAGACTGCCAGCGCCCCACAGGCAAACTCAACAATCGACATAATTTCATTGAGCGTGACCTGCTCCTCCGTGATGAGACCGTCGAAACCACGTACAAACGCATAAGACTCGGCAATGACAAGCCCCGCGGTAGCAACCCATCCCAAGCGCACCAGAATGACGTGGAGATGGACCAAGGCGTGCTTTTGCTCCTCGCCGAAGCACGGCTCCAGCAAGCCAGCAATCACTACCAGAATGACCGCAAGAGAAAAGGCGCCCATGTCAATTTGCCCAGGAACCATAGGCCCAAAGTTCCACACCCCATACGGCATTGCCGCAAGAATTGCAGTCCAGATACACCAGCCCATACTTCTCCTCGCAGGCGCCCAAATCCGGTGCAAGGATAATCGACTGAATACAATAAATAACAATCAAATCGGCAATGGGTATGACAGCCCCTCTCGCCGCCCGCCTACTTCACGGCATCCCTCCAGAACGCCATGCTCATGCAGTGAGGGCCGCCACGACCGCGGGAGAGCTCTGCCGAGGGAATCTCCAGGAGGTTTACGCCGGCGTGGTAGAGGATGTCGTTGGTGACGGCGTTGCGCTGGTAGACCATCACCGTGCCGGGACGCACCGCAAGGGTGTTTGAGCCGTCGTTCCACTGCTCGCGGGCGGCGGCAATGGGGTCGTCTCCGCCGCACTTGATAAGACGAACGGCAGGAAGCCCCAGCGCGCTGGCGAGCACCTGGTCCAGCGTCCCCTCCATCTGGGAGATGCGGGTCTCGCCCTCATGCGCCCCACGCGTGATGGAGAAGACCTTGAGCGTTCCCAGAATACCGGGGTGAACCGTGAAGGTATCGACGTCAACCTGCGTGAAGACGGTGTCGAGGTGCATGAAGGAGCGCTTGTGCGGAATCGAGAAGGCATAGACGGCACGCACCTGGGAGTCCTCGCTCCACAGCAGGTGCTTGGCAAGCCGGTCGATTGCCGCCGGCTGCGTGCGCTCGGAGATGCCCACGCCAATCACGCTGGCACTCAGCACCAGGATGTCACCGCCCTCGATGTGGTAGGGGCTCGCCGGGTCATACCAGATGGGCGCATGCTCGTACTCGGGGTGATACATGAAGAGGTAGCGGCCAAAGAGCGACTCGCGGCGCCTTGTCGCCGAGCGCATGCGGTTGAGGCTCACACCCGTGCCAATGACCGAGAAGGTATCGCGCGTGAAGTACACGTTGGGAATGGGGTCCACGAGGATGGGGTTCTCGTCTCCCCCACCCGCCTCCATCACATCGGCAAGCGAAGCGTCCTTCACCGAGGTGAGGTCGACCTCGTCGGCGCGAACGCCCGTGATGGCCTTCTCCACAAGCTCGAGCGGGTCGTCGATTGCCTCGAGGCGCTGACGCACGGCCTCGCGCACGCCAGGCCCGTCGATACCGCATTCGGAAACGTAGTCGCGTATGAACTCGCCACGCGCTGCGGGCTTTGCCGAGAGGGCATCGGCAACCAGTTGGTCCAGGTAGAGCACCTCCACGCCCTCGTCGCGGAGCATCTGGGCAAAGCGGTCGTGCTCTGCCTGCGCGGTCTCGAGGAACGGGATGTCGTCAAAGAGCAGTCGCCCGATGTTGTCGGGCGAGAGGTTGAGAAGCTCGTCTCCTGGCCTATGGAGCATGACCTTGCGCAGCTCGCCGATCTCCGAGCCAATGTTGAGCCCCGTTGTCATCGCACCCTCCGTAATGCCTTGGTAAGCACCTGCCGACCATCTTGACGATACCCCATGAGAGCCCGTTTTGTGGTTTTGAGCCCTGCTAGAATCAGGACCAGAACAATCAATCCATTCGCGCGGAAACGCGTACGGGGAGGAATGGCCATGTCGGAGCAGCAGAAGGCACCGTCAGAGAATGCGGAGTCTCGGAAGGCAAAGGCGCGCGGCAACGCCCTCGAGAAGGCAGCCGCGGCATTTGCCGATGACGCCACCGAGAAGGACGAGACGGGCGCCCGCCGCAAGCGCGACTTCTCCTACACGCAGAACCGCGAGCTCAGCTGGCTACGCTTCGACTGCCGTGTGCTCGACGAGGCGTTTGACGAGACGGTCCCCCTCTTCGAGCGCCTCAAGTTCTGCGCCATCTTTGGCTCCAACCTCGACGAGTGGTTCATGATTCGCATCGGCGGCCTCTCCGACCTCGCCTCGCTCAAGAACCAGCCGCGCGACAACAAGTCAAACAGGACGCCCGCCGAGCAGCTTGACGACGTCTTTGCCGCCCTGCCGGCAGACGTCGCTCGCCAGCAGGAGGCGCTTTCCCTGGTGGAAGGCGAGCTTGCCTCCCACGGCCTTCAGCGCGTGACGCCCGACGCGTACACGCCGGAGGACCGCGCGGCCCTCTCGAAGTACTTCGACTCGCGGCTTGCGCCCATCATCTCCCCCATGGTCGTTGACCCCCGCCACCCCTTCCCCAACCTGAGGAACGGCCGCCTGTTTGTGGCCTGCACGCTCAACGGTCCTGACGAGACTGGGGTCCTGGGCATCATCGAGGTGCCCGCCTCAGAGTCGCGTGTGGTGGAGCTGCCCTCCGGCGCCAGGACCTTCCGCTACACCCTCATCGAGGACGTCATGCGTACCTTCCTCGACCGTAGCTTTGGCGACTACGTTCCCAAGAAGTCGGCGGTGCTGCGCGTCACGCGCAACGCCGACATCGACCCCGACGGCGAGGGCGTCGAGGAGGAGGAAGACTACCGCCAGCACATGAAGAAGATCCTCAAGCTGCGCCAGCGCCTGCAGCCGGTGCGGCTCGAGGTATCCGGCGAGCTTGGTCGCAAGTGGGAGGCGCTCGTCTCCCAGGAGCTTGGCCTTGAGGAGCGCCGCGTCTTCCACGTGAACATGCCGCTTGACCTGGGCTACGTCTATGGCCTCGAGGCAAAGATCCCCGATTGGGCACACGCCGGGGTTGTCTTCCCGCCGTTCGAGCCCCAGCCCTCCCCCATGGTGAGCCCCAAGCTCCCCATGCGTGGCCAGGTGGAGGACCACGACGTCCTTCTCACCTACCCGTACGAGAGCATGTCTCCGCTCCTGCGTCTCGTGCGTGAGGCCTCGTCAGACGACCAGTGCATCTCCATCAAGATCACGCTCTACCGCGTCGCCAAGAGCAGCCACCTCTGCGAGAGCCTCATCGCCGCGGCGGAGGCAGGCAAGGACGTCACCGTCCTCATGGAGCTCCGCGCCCGCTTTGACGAGGAGAACAACATCGCCTGGGCCGAGCGACTTGAGGACGCCGGCTGCACCGTGATCTATGGCTCCGAGGGCTTCAAGTGCCACTCGAAGATCTGCCAGATCACCTACCACGACAACACTGGCATCAGCCGCATCACCTGTCTTGGCACGGGCAACTTCAACGAGAAGACCGCCAAGCTCTACTCGGACTTCATGCTCATGACGGCCAACCCCACCATCGGCGCCGACGGCAACACCTTCTTCCGCAACCTCTCGCTGGGCAACCTCCGCGGCTCCTACCAGCTGTTGGGCGTGGCGCCGGCGAGCCTCAAGCCGCTCGTGATGCGCGGCCTCGACCGCGAGATCGAGCGCGCCCGCGCCAACCAGCCCGCGCAGGTATTCCTCAAGATGAACTCCCTCACCGACCGCGACGTGATTGACAAGATCGCCGAGGCCTGCGAGGCCGGCGTGCGCGTCCTCATGATCGTGCGCGGCATCTGCTGCATCCGCGCCAATGTCCCCGGCAAGACCGACGGCCTTGTGGTGCGCCAGATTGTGGGCCGCTTCCTCGAGCACGCCCGTGTCTACGCCTTTGGCGCCGAGTCCGACACGATCTACCTCTCCAGCGCCGACATGATGACGAGAAACACCGAGCGCCGCGTGGAGATTGCCTACCCTGTGCTCGACCCCACCTGCCGCGCGCTGGTCACGACCTTCGTGAACATCCAGCTGGCAGACAACGTGAAGGCGCGCCAGCTCACCGCCGAGGGAACCTGGGAGAAGGTCCCGCGCGAGAAGGGCGAGCCGCCCATCAACAGCCAGGAGGTCCTGCTCGCCCTCGCCCGCGTGCGCGCGCACGCCAAGCACTCAGAGGTCACCGAGCTCACGCCCTTCTCACGCATCGAGAAGATTCCGCACGGACTTGCGCAGGCGCTCTCCTCGCTGCCCGCAACGGGCGGCTACGACCACCCGCATGTTGCCGAGAAGCTCGTCGCCTCGATCGACCCCACGTCAGAGACCACGGCGCGCATCACCGAGCGAGAGGAAAAGCGCAAGGAAGCCAAGAAGCAGGAGGAGAAGCACGCCGCACAGGTTGCCGAGCGCGTGCTCACCGCTGCCGAAGACGCAGAAGTGGAAGAGGAGGTCCGCACAGACGAGGAGCCGGCGAAGGCAGAGGCCTCCGCACCGCAGGAGGGCACCCAGCCTGAGACCGCACCGGTTGCCGAGGAGAAGCCGGAGGCGGCCGCGGCAGCCGAGACAGAACCCGCAGCGCCAGCCCCCGCATCGGTCCCCGCCCCCACCCCCGTCACGCCGGCGCCGACACCCGCCCGGAAGAAGCGAAGCCGCATCGCCACAGCTTTCTCACTCATTGGCCGCGGTTTTGGCGTACTCTTTGGCGGACCGATGGACGAGGGCTAACGCAAGGACACATGCATGACGACAACGAGGCTCAAGATCGAGCGTATGGGCTACGGCCCAGAGGCGATTGCGCACGACGGTGACGGCAAGACCGTTTTCGTGACGGGTGGCGTGCCAGGTGACACGGTGGAGGCAGAGACCGATGCCGACGAGGCGCGCTTCTCCCGTGCGCATGTGACCAAGGTGCTCGAGGCCTCGCCAGACCGCGTGACACCACCGTGTCCCTTTGTGGACGTCTGCGGCGGCTGCCCCTGGGCACACCTCTCCTACGAGGCGCAACTTGCTGCCAAGCGCTCCGGCGTCGTTAACGCTCTCGTGCGCCTGGGGGGCTTCCCGACCGAGACTGCCGAGGCCCTCGTGGCACCCATCGTCGCCCCCGGCGACCCCTGGGGCTACCGCAACAAGGTCGAGCTTGCCGTGGAGACCCAGCGCGGGCGCGCCGTGGTGGGGATGCATGCGGCAGGATCTGCCAGCGTGGTGAAGGTCCCTGCCTGCCCGCTTCTGGACACCAAGTTCAAGGGCGTCGTGAAGGCCGTGCAGGGGGCAATGAACTTCCTGGCGGGCTCTCGTGACCTGGGACTCGAGCGCGTGGGCATTCGCGCTTCTCGGCGCACGAAGGAGCTCGAGGTGGCCCTCTGGGGTGCGCCCGGTCCCTTCCCGCGCCCGCAGGTGGCCAAGGTGCTGGGCGATGCCACGAAGGTGACATCCGTCGTGCGCGTCATGCAGAAGGGGCCAGCCAAGGCACGCCGCATTGCCGGCATCGAGCGGCTCTCGGGCAAGGGCTCCTGGGGCGAGCTTGTGGGCAGCGAGTCCATGCGTGTCTCGGCGCCCTCATTCTTCCAGGTGAACACCAGAGGCGCCGACAAGCTAGTCTCGCTGGTGATGGAGGGGCTCTCCCCCACCGAGGACGAGGAGGCCATGGACCTCTATTGCGGCGCGGGCACCTTCACCCTGCCGCTTGCGCGCAAGTCCGGCTTCGTCTCGGCAGTCGAGTCCTATGGACCTGCCGTGAGGGACCTGCGTCACAACCTTGATGCGGCGAACCTCACCAACGTTGACCCCATAGGTGGAGACGCCGGCATCGAGTTTCCCGACGTTGATGCGGACGTTATCGTGGTTGACCCGCCCCGCGCGGGGCTTGCGGCAGACGTGGTCGCGCAGCTCTCTGACCAGCCGGCGCGCGCCATTGCCTATGTGTCCTGCGATCCCGCAACGCTTGCACGCGACCTTGCGCGCTTCCGCGACGAGGGCGTGTTCGAGCCCGTAAGCGTGACGCCGGTCGACCTCTTCCCGCAGACCTTCCACGTTGAGAACGTGACCATCCTGCATAGAGTAGACGCGCGATAGCTCCGTGCGGACTTTTGGGCACAGACGTATGCCAGGCAAACAATTTGCCACAACGCACAGCCCCAGGAAGACCGAATATTACTGCGCCACTCCGTTTGCGTACAACCTGGCAACACCACGTTTACCCGCAAATCCCCCTCTTTTGCTAGGAATAAACCGCAGCTCAGCGGCCAAATTCCGTGTCTCGCAGCTCTTTTTAGACCGTAGGCAGAATAACGTTGCGCACCGCTGCGGAAACGTGTAAAAAGATTAAGACCTTGGGTAAGGGGCCCAGGGACGAGAAGTTCAAGTGAGAGGAACGCAACATGAAGGCTTCTGTCAACGAGGATTGCATCGGCTGCGGTCTCTGCGAGGGCACCTGCCCCGACGTCTTCAGCATCGGCGACGACGGCGTGGCGCACGCCATCGAGGGCGACGTGCCCGAGGACGCCGAGGACGGCGCCCAGGAGGCGGCGGACAACTGCCCCGTCTCCGCCATCACCGTCGAGTAGCCCACACGGCTCACACGGCTTTGGCACAGGCGAGGGGGTCGCAGAAGCGGCCCCCTCGCTTTTCGTATGCAAGTCGTCTGCAGCCGCTTGGCCAGAACGACTATGCTACGACTTGATACACCCACGTGATTGGAACCATATGTACCTGGCATCGCAATCCCCCAGAAGGCGCCAGCTCCTCGAGGCGGCAGGCTTCTCCCTCACCATTGTTCCCGCAGACATTGACGAGACCCGACTTGAAGGCGAGACGCCTTCGCACCTGGTCGAGCGCCTTGCGTGCCAGAAGGCCGAAGCAACGCGCCTGGCGCTGGCAGGTAAGGCGACCGATGACGTACTTCTCGCCGCCGACACCATTGTGTGGACCGAGGATGGCGACGTGCTGGGAAAGCCCGCAGATGAGCAAGCCGCCTGCGCCACGCTGCGCGAGCTCTCGGGCCGTACACATCACGTCTCCACTGGCGTCTGCCTCATGCAGCTGGACCGCGCCGCAAACGCAGTCGCCACCAGATCCTTCATCGAGACCACACGCGTCTCGTTCTTCGACCTCACAGACGAGGAGATCCGTGCCTACGTGGCCTCCGGCGAGCCCATGGACAAGGCAGGCGCCTACGGCATCCAGGGCAAGGGAAGGCTGCTCGTGAGCGGCATTGAGGGCGACTGGGCAAACGTCGTGGGACTGCCGGTTGCCCGCGTCGTGCGGGAGCTCGAGGGTCTTCTTGGCAGACAGGACCTTGTAGCCCGCTGTCTGGACGCACAGGACTAGCAAGCGAAGGGACAAGGCATGGCGAACATCGAGAGCATCACTCAGATTCCGGGAATCTTTGCCGCCCACGCGACCAACGCCGAGGCAGGTACCGGCTGCACGGTCATCGTATGCCCCAAGGGCGCTACGGGTGGCGTGGACGTGCGCGGCGGCGCCCCCGCAACGCGCGAGACAGACCTTCTCCGCCCCGAGGAGACCGTCCAGACGCTCAATGCTGTAGTGCTTTCGGGCGGATCTGCCTACGGACTCGCGGCCTCCTGCGGGGTCGCGGAAGAGCTCGAGCGCCATGGCATAGGCCTCGATGTGGGCGTTGGCGTCGTGCCCATCGTCTCGGGCGCCTGCGTGTTTGACCTGGCCTGCGGAGACCCCCACGTGCGTCCCAGCGCAGAGGACGGCGCCCAGGCAACGCGCCTGGCGCTCGCCGGCAGCGGAGAGCCTCTCACCCGCGGCAACGTGGGAGCCGGCACGGGCTGCACCGTGGGCAAGCTCGGTGGCCCCGCGCGCACCATGAAGAGCGGCCTCGGCGAGGACGTGGAGACCGCAGGCGCCCTTATCTGCGGTGCGGTGGCCGCCGTCAACGCATGCGGAGACGTCGTCGACCCAACAACCGGAGCACCCATCGCAGGCCTCCGCACGCCGGACGGTGCGGGACGCGCGAGCACCGAGGAAGAGGTTCTCTCGCTGGCGGCTCAGATGCCCCTCGAGCGCCGCACCAACACCACTATCTCGTGCGTGGTCACCAACGCGCGTCTCGCCAAGCCGCAGGCCACAAAGGTGGCCCAGATGGCGGCTGACGCCTATGCCCACGCTATTAGGCCAACGCACACCACCAACGACGGCGACACCATCTTTGTGATGGCAACGGGAGAGGTCGAGGCACAAGTGGATGTCGTGGGGGTTCTCGCCACGCGCGCCCTCGAGCGAGCAATTGCAGACGGTGCGAGAAGCGCCACTGCCGCCTACGGCTTCCCCGCCGCCCGCGACCTGGCATAGACTGCGCGGGAACACCTACGCCGCCGCTCTCGCCCCACGCTCTCCTCGCGGAGAATATCGCTCTTTTGCAAGGGCGACCCGCAAATCCGCAGGTCGCCTTTATCTCGTCTCAGAAATAGCGATAAACTCCGCCGAGGAGTGCTCCTAGAACCAGGGGCAAGACGCGCCGAGGGAAGACGCATGCACAGTGCCCTGTTTGCTTCAGGAGTTCTTCGCGAAGCGTAACTCCAGAAGCAAACGGGGCACTGTGCTTCAGGGGCGTCTCCCCTCGCGCGTCCCTAGTTGAATTTCACGTGCTTTTGGGCCACGCGGTAGCCCCAGAGCGTGATGTCTTTGCCCACAAGGCCTGGAAGGTTGGTCGCAATGCCCACCACGCCGTGGCGAGCACGCCGGTACATCTTAGGATCGTAGGCCTTAAGGTCAACCCAGAGCTTCTGCAGCTGCTCCTCGGCATCGGGCCTATCAGACTTCTTCGAGAAGACCGAGCAGATGGCCATGATGATGGTGAAGTAGCTCATCATGTACTCGCGGAGCTTGCGCGGCTGGACGTCGTCGTAGAGGTGGTAGGCCTCCCACATCACGCGGGCAACGCGCCAGTAGTGGTCAACGCGGCTCGTGAGCACGGCATCGTTTACGGACTGGTCCTCTCGCCCAATGAAGTACCGGTAGAGGTCCACGTCAAGGTAGTAGAGGCTGTGGCACTTGGGGAACGGCACGTAGGCGTAGATGTTGTCCACGTAGAACGTGTGGGCCGGCATCTGGAGGTTGGCGGCGCGCAGGGTCTTGGTACGATACGTGAGCGCGTGCATGAGAAGATACTGCGTCTTCTTGAAGTGACCAATCTCCCCCCAGGTAAAGACGCGTCCCACCGGCAGCACGTGGCGATAGTCGACCACGTTCTGCGTGCCATCCTCCACGTGCTCGTAGACGTAGTTGGTGATCACGAGGTCAACGTTGTCGCCAAGCTCATCAAAGCGGCGGAGCGTGGTGAGAAGGCGCTGGAGTGCCTCTGCGTCGAACCAGTCATCGGAGTCGATGTTCTTGAAGTACGCGCCCTGGGCCACGCCCATAGCCGCCATCACGGCCTTGCCGTGACCGCCGTTCTCCTGGTGAACCGCACGGATGATGTTGGGATAGCGCTCGGCCCACTCGTCTGCCTTCTGGGGGGTGTCATCCTTGGTGGAGCCATCGTCCACAATCACAATCTCGACGTCCTCGGCATAGCCGGATCCCTCGAGAATGGAAGTGATGCACTTGTCCATGTAGGCCGCCGCGTTGTAGCACGGGATGCCAAAGGTGATGGTCTTCTCCATGTGGGTTTGTCCTTGGTCGAGGGAGCGTGGCTGTGGTTGGCGCGTACGCGCGAGACAGAAACGGGGCGGAGCGCTGTGCCCCGCCCCGAAGCGTGCTACTTGTGCACCTGGATGAGCTCGTCGGACAGGTTGAGCGCCGAGGCAACCACACCATCCATGTCGTAGTAGCGGTACTCCGCAAGGCGGCCGACGCAGTGGAAGTTGAGAATGCCGGCAACACGCTCGCGGTAGCGGCGATAGAGCTCGAGGTTGTCGTCCTCAAGGATGGCGTAGTACGGCGTCTGGCCACTCTCGGGCACGTAGGCCTTGGAGTACTCCCGCATGATGGTCGTGCGACCGGGTGCCACCTGGCCGGTCATGTTCTTGAACTCGGTGATGCGCGTGAAGTCCTCGGAGGTGGTGTAGTTGACGGTGCCCACGGGCTGGAACTGGTCGATGGGGAGCGTCTCGAACTGCATGTCGAGCGTGCGATACGGCAGCGCACCCAGATCAAGCCCAAAGAGCTCGTCAAGGGGACCGGAGTAGACAATCTCTCCGCCGTAGGGACGCCCGCAGATGAGGACGTTCGAGGTGCTCACCTTAAGGATGTCACGCACGTCTACGCCGAGAAACACGGAGATCAGGTCGTGGTTGAGCATGTTCTCGAAGAGCTTGGTGTAACCCTCGGCGGGCATGCCCTGGTACTTTGCCGTGGGGAAGTAGCGATCGTCGTCGCCAACAAAGACGGGCACGCGTCCGGTGATCGACGGGTCAATCTGGTCGGGGGTCTTGCCCCACTGCTTCATGGTGTAGTGGAGAAAGACGTTCTCATAGACGTAGTCAGCGACCTCGGAGAGCTCGGGGTCGTTCTTCTCGCGGAGCTCCATGATGGGGACCTTCTTGTTCTCACCGAAGGTCGCCACGAGCTTCTGGTAGAGCGCCTCTCCCCTCTCGTCGCCAAAGGCGAGCTTGAGCGAAGTGTGGTTGAAGGGGACCGGCATGAGCGTGCCGTGGATGTTGGCCAGAACCTTGTGCTGGTAGCCAGTCCACTCCGTGAAGCGCGAGAGGTACTGGTTCACGCGGTCGTTCATGGTGTGGTAGATGTGTGGACCGTACTTGTGCACCAGGATGCCCGCATCATCCACGTAGTCGTAGGCATTGCCGCCAATGTGGTCGCGTCGCTCGATGACGGCAACCTTCATGCCGCACGCCTCGGCAAGGCGGCGTGCGCAGACCGCACCTGCGTAGCCCGCGCCCACGATGATGGCGTCGTATGCATCAGGGTTGAAGCCCGCAGGCAGTCCGTTTGCGATTCCCATGAAAGTCCTTCCCAAGCGCCCCGTGAGGCACCTATTCCACCAACCGCACAAGGCGGTACATCAGACGGGGCACACAATACGCATGCATCCAGTCTCAATCTGGCTGTTGATTCTAACACTCGCTCCTATAATGGGTGCGGCCCCATGTGACCGGAGGGCGTTGGCCGCACAATCTACAGGCCAGTACCCGCGAGTGGCCAGCTCGGGGATGCAAGCGGAAGACGTCAAGACAAGAGGGAGAATCGATGAGCGAGTTTCTCGACCGTATGAAGAGCGCCGCGAAGAAAGACAAGAAGAAGATCGTCCTTCCCGAGGGGGAGGATCCGCGCACCATCGCGGCCGCGCGACAGATTGTTGACGAGGGCATCGCTGAGCTCGTGATCCTAGGCGACCCCGCTAAGGTCAACGTCCCCGGCGTCACCGTGATTGACCCTCGCACCGCCGAGAAGCACGACGAGTACGCCGCCGCCTTCGCCGAGCTGCGCAAGAAGAAGGGCGTCACGCTGCCCGAGGCCATGGAGCAGATGAACGACGCCACCTACTTTGGCACCATGATGGTCAAGATGGGCGACGCCGACGGCCTGGTCTCTGGCGCCTGCCACTCCACTGCCAACACGCTGCGTCCCGCGCTCCAGATTCTGAAGACCGCCCCCGGCACCAAGCTCGTCTCGGCATTCTTCATCATGTGCACCGACAAGGCGGAGTACGGCGAGAACGGCACCCTGCTCTTTGCTGACTGCGGCCTCAACATCAACCCCACGGCCGACGAGCTCTCCGAGATCGCCATCGCCTCCGCGAACTCCTGGAAGAAGTACATGAGCTCCGAGCCCAAGGTTGCCATGCTCTCCTTCTCCACCATGGGCTCCGCCAAGGGCGACGTTCCCACCAAGGTCCAGGAGGCAACCACTCTCGCGCACGAGAAGGCCCCCGAGCTCGCCGTCGACGGCGACCTGCAGCTTGACGCTGCCCTGGTGCCGAGCGTGGCCGAGCTCAAGGCTCCCGGCTCCACCGTTGCCGGTCACGCCAACGTGCTCGTGTTCCCCGACCTCGAGGCCGGAAACATTGGCTACAAGCTTGTCCAGCGCTTCGCCGGCGCCGAGGCCTACGGCCCGGTGCTCCAGGGCATCGCGAAGCCTGTCAACGACCTTTCGCGTGGCTGCTCCGCCGAGGACATCGTGGGCGTTGTTGCCATCACCGCCGTCCAGGCGCAGATGGCCGAGTAGGTCTGGCGAGTAGAGCCTGCGTAAACGTGCCCCCCGGCGTCAATTAGGCTCCGGAGGGCTTCTTTTGTACGTAGTTGCTGCGGAAATGCGCCCCGTGGCGCCAGAACGGCGCCGCAGCGAGGGTTTCGCGCGGGGTTGCTGCCAAAACACAGGCCCTGTGGCGTCAATTTGGCGCCACAGGGCCTCTCACATACGCATTAGCTGCGATAACGTACGCTCCGGCGTCATACGTCCCGCAGCGGCACCTCAGACGTAAACCCTACTTCCCCAGAGGGTGCGGGCCAGCGGCACGAACCTCGGGCGTCATCGACTGCAGGCGCTTCTCGGCATTCTCGACGAACATCTGCGCGAGCTTCTCGGCAGTGGCATCGTAGGCATCCTTGTCAGCCCAGGTGCTGCGCGGGTTGAGCAGCTCGTCGGGCACGCCGGGGCAGCTCGTGGGCACATCGAGGTTGAAGCGCTCGTCGTGCACAAACTCGGAGTCGTCGATGATGCCAGACTGAGCGGCCTCAACCATCTTGCGCGTGTACTTGAGCTTGATGCGGCTGCCGGTGCCATAGGAGCCACCGGACCAACCGGTGTTGATGAGGTAGACGCGCGTACCGTTGTGCTCGATCTTCTCGCCGAGCATCTTTGCGTAGACCATGGGGTCAAGCGGCATGAACGGCTCGCCAAAGAGCGAGGAGAACGTGGGCGTGGGCTCCTTGATGCCGCGCTCGGTGCCGGCGACCTTGGAGGTGAAGCCGGTCATGAAGTGGTACATGGCGGCATTCTCGTCCAGCTTGGAGATGGGGGGCAGCACGCCGAAGGCATCGGCGGTGAGGAAGATCACCACGTCGGGGGTGCGCTTGGCACGGCCCTTGACCACGGCGTTGTCGATGAACTCGACCGGGTAGGCAACGCGGCCGTTCTCGGTGAGGGAATCATCATCGTAGTCGGCGATGCGGCTGTTGGGGTCGAGCACCACGTTCTCGCAGAGGGCGCCAAAGCGGATGGCATGCCAGATCTGGGGCTCGGTCTCCTCGGAGATGCGGATGGTCTTGGCGTAGCAGCCACCCTCGATGTTGAAGACGGAATCCTTCGCCCAGCCGTGCTCGTCGTCGCCAATGAGCAGGCGCCCCTCGGCGGCAGAGAGCGTGGTCTTGCCGGTGCCGGAGAGGCCAAAGAAGACCGTGGTGCCGTGCGACTGCGGGTTCATGTTGCAGGAGCAGTGCATGGTGAGCACGTTCTCCTCAACGGGGAGCAGGTAGTTCATAACCGAGAAGATAGACTTCTTGATCTCGCCGGAGTACTGGGTGCCGGCGATGAGAACCACGCGCTCCTTGAAGTTGATGATGACCGCGGCCTCGGAGTGAGTGTGGTGCACGGCCGGGTCAAGCTTGAGGCCGGGGCACGCCATGACCACGAAGTCGGCGCGGCCGTAGTTGGCAAGCTCCTCCTCGGTGGGACGCACGAGCATCTGGTGCGCGAAGAGCGCCTGGCTGGCAAGCTCGGTGAGAACCAGGATTTTGCGGGAGTAGCGCCTGTCGGCGCCTGCGATGCCGTGGACCATGAAGATGCGGCGCTCGGAGAGGTACGAGATGACCTCGTCGTGGACGCGTTGGTAGTCCTCCTCGGAGAAGGGCACGTTCACGTTGCCCCACGCGATCTTGTCGTGGACGTCGGGCGTATCAACGATGAAACGATCCTTGGGCGAGCGTCCTGTGTACTTGCCGGTGGTTACCGCAAGGGCGCCGGTGCTGGTAAGGATGCCCTCCCCACGCGAAACGGCCTTCTCGATAAGGCGCGCTGGCGAAGGGTCTACCGCCGTCCTGTCATCGGTGTGGTGAATCCCGTACTGCTCAAGTTCCTCAACTACCATGCAGACCTCCTAGGTGCAGCTTACGTGCGCCGAACAAAGACAAGCATGCGAGCGGTGGCGCAGCGGAGAAACGCATGGCGCCACGTGTAGACATCGACCCCATCTAAACGGTCACAGATGCCCGAAGAGCTATTCTACTCGCACCTTGGCGCAAGCCCCATCTGTTAACAATCGTGGCACCTTAGAAAAACCTCGATTAACTCAAGGCTTCTCTGGCGGATGCGTCGAAATGATCACATCAAAGGGTGCGCTTTGTCCGTTTTTGGGAATAGACAGAGCAGGCACCAAGGGTGCCTGGCCAGGCACCCGCCTGGGACGCATGCGACGTTTGGGGGAAGCGATGTCGACCATCACAACCATCCACAAGGGAGCGCTCGAGGCCTCTATAGACTCGATGGGCGCCCAGCTCATGAACCTCAAGCTCAACGGCAGCGAGTACCTTTGGCAGGGTGACAAGCGTTTCTGGCCGAGAAGGGCACCCATCCTCTTCCCCATCGTGGGATGCCTGCGCAACAACTTCGCCAAGAGCGCGGCGGGCGATGTTCGTCTTGGACGCCACGGCCTGGCAAGAAACTACGAGCATCGCATCGTCGAGCAGACCGACGACTCCGTGACCTTCGAGCTTGAGAGCACGCCGGAGACCATGCGCGCATACCCATACGCCTTCCGCCTCAACATGACCTACACCGTCGATGGCGAGCGCATGCTGCAGCGCTTCACCGTCACCAACACCGGCGACGAGATCATGCCCTTCACGCTCGGCGGGCATCCTGCCTTCAACGTTCCCGCCCCCGGCTCAGACGGCGAGACGTTCGATGATTACGAGCTTCGCTTCACGCGCCCCTGGACGGCGGTCTCCCCTAGCATCGACACCGATGGCCTCTGCGACTTCAACCAGTCAAACACGCTCTTCGAGGACGCCGACGCGCTGCCCCTCTCGCATGAGCTCTTCGACAAGTACCTCACGCTCACGTTCCAGGACGTCCCCGGCCGCACGGTCACGCTCTTGGGCACCAAGAGCGGCCACGGCGTCGAGCTCGACTTCGACGACTTCCCCTTCCTGGGAGTCTGGTCGGCACCCGGTGCTCCCTTCGTGGCCGTCGAGCCCTGGCGTGGCGTCGCCACCTGCCACGACGAGTCGGACATCTTCGAGGAGAAGCGTGGCATGGAGTCGCTCGACCTGGGCGAGAAGGTCTCCTACGAGTTCTCCGTGTCGCCGTTCTAGAGTTCTGACAGCGCACCACCTGCTCTTCAGCCAGCAGCACGCAAAAGGCCGCCCCGGGCATGACGTCGGGGCGGCCTTCTCGTTGCTGACGCAGTTGCCAGGAACTACTTGGAGAGCAGCTCCTCGACGTCGAGGGCGATCATGTACTCCTCGTTGGTGGGGACGACAAGCACCTTCACCTTGGAGTCCGGCGTGGAGATGACGCGTGGGTCGTCGGAGCGGACCTCGTTGGCCTTCTCGTCAATCTTGACGCCCAGCCACTCGAGCTCCTTGGCCACGCCCAGGCGCATCTCGGCGGAGTTCTCGCCAATGCCTGCGGAGAAGGCCATGGTGTCAAAGCCGTGCATGGACTGCGCCATCTCTGCGATGAGCTGAGAGGTGCGGTAGTAGAACATGTCGAGCGCCATCTGGCAGTTCTTGTCGCCCTTCTCGGCGCCCGCCTCGATGTCGCGGGAGTCGGAAGAGACGCCGGAGAGCGCAAGCAGACCAGACTGCTTGTTCATCATGGTGTCGACCTCGTCGATGGTGTAGCCGCCCTCGCGCACCAGGTAGCAGACGGTAGCAGGGTCGATGGTTCCGCAGCGGGTGCCCATGATGAGGCCGTCGAGCGGCGTGAGGCCCATGGTGGTGTCCATGTCGTGGCCGTCCTGGATGGCGGCAAGAGACGCGCCGGAGCCAAGGTGGCAGGAGACGAGCTTGTGCACGTCGCCGTTGAGGAACTGGCTCGTGGTGCGCCAGATGTAGCGGTGAGAAGTGCCGTGCGCGCCGTACTTGCGGATGTGAAGCTTGTCCACGACGTCACGCGGGAGGGCGTAGCGCCATGCCTTCTCGGGGATGTTGTAGTGGAACGAGGTGTCGGCCACGATCACGTTGCCGATGGAGGGGAACATCTCGCGGCAGATCTGGATGACGTCCGCCTCGGCGTAGTTGTGCAGCGGCGCGAGCGGCGCGACCTCTCGGACCCAGCCCAGGGTCTCGTCGGTAACAACCTTGGACTCGGGGAAGTACCAGCCACCCTGAACGACACGATGGCCAATGCCCTCGATCTTCGCGGTGTCAAAGCCCGCCTCGTCGAGAATCTGGAAGACGTACTTCACGGCAGTCTTGTGGTCGGGCAGGGCCACCTCGAGCTTCTTCTTCTCGCCGCCGCGCTCCTCATGGCCAACAAATGACCCGTCGATGCCGATGCGCTCGCAGTTGCCCTTTGCGTAGACCTCGCGAGTCTTGGTGTCGAGCAACTGGTACTTGAGAGACGAGCTGCCGGCGTTGATGACAAGAACGTTCATGAATCTCCTCTCGAAGGGTGCGATGCCCCAAATGCACACGCAACAAGGGCCATGATAGCGCCGCACGGGCTCGTTGCCACCCAGATGGCCTCGAACCCGCGCGGAAGGCGCAGAAAACCCTGTGACGTTTAGGCGTCTTTGCCCGAGAAGAGCGTCTTCTCAACTAGTTCGCAGGCTATCTCGATGCAGCGCGGACAGGGAGTGAGAACCACGCCCGTCTCGCGGCCCTTGAGGTCATGGCACGCCGTGGCACCAGCCTCGCGCCCAAACTCCGCCACCATCTGGCGGGAGAGCGCATAGGTCGAACCCTTGCTCGTGGGGTGCGCGAGGTCACCCGTGCTGTTTACAAGGCCAGCCAGCATGCAAGCGCCCGAGAGCGCGCCGCAGGTGCCCTCCATGCCTCCCATGCCAAGCCCCAAGCCCTCGCACGCCTTGAAGAGCGTGGTCTCGTCCATGCCTACCAAGTCCGCATAGGTGCAGACGACGGCCTGCGCGCAGTTGTAGCCCCGGGCGTGGCGCTCGGCGGCAAGCTCGCTTCTGGGCTCCACGCTACTTCCCCTCCCCTGCAGTGGGATCGAGCTTGCGGCCGCCAAGCACATGGACGTGAAGGTGATGCACTGACTGGCCGCCGTCGTCGCCGGTATTGGTAATGCAGCGGAAGCCGGTCTTGTCTATGCCCGTCTGCTCCGCAACGACCTTCACCGCGTGCGCGATGGCGGCGAGCGTCTCGGCGGGAACGTTGTCGGTGATGTTCTCGTAGTGCTTCTTGGGAACCACGAGCACGTGAGTGGGCGTGAGCGGGTTGATGTCCGGGAAGGCGACCACAAGATCGTCCTCGTACAGGAACTTGGTGGGAATCTCGCCGTTCGCAATCTTGCAGAAGAGGCAGTCTGACATTTCTTACTCCTTATCTCGTCCCATGTGTGCGGGATTTTCCTGCCGGGCAATGGAATCCCGTTGCCCGGCAATGGGATTCCATTGCCGGGCAACTCAATCCCGCCGTGGAGCTAGTCGTCCAGGTAGGCCGTGGAGGGTGCCGCGGTGGTGTCGGTAACGGGGGCGTCCTCGTCGGTGGCGTCGAGAAGCACGCGCACCTTCTGCTCTGCGTTGGCAAGGCGCTCACGCAGGCTCTTCAGGAGTTCCACGCCCCTGCTGTAGCGCTCGAGCGACTCCTCGAGCTCAAGGTCGCCCGCCTCGAGCGAGCGCACGATCTGCTCAAGCTCGACGGAGGCCTCCTTGAAGCTGAGGTCCTCCACCTTCCTTGTGTCCTTGGTGGCGTCGTCTGCCATCTTTGTCTCCCTTCCTCGCGGCAAAGCCGCGTGTTCGCATTGAACGTGTGACAAGTTGTCCTACGACGCGGCCTGGCCCACACTGGTCACCGTAGCCCCAAGCTCCCCCTGGCCAAGGAGGACGAGGATACTCTCGCCCACTTCTACCTGGGACGTATTGGAGAGCACATGCCCCTCGGCGTCTCGGGCAAGGGCGTAGCCGCGGCCCAAGACCTTAAGCGGCGAGAGCGCGTCGAGCGTTGCCGCATGCCGCGCCACGGACGTCTGGTACGGACGCAGAAGGCCCCGGCCTGCCACGGACAGGCGATGCGCGTCACTCTCGACACGCTCGCAGGATCGTGCGAGCGCCTTGGGGATTGCGGCATGCAGCCTCTCCTCGGTGAGGTCTAGCGTGCGAGCGCGGTCCTCCAACGTGGCCATAGGATCGGTGAGGCAGCGCCGCGACGCAAGTGAGTCCACATAGACCGAGAGACGAGAGAGACCCGCCTCCATGGATCGCGTGGCCCTCTCGCCGAGGGCGTCCACGGCGTTGGCGTCTGCCTGCAGCGTAGCTGCCATGGCATTACCCAGGCGAACGCCGCGCTGGTTAATGAGGGTCTCAATCTCGTTCATGGCAGGCGCCACGGACTCCGCTGCCGCCGTGGGCGTGGAGCAGCGCCTGTCAGAGACCATGTCGCAGATCGACGTGTCCGGCTCGTGGCCAATGCCCGTGATCACGGGAACGGGGCAGGCCGCGACGGCGCGGGCGAGCTGCTCGTCGTTAAAGCACATGAGGTCCTCGAAGGAGCCACCGCCACGTACCAGCAGGATTGCGTCCGGCCGCGAGGCGGCGGCAACCTCAAGCGCGCGGATGATGGTTGCCGGGGCATGCTTTCCCTGCACGGCGCAACCAACGGCATCTATCTGGACCAGCGGATTTCTTCTCCGCAACGTGCGCTTGACGTCCTCGATTACGCTACCGGAAAGCGACGTGACAACGCAGACGCGCGTGCAGAAGGCAGGGATGTGCCGTTTGCGGGCGAGGTCCATGAGCCCCTCGCGCTCCAGCTTGCGTGCAAGCTCGGCAACCTGCTGGCGGAGAAGCCCCTCCCCCGCCACCGTGATGTGTTTGGCGACAAACGAGAGCTTGCCCGTGTTCTGGTAGACGTCGAAGGCGCCCGATATCTGGATCTGCAAGCCGTCGCGCAGCTGCGTGCCCGAGGTCTCGACAAAGTCGCGGTACACACCGCGCCAGGCGATGGTCGACATGGATGCGGTGGCATCCTTGACCTCGAAGTAGCAGTGCCCCGAGCGGGCATTGGGCCCGCGGAAGCCGCTCACCTCTCCCATGACCACCAAGGTGGGAATCTGCGCCACCTGGCCCTTTGCCACCTGCACCGCCTCGGTTACCGAGAGCGGCTCCTCCTTGGTGCCCACCATGGGCTAGTCCCTCCTATCGGTACGACCTATGAGGTAGAGCAGCTGCACCACCGAGACGAGCGCCGCAGCGACATAGGTGAGCGCCGCCGCCGTGAGCACCTCCTTGGCACCCTGGCGGTCTATCCCCTGGCCGTGCGTCTCGAGGAACTGCACGGCGCGCCTCGAGGCGTTAATCTCTACCGGAAGTGTGACCAGCTGGAAGATGACCGAAAAGGCAAAAAGCACGATGGCAATGCGCACAAGGCCCACAGCGTTCATGAAGACGCCGGCGAGAAAAACCAGCATCCAGACGTTCTGCGAGAAGTTCACCACCGGCACGAGCGCCGTCCTTACGCGCATGGGAGCGTAGTTCTTGGCGCGCTGCACCGCGTGCCCCGCCTCGTGGCATGCCACGGCAACGGAGGCCACGGAACCGCCGCGCATGTTCTCCTGGGAAAGGTGCAGGTTGTTGTCGCGCGGATCGTAGTAGTCGGTAAGGTGCCCGGGAACCGAGGTGATGCCCACACTTGAGGCGCCGCCCTCATTGAGCATCTGACGCGCAACGTCCGCACCGGTGCCGTTAAACGAGGCATCGACCTTGGACCAGCGCTCATACTTGCGCTTGATGTAGGACTGGGTGATGAGCCCCAAGAAGAGGGAGAGAATCACGATGCCGTAGTAGGCAAAGTCGATTCCGTACCCGTACGTGTAATAGCCCATGTGAAAAGCTCCAATCGTTGGGGGCCGTGGGACATATGTACCCAAGGCCGTCCGACGCCAACGATGATACAGAAGCCGCGCGACACAAATAGCGCACGTAAGGCGCCAGCCAGCCGAACCAGCCAAAGCTCGAGACCCGCTAGATGACCTCGATTCGGCCGTCACGCACCGTGAGGCCAACTGATCCCTCAAGCAGGCTCTCGAGCTGCCTACCCGCCAGCTCGTGGCGCCAGCCGGTCGCGAGGCGCGACTTCGAGCGGTCCTGAGCAAACTCCACCAGGTCATCCCTTGTGGCTATGAGCTGCGTCGCGATGCCGGACTTCTCGGAGACAATCCTCACGAGGGCCACCATGAGGTCAACCACGCTCTCCAGCTCGGCAGATGGGTGAGAATGGCGCTCCTGCTGCGGGCACGCGGAACCGGGGACCTCCTCGCCTACGCGGACGGCATCGAGAAGGTCGCGCACGTCCTTCTCGCCCAACTGGTCGGTACCACGAATCTTACGTAGGCGTTCACGGCTGCGCGGTGCGCGCTTACAGACCTCGACCACCACCTCGTCCGAGAGAACCCACTTGCGGGGCACGTCGTGACCTGCCGCTGTCTGCTCGCGCCACGCACAGACCTCGCGGGCAATAGCGAGTTGACGGCGCGTGAGGGAACCCGAGCGCTTGAGCCTGAGGTAGGCCTCGCGAGGATTCCGGTGCATGTGAGAGGGGTCGGTCACCTCGGCCATCTCGGGCTGCACCCAGGCGAGACGGTCCTTCTCGACAAGCTGCTCCATCATGCGGTCGTAGATGGCGGGCAGGTAGCGCACGTCATCCTCGGCATACGTGAGCTGCTCTGGATCGAGCGGGCGGCGCGACCAGTCCGTGAGCGACTCGGCCTTGGGAAGCCTCACGCCGGCGTAGGCCTCGACCAGAGACGCGTAGCTCACCTGCTGTCGCATGCCTAGGAATGCGGCGGCAACCTGCGTGTCGAAAACCGAGGCGCAGGTCACGCCCATGCCGTCGAGAATAACCTCGAGGTCCTGCCCGCAGGCATGGAACACCTTCGTGACCCGATCGTCTGCGAAGATGCTCGCCAGGGGCGAGAGGTCCTCGATGAGGATGGGGTCGATGGCGCCAATCTCCGTGGGCGTGCCAACCTGCACGAGACAGAGCTTGGGATAGTAGGTCCTCTCGCGGAGAAACTCCGTGTCCACGGCAATGACGCGCTCGTTGCCAATTCGCTCGCAGAAGGCACTCAGTTCATCGCTTGTGGATATGTACACTCGACTCTCCCAGCTCAAAGGTGTTAGCCAAAGGTCCTGGCGTTGGGCTACCATGTGCATGTGGCCCGGCGGGGGGCCGGCGCCCGGAACATGATACATGCTATCCCTTGCTGGGGGACCGGGGAGGATCATCATGCGCAGCGTCATCATCCACAACCCTTTGTCGGGCTTTGGCTCCGATGCCATCTTCGAGTTCGAGCGCGCCCTTGTCCACGCCGGCGACGAGTGCACGTTTCGCGCCCTTGCCCCAGACTTTGAGCCCGCAGATGTCGTGCGCGACGTCGACGACTTCGACATCTGCGTGCTCTCCGGGGGCGACGGCTCGGTAACCGGGCTGCTCTACGCCCTACGCAACCACAGCGTGCCCGTCTGCGTGTTCCCCTCGGGTACGGCAAACCTGCTCTTCGCAAACATCGGCAACGCACCAGAGCCTGCCGCCCTCGCCCGAGCCTGCCGCGTGGGGCATACCGCGAGCGTGGACCTTGGCGAGATCACATGGGATGACGAGCAGGGCAACACGCACGTGAAGGGCTTTGGCCTCATGTCCGGCACGGGGTTTGACGCCCAGCTCATGGAGGCCGCACTGCCAAACAAGGCTGCCATGGGCCAGGCGGCCTACTTCGCCGCCGCCTTTGCCAACCCGCGTCCCACGATCGAGGAGTTCACCATCATAGTGGACGGCCAGGAGTACCATCGCCGCGGCATCTCCTGCATGGTGGCGAACAACGCGATGATTCAGGGTGACATCCAGATTGTGCCTGACTGCCGGATGGACGACGGGCTACTCGACGTCATCGTCATCGAAACGCAGGACGCGGCCCAGGTGCTGCGCCCCCTCTTCTTTGGCATCGTCGACAAGACGGGCAAGTCCATTGGCCGACCGCACCTTGAGGCATTCCGCGGTCGAGGGATCACGGTGCGCACAGAGGAGCCCGTTCCGCTCGAGGTCGATGGTGATGTAGTGAGCTCCGGCGTCACCGAGTACCACGCCAGGGTCCTTCCCGGGGTGTGCAACCTCGTGGTTGACAGCATGAGCTCGTACCAGCCCAGCTCAGACGCCCCCGCGCGCTTCACGGATGCCGACGAGATAGCGTTTCCCAAGGAGTAGCGCAGCGGGCGCCACCGGCGCCCGCCACCATATACGAAGGTTTACTCTGAAAGCTTCAGGCAGTAGTTCTCGCCCTTGAGAGCGACCTTGGCACCTGCGGCGGCATCTGGGCTCTCCGGGTGCGCGAGCACGTACTTGCTGCAGCCAAAGAGCAGCCCAGAGTCACCGCACTCAACAGCAAGGCTGGGCTTCTCGGTGTTGACGCCCTTCGGGAGTATGACCGCAATCTTGTAGCCGGCGCCTGCGATGTCAATGGGCGCGTAATGCAAGGTCGTCGCGTAGATCTCGACCATGGTGCGCGCGGGCACCCGGAAGGCGACCACGTCTGACGTGTCGAAGACCCCGTCAACGATGTCCCACTGATGCCCAAAGAGCATGACGCAGTCGGTCGACACGGGCATGTTGAACTCACTCGTGCGGTGGTACTCGAGGGAGTTCAGGAACGTGTTGTGCCCGGCAACGGCACCCACCTGGACGTCAAGACCTCCCACGAGGGTCCTGGCAAGCTCTCCCACGCCAGCCGCCTCGTGGATCGCAGGAATCTCCGGCTTGTATTCAAGCCCATCCGGCATCTCGACGTTCTTCTCCACTGCGTCCACCAGGGAGTCCACGATGTTGCCCGGGATGTCATCCCACACCGCCCCGTACTCGCGGAACTTAGGGTCCCTGCACGAGAGAATATCCATGCTCTCCTCCAACCAACGAGTCAACAAGACCGATCAACATCCTAGGGCGGCCCTGCATGGCAGACACCGACTGTCCGGTGTGTGGCGGGGAGAAGCGTTGGACGGGGTTACACCGCGTCGTCGGCGGGAAAGCGAACGCCTGCCTGCTCGCGCGCCGCGTCCATCACCCTTAGGGACTCGAGCGTGACCCGCGTCCACATGTAGGCGCGCTCGACCGCAGCCGCATCGCCTCGCACGGCATCGCAGAAGTCCACAAGCTCGCAGAGCATGTCGTTCTCGGGGTTCTCGACCAAAACCTTGCGCTCGGATCCTCCCACGGTCCCCCAGGTCATGCCACGGTCAATGTGCTCGACAACGCGGAGGCCGTGCGGCTTGGTGATGTCCTGGTAGATGAGAGTTGCCCGCTCGCCCTCGATCTGGCAGGGCGCGAGGTCGTCCGAAACCTTGCCAAACGAGAGCGTCACGGACTTATCGCCATACCCCAGAAGCAACGCACCGGCAACGTCAACCATCCTGTAGGGTGAGCCCTCGGGCTCGCCCGGCACGGAGGTCGTGACAAACGACGCACTCACCGAGGAGGGGCGCCCAAAGAGCGCCATGGCGGGCTCGACGCAGTAGACGCCAATGTCCATGAGGCTTCCCCCGGAAAGGCGCGGGTCAAAGACGTTGAGGCGCTCCCCCGCCCTCAGACGTGTGATACGCGACGTCACCTTTGCGAAGCCCATCTGGGCAAGACGCACATCACCCAGCTGCGGAACGGTCTCCGCGACGGCCCTAAAGCCGGGGGTATGGATGGAGCGCATTGCCTCCATGGCAATGACGCCCTGCTCAGAGGCTGCATCGAACACACGCTTTGCCTCACGCGCATTGGAGGCGAAGGACTTCTCAACTAGCACGTGCTTTCCCGCGCGGACAAGCGCGAGCGCCTGCGAGGCATGCACGGCGTTGGGCGAGCTGATGTAGACGGCATCGACGTCGGGAGAGGAACCCAAGTCCTCAAGGGAGTCAAAGGCGAGCGACCCGCAGTGCTCCTGGGAGAACGACCGCGCCCGAGAGAGGTCTCTCGAATAGGCGCCCACGTATTCGGCGCCATCATAGGAGCCGAGCGCGTCGAGGAACCTCTGGCAAATGCCGCTCGTTCCTATGGTTGCGATGCGAACCCTCTGCCCTTTTGCCATACTGGCGCCCCTTCCCGTGCGAACGTCAGGAGCGCCGGAGTCCCAAACGGCGAGACCCAGGAGGACGCCCCCTCATTGGCAACGATTCTAGAACAGCGGGCGTGGGGGCGTCAGTGGGCCTGGGCGGTGGGGTCGGCTGCGGGAACAGCAGCCATAGAACGAACAGAGCCAAGGCAGGACTGCACGGATTGAATCACCGTCTGGGAGAGCTCGTCCTCGCTCATGCTTCGCTCGCCCAAGAGCCAACTGCCAAGCAAGCTCACAATGCCGCCTGCGGCAAAGTCCACGGCACATGAGAGCCTCGAGGAGAATGACTCGGAAACCTGGACCGAGACCTCGGAGAGCCTGCACAGACGCCCCGAGAGCTCCCTCCTGAGGCGCTCGGACAGGAGCGTGCGGGCTGGCGTGCGGGCAAGGGAACCAAAAGCCGTGGCACCGTCGGCAGCAAGGGCCTTGAGCTGTGAGAGCACCTTTGAGAGGCCCGCAGGCGTGCGTACGTCACCCGACTCCACAATGCCGGAGACCTCGCTTACCGCGTCGTTCTCTATCTCCAGAAGAACGGCGCGGACGCTTGGGTAGTGGGCGTAGAAGGTCTTCTTGTTGATGAGCGCGCGATCGGCTACGTCCTTTGCCGTGATGTCCTGCGTTGGCTTCTCGGAGAACAGCGAGACAACGGCCGCTCGTATGGCGGCCTGTGAGCGCTTGATGCGAAGGTCGATATGTCCCGCAGCCTGGACGCCCATCTCTGTCACCTCTCAAGAACGATGCGACGCATCCCATGTACAGCCGATATTTCTAATTGTATACTTATTTCCAGAATTAGAAATAAATCGAATCTCCGGATTAAGGGAGACAATCGTGAATTCTACTCCTGAAGAGATACGCCAACGTTACGAGGAGCTTTCGTTCCCCACGCTTGCTACCCCTCGCGTGGCGCTCATGGCAGGCTACGTGCAGCACGGCCAGACCACCACACTCGAGCACGTTGCCGCCGTAGCCTACCTAAGCCTTGCCCTCGTAAGGTGGCTTGGGCTTCACTGCGACGAGCGCGCCCTGGTACGCGGTGCTCTTCTGCATGACTACTACCTGTACGACTGGCACGACCACAACGCCGCTCCGGACAACTGGCACGGCTTCACCCATCCCTGCCACGCGTTGAGGAATGCCGAGAAAGACTTCCCAGACCTCACCGATCTCGAGCGCGACATCATTGCTCACCACATGTTCCCGCTAGTGCCATCTCCCCCAAGGCACAAGGAGGCCCTGGTGGTCTCCCTTGTCGACAAGATCTGCTCGACCGTGGAGGTCTTTGCTCGCCAGCCGTGGCACAAGGCCGAGAACGGAGGGACAGCATGGTAGAGCGCCTCATAGCGGCATGTGCCGCCCTCGCCGCAATGCCGGGACACAGTATTTCGCCGTTTGGCCTGTCCCTTCTCGTCCTCTCCATGGCCACCATCTCTGTGGGCGGATGGGTCTGGGAGACTATCTACTGCTCGATTGTGGAGCGCCGCCCCGTACGCCGAGGCTTTCTGTTTGGCCCGGCCTGCCCCATCTACGGCACAGGCGCCATTGCGGTCTACGTGCTTCTTGGGCACCTCAAGAGTCCCGTTGCCGTGTTTGTCGCAGGCGCCCTGCTTGCAACCGTCATCGAGTATTCCACGGGGCGCGTGCTGGAGGAGCGATTTGGCAAGCGCTGGTGGGACTATACGGGCTGGCCGCTCAACTACCGTGGGCTTATCTGCCCCATTGCCTCGGCGGTGTTCGGGGTTTTCTCGGTGCTGGTGGTCTTTGTCATAGAGCCACAGCTCCTGGCCTATTTCTCTTCATGGGGAGAGCCTGCGTGCGAGGCGGCTGCAGCCGCCTGCGCGCTGACCTTTGTCGCAGACGCGTCCCTCTCTGTCATTGCCCAGGATGCAGATGGCAAGGGCAGGAGAATCGCACTTAGACGATAGTCCGGTTTGCTGCTAAGGTGAGGAGTGTTTGGCTACCAAACCGGAGGCAGCATGTACTCATTTGACAGCAGGGTGCGCTACAGCGAGTGCGACGAGAACGGCGTGCTTGGCCTAGTGCCCATGATGAACTACCTGCAGGACTGTTCTACCTTCCAGTGCGAGGAGGTTGGCAGGGGGCTCAAGGAGCTCCGCCACGACCACCTTGGCTGGTTTGTGACCTCGTGGCTCATCCAGATCGACTCGCTTCCCCACTTCTGCGACACCATCACGACAAGCACCTGGTGCTACGCCATGAAGCGGCTGCAGGCCGAGCGCTGCTTCGAGATTCGCGGGGCAGACGGCACCACGCACGTGCGCGCTGACTCCCAGTGGTACATGTACGACTTCTCGCAGGAGCGCGTAATCAGCATCCCGCAGAGCGAGTCTGTCTACCTGCAGGGAGACGAGCGGCTTTCCGAGCTGCCGCAGATCTCGCGCCATCTGAAGCCCCAGGGAGAGGGAACGCCTGCCTCCCCCATTGTGATTACCGAGCAGCACCTGGACACCAACCGCCACGTGAACAACGCCGAGTACGTGCGCTTTGCCCTTCTCGCCGCCGGCGAGCAGGGGCACACCATTGACCTTGAGCGCCTCGAGGTGCAGTACCGCACCATGGCGCTTCTCGGCGACACCTTGACTCCCGTGGTCTACGGGGGCGGCAACGACATCACCGTGAGCGTCAACGGCGAGGACGGCAAGGCCCGCGCCATCGTGAGGATGGAGGGACGGGCATGACGGCAGGGTCTGACGAGAACCGCCCCACTATCCACGTAGCGGCGGCAATCATCCAACATGACGAGCACATCCTTGCAGCGCGGCGCGCCCATGGCATGGATGGCTGGGAGTTCCCCGGAGGCAAGGTCGAGGACGGCGAGACGAGCGAGGAGGCCTGCCGTCGCGAGGTCATGGAGGAGCTTGGGTGCAAGCTCCAGGTGATGTGGCTTCTCGACACCCTGACCTACGACTACCCGGAGTTCCATCTGGTCATGGACTGCTTCGTGTGCACACTGGCACCAGGCGCGAAGCCAGAGGCGAAGCCCGGCGAGCATAAGGAGGTTCGCTGGCTCGGACGCGGCGAGCTTCTCGACGTAGCGTGGCTTCCGGCAGACCAGGGGCTCATCCAGACGCTGGGGCTTGCCTGGGACCAGATCATGGAGTCAGAGCACCTGTAGGCAAGAACATCCACACCGCTGCGCACCGGAGGGAGACCAATGAGCAAGGCAGACGACATTTTCGTCGACATGTGCACGGACATCCTCGACCATGGCACCACCACCGAGGGCCAGAAGGTTCGCCCCCACTGGGAGGACGGCACGCCGGCCTACACCATCAAGCGCTTTGGCGTGTGCAACCGCTATGACTTGCGTGAGGAGTTCCCCGCCATCACGCTGCGGCGAACGGCACTCAAGAGCTGCATGGACGAGGTCCTTTGGATCTACCAGCGCAAGTCCAACAATGTCCACGACCTCCACAGCCACATCTGGGACGAGTGGGCAGACGAGACGGGCTCCATTGGCAAGGCGTACGGCTACCAGGTGGGCCAGGTCTCCCACTACGAGGACGGCGACTACGACCAGATGGACCGCGTCCTCAAGGACCTGCGCGAGAACCCCTACTCCCGCCGCATCATGACCAACCTCTACACCTTCTCGGACCTTTCCGAGATGCACCTGTACCCCTGCGCCTACAACGCCATCTACAACGTGACGCAGGAACCCGGCGAGAGCCGCCCCACCCTCAACATGCTCCTCGTCCAGCGAAGCCAGGACGTGCTTGCGGCAAACAACTGGAACGTGTGCCAGTACGCCATCCTGCTCATGATGGTGGCGCAGGTCTCCAACATGAACGCCGGCGAGCTCGTGCACATGATTGCCGACGCCCACATCTACGACCGTCACGTGCCCATCATCCGAGAGCTCATCTCGCGACCGCGCCTCGCTGCGCCCAAGGTGAGCCTCAACCCCAAGGTCACGGACTTCTACCAGTTCACGACCGATGACCTCATCGTTGAGGGCTACGAGTGCGGGCCACAGGTAAGAAACATCCCCATCGCCATCTAGGAGGTTCCATGAACGCCATCGTCGCCGTGTGCTCGGACTGGGGCATTGGCCATAAGGGCGCGCTTCTCGTCCACAGCAAGGCAGACATGCACCGCTTTGTGGAGCTGACCATGGGCGGCACGGTGGTCATGGGGAGGCACACGCTCGAGAGCTTCCCCGGAGGCCCCCTCAAGGGGAGAAGGAACGTCGTGATCACCCATAACCCCGCTGCTCTGCCGGAAGGCGTTGTGGGTGTGGAGTCCCCGGCCGCCGCACTCGAGGCGGTGGCGGCAGATGACCCCAACAAGGTGTGGCTCATTGGCGGCGAGTCAGTCTACCGGGCACTTCTCGACAAGTGCACGCGTGTCTTCGTCACGAAGTTCGACGTCGAGAAGCCCGCCGACGCGTTCTTCCCCAACCTCGACGATGACCCCGCATGGAAGGTGGAATCCGTGCAGGACGGAGGCACCACGACAAAAGGCACGCACTTCTCATTCGTCACGTACGCGAGGCAATGAGACAAAGGGACAGTCCCTTTGTCTCATTCGGCCGTGCGGATGTCGGTACCGCCGTAGAGCGCAGCGTAGAACTCGTTGGGAAGCGGCGTATCGATGACCCACACGCCATCGTCGTCCTTCGTGAGGCTTAGCGTCGCATCGGCCGTGGCAACCGTTGCGTCATCGGCATCGAGGCGCTGGTAGAGGAAGTCGAAGAGCTTGTCCACGAGCGCTGCCCTGCCGCCGGAATCAAGCGTCGACTGCATCTCGTCCGTGAGCATCCATGCCTCGAAGTCTCCCGCGGCATTGGTGATTGCGTCCGAGAGCGTTGCGTTGGTTATGCTCACCGTTGCCGTGGCGGTCTTGCCGTCATCGGCAACGTTTACGTCTCCTACCTGGTACGAGAAGTGCGAGAGCAGGTGCTTGTGGTACTCCCCCGGGTCAACGCCAAAGTCGTCGAGCTTGGCGATGGTTGCGTCGTCGCCAAACTGGGGGTCGGGCACGCCGGCGTCCTTGGGCTTCTCGTCGTCGTTCTTGTCGTCGTCCTCCTTGGGGTGAACGATGGCATCGTAGCCATCCATGAACTGCGTCACGGTCTCGGTGACCTTCTCGGTATCGCTCTTGCAGGCAGAAAGCGAGAGGCACACCACCATGGCGAGTGCGACCATCCCAAGGCACGAGAGCGCCTTGGCAAACGAAGCACGGCGACGAGACGAGAAATGCATGGATGACTCCTTGCGAAGCGAACGACTTCCTGAAAGGAACCAGTCAAGCTTAGTCGAAACGAGCCTCCCCTGCATAGAAAGAGGCACCCGACAAAAGCCGGGTGCCTCGGTTGCACGGGACGGCAGTGTGCAAGCGGCCTACTCGTAGTCGCTGGCCACGTCAATCCAGTTGTTGAGGAACTCCTCGTTGTCCTTGCGTCCGCGAGAGAGCTCGGCTGCGGCAACAACGGGCAGCCAGTAGCTGATCTTCTGCTTGGCGATATCGGCAGTCTTGGAGTAGAGCTCAAGGTACTTGTCGGCAGCAGCGGGGAACTCGAGCGTAAGCAGCATGTAGGTCATTGCCGCATCGGCCTCGGGCAGGCCAACGGTGACGTGGGTCCAGTCGCACACGAAGAGGCTGCCGTCCTCGCCCACAACCACGTTGGTGGGGTTGAAGTCGCCGTGGCAGATGGAGCGGCCGTTGCGAAGGCGGTCGGCGCGCATCTGGAGGTCATAGCGGGCAGAGGGGTCGAGCGACTTCACGCGGCCGATCATGCGCACGATCTTGTCGCACTGGCCTGTGAGGGCAGCGGGGGCCTTGGTGTTCTGGACCTTGACCTGCAGGTCGACAAAGGTCTGGAGAAGCTCGTCGAACTTGTCCGTTCCCTCGGTCTCCTTCATGAGGTCGTGCAGGGTGCGGCCGGGGAAGTACTCGTACGCAAGGGCCCAGGAGCCGTCCTCGACCTGCGAGACCTCGAGCACCTTGGGGGTGTTGAGCCCCTCGGCCTGCTCGATGCGGGCGAGGTTCAGCGCCTCGCGGAAGACGTCGACGGCGGGCTTGGTGCGCACAAAGGACTTGACGATCCTGTTGCCATCCTTGTAGACGACCTTGTTGTGGCGGCGTGCGAGCTCGACGCGCTCGTCAGAAAGCTTCATGGTGATGCCTCCTAGTGACCGGGTTGAGTTGTACTAGTCCTCGTAGGAGCTGGCAGGACGACCATAGTAGGCGTCGAGGTAGAGCTCCTTGATCTCGGACACGAGCGGGTAGCGCGGGTTGGCACCGGTGCACTGGTCGTTGAAGGCCTGCAGGCTCATGTCGTCGAGGGTGTCGAGGAAGTACTGCTCGTCCACGCCGTACTCGGCGATGGTGTGCTTGACGCCCACGTGGTCGAAGAGCTCGCCGATCATCGTGAGGAAGTTCTCGAAGACCTCGCGGTCATCCTTGCCCGTGGCGCCGCAGAAGCGACCGGCCTCCGCATAGCGGTGCAGCGTCTTGGGGTGGTCGTACTGCGGGAAGGTGCCCATCTTGGTGGGTCGCTCGGCCGCGTTGTAGCGCATGACGCGGCGCAGGATGACGGCGTTGGCCAGGCCGTGCGGGATGTGGTGGAACGCGCCGAGCTTGTGGGCCATCGAGTGGTTGACGCCCAGGAATGCGTTGGCGAAGGCAAGGCCGCCCAGCGTGGAGGCGTTTGCCATGTGGTCGCGGGCCTCGACGTCGGAGCCGTCGTCGTAGGCACGCGGCAGGTACTGGAAGACGAGCTTCATGCCGCGCAGGGCGAAGGAATCCGTGAAGTCGGAGGACATCATCGAGACGTAGGCCTCGAGGCAGTGCGTGAGGACGTCCACGCCGGAGGCGGCGGTGAGGCCCTTGGGCTGGGTCATCATGTTGTCGGTGTCGACGATGGCCATGTTGGGCATGAGCTCGTAGTCCGTGATAGGCCACTTGATGCCAGTCTCGGCGTCGGTGATGATGGCGAACGGCGTGACCTCGGAACCGGTACCCGAAGAGGTGGGGATGGCCACGAAGAAGGCCTTCTTGCCCATCTTGGGGAAGGTGTAGACGCGCTTCCTGATGTCCATGAAGTCCATGCTCATGTCAGAGAAGTCCTCGTCGGGGTTCTCGTACATGGACCACATGATCTTGCCGGCGTCCATAGCGGAGCCGCCGCCGATGGCGATGATCGTGTCGGGCTGGAAGGCGCGGAGGAGCTCCTCGCCCTTCTCGGCATCCTGAAGCTTGGGGTCGGGCGAGATGGACCAGAAGGACTCGTGGGCGATGCCCATCTCGTCGAGAGACGCCTCGATGCGCTTGGTGAAGCCGCTCTCGTACAGGAACTTGTCGGTGACGATGAAGGCGCGCTTCTTGCCGTAGACGTCCTTGAGCTCGCGCAGTGCGACGGGCATGCAGCCCTTCTTGAAGTAGACCTTCTCGGGGGTACGGAGCCACAGCATGTTCTCACGCCTCTCAGCCACAGACTTGATGTTCAGAAGGTGCTGGGGGCCGACGTTGCCGGAGACGGAGTTGCCGCCCCAGGAGCCGCACCCGAGCGTGAGCGAGGGGGGCAGCATGAAGTTGTAGAGGTCGCCGATGCCACCCATAGCAGCGGGGGTGTTGATGAGGATGCGGCAGGCCTTCATGACCTCGGCGTGGTGGGCGATCTTCTCCTTCTCGTTGGGGTTGACGAAGAGGGAGGCCGTGTGACCGTAGCCGCCGTCGGCAACGAGGCGGGAGGCCTTGGCGATGGCGTCGTCGAAGTCCTTGGCGCGGTACATGCCGAGGATGGTGGTGAGCTTCTCGTGCGCCCAGGGCTCGGAGGGGTCAACCGAGGTGACCTCGCCGATAAGGACCTTGGTCGAGGGCGGGACCTCGACGCCTGCGGCAGCGGCGATCTTGGTGGCGGGCTGGCCGACCATCTTGGCGTTGACGCCGCCGTTCACGATGACGGTGTTGCCAACCTTGGCTATGTCGTCTCCCTGCAGGAAGAAGCAGCCGCGCTTCTGGAACTCGGCCTTCACCTTGTCGTAGACCTTGTCGACCACGATGACGTTCTGCTCGGTCGCGCAGATCATGCCGTTGTCGAAGGTCTTGGAGTGGATGATGGAGTTGACCGAGAGCTCGATGTCGGCGGAGTCGTCGATGATGGCGGGGTTGTTGCCCGGGCCAACGCCGAGGGCGGGCTTGCCGGAGCTGTAGGCGGCGTTAACCATGCCCGGGCCACCGGTGGCGAGGATGCAGTCGACAGAGCTCATGAGGGCGCCGGTGAGCTCGATGGTGGGTGCGGGCACCCAGTCGATGATGCCCTTGGGGCAACCGGCGGCCTCTGCGGCCTCGCGCACGATGCGCGCCGCCTCAATGGTGCACTTCTTGGCACGCGGGTGGGGGCTAATGATAATGGCGTTTCTCGTCTTAAGGCAGATCAGCGTCTTGAAGATTGCCGTGGACGTGGGGTTGGTGGTGGGGATGACGGCGGCGATGATGCCGAGGGGCTCGGCGATCTTCTTGTAGCCAAATGCCGGGTCGTCCTCGATGACGCCACAGGTCTTGAGGTTCTTGTACTTGTTGTAGATGTACTCGGAGGCAAAGTGGTTCTTGATGACCTTGTCCTCCATGATGCCCATGCCAGTCTCCTCAACCGCCATCTGGGCGAGAGGGATGCGGGCCTTGTTTGCAGCCATGGCAGCCGCGTAGAAAATCTTATCGACCTGCTCCTGCGTGAACGTGGCGAATTCCGCCTGCGCCGCGCGCATCTCCTTGATGCGTGTTGCCAGCGCGTCCACGCTGTCGATGACCGTAGCCTTCTTTGCCATGTTACCTCCATATCCCCAGTCGGCGAGGCGGACCGCCCCGCCGAAATTAACTGCAGAACGTAAAAGAGAACGAGGTAGTGCTGGTGAAGCTCGGTGCCCGCGGTGCGCAGGTGGCCCACGCGGGCTGCCCAAAGGCGCCGGAATAATTCGCCGGTGCCATTCGACGCTCTAATCATACCGCTTACGGTCAATTGTGCATATAGAGGAAAGCTTCGTTTACCAATCTGTGTCTAAACGTGTGTTTGGAGGTTGCCGAGAGACCCCTGGCGCCGGGGTTGCGGGAAGTGGCCTTGAGGCGCCCGAGAGACGCCACGGCGGGGGTTTCGTACGGGGTTGCTGCAGGAACGGGGCCCGTAGCTCCAAAACGACGCCACAGCGGGGGTTTCCGCAACAGAAGCGCTTACGCCAAATCCGAGCGCAGCCGCTCCTCCAGAAGGCCAACCTGCTCCAGCGGATCGCCCGACGTGCACGTGAGGCGACGCCAGGAATCCTCCCCCACCAGCCTCGCGTCAACCAGAGGCCCAAAGCCATTCTCAAGCGTGCGAGAAGCGACGTCGTACGACGAATCCGTGCGCAACCCCGGGTAAACAACCCGCTCCACACGCGGATGGCACAGAAGGTAGCTTGCCACCACCTGCGCCGCGTCGGAGGACGCACGCCACTCGTGAGCACGCTGTTCGAGAAGCGCCAGCTCCGCGTCATCGGCATCACGACCTGCCGAGAGAAGCCCGCGAGCCGCATCGGCAACGCCCTGCTCGCCACGCGCAACCCACACCAGCATCGTGCCGGCGCCCGCCGCAGGCGCAAAGGCAACGTCCGCGCCGAGCCTCACCGCAGCACAGGCACGACCAACGCATGAGAGGTCGCAAACCGCGGCCAGCCCCTGCTCGTGCGCACGCTCCGCGAGGCCCCGAACGTCCGTGCAAGTCACGGGCACCCCAGTCAGAGGCTCGATAGGCGCCGAGAAGCCCCTGCTCAAAGCGCCCCGCAGCTCATCTGCAGAGACAACCCGCAACACGCTACTCCGTTTGGCCATGCATACTCCCAACACGAAAACGGCGGGACAGCCGCCAAAGCCATCCCGCCGCAACGATGAGACAAAGGGACTGTCCCTTTGTCTCATCGACGCTCGCGAATCTCCTTGGTGACGTCGGCGATGAACTCGTCGAGGTCGCGCTGGACGGTCTCGTTCGAACGATCGCGCACGGAGATGTTACCGGCCTCGGCCTCCTTCTCGCCAAGGATCAGCATGTAGGGCACGCGGTCGATGGAGCGGGCCTCGCGGATCTTGTAGCCGATCTTCTCGTCACGCTCGTCAACCTTCACGCGCACGCCGGCGTCGCGAAGCTTCTGCGCAACCTCGTCGGCGTAGTCGCGGGTCTTCTCGGAGACGGGGAGCACCTTAACCTGGCAAGGCGAGAGCCACGTGGGGAACTTGCCCGCGTACTGCTCGATAAGCATGCCGATAAAACGCTCGAACGAGCCAAAGCCCGCACGGTGAATCATGATGGGCTGCTTCTTGGAGCCGTCCTTGTCGGTGTACTCGAGCTGGAAGTTGTGCGGGAGCTGGAAGTCGAGCTGGATGGTGCCGCACTGCCACTCGCGACCCAGGCAGTCCTGCAGGTGGAAGTCGATCTTGGGGCCGTAGAAGGCGCCGTCACCGGGGTTGAGCTTGTAGTCGACGTGCATGGCTTCAAGAGCGTCCTTCAGGCCCTGCTCGGCGCGCTCCCAGTCCTCGTCGGAACCCATGGAGTTCTCGGGACGAGTAGAGAGCTCGACGCGATACGGGAAGCCAAACTGCGCGTAGTAGGCAGTGATGAGGTGCGCGACGTCCGTGACCTGCTCGGTAATCTGATCCGGACGAATGAAGAGGTGCGCGTCGTCCTGCTGGAACTCGCGGACGCGGAACAGGCCGTGGAGGGCGCCCTTGAGCTCGTGGCGGTGGTCGATGCCAGCCTCGGCGAGCTTGAGCGGCAGGTCACGGTAGCTGCGCGGCTTGCTCTTGTAGATGAGGCAGGCGCCGGGGCAGTTCATAGGCTTGATCGCGTAGTCCTCGTCGTCGATCTTGGTGGTGTACATGTTCTCTTTGTAGTGGTCCCAGTGGCCCGAGGTCTCCCACAGGCTGCGGGACAGGATGATCGGCGTCTGGACCTGGTCGTAGCCGTACTTGTCCTGCATCTCCTGCCAGTACTGCATGAGGGAGTTGCGGATGCGCATGCCGTTGGGGAGCCAGAACGGGAAGCCGGGACCGGCCTCGTTCATCATGAAGATCTCCATCTCCTGGCCGATCTTCCTGTGGTCGCGCTTCTCAGCCTCCTCGCGCATGTGCTCCCACTGGGCAAGCTCGTCCTTGCTCCGGAAGGCAACGCCGTTGATGCGTGTGAGCATCTTGTTGTCCTTGTCGCCCTTCCAGTAGGCGCCGGAGACGCCGGTGAGCTTGAACGCCTTGAGGGCCTTGGTGTAGAGGATGTGCGGGCCAACGCACATGTCAACATACTCGCCCTGCTTGTAGAAGGTGATGCGGGCATCCTCGGGAAGGTCGCCGATGTGCTCGACCTTGTACTTCTCGCCACGCTCCTGCATGTGGGCAATGGCCTCGGCACGGGGCAGCTCGTAGGTCTCGAACTTGAGGTTCTCCTTGCAGATCTTGGCCATCTCGGCCTCGATCTTGGGGAAGTCCTCCTCGGAGATCTTGGTGCCCTCGGGCAGGTCGATGTCGTAGTAGAAGCCGTTCTCGGTGGCCGGGCCAAAGGCAAAGTCCGCCTCGGGGTACAGGCGCTTGATTGCCTGCGCCATGATGTGCGCCGCGGAGTGACGAATAACGTGCAGCTCCTGGTCCTCGGGGCACTCGTCCACATGTCCGTCGTTATAGAGAACCTTCATGAGAAACCTCTTCCTTGGGGTAGATCCCAAACTTTGACAGCGAGAAGAACTGCGGGCCGCATGGGGCGGCACTGCGCATAACGGCGACTGTCACATGGCAAAAGGCCAGGTGAGGGACAGCCGCCTAGATAGTTACCGTAGTAGTGGTACGCGTGGCGAGAAAAGCATGGGTACAAACAACACCCTTAGCCTGACGGTTCATGTGCACGTCGCTCATGTGGCGCATTCCCTACTGACTCCCCCACGCATTGGTGGAACTACTGCGGACGCATGCGACGCCGCCCAACGGCGAGCAGAGCCACCTGCGCTGCCTGCGGTGACGCAGACAGTTGACACTTTACACCAGAGAGCATCGCTTGTGGCAGGGAAGCAAAACGCACACGCAGGAAAAAGGTCTGAAAACGGCTTGGGATTCGTGCGGCGTTGCTGCGGGGATATGCCCCGCGGTGCCGGGGCGACGCCACAGCGAGAAAAAGGGCCCCACCGAAGCGGGGCCCTTCTCGTTACGCTGTATCTCTCGCTACTGGATGCGGGTGCGGCAGTAGGGGCACACCTTCCAGTCGGCGTTGAGCGGACGGTGGCACGTGGGGCAAACGTTCCTCACCTGCGTGTTGCAGATGGGGCACACCACAAAGTCGCGGTCGATGGGCGCACCGCACTTGGGGCAGATGCCGTAGTGCGAGAGCTGGTGCTCGCGCAGGGCGATGTCGAGGTCCTGCTCCTCGCGGTCAATCAGGTAGGAGCTGGGACGCAGTATGACATAGGCGAGAAGACCAACGACGGGAATGACCGAGATGATCGCCCACATCCACCAAGGCTCCGCGCCACGACGCTGGGCGTCGCGAATGACGTAGACGATGGAGAGCACGTAGAGCATCACAACGCACACAACCAGGAGGTACAGGACCATCCTGACCTCGGGCGTAAGAATTTGGTCGATAAGGTCTTGCATTCCCTGGACTCCTCTTGTTGACACATGTGTACGCGACGTCTTGATTCCAGCTGCCAAAGACGTACTACCGAGAAACGCGATTGACGATTGTATCAGATGTGGCGGAGAATGCCTGCAACCTCGGCAGCAAGCATGATTGAGGCACACGCAATGCGCGTTTCTCCACATAATGCGGACGCGGCCTCAACAACACGCCCATATGGTGTCTTGTCGGCAGTGCAGCCACCTATCTGATGATGTCGCCGTTCTCGTCGTACTTATAGAAGCCCTCCCCGGCGGCCATGCCCAGCTTGCCCTCGTCGATGTACTTCTGCAGCACAGCCTTCATGCCCTTGAAGTTGTAGGGCAGCATCATCTTCCTGAGCAGCGGGGTCACGATGCCGGGCACCTTCTGGTACTGGTCCACGATGTTCATCGCCGTGGTGAGGCCAACGGTATCGAAGACCTGGAAGGGGCCCTTGGGGGCACCAGTGCCCGACGTCCACGCCTTGTCGATGCTCTGGGGGTCTGAGATGCCGTTGGCGTAGAGGTCAAGGCCCGAGAGCATCCAGGGCACGAGCTGGGAGTTGAGGAGGTAGCCTGCCTTCTCCTTCTTCACGGGCAGCGGCAGCATGTGGATGCCGCGGGCGAATTCAAGCACCGCGTTGAACGAGGCGTCGCTCGTCTCGCTTTGCACCATCACCTCGGTCACGTTGTGCTTCCAGATGGAGTTGGCAAAGTGCAGCGCAAGGTAGCGATCGGGTCGGCCGGTGTCCTTGGTGAACTGCGAAGGCAGAAGCGACGAAGAGTTAGTAACAATAATGGTCTTCTCGGGCATGAGGGGCGCAACCTTCTTGAAGAAGTCCGCCTTCTGGTCGGCCACCTCGGCCATCGACTCGATCACTAGGTCAGCGTCGGCAACGGCCTTGCCAAGGTCGAGCTCGAGCTTCATGTCGTCATGCGCCTTGCGCGCGCGTGCGGCGCACTCATCGGCGTCAAACGAGTCGAAATCGGCGAGGCCCGGGCACCAGGCGGGGTCGTCCTCGCTCGTGGCACCCTTCATGCCCTCGATGGCCTCGAGGTACTGCTGCTCAAACTTATCAAGCTTGGGCTGGCAGCGGCCAATAGAACCCTCGGAGCGCAGCCAGATGGTAACGTCGTATCCCCAGTAGGCCGTCTGCAGCGCAATCTGAGAACCGAGGACTCCGCCGCCAGCGACCACAACCTTTTTGAAGCTCATATCCGTCCTCCCATCGAAAATGCAACTATATTGACCGCAATTCTATCGTAGTTGGACCAGGCATCGGCGCGAGTAGTTCGCGGATGCAACCAGATGGGTGGTAGACGGCTTGCGCGCAGGACCTAGCCGCGAGCCTGTACGCCGGGGCGAAATATGCCCGCCACTTCGCCGGCAGTAGTGATTGACCCGCAGGCCACATACGACTCGCCCTCAAGTGCGCTCACCGCCTCGGGAATAGAGGCAAACGTGGCGACGGGCGCATTGCCCGCATGCGAGAAGATCTGAGCAAGTTCACTTGCAGGAAGGGCACGCGGAGAGGAGGTCTGAGCGCAGTAGACGCGAGGGAACTCCGGAGCAAGCAGCTGGACGATCCCCTCGACATCCTTGTCAGCTAGAACGGCGCAGAGAAGCGAGGGACGCTCTTCCACCTTAGGGGCAACGGCTCGCACGGCGGTGAGGAAGGTCTGCACGCTCTGCGGATTGTGGCACGCGTCCACAAGAACCACGGGCTCGGGACGCAGGACGTCGAAGCGACCCGGCGTGGGACATGTCACCACGGAATCAAAGAGCTTCTCGGCATCTAGCGGCCGGCCAAGATAGTCCTCGGCCAGCTGTACCGCGCACGCAATGTTTGCTGCCTGGTAGACGGGCTTGAGGGCACTCACCTCTGCGTAGGACGAGCGCGTGGCGCGCACGTCGAGAACAAGCGAGCCGCCAATACGGTTTGGCCGTTCGGTCACGCGATACGTCGCATGGGGGAGGTCGGCGTGCGCACGGGGCACGCCGGGGTGCATCTCCCCCGCCGCGTCTGCCAGGTCCTCGGGACGCAGGAGCGTGGGTACCACTCCCTCGCTGGCGCACTGGTCGAGAAACACTTCCTCCATGGTATCGGGCGTGGCCGTTCCCACGCCAAGCACGCAGGTGCGACCACGCTTGATGATGGCGGCCTTCTCGCCAGCGATCTTCTCCAAGGTGTCGCCCAGGATGCGCATGTGGTCGAGGCCAATCCCCGTGATGGCAACGCTCTTGATTGACTTTACGGCAGAGGTTGCGTCCCAGCGTCCTCCCATGCCGCACTCGAGCACCGCAACGTCCACGCCTGCCTCGGCAAACACCACGCACGCCGCAACGGTGAGCAGATCGAACTCGGTGATGTCGTACGGCCTCTCGCCCGCCGCCGTGCGGCGCGCATTCACGCGCTGTCCAGCCTCAAAGGCTGCCGCGATGCCGCGCGCAAACGCACCCCCAGAGACGGGACGGCCGTCAACCTCCATGCGCTCGGTGTAACTCACAAGCTCGGGCGAGGTGTAGAGCGCAGTCCGGAGGCCCTCGCCGCGCAGAATCGCCGCAGCAAAGCGCGCGGTTGATGTCTTGCCGTTGGTGCCTGCTATCTGCACGCTCTGGAAGGCGAGGTCAGGGTCTCCCAGCTCCGTCAGCATGTCCTCGACGCTCTCGAGCATGGGGCAGATGCCAAAACGCAGCGCGGAGTGCAGCGTTGCCAGTGCCTCGTCGTAGGTTGTTGGGGAAACGTCAAACGGAAGCCTGTACATGCTAGTAATCGCCCTTTCGATGCGGATGATGCGTGCAGCTCTTGGAAATGCCACCCTAGGTTAGCCATTCGAACGTACACCGGCAGCCATGTCCTTGCGGTAGGCAAGCCAGTATCCACAGCCAATAAGCATGGCACCGCCAACCAAATTACCAAGGCTCACCCAGAGGAGATTGGAGCATGCGCCCGCAAGCGGGACAGCCGTGGCATCCCCTCCCTGGCCCAGCGCCTGCACAATGAGCCCATATGGCAAGAAGAACATGTTGGCCACGCAGTGCTCGTATCCGGACGCGACGAAGGCCATGACCGGCATCACGCAGGCAAAGAACTTGTCGGCAAGAGAGTGACCGGCAAACGACATCCAGACGGCAAGGCACACCAGCACGTTGCACGCAATTCCCCGACAGAAAGCCGCAATTGGCGGGAGGGATGCCTTTGACGAGGCCACACCTGCAGCGGCAACGCCAACCGCACCGCCATTGAGACCCGCGAAGCCTGAGCCCACAAGAATGAGGACGAGAAGGAGCGAACCCACGAGATTGCCCGCGTAGACCATGAGCCAGGAGCCCGCGAGCCGCCCCGGGCCATATCGGCAAGAAAGATAGCCAATGACCATGAGGTTGTTGCCGGTGAAGAGCTCGGCCCCAGCTACGACCACGAGGAAGAGGCCAACCGAGAAGACCACGCCGCTTAGGATCTGCGAGGAAGCAAACCCAAGGCTAGAGTCGGACTTCACAACGAGCATACAGGCGGCACCCGTGGCTATGAAGAGGCCAGCCATCACGGCGAGGAGAAACGACCGCCTGGGCGGGTTGGACGCCTTGCCTTCCCCCACGTCCGCCGCCTTGCGAAGCACCTGCGGAGTCGAGAGGCACTCCCAACTCATATTCATCGGAGAACCGCCACCACCGTGCATGGCCATGGCACAAACCTCCCTGGGACCCGGGCACCCCGGGTCCAACGCACAAGTACATCAGTTGTAGAGGCAGGGGAGAAACCGCTCGACTACAGCCCCAGGAGCCTGAGGGCTTCTCCACGACTCTTGGGGTCGGTCTTGAGACAACCACGAACGGCCGAGGTCACGGTCTTGGCGCCGGGCGTACGAATGCCGCGGATGGTCATGCAGGTGTGCTCCGCCTCGACCACGACAAGAACGCCGAGAGGGTCAAGCTCGCGCACCATGGCATCGGCAATCTGACTCGTGAGCCGCTCCTGCAGCTGGAGCCTGTGCGCGTAGCCCGTGACGCACCGGGCGATCTTCGAGAGGCCCGTGATTCGCCCGTCCCGCGGGATGTAGCAGACGCTGGCCTTCCCCATGAAGGGAAGGACGTGGTGCTCGCACATGCTCGCAAAGGGGATGTCGCGGACGACGACCATCTCCTCGTTGCCGGGCTCGTGGAACTGCTTACGCAGGTAGCGGCCGGGGTCCTCCTGCATGCCGCCGAATATCTCCTCGCATGCCCTTGCCACGCGATCCGGCGTGCCCACAAGCCCTGGCCTGTCTGGGTCCTCGCCAATGGCAGCGAGAAGCTCCCTCACGGCAGCCTCGACGCGCGGCTTGTCCAGCTTCCCATACGAAAGCTCGGAGGACCTGCCGGGGCCCTCGGTCTGCTCGGGAAGGTCGTAGTCCTCGTCCTCGCGATAGTCCACCGCTACCTCACTGTCCTTTGAGCCGCCTCGACCACGTGCTTGGCAAGCACCGCCGTGGTCACAGAGCCAACGCCGCCCGGAACGGGCGTGATGGCGCGCACGACGGGCTCGACGGAATCGAAGTCCACGTCGCCCACAAGCTTGCCTGCCTTCTCGTCCCAGTTGATGCCCACGTCGACCACCACCTGCTGGGGAGAGGCGCACGCAGCCCCAACCGTGCCGATGTGACCTGCCGCAGCAACCACGATGTCCGCGTTTCGGCAGGCAGCCGCAAGGTCGCGCGTGCGGGTGTGGCACATGGTCACGGTGGCGTTTCTCGCCTGGAGCATCATCGAGACAGGCTTACCTATAACGAGCGAGCGGCCAACCACAGTCACCTTGGCACCCTCGAGCGGAACCTGGTAGTAGTCGAGAAGCTCGACCACGGCCTCGGCGGTGCAGGGCGGAAAGCCAACCGGCTGGCCTGCAAAGACGCCATAGAGGGAGCCTTGCGTGATGCAGTCCACATCCTTTGCGGGGTCGAGCAAGGCGCAGATGGCAGCCTCGTCCAAGGTCTTGGGAAGCGGCCGGAAGAGAAGGCAACCGTGGATGGACGCATCCTCGTTGACCTCGCGGATCACGCCGGCAAGCCGCTCCTGTGAGCAATCCGCGGGCAGCACGAACTTGCGCAGGCCGAGACCCACCTTATCCGCTCGCTTTGTCGCCCCGCGCTCGTAGGAGAGGTCGTCCTCCCGCTCCCCCACGCGCACGATGGCAAGCGTGGGACGCACGCCTTGGGAGACCAGCTCCTCCACCTGAGGCACAAGTCGTTCCGTGAGCGCCTTTGCGACCGGCGCTCCCTTCATTATCTGCTGGGCCAACGGATTCCCCTCTCTACGAGCAGGTAGGCATTGTCTGCCTTCTTGCACCCCTCGTCGAGCATCTCCTGCGTGCGGGACAGAAGGTCCGCAGCGTATTCATGGTCTGTCATCGACTTGGCGTTGATGAAGATGTTGAGGCTCGCCGCCCTGAGCGCAGCCGAGAGAAGCGTGGCGCCGGCGCCAGCGTCGCTGATCGCGATTCTCGTGCCAATGAGGCTCACCTCGTCAACAAGGTCGATCGCCTCGCAGGTCTTCTCCATGATCTTGAGCGGTGGCTCGCAGGCACACCGAAGCGCGGCCTCCATGACCTCGGCCTTGTGCGCCCGCTCCTCCTCGGTCGACCTGGGGAGACCATAAGCATGCGAGAGCGGCTCGAACGCCTTGGCGTCCTCGTCTGCCAGGGCGAGAAGGTCCGCCCGGACTGCCTCGAAGCGTGGGATGAGCTCCTCGATGCGCCCTTGGACGTCCGCGTACTTCTTCTTGCCAAGCGTGAGGCTCGCGACCATCTGCCCAAGCGAGGCGCCCACGGCGGCGGCGACTGCCGAGGCCCCACCCCCGCCAGGCACAGGGGCCTTGGACGCAAGCACGTCCGAGAACTCCCCCAACCGCATATCCGCAACAGTATCCATGAGTCCCTCCCAAGAAGGAAAAGAGTCAAAGCAAACCTAAATTAGAAGTGCGCCCAAGCGACTCCCCAAGGTGCCCACCGAGAAGCTCGACGTGCCGCAGGGCCAACCGCGTCGGGCTGCCAAAGGTTGCTCCAAGGCTCCCGCACTTCTCTAAGCGAGACTTTCTGAGCGCACAGCGCGAAGCAGTCTCGCGTGAGAAGCGCGGGAGCCCCGAGGGGGATGCTTAGAACAGCCCGACGATCTTGCCGTCAGGCGTCACGTCGATCTTCTCGGCGGCCGGCACCTTGGGGAGTCCGGGCATCGTCATGATGTCCCCCGTGAGCGCCACTATGAAGCCGGCGCCTGCAGAGACCCTGAGGTTGCGCACCGTGATGCGGAAGCCCTCGGGGGCGCCGAGCTTGTGCTGGTCGTCGGTGAAGGAATACTGGGTCTTCGCGACGCAGATGGGGAGCTTACCAAAGCCCTGCTCCTCGAGCTCCTTGAGCTGCTTGGCCGCCTTGGTGGTGTAGTCCACGCCATCGGCGTGATAGATCTTGGTCGCGATGGCGTCGAGCTTGTTGGCGATCGTGTCGTCCACGTCGTAAGCGAACTGGAAGTCGTTGGGCTGGTCGCAAAGACGAACGACCTCCTCGGCGAGCGCCAGGCCGCCCTCGCCGCCCTTGGCCCACACCTCGGAGAGCGCCACGTTCACGCCGAGCTTGTTGCACTCGTCCTCAACGAGCTTGAGCTCAGCGGCGGTGTCCGTGGGGAACGCGTTGATGGCAACGACGACCGGAAGCTTGAAGACGTCTTTGATGTTCGAGACGTGGCGGAGCAGGTTGGGCAGGCCGGCCTTCACGGCATCGAGGTTCTCCTCGGTAAGCTCGGCCTTGGGAACGCCGCCGTTGTACTTGAGGGCCCGGACGGTAGCCACGAGCACGACGGCGTTGGGGTGCAGGCCGGCGTAGCGGCTCTTGATGTCGAGGAACTTCTCGGCGCCAAGGTCGGCACCGAAGCCCGCCTCGGTGACCACGTAGTCTGCGAGCTTGAGGGCAGTCGTGGTGGCCTCCACGGAGTTGCAGCCGTGGGCGATGTTGGCGAAGGGGCCGCCGTGTACGAAGGCGGGGTTGCCCTCGAGCGTCTGGACCAGGTTGGGCTTAATAGCGTCCTTGAGCAGCGCCGTCATGGCACCCTCGGCGTGGATGTCGTGGACCGTGACGGGCTTGCGGTCGTAGGTGTAGGCAATGACCATGCGGCCGAGGCGCGCCTTGAGGTCCATGAGGTCGGTTGCCAGGCAGAAGCATGCCATGACCTCGGAGGCTACGGTGATGTCGAAGCCGTCCTCGCGCGGCATGCCGTTCGCGACGCCACCAAGGCCATCGACGATGCTTCTAAGCTGGCGGTCGTTCATGTCGACGCAGCGCTTCCACACGATGCGGCGCGGGTCGATGCCTAGGGCGTTACCCTGTTTGATGTGGTTGTCGAGCATCGCGGCGCACAGGTTGTTCGCGGCTCCGATCGCGTGGAAGTCGCCCGTGAAGTGCAGGTTGATGTCCTCCATGGGGACAACCTGGGCGTAGCCGCCGCCCGCGGCGCCGCCCTTGATGCCAAACACAGGTCCCAGGGAAGGCTCACGCAGGCAGAGCATGGCGTTCTTGCCCATCTTGCAGAGGGCGTCCTCGAGGCCGACGGACGTGGTGGTCTTGCCCTCGCCGGCAGGCGTGGGGTTGATTGCGGTGACGAGAATGAGCTTGCCCTTCATTGGCACGTCCGTGAAGGCGTGGATGTCGACCTTTGCCTTGTAGTTGCCATAGAGCTCGAGCTGCTCGGGACCCAGGCCAGCCTTCTTGGCGACCTCGGTGATTGGCAGCATCCTGGCCTCTTGGGCAATCTCGATGTCGGACTTAGCCATCTCCAGACTTCCTTTCGCTTTATGGCGCTGGTCGACGCCAAAGGTTACCGAGTTTCACGGGACGAACTGACCATGTTCCATTGTGCCGTTCTTGGTCTAATCGTCTTGGCAAGAATCCAACTTGAAACAGGGACACCATCAACACGCGATGGTCGAGAGGCCAATGCGCCATCCATAGTCCGCCCGTCCGGCAGCAGACACCAATTGCCACCCGATGTCAAAACCATGGGGTCCGCCGACAAGGCGGACCCCCTTACTTCGTGCGTCAATAGGAGCCCCTAGAATGAGGTCCAGCCGCCATCGACAGTCAGTTGAGCTCCATTTATATACGCGTTGTCATCATCAATGAGGAACAGTATTGCACGCGCGATGTCCTCCGACGTTCCCATCATGTTGTTCCCTGCCGCATCGCAGCCCAAAGACACGCCGCCACGAACGTTATACAGGTCATTGCCCTCTGGATCCATGACGTCGCGATCTGGCCACTTTTCCATGGCGTTCCCCAAAATGCCCGAGATGATTGCGCCCGGATTCACAACGTTAACCTTTAGGTTGCGCCAGTGATATGACCACGCGAGGTTTCGAGCCAGGCCAAGAACCGCATGCTTGGAGGTGACGTATGCAGCGCCGGCAGTCGAGCCATACAGGCCACCAACAGAGCCAACTATCACGACGTTCGCCGCTGGCCCCTCATGGTCAAGCAGCATCGATAGACAGTCACGAACCAGGTAGAAGCAATCGTTGCAGTTCACATCCATGACGTACTGCCAAAGCAAGTCGTCGGTCTTGTGGGCTGGGCACATGAGGTCGAGAACCCCTGCGACGTACAGCAGGCTGTCAATTCGCCCGTACTTTTCGCGAACAGTCGTGACGAGCCTTGACCGGTCCTCGGCACTTGTGACGTCTCCGTAAACCACGTTGAGATTGTCTTTGAATTCTGGCAACTCTTCGTTGATTTCCTCAAGCGTATCGGCCATGTTCTCCCTGTTGTTGTCGAATCCGGTTACGGTTGCGCCGGCAGCAAGGAGCAACTTGAGGGTCGCCGCCCCCATTCCCGAAGCGCATCCAACCAGTACGACAACCTTTCCCTTCATAGAAGCCATGAGGCATCCCTCCTAGCACCACTTGGGAGCTACGATTACTGCAGGTGAATCATTGGGGCCAATGGTTACCTTGGTACCAATGGGGCACTTTTCCGCATCGACAATCGCAAAGCCGATGTTCTTGTCGACTGTGTAGCCGTAAATCATCTGACGGCATTTACCAACCGGCACGCCACGCTTGCGGACTATCTCGTTCTGACAGATGTCCTCATAGCTCTCGCGTTCTATCTCAACGCCAACGAATGCAAAGCGCGGACCCTCCTCCTGGGCCTTCTCCAGCGCAGCTCGTCCGATGAAGTCGTCCTTTTTATCGAAATGGACCGACCATCCAAGGTTCGCCTCAAATGGCGTCAGGAAGTGATAGTCCTGCCGGAGAGCCATTCCCTTCTCCATAGGGAGACTTCTCACAAATACCTCGAGTGTCTGCAGCTCCCGGATGCCAGTGCTGCGGAGAAGCTCAGAAATGCGAGCGGAATCAGACCGTGAGCAGTAGAGCTCATAGCCAAGCTCTCCCGTAAAGCCGCCTCGGTCAACATGAACCGGGATTCCAGCGATGGTGGCATCCACGATTTGGAAACGCTTCAAATCGTCGACGGGAACGTCTAGGAGCTTATCCATCACCTCTGTCGAGCGAGGACCCTGCACCGAGTACATATCCACAGTTGCCGTGATGTCGGAATAGGAGACATCGAATCCTTGCTTGTGCTCATCCAGCCACTTGATCATTTGAGGCCCGTAGAGCGTTGAGAGCCACCAGTGGCTCTCCTCAAGGCGGATTGCCATGAGGTCATCTATAATTCTGCCGTTGTCGTCAAGCATGGTGGTGTACTTTTCACGCCCCACCTTGCACAGCGCGACGGTATTGACAAGAAGCTTGTCCAGAAGCGCAGTCGAATCCGGCCCCGTCACGTCCACTGTGTCGTGGGTCCAGCGATACCAGCCAGCGCTGTTTCTCACCGCAAATGCATCGGCACGCGCAACTTCGTCGTCTTTGAACAACATAATTCGTCACTCCCCTACACCATGCGGCTATCGAGCTTGCGCCCTATCTGAATGAACTGGAACTCGTCGTCTTTTCCGTCAATCCAGACGGACCACTCGGGCGACACAAGCGTCTTAATTGCACCGTTCCACTCCGCCTCGTATCCAGCGGTAATTTCGTCGAGGGGCGCCATGGGAAACCGGCCATTGAAGTCGTCTGTCGAGACCTTTATGGTGACGCCGTCTTTGTCGAACGCCTCCCATTCGAAGGGGACAAGCTGGCAACCCATGATGGCGCCAATGTAGGCACCCATGACACGAGGATCGTTATCTCCAATTTCGCGAGGAATGTCGAGCCACGTCCTGAGACCCTCTCGTGCGAAGGGGTCGATGAAGTGGTTCTTTCCTGCGGTTGCAAAAACGATGGAAAGCACTCGGTCAAAGTCACCCTCGTTTTTCTCCATATCCCTTATTGCGATAAGCGGGAATGAGACCGACCAGACCCAGCCCATCTGAGCAACCCAGTTGTACTGCCACTCAAAGGACTGCTCCTCACCGAACGCCTGCGTGTACTGGCCACTGCGAAGGCCCTCTGCATGCTTCACACGGCGCTCTGGTGGTGTGTCGTGAACGGGAGCAGTAGACGCGCCTCGGTGGTCAAGCCACCCCTGGTGGTCCAGACCATACGCGTCAAGTCGCTCTGCAACCACTCGGCAGTGGGGGTTGCCGCACCCGCGGGCCTCGCACATGTTTAGAGCGACGTCGTTGGTAATCTTCCCATGTTCGCCACCAGCCGCAATGTCGAAGTTAGCGGTAAACATCGCGGTTGTCATGTTGCACATCTCAGAGCCCACGATGTCCCAAGGGCAGGAATCGAGCTCCTTCTCAACCCGGTTGCGAGTGAATTGTATGACGCGGCCCGCCATGTCCTCGGCCTCGTCCCCGTAGTCACCCCAGATGGCGCCTATCCACGCCTCCCTGTCGACGAATTCGGGGATGTTCCATTCATCGTAGAAATCATTGAGATACTGCTGCAGCTGGCCTTCGGATCCCGAGCATGCCGCACAGTTCATCATGTTCGCGCATTCGCAGATCTTCTCCGTACGGTCCTCCCAGTCATCGTTGAGAATGCGCATGACCTGGAAAATGTTTGCGGAGAATGCCGCGATTGTCCTGAGACAGTAAGAATATGCCTCCTTCTCGGGGATCAACTTCCCGAACGCCGTCTCGACTCCACGATGAAGTCCAACCTTCTGTTCGAGTGTCATGTCTCGCTCCTCCTCCAACGACAGCAATGGGACTGCACAAGCCTCATGAAGGAGGGTGGACGTAGATACGCTCTGCGGCTAGCTGCGATCTTGCGGATATATTCATCCAGGATACCTACAAATCGTAGGCCCCGCCGTCACCATGCGTCCTTCTACCGAGACACGCCGGTCCCTTGGACGGAAACGGGAACACGAAGCCCCGCTCCTCTGCTACATTGGCAATGGCATAACGTAACGAAAGTTTTTATCATTTAGGCACACACGGTGGTTGTAATGAAGCTGAGCCCACAACTGGTCTTTGATAGCCTGCCGGCTGAGTTTGGGGCACAGCTTTCTGGCATCTCCCCCATGGATGCAACACTGGAGGCGCCGGAACTTCTCGCAACGGATGCTCAGGAGCTGCAGGGGGGACGGCTCATCGTGACAAACGCGAACCGCCTCCCCCGGCTTGCCAAGGTAACCGCAGGCTGTGCACTGCTCTGCATAGGAGATTCCAGGAGACTCGACTGGTTCAGAAGATACTGTGCGGTCATTACCGTACGTCCAGATTTGGATTTCTACACGGTTTTCTCCACTGTTCAGCAGGCATTCCTCCGCATTAGCAAGTGGGTGCTCGACCTATACCAGATTCTTGAAAGTGAAGGCTCAATCCAGTCCATGTTGGAGGTGTCCTCCGCGGTCACCCCGGCTTCCGCGATTGTTGTCGACTCAAGCTTCACTTGTGTTGCCTCCACCGGAGTGGGGGCAAACCAGGAAGGGACTCCAAGCGGCACATCAACCGGAATCGCGGATGGGGTAAGCAAGCGAATCCCCATCTCAGACGTAGACCAGTACCTTGCGTCCTACAACCTCTCGATGAGTGTAAAGGAACCTTTCACCCTTGACTTTGGTGAACTACAGAGCTTGAATGCAAATCTCATTGACTCCAACGGATACCATGGGTGCCTCTCGTTTCTCTACCCCAACCATGACCTGCGCCCCGGCGACGGCCTCATCGTGAGGCATCTGGCTCACATGGTGCTCCGGGGCATGTCCCTCGTGGGCAGTGGCACAGAGACTGGCAATGACGTATTAAAGCGGGCCCTCTCCTGTCTGATAGACAATCTCCCGCTTGGCACCTTGGAGCTTGCCGCTCTTCAAGCAGCCTCCTCGAACGGGACATACGTCTGCGTGCTTATGCGACCGCAGAGGCGAGCACGGGAACTACCGCTCTCCTACATCTGCAACTCGCTCGAGGAAGACATTCCCGGAACGGTAGCGTTCGAATATAGACAAACTTCCGTGGCAGCTTTCATTCGCATTGACAATCTTGCACCGGAAGGGAGCCGCAGAGACGAGCTTGAGCGCAAGCTACTTCCCATCCTTGCCTCGTTGGACATGAAGGCTGGCATGTCTGACCATGTGAGCGATCCCCTTGAGGCGAGAAGCTATTTCCTCCAGGCGAGCATTGCTCTCGACAAGGGGTCATGCCTGGATGAGAGCCCCCTTCTCTACCGCTTCCAGGACTTTGCGCTCGCCGAGCTGCTGGAGAATTGCACAGGGGAGATGCCCTTGGAATTGTACTTTACGAGCGGTCTCAGGCGACTCCTCGCTCATGACAGGGATTCTGCGATTTCATACGTGCAGACCCTAAGCGTCTATTTGAAGCACAACATGAACGTCACGCACACCGCCAAGGCGCTCTACATTCACCGATCAACGCTTCTCGACCGCCTCGAACGCATGAAGGCGCTCCTGAACGAGGACTTAAATGACCCCGACGAACGCCTTAGGATCGAAATGGTGCTTCGCGCACTTGAGCTGCGAGACCAGTTGAAAACGCAGCTCGGGGGATACGACCAGGAGCAGTCGAATCCCCCGCGCCAGACTCACCTTCCTACACTAGTCGATGTCAGACCCGCCGACTAGTCTCCAAGGGCCTTAAGCTCGGCATCAATCTCATCGAGATGCTCTGCGAGTTCCTTGGCCTGGGGGAAGCTCGCAAGCTTTCTCAACGTAAGCCCAAACACCATCTTCATTTGCGGATCGGTCTTGAAGCCAGGGGAATACTTGGCCACGATATCGGCCGCAGCCTCGTTTTTCGCCAAGACCTTTATCTTGCTGTCGACAGAAACACCCATTGCTTCCTCCTCACCTCGACGGGAATACATCCCGTGCCTGCGTGGATTGCGAGGGCATCCTCGCGGTTCACCAACAGCATCGTGGCAAGAGGCGCTTTCGTACACCGCACAAACAGGAGGAGGTTTTGGGCAGGGACACCTACAAAGTATCTGTCATCGCCGCTGAGTTCGCGACCGAGTAGAGAATGTTGTGACACGCCTTACGCATGGGCTATGGGGGCACGCTCTCGGCCGGAACGCACGACGGTACGTTCTTTCTCAACATGATGATTCCGCTACCTGCGAGTCATTTGGATTAGGTGTTTAGGGAGCAGTGTCTTCAGCCGCGAAGCCCCAGCGCTAACGGATGTCCATCACCGTCTGACGCTCGACAAGCGTGCCTGCAATCCTAATCTGCTGGACACGATAGTTGGGGCTCGTGGCGAGAAGTGCCTGCTCAAACGCTCGACGTCCGCGCGAGAAGAGATCGAACCGGACGGTCGTGAGACGGTTGTGCGGAACCGAGGCAGAGAGCGAGTCGTCCACGCCCACAACGCTCACGTCCTCGGGCACCCGCCTTCCGGCGTCCTCCAAGGCGGCAATGACGCCGAGCGCCATCTGGTCGTTGGCAACGTACACGGCCGTCGCGTCCTTGTCGGCGGCAAGTGCCGCGCCTGCCTCGTAGCCGCTGTCTGCCGTCCAGTCGCCACGCAGCGGCTCGACGACGTCGAGACCGCGAACCTCAAGCGCGTCTCGCCAACCCCGCTCGCGGAAGTTTGAGTCGACGGAGTACAAGGGCCCGGCCACAAAGCGAACCTGGCGATGCCCCCGCGAGAGCAGGTGGTCCATCACGAGCATCGAGCAACCGTACTGGTCGGAGTCAACCGTGGTGCAATGGGGGTGCTCGTACATGGTGAGCAGGACCGTGCCAAACCCAGGGCTGGGACGGAAGGTCTCGAAGTCCTCCGCCTTGATGCTCATGCTCATGATCATGGCGTCAACCGGCAGGGAGAGCATGCGCTTGGTCATGCGCTCGAGGGAGACCGGATCGTTGTCGCCCATCTCGACCATGGTGATGGCGTCCCCATGCTCACGGGCTGCAGTCATGATGCCATCGAGCGTGGAGAGGTTGCCAAACTCGGTGATGTTGTAGATGCAGAGACCCACCGAGCGATACCGCCCGCTCCTGAGCGACCTTCCGGCGAAGTTTGGCCTGAAGCCAAGCTCGTCCATGGCCTTCTGAACCGCTCGCCTCGTCGACTCGCTCACGTTGCGCTGTCCGTTGACCACGCGAGAGACCGTCTGCTGAGAGACCCCTGCCTTCTCAGCTACGTCTGCCATCGAGACAAAACGATACGAGCTGTCATGGCGAACCGCGCTCATCCCAGGTCCTCTCCTGCACGCACCTGCCCAGTCGGGCCCTACCAGTTACCGTCCGTCGGACAAGCGAGAAAAACCTCGAGACTCTCGTCGCCCAACGTCGTTGAGTACGTTAACATAACTCTGCTTGCATTCGAGCAGCTTTGCACAAATTGCTGCTTACTGGGCAATTATCGCACGTGAGAGGAGACCCCATGATCAGTTCGGAGGTCCTTGGGCGTATGCCGACAGGAGAGCAGGTCCATCTCTTCACAATCAGCACCCCTCGGGCGCGTCTCAGGCTCATGGAGTTTGGGGCAGCGCTTCTCTCGCTCGAGGTGCCAGATGCCTCGGGTGCGATGGGAGACGTGCTCCTTGGGATGGCGTCGCTCGAGGACTACTTCGACAACCCCGCCTGCCACGGCTCGACCGTAGGGCCAATTGCAAACCGCACCGACGGTGCCGAGATGGTCGTGGGGTCCGCTGCCTGTCACCTTGCGAGAAACGATGGGCCAGGCCTGCAAAACAACCTCCACACCAGCCTTGTCTCGGGTCTCCACAAACGCGTGTGGAGGGCGGTGCCAGACGAGCGGAGAAACGCCGTGCGTCTCACCTGTCATCTTGGCGAGGGAGAGCTTGGCCTGCCAGGCAACCGCACCTTCACCAGCAATGTGTCGCTGGTTGACCTTCCCAACGGCACTACGCAGGTCACGATCTTGTACACCTGCACGACCGATGCCCTGACCTTTGTCAACATGACCAATCACAGCTACTTCAACCTCGCCGGCCACGACACCGGCACGGCAATGGGGACGATCGTGCGCCTGGAGGCAGACGAGTTTCTCCCTGTTCGCGAGGACTCGGTCTCGACGGGCGAGATACGGCATGTCGACGGGACGCCCTTTGACTTTCGCGAGCCAAAGGCCCTGGGGCGTAACATCGACGAAAGCGACGAGCAGCTCCAACGTGCTCGTGGGTATGACCACTGCTTCTGCATTCGCGGCTGGAAGCCGGGGGCTCCGCCTCGCCTGGCGCTTTCGGCATATGACCCCAAAAGCGGTCGCATGCTGGAGATTCGCGTAACCACGCCAGGCGCGCACCTCTACACGGGAAACTGGCTCGATGACACCCACGCAAAGGGTGGCGGCACCTACGGGGCGCGTGCCGGCTTTGCCTTCGAGCCCGAGTTCTATCCGGACTGTGCGCATCACTTCTCGTGGCCGCAGCCCATCTGCACCCCATCCCAACCGTACACCCAAACTATCGTCTACCAGCTGGGAACAGTCGCGCGGTAAGCAGAAAATGATGTAAAGGTGAGATGGGCGCTCCCCTCTCATTGCAATGACACGCAACCCGGCATGCCGGGAGGAAGGAGAACACGATGAACGAGACGAGCGCAGGCTGCCAGGACGGCTTCGAGCGGGCACGACAGCTCTTTTACCAGGAATTTGGTCAGCCACCCGCAGGCGAACGCCTGCTCAGAGTGCACGCTCCCGGCCGTTCTGAGATTGCGGGCAACCACACCGATCACGAGGGCGGCCATGTGATCGCAGGTGCCCTCGACGTCGCCGTTAACGCACTCGCTCGCCCCAATGGCCTGGGCGTTGTGCGCCTTGCAAGCGACAGCTACCCCACCATCGAGGTCTCCCTCGACGTTCTCGACCCCCAGGACGCCGAGAAGAACACCACTGCATCGCTGGTCAGGGGCATGGCATTCAGGATGGCTCAGGACGGCAGGGTCCCTGCTGGCTTTGACCTTGCCATGACAAGCACCATCCCCGTAGGCGGGGGCCTCTCGTCCTCGGCAGCCGTCGAGGCCGCGCTGGGGCGCGCGATGGAGGCCCTCTGGGAGGGACGCAGCTACGAAGCCCTCGAGATGGCGCGCATGAGCCAGTTTGACGAGAACGTCTACTTTGGGAAGCCCTGCGGCCTCATGGACCAGGCGTCCGTCTGCCTGGGAGGCCTTGCCTTCATCGACTTTGCCGTCCCGGAGGACCCCGTTGCCCGGCGGCTCGAGTTCGACTTTGAGGACCACGGCTACGCGCTGTGCCTGGTAGACGTTGGCTCGAGCCACGCAGACCTCACCGACGCGTACGCAGCCATGCCGCAGGAGATGCAGGCGGTTGCTGCCGCGTTTGGGAAGAAGCGCCTCTGCGAGGTTGACCAGGATGACTTCGACGCCCATGTGCCAGAGCTGCGGCGCGACCTTGGCGACCGCGCCGTGCTGCGCGCCATCCACTACTGGCGCGAGAACGAGCTGGTCGACAAGCGCTGGGTCGCCCTCAACGAGCCGGACATCGACGCCTTTCTCGCCTGCACACGCACCTCGGGCGCAAGCTCGGCAATGTTCCTCCAGAACGTCTCGTGTGGCGTGAAGAGCCAACCGGCCATGGTGGCGCTTGGGCTTGCCGAGCGCGTGCTCGACGGTCGCGGCGCCACGAGGATCCACGGTGGCGGCTTTGGCGGCACCATCCAGTGCTTTGTTCCTCTCGACCAGGTCGAGGAGTTCTCTGACCGCATGGACGCCTGGCTCGGCGCCGGTTCCTGCAGGCGGTATCGCATCTCTGACAGGGGGGCGTACGCAGAATGGGAGTAGAGAGAGATTCGGCGGCCATAGACGGGACGTCCCTTGTCGACGCCGCAACGGGAATCGTCGACTACGCCGCTAGCCACGGACTCATTGGCTGGGCGGACCGCGTGTGGGGCGCAAACGCCGTGGTCGAGGCAGTTGGCGCAACAGGCCCCGGGCCCAGCGAGGCATGGGTGCTCGCCGAGGGCACCGGCTCCCCCGCCGTGACGCAGGGAGCGACTGCCGAGGCACCGGACGACCTTCTCGCCACGCTAGCCGAGGTGGCTGTGGCCAACGGCTGCACCGCAGACACCGCGAGCGGCCGCGATCGAATCGCAATGCGTGTAATGGGGCTTCTCATGCCAAAGCCCTCCGAGGTCGAGGCAACGTTCAAGGGGCTTCTCGCGCAGGATGGACCCAAGGCGGCTACCGACTGGTTCTACCGCACCTGCTGCGATGCCGGCTACGTGCGGCGCACCGCCATTGCCAGGAACGTGTGCTGGGACACGAAGACCAGCTGGGGCTCGCTCGAGATAACCATCAACCTCTCGAAGCCCGAGAAGGACCCCCGCGAGATCGCGGCGGCAGGAAAGGCGCCGGCTGGCGAGAAGTATCCTGCCTGCCAGCTCTGCATCGAGAACGAGGGCTACCCGGGACGCGCAGCAACAGACCCTATGGGGGCACACCCCGCCAGGCAGAACCTGCGCATTATCCCCATCTCCCTTGGCGGCGAGCGCTGGGGCCTTCAGTACAGCCCCTACGCCTACTTCAGCGAGCACTGCATCGCCATGAGCGCGAGCCACCGCCCCATGCACGTTGACCACGCCTCGCTCTCGTGCCTGTTCGACTTTGTTGACCTGCTGCCGCACTATTTCATTGGCTCCAACGCCGACCTGCCCGTGGTTGGCGGGTCGATTCTCTCGCACGACCACTTCCAGGGCGGTGCCCACGTCTTCCCCATGATGCGGGCAACGACGGCGGAGAGGTTCTCGCTGCCGGGCTATCCTGAGGTCTCTGGCGAGGTTCTGCACTGGCCGCTCTCGGTCCTTCGCCTCTCGTCCGCGAGCCGTGAGCAGCTCCTTGACGCCTGCGTCCACGTGGTTGCGGCTTGGCGCGCCTGGAGCGACGAGTCTGTGAGCGTGGTTGCGCACGACGCGGACGGCACGCCGCACAACACGGTGACCCCCATCGTGCGGCGCGTGGACGGTAAGGGGAACGTGGGAGGCTCGACGTACGAGGCCTATCTCGCCTTGCGCTGCAACGTCACGAGCCCCGAGCACCCGCTGGGTGTCTTCCATCCTCACGAGGAGTGGCACCACATCAAGCGAGAGAACATTGGCCTTATTGAGGTCATGGGGCTCGCCATTCTGCCGCCACGCCTGGTGGGCGAGCTTGGGCGCGTTGAGGAGCTGCTGGTTTCTGGCGCGAGCGAGGAGCAGATGGCCGCGGACCCGCTGGCCTCCTCACATGCCGCCTGGGCGGCTCAGCTTGCCGCTGAGAATCCCGGGCTCTCCGCCAAGAACGTTCGCGAGGTGGTGCGCGACGGCGTGGGCCAGGTCTTCTCGCACGTGCTTGAGGATGCGGGCGTCTTCAAGTGGGACGATGAGGGTCGAGCGGCGCAGATGCGGTTTGTGGCGTCGCTGTAACAACGCGTGCATCAAGACACGAGGGCCATCCCGGCAGCGCTGGGGTGGCCCTTCTCGATTGTGCGAGGCGTGCCAGCAGGCCGAGCCACGGCGGCTCGTCGGCCGCTGGACGCGCCCCTGGCTGCACGCACTCCCTCTCTCCAGGATAACTGCGGTTTAATTGCTGTTATTTTAACGATCCTCCGAGAATAACCGCAGGTAGCAGCCCTGGGTGCAATTTGGGAGCTGCAACTAAACCGCACATTTCCTAGAGCTAAGGATTCCCGAGCAAGATACGCTTCCCGAATCCGGGGATGGCACAGATCGCGTAATGCCGCGAATTCCGAACGGTTAGAGGCACCTAAACGGCGAGAATACGCGGCATTGAATCTCTTGCCGCGCATTCTGGACGGTTAGACCCCTCTAAACGTCCGGAGTTGTCCTAAACGGCGAGAACATGCGGCATACCAACGCCCCGGCACCCGCGGCCCGACACCAACGGCCCGCCCAAACGCAACAGTGCGTCGGGGCGGGCCATCAGGGATGGGAGCCGTCTGGAGGGGGTTCCAGACGGCAAGGGAGGATCTACCAGCTACTTCTTCTGGACGTACTTCAGGCAGTCGAGCGTAACAGCCGTAAGGATAATCACGCCAGAGAACACGAACTGCAGGTTGGTGTCAATGCCCAGGATGGTCAGGGAGTACGTGAGTGCCGTGAAGATGAGGACGCCCACCGTCACGCCGGAAATCTTGCCAATACCACCAGTGAAGGAGACGCCGCCAACGACGCAGGCTGCGATTGCGTCCATGTCCCAGCCCTGGCCATACGCGGCAGAACCAGAACCAACCATGCGCATGCACTCGAGCCAGTCACCAAAGCCGTAGAGAATGCCGGCCATCACGAAGGCCATCAGCGTCACCTTGAAGACCGAGATGCCAGAGACAGCGGCGGCCTCGGGGTTTCCGCCCACGGCGTAGAGGTTCTTGCCAAAGGTAGTCTTGTTCCAGATGAACCACACGATGAGAATAGCGGCCACTGCCCAGAGGATGATTGTGGGGAAGCCGTTGACCTTGGGGATCACCATGGACGGGATGGCAGGATCAATGGAGCCAAACGAGACGCCCTTGGTGGCATAAGTCACAAGGCCGAAGATGATGAGCATGTTGGCCATGGTCGAGATGAACGGATGCATCTTGAAGCGCGCGGTAAAGAAGCCCGCGATGGACGTGAAGAGCGTGCAGAGAGCAACGCACACCACAAGCGCCAGCACAATGCGTCCAACAAGCGGCATGCCAGTGAAGTCAAACACGTGGCCAAACACGGAGCCCGTGTTGACGCCCTGGTGCATGATGATTGTCGCTGCCGTCATGCCCATGCCCATCATGCGGCCAATCGAGAGGTCCGTGCCGGTAAGCAGGATGAGGCCAGCAACGCCCAAAGCCAGGAACATGCGCGGCGATGCCTGCTGGAGGATGTTAAGGACGTTCTGGTACGTGAGAAGCTGCGTGCCCTTCACGACAGGCGTAATCGCACACAGGAAGATGAAGACGAGGAGAATGACGATGTACAGGCCGTTCTTGAGAAGGAACTGCCTACGATCGAAGGTGTACTTGTAGTTCTCCCACTTCTGGGCCTGACGCTGCGCAAACGTGAACTTTGACATGCGCAGGAGGTCGATGAGGTGGTACTCGTAGCTGAAGGCCGCGTGCTCGCGGTCCTTGATCTGCTGCATCTCCTTCTCGAAGACAACCTTAGCGTCGAAGCGACGGTTCTTATAGACGTAGTTCTCGTCCTTGACCTCGGCGCGGTCGGTGAGGCCCGAGAGGTTCGTGCGGTGCTCGTCCTCGAGCGACTTGAGGTTCGCCTGATAACGCTCCTTGGCGAGGACGCGCTCGCGGGCGCAGCTCTCGCGCACCGGCTCGAGGTACTCCTTGGCGTAGTGCTCCTTGAGGTAGCCCTCCGCCTCGGAGACGAGGCTCGCGACCTCCGCCTTGTGGCTCGCCTCGATGGCCTTTGCGGCCTCAAGCTCGCCCTTGTAGCCAGCGATGGCCTGCGTGCGCTCCTCCTTGGTAAGGATGCGGTCACGCTTGGTCGCATCGATGTCTCCCTGGAGCTTGACCACGCGGTCGGTACCGTCGCGCCTCAGCTCGTCGATCTTTGCCTGGATGGCAGAAACGTGCTCGTCGATGGGACGGAGCAGAGCTTGCTCCTCCTCGGCCGTAAGCACCTTATCGCCCTGATTTGCCATGTGTGCTCATCCCCCTTACAGGTACTTCGCGCTCAGACGCAGGAGCTCTTCCTGGTTGGTTTCCCTTGTGTTGACGATGCCGGAGAGCCGGCCGTTGGACATGACGCCAATACGATTTGTGATGCCGAGAATCTCGGGCATCTCGGAGGAGACGACGATGATGGTCCTCCCCTGCTTGGCCATGCCAATGATCAGCTCGTAGATCTCGTACTTCGCGCCAACGTCGATGCCGCGCGTAGGCTCGTCCATGAGGAACACCTGCGGTCCCCGCTCGAGCCACTTGCCAAAGATGACCTTCTGCTGGTTGCCACCGGAAAGACTCGAAATCATGTCATCCGGTCCCATGCACTTGGTGTTCATAAGCTTGATCTCGGCCGCCGTGGCGTTTGTCATCTTGGGATCGGAGAGGGCGATGCCGCTCCGGTAGTGGTTGAGGTTGGCAATCGTGGTGTTGAAGGTGAGGTTGCCCTTGAGGAACAGGCCGTTTGCCTTGCGTTCCTCGGTGATCAGCGCGAAGCCGTGCTCCATGGCCTCGCGCGCATTGTCGAAGTTCATGAGGTGGTCGCGGAAGTAGACGCGGCCGGCAGCGCGCGTGCGCACGCCGAAGATGGTCTCGAGAAGCTCGGTGCGACCGGCCCCCACAAGGCCATAGAGGCCAAAGATTTCTCCCTTGCGCACGTCGAACGAGATGTCCTGCAGGTAGGGCGGGTACTTCGTAGAGAGGTGCCTGATAGAGAGGATTGGCTCGCCAGGCACGTTATCGACGGGCGGGAAGCGGTTCTCGAGCGAGCGACCAACCATGGCAGCGATGAGCTCGTTCATCGTCGTCTGGGAGGTGGGCTTGGTCATGACGAGCTTGCCGTCGCGAAGCACGGAAATCTCGTCGCAGATCTCGAAGACCTCGTCCATCTTGTGCGAGATGTAGATGAGGGAGATGCCCTGCTCCTTGAGCATGCGCATCATGCCAAAGAGCTTCTCGACCTCTTGCGACATGAGCGACGAGGTGGGCTCGTCCAAGACGATGACCTGGGCGTTGTACGAGATGGCCTTCGCAATCTCGACCATCTGGCGCTGCGAGACGGACATCTTGCGCATGGGTTGGTCAAGGTCGACGGTCATGCCCAGACGGCGGAAGAGTTCTGCCGCCTCCTTGCGCATAAGGCCCTCGTCAACGACGCCAAGCGAGTTGACCGGATATCGTCCAAGGAAGAGGTTGTCCACCACGCTGCGCTCGAGGCACTGGTTGAGCTCCTGGTGCACCATAGCGATACCGTTCTCAAGAGCATCCTTGGGACCGGAGAAGCTCACCTCTCGGCCGTTGAGAATGATGGTGCCCTCATCCTTCTGGTACGTGCCAAAGAGGCACTTCATCATTGTGGATTTGCCGGCACCGTTCTCGCCCATGAGACCCATAACCGTGCCGCGCTTGAGGTCGAGGTCGATGTGGTCGAGTACCTGGTTGCGCCCGAAGGATTTGCACATCCCGCGAATCGACAGCACCACGTCGTTCTGGCTGTCTGCCATACTCCCCCATCCTTCCTACTAGTTGCCCGCAAAAGGTGCGGGGGGAACACCCCTCCCCCCGCACCGGGCGCGTGTCACGAACAAGACGTACGAAATGCCTTAGCTCAGGAGGGAGGTGTAGGACGAGGCGTTGTCGGTCTTCACCATGTTGATGGCGAAGGCGTCGTACTCGCTCGGGTTGCCAAGGCGGTTGGTGATGTTGGACTCGGTCTGGCCGTCGCCGCCGATGTAGTCCACCGTGAGGTTGAGGAGCTTGTCGTACTGCTGGAGCAGCGGCTGGTAGGTGGAGCTCAGGAAGTTGTCCGCCGCGTTGTAGATATCGAGCCAGACCTTCTTGGAGGGGGACTTCGAGGAGTCGAGCTGCTTGGAGGCGCCCTCGTAGATCTTGGTGGAGTCCGTGAAGTCGGTGTAGTTGTCGGCGGTCACGGCGACGTTCATCGCGTAGTAGGAACGATCTGCCTCGACGTACTTGTAGGTATCCTCAGCAAGGACGTTGCCCGCATCGTCAGCCTTGGAGATGCCGGTGTTGATGTCAACGCCGTCAAGGGAGTTGCGGAGCAGACGAAGGGTGAGGTAGGCCTGGATGTCGGCGTGCTGGCTGATGGTTCCGCCGTAGCCTTCGGAGATGGCCGCAACGGCGTCATTGTTGGCGTCATAGCCAAAGGTCGGGACCTTGTTGTCCTTAGACCAGGCGTTGAACATCGACATGCCCATGCCGTCGTTGTTGGAGACGATAAGGTCAATCTGGTCACCAAAGGAGGACGCCCAGGTGCCGATGGCGTTACCGGCCGTTGCAGCGTCCCAGGTAGCGCCGGCGGAGTTCTTCATCTCCTGCGAGGCGAGCTCGCGCACGGTGTAGGTCTTGCCACCGATCTCCATCTTTGCGTCCTGGACCAGCGAGGAGGAACCGTCGGTGTTGGTGCCGATGGGGTCAGAGACGATGTTGCCGTCCTTCTCGATGCCGGTGCCGAGCGACTTACGGACGCCGCGCGTACGAGCTATGGAGTCGTTGTGGCCCACGTCACCAATGGCGAGGACGTAGCCGATGATGCCGTCGCCGTTGCGGTCGAGTGTGGCGATGTTCTTCTCGATGTAGTCCTTGACCATCTGGCCCTGCGCCTCGGCGCCCTGGTTGGCATCGAAGCCGACGTAGTAGGTCTTGTCGTTGAAGTTGAGGGCTGCGGTGTCAAGCTCACCAGTGGAGCTGTTGGACGGCTGGCGGTTGAACCACACCAGCGGCTTGTCCTTGTTGGCAACTGCGTCGGTTCCGGAGGAGGCGGTTGAGTCGCTAGACGAGCTGTCGGAGCTGCCGCCGCAGCCGGCAAGCACGCCCACGCTGGCAAAGCTCAGGGCACCGAGTCCGCAGACCTCCAGGAACCTACGACGAGACATTTCCATGGGTTTCTCCCTTTCCCCGTAGTTCGCGCCCCGTTGCGCAAACTTTCGTTGTGAGTACGTTAACGCCACTTTTAACTGGCGTTGTTAACGTTCTCATTTGTTCGACCAGCGGTTGTGGAAAGGGCGGCGGACGGCCATGTAGAGGGGGCAGTGGACGTCCCATGGGAGCTTTATTGGAGCTGCCTGCTTCGCCGTTTAACGGTTCGACGGCACCGCTTGGGCGGGCCTGACGGACGTTGGGGCGGCTGGGCCGCGCCGGGATTTGCTATGCCGCGGATTCCGAACGGTTAGAGCCGCCTAAACGGCGAAAACGCGCGGCATGTGGGAACATGCCGCGGATTCCGAACGGTTAGGGCCGTCTAAACGTTCGGAAAATTCCTAAACGGTGAGAACGCGCGGCATGAGGGCCTTATCGTGCAACAAAAAATGGGTCCGCGGCGGACACTCCGTCGCGGACCCATAACACGCTGGCGAAAAAACAGCCACACCTATGCCAGGTCCACGATCTGGCCCTTCAGCTGCTCGATCGTGGTCGTGAGCTCAGCCTGCTGCGCGCGCTTCTTCTCGATGACGGCAGGGGCCGCCTTCGCGACGAAGCCCTCGTTGGAGAGGGTCCTGCTCACGGAGCTCAAGTCCTTCTCGGCCTTCTCGAGCTCCTTCCTCAGGCGCTTCGCCTCCGCGGCAAGATCGACGAGGCCACCGAGCGCCACAAAGATCTCGAGCGTGCCGTCGGCCACCGTGACCGACCCCTCCGGCTTCTGCTGCTCGTGGCCGAGGGCGAGCTGGTCCACGCGGCCGACAGAGCAGATGAAGCCACGCTGGGCCTCGAGCACCGCGGCGTCCTCCGCGGAGGAGCGCACCGCGACGTCCAGCTCGGCCTTCGGCGACAGGCGGTAGCGGGCACGGGTGGAGCGCACGGCGGAGACCACGCGCTTCGCGAGGTCGAAGTCGTGCTCGGCCTTGTCGTTCACAAAGACAGCAAGGTCTGCGGGCTCAGGCCACGCGGCGGTCATGAGGAACTGCGAGGAGTGGTCGTCAAGGCCGCTCGCGGGAAGGGCGTCCCACACGCTCTCGGTGACAAAGGGCATCACGGGATGCAGCAGGCGCATGGAGACGTCGAGCACGTAGACGAGGTTGCGCTGCACCTGGAGGCGCTCCTCCGGGGTGCCATGGAGCAGGCGGCCCTTGCAGAGCTCGATGTACCAGTCGCAGACCTCGCCCCAGAAGAAGGACTGCAGGTCGCGGGCGTAGTCTCCAAACTCGTAGCCCTCGAGCTGGCGCGTGGCGGCCTCAACGGCACGAGCCAGGCGCGAGAGCATCCAGGCATCCTCGGCCGTCTCGGCCTTGGGTGCACCGGGCGTGTAGCCGTCAAGGTTCATCTGGACGAAGCGGCTGGCGTTCCAGATCTTGGTCACGAAGGAGCGCGCCTGCTCGGTGCGCGGGCTGTCGATGAGCGCGCGCGTCTTCTTATCGAGGTTGGCGTCGAACTTGACGTCCTGATTGGTGGTGATGAGCGTGAGCAGGTTGTAGCGCATGGCGTCGGCGCCGTACTTGTCCATGAGCGCCATGGGGTCAACGCCGTTGCCCTTTGACTTGGACATGCGACTGCCGTCCTTGGCGAGGATGGTGGCGTAGATGTACACGTCGTGGAACGGCACCTCATGCGTGAAGTAGAGCGAGCTCATGATCATGCGGGCAACCCACAGCGCGATGATGTCTCGTGCGGTGACAAGCACCTTGGTGGGGTGGTGGCCCTCCATGCCCTCGGGGTGGTCGGGCCAGCCCTGCGTGGCAAAGGTCCACAGCTGCGAGGAGAACCAGGTGTCCAGGACGTCGGGGTCCTGGTGCACATGGTGGCCGCCGCACTTGGGGCACACGTCGGTGTCCTCCATGAGGGCGTCTTCCCAGCCGCAGTCCTCGCAGTAGAACACGGGAATGCGGTGGCCCCACCACAGCTGGCGGGAGATGCACCAATCCTTGAGGTTGTCCATCCAGGTGAGGTAGGTCTGCGTCCAGCGCTCGGGATAGAACTTGACCTCGCCATCCTGGACGACCTTGGTGGCAGGCCCCTTGAGCTTGTCGACGGCGACAAACCACTGCTCGGAGAGCCATGGCTCGAGGGCGGTGTCGCAGCGGTAGCAGTGCATAACCGAGTGCTCGAGGTCCTCGATGTGGTCGAGAAGGCCGTGCTCGTCGAACCACTTCACGATGGCCTCGCGCGCCTCGTCGCGGTCCATGCCGGAGAACTCGCCGTAGCCGTCCACGATGTGCGCATGCTCGTCGAGGATGTTGATCTGCTCCAGGTTGTGCGTCTGGCCCATAGCAAAGTCGTTGGGGTCATGCGCGGGCGTAACCTTCACGAAGCCGGTACCAAAGTTCTTGTCGACGTGCCAGTCGGAGAAGATGGGGATCTCGCGGTTCACGATGGGCAGCATCACCGTCTTGCCCACGAGCTTAGCCTTCTCCGGGTCCTCCGGCGAGACGGCCACGCCAGTGTCGCCCAGCATGGTCTCGGGGCGCGTGGTGGCCACGGTGATGTACTCGATGCCATCGACGGGCTCGGTAAGCGGGTAGCGCAGGAACCACAGGTGGCCCTTCTCGTCATGGTACTCGGCCTCGTCGTCCGAGATGGCGGTGCCGCACACGGGGCACCAGTTGACGATACGCTTGCCACGGTAGATGAGACCGTCGTGGTACCAGTCGCAGAAGACCTTGCGCACGGCTCGGCTGAACTCGGGGCTCATGGTGAACTTCTCGTCATCGAAGTCGATCGAGCAGCCCATGCGCTTGATCTGTGAGACGATTGTGCCGCCGTACTCGTGGGTCCAGTCCCAGCAGGCGTCGAGGAACTTCTCGCGACCCATCTCGAGGCGAGACTTTCCCTCGCTCTTGAGCTTCTTGTCCACCTTGGTCTGGGTGGCGATGCCGGCGTGGTCGGTTCCCAGGATCCAGCGGGTCGAGCGGCCGCGCATGCGGTTGTAGCGGATGAAGGTGTCCTGGATGGAATCGTCCATAGCGTGGCCCATGTGCAGGATGCCGGTCACGTTGGGCGGCGGGATGACAACGGTGCAGTCCCCTACGCCCTTGCTGCGACGGTAGCAGCCAGCGTCAACCCACTTCTGGATGAGCTGGGGCTCGGCCTCTTGCGGATTGTAGGTCTTGGGCATCTCTTCCACGATACGGTCCTCTCGAACACAGCCATGTGGGGCGCACCTGGCGCCCAGATTGCAGCTTCCCAGCTTAGCACAGGCGCAATGAGACAAAGGGACAGTCCCTTTGTCTCATGCTTTCGACTATTATCGGGGCGATTGCAATAGGACAAGCTAGAACGCGGAGAGACGCATGGCAAACGTTGACGAGACACCTACGTCCAGGCTCGAACTGGTCATGGGAAAGGACGCCGTGAGAAGGCTCGCAAATTCCCGCGTGGTGGTCCTTGGACTGGGCGGCGTGGGTTCCAACTGCGCCGAGGCCCTTGCGCGCGGCGGCGTGGGGTCGCTCGTCCTCGTGGACCGCGATGTGGTCGAGCCAAGCAACATCAACCGCCAGGCCGTGGCCTACACGAGTACCGTGGGCCAGCGCAAGACCGACGTGATGGCGCGCATTGTGGCAGACATCAACCCCTCAGCCAGCATCACGCCCATCCACGTGTTTCTCACACGAGACAACATAGGCCAGATTCTGGGTGGGCTAGACCCGCGCCCGGACTTTGTGGTGGACGCGATCGACAACGTGACCGCCAAGCTCGTCGTGGCTCGCTGGTGCCAAGAGGAGGGAATGCCCCTGGTCTCGAGCATGGGAGGCGCCAACAAGCTCCACCCCGAGCTCCTGCGCTTTGCCGACATCTCGAAGACGCATGGGTGCCCGCTCGCACGCATCATCCGCAAGGAGTGCCGGAAGCGCGGCATCCGCAACCTGAGGGTGCTCTACTCCCCCGAGGAGCCGGTGCGCCCGCACACGCCCGAGGGCGCAAGCGGCAAGGCGGCCACGCTGGGCACCATGTCGTACTTCCCGCCCATCATGGGCCAGATGATCGCCGGCGACGTGATCTTGTCCCTCACGGGGCTGGATGGCAGAGGCGCCCCCAGCGAGGGCGATGCGCTATGAGGCTCTTCGACGCCCACGTGCACCTGGACTTCTACGCAAACGCGCCGCAGGTGGCAGCGCAGGCACAGGCATTTGGGCTCTCGTTTCTCGCCTGCACGGTGACGCCAGCGGGCTATCTTTGCGCGGCGCAGGAGCTTGCCGACGCACCGGGGGTCCATCTTGCCGCTGGCGCCCATCCCTGGTGGATCGCAGACGGTCGCATTGCCGAGAAGGACGTTGACACGCTGGTCTCCATATTGCCTGAACTGCGCTTTGTTGGCGAGGTTGGCCTGGACTTCTCGCCAGCGCACGTGGGCGAGGGAACGCAACGCGCTCAGGTTTCGGCCTTCGAGCGCATCATGCGCATCTGCGCCGAGACGAGCGACCCCTCGTGCCCCAAGATCGTCTCCATACACTCTGTGCGCTCGACAGACGTGGTGCTCGACGTGTTGGAGCGCACGGGCGCCGTCAGGTCCTGCCGTTGTATATTCCACTGGTTCTCCGGAAGGCCAGAGGAGCTGTGGCGCGCCGCCCGCATGGGGTGCCACTTCTCGTTTGGCGAGCACTCCCTTGCAACCAGGCGCGGGCGCGAGTACGTGCGCGAGGTGCCCTCAGAGCTGCTGCTCACCGAGACCGACCTCCCCGCAGGCGAGAAGGTCTTGGGCAGCGCAGAAGAGATCTCCTCGTCACTCGAGCGGGCGATAGCGAAGGCGTCAGAGGTGCGCGGCGAGGACGTAGCTGCCCTGGCAGTCGCGAATGCTGCCGCTCTTCTCGAATGAGACAAAGGGACTGTCCCTTTGTCTCTTTGGCGGGGACGAGCGGGCGAACGCAGCGTGGCTTCTGCGTCATGGTAGAGTCATGCCGTGCAGTTTTGTACGCAGACACGGCCATCCTACAGGGAGCAGCCAGACGATGATCTTACAGAGCGGAACACCTGTCGCGCAGAAAACGCAGAGGGGAACCATGCTGGCAACCTCGTCACGGGAGCTGCCACTTGACCTCAACGACGTTGTTCTCGTCTTTGCCTGCAACGAGCTCTTTGTTCCCTACCTCTCGGTGGCGCTCCAGTCCATCCTGGTGAACGTCTCCCCTAGCCGTCACTATGACATCGTGGTCCTCACGCGCGACATCACGCCCAAGAGCATGATCACGCTCACACAGCAGGCTTCCAAGCACAATGTTGGCCTGGGCTTTCTGGACGTAGATGCCGCGCTGGGCGACATCAAGCTCCCCCATCATGGCCACTTTAGGCCCGAGACGTACTTCCGCCTTTTGGCCCCGACGCTTCTGGACAATGTAGACAAGGCCATCTACCTGGACTCTGACATTGTGGTGTGCTCGGACGTGGCGGAGCTCTTTGACACGGACGTCACGGGATACCTCCTGGCGGCCACGCGTGACGCGGACACCATTGGCCAGATTGACGGCTATGATCCCACGGTCTACGCCTACCTCAAGGACCAGCTGGGCATGACCGAGCCGCACGACTACTTCCAGGCAGGCGTGCTCCTCATGAACCTTGAGAAGTTCCGTCAGACCATCTCGGCGGAGGAGCTGCTTAACATTGCCACCGAGCGCACGTGGCGCTGGCTCGACCAGGACGTCCTCAACAAGGTCGTGGACGGTCACTACCGCAGGGTGCACATGAAGTGGAACTACCTCGTTGACTGGCAGTACATGCGCCGCACGCACATCGTGGCGCAGGCTCCCAAGGACGTCCAGGACGAGTACGACGAGGCCAGGCGAGACTATCGCATTGTTCACTACGCCGGTCCCGACAACAGGCCGTGGCTCTACCCAGACTCCGACCTGGCCGGACTCTTCTGGCAGTACGCGGCAGGCTCTCCCTACCTCGAGTACCTGCGAGATCAACTTGAGAAATCCCGAAGGACCGTGGACGGCATGGCTCGACGCATCAAGGCCGTGGCAATCTATCGCGGAATCATGCACGCATTCGACTACACCTGCCCTGCCGGGACCAAGCGTCGCCAGAAGTTCATCGAGTACTACGAGCGCTTTGGCGGTTCGGTGGGCTAGCGAAGGCTAGCGAAGGCATAGCAGCCAGGTCTCAACGATCAGTAAGAAAACGGCCGCGCCCGGGTCTCCGGACGCGGCCGCAACGTTACGCTACCAGCTCAAGCGTGCTAGCTCGCGCGGTGCTTGGGCAGGAGCGACTCCTGACGCACCACCTCGGGCTTCTCGGCGCCTCCTACGCTCTCCTTGGTCACGATGACCCTCGTGATGTCGAGGTCGCTCGGGAGGTCGAACATCGTGGACTGGAGCGTTGACTCGCAGATGGCACGCAGGCCGCGGGCGCCCGTGCCACGGGCTATGGCCTGACGCGCTATCTCGTTCAGAGCATCGGGCGTGAACTCCAGCTCGACGCCCTCAATCTCGAAGAGCCGCTTGTACTGCTTGACCAGCGCGTTCTTTGGCCTGGTGAGAATGTCCACAAGGTCTTCCTCCTTGAGTTCCCTCGTGGAGGTGATCACCGGGATGCGGCCAATGAACTCGGGAATCATGCCAAACTTGTGCAGGTCCTGGGGCATGACCTGCTCCATGAGCTCGTCCTCGTCCTGGTCGACGTTCTTGCCAAGCTCGGCGTTGAAGCCAACGCCCTTCTTGCCAATGCGGTCGGCCACGATCTTGTCGAGACCCACAAAGGCACCGCCGCAGATGAACAGGATGTTGGTGGTGTCGATGTGTATGAGCTCCTGCTGAGGGTGCTTACGGCCACCCTGCGGAGGGACGCTCGCCTCAGTGCCCTCAAGGATCTTGAGGAGCGCCTGCTGCACGCCCTCACCCGAGACGTCACGCGTGATGGAGAGGTTCTCGGCCTTGCGCGCGATCTTGTCGATCTCGTCGATGTAGACAATGCCCAGCTCGGCGCGGGAGACGTCGCCGTCAGCAGCGGTAATGAGCTTGAGCAGGATGTTCTCGACGTCCTCGCCCACGTAGCCAGCCTCGGTGAGGGTAGTGGCATCGGCAATGGCGAAGGGCACCTCGAGGAAGCGGGCAAGGGTCTGGGCAAGCAGCGTCTTGCCGGTACCGGTGGGACCAAGGAGCAGGATGTTGCTCTTGGCGATCTCCACCTCCTCCTCGCCCTCGGGCACCTCGTCGTTGCCCGAGAGGATGCGGCGGTAGTGGTTGTAGACGGCTACGCTCATGGCGCGCTTGGCCGCCTCCTGGCCAATCACGTACTGCGAGAGCTCGTCATAGATCTGATGCGGGGTGGGCAGCTCCTTGAGCGGCAGAGGGGATTCCTCCTCGGTGTCCTCGTCCATCGCAACAGAGCCGTCTGCCTCATCGATCATCTGGGAGCACGCGTGCACGCACTCGTCGCAGATGTAGACCCCACCGGGACCTTGAATGAGCTTGCTCACCTGGCTGCGGCTCTTGCCGCAGAACGAGCAGTGCATCTCGTTGTCGCCGTACGAGCGTCCGTTTCCGTTGTCGCGGTCCTGAGCCATGCGCTACTCCTGCTTACCCTGATCGTTACGGTTGGTGATGACCTTGTCGACAAGACCGTAGGCCTGCGCCTCGCTCGCGCGCATGTAGTTGTCGCGCTCGGTGTCGGCGTTGATCTTCTCGATGGGCTGACCGGTGGCGTCGGCAAGCATCTGGTTGAGGTGCTCGCGAATCCACTTGGTCTCGTCAGCGACAATCTGGATGTCGGTCTGCTGGCCCTGGACGCCAGAGCTGGGCTGGTGGATGAGGATCATCGAGTTGGGAAGGGCAAGGCGCTTGCCCTTGGTTCCACTGGCGAGAATGGCCGCGCCCATGGAGGCCGCCATGCCCACGCAGATGGTCGAGACGTCGGGCTTGATGAAGTTCATCGTGTCGATGATGCCCAGGCCAGCATAGACGTCACCACCGGGAGAGTCGATGTAGAGCGAGATGTCCTTGTCGGGATCTTGGCTCTCGAGGTGGAGGAGCTGCGCGATCACGAGGTTGGCGGAGTCGCGCGTGACCTCCTCGCCGAGAAAGACGATGCGGTCGTTGAGCAGGCGCGAGTAGATGTCATAGCTGCGCTCGCCACGAGGGGTCTGCTCGACGACGTACGGGATGAGCGGAATGTTCGTTGGGTTGTGCATGATGCTCCCTTCAGGAATTGTTTGTGTTCCGTTCCAATGTGCCCCGAACGGCTTGCGCCATCCGGGGCACGGCGTCAGTTCACAGGGTCTGCACCATTAGTTCTGGTAGCGGCGCTGGCGCTACTCGGCGTCCTCGGACTTCTCGCCCTCGGCGTCCTTGGCGGCCTCGGCAGCCTCGTCCACAACGGTCACCTGGGCGTTCTCGACCAGCCAGTCGAGGGCCTTGGTGCGCTTGATGGAGTCGCGGATGGCCGGGAGACGGCCCTCGGAGCGCCACTGCTCGATGGCCTTGTCCACGTCACCGACGTTGGCCTTCTCGAACTCGTTGCGGACGTCCTCGTCGGTAGCCTCGAGGCCGAGCTGGCGGGCGATGGCGTCGAGCGCCAGGGACTGGCGGGCACGCTCCTCGGCCTGGGCGTGGAGGTCGGCGATGAAGGCGTCAGGCGAGATGTTGCGAGCCTTGAGGTACATGTCGAGCGAGATGCCAGAGCGCTGCATCTGGCCGAGAACCTCCTGGCCAAGCTCGTTGAAGACCTCCTCCTGGTAGTCAGAAGGAATCTCGTCAAGCTGCAGGCGCTCGCCCACTGCCTCGACGACACGGTCCTCCTTGAGGTTGGGAAGGTTGGCCTTCTTATCCTCGGCGATCTCGTCGCGCACGGCGCTCTTGAACTCGTCGACAGTGTCGTAGCCAAAGCTCTTCTTGGCGAACTCGTCATCAAGCTCGGGCGTGGTGGGGCGCTGGATACCCTTGACCGTAGCCTTGGCCTTGTAGGAGTGCTCGTGGCTCTCGTCGCCGTCCTCGTGCTTGATGGTCCAGGCAAGGTCCACAACGTCGCCAACCTTTGCGCCGGTGAGCGCCTGCTTGACCTCGTCGGGAACCTGGCCGTCAACGAGCGCGAGCGTCTGGCCCTCGCCGGCGAGCTTCTCGGCACCCTCGACGTTCTCGATGTCGGCCTTCACGACGTCGCCCTCCTGGGCGGCCTCACCCTCGGGGACGTCCTCATAGGAGGTGTGGTAGGTCATGTAGCGCTTGACCTGGGCCTCGACCTCGGCGTCGGTGACCTCCTCGGGAGGCATGTTGATCTGAGGCGCATCGTAGGAGTCAAGCTCGGCCTCGGGGCGAACGCCAATGGTGACGTCGATGGTGTAGTCCTGGCCCTCCTGGGCGAGGTCGGCGTCCTGGGCAAAGTCAGGACGGCCAACAGGGACGATGTTGAGCTCCTCGAGCATGAGGGGCTCCGCGGCGTTGAGGAGGTCGTTGGTGGCCTGGGCGAGCACCGACTCCTTGCCCAGGATGCCGTCGATCACGGGACGGGGAGCGTGGCCACGACGGAAGCCCTGGAAGTTGTACTTGTGCGCGAAGTCCTTGTAGGTCTTCTTGACAGCCGCGTCGACGTCGGCGGCGGGAATGGTGAGCTTTGCGGCAACCTTGTTGTCTTTCGGCTCCTCAGCGGTGACGGTGATCTTCAACGTTCCTCCAGTGTCTCGTCCTCGGCGGGCGGGCGTCCGCCGTGGTTTCCTGCGCATGCGGCTCATGTGGTGCGGGCGAAAGGACTCGAACCTTCACGGGGTCTCCCCCACTGGAACCTAAATCCAGCGCGTCTACCAGTTCCGCCACGCCCGCATAGTCACACATAGCCTTGCCATAATAGCAAATGCACAGGTCTTGGCCTAGGAAACGAGAAAGAAATCGACACGAGCACACGTAGGCGGCGCCAGTCACTGACTCCAGAGGGAACCCGACCTCGTCTCCGGAGGGCTTGGCTTGTTGCATCTTGCACCAAAATGACGCTTCCGGCGACATTTTGCCGCCGGAAGGCGCGTTTTGGCAGCAACCACGTACGAAAGAGCCCTCCGGCGTCGCGGTGACGCCGGAGGGCACGTAAGCGCAACCGCACGAGAAGTGCTACAGGTCCTGCAGTGCGTAGACGTCGAGCGGGCCCTTGCGCAGCGCGGCGATTGCTTGGATGAGCGCCGTCGCGCCAGACATGGTCGTTGCCATGTCGACGCCGCGGTTCACCGCCTCGCTGCGGATCTTGGCGCCGTCGCCGCGGGAGCTGCCCCCACGCGGAGTGTTCACGATAAACGCAATCTCGCCAGCCGCCATCATGTCAAGCACGTTGGGGCTGCCCTCGCTGATGGGCCGCACGACCTCGCACGGAATGCCGGCGGCGCGCAGCGTCTTTGCCGTGCCACGCGTGGCGACAAGGTCATAGCCCAGGTTGGTGAGCGAGAGCGCAACGGGCGCGATGGAGCGCTTGTCCCTGTCGCACACGGAGACAAACACCTTGCCCGACATGGGGATCTCGTAGTCAATGGCCTCGCGCGTCTTGGCGTAAGCCTTGGGGAAGGTCGTGTCGATGCCCATGACCTCGCCGGTGGACTTCATCTCGGGCCCAAGGTGGACGTCGGCACCCGGGAAGCGGCTCCAGGGCATGACGGCCTCCTTCACGGCGTAATGCGAAGGCGTGCGGTCCTCGGGCGGAAGCCCCAGCTGGGCGATGGTCTCGCCGGACATGATGCGTGCGGCGCAGCGCGCAAGGGGCACGCCGGTGGCCTTGGACGAGAAGGGCACCGTGCGGCTGGCGCGCGGGTTCAGCTCGATGACCAGGACCTGCTCGTCCTTGACCGCAAACTGGATGTTAAGAAGGCCGTGGATGTCCACCGCAAGCGCAAGCTTGCGGGTAATCTCGCGCACGCGCTCCACGATGGAATCGGAGAGCGAGAAGGGCGGCCAGCAGCACGCGGAGTCGCCGGAGTGGATGCCGCACTCCTCGATGTGCTCGAGGACCGAGCCCACATAGCACTGCGTGCCGTCGCAGAGGGCGTCAACGTCCAACTCGATGGCGTCCTCGAGGAAGGAATCGAGGTAGACCGGGTGGTCGGGCGAGACGCGCGTTGCCTCGGCCATGTAGGTGCGCAGGTCGTCGTGGTCGTAGACAATAGCCATGCCACGACCGCCCAGTACGTAGCTCGGGCGCACAAGAAGCGGGTAGCCAATGCGACGCGCGACCTCGGTGGCGTCCTCCATGGTCTCTGCCGTCGAGGAGGGTGGGTAGGCGATTTCCAGCCGATCGAGCAGGCTTGCGAAGCGGTCGCGGTCCTCGGCCAGGTCGATGGCCTCGGGCTGGGTGCCCATGATGGGGACGCCCGCGGCCTTGAGCCTGCCGGCAAGGTTGATGGGGGTCTGGCCGCCCAACGTCACGATGACGCCCACGGGCTTCTCGACCTCGATGACGTTCATGACGTCCTCGAAGGTAAGCGGCTCGAAGTAGAGGCGGTCGGAGGTGTCGTAGTCGGTCGAGACGGTCTCGGGGTTGCAGTTGACCATAACCGTCTCGTAGCCCTTGGCCTCAAGCGCGTACGCGGCGTGGACGCAGCAGTAGTCAAACTCGATGCCCTGGCCAATGCGGTTGGGACCGGCCGAGAGGATAACCACACGGGGCTTCTCGGCCTCCGTGCGCTCGGTTGCGCCACCGTCCTCGTAGGTGAAGTAGTGGTAGCTCGTGCGGGCGGCAAACTCGCCGGCGCAGGTGTCGACGGTCTTCACGAGCGGACGAACGCCCACGACCTCGCGCACGGCACGCACAACCTCCTCGCTCGTCCCCGTGAGGTAGGCAATTTGGCGGTCAGAGAAGCCAAGCTCCTTGGCTGCCAGCATGTGGTCGTGGTCGAGGCCAATGAGCCCCAGCTCGGAGATCGTGCGCTCGGCGGTGACGATGTCCGCGATGCGGTTAAGGAACCAGCGGTCGATGTGCGTGAGCTCGAAGACGCGCTCCACGCCCCAGCCACGGCGCAGCGCCTCTGCCACATAGAGGATGCGCTGCGGAGTGGGCGTGGTCACACGCTCCTCGAAGGCGTCCTCGTCAAAGTTGTCGTTGCCGTCGGCGCCCAGGCCTGCGTGTCCCTGCTCGAGCGAGCGCATGGCCTTCTGCAGCGCCTCCTCGAAGGTGGAGCCAATGGCCATGACCTCGCCCACGGCCTTCATACGCGTGGTGAGCGTGGAGTCCGCGCCCTTGAACTTCTCGAAAGCAAAGCGCGGAATCTTTACCACGCAGTAGTCAATCGAGGGCTCGAAGCAGGCCGGCGTGGCCTGCGTGATGTCGTTGGTAATCTCGTCCAGCGTGTAGCCAACGGCGAGAAGCGCCGCCTCCTTGGCAATGGGGAAGCCAGTGGCCTTGGATGCCAGGGCCGAGGAGCGGCTCACGCGCGGGTTCATCTCGATGACGATCACGCGACCGTCGTTGGGGTTCACGGCAAACTGCACGTTGGAGCCACCGCAGGCAACGCCCACGCGCTCGAGCACGGCCAGCGAGTAGTCGCGCAGGCGCTGCATCTCGAAGTCGTTGAGCGTCTGGCAGGGCGCCACGGTGATGGAATCGCCGGTGTGCACGCCCATGGGATCGAGGTTCTCGATGGAGCACACCACGATGCCGTTGCCAGCGGAGTCGCGCATGACCTCCATCTCGATCTCTTTCCAGCCCTCGAGGCTCTGTTCGATGAGAACCTCGGAGTTGGCAGAGAGCGCCAGGCCCTCGCGGGCAATACGCACCAGGTCATCGTGGGTGTATGCCATGCCGCCGCCGGCACCACCCAGCGTGTAGGCGGGACGGATCACCACGGGGTAGCCAATGTCTTCCGCCGCGCGCTCGCATTCCTCGAGCGTGTGCGCGGTCTCGGAGCGGGCGACCTCCAGGCCAATGTCACGCATGGCCTCGGCAAAGAGCTCGCGGTCCTCGCCGGTCTGGATCGACTCGATGTCGCAGCCAATGACCTCCACGCCGTACTTGTCGAGCACGCCCTGCTCGGCAAGCGCCACGGCGCAGTTGAGGCCCGTTTGGCCGCCCATGTTGGGCAGCAGCGCGTCTGGGCGCTCCTTGGCGATGACCTTGGCGACCGAGGCGGCCGTGATGGGCTCAACGTAGGTGCGGTCGGCGGTCTCGGGGTCGGTCATGATGGTGGCGGGGTTGGAGTTGACGAGAATGACCTCGTAGCCCTCCTCGCGCAGCGCCTTGCACGCCTGGGTACCGGAGTAGTCAAACTCGCAAGCCTGGCCAATGACGATGGGGCCAGAGCCAATGATGAGGATCTTCTTGATGTCGGTACGCTTAGGCAACTAGAAGCGCCTCCCCTCGCGAACGTCGATGGCAAGGTAGTCCTCGCGTCCGTCCATGAGGCGCGAGAAGGACTCGAACATGTACGCCGAGTCGTTGGGGCCGGGCTTGGCCTCGGGGTGGTACTGCATCGAGAAGGCCGGCAGGTCGAGGAATTGGATGCCCTCGGGCGTGCCGTCGTTGAGGTTAACGTGCGTGAGACGGATGCGGCCGTAGCGCTCGTTCATGGCGACGGGAGCAACGTGCATGCGGCTCCAGGTAAGGAGGCTCTCGGGATGCTCGGTGAGACCGCCGGAGAGCTCGGGGACAAGCGGACCAAAGGTAGAGAAGACCGGGCCGTAGTTGTGGTTTTGTGCCGTGATCTCAACCTTGCCGGTGAGAAGGTTCATCACGGGCTCGTTGCCGCCGTGGTGGCCGTAGGGGAGCTTCTCGACGCGGGCGCCCGCAGCCAGGGTGATCATCTGGTTGCCCAGGCAGATGCCAAAGACGGGGAGCTTGCCGAGAATGGCGCGCACGGTCTCGGGCACGGTGGGCACAGTGTCGGGGTCGCCAGGGCCGTTGGAGAAAAAGACGCCGTCGGGCTCCATGGCAATGATTTTCTCGGCAGGTGTGTCCCAGGGGACAACCGTGACCTCGATGCCCACCTCGGCCATGCGGCGCACGATGCCGGCCTTCTCGCCGCAGTCCACGGCAACCACGCGGTGGTGCACCTCGCCCTTAGGCCTCACGACGTGCGGCTCCTTGCAGGAGACGTCGGCGACGTAGTTGTGCTCCTCGATGTGCGGGGACTCGCGGACGCGGCGGACGAGGCTCTTGGGGTCGAGGTCCGTGGTCGAGATTGCCGCGCGCATGGCCCCGCCCTCGCGAATGGCCAGGGTGACCGCGCGGGTGTCCACGCCCTCGATGCCCACGACACCGCGGGACGCAAGGAAGTCCGGCAGGCTCACGACGCTCTGCCAGTTGCTTGGCGTGTAGCAGGCGTCATGGCACACAAAGCCCTTGAGATGCAGTGCGTCTGCCTGCATGTCCTTCTCGTTGACGCCGTAGTTACCCAGCTGAGGATAGGTGAAGGTGACAATCTGACCAGCATATGACGGGTCGCTCACGATCTCCTGGTAGCCCACCATGGACGTGTTGAACACAATCTCGCCGAAGGTCTCGCCCTCCGCGCCAACGCTTCGGCCCCTGAGGGCCGTACCGTCCTCAAGCGCCAGGAGGGCCTCCCGATGCCTGCCGCCATCGACCAAGAGGTTCACAGCAACACCGTCCTTTCTGCGTACAGCGCCGCCGACGTGCCATAAAAAAGGAGCCGCGCGCAGCGTGCGCGTGCTCCCGAGAGGCTGGGCCGGATTCTGCGCTATGGACGCCTTCTCGGTATCTCGTACCGCTCGTTAAAGGTCGTTGCAAGTATACGGGGCATGCATGTTTCGTTGACCGAATTCAACAAGTCTGCAACAATCCCCTATGGTTTGGCATGGATATGGATACTTGTGTGGATACCAAACATATTGTTTGGTGCCGTGGAACGGAGCCGCTGACCTTCTCGTCAAGGCGCTGATTCCGGACGTTTAAGCCCCCTTAAACGTCGAACTTTGGCGGCATAAAATTGTTCCGCGGAATTTGGACGGTTAGGGCACCTTAAACGTCCAAGAGGCGCGGCATCAAAAAAGAATCGCGAGCGAGCCCCTTCTAAAGGTGAAAACATAAAGGCCCTCCAGAGGCGTCACGCCGCCGGAGGGCCAGACCAATCACTTGCCGCGAAAAACGCAGATCAGCGGGCTAGCACACACCCTGGGCCATCATGGCGTCGGCGACCTTGAGGAAGCCGGCGATGTTGGCACCAAACACGAGGTTGCCCTCGTGGCCGTACTCGCGCGCAGCGGAAGCGGCGGCGCTGTAGATGGAGTTCATGATTCCCTTGAGCTTCTCGTCCACCTCGTCGAAGGACCAGGAGAGGTGCTCGTGGTTCTGGCTCATCTCGAGGCCAGAGACAGCGACGCCACCGGCGTTGGCCGCCTTGCCGGGAGCGAAGTACACGCCGTTCTCGATGAGGAACGTGGTCGCGTCGGTGGTGGTGGGCATGTTGGCACCCTCGACCACGTACGCGCAGCCGTTGGCCACGAGCTTCTTGGCGTCATCGAGGTCAAGCTCGTTCTGCGTGGCGCAAGGCATCGCGATGTCGCACTTCTCGCCCCAGGGACGCTCGCCATCGTGATAGACGGAGCCGGGCTTGCGCTCCGCGTACTCCTTGATGCGGCCACGCTCAACGACCTTGATCTGGCAGAGAAGGTCGAAGTCGATTCCCTCGGGATCATAGACGTAGCCGTTGGAGTCGGAGGCAGTCACCACGTGGGCGCCAAGCTGCTCGGCCTTCTGGATTGCGTACTGGGCAACGTTGCCGGAGCCGGAGATGCAGATGGTCTTGCCCGCAAGCTCCTCGCCCTTCTCGGTGACCATGTTCTCGAGGAAGTAGACAGCGCCGTAGCCCGTGGCCTCGGTACGGGCGAGAGAACCACCATACGGGATGCCCTTGCCCGTGAGGACGCTGGACCACTCGTTGCGGACGCGCTTGTACTGACCAAACATGTAGCCAATCTCGCGGCCACCAACGCCAATGTCACCGGCGGGGACGTCAGTGTCGGGGCCAATGTGGCGGCAGAGCTCGGTCATGAAGCTCTGGCAGAACGCCATGACCTCGCGGTCGGACTTGCCCTTGGGGTCGAAGTCCGAGCCGCCCTTGCCGCCGCCCATGGGCAGCGTGGTAAGGGAGTTCTTGAAGATCTGCTCGAAGCCCAGGAACTTGAGGATCGAGAGGTTCACAGACGGGTGGAAGCGCAGGCCGCCCTTGTAGGGGCCAATGGCGGAGTTGAACTCGACGCGGTAGCCGCGGTTCACCTGGACCTTGCCCTCGTCATCAACCCAGGGCACGCGGAACATCACGATGCGCTCGGGCTCGACAAGACGCTCGAGAAGCGCGGCGCGCTCATACTCGGGGTGAGCATCGAGCGCCGGCTGCAGCGTGGTGAGAACCTCCTTGGCGGCCTGGATGAACTCGGGCTGGTCGGAGTAGCGCTCCTCCAGCTGTGCAATGACCCTCTCGGAATACGTCATGAAGTCTCCTGTTCCTCGATCTTCTGGACCCTTTCCAGACGCGCGGTGATTTCCCCGAACGCGCACATCGTTGAACATCATAGAGTTAGGAACGAGTTGAAAACGATCTATGCCTCGCTAGAGACACGATAGAAATGCGCCAGTAACCGAACGCCGTTCATATACGGGCGAATGGTATTAAGGAGGGACAGCGAGCGGTTCCCGCCGAGGAGGATGACCCGTTGAAGCGCGACGAGAACTACCCTATACTTCATAACGTTCGGGGCGTAGCGCAGCTTGGTAGCGCATCTGCTTTGGGAGCAGAGGGTCGCTGGTTCGAATCCAGTCGCCCCGACCAGATAATCGCAGGTGGGGCGGGGTAAAACCCGCCCCATTTTTGTTTTTCCTATCGAGAGACACACCGACTACCTGTCAGACGCTTTGACGCAGTTGTCCAGCTGCACGTGCGTTATGGAGTCGCGCAGGCGCCCGGTGTCCACGGGGCACTTGGCCTTCGCGTGGCCCTCGGCGGCCAGGCCAACCTGCTCCAGGCCGCGCGAGAGCGCCGGCGCGAGCGCCGAGAGCCACTCCTGGGTGTGGTCGCTCACGTCCACGTTGTTCGCCATCCCGCATCACCTCGCGGCCATGGTCGCGTCGCGGTCACGCGGCAAGGAAGAGGCCCCCGCCGTGGTGGCGGGGGCCTGAGCCATGCATGGGTTTTGGGCTGGGCTACAGCATCGAGCCGAGCGCGGCCGCCGTGGCGGAGACCGCCGCCGACACCGACGCGCCAACGACCTCGCGCGCGGCGCTCCTTAGCGGCTCGCAGGTGGCCATGTACTCCAGGCCGTCCAGCGTGACCTCGGGCGACGACTGCGCCCACAGCACGCGCAGCGGCGCGCCGTCGATGTCCTCTGTGGTTATGAGGCCGTCCACCTTGCCGGCGCGCTGGAGCTTGCACGCAAGCACGTCGCGCTGCTCCTCGCTGACGCCCATGGCCTCCGGGCTCACCGCCGCCACGTCGAACGGACGCCCCTCGCAGGAGCGGATGGCGCCCAGGATGCGGGCTATGGTCTTGAAGTCGCTCATGCGAACGTGACCTCCTTGCCGGTGAAGTCATGGACGCCATCGATGGCTATGCTGTTGTCCCCCATGTCCATCACTGGAATGGTCGCGTACTTGGTGCCATCAACGATAAGCTCGCGCCATCCGGTGCTAGGGAGGTCGTGGTCTAGCACCATCAGCGTCTTACCGTTGATTTCGATGCAATCCAGTATTCTCATCAACCCCAGACCCCCTTAGCTTGCCTAGGTAATAGTCAATCGCTATCTTTGTCTGCTCGTTCTCCTCTTTGGGGATATTGTACTGCTCCTCAAAATCCAAGAGGTACATCTGAGCATCGCGTTCCCGCAGGTTGCGCATGGTTTCCGCGTCAAACTCCGAGTAGTCGCCACGCTGCGACTGCCAGAAGTGAAAGACCTCCTCGAGAACCTCTGACGTTGTTGCATCGTTCCTCAGGATGATGGTGTCTCCTACTGCGGAGGCCCCAGCGCCCATCTTGTCCAGATGGTCCTCCCACTCCTTGTCTCCTCGTATTACCTTCCCGCCATGTCTCTCGACGTAGTTCTTCTGCGAGTTGTACAGGGCGTCGTTGACGACCTTCACTCTGCGGCGCGGCTTGTCCTGCTTCCTTGTAAGCTCTACGGCTTGCCTTAGCGCCTCCTGCTGCTCTGCCCTGGTCATCGACGGGAAGTCGCGGCCGGTCCTGCCGTCGGCGTTGAGCTGTGACACGATGCGCCTTCGCAGCTGCGTCTTGCTGACGCCTGCCCTCTGTGCGGCCCTCTCGGTCGCCGGCGTGTCCATGAACTCCTTCAGGCTCCGGCCGCTCGGCTTTGGCCTCTTGGGGTCGCGGCCCGCCTTCCAGTCCTCGTAGCTGGTCTCAAGCTTGGAATCGTTGCGGTCCTCGAAGGCGTCGTAGCCGGGCATGGAGGCAACCAGCGTGCAGCGGCAGTTCCACACCTCCGAGGCCGGCCCCGTGGGGTCTCCCGGGTAGCGCAGGCCGTTGCTGAACCGGCCGTCGTCGCCCACAAGGAGGCACAGATTGCCTCTTCCCCGAAAGCTCACACGTGTTGTTTCTTATTTGATTTTGTCAGCAGACTAACAGGGATTTTCTCGCAACAGATAAGAATAGAAACAACACGTGTGAGGTTTAGGCGAGGCCGCAGCAACACAAAAGGCATCTTCGCTAAGAGAAAAAAGGGGCCAGGCGACAATTCGCCTGGCCCCTCTCGCCTAACGCCGCAACAGCTCACTCCCCCTATGCGAGAAGCGCGGTGAGGTCCTCCTCGGGCGTCGAGATGGGAGAAATGCCAAACTCGCGCACCAGAATGTCAAGGACGTTGGGGCTCACGAAGGCAGGGAGCGTAGGCCCAAGCTTGATGTCCTTGATGCCCAGGTAGAGAAGGGCAAGCAGGTCGGCAACAGCCTTCTGTTCGTACCAGGAGAGCACGATCGAAAGCGGCAGGTCGTTCACGCTACAGTCGAAGGCATCCGCGAGAGCCAGGGCAATCTCGACGGCGCTGTAGGCATCGTTGCACTGACCGATGTCGAGAAGCCTGGGGATACCGTCAATGTCGCCCAGGTCAAGGTCGTTGAAGCGGTACTTGCCGCACGCAAGGGTGAGGATGACCGTGTCATTGGGAGCCTGCTTGACGAGCTCAGTGTAGTAGTTACGGCCGGGCTTGGCGCCGTCGCAGCCGCCAACGAGGAAGAAGTGCTTGATCTTGCCAGCCTTGACGGCGTCGACAACCTTGTCGGCAACCGAGAGCACCGCCGCGCGAGCAAAGCCAGTCACGACCTTGGTGCCGCCGTTAATGCCCGTGAGCTGCACGTCCTCGTCGTAGCCACCAAGCTCCTTGGCCTTCTCGATGACCGGGGTGAAGTCCTTCGAGCCATCGGCAGCCGCGGGGATGTGCACGAGCTCAGGATAGGAGACAACCTCAGTCGTGAAGACGCGATCTGCGTAGCTGGGGCGAGGAGGCATGAGGCAGTTCGTGGTGAACACAAAGGCAGCGGGGACGTTGGCGAACTCCTTCTGCTGATTCTGCCATGCGGTGCCAAAGTTGCCCTTGAGCTGCGGATAGCGCTTGAGCTCGGGATAGGCGTTGGCGGGCAGCATCTCGCCATGCGTGTAGACATTGACGCCTGTGCCCTCGGTCTGCTCGAGGAGCAGCTTGAGGTCGTGGAGGTCATGGCCGGAGATGACGATGAAGGGGCCCTTCTCGATCTTGAGCGAGACCTCGGTGGGCTCGGGCATGCCGTAGGCGCCAGTATTGGCTGCATCGAGGAGGCCCATCACGTCGTGGCTGAGCTTGCCCACCTGCATGGAGACAGCGAGAAGCTTGTTGAGGTCGCTCTCGGTGGCGAGGGTAGCAAGGCAATCGACAAAGGCCTGCTGGGCCTCGTCACTCACGGAGCCGAGCATGCGGGCGTGGTACGCGTAGGCAGCCGCTCCACGAAGCCCAAAGAGAATGAGCGACTTCAGCGAGCGCACATCCTCGTTGTCAGACCAAACGTGGCCGAGGAGCAGGTCCTGGGCAGCCTCGATTCCAGCGGCGACAGCGATGCGCTCCTTCTCGGCACGTACGTCTGCCGTGATGGCGTCGACGGTGTCCTTGGAGAAGTTGACGTTGGTGATGCAGGTAAAGAGCCCGCTAACGATGAGCTTGTCGGCAAGCTCGCTGCGAGTACCGGCCTGCTTGCAGGTGCAGGCGAGACCCACGAGCGCACCCGTGAGCTCATCCTGTGCAAGCGCAACGTCAAACGGCTTGCCGCAGACGCCGGCGCGCCCGGTGCATGCCGTGCACTTTGCGGTTTGCTCGCACTGGAAGCAGAACATCTTCTCGTCCATCAATTCCCTCTCTCTTTGGGTGGTTCGTTGTGTACTAGTCTGCTCGCGTCCGGAGATGTGCTAAGTTGTGTTCACAACATTCCTCGATTTTTTGGCGGTGCGACATGCGTGGTGTAGATGCCGAGTTCCTGTCCAAGACGCCCCTCTTTAGGGGCGTGACGCCTCAGGAGGTTAACGAGATGCTGGGGTGCCTTGCGGCACGGCCCAAGACGTACGAGAAGGGCGATTTGGTCTGGGTGGAGGGAAGCCCCGTCAAAAGCGTGGGCATCGTCCTTGAGGGCGGCGTGCGCGTGGAGGGCGCGGACGTCTGGGGCAACGCCAGCGTCATGGGGAGCTTCTCGGCAGGCGAGCTCTTTGGGGAGGCATTCGCCGCCCTACAGGACGAACCGCTGCTCACCAACGTGGTTGCCACAAAGACGCCCACGCGGGTGCTCTTCGTCGATGTGACCCACATCATGCACAGCTGTCCTAGGGCCTGCGCCTACCACGCGCGGGTTGCCGAGAACCTCCTGGCATCCGTTGCGCGCAAGAACGTGCGCCTTACCCGAAGGATTCGCGACGCTGCCCCAAAGTCAATCAAGGGTAAACTGCTCGCGTATCTCTCAACACAATCGAAGCTTGCGGGGTCGAGCGAGTTTGACATTCCGTTCACGCGCCAGCAGCTTGCCGACTACCTGGGAGTTGACAGGTGCGCGCTCTGCACTGTGATCGGCGAGCTTGAGCGAGAAGGTAAGCTCACGGCAAACCGCCGACGCTTCTCGCTTCCCGAAGTTGCCGCAAGGCGGTAGCGGGATCTCTCCCCTATCAACGCAGCGCCGACGCGACCTCGCTCCTAAGACGCGGCAGCACCTCCGTCTCAAACCAGGGGTTCCGGCTCATCCAGAGCTGATTTCTGGGCGAGGGATGCACGAGTGGGAAGAACTGCGGCAGGTAGTCGGCGTAGTTGCGAACCACGTCGGTGAGCTTTGTCGACGAGGAGAGCTCGAGGTAGCGCCGGGTGGCGTAGGAGCCCACCAGCACGGTGAGCCGCACCTGGGGCATCATGCCGAGAAGCACGGGGTGCCACTTCTCCGCAAACCCACGACGAGGCGGAAGGTCGCCGGACTTGCCCTTGCCGGGGTAGTAGAAGTCCATGGGGAGAAGGGCGACGGCGGAGGGGTCGTAGAACGTGACGCGGTCGATGCCCAGCCAGCTGCGTAGACGGTCGCCGCTTTTGTCGTTCCAGGGGATGCGCGTCTCCTGCGCAACCCTGCCGGGAGCCTGGCCGATGATCACCAGCCGAGAAGTTGCAGACGCCGTGTAGAGGGGGTCAATCCCCTGCCGCGTGAACTCCCCGTTCTGCTCGTCTGCGCGAATCGCCTGGAAGACGCTATCGAAGTCTGCTTGAGTACCTGTCATGGAAGGGCCTCCTGCCTCAATGTTGCTGGCTCCACTGTGGCACGCGCGGCAAGGCGTGTGTGTTGCAAATGCAACGAATAGAGAAGTGCTGTAGGTGACGCAAGCCTTTTGGCCCCGCTTCCCACCATCGTCCATCTTGTTGTATACTTCCCCATGCTTTGCGGCGGTAGTTCAATTGGTAGAGCGTCAGCCTTCCAAGCTGATTGTTGCGGGTTCGAGTCCCGTCCGCCGCTCCATGTAATTGCAGCCCAGGGTATTCGTAACCCTGGGCATTTTTTCTTTCTATAGTAATAGGAATCGTTACTAAAAGAGCTTAGATATAATAAAAAGGCCTCCGCGGGAGGTGCTTCCGCACCGTGCATTGGCCTTCATCTTTTTTATACCCAAAGTTATGAAGTCAAGTCAATTATCTGACGTGACTTGCTCACAAACAACAGCCTTCGTACCCGTCCAACAAATGGTAAAAGGCGCCGCAGCTCATGTTCAACATCTGCGTCGCTTGCACCGCGCATGCGACTGGAATCGATAATTACGTTTGGTGATTGAGTGGCAGCACGTCTCAGCACTCTCTGGAGCGACCGAACATTTCCCGTCTCGGGACATTTCATCTCCCAGAGAACCCCATCCATCTGGATGTCCGGAGTTCGCACCCGATTGCCGCCTATTCGCCGTACGAACGTAACCGAGCGTCCATCTGCAGCGAGAGCACGAGCCGTCCTTAGCTCATGCGGCCATACATCGCAGTTAGCCGGTATCGTTATGTTCCCAGAATTCTTCATGGACAGCATTCTACATAGAGAGTAACAACCTGTGGTTCAGCAAGCTGCGGAATCAACCAGAGGACATCCTGGCGTAGACGTCCATCGCAATCGACCTCCTCATCCAGACTCCGCATCTCATACCCTACAATGGGGCAGTAACGCGATTTGGGAGGTATTGGATGGGCACGTCTCCGCTCGGCCGCACGTTTGTCATAGCAAACCCCGCCGCCAACCGAGGCGAGGGCGCAGAGGGCGCCGCATTTGTGCAGCGGTTCCTCGACTCCTATCGCGGCGCAACCACTGCGCACAAGCTCATTCTCACCAAGGCGGCGGGCGACGCACAGAACCTCGCTCGCGAGGCCCAGGACTTTGACTCCGTCATCGCCCTTGGCGGCGATGGCGTCATCCACGAGGTAGTGAACGGCCTCATGGAGCGCGATGCAAATGACCGGCCTCAGCTGGGCATCGTTCCCATGGGATCCGGCAACGACTTCGCAAGAACCCTAGGCATGGCAATCAACGACCCATCTCGAGCCCTTGCGCAACTTGTTCGCGGCCGCGTGACGCCGCTTGAGGTTGGTCGCGTGAATGGCGTGTACTTCATGGAGACGCTCTCATTTGGCATGGACGCGGCAATCGCGCTTGACACCGTAAAACGCCGCCAGGAAGAGACGACCTCTCAGCACGGCGAGGGACTCTTCATTACGTCTGGCATTCGCATCTTCTCCGAGGGTTCTAATGGCTGGCCATGCAGGGCACGCTTTGACGAGAGGCCCGAGGTCACTCTTCCTACGGTTATCTTTGCTGTGCAGGTTGGCCCCACCTATGGCGGAGGCTTTGCTATCTGCCCCGACGCCGATCCGTCCGACGGTCTTCTCGACGTATGCTACAACGTCAAGATTCCTAGCCGCCCATGGCTGCTCTCGCTTCTCGGCCTTGCGAGGTTTGGCCGTCACACGGGCTCGAGCTGCGTGAACCTGCTTAAGTTCACCCATGCGACCATGGACTTCGAGACGCAGCCTCCCTGCCAGGTCGACGGAGAGGAGCTCTGCGGAACGTACTTCGAGGTGGACGTGGTACCCAAGGCGCTCCGCGTCATCGTGCCGTAGCGCTTTTCCACCACCGACAATGAGAAAAAGGGAAACTCCCCTTGTCTCACAAAAGGGCCCCGACGGTAGCGTCGGGGCCCTTAGTCTCAAGCTCTAAAGCAGAGAAGTTGCACTCCCCTACTTGGCGGCCGCCTGGAGCATGGCCTTGACCTCGGTTGCGGTCTTGAGAGCCATGACCTTCTCGGCCAGGGCGTCGGCCTCCTCCTTGGTCCAGAGGGAGAGAATCCTCCTCGTGCGCAGGATGGAGGGAGCGGAGACGGAGTACTCGTCCAGGCCAAAGGACATGAGAATGGGGATAAGCAGCGGGTCTGCCGCAGCCTCACCGCACATACCAACCATGATGCCAGCCTTGTTGCCCTCGCCGATGATGCGCTTGAGCGAGCGCAGGACCGCCGGCTGGTACACCTGGTAGAGATAACCAACGCGATCGTTGCCGCGGTCGGCGCACATGGTGTAGCCGATAAGGTCGTTGGTACCAATGGAGAAGAAGTCGCACTCGGCGGCGAGATCGTCGGCAATGAGCGAGGCGGCGGGCGTCTCGATCATGGTGCCAACCTCGATGTCCTTGTTGTACGCAACGCCACGCTCGTCGAGGTCATGCTTGCACTCCTCGATGAGGGCCTTGGCCTGGCGCACCTCGTCGATGGTGGTGACGAGCGGCAGCATGATCTTGATGTCACCAAAGGCAGAGGCGCGCAGCAGGGCGGTGAGCTGGACCTTGTACTGGTCGGGGTTGTTCAGGCAGTAGCGCACGGCGCGGAAGCCCATGAAGGGGTTCTCCTCCTTCTGCAGGTGCAGATAGGGGATCTCCTTGTCGCCGCCCACATCCAGCGTACGGATGATGACCGGCTTGTCCTTCATGCGGAGAGCGACCTTCTGGTACGCGGCAAACTGCTCGTCCTCGCTGGGGAGCTCCTTGGCGTCCATGAACAGGAACTCGGAACGGAAGAGGCCAACGCCCTCGGCGTCGTGCTCGAGAGCCGCGTTGGCATCATCGGGGTTGCCGATGTTTGCAACCAGCAGCTTCTTGTCACCGTCACCGGTCACGGTTTCCTTGCCGCGGTAGGCCTCAAGGGCGGCCTTCTCCTCGGCGAACGCCTTAGCCTTGGCACGATAGTGCTCGAGGTCGTGGTCGGAAGGCTGGGAGATGACCTTGCCGTTGGTGCCGTCGACAACAACCATGTCGCCGGTCTTGATGTTGACCGTGGCGTCCGCAACGGAGAGAACCGCGGGAATCTCGAGCGCGCGGGCGATGATGGCGGAGTGAGAAGTGCGGCCACCGGTCTCGGTGACGATGCCCGCGACGTTCTCCTTGTCGATGTCGGCGGTCATGGACGGCGTGAGCTCGTGCACCACGACGATGGAGTTCTCGGGCAGCGTGGAGAGGTCGACGACCTCCTTGCCCAGAAGGTCGGCGAGAAGGCCGGTCTTGACGTCTGCGACGTCAGCCGCGCGCTCGCGGAAGAGCTCGTCGTCCATGTTGGCGTACATGGTGTAGAAGGTGCCATAGGCCTCGCTCACGGCCTGCTCGGCGCACATGCCAGAGTCGATGGAGCCCGTGACCATCTCACGGATGCCCTCGTCCTCGGCAAACTCGATATGAGCACCCATGATGGCAGCTGCGTCCTCGCCAACCGTCTGCTTCATGCGGTCGATCTGAGCGTTGGTCTGCTCGACGAACTTCTCGACAGCAGCAGCATAGCGAGCCTTCTCGGCCTCCGGATCCTCCGGCGCATGCGGCGTGAACGAGAGGTCAGGCTCGACGGCTACACGGGCCACGCCAATGCCGATGCCATCAGATGCGTTTACTCCCTCATACATTGCAATCCCCCTCATAACCGGCCGCTGTGCGGCCACCTCCCAGAATGCCAAGCGCCCCGGGTGGGGCGCTAAAGAGCCAAACACAGTTTAACGCGTTACTCGCCCTCGGGGGACTGCTTCTCCCCATCGTTTCCCTCGGCGGCAAGAGCCTGAGCCTCAGCGCGTGCCTTTTCGTTTTTGATATCGTCCGCGATACTTGCCGGCATCTCGCGACCCATCTTCTTGTAGAGGGCTGTAACCACGCGGTCGATGGTCGAGCGCTTGGCGATGCCCTTGCTGGCGGCGGTTGCCGTACCGCAGGCGGAAGCGTAGATGAGAGCGTTCTCGTAATCCATGCCGCGCGTGACCTTGGCGAGGAAGCCAGCGACCATGGAGTCGCCGGCGCCCGTTGCATTCACAAGGCGCACGCGTGCCGTGGGCACCATGTGCTCGGTGCCGTACTCGTCGAGAAGGAGCGAGCCGTTGCCGCCGCAAGAGACAATGACGTTGCGGGCGCCGCCCTCCTGGAGCTTCTTGGCGTACGGGAGGCAGTCCTCGGGCGTCTCGGGCATGGGATCAGCCTTGAAGATGCGGCCGACCTCGTGGTTGTTGGGCTTGATGAGGAAGGGATGCGCCTTGATGGACTCCATGAGGAGCTGGCCGGGGGCATCGACCACAAACTGGATGCCACGGCCGGCAAGGCGGGCCATGATCTGGTTGTACATGTCCTCGGGCAGGGAGTTGGGGATGGAGCCCGTAAGGACGAGGGTGTCACCGGACTGCAGGACGTCCATGCGGCCGAGAAGCTCGTCGACCTTCTTCTGCGGAATCTTGGGACCCATGCCGTTGACCATGGTCATAACGATGCCGTTGAGCTTGACGTTGATGCGCGTGTAGCCGCGATCCAGCTTCACAAAGTTGCTAGCGATACCAGCATCCTGAAGCTCGTTGATGAGGTACTCGCCAGTGAAGCCCGCGACGATGCCCATGGCCACGTTGACTACATCGAGCTCGTTGAGAAGCGTGGAGATGTTGATACCGTTACCGCCGCAGTAGAGCTCCTCGCTCGAAGAACGGTTGGTATAGCCCATATCCAGAGTGAGGGGATGCATCACGTAGTCGAGCGCGGGGTTCAGGGTCATCGTGTAAATCAACACAAGCTCCTTCCAGCGGGTTCCCTCGGCAGGGTACAGTATGCCGCAATGGGAGAGGCAGGGGGCTGGAATCGTTCTCACCCCGCAAACCCCATGCGACTACTGCACCGACGTAGTTACCATTCAGTGTAACGTATCGAAACCTAACACCCGGGGAAAAACGAAACCATAGAGCGCGGCTTTTGGATTGGCCACACCGCTTGGCGACGCGAGAGGCGGCATAAAGAAAAACCCGGAACCAGAGGTCCCGGGCTGCATGTACATGGTGGGTCGTGAGGGGGTCGAACCCTCGACCTTGGGATTAAGAGTCCCCTGCTCTACCAACTGAGCTAACGACCCATATTCGGCTTTCAGATGGGGTGGGTGAAGGGGTTCGAACCCTCGACCTACGGAGCCACGGTCCGTCGCTCTTCCAACTGAGCTACACCCACCATTTGGCCCACCTCGTGAAGCGCTCGTTTATTATGACAAAGAATCGGACGGATGCAAGCACTTTCTTGAAAAACTTTCGGAATAAATCTGAGGGGCGCCGAACGCGACGTAGAACCTAGTCCTCCGCGGTGGCAAGGAACTCCTGAACGCGAGCGTCCGTGGGGTGGTCCATGACCTCTTCGGCAGGCCCATCCTCCACGATACGGCCGTCGAGAAGGAATGCCACACGGTCTGACACGTCGCGCGCAAAGCCCATCTCGTGGGTCACGATGCCAATTGCCATGCCGTCAGCGGCAAGCTCGCGGATGATGCGCCTCATGTCCGCCGTGAGCCTGGGATCAAGCGCCGAGGTGGCCTCGTCGAAGTAGAGGACCTTGGGGTGCATGGCGAGCGCCCGCGCTATGGCCACGCGCTGCTGCTGGCCGCCAGAGAGCTGGTTGGGGACCTTCTCGGCATGCTCAGACAGGCCCAGACGCTCGAGGATCTGTCGAGCCTCCTGCTCGACCGTAGCGGGGTCTCTCCCCTGCACCGCTATGGGGGCATCGCAGACGTTGCGCATGACGGTGAAGTGCGGGAAGAGGTTGTAGTTCTGGAACACGATGCCAAACTGCATACGCGCCTTGGCGCTCGCCTCCTTGGAGTAGCTCGCCCGGCCATTCTCGTCCCGCTCGGTCACGCGCAGGCTGCCGTAGTAGAGCTCGCCCGCGTCAAAGGTGTCGAGCAATGTGAGACACCGCAGAAGCGTCGACTTGCCGGCACCGGAAGGACCGATGACCGAGACAACCTCGCCACGCGCAATGGAGAGCGACACGTCGTGGAGAACCTCTCGCCCCGAGAAGGACTTGCGCGCCCCCTTCACATAGACGGCAGGGAGACCAAGGATCTGCGAGACGGAGGCGTCAGGCACGGGAATCTGGTGACGAGACGAGCGGGCCTCGTGCTTCTCGGCGTTAGTCATGGTAGTAGTCCAGCCTCTTCTCGATGCGCCTCATGATGTACTCGATGATGAGGCAGGTAACCCAGTAGATGAGTGCCGCCACGGCAAAGGCAACCATGGTGCGCTGGCTCGTGACGATGGCGCGTGCCTGGGTGAACATCTCGAGGACACCCAGCGAGAAGGCCAGCGACGTGTCCTTGACAAGCGTCACCACCTCGTTGCCCATGGCAGGGAGCACGCGCTTGACCACCTGCGGCAGCACGATGCGCCGGAAGGTCTGGCTGCTGGAGTAGCCAAGGACCTCTGCGGCCTCGTACTGGCCGCGTGGGATGGACTGGATGCCCGAGCGATAGATCTCGGCGAAGTAGGCGGCGTAGTTGATGACGAAGGAGATAAGCACCGCAATCATGGGGAAGTTCGCGTCGGTCTTGAGGCCAAACACGTAGTACGGCATGAAGGAGACGGCGAACATCTGCAGCATGAGCGGCGTGCCACGCAGGACCGAGATGAAGAGCTGCATGAGAAGTGAGAGCGGCTTGAACTTGGAGAGGCGACCCAGCGCCACCAGCATGCCCAGGGGGATGGACCCCACGAGCGTCACCGCAAATATGATCATCGATATGCGATACCCCGAGAGGAGCATCCCCATCATCGTTGCGAAATCCACCTTACCAGCTCCCTTGCCGCACCATTGCCTACGCCGTCATTCCCACGGTTGTCCTACGCCTTGGGCAGGCACCAGAGGTCGTAGGAGACGCCCTGGTCGGAGTACTTCTCGCAGAGCTCCTTGACGGTTCCCTCGGAGTCCAGGGCCTGGAGGTCCGCCTCGACGGTCTTGGCCAGCTGTGCGCCGTCGTCCGTCTTCGCGAAGCCCACGCCAAAGTGCTCCGAGTTGAGGTTCTCGTCGAGGATGCGGAACTCCGATGTCTTGTCGCCAATGTTGAAGACGGCAACGGGGTAGTCGATGGCAATGGCATCAACCTGGCCGCTCTCGAGCATCATGAAGGCGGTGTTGTAGTTGTCGATGGTCTGGAGGTTACCAAAGCTCTTGCCAAGCTCCTCCTGCGAGCCGCCCTCGGAGAGGACGTCGAGCGCAGCGGAGTCTGCCTGGGTGATGACGTTCTTGCCGGCAAGGTCGGAGAGCTTCTGGACATCGGAGGAGGCGGGAACGACGACAACCTGGCGGTTCTCCATGTAGGGGTCGGTGAAGGCATAGCCGTCCTCGCGTCCCTCGATGGTGAAGCCGTTCCAGATGCAGGTGATCTGGCCTGAGTTGAGCAGGGTGTCCTTGGCGTCCCACGAGATGGGCGTGGGCACGAGCGTCCAGCCCTCGCGGTCGCAGACCGCCTGGGCAAGCTCGATGTCGAAGCCGGTGTAGGAGCCGTCGTCGCCCATGTAGCCATAGGGTGGGAAGTCCTGGTCGAAGCCAAGGACAAAGTTGCCGTCGAAGGAGGACGTAGAGGACGAGGGCGCGTCTGACGAGCTAGAAGAGGCGTTGGAGCTGCTGGTGCTTGTGGAGGAGCCACAGGCGGCAAGGCCAAGGGCACCCGTGATTCCCAGGGCGGCGGTGATGAACTGGCGGCGGTCAAGCGTGACGTTGGACATGGTTGCTCCCATCTGCAGTAGATGACGTAGGCGAGGCACTTTAGTGCGATGGAGTACAGGTGTACAGAATAGCGGCGACACGACCCGGGTTCAACATTTTCAGCTCGTGTGCACCCATCGCTTAACAATTACGGCAGGGGATGCGGCTCGGCGGCACTGCCAGACGGCACTGCTCGGCAGATTGCTGTCACTGTTGAGAAGGATATGGACGAAATTCCACCCGCGGGGTCCACAAAACGTCGGAATTCTTCTCAACGGCGAAGTTGGATCTCCCCGCCACTGCTCCTGTGTGGCGCCCGCACTCCAAGGCAAAGTAAAAATGACGGTTGGTTGCAGTTTTGGTAAAGATTCTTATACGACATTGCCCCAGTAGTAATTCTCTGACCTGCTGTTTATCAGATTCGCAACCAGTTTATACTTGGGGTACCCCCAAAAAACCTACTCTCAACCGAAGATTCCTGCCATCGTGCGTTCGATGGACGCCAACAGTGGCAGAGCTCGTAGTGACAACGCCGAAGCCGCAAGCGCAACCGGAAAAAGCGGCTATCGTAGGGAGCGACAGGAAGCACAAAGGCCAGGAGGCGTGCGTGGATATTACAACCCAAGGTCTTGGCGGCGGGAATTCCGGTCTCGTCGAGGTTCGCAGGGCACTTGAGCCAGACCCTGCCCTCGTGGAGCGCGTGGATACAGACGAACATGTCTGGCAGGGTAAGATCTTCGCAGTGGACCACCTCTTGGTAGAGCTTTCCGATGGCTCGCACGCATGGCGTGAGGTGGTTCACCATCATGGCGGCGCAGGGGTCGTAGCCATCCGCGATGGCAGGGTGTGCCTCGTTCGCCAGTACCGGGTGGTGCTTGGCCGGGTAACGCTTGAGATTCCGGCCGGAAAGCTCGAGGGAGACGAGCAGGGCGAGAAGTGCGCCGCGCGCGAGCTCGCCGAGGAGACGGGGCTACACGCCGAGAAGCTCGTGCATCTCGCCACAGTACTGGGCTCTCCGGGCTTCACCGACGAGCACACCGAGGTGTTTCTTGCCCAGGGGCTCTCGCAAGGGGTCTCCCGCCCCGACGAGGGCGAAGTCCTGCGCGCTGTCTGGCTTCCGCTGAACGAGGTAGTACGCGCAATATCTGCGGGGCTCATCCAAGACGGAAAGACTGTCACGGGGGTTCTTGCCGCCCGGGCGCTACTTGGGGATGAGCCCACAGGCAACTTGCGCTAGAATGGCATGGCCGAAAAGGCGACGCTCCCTTAACTCAGCTGGATAGAGTAGCGGACTTCTAATCCGAATGTCGAGGGTTCGAATCCCCCAGGGAGCACCAGAAAGCAGCAGCCCAGGGCACGTGGTGCCCTGGGCTTTTTGTTTAGAGCGGCTTAAGCTCCACGCCACGCAAGAGAGAAGAGTCTCTCCCCTACTTCACTTCTGCAAGGTCGCCGCGGTTGAGCGCCTCCTCGTAGAGGTGCTTGAAGACCATGCTGCCATGCAGGCCGTCGTGCTCGAACTCGTTGGTGACCCAGGCATGGCTTGCGCCCACCCGCGAGAGCGTGTCCAGCTGAAGGCCAGAGTCCACATAGGCGTCATCGAAGTAGACGGCCGCCTGGAGCGGGACCTCGTTTCTCGCAAGCTGCTCCTGGTCGTAGAGATGGCCAAACTCGGTGTCGGCCATGAGAACGTCCATCGCGGGGGCAAACGGCGTGAGCGACGGATCGTCCTTGAACATCCAGGGGAACATCGCCTCGGCAAAGAGCATGAGGGGACGCGCGTCCTCGGAGAACTCCGGTCTGCTCGCCGCCTCGTGCGCCGCGGCCCAGTCTATGGGCGCGTTCAGCGTGCCGTCCGCATAGATGAACTCCTGGAGCGTCCAGTAGAGCGGGCTTGTGTACGAGGAGGTCATCGACTGGACCTGATCGAGGAAGCCACCAAAGAGGCGCACGTGGGAGGCGTCTCCGCCGGCCGCGGCAAGAGCATCGTCGCAGGAGCCGTCGCCATCGGAAAAGGCAACGTCGAAGAGGGCGTGCAGACGCTCGGGCGCAGGCTTCATACCAAGGCCACCCCCCACGAGCTGAAGTCGCCTCACCGAGAAGGGAGAGCCATCGGGCAGGGTCACGTCGCCTGCGGCAAGGCGGTCGGCCACGAGAGAAACGCGCTTCTCGTCCTCGGGATAGCGCTCGTAGTAGGCGCGGGTTTTGGCCACCATGCGCGGGAAGGTGTGCGCATAGACCTCCGCCGCGCTTGCTGGCACGTGGGGAATGCCACCGCAGGTAAAGCTTGCCGCAACACCAGACGGGAAGGCGGAGAGGTTTGCCAAGGTGAGAAACCCACCATAGCTTTGCCCCAAGGTAACCCACTTGCGACCGCCAAACTCGGTGAGGCGCAGGTACTCGAAGTCGCGGATGATCGAGTCTGCCATGAATCGCTTGAGGTAGTTGGCCTGGCATCGCGCCGGATCTGCACCATGAGCGGCGGCCTCGTCCCCCACGGCAGCGATGCGCGCACCGTCCACGCGCGAGGAGCGTCCGCAGCCACGCTGGTCGGGTAGAACCACGCGAAAGTGGCGCAGTGCCTCCTCGACCCATCCGTCACTCTGGGGCGAGAGGGGCCGAGGGCACGCACCTCCGGGCCCACCCTGGAGAAACACAATGAGCGGCAGGTCGCGGCCAACGTTCTCGGGCGAGCAGAGCACGCGGTAGAAGAGCTTGATGCTCTTGCCCACAAACGCAGGGTCGGGTTTCTCGGCAGCACCCTCCATGGCAAGCGCAGAGGGGTCATCCTGGTCCACGCCGGCAAGGGCAGCCGGGCTGGTGCCACGCCAGTCGAGCGGCACCTCGATGGAGTGGTCTTCCGCGTAGATGCCCGGAAGGTAATAGCTGGTAAGAAGCGCCATTCGAATCCCTCGCCCTAGAGCAGGTACTCTGCGATCTGGACCGCGTTGGTGGCAGCGCCCTTGCGGATCTGGTCACCGCAGCACCAGAACGCGAGCGAGTTCACGCCGTCCGGCGCCGAGAGGTCGCGACGGATGCGGCCAACGTAGACCAGGTCCTGGTCGGAGGTGTCAAGCGGCATGGGGTAACGCAGGTTCGCGGGGTCGTCCACGACCTTGACGCCAGGCGCGGCAGCAAGCGCCTCGCGCGCCTCATCGGGCGAGATGGGACGGTCAAACTCTGCCGTGATGGACTCCGAGTGCGAGCGCATGACCGGCACGCGGACGCAGGTGCAGTTCACGCGGACCTCGGGAAGGTGCATGATCTTGCGACCCTCGTTCTGCATCTTCCATTCCTCCGAGGTGTAGCCCTCGTCCTTGAAGGATCCAATCTGCGGGATAAGGTTCGCGGCCAGCTGGTAGGCGAAGGGGCTCGTGTCGCCCATCTCGCCGCCCTCGGCAACGACCTTCATCTCTCGCTGGAGCTCGGTGAGGCCGGGCATGCCGGCGCCAGAGGCGGCCTGATAGGTGGAGACGATCAGGCGACGCAGACCGGCTAGCTTGTGCAGCGGCCAGGTGGGCACGAGCCCGATGATCGTGGCGCAGTTGGGGTTGGCGATGATGTTGCGCGGGTGGTTGGCGATGTCCACGGCATTGATCTCGGGGATGACCAGCGGAACGTCGGGGTCGAGGCGGAAGGCGTGCGAGTTGTCCACGCATACCGCGCCACGCTTGGCCGCCTCGGGAAGCAGCGCCTTTGCGGTAGCGTCGCTCGCGGCGCCAAGCACGATGTCGGCGCCCTCGAACGCCTCGGGGGTCGCCTCGGCCACAGGCACGGCCTCGCCGTGGAAGGAGACGGTCTTGCCAACCGAGCGCGCGCTCGCGAGGGGAACGAGCTTGGCCACGGGGAAGTTGCGCTCCTCGAGGCACTGAATCATCTGCGTGCCAACGACGCCTGTGGCACCGAGAATGGCGACGGTCTTGTCTGCCATGATTGTGGGTCCTTTCTCTGCGTGCCCTTGAGGGCAGCGATGGGTTCTTTAGGCCTTCTCGGCCGAGACCATCTCGTTTCGAACAAAGCGCTCGTAGATGACCTTGATTGCGCGCTCGAAATCGGTGTTGTCAACGCCCAGGATGATGGAGATCTCCTCAGAGCTCTGGGTGATCATGCGGATGTTGATGCCGGCGTCTCCCAGCGCGCCGAAGATCTTGCCCGAGGTACCGGAGCGCCTGGACATGTTGCGGCCGACAACCGAGATGAGCGCCAGCTTGTCGACCATCACGATGTCGTCGGGCTTGATCTCGCGACGGATGTCGTTGACGATCGAGTAGATCTTGTCCTTGACGTCGGCAGCAGCAACCACAACGCCAAACGAGTCGACACCCGTGGGGATGTGCTCGATGGAGACGCCATAGCGCTCGAAGATGGAAAGCGCGCGAGAGATGACGCCGACCTCGTTGGACATGTGCGCCTTCTTGACGTGCACCGCCATGAAGTCCTTGCGGCCGGCGATGCCCGTGATCAGGTGCTCGTCCGCACCCGTCTCGGCCGTCTCGCGAATCGTGGTGCCAGCGTCCTGGGGACGGTTGGTGTTCATGATCTTGATGGGGATGTTGACCTCGCGCACCGGGAAGATGGCCTCCTCCTGGAGGACCGAGGCGCCCATGTAGGAGAGCTCGCGCATCTCGTCGAACGTGATGCGGCGAATGGAGCGGGGGTTCTCGACGATCCTGGGGTCTGCGGAGAGGAAGCCCGAGACGTCCGTCCAGTTCTCGTAGACGTCGGCATCGAGGCAGCGGGCGGCGATGGCGCCCGTGATGTCGCCGCCGCCGCGCTGGAAGAGCTTGATGGCGCCGTCGACGGTAGCACCGTAGAAGCCGGGCAGCACGAAGGCGCCGTTCCTGTGGGCGAAGTCCTTGAGGCGCACGGCGGTGCGCTCCATGTCCACGTTGCCGTCATGGTGAAACACGATGACGTCCGCGGCATCCACAAACGGAAGCCCCAGGTACTCGGCCATGATGTTGGCGGTGAACCACTCTCCGCGCGAGACCACGTACTCGGGCGAGTGCTTCTTGATGTTGGCGGCGAAGGTCTCGAACTTCTCGGCAACCGGCCACTTGACGCCCAGCTCGTCGGCAATGTCAATAAAGCGCTGCTCGATGTCGGCGAGAAGCGAGGTGCAGTCGACGTGGTACTCGATATGCGCGTTCACAAGAAGCAGAAGATCGGTGATCTTGTTGTCACCCGAGAAGCGCTTGCCCACGGCAGAGACAACCACAAAGCGGCGGTCGGGGTCTGACTCGACGATGGACTTGACCTTGCGGAACTGATCAGCGGTGGCGACGCTGGAGCCCCCGAACTTGCAGATCTTGATCATGTGAACCTCTCCTAGCTGTTCGCGGACACGGCCGCCATGAACGTGGTTGGGTCGGACTTCAGCGCCTCGTCAAGCGTGGCGCGCGCCTGGGTTGCGGTGAGGTCATCCACGATGACGGCACCCGGCTCGTAGAACGTCGCGCCGGGGATGGTGGCCTCGGTGCGGAACACGTAGGGCCCGTGAAGCATGGCAGGGTCATACGTGAGACCACGAGAGAAGTCGTAGGTAGGCCTCCTTCCGGCCACGCAGTCAAGGATGTCCTGGACGATGGCGTTGCCTGTGGGGAGGCTGCCCGCGCCCTGCCCGTAGAACTTGAGCTCGCCAATCGAGGGCGCGTCGAGCGTCACGAGGTTGAAGTTGGTGGGCACGTTTGCCTCGAGCGTGGAGGTGCTCACCGCAACGGGCTCGACCGATACGGCGTAGCGACCATCCGCCTGGACGCCGCGGCCAATGAGCTTGACCGTGAGGTCGCGGCTTCCAAAGAGGCTCAGGTCGTACTTGGTGAGGTTCCTGATGCCAGAGACGGGCAGGTCCTGCGTGCAAGCAACGTCAAAGGCAACTGAGGCAGAGATGATAGTCTTGTTGCGCACGTCGATGCCGTCGATGTCGGCAGTGGGGTCCCTCTCGGCAAAGCCAAGCTCCTGCGCCTTGCTCAGCACCTCGGCAAAGTCCGCTCCGTCCTTCAGCATGGAGTAGACAATGTAGTTGGTGGTTCCGTTCATGATGCCCGAGAAGGACTGGATCTCCTCGATGCGGCGCACCTTCTCGATGCTCGCAATCCAGGGAATGCCACCGCCCACGGAGGCCTCGATGAGAAGACCCACACCCGCCTTGGACGCGGCCTCGGCGAACTCGGCAAAGTGGGCAGCGACAACGGCCTTGTTCGAGGTCACCACGTGCTTGCCGGCATTGAGCGCCTGCAGGATGAAAGAGTGGGCGGGCTCGATGCCGCCCATGCACTCCACCACGAGCTCGATTGACGTGTCATCAACGATGTCCTGGTAGTCAGGGGTCATACGCGGGTCGGTGAGACGATCGGGCAGCTCGAGGATGCGAGCGACCTCGACCTCGGGCACGCGCTCCTCGATGATCTGAGCAACGCCGCGACCAACGGTGCCGTACCCCAGGATGGCTATCTTCATCGGCTTCCAATCTCTTTCAACTGTGTGTCGGCCCGTGCCGTGCGCCGCACGCCCATGCACGCTACCAGCTATCATACGAGCTGGACACGATACAAGGCCAAACAACGCAAGGAGCCGACCGTGGAAACGTTCTACCACAGCACCCGTTCGCGCGGGGAATTGGTAACAAGCAAGCAAGCAATTCTCGCCGGTCTGGCACCCGACGGGGGTCTCTACGTCTCTGACGCTCTTGGCTCGGAGAAGCTCGACCTTGCCCAGGTGTGCGCAAGCGGCTTCACCCAGACTGCCGAGCGCGTATTGGGAACTCTCCTGCCCGACTACACAGCAGAGGAGCTTGCCGGGTGCGTGAGCACAGCCTACGGTGCTCAGTGGGACACGCCCGCCGTGTGCCCTGTCACACCTTTGGGCTCAGACTGGCTCCTCGAGCTCTTCCATGGCCCCACCTGCGCCTTTAAGGACGTGGCCCTGCAGATGCTGCCGCAGCTCATGGGCGTTGCCCGTGAGGGAGACGGCCATGACGTGATGATCGTGACGGCGACCTCGGGCGACACCGGCAAGGCGGCGCTCGACGGCTTCTCCGACGTGCCACACACGGGCGTTTGCGTCTTCTATCCCTGGGGCAAGGTCTCCGACATCCAGCGCCTCCAGATGGTCACGCAGATTGGCGGCAACGTTGCCGTGTGTGCCATCCGCGGCAACTTCGACGACGCGCAGTCCGAGGTCAAGCGCATCTTCTCTAACCGTGACCTCGCCGAGCGCCTCGCCGCGCGCAACGTGGTGCTCTCGAGCGCCAACTCCATCAACGTTGGCCGCCTGGCTCCGCAGGTGACGTACTACTTCGACTCGTACGCCCAGCTCGTGCGCAAAGGCGCCATTGCCCGGGGCGACGAGGTCACCTACGTTGTCCCCACGGGCAACTTTGGCGACGTCCTTGCCGGCTACTACGCTAAGCGCATGGGTCTGCCCGTTCGCAGGCTGGTCGTGGCGTCGAACGCCAATGACGTTCTCACCGACTTCCTCACCACGGGTACCTACGACAAGCGCCGCCCGTTTGTGAAGACCATCTCGCCCTCCATGGACATTTTGGTCTCCTCCAACCTTGAGCGCCTGCTGTACTTTGCCTCCAACGGAGATACCGAGCTTGTCTCGTCCCTCATGGCAGACCTTGTCGAGAAGGGCGTCTACACCGTGCCGCCCGCCCTTCTCGCCAGCATTCAGGAGACCTTTGGCTGCGGGCGCGCGGACGACGAGATGGCGCGCGAGACCATCCGTGCCACGTGGGAGAATTGTCACAAGCTCATCGACCCGCACACTGCCGTGGCGAAGCACGTCATGGACGCGCTGCCGCAAGACGGCTCGGTGCGGGTGTGCCTCTCGACGGCAAGTCCCTACAAGTTCCCGGCAGACGTGCTGGGTGCGCTGGGGCTGGATGCCTCGGGCATGAACGGCTTTGCGAGCATGGACTCGCTCGAGCACGTCACGGGCACAACGGCGCCCGTACAGCTCTCGAGCCTGCGCGACGCCGAGAGCCTTCACGACAACGTGTGCGATCGCGACAAGATGGGCGCCTTCGTTGAGTCCGCGTGCGCAAGGATCTTCCTGTGAGCGCGGCGGAGGGCGGACAGGCGGCCGTTGGCAAAACCGTGCGCGTAAGCGTGCCTGCGACCTCGGCAAACCTGGGCGTTGGCTTTGACGTCCTTGGCCTTGCTCTTGACCTTTCCGCCGAGTTTGCCTTCGAGCCGTCAGACGCCCTGAAGATCGACGGGTGCGCGCCCGAGCTTGCGGGCGAGGACAACCTGGTGTGGACCTCGTACCTCTGCGGCTGCAGGGAGTTTGGCCTTGAGGCCCAGCCGCTCCACATCACCGAGTCTTGCACGATTCCCGCCTCCGGCGGTCTTGGGTCCAGCTCAACGTGCGTTGTGGCGGGCATTGCGGCGGCCCAGGCGCTTGCAGGGCTGCCTCTCGACCGAGAGCGCACGCTTTCTCTCGCCACCGCCATCGAGGGCCACCCCGACAACGTTGCCCCCGCCGTGATGGGTGGCCTCGTGAGCTCCTACGTCGAGGGGCCAACGACAGTTACCACGCGCTGGGTGGTTGCCGACAACCTGCGCTTTGTTTGCATGGCTCCCCCCTACCGCGTCCTCACCCGCGACGCGCGTCGAGCGCTTCCTGCCATGGTCCCCACAAGCACCGTCTCCTGGCAGGTGGGGCGCTGTCTCGCCATGGTGAGCGCCATGGCCAAGGGTGATGCGGACGCCATTCGCGCATGCTGCCACGACCGCATCCACGAGCCGTACCGCGCGCCCCTCATCCCCGACTACCAAATGCTGCACGACGTCGCCCACGAGAACGGCGCCTGCACGTTCCTCATCTCTGGGTCCGGCGCCACGATGATGGCGATTGCGGACGGAGACGAGCGCGCGGCAAGCGTTGCCCACGCCGTGAGCGAGGCCATGCCGCAGCTCTGGGTGCGCACGCTGCGCGCGAGCGAGCATGGCACCACCGTGCGCGTGGCGCAGTGAGACAAAGGGACAGTCCCTTTGTCTCACGGGAACGTCACGGTGATCTGGGTGCCCTTGCCTAGCTCGCTCTTGAGGTCAATCGTCGCGTCGTGGAAGGCAGCGGCGTGCTTCACGATGGCAAGCCCCAGGCCGGTACCGCCCCGCTCCCGGCTGCGGCCCTTGTCCACGCGATAGAAGCGCTCGAAGACTTTGGCCTGGTCCTCCTCGGGAATGCCTATGCCCGTATCACTCACGCGAACGCAGGGCTTACCATCCTGCGGCAGCACCCACACAAAGACGCTGCCGCCCTTGCGGTTGTAGCGAATGGCATTGGAGACGAGGTTGCCAACCAGCTCGTCAAGCAGGCGCGCGTTGCCCCTAATGGTAGTCGAGACGCCATCGAGCTTGAGCCTCACGCCGGCCTCGCGGGCACGCTGCTCGTAGCGCTGGCATACGTCAGTGGCAACGGAGAGCAGGTCGATGGGCTCAACGCTCCCAAAGAGCTGCCTGTCCCGGGTTCGTTCCGTCTCGTCGAGCTTCGAGAGCGTAAGGATGTCGCTCACCAGGGCAGAGAGGCGCTGGGCGTCGTCGTAGATGCGGCCCGCGAAGTTGGGAATGTCCTCGGGACGCACAATGCCGTCACGGATAAGCTCGGAGGCGCCAGAGATCGCAGCAATGGGGGTCTTGAGCTCGTGCGTCACATTTGCGGTGAACTCCCGGCGCATGTCATCGGCGCTCTGGACCTGGTCCATGCGCTCGACAAGGTCGTGGTGCTGCTCGTTCAGACGAGAAACCAGAGGCTCCAGCTCCACGTAGGGAGCCTTCGCGTCATCGGACTCCGGGTCAATCTCCAGGATGGGCTTTACCAGCCGACTTGCTATGACACGGGAGACAAACCACGCGACAACCACCAGGCACGCCACCACGATCGCAATAAGCACCAGGTCCTGACCCACGATGCGACCCACGCTGGAACGGTCAAGCCCCAGACGCACGACATCGCCGGTGGGAAGGCGCCGCGCATGGTAGAGGCTCACGTATCCCAGGGTGTCAGAGTCCCTGTCGGACTCACCCTCGCCGGTCTGGTATGCCTCGGAGATCTCGGGCCGGTCCGCATGGTTCTCGAGCGAGGCGGCATCGACCTGGGAATCATAGAGCACCGAACCGTCGGGAGCAACGAGCGTCACTCTCTCCTCGCCAAAGTCCATGGACGAGAGCGCGTCAATCTCCCCTGCCGAACTACCCGCATCATCGACAGCTGTGGCAACCACCGCGCACTCGCGCGAGAGCATGCCCCTCGCGTCATCAAGCGTCGCGGACTGGTAGAACACAGAGAGTGCCACGAGCACCGCGAGGGCAACCACAGAGCACGAGACCGCAAACGAAACGAAGACGCCCCTTCTCAGTGACCGCTGCCCTTGCGCGGTGCCAAAGCCCTTCTCACCCACGCGCGTCGCCTACCCGCGCATGCGGTAGCCAACGCCGCGAACGGTCTCGATGAGGTCCGAAGAGTCACCGAGCTTGGCACGAATCTGCTGCACGTGGACGTCAACCGTACGCGAACCCCCGTCAAAGTCCCAGCCCCAGACGCGCTGGAGCAGCGTCTCACGAGAGAAGACGACACCGGGGCTTCTCATGAGGAACTCGAGCAGGTCAAACTCGCGCATGGTGAGTGAGAGGGGCTTTCCGTCGATGGTCGCCTCGCGACGGTCCGGCCACAGGGTGAGGTTCTCGACGGAGAGTGCCTTGCGCTCGGGCATGTCCGAGGCACGGCCCGCGCGCCTGAGCAGCGCGCGCGTGCGACTCACGAGCTCCATCATGCCAAAGGGCTTGGAGAGGTAGTCGTCGGCGCCGCCGTCGAGAGCCCGCACCTTGTCGAGCTCCGAGTCCTTGGCGGTGAGCATCATCACGGGAACGCGGGAGAGCCCGGGCGTATGGCGCACGCGAGCCAGGATGTCGAGGCCATCGGCATCGGGAAGCATGATGTCGAGAAGAACGACGTCTGGCCTCCTCTCGGCGCACATGCGCCTGAATTCCGCATCATCGCTACAGCCGAAGGCGTCAAGGCCTGCTTGGCGCAAAGCATAAATTGTGAGTTCGCGAATGTTCTTATCGTCCTCGACGTAGTACACCACGCCCGAGACCGGTGCCGCCTTCTCTGGCATCGTCTTAATCCGTCCCTTCTCTTGTTCCTTCAAACAACGAGTTTAGTCGTCGGTCGGGATGGGGTCGACGCCCTTCTCGGTCACGTGCTCGCCAGTCACGCGGAAGATGGCCCACGAGGCAATGCGCTTGGCAAGGTCGCCAATGCGCTCGAAGTACTTGGCAACCATGAGCACCTCGGGCAGGTAGCGGGCAGAGGACTTGCCCTCGCGAATCTGCTGCACGAGCTTATCCGTCACGTCACCGTAGATGATGTTCACCTCGGCGTCCTGCTGGATGACCTCCTGCGCAGCGTTGACATCTGAGTTGCAGAAGGCGTTCACGGCCTTCTCGACCATCTTCGCCGTCGCCTCGGCCATCTCGGTGAACTCGTCGGTGAACTTGGACGTGGCCTTCTCGGGCACCTCCGCTGCCAGGAAGCTCGCGTCGCGGGTCATTCCGTCGATGTGAGAAAGGTCGGAGACGATTCTGAAGGATCCGGTGACAAAGCGCATGTCGTCGCCAATGAGGGGCTGCTGCAGGAGCAGGACGTCGAGGCACGAGGACTCGATCGAGTTGCGCAGGCGATCCTCCGCCTTGCGGCCGCGCACGAGACCCTCCTGCGCGCCCTTGTCGCCAGTGGCCGCAAGGCCGGTCGCGCGAATGTCCGCCGAGCACTTGTCCCTAAAGCGGACGAGAAGGTCCTCGATGTCTTTGAGCTGTGAGGTGAGCTTGGAGCGAGTCTGGATGGTCATTAGCTAAACCTCCCTGAGAGGTATTCCTGGGTACGGGTCTCGCGCGGGTTCGAGAAGAGCTCTGCCGTAGGAGCCTCCTCAATGAGCTGTCCGAGGTAGAAGAAGGCGGTCTTGTCGGCCACGCGCGTTGCCTGCTGCATGTTGTGGGTAACCACGACGACGGTATGGTCACGCGAGAGCTCGACCATGAGCTCCTCCACCATCGAGGTTGAGATGGGGTCGAGGGCACTCGTGGGCTCGTCCATGAGGAGGACGTCGGGGCTCGTCGCCAGGGCGCGTGCGATGCAGAGGCGCTGCTGCTGGCCGCCGGAAAGGCCAAGTCCACTCTGGTTGAGCTTGTCCTTGACCTCATCCCAGAGGGCGGCGCGAGTGAGGCAGCGCTCCACGATCTGGTCAGCCTCGTCGCGCGAGAGACGCTTCATGCGCGCGGGACCGTACAGGATGTTCTCGCGGATGCTCATGGGGAACGGGTTGGGGTGCTGGAACACCATGCCCACATGCACGCGAAGCGCGTTGGGGTCGGTCTTGAATATGTCGGTGCCCTTGAACTCGACCAGGCCCTCGGTGCGGACGCCCTCGACAAAGTCGCACATGCGGTTGAACGTGCGCAGGAGCGTCGACTTGCCACAGCCCGAAGGCCCAATGAAGGCCGTAGCTCGGTGCTCGGGGATATCCAGCGAGACGTCCTTGAGCGCCTGGAAGTCTGTGTACCAGAGGTTGAAGTGCTTCACGGAGATGACGGGAGAGACGTCCGCCACGCTCCTGTGCTCCGTTTGCGTGAACTCTTTCTCCATCATCAGCTCCATTAACCAAAGCGTCCGGACAGGTAGTCGGCAAGCCGCTGGTCATTGGGTGACGAGAAGATCTGCTTGGTCGTCCCCGTCTCGACCATGGTGCCAACATAGAAGAACGCGGTGCGGTCTGAGACGCGGGTGGCTTGCTCCATGTTGTGCGTCACGATGATGCAGCAGATGCCCGAGAAGGCGATGGACCTGATTGTCTCCTCGATGGAGTACGTGGAGATGGGGTCGAGTGCCGAGCACGGCTCGTCGAAGAGCACAACGTCCGGCTTCATGGCAAGCGTGCGCGCGATGCAGAGACGCTGCTGCTGGCCGCCAGAAAGGCCAAAGCCGCTCTGGTCCAGCTTGTCCTTCACCTCATCCCAAAGGGCAGCCTGGCGCAGGGAGGTCTCCACCAGCTCGTCGCCCTCCGCACGATTCTTGATGCGGCCGTGCCGCTTGGGCGCGAAGAGGATGTTCTCGCGAATGGACTTCCGGAATGGCGTGGGCTGCTGGAACACCATGCCAATGGACTTGCGCAGTTCGAAGAGGTTCTCCTCGGGGGTGTTCACATCATGGTCGTGGTAGTTGATCTCGCCCTCCACCACGCAGCGCGGGATCTCGCGGTTCATGAGGTTGAGGCAGCGCAGGTAGGTAGACTTGCCGCAACCCGAGGGGCCGATAAGGGCGGTCACCTGGCCAGCGTCAAAGGAGAGCGACGTTGGGTGCAGTGCCTCGTGCGTGTAGTCGTACTTGACCGTAACGTTCTTAGTGTAGAGGAGGGCGCTACCCTCGCCCGGAGTGGGTGTCATTGTCTCGTCCTCCGTCATTCGCTCGTCATCTTCTTGGCAAGCGCCTTGCCCAGGACGCGAGCGAGGATGTTGAAGAGCAGCACGCAGATGATAAGGACGGCTGCGGTGCCCCACACGATCTCGTCGTTGCCGGGGGTGGGCTCCATCTTGAGCTTCCAGATGTGGACGGCCAGCGTCTCCGCGGGCCTGAAGATGTTCCAGGGGTTGCGCGGGCTCGAGAGGTTGGCGCTCGCAAAGTTGATGTTCACAGCGGCCGAGCCGGAGGTGAAGATCAGGGCGGCCGCCTCGCCAAACACGCGGCCGGCGGAGATAACGATGCCCGTCACGATGGCCGGCATGGCTGCCGGCAGCAGTACGTGGCGCGTGGTCTCCCAGCGGGTGAGGCCCATGGCAAGGGCGGCGTCACGCTGGGAACGCGGGACGTCCTGGAGCGCCTGCTGGATCACGCGGACAAGGATGGGGATGTTGAACATGGTAAGGGCCATGGCTCCCGCGAGGATGGAGATGCCCCAGCCGAGCGTCACCACAAAGAAGAGCGAGCCAAACATGCCAACGACGATCGAGGGAAGGCTCGAGAGCGTCTCGATTGCGGTGCTCGCCGCCTTGGTGACCCAGTTGTCGGGCGCGTACTCCACGAGGAAGATGGCTCCGCCCAGCGAGATGGGCACGCTGATGAGCAGCGTGATGACGAGCATGTAGAACGAGTCGAAGATCTCGGAGGAGATGCCGGGGTTCTCGTCCGCAAGGGGTGATGTGGTGAGGAAGCCCGGTGACAGGGCCTTTCCGAGTCCCTTGAAGAGGATGAAGCCCACGAGCGAGGCGAGCAGCAGAAGAACGAAGGCAACGATGACGGTGAGGATGCCCGTCGCAACGCGGTCTTGCCGACCGATCTTCTTGACGTGCTCGTCGAGGTCGACGCCCAGGTCATTCCCGGCTCGTTTCGCAGAGGTCTCGCTAGCCACGGTTCTTCGCCCCCTTTGCACCAATCAGGTGAATGATGAGGATGAACAGCAGGGACATGGCCATGAGGAGAAGTCCCAGCGCCCAGAGGGCGTGATACTGCACGGAGCCCGTGGTGGCGTTCGAGAAGCCCGAGGTGAGGGCCGTCGTGAGCGTTGCCGCGGGAGAAAGGAGACCGGCAGGCATGACCTTCTCGACGCCACCAATGACCATCTGCACGGCGAGCGCCTCGCCAAAGGCACGGGTCATGCCGAGGATGACCGCTGTCATGAGCGAGGGCATGGCGCTCTTGAGGACAACGTGCCAGACCGTCTGCCAGCGCGTGCAGCCGAGGGCATACGAGCCTTCGCGGTACTCCCGCGGAACGGCAGCGAGCCCGTCGATGGAGAGCGTCGTGACCGTGGGGAGAATCATCACGGCGAGCACGATACCGCCCGAGAGGATACCCGCGCCGGTTCCCGCGGCGTCACCAAAGATGGCACGCATGGCGGCGTTGACCACCGTAAGGCCGATGAGGCCGTACACGACCGAGGGGATGCCCATCAGGAGCTCGACGAGCGGCTGGAAGATGCGACGCCCAAAGCCCGGCTGGACCTCCACGACGAAGATGGCGCTGCCGAGGGCTATGGGGAGCGTGAAGAGCGTTGCCAAGAGCATGACGCCGAACGATGTCACGATGAGCGGAAGCGCACCGTAGACACCATCCGAGGGAACCCAGCTCGTCCCCGTGAGGAACGAGAAGAAGTTGATGCCATCCACGAAGAAGGCGGAGAGTCCCTGCTGCGCGACCATAAAGATGAGCGTGACCACGACGAGAGCGACGAAGAGCACGCACGCGCCCGTGAGAGTGAGTCCCACCCCCTCGAGCTGCTTCTTTGGCATGAGACGTTTTGCCATGAGTTGCCTTTCTACCCGTACAGATAAGGGGCATTCGCACGCAAGCGCGGACGCCCCTTTGGTTTGGTCTAGAAGCTACGCGTTGGTGATGGCGCCAGAAGCGTCCTTCTTGACCTTCATGTCGCTCGCGGGGATGAAGCCCTGCTCCTCGACCATGCTGCCCTGAACCTCATCGGACATCATGTAGTCGATGAAGGCCTGGGTGACCTCGTCGGCGTCCTTGGTGTACATGTGCTCGTACGCCCAGATCTTGAAGGTGCCGTTGCACACGTTGTCAGCCGTGGCCTCAACGCCGTCTACCTTGAGGGCCTTGAACTTGGTGTCGTCGAAGTACGAGAAGGCGAGGTAGGAAATGGCGCCCTCGGTCTGCTGAATCTTCTCGACGACGGTGCCCGAGGAGTCCTCCTCGGCAACGGGCGCGAAGGAGTCGGGGGCCTTGTCGCCGCCGAGGACCGCGGCCTCGAAGGTGGCGCGGGTGCCGGAGCCAGCCTTGCGCTCGATGACCTGGATCTTGCCGGCGGTGCCACCGACCTCAGACCAATCGGTGATCTGGCCGGTGAAGATGCCCTTGAGCTGCTCGGTCGTGAGGTCGTCGACGTCGACGTTGGAGTTCACGATGGGGCCCATGCCAACAACGCAGACGGTGTTGTCGGTGAGGGCCTGAGCGTCAGAGGCGTCGAGCTTCTCCTCGGCAAAGACGTCAGAGCGGCCAATCTGCGCCTTGCCGTCACGGACGTCGGAGAGGCCCTGGCCGGAGCCGCCGCCGGTGATGGCGATGGTCACGTCGGGGTTCTCGTCCTCGAACTTCTTGGCAGCAGCCTCAACCAGCGGCTGGAAGGAGGTGGCGCCAGAGCAGTTCACCGTGCCAGAGAGGGTCTTCGCGCTGGAGTCGGAGGCGCTGGCGTCGGAGCTGCTCGAGCCACCGCAGCCCACCAGGCCCAGGCCAGCGAGAGCGACTGCAGTGCCACCTGCAAGCGAGAGGAAAGAACGACGAGAGAGACTATCGGACATGCTTCTCCTTCCAGAGGGTGTGACCACGCCGTCCCATTCCCCCGGCGGGTCTTTACACCATGCATGCTATGGGTTGGGAAGTCTCTCCCCTACCTCGGCGGAAAGGCATTACGACGCCCTGACCGCACATTACGTTACCCTTACATTTCTCCTGAGCAATTGTAAGCTCACGATATAACCGCAGGTAATAGACCTCATTCTTTGTAAGGCTCGGTGAAAGTCCCCGTCTGTTCCTGTTGTGTACGCACGGATACGCGCCTGATTGTGGTCATTTGTTAAGTACCTTGACGCTTGTTCGCTAAGTACCTAATGTTTTTTCTCGCAACATAGTACTTGTAGATGTGAGGAGAAATCATTACGCAAGAGATTCAGCAAATCGGAAGGTGCCGCCCCCCAAAGGAGCACAGCGCCTCCAAGGAGGCGCGCATCATGAGGGACCTTGGCTACTTTGGCCACTTCCTTCACCTTCACGCAGGGGGCCGCAGCGGAAAGCAGCACATGCTCGAGCGAATCTTGGACGAGGGGGGCATCGTGGGCCAACGCGAGCTGCAGGACACCGTCCCCATAAGCTCAGCCGCCCTTTCTGAGGTTCTCGCAAAGCTCGAGTCAGAGGGTCTCGTCACACGTACGCGGTCCCAGAGCGACAAGCGTCAACTTGACGTCTCCCTCACGCAAGCCGGCCAGGCAGAGGCCAAGGTATGTGCCGAGAAGCGCGCAAGATTCGAGGAGGAAGCCTTCTCGGTCCTCTCCGAGGAAGAGAGGACGCAGCTCCTTGAGGTCCTTGACCGGCTCATGGGGCACTGGCAGAAAATCGAGGAGAAAGACAGGGCGGTGGAAAAGTGAGCATACGCAAGAAGTTGAGAAAGACCCTGAGCAAGGGCGAGACGTCCTCGCTTCCCCAGTATGGCCTCAAGGAGATAGTCTCGACCCTGGCCGGGTCGCTCAGGGAATTCGGCAAGCCCGCCTGGGCAACGCCGTTTCTCGTCACCGGGGAGGTCGTGCTCGAATGCGCGATTCCGTTCGTGACGGCCCAGCTCATCGACGCCCTCGCGCTCGGAGGCGGCATCTCCGCAATCGCCGGGCACGCGGCGGTGCTCATCGTCATGGCACTCGCCTCGCTCGCCTTTGGTACCGCAGCTGGTGTCACCTGCTCGATTGCGGCGACGGGCCTTGCCAAGAATCTCAGGCACGACGTGTTCCACAAGATTCAGGGCTTCTCGTTCTCCAACATCGACCGGTTCTCCACGAGCTCACTCGTGACCCGTCTTACGACCGACGTCACCAACGTCCAGCAGGCGTACATGATGATCATCCGCATGGCTATCCGCTGCCCGCTCATGGCGGTCTTTTCGGTTGTCATGGCCTTCATCTCGGGCGGCCCCATGGCCGTGATCTACGTGATTGTCGCCTTTGTCCTTGGCTGGGGCATCTTCAAGATCGCCCTCACCGTGATGCCCATCTTCCGTCGCATCTTCAGGAAGTACGACCGCCTGAACGACTCTGTGGAGGAGAACGTCCAGGGCATTCGCGTGGTGAAGTCCTACGTCCGCGAGGACCACGAGAAAGATAAGTTCAACGAGGCATCCGGCACGCTCTACCACGATTTTGTTCACGTCGAGCGCATCCTGGCGTGGAACCAGCCCCTCATGACGCTGGCAATCGACGTCATCTACACCTTCGTCATCTTCTTCGGCTCTCAGGCAATTGTGTCCAGCCAGGGACAGCTCATGGGCGTGGGCCAGCTCTCCGCGCTCATCACCTACGGATTCTCAATGCTCATCAGCCTCATGATGCTCTCGATGGTCTTCGTGATGATCACGATGGCCGACGAGTCTGCGCGACGCATCTGCCAGGTCCTGCGCGAGGAGCCCGATCTCAAGAACCCCGAGAACCCCATCATGGAGGTCCCGGACGGCTCCATCGACTTCGACCACGTGAGCTTTGAGTACTCCGCCAAGGCCGATCGCATGGCACTCGATGACATTGACCTTCACATCAAGAGCGGTGAAGTCATCGGCATCATTGGCGGCACGGGTTCCTCAAAGTCGACGCTCGTACAGCTCATCTGCCGCCTCTATGACGCAACCAGGGGGACCGTGCGCGTTGGTGGCCGAGACGTTCGCGACTACGACCTCGATACCCTACGCAACCAGGTGGCGGTCGTGCTCCAGCGAAACGTCCTCTTCTCGGGCACCATCAAGGACAACCTCCGCTGGGGTAACCCCAACGCAACCGACGAGCAGATGCTCGAAGCCTGCAGGCTCGCACAGGCAGACGAGTTCATCCAGCAGTTCCCCAAGAAGTACGACACCTACATCGAGCAGGGCGGCACCAACGTCTCGGGCGGGCAGAAGCAGCGTCTCTGCATTGCGCGCGCCCTGCTCAAGAACCCCAAAATCCTGATTCTCGACGACTCCACGAGCGCCGTGGACACCAAGACCGACCGCCTCATCCGCGAGGGATTCAAGAGCTTCATCCCCGAGACCACCAAGGTCATCATCGCCCAGCGCACCAGCTCGGTTGAGGACGCTGACCGCATCGTGGTAATGCGCGATGGGCACATCGACGCCGTGGGCACGCACGAAGAGCTGCTGCGAACCAACGACATCTACCGCGAGACGTACACCACGCAGAACAAGCAGTCGCACGACGAGGCCATGGAGTCCATATCCAAGGACGCCGTCAAGCCCCAGAAGGAGGCGAACAATGAGTAAAGAGAAAGGCCAGGAAATGAAGTCTCCTTCTGAGCAGGCAACCGAGCCCAGGCGCACCGACGGCCCCGGCCGCGGCCACGGCGCCGCAAACCCCGGGGAGACGCTCAGGCGCACGCTGGCACTCACCTTCCACTACTACCCCGTTCACGTGACCGTGCAGGTGCTCTGCATTCTCACCGCCTCGATCCTCTCGTCACTGCCCTCTGTCTTCATGCAGCAGGCAATCGCGGTGGTGCAGGAGTTCGTGGGCACGGGAGACTGGGGGGCGGCGCAGGTCCAGATCACACACATCGTCTTGGGCCTCATTGGGTGCTATGTGGTTGCCCTGGGCGCGAACATCGCTCAGGCGCAGCTCACGGCCGTGATCTGCCAGGGCACCCTCATGAAGGTCCGCAACCAGATGTTCGACCACATGGAGGACCTGCCCATCCGCTACTTCGACACGCACAAGCACGGCGACATCATGTCGCACTACACCAACGATGTGGATACCCTTCGCCAGCTCATTGGCGTTGCCGTGCCGAACCTCATCACCATGCTCACGGCGATGATCTCGGTTCTCGTCATCATGCTCTGGTACTCGGTGCCCCTGACGCTCGTGGTACTTGCGATGGTCGTCCTGATGGTCGTGATCACCCGTGTAATGGGTGGGCGTTCGGCTCACTTCTTCCTCGCCCAGCAGCGTGCGCTCGCTGCCGAGGAGGGCTTCGCCGAGGAAGCCATGAACGGCCAGAAGGTCATCAAGGTCTTCACGCACGAGGCTGCCACCGAGAAGGGCTTCGACGAGGTCAACGACGAGCTCTTCGATGCCTCCAAGCGAGCGAACATCTATGGCAACACGCTTGGCCCCATCCTCATGAACATGGGCAACCTCTCCTACGTGGTAGTTGCACTGGCTGGCTGCGCCATGCTCGCCGCGGGAACGCACAACCCCTCCATCGCGGGCGTCGCACTCTCCATCGACATCGTGGTGCCGTTCCTCAACCTCACGAAGCGCTTCTCTGGCTCCATTGGCCAGGTCTCCCAGCAGATTAACTTCGTGGTTATGGGCCTTGCGGGCGCCGAGCGCATCTTCTCGCTCATCGACGAGAAGCCCGAGACGGACGAGGGCTACGTCACCCTGGTCAACGTGCGCAAGAACGCCGCAGGCGAGCTTGAGGAGTGCCCCGAGCGCACCGAGAGCTGGGCATGGAAGCACCCCCACCACGACGGCACCGTCACCTACACACCGCTTGCCGGTGACATGCGCCTCTTTGACGTGGACTTTGGCTACACGCCCGACCACACCGTCCTCCATGGCATCTCGCTCTACGCCAAGCCTGGTCAGAAGGTGGCGTTTGTCGGAGCGACCGGCGCGGGCAAGACGACGATCACCAACCTTCTCAACCGCTTCTATGACATTGCCGACGGCAAGATTCGCTACGACGGCATCAACATCAACAAGATCAAGAAGGACGACCTGCGTCGCTCACTTGGCATGGTCCTTCAGGACACCAACCTCTTTACCGGCACCGTCATGGACAACATCCGGTACGGGCGTCTGGATGCCACCGACGAGGAGTGCATTGGCGCCGCAAAGCTCGCGGGCGCGGACAGCTTCATCCGGCGCCTGCCGGAGGGCTACGACACGATGCTCACCGACAACGCGGCCCAGCTCTCGCAGGGTCAGCGTCAGCTCCTCTCCATTGCGCGCGCGGCAGTCGCGGATCCGCCGGTAATGATTCTGGACGAGGCAACGTCTTCCATCGACACGCGCACCGAACAGATTGTGCAGCGTGGCATGGATGCCCTCATGTACGGACGCACCACGTTTGTGATCGCGCACAGGCTCTCAACCGTGCGCAACTCCGACGTGATCATCGTGCTTGACCACGGCCGCATCATCGAGCGCGGCACGCACGACGAGCTCATCGCAAAGCACGGCACGTACTACCAGCTCTACACGGGCGCTTTCGAGCTGGAGTAGGCGCTTGCGACCCTAGGGTGCCGCGATTGTCTCGCCCCTTGCCCCTCCGACGCCTCACGGCGCCGGAGGGGCTCTTTGTTGTGGTAGAGCAGTTTGCGGAAACCCTCGCTGTGGCGCCACGGACCACGCACGCGGCACAACGCAGCCCCTACTGCCGATTTGCGAAGCCGGCGGCTCGCCGTTAGCATGGGCTCATCAGCGGTCTCGACGCATCCGGGAGCCACATCATATGACCACCGTACTTCTCGGCATCATCTACCTGGCCTTTGTGAGCCTAGGCCTACCGGACGGTCTTCTTGGCGCAGCCTGGCCCACCATGCACGCGAGCATTGGCGCCAACGTCTCGCTGGCGGGCGTCATATCAATGATCATCTGCCTGGGGACCATCGTCTCGAGCCTGCTGACCGTGCAGCTCGTGCGCCGGCTGGGGACGGGCAAGCTCACCGCGCTCTCGGTGGCGCTCACCGCGGTAGCCCTCTTTGGCTTCTCAGCCTCAGCTGAGTTCTGGCAGCTCGCGCTTTGGGCTATTCCATATGGCCTGGGTGCTGGAGCGGTGGACGCATCGCTTAACGCCTACGTAGCAACGCACTACGCCGCACGCCACATGAATTGGCTTCACTGCTGCTGGGGCCTTGGTGCCGCCGGCGGACCCATGATCATGTCGTGGCAGATGGGCAGCTCCGCCGGTTGGCCGGGAGGTTACCGCATCGTAGGCGCTCTCCAAGTGGCACTCGTGGTGGCAATCACCCTGAGCATCCCGTTGTGGCGTGACCAAAACGACGCGACCGACCAAGACGGGAAGCACACCGTCCCCACGCGCCGCAAGCTTCTTGCCCTCCCCGGCGTGAAGCTCGCGATGGCAGGGTTTCTCTGCTACTGCGCACTCGAGTCGGCATGCGGGCTGTGGGCCTCGACGTTCCTTGTGCTAGGGCACGGCGTTTCCGCACAAGCGGCCGCCCTTCTCGCCAGCCTCTTCTATGCAGGCATAACGGTGGGGAGGTTTCTCTCGGGCGTGCTTACCCTGCGCCTTGATGGCAAGCAGCTCCTCAGGCTAGGCGAGACGATCATGGGCATTGGACTTGTCGTGCTCATGGTCTCACCGAGCGAGACGGGCCTCGGCTTGGGCCTCGCGCTTCTCGGCCTGGGCTGTGCCCCCATTTACCCGCAGATGATTCAGCTCACGCCCGTGCGCTTTGGCTCGCAGAACGCGCAGTCGCTCATGGGGCTACAGATGGCCTGCGCATACGTGGGCTCGATGGCGTTTCCGCCGCTCATGGGCGTTATTGTTGAGAGGGTCTCGCCGGTTCTCCTGCCTGTGGTTGCAGCCGGGCTCCTGGCGCTTATGACCGTTTGCCTCACCTGCTGCGACCGTCGGGTTGAGGCGGCAACCAGCGGGGCGGCTCACCAATAACGGGGCCTTCTTGCCCACGGAATGGCCTCAGCCGGTCACGCGGTCAGTAGCGGTCAAAGTCAAGTAGCGTTGTGCTGCTGAGAAGGAAATCGACGTTTTGCTTTGCTCCAAAGGCCTAAAACGTCCAAATTGTTCTCAACAGCGCCTTCCGGACGGTCCGGCACCCTCCGCTGGGGTCAACTGCGCTATGGTGGTGGCCATTCGGCACCGCAACTCCAGGAGGAACCCATGCGCTGGCCAACCACGCTCACAACGGCACACCTTGTCATGCGTCCCTGGCGCTTGGATGACGCGGAGGCGGTCTATCGCTACGCGCGCGACCCCGAGGTTGGCCCTCGGGCAGGCTGGGCCCCACACGCGTCGCTCGAGGAGAGCAAGACGGTCCTGAAAGACATTCTCATGGCGCCGGATTCCTGGGCAATCACGCTGCGTGGGCGAGAAGGAACGCAGGCGGACGAGGCCGTGGACGAGGCCGTGGGCGCCATCGCACTGCGCCACCAGGCCGCAAACGTCGCAGACCCCCTCCCCGCACACGAGGCCGAGATCGGCTACTGGATTGCCCGTCCCTGGTGGGGCCACGGCTACATGACGGAGGCCGTCCGAGAGGTGCTGCGCTACGCTTTCCTCGTGGAGAACCTCGCTGCCGTGCGCGCGAGCTACTTCGAGGGCAACGAGGGGAGCCGCCGCGTCCAGGAGAAGGCCGGACTGCGCCCGCACCACCACGTCGAGGGAGTCATCGATCGCCTCGGTGCCACTCACACGGAGCGCGTGCAGAGCATCACGCGCCAAGAGTGGGAAACCTCACTTGCCGCAGACCCAACGGATGCCGGAACCATCGCGCGCCAGCAGTCGGAAGCGGCCGGCATCATCGACCGTCTGCCGCTCATCGCGCTCGTGCGATCCGGCGGACAGACCGGCGCAGACCGTGGCGGCCTTGATGCCGCACGCGAGCAGAACGTGCCCATCTGTGGCTGGTGCCCGCCCGGGGGCCTTGCCGAGGACCTGCCCAAGCCGCCGGGCCTCCTCGCCCTGTACCCAGAACTCCGCGAAGGACCCAGCCAAGGCTACGTCGAACGAACGGCATGGAACGTGCGCGACAGCCACGCAACGCTCATCGTCTCCCCCGGCGGGCTCGAGCCCAGGAGCGGAACGGAGATGACGGCGATCTTCGCCGAGCGCATGGGTCGTCCGGTGATTGTTCTGGAGGGCTCCAACGTAAGCGAGGCCACGGCGGAGGCGCTGGCGTGGCTCCGCTCGCTGGGAGCAAGCGCCCTGACGCTCAACGTGGCGGGGCCGCGCGAGTCCAAGATGCCCGGCGTCTACACGCTCACGCACGACATCGTTTCAAGCATCCTGCGATGAGACAAAGGGACTGTCCCTTTGTCTCACAACGCTCGCGAGAAAAGCTTCCGCTGGCGCTCGTCCCAGAGCGACATGTCGTCTGAGGTGAAGAGCACACCGCCAAGCGTGGAGTCCGCCTCAAGAAGCTCTTCGCGCTGTTCATCGGTAAGCCGCACGTCAGGTCGCAGGAAGAAGACGTCTGGGTCGCACCTAAACGCCCGACCGTTCAGATGCGCGCGCCCACGCGTGTTTGCCAGGCTGTTCTTGGTGCTCACGCGCTCGCGACCAGTACCTCGCATGTAGGCAGATCCGTCCCAGTCGAGTCCCACGTCACAGCCAATGCGACAGAACTCCGTCCTGCCAAGGGCAGATCCAACGGGAACGCCGCAGAGGTCAAACCACGTGCCTGGCGCCGCGCTTTGTCGCAGGAGGTCAAGCGCGTCTGCCATGAGCTGCCCGCGGTTCATCCCGCCGTGCGGCACCATGCATGCCGCGTAGAGGAAATCACACTTGAGAAGCGAGAAGCCCCACTCTCCGGTGAGCGTGGCCATGAAACGCGCCACGTAGTTGCGCACCTCGGGGTTCAGCGTGTCGAGCGCAACGTGGCCAGACCAGTGAGAGCCAGTCACCACAAGCTCGCCCTTCTCGTCACGGAGCAGCCAGTCAGGATGCGCCGAGAAGAGCTGGGACTTTCGCTCGCACACGAAGGGCGCAATCCAGATGCCTGGCATGAGCCCACGCTCGCGCACGCCGGCGGCAACAGGCGAAAGGCCATGCGGGAACTTCTCGTTATCTGGACGCAGCCAGTCGCCCACGCGCGTGTAGCCGTCGTCCACCTGAAACGTGGGTCGGCGCTCCCCAAGCTCAAAGCTCCCCAGGCAGTCCGCAAGCGCATCCAGGTCATGCAGCAGGCACTGCTCCGAGATGTCCGTGTAGTGCCGATACCAGCTGGTATAGCCAACCAGCGGCGAGCAGGGCAACGCGCGAACGCCACAGAGCGCAAGCCAGCGCTCTGTGGCCTCGTCTACGCTCCCGGCACACACGACGGCAAGCCCCAGAAGGCAGCGCCGCTCGCCCGCCGCAACGGGAACGGCCGGCGGCTCCTTTCTCACGAGAAGCTCGCCCGCCGGAAGGTCCTCACGGATGAGCGTTATGCCCGTGTCCTCGCCCAGCGAGCCCACGAGGGAGGCCTCGCCATTCCGACGCAGGTAGCCATAGGTAAATCCATGCTGGTGCCCGGGCCTCTCGTCTGCTTCCACAAAGCGGTAGTCGCCGGAGGCGTCGAGCACCCAGTGTCGTATGGCTGCGCGCGGCACCCGGAAGTTGCGCATGCGGTCGCGCGGGTCTCGCTCGACGGAATCGGTCCAGGAGTTGTAGCCATTCAGGTAGAGCGCCGTGGCCTCGTCAAGCGCAGCAGGCAGCGTTGCCTCCACGGCATCGACAACGACCTCGCATGACGGCTCCACAGAGAGCCGCCACGAGTCGCCCCCGCGCTGGAGCGAGACGCCAAGGGAGGTAGCGTCACCACCCGTCGCCAGGCCAGACGGTTGCACGTGAGCCGCACGCCGCCGGCCGTCGTCCCCATGCCAGCGCACGCAGAAGGTCGGCTCGCCAAGGAGTGCCGTCACTGCCGCTCCCCTCCCTCGTCGGTGCCGCTGCCGATGGTCCCCAGCACACGCCGCTCGTTGTACCTCGTGAAGACCAGACCGCCAATGAGGCAGAACACGGTGGCGACAAGGGCAGTGGCGCGGTAGCCCATGCCGTTCTCGCCGAGGATGGAAAGAGACGTGAAGAGGATCATAGCGAGCGTCTGTCCCAGGGTCATGGAGAAGGTGCGGGCCGCATAGAACATTCCCTCTCGCCTCTCGCCCGTATCGATCGCGTCGCACTCGGCGATGTCAGCGAGAACCGCCTGGGGAAGGATTCCCAGGATTGCCATGGGTATGGCCGCGAGCACCGCCACAAGCATGCCCCACACCATGCCCGGCACGCCAAACATGCCGCACACCGAGGTGACGCCGAACGCCAGGCAGAAGAAGAAAAAGCCAAACGCGACAATGCGCTTCTTGCCGTGGCGCTTGGCGAGCATGTTCACGGGTGCATAGAACATGAGGGAGATGAGCGTCATGGCGGCAAAGAACACAAACGAGAGGGAGTCCGGCAGACCCATGAGCTCGGTGATGTAGTAGGTCATGCCGGTCTGGAACATGGTGATGGCAACCCAGTAGAGGACGTCGGAGAGTTCGAAGACCTGGAAGTCGTGGTTCTTGAACGTCTTGGCAACCGACTCGAACATGGGCGTGGAAGAGGGCTCAGACTCGGCATAGAGGGTCTCGTCGATGCCAAACGCCGGGACGAGCATGCAGACAACCGCAACGGCGGCGAGCACTGCGACCGTAATCCTGAAGGCACCGGCAATTCCCATGGTTGGCTCGAGGTAGGCTGCAACCGTTGTTACGAGGTAGGCCGCCGCCGTTCCAAGAAAGTACGTGACCGAGATGTGGGTTGAGAGGTCAATTCTCAGCTCCTGCGTGCGACCAAGCTCGGGAATGAGCGCATTGAAGGGCGTGCAGTAGAGCGAGAGCGTGATGTAGAAGAGCATAAGGCAGCAGAAGAGAAGCACGTTGTTCAGGGTCTGGCTACCGGTTCCCGGCACGATGAAGATGAGCACTGTCATCACGCCAAAGGGGACGGCCGCCTTGCGCATGAAGGGGATGCGGCGGCCAAGGGGGCTCTTCAGCCTGTCTGACTGCGAGGCAATGAACGGGTCGATGAAGCCATCGAGCAGCCTTCCGCATCCCGTGATGATGCCAATCACCGTGAGCCCCGCAAACACGGCACCCTGGGTGATGAAGACGGCCATGCCGCGCGAGAGCATGGTGTCCGAGGGCATGTAGAAGTAGACGAGCCAGTTGCTGACGATACCCGAGAGTATCGCCCACCCCAGTTGTCCGATTGCAAAAAGCCTGATGACCCGCTTGTCCGCAAGCCTGGTTCCTGCCATCTCTGCTCCCCTCTCCTCATGAGACAAAGGGACAGTCCCTTTGTCTCATCTCAACGCGTGGATCGCCATGTCGACGATGCACTCAAGCTCCTGCGCCCCCGTGGAGAAGTCATCCGAGGGGATGACCTCGCCCCGCGAGAGCTTCTGCGCCACGCCCATGAGCGCGTGCGCAACACTTCTGTAGAAGACCGGAAAGTCCACCTCGCGCACGACGGAGCCATCCTGGATGCCAAGCTGGTAGGCGTCGGCGAAGATGAGGTAGAACGAGTCGACCTCACGACCATAGGCCGCGATGGCGTCAACGGGTGCGCCCTCGGTGACGAGAAGCCCGTCAAGGTCATCAATGAAGAGCACGAAGCCGGCATTCTCCACGTAGCCCTCGGCATAGAGGCGCAGCATGCGCTCGAGCCTGCTCGCACCACTCATGCCGAGAAACGCGTCCGACTCCACAAGCGCCACGATACGTGCGTTGAATCGGCGCCACAGGAGCGTGCCCGCCGCCAGGGCAAGGCGCGTCTTGGTCGAGAAGCGCCGGTAGAGCGTGGCCACCCCAACGCCTGCCGCCTCGGCGACATCGGTCATGCGCACATCGGCAATGCGTCGCTCAAGAAAGAGGCCTGCCGCGCACTCAACGGCGCGGTCCATCCGCGCGTCTCCCGTGAGGCTCCCCTCCTGCGGCACCGCAATTGTGCCACCGACCATATCACCGCCATCAGTCATTCTTGACGCTCCGTTCCTCTCGGTGATAGTCTTACTATCAACTTGATAGCGAGGCTATCACCTCGGTCCACATGGGGTCAAGGAGGATTCGATGGGTGCAACGGCAGACCGGGCGAGAAGCGCCTTTGGCAACGAGCAGGACGACGCGACGTACCAGAAGGCCGTCCAATCGAAGGAGCGCTACCATCGCCGCTTTGGCGACGACTCCTCGGCCGTCTATCACCTCTCGGCAGAGCCAACGCCCGTGATCGGCGAGATGCTCGGTGTGAGGAACCTTGTCATATCGCCAGACGGCGCGCCCCTCGACATCCGTGCCGACGCAGCCAAAGCGCCAAAGCCCGCCGCAACCGAGCGCACCGTCAAGGGCGCAGACGGCGCGCCGGTCATTGTGGGGAACATCCGCATGGGCTTTGGGCACTATCGCATCTCGATGGCCATGGCATCCGCCGCTCACGCCATGGGGTATACGCCCTATTGGCTTGACCTCGCCTCCTTCAAGGACGCCACGGGGTCCAAGGTCATCCGCTATCAGAACGACCTCTACTCCAAGGGGTCGAGGATCTCCCAGCGCGTAGGGGTCTTCAACAAGTTCGTGTGGGAGCCCCTCAACTCCGAGGGCTTCAGGAAGCTCTCGTACAACGCCGCAGACCAGAAGAACGCCGAGCTCTGCGTTCCCCTCTTCCACGACATCGACAAGGACATTCCCTACGTGGGAACCCACGTCTGGCCGTCGCAGGCGGCGGTGCATGCGGGCATGACCCACGTGGTGAACGCAATCCCCGACAACTGGCCCATGGCGCTGCACCTGGCGGAGGGCTCCATTCATACCGTCCAGACGCCCAGCGCCTACCTTGGCTACCACCAGCTGCGCGGCATGGACCCCTCACGGCAGCTCAAGCCCATGCCAGAGGGTTCCATCTTCTACACGGGCCACTACGTCGATCACGAGCTCGTCTCAAACATCCCTGCAGACTGCGCACGGCGCAGGAACCGCGTCTTGGGCGGGGGACCCGTCCGTTACCTGCTCTCGGTTGGTGGTGCGGGTGCCCAGCAGGACCTTTTCGCGGCAATCCTGCAGCATCTCCTGCCCTACGTAAGGCGTGGCGAGGCCGTGGTCTTTGTGAACGTGGGAGACCACAAGAACGTTTGGGACGCGCTTCTCAAAAACGTCGACGGTCTTCGAAACGAGGCGCTCTCCCACTTCGATGCCATCGACGAGGTGGCAAGGTTCGCCGCGGCGGCGCTCGACGGTGACGTGAGCGGCGTGCACGGCTTCTGCGACCACGACATCTTTGCGGCGGTCTACTCGTCCAACCTTCTCATGCGCTGCTCGGACGTGCTGGTCACCAAGCCGAGCGAGTTCTCGTTCTATCCCGTACCCAAGCTCATGATTCACCGCGTAGGCGGCCACGAGGCATGGGGCGCCATCCGGGCGGCAGAGGTCGGCGACGGCACCTATGAGATGGACGATACGGCAGAGGTGCTCTCGATGGTCGACTCGTTCCAGCGCGAGCGCGCGCTCATCGGCTTCATGTGCGACCGCATCGAAGATGCCGCACGGGCGGGAATCTACGACGGCGCATACCGCGTCATCAATCTTGCGGTGAACGGAGCTCCCGAAGCTCCCCGCCCCACTCGCTAAGTGAGACAAAGGGACTGTCCCTTTGTCTCATCGCCTGCGGCGGCGGTCGTCCTTGATGATGCTCCGGGCAACCCAGATACCCAGAATGAAGGCTGCGAGGTAGCCCACGAAGCCGATGATGGGGATGCCAAAGATGACGGGCTGGATGCGCGCGTAGTAGACCACGGACGAGCCTATGAAGAGACCCGCCACCATGACGCTCATCGAGAGCCTGTTGGCAATGTGGGCAAAGTCGTTGATGGGGTCCTCGGTTCCTGCCACGTCAAGGTTGAGGCGCAGCTGGCCGCGGGTGAGCATCTTCATGGCAAGGTCCGCCTGCGAGGCCGCACCAAGAAGCCCATGCGCCGCACGCGTCCCCTCTCGCGCGAAGCCCTTGACCTCATGCTTGACAAGGTCCTCGGGCGTGGTGTGGGCCTTGATGTGGGACGTGATGATCTCGATGATCGAAACGCCGGGGAGAAACTCGTCGACCACGCCCTCGAGTGTGACGAGGGAGCGCGCCAGCATGGTGACGGTGCCGGGAAGCTCGACGCCGTTTTTTCTCGCCATCGAGATCAGCGAGTTCACAAAGGACCCAACGTCCAGGTCCGAGAGATCCGCCTCGCCGTAGTCGGCGATGATCATGTCGAGGTCATCCAGGAGGTGCGCGTGGTCGACGGCGGAGGTGTCAGAAACCGAGAAGCGCAGCAGGCCATCGGCAAGCCCGGCGGAATCCCTCAGGGCGACTGCCTTCACCATGTCCGACATTGCCTTGCGGTCGTGTGACGAGAGGCGCCCCATGATTCCCAGGTCGATGTAGACAATCTGTCCGTCGCGGATGATAAGGTTGCCCGGGTGAGGGTCGGCGTGGAAGAAGCCGTCATCGATCATCTGGCGCGTGTAGTTGTCAACGAGCTTTGTGCCTATCTCCTCGAGGTCGTAGCCGGCAGCGACAAGCTTGGCAGTCTTGTCGATGGGGATGCCCTCGATATAGTCCATGACCACCACGTGCTTGGTGCAGAGCTTGGGATAGGGCTTGGGGCAGTCAACAAACTTGCAGTCCGCGTTGTTGCGCCGAAACTCCTCGAGGTTTCTGGCCTCTACCAGGAAGTCGGTCTCATCGCGGAAGGACTGCCAGAGCTCGTCCACCACCGACTGCATGTCGAGGAACTGGCTACCGGACACGAAGCGGTCCATGAAGCCCACGAGCGAGCGCATGATGGCGATGTCCTGCGCCATGGTCTCCTGGACGTGCGGCCGCTGCACCTTGATGGCAACCATTTCGCCCGTTACGAGACGCGCCTTGTGCACCTGGGCCACGGAGGCGGAACCCAGGGGAACGTCGTCGATCGCGTCGAAGATGTCCTCGATGGGAACGTCGTACTCGTCACGAAGGGCCTGGAGCACCGTGTCGCGGTCCATGGGCTCCACGTCGGAGCGGAGCTTGGTGAGCTCGCGACAGAAGCTCTCGGGCAGGATCTCCGAGCGCATGGAGAGGATCTGGCCGGCCTTTACAAAGGTGGGTCCAAGCTCCTCGAGCATGTGCCGCAGGCTCTTGGGAGTGAGGCCGTGGAAGATGTCATAGCGTCGCACAATCGCAAGAACCTCGCGCACGCGCTTGAGGCGAGACCGACGCGACAGCTCGTAGTCGCCCGACATCGCGCTGCGACCGCCAAACAGGCCGATGGTTTGCGTGCCGTCGTCCTCGAAGCCGTTCGCGCTTACGCTCTTGTACCACGCGTCAAGGAGCTCGTCACTGGTGCGTGGCGAGCTCCCGTCTACGGCATTGCTGTTGTCGCGAACCTCCGGCACAGGTTCTACTCCTTGGCGTCACCGTCATCGGCAGGGGCATCCTCGACGGAGTCCGGCTCCACGACATCGGCGTCGAGGTCGGAGGCCATGGAGGCAACCTTCTTGGCGAACTCGGCACGCTCCTCGGGGGTCATTGCCGCCATCTTGGCGCGCAACGCGACGTCAGACGTGTCGCCGACGACCTCCTTTGCCTTGCGGGTGAGTTCCTCGTTGATGGCCTTGCCCTGGGCAACCGTAAGCTCGCCCTTCTTGACGAAGCCGTCGATGACCTCCTGGGACTTCTCGGCGGTGGTGGCGACAGCGCCCACGCTTGCCAGGAAGACCTTGCGGAAGCCGTCCGTGATGTCGAAATCTGCCATGATGTCTCCCTTCAGAAGCGGGACGAGTCTGTCCCGCGGCCGTGATGCTCTCTGTTCTACCCCACATCCGCAGGCCGGAAGCACTGAGAGCTCAAAAATCGGCGGGCGCCCGTCGTCTTACCCCAGAAGTATGCGTCCCAGTTCGTCTACGGTCTCGGCGACGGCAACCGCACCGGCATCCACAAGCTCCTTGACCTCGCAGGTGTGCACATAGTGGACCCCAACGCAGGGGATGCCCACCTCAGTCGCCGCATCGACGTCGTAGAACCGGTCACCCACCATCACCGCGTCCTGTGGCTCCAGTCCCGTGCGCTCCATCACGCGCCGGATGGTCTGCGGCTTGGTGTCCACGTCGTCATCGATCTTTCCCAGGTAGATGTCGAAGTGCGGGGCAAGGCCAGAGTCGCGCATGCCTCTCTCGAGCAGGCTGGAGCGCTTTGACGAGGCAACGCCAAGGACCTTGCCTGCGGCATGGAGGGAGTCGGCGAGCTCCACCGTCCCCGGGATGGCCGGGAACGCCTCGGGCCCGAGCGTTCGGTAGATGGCGCGGTACTCCTCGGTGATCTGGGCCGCCTCCTCCTTCGAGAAGCCGTAGACCAGCGTGAATGCCATGGGGAAGGGCGGGCCAACGATACGCCGAAGGTCCCCGATCTCGTCATCCGAGAGGCCATGGTCATGCAGAACCGTCCGGGCAGTGGAGGTGATGCCTCTCACGGTATCCGAGAGCGTGCCGTCAAAGTCGAAGACCACAAGCTTGCGGCCGCTTACGTCCATCCCCCGGGAAAACCGAATCGCCGCATTCTCAGATGCCATCGATGCCCCCTGCCTTCGTCCTACCTGTCACGTGCGGGTTTCCATGCGTCTACGGTACCCGAAGTAACGGGCCACACGCGTTAGAATCTGCTCGTGGAGCTTCCAAAGCCCCCCCGCCCGTATCAAGACCGCAACGAAGGAGCGACATGCGCGCAGAGCCGTTCGTGTGCTACAGGCCTCAGCCCGATAAGGCCCAGGACTTCGCGTCACTGCCCTATGACGTGTTCACGAGGGAGGAGGCGCGCGAGGCCGTGGCCAAGCGGCCGTACTCGTTCCTCGCCATCGACCGACCAGAGACCGCCTTCGAGCCCTCCCACGACATGCATGCCGCAGACGTCTACAAGAAGGCCGCGAGCCTCCTTGCCGACCGCGTTGCCGACGGCACCCTCGTGCGCGACGGCGACCCCTGCTACTACCTGTACCGCCTGAGCGGCAACGGCCACGAGCAGACGGGCATCGTGGCGGCCTTCTCGGTGGACGACTACGAGTCGGGCACCATTCGCCGGCACGAGTTCACGCGACCGGTCGACGAGAAGGACCGCGCAGACCACATTGCCACCACCGGCTGCCAGACAGGCCCCGTGCTTCTCGCCTATCGCGACGACCCCACGCTCTCGACCATCGTCGCTGCTGCCGCAACGGCAACCCCACTCTACGACTTCACCGACGCAGAGGGACTGCGCGAGACCGTATGGCGCGTCAACAGGCCCGCCGCCGTCGACGCCCTGCGCACGATGCTCGCACGCGTTCCGCGCGCCTACATTGCCGACGGTCACCACCGCGCTGCCGCCGCGGCCCGCGTGCGGAAGGCGCTACGCGAGGAGCACGGTGACACGATGGGCGCCCCCGGCACCGAGCCCTGCGACTACCTCCTGGCAGTCCTCTTCCCCGAGAGTCAGCTCATGACCCTCCCCTATGACCGTGTGGTGGCAGACACCGCGGGGCTCACCGCCAAAGAGCTTCTCGCGCGCCTCGCCGAGCAGGGCTTTGCCGTTGGCGAGCCGAGCGAGGACCCCATCCGCCCGACGGAGGCCCTTCACTACGGGCTCTTTCTTGGCGGCTCATGGCGCGAGCTTGTCTGGCAGGGTGACGTCCCCCAGACGGCCGTGGGCAAGCTTGACGTATCGGTCCTCCAGGACCAGGCGCTTGGCCCCATCCTGGGCATCACCGACCCCGGCCGCGACGCCCGCATCCGCTTTGTGGGCGGACAGCCTGACGCCGCTTCACTCGAGTCGCTCGCGGGCGAGAACGGCCTTGCCTTTGCGCTGAGGGCGACTCCAGTGGCAGACATGATGGCCGTGGCGGACGAGGAGGGCATCATGCCTCCCAAGTCCACCTGGTTCGAGCCCAAGCTGAGAAGCGGCCTCTTCATTCGGCCCATCCTCGGGAGCACTGCAAAGCACGGTGCCTAGACGCGAGCCCACGCACCCCAGAGGCCATTGCGGTCTCTGGGGTGCCTTTTCCACGCCATGGGTATAAGGTGGTTTCGGGGACGCAATTGGATTCATCGGTTTGCATGCGATGAGGAGGTGCCGCATGGAGGAGACGGACGACGAGCGCTGGCCACACTGGGCTCACGACTTCACGCAGGCGCTGTCGCGTGCCTTTGGACGCCAGGTAGACCATGCGGGCCAGGTGGACATGGGTGACCTTGCTACCCAGGACGAGCATGCGACGCCCAGGCTGGGTGCGCACTTTGCCGCAACCGTCGATGCGTCACGTCCGCGGGTCACAACCACGCTCGACATAGACGTGCTCTCCCAGCGGCTCATGGCCTCGGACGACCCCCTCTCTGACCTTGGCCTTGTCGTGGCGGACATCCGCTCGCGTCAGCAGAATGGCCAGAACGCCGATGGCGGCCAGATCATTGTGCCTTCCTCTTCCGAGGGTACGCTCCCGCCGTCTAATCTCGAGGTGTTTCTCGCCGACTCCCTGGATGACGCCGGCCTCTCGGCCCCCGACGTGGCCATGCCCTCGGTGGGTGTGGTTCGCCCGCACACCTCGCATCTCTTCTACCTTCGCGTCAACGACCCCGAGCTGAGCTATGCGGCCAAGCTCAAGGTGCTTCGCATCGAGGCCGCTCTCAACGCGGCGCTCCTCGCGTCGACGTTCTTCGAGGACGCGGACGACGTCCCTACAGACGAGCTGGCAAGGTTCAGGCAGCGCGTTGCCGCGTCCGTCACCTCGCAGATCCCCACCATCGCAGACGGCCTCCCCACCCGCGAGGAGGAGCGCCCCGATGGCGAGTGGGCGGTGCGCAAGGGCATCTCGACGGGCATCGAGCACTTCCAGGTGCCCTACCGCCTCCAGGCAAGCTTCCGCACAAACGTAGCCGACGGGAACGCGGCAATCGCGGTCGACCTCACGCCACCCTCTGTCATGCCGTCCCACGCGTGGGTCGACGGCATGGGAATCGTCCCGGCAACGCCCGAGATGCGCCGTCGTGCCGCCACCGACTACAATCTTCGCATTGGCATCCTGCTGGCTGCTTGCGCGTTTCGCTGCAGTTCGCTCATACGGCACGTATGGGTCGCAGGCACCATCGACACGCCACAGTCGCATGACTGCTACTACTCCGTATGCTTCGACCGCGAGAGCTTCTCGAAGATCCCGCTCACGGGAACCTTTGACTCCGTGTCAACGTATCGAGGCTTTGGCGCCACGCTCGACGAGAAGGACGGCCAGCTCTCGCCCGTAAGGCAGGGCTTCTCGCTTGAAGGCGAGCAGTTCTGCCCTGCTCGGCGCTACGAAACCGTGGAGCTCTCGACGCGCGTACTTCCCGACCCCTTTGCGAAGGCTCTTGGGGCTAGCCGTGTGAGCCAGCTCGGCGTCGTCGAGGAGAGTAAGCGGATTGAGGTCGCATCGCAGATTGCGCGGCGGCTCAGCTCTTCCACCGAGGAGAACGTCCGCGCCATCATGGGGCTCGCGAGCAAGGACGAGGACGCAACCGTGAGAGAGGCGGCCCGTCGATGCGTAGGCAAGCTCATAGACGGTACTCTCCCCGAGGATGATCCCCAGGCAGTCCAGGACGAGTTCGTGAACGGAGGCGAGCTCTTCTCGGCCGTCGAGAAGGCCAAGGAGCTTCTTGCCCAGAAGAACACGGCGGATGCGCTCTCCATCGTTCTCGGCGCCCTCGAGCCCTTGGAAGAGGCCCACACATACGATGACACGGCTACGGTCGAGTGGCATGCGTTTGGCAGCTACGTCGACCGCGTGCTCTACAACCGCCTCTTGTGGGACGGCTCGCGCGAGACGCATCTTGCGCCCGACTCCTACCTTGAGGCCCAGCTTGTGGTCTCGGTGGCGGCGCTAGCCGAGGGACGTCTTACCCAGGCTACCGAGCGCGCGCGTCGTGCCGTAGAGCTTGCCCCCCTGAGCATCCACGCGCGGCTGCAGCTCGCGCAGTGCCTGGAGGCGGAAGGCCACGACGATGACGCGATGACCGAGGTTGGGCACCTCCTCGAACTTGCTCACGACCCCGAGGGTGTGGGCCTCGGCTACTTCCGCATGGCAAGCTACGAGTGGAACCGCCAGGACGTGCGGGCCGCACGAGCCTGCTACCAGCGCGCGCTCTCGTTCATGCCTGGCATTGCCAACCAGATGGCCTCGCAGCTCTCTGCCATCGTCTTGCAGCTGCAGGGCTCAGCCACCTCGAGCGAGCCACTCACCGAGGAGCAGGTGCGTGCAGCCCTTTCGGCACGTAACATCGCGATAGCGCCCACCGAGAAGGTCACCGAAGTCTTCTTCGAGGGCATGCGGGCCTCGCTTGACGCCGAGATATTCCCCATAGCCAAGGAGTTCATGACCATCTTGGGGCTCATGACGCACGACGACGTGTACTACGGAATGCTTCGCTCCATCGAGGACGAGCCAGACCGCTAGCTATCATCTTCCAGTAAGAGAAAGACAAGGGCCGGCCTCGCGATACGGTTGCGAGGCCGGCCCCCATTGTTATTGTGGCGTTCTCTCCTACAGCTTGTTCATGATTGACTTTATTTTGTTTCCGTAAGACGTATCTGACGCCCACGTGCCACTCAGACACTCAACCGAGCGAGACCTACCAAAGAGCCACGTGCCGTAGCGTTTGTCATAGGTCTTAGAGGAGAGGGGCGCATACCCAGCATAGGCGCGGAGATGCTGCGCTTGCGCAAGGAAACCAACATAGACGGCATCTGACCCATATGAGCTAAAGTCCTCTCCGGGGGTATTTCGGTCCGTGGCACCAAGCCCGCAGAAATTGCACTGCTTGGGCTGCACGCTACCACCAAATTGGAGGTAGCCCGTCTCGACCATGGACTGCGCGTAGATGACCTCCGGACGGACACCCTCGGCGACAGCGGCATCCCAGAGCTTGTCAATAAACTCCTCTACCGTTGAGGCACCATACTCAGAATACACGTCCGCAGGGAACTCCACGCCACGTGCCTTAAGCCCTGCTTTGAGGCCCTTCACAAGCTGGGCCTTTGTTACCTGAGGGCTTCCCAGGATGGGTGTTGGTACTCCCACCTCGACGGTGGTGGACCTGGTCTCCCGCTTGCCGCCGGCGCTCACGACGTCCACGTAGAGCGTGTAGGTCCCGGCCTTCGAGGGCGTGAACGATCCGCTTGTCTCGGTGGTGTCGGAGCCGGTCGAGAGGACCGTGGATCCCCACTCGCCCTTCGCCCAGGAGCCCTCGTAGGACCATACGTAGTTGTACGTGAGACCGGAGGTCTGGCCCACAACGTTGGCTGAGAAGTTCACGGGGCCGCCAACCACAGGCGAGGCGGTGGAGACCGTCACGCCTCTGTAGGCATATCCGCTCTTCACCTCGACGGTGGTGGACTTGGTCTCCCTCGTGCCGCCCGGGCCCACGACGTCAACGTAGAGGTTGTAGGTGCCGGCCTTGGTGGGCGTGAACGAGCCCGTGGTCGACGAGATGTCAGAGCCCGTCGAGAGGACCGTGGAGCCCCACTCGCCCTTCGCCCAGGAGCCCTCGTAGGACCAGACGTAGTTGTACTTGAGGCCGGAGGTCTGGCCCACAACGTTGGCTGAGAAGGTCACGGCATCTCCCGCAACAGGCATGTCTGTGGTGACCTTGACGCCCCTATACCCATAGCCGCTCTTAACGTTGACGGTTACCATGCGCGTGGTCTTTGACGCCCCGTTGGAGCAAACGTCGACGAACAGCCAATACGTACCCGGCTTCGTAGGGGTGAACGCGCCAGAGGCAGAAGAGGTCATCGAGCCCGTATCCTTAACGGTTGAGCCCCACGAGGACCAGTCCGGCTTTGCCCACACGTAGTTGTAGGCGAGGTTCTCCCCCACGCCCATGAGCTTGGGCGAGTAGGTCACCGTCTCCCCCACATAGGCCTCGGTGGTCGAGACGTTGATGCCCGAGACGCTCCACCAGGTGTTGGAGCTGTAGAACTGGTTGTAGATGGCGGCTCCATCCGCCCTGCCAAAGCTCGCGAGGTAGTTGTCGTTCGAGAGCTTTGCCGCATCAGACGTGCCATCGATGAAGCCGTGCTCGATGATGACACCCAGGATGCCGGCCTTCCTCGCATAGCGGGTGATTCCGTAGTAGTCCGCCACGGAACCGTCCTCATACCGAGAGGAGCTATCGCCGGACGGATAGTCCCTCGTGATGATTCCCGCACCGTGGATGGATAGCCCTGTGGACTGGAGCCCAGAGAGCACAAGGGCCGAGAGCGACTGCCCCGCGTAGTACAGGTCCTGGTTGTAGCTCGAGGAGTTGGTGGACTCCACCTCGGCACCACGGCCACCGCCAGCATTGATGTGAATGGAGACGATGGCGCAGCAGTTGTTCTTGACGGCGCGCTGCACGCGTCCGGCAACAGAAACGTACTCGTACTGCCCTCGCGTGAGGTAGACCGTGACGCCGCGGGACTCGAGGTAATCCTTGCAGGCATTCGCGATCTTCCAGGTGAGGTCGGACTCCTTCATGCCATTTGCATTGGCACCTGAGTCCCACCCACCATGACCTGGGTCGATGGCGATTGTCCTCCCCGTCTGCTTTGCCACTGAGAGCGCCTGGGACATGTTCGAGTACGAAGAGAGCGAGCCGTCTGGGCTTGCGGTGGTGTAGGTGGTGGTTGCCGCCTTCGCAGTAGAGGGAGCCAAGGCGAGCGCGAGCGCCACGCCAATCGCAAGAGCCACACTACTTAGCAGAAGAACCGAAAACCGCTGCTTCGTTTTAGCCATGATTCTCCAACGACGAACTGCACGTGGATTCCAGTCTGACATAGAATCAGTTTTAATACCTTAAACCTTCCGGCAATCTCAACGAGAGACTTTCATGAGACAAGCGCACAGCGCAAACCCACTGTGGCCACCGAGCTTCTCGGCGGCCATCTTCGACTTTGACGACACCCTTGCCCTGACGCATGACCTCTGGAAGCAGGTGGACATTGCGTTCCTGAGGTCACGCGGCATCAGCTACACACCGGATGTGGGGCGCACGCTCACCATGCTGGGCTTTGCGGGCGGCGCGCGCTGGTGCATCGAGCGCTATGGCCTCAAGGACACGGTCGAAGAGATCTGCGACGAGTGGAACTCCATGGGCCGCGCGCTCTATGCCACCCGGGTGCACCTGCGACCCGGAGCGAGGGAGTATCTCGCAGCGCTGAGGAGTGCGGGCGTGCCCCTTGCGCTTGCGACCACCAACGACCCGGACGTGCTTGCCGCCATGAGAAGAAATGTGGACGTATACGCCCTCTTCGACTCTGTGGTGTGCGCCAAGGAAGTGGGCTGCGGCAAGGACCGCCCCGACATCTACCTCGAGGCTGCACGACGAATCTCCGCCAAGCCAGAAGACTGCATGGTCTTTGAGGACCTCCTCCAGGGAATCTATTCCGCAAAGCGTGCGGGAATGCGCACCTGCGCCGTGCTGAGCAACAACCCGCTTCAAAACGAGCGGGAGGTCGTAGCGGCGGCAGACTGTTCCATCGCAAGCTGGCGCGATGCCCTAACAGACGAAAGGCAACCATGACATTTTTGTGAGCGGCATGCATGAGACCGGAAGTGGCCATTGGTAACCACTTGAGGATTTAGGGGCTCTCACCAAGACCGTTGGGGTAATATAGCACCCGTGGCTGTTGGGGCCACAAGGTATCGCGCGAGAGCGCAGCTTTTTGTCCTGCGGGGCAAAGAAAGAAAGGCACGACATGGCAAAGGGTACTGTTAAGTGGTTCAACCCCGACAAGGGCTATGGCTTCATCTCTCGTGAGGATGGCGACGATCTGTTCGTCCACTACTCCGAGATTCAGATGGACGGCTTCAAGACCCTGGACGAGGGCCAGGCTGTCGAGTTTGACATCACCACCGGCCAGAACGGCAAGCTCCAGGCTTCCAACGTCCGCAAGATCTAGCTCATAGCCCAACGCATACCCCCTGTGGGGATTTGTGGGACTTGGCTCCCCCACCATTCTGGTGGGGGAGTTTTTTGTGCTTCATCGCAGCCCCCATGACGAGGCCGCGAGCTGCGATACCATGGACGGGCTATTGTTTGTGAACAAGACGAGAGGGAATGGAATCGTGAGAGTCCTCGCAATCGTGCCTGCGTACAACGAGGAGGAGTGTCTTGCGAACACCGTGCAGGAGCTCACCGAGACCTGTCCGGACGTCGACTATCTCGTTGTCAATGACGGTTCGAGCGACGACACCCCCCGCATCTGCGATGAATTGGCGCTGAGCCACATAGACCTTCCCGTTAATTGCGGTCTCACGTCAGCCGTAAAGGCCGGTATGAAGTACGCCATGCGCCACGGGTACGACGCTGCCGTCCAGATAGACTCCGATGGCCAGCACATTCCTCGGTACATTCCCATCATGGCAAAGGCCCTCGAGGAGCAGCACGCTGACGTGGTAATTGCCTCCCGCAACCTTGCCGGTGGCGGCGCCGTGGGCGCACGTGGCGCGGGAGCCAAACTCATCACCGCAATCATTCGCCAGACCACCGGTGCCGTTATTACCGACCCAACGTCCGGCATGCGCATGTACAACCGTGCCATGATTGAGAAGCTCGCTCGGGGGTTCGACTTGGCACCAGAGCCAGATACCATCGCCCTCCTCATTCGCCGGGGAGCAAAGGTGGTCGAGGTACCAGCCGAGATGCGCGAGCGACAGGGCGGCACGAGCTACCTACATTTCATGTCTTCCATCTCGTACATGGCACGCACGTGCCTCTCCATCCTGCTCTTCCAATGGTTTAGATAGGACCCGCCATGTCCATCGTTCTCCGCATAGTCCTTGTCCTCGGCGCGCTTCTTGCGCTCTCCATCGTTGTGCGCAAGGTGAGAAAGTCGAAAATCCGTATTGCTGATTCGGTCTACTGGGTCTGCGCGGCCGTGCTGCTGCTGGTGTTGGCAATCTTCCCGCGGATTGCGTACTTCTTCTCCGGCCTTCTGGGTTTCCTCTCGCCAAGCAACTTCGTGTTTGTCGTGGTCATCGCACTGATGCTCCTCAAGCTCTTCAACCTTGCCTGCGACGTCTCGCGCCTCACCGACAAGGTAGAGCAGCTCTCCCAAGAAGTAGCCCTCGACAAGAAGGAACGTGGGGACAGCAGAGAAAACAAGGGCTAGCCTCTCGACCAGAACCCAGCGGCTACTCCCCCATCACGTTGACACCGTCGCCAAAGTCGAGCACGAGGGGGCAGTGCGTATAGCGGTCCTCCAGGGGCGGCAGCTCGTGATAGTCACCGTAAAGCGTGCGTAGGTACGCATCGCAGTCGTGCGGCGCCCTCAAGGTCATGCCGTCAAAGGCAATGTCTTTGGTGGGAAAAATCTCGGACGCCTCGTGAACTCCGTCGAGTGGGTAGGTCGCATTGAACCAGCGTTCTGAAGGCACCTCCGGTTGGGCTGCCATGAGAAGCTTGCGAGAGAGCTCTTCCGGCTTCCACGCATGCGCAATGGTGTGGTGCGCAATGGAGCACGCCGTGGCCTTGAGACCCCTAAACGACGTGTCAGAGGGAATCCTAGGATGAGCAATGCCGTGGAGGTAGCTCATGCGCTGGAGCTTCAGGCACGTTGCCTTTTGCGAGCGGGCGCGCGCAGGGTCGGCATCCTCGCGGAAGAACGGGAAGACGTCGAGGAAGATGGCCTGGTTGCAGCCGGCCTCCATGGAGGCCTCGTCAATGAAGCGCGTGCCGTCGAGAAAGACCTTCACCCAGAGTGACGTGAGACCGGGTGTGTTCTCGCACGTTGCAAGGGAATAGCCAGAGGGAAGGGCTTTGGGGGCAAGCTCGAGGAAGCACCGGTAGTCCTCATAGGACATGCCAATGTCCGTGTCGTCGTCCCATGGGATAAAGCCGCCATGACGAACCGCGCCCAGGCAGGTACCTGAGTCAATGAAGTAGTCAATGCCATTCTCGCGGCAGAGCTCGTCCACAACGCGCAGAATGTCACGTTCGGCGTCCTGTAGGCGCTCGAGGGAACCTTCGGGATAAGGCCGGACGTCGTTCATCTGGTCTATCAGTCCTTCTCCATTGTTGCCTTGTCCCCCTCAGTGGAAGACCTTGCGGCGTGGTCGTCTTCATCGAGCCTCTTGCAGTCGCGCACGAAGAACGCCACGAGCGAGAGGACCGCCATGAGGTAGGAGCCCACGCCAACCCAGCTTACACCGTTCATCCCAAAGAGGTCCACGATAGGAACGGTGACTACAAGCGAGACCACGGTAGCAACAACGTTGCCAAGGAAGCTTGCCTTGTAGTCCCTGAGCGACAGGAGCAGGTCGTTCATGAACCAGGCAAAGGCGGTCACAAAGGTGCAGAGTACTGCCGGGCCAAGCAGGTAGCTGTACTCGACGATCTCTTGACCGTAGAGCAGACCCAACACCCACTGGCCAAAGAGAAGAATGAGCACGGAGAAGACAATCGTGATACCAACAATGCCCTGGATAGTGCGCCTAAAGAGCTTGAGCGCCGAGGCCTTGTTGTCCTTGAAGCGCTGAGCAAACTCTCCCATGAGGGGACTGTAGATGTAGGAGGCGCCCATCTGGACGATAGCAGCCGGAGACGCCACCGAGGAGTAGATGCCCAGGGCAGCCGTGCTCACACTTGCCGCGAGGTACTGCTTGGGCACGGTGAGAACGGCACTCGAGCACACCTGCGCTATGACCAGTGGCAGAAGCGTTGCAAGCGTCCGAGCGGCGGAGCGCAGGTCGATCACTGGCCTTACGGACTCGAAGCCAGATGCACGAGGCATGTCGTAGACAAAGCAGATGGCAAGAGTCGCCAGTGCCATGGAGACGCAGGCAAGCTCGAGGGAGTCCGTAAGCCACAGGACGACTGAGAAGAGCGCCAGGTTGGAGACACCCTGTATCATGTAGGAGCGGCCGATGTAGTCCATGCGAAGGTGACGCTGGTCGATGGCGTGCAAGCCTTCGATGAAGTTTGCCGCGAGCGATGCCACCAGGTAGGCCACAATCGCCGGCACAGCGTCGAGCGAGCACGTAAGAATGGCATACGCAACGCCCACCGCAAAGGCAAGTGCGCTCGTGAGAAGGCGCAGGCCAACGTACTCGCCGGAACTATGCTCGCCGCGGACGTCAGTCACCTGGACCGTGCGCAGACGAAAGTCTGCAAAGGGCGCCACCAGGTTAGAGACGGCCATTGCCAGGGATAGCGCGCCTGCGGCGTCAAAGCCGTGGGAGAGACGAACAACAGCGATGGTGATGAGGTAGTTGCAGCCCAGCCGCACGATGGAGCCTGCGGAGCTCCAGGCGATGTTCTTCTTGAGAGAGAGGCCCTCAGCCATTGATCTTCTTCCCTCCGAACACCGTGTGGTAGGCAACAAATGCGGGAAGCTCGCACAGGGCACCAATCAACTTGTTGGGAGCCTTGGAGAGGCCGCCCTTCTCCCCCGACATGCGGCAGCCAACAAGATAGAGCGTGGTCTCGCGAAACTTGCCAAGGAGGGTTTGTGAACGCTGCGCGCAGTAGAGCTTGTGTTTGCGGTAGCCAATGGGGTTCTCGCGCGCGTTCTTCGTGAAGTTCTTGGTAAGACCGTCAGGTAGGTAGTGGCAAATCGTGAGGATAGTGTTGTCCGTCTTCATGAGGTAGTGTTCGTCGAGACGATAGTACACGGACGTCTCGGCAATGAATTTCTCCCCGGGCGCAACATCATAAGGGTACTTTCGCAACACCTCGGTCTTGTGGATGAGCGAGGTGTCACCGGCAAAGTGGTACTTCTCGAACAGATCCCAGTATTTGACCTCGGAGACTCCGTCGGGAATCCAGGTAACCATGGGGGTGCGGTCGTCAGTGCCCCTGAGTGCCACGATGCCGGCTATGCGGCTGTCATCGCGAATCGCCGCATAGTCCTCGACGATACGGGCAATGGCCCCGGGCACCAGGTGGTCATCTGAGTCGACGCAGAAGAACAGCGGGCACTCGCAGCAATCGACACCCGTGTTGATGGCACGCGGCTTCCCACCGTTCTCCTTCTTGACATAGGTGATCTCGACCTTGCCCTCCTGCTTCCAAGAGGCAACCAGCGAGCCGGTGTCATCGGTCGAGCCATCGTCAACGATGAGCCACATAAAATCCTGCGAGGTCTGTGCGACCAGGCTCTTGTAGAGCACCGGGAGAATGTAGGCGCGGTTATAGGTTGGCGTGAAGACGCAAACTGTTTTCATGCGTATGCTCCGGTCGGATGACAAGATGCAGAGAGCAGCCCCGCTCGGGCATTGAGTTATTGTCGCATGGACAGGCTACCGCCAGCGGCACAGCGGCCGTCAAACGGAAAATAACCAGAGAGCACTCTTGGCCCGTATGACCCCACATTACAGAGAGCTTATAATCTCTGGGCACTTGTATATATTCTGAACGGGGACACCATGGGACAGAAGCGCATTGACCTCGAAGAGATGAAGGCCATCGAGCTCGACATCATGCGGGAGATCTTCCACGTATGCCACGAAGAGGGACTCACGTGTCTCATGGCATACGGCACCCTTTTGGGGGCAATACGTCACCACGGCTTCATCCCCTGGGACGATGACATCGACCTTATCATGCCACGCGATGACTACGAGCGCCTCCCGGAGGCGTTTGCGAAGCGCTCTTCCAAGCCGTATTACAACATCATCTGGTATCGAGACCGCTCATCAATCTATCCCTTCATCAAGGTGGTAGACACGCGCACGGAAGTGGTCGAGCACTACGTCGATGAGCGGTGGTGCCGCACGGGAGTATGGGTAGACGTGTTCCCCATCGACGGCATTGGCCAGAGCGACAAGCCCTTCGACGAGATGGCCAAATGCACGCGCAAGTATGACTACCTGACCGCAAACATCCACGAGGGTACCTCCGCCCTCAGCATCATTGGCAAGCGCGTGCTCAAGGCCGTCATGCCCAAGGAGGACATCTACCAGGTTGCTCAGCAGATGGACGAGAACGCGCGGGTGATACCCGTCGAGGGAAGCGAGGAGGTCGCGAACCTCGCATGGGGCATGGGTCCAAATGAGCGCATCCCCAGCTCCGCCGTAAACGACACCTGCTTGTATAGCTTCGAGGGCGAGCAGTTCGATGGGCCGCGAGATTACGACCTTTGCCTCACGCGCTGGTACGGCGACTACATGACCCTGCCCCCAGAGAACGAGCGCCTCCCCCACTACGTCGACGCCCGCTGGCTCTAGGGGCAAGAGCTAGGACTGGTGACGTATGGTCGCTCGCTGGGCCATACGGAATGCAACGGAAAGAAGGCGCGCGGTTCCCCAGAAGCCGAGAAGCCGATAGGCAATGGTGGCAAGGTGAACTGAGGGGTCTTCGTCAGCCGCAAGCAGGCTCGGCGCATGGGCGCACATCGCAAGCGAGGTGCGGTCGTCCTTGCGGCACTCCCCCAGAGACGCAGCCTGGCCCATCCACACAATGAAGGGGTACGCGAGGTAGGCGCGAATAGAGCGAGCCTCACTTCCAGAAAGTCCCAAGTCGTCAATGACGGCGGTGTGCTTCTCGATGACCTTCGCAAGATCGTCGGTCATACTGCGCGTGATGAGCTTCGATGTCTGTGCGCAGCCGGTCCCCTTGCGATAGCAGTAAGCATGTCGTAGTCGTCGTCGATTGCGAAGAAGGCCATCGGCTCGGCAACGAACTTCTCGCCGGGGGCGACCTCGTAGGGGTGCCATCGCACAATGGCCGTGCGATGGATGAGCGAGGTGTCGCCCTTGAAGTGGTACTTGTGGAGAAGGTCCCACATCTTGACCCTCGTCACCCCGGCAGGCATGTGCGTTCCAAGCGGCGTCTCCTCGTCAGAGCCGCGGAGCGCCACAATGCCCGCGAGCGAAACATCCCCGCGCGCGTGCTGCCAGACGTCGATAATCTGCTCGATTGCCATTGTCACCAGATGGTCATCAGAGTCCACCACGAAGAAGAGCTCATCCTCACAGTGCTCCATGCCCATGTTGGCGGCACTCTGCTTGCCGCCGTTCTCCTGGTGAATGTACGTGATGGGAACCAGGCCCTTGGCTTGCCACCCACGCACGAGCTCCTCGGTACCGTCGGCCGACCCATCATCGACGACAAGCCAGGAGAAGTCCCGCGACGTCTGCGCCACGAGACTTTCGTAGAGCTTGGGAAGGATATAGGCGCGGTTGTAGGTTGGCGTGAAAACACAGACAGTTGCCACGGTGACAGGCCTCCGATTGACGGCATGCGCGAGAGCTCCGCGACCCAAATGGAGTGCTCATTCTTGCACGGCTATGTCATCGCGTGATAAGGCCTCGTCAGAACGGGGACAAAGCTCCAAATATGATGAAGGAGCCCGAAAGGACACAGAGGGCAATGAGCAGAGTCCCATCTCCTAGCTTCTGTACATAAGCTCAAAGCTGCGCTCAAGCGCCTGGACCGTCTGGGACCAGGATAGGTCATCCTCCACGTGCGTTCTAAGCGCCCGAGAGAGTGCCGGCGTCCACGCTGCCAGCGCCTGGCGAATACCCTCGGCCATGGTGGAGGGCTCGCGGTCTGAGGTGATGGCACCAAACGTATGCCCGTCATGGCAGAGCACCTCGCGCGCACCGCCAACGTCCGGCACCACGCAAGGCACGCCCCAGGCACCAGCCTCCAGAAGCGACGTGCAGAAGCCCTCCGAGCGCGTGGGTAGGCAGAAGACATCTGCCTGAGAGAGAAGGGCAGAGAGGTCCGGGTGGCTCAGGTTGCCCACAAGGTGGGCGTTGGCTGGCAAGTCATGTTCGAGCTGGGGGCGCAACGCACCCTCGCCCGCAAGGACGCAGGCGCACGTCTCCCCCAGCTGACGCACGGCTTCGAGCAGGCGTTCCGGGCCCTTCTCGGGCGCAAGCCTCCCCACAAAGGCAACGAGGGTCGCATCGCTGGGGATGCCAAGCTCGGAGCGAAAGTCGCGGCCCGAGGACTCCGCCCGGAACGAGGGAGCGTCTATCGCGTTGGGAATGACCAGCGAGGTCTCGATGCCAAAGTTCGAGAGCCACGCGGCGCTCTTCTCGCTAATGCCCGCGAAGGTCGCGCCGAGACTCACATCCCGGGCAGTCATGCGGCGCTCCCACGCATGGGCCGCGGCATCGAGCGCCGCCACGCTGCCAAAGGTGAGCCATGCCGAGCCGTGGTCGAGCAGTACGGCTGGAACGCCAAGTTCTCGAGCAAAGCGGAGACCCGTGACGGACGTGCCGTAAAAGCGGGTGTTTACGAGAACGCGGTCGATGCCCAGGCTGGACACTGCAGCGAGAAGCGCGCGCTCGTGCGACCCATGGCGAGAGAGCGGGAGCCTTCCGCCCATGAGTTGGATGCTGGGAAGACGCACGATGCGCACGCCGTCATCCTGGGTCTCGACCTCCGGCGCGTCGCCACGCGCCGACGTCACGACGCACACCCCGTCCCCACCCAGCACAAGCTGGTGGGCCAGGTTTGCGGTAAACGTCTCGACGCCTCCCACATGAGGAAGGTACTGCGCGGAGAATATGGCATACGTGTGTGACATGAGCCCAGCTTAGCAGTCGTATGCGGGATCTATAGCCTCGAGCTCGCGGAATGAGTCAATCTCGGTCACGTCTTCAAGGGAGCACTCGCGCGCGTAGACCTTGTACCTGTCGGCAAAGTACGTGAGCGGCGCCTCGTCCCAGAAGCGCTCCTTGCCGCCCGGCATCGCAAAGGTCGCCGGGATGTCCTCCGCGAGCCTGGCACCGTCCTCCGGCGTCCAGTAGGAGATGCCGACCATCTGCCAGATGCCGCCCTCGCCACCAATACCCAGGTTCTTGATGACGCCGTTCTTGACCTTAAAGCACCAGTCGTCGGAGCGCTCCATGGGAATGCCCAGGTAGTTCGAACGGTCCTGGTAGCGGGTGATGAGCTTGGGGTTTCTCAGCAGCAGATCTGACTCGAAGACGTAGGCACTCTGGAGATGGTCCTTTGCGGCGACCATGCTCGAGATGTTGTTCGCCTCGTTGTAGAGGGGGTTATCAATGAACCTGATCGTGGGGTACTTGTAGAGGAGCTGGTCGAACTGCTCGCCAAGATAGCCCCTCACCACGTAGACCTCGGTGATACCCGCCGCATAGACGGCATCCAGGATGGTGTCGATGATGCGCGTGCCACCCACGCGTACGAGCGGCTTGGGGGTGTTGAGCGTAATGGGGACCATGCGGGAGCCAAAGCCGGCCGCAATGAGCACCGCACGCTTCACGCGATAGGGCTCCAGCGCGTCAAGGCCGTCGTCGGTAACCCTTCTGTCCGCAATGAGGCCAAGGTCAGAAAGATGTGAGATCGCTTCGTTGACGCTCCCCACGGACATGCCGGTTTCTGCGGCCAGGGCACGCTGGGTGAGCGGGGCCGATGCCGTAGCGATGGTCGAGAGGATGAGAAACTCCTTGTGTGTCATTGCTGAGCTACCTCCAACGGGCTAGTGAGATGGCAAGCGGCAGCGCCACCAGCAAGCTCAAAGAAGCCCCTGCGAGATACTCCAGCAGAAGCGTCTTTGTTTGTTCGTCGTGTCATGTACTCACCGCCAAGCGTTTGTCATGAACATGTCAACGCTCTGTAAGAGTGCTGACGTGTTCATATTACACGCGTGCATATAGTGACATGAACGGGATATTCAAATTTGGATGCGAGGAGCAAGTGCGAAAGCGCCTTCTGCGGCACGCGACGGCTACGACGCCTCGCACTCGCTGCTGGACTCTCCCTCCTCGTACCAGGAAAGCACGCGGTCGACGTTGTCCTGCGCATAGCGGTAGTAGATGAGGAGCCATTCGCCCACGTTATCGCCCTCCGCCTCCTTCTCGAGCGACCATACGTACCAGCACCAGCCGGCGAAGACCACGTAGCTCCAGAAGTGACGCCGCTCAAGCGAGGTGGGACGGTGACCAAAGTAGAAACGCAGGGCATCCTCGGCCTCATCGTCAGAGAGCTCGCAGCACACGGTAAAGGTGCCAAAGTCACTCGCCTCGTCCGACATGCCCGCGTACTCCCAGTCGATGAGGCTGTACTCGTCCTGCTCGTCGATGAGGAAGTTGAGGTAGAAGAAGTCATTGTGCGAGACGCAGCGAGAGAAGCCATCGCGCTCAGACAGGCTCTTGAGCCGCAGCACCTTCTCCTTGAGCTCCTCGTAGCCTGGAATCTCAACGGGGCCACGCTTGGTCAGGAGCTTCTCGTAACCAAGCCCCTCCTCGACAAAGTCAAAGCTGCGATTAAGCGTGGCCTTGCTCTCGTGGAGCCTGCGGCACATCTGCATGGCACGCTTGAGCTGCTCAGGGTCATGTGGGTCGAGCGGGCGGGCGTTGGGCACAAAGCGAGAGATCTTCCAGCCTTGCCGCTGATCCTCGTAGATGAAGGTGTTATCGATACCAAGCTCGCGCGCAAGGCGAAGGCCCGCCTCTTCCGCGGCGCGGTCGACCATATTCTCGGTGCCAACACCAGGATGCCGGTAGACGTACTCGCGCTCGTCAGCGCCCTCGCCCACGGAGAAGTGGCACGAGAGGTTGGTGAGGCCCTGCTTGAGCGGATAGAAGCCATGGATCTGGGACTTCTCGCATCCCAGGACCGAGACAATGTTGTCAAAGATGTTTGAGTCGACATTCTCGATGAACGCGGGATCAAAGCCGCTTACCTGGTCGAGGGTGTCAAATTCGTGGATGAAGGCGTCACGGTAGTGGCGGGCGACCATGTGTAGCTCGTCTGTATGGGCGCGGAATATGTCCTCCCAGAGCCTGTCGGCCAGCTCTGGCCTGCGCACGGCATCGTCGAGCAGGGGAACGAAGCCGTTGGAGAACGCACGGTCAAAGTAGGCGTGGCCGAGCATTGTCCAGGCGTCTGCGCCCCCAACGTTAATCCGGGTGATGCGGTCTCCGGGACCCGTGGTCACGCACCACTCCTCTGTTGGGCCGCTCACGTACTGCGTGGCGTAGTAGGCCTCGTAGACGTAGTGCTCGAAGGGGTTCTTCTCAAAGTAGTCATCTGACGAGCACACGTAGGTGTTGTCAAGGCGATTGCGCACGAGCCAGAGGGTGTAGCTGTTGTTCCTGGTGGCATACTGCGGGTTTACCTTGATGCGAACGCCAAACTTGCTTGCCAGGTAGAAGAAGTACTCCTTCTTGTAGCCCACCACGACGGTGATGTCAGTGACGCCGGCTTCCTGGAGTTGGCGAATTTGACGCTCGATGAGTACTTCGCCACGAACACGGAGGAGACCCTTGGGCTTCTCATAGGAGATAGGGGCAAGGCGAGAGGAGAGGCCAGCGGCCATGATGATGGCATTGCCTACCTCGTAGGGTTTGAGGGACTTGAGGCCGTCGATGGTAAGCATGCCGTCCTCGACAAGCCCGGCATCCATTGCATCGTGCAGGACAGCGTTCACGGTCCCAAGAGAGAGGCCAGAGGCACTGCTCAGCTCGCGCTGGGTCATGCGGATTTCTGACTTTGCAAGGACGACAAGGACCTTGAACTTACTTTTGGAGAGCGCCATGGAACCTCCGGCATAGAACACCTTTTGTTAGGCTTCAGTATGCCAAAGGTAAGCTGAATGTTCAACAATCTTAGAATTGATAATGTGATGAACACATGCAGACGGCCGCCGGCGGTCGACGTCACGCGGACGTACTAGGCACCCTCCTCGGCAGAGCCAAAGAGCTCGGCGTCGAGGGCTGCCAGCTCCTCCGGCGGCGTTGCGGGATCGCATCCAAAGCTCTCCGCCACTGCCTGGGCCTGCAGGTGGCGCAGACCGGCGAGGTCATTGTTGCCCTGAGCTTCGTACACGCTAGAGACGCGGTCGAGCGCATAGCACACGTACGCGGCAATGGAGTCCCCCATGCCAGAGAGCACGAGCATCGTGACGAGAGAGTCTGGCGAGAGGGCCATGGCCGTCTGGACATCAAGGTCGACGAGGTCTGCAACCTGCTGCTCGACCTCCTGGCAGGAGACGGGGTCGCCCTTCTCGACAGCAAGTCTGAGCGCCCTTGTCACCGCCTCGACGAACTGCGAGATGAGCTCGGTGATGTAGTCCCTCTCAAGCATGGTGCCATCCTCTCTGCGAACGCTACCGCGTCCACGATTCTAGCGCTGTGGTGGGAGCGGCATGCCAAGGTGCTCGAACGCCACAGGCGTTGCCTGGCGCCCCTGGGGCGTGCGCACGACGAGGCCCCGCTGCAGGAGATAGGGCTCGTAGACGTCCTCGAGGGTGGAGGGGTCCTCCCCTACCGCCGAGGCGATGGTGGTGAGTCCCACGGGACGTCCCCTGAAGGTGCTCGTAAGCGCCGTTAGGATCTTCTTGTCCATCCAGTCAAGGCCCATCTCGTCAATCTCGAAGAACGAGAGCGCCTCGGCGGCGACCTCCCACGTGATGGAACCGCCGGCCCGGACCTGGGCGTAGTCACGCACGCGCTTGAGGAGCCGGTTGGCAAGGCGTGGCGTGCCGCGCGAACGCGAGGCAATCTCGGCGGCGCCCTGCTCGTCAATCTCGACTCCAAGGATGGCAGCCGAGCGCTGCACGATGCGCTTGAGCTCGTCGACGGTGTAGTAGTCCAGGCGATACGAGATGCCAAAACGATCGCGAAGGGGCCCGGTGAGCAGCCCCGTACGCGTGGTTGCGCCGATAAGCGTGAAGTGCGGAACGTCAAGGCGAATTGAGCGCGCCGCCGGCCCCTTGCCTATGACGATGTCGAGGAAGAAGTCCTCCATAGCAGGATAGAGGACCTCCTCGACCTGATGGTTGAGACGGTGAATCTCATCCACAAAGAGGACGTCGCCCTCCTCGAGGTTGGTGAGTATGGCAGCGAGGTCTCCCGTGCGCGCGATTGCCGGGCCCGACGTGGTACGCAGACGGGCACCCATCTCGTTTGCGACTACGTTGGCAAGTGTGGTCTTTCCCAGCCCCGGAGGGCCAGAGAAGAGCACGTGATCGAGGGTCTCGTGACGGTCTTTTGCAGCGGCGATAAGCACGCGGAGGTTATCGCGCACACGCTCCTGGCCACAGTACTCGTCAAGCGTAGTAGGACGAAGGCTGCGGTCGACATCAAGGTCGTCAGCCGTAAGCTCCCCCGTCACGGGACGCGGCCCACCATGTCCATGGCCAGAGCCCGGCACGTCGTCGAAGAGGTCCTCCTCCTGAGCCTCCCACGTCACAGGTTGCCCCCAATCCTCTTGAGCGCGAACTGTATGGCCTTCTCGACCGTTGATGCTCCGGCCTCCTCATGCCCATCCAGGGCAAGCTCTGCCTCCTGCGGCGAGAAGCCCATGGAAAGCAGCGCAGCCGTAGCCTCTTCGGCGACAGACTGCGAGGTATCGGGCACTTTGGAGCGCTGCGAGGCAGGCTCGCTCATGCCAACCAGGCCGCGCAGGGTTGCGTCCTTGGCAAAGACATCCTGCAGCTCAACCAGCAGTCGCTGTGCCTTCTTGCGGCCAACACCGGGAACCTGGGCCATGCGTCCCTCGTCCTGAAGGGTGACGATGGTGGCAAGCGTTGCCGGGGAGAACGTAGAGAGAACCGCCAAGGCCAGCTTGGGACCCACGCCGGATACGGCGACGAGTTTGTCGAACACGGCGCGCTCCTCGCGCGTGGCAAAGCCGTAGAGCTCGACCGCGTTCTCCTTCACGAGCATGCGCGTGAGCACGGTGACCCCGGCTTCTCCCACCGCCGGCAGTGATGCCGCCGTAGTTGCCGAGACGCCAAGCTCATAGCCGACGCCACCCACATCGATGACGACGTGGGTAGGTAGCACCTCGACAAGGGTGCCCGTGAGCTGCACGATCATTGGGTGTTCCTCCTGCTCTGCCTAACGTGGCCAAGTGGCGAGCCTTCGCCGCGGGCCCCGGCGAGACGTGCAGCAGTTGCCGCCGCCGTGACGCCGCGCGCCGTGGCGGCATCGAGAGCCTCCTGTGCCTTCTGCTGCTCGAAGACCTGCACGGCCGCCCCCTCGCGTGTGAGTCGCTGCGTGCGCGTGAGGTTGGCATGGCAGATGGCTGCCGCAAGGGCATCTGCGCAGTGGTCCGGACGCGGGTCGTGGTCAAGGGCGAGAATGTTCCTCACCATGAAGATGACCTGGCGTTTGTCGGCAGACCCCGTGCCAACCACCGCCTGCTTGATCTGCATGGGCGTATACTCACCCAGCTCGAGGCCGGCCTCTGCCGCCGCGACAAGGGCGGCGCCGCGGGCATGCGCAGTTGCAAGCGCCGAGCGGGAGTTCTCACCAAAGAAGATCTTCTCGATGGCGAGCTGGCTGGGCACATAGGTCTCGATGGCGTTGGCGATACCCTCGTAAATCTTGCCCAACCGTCGATCGATGGACTCGGACGACGAGGTTGAGACGCAGCCGTATGCGCGCGCCCTGCACACAGGGCCACGTGTCTCGACTACGCCCCAGCCTGTGTTCGCAAGGCCGGGATCTATGCCCAGGATGACCATGCACCCTCCTCTCGCGCGGGCTTGTTAGAACGTTAGTTCTAGTTTAGCATACCGCGCGCCTCTAAGAAGGGCAAACTCAGTTCTCTGAGAAGGTCCTCCATACCGAGCCATCGCCTGGTGCGCCGCCAGGGCCGGGTCGCCCGCCCTGGCCATGCCTCCCAACGCGTCCATCCTGCTGATCGGCCGCGAGACCACCAGTAATCGAGAGGTCGCGTAGAAGGTTTACCACCTCGCGCATGTCCTGCTCGTGGTCGCGCTTCCCCACGGAGTCCTGGCTCGACTCCTCGGCCTCGCGCCGCACCGGCCCGTCCCGCCTCTCCGCCATGGCCATCTTGGTCTTCTCGACAATGGCTTTGTCCACATCCTCGCCTAGCGAGATTGCGCCCTCCATGGCCTCCCCCGAGCGCTCCGCCTTTGTGCGCGGACGATCCCGCCACGCCATGCCCAAAGGCCACGGCGCGTCGTCGAGGGTGCACGTGGACATCACGATGACAAGGCCGCAGGACAGACGGCCCGGCGCGCACGAGGCAAGGCGGTCGAGAATGGCGGAGGCAACCTGAGGGTGGCCCCCATCATCGGCGATGTCAGAGAGCGGCCTTCGCCACTCGATATGGCTTGCGAGCACGTAGTCGACATACTCAAGGCGCTGCTCGGGCGTGTGTCCGCACTCCTCGATTCCCGGGATGGCAGGCACCTCAAACGCCCGCCGGGAGTCACGCGAGATGACAGGCGAGATGGTGTTTCTCATGTGTACGAGCTCGAGGACGCCGTACCGATAGACGTCACCCAGCGGGGCGAGCCCGGCAGGTGCCAGCATGCCAGGCATGACCTCCAAAGCCATCGCGGTCTTGTCTAGATTCGAGAGCGGCATGGCGCCCTCCTCGCGCGCGAGCGCTGCCAGGTGCGCCTTCGCGAGGTCTGCGGCAAGCTCCCGGTCGGGCGAGAGCGCGGCCATGGGAAGCTCGCGAACGGGCAGCCTGAGATTCTCGACGAGCTTGCGGGCAGATGCGTCGAGCTTGTCGTCTGCGCCGGTCACGAGAAGCGCGTGGACGTTGGTGGGGCCAAGCGCATCGGTTGCGAGCGTCGCAACGGCACAGGAGTCCAGCGTGCCGTCGACGAGCACGGCCGCCTGCGTGAACCCCATCTGCGAGAGCGACTCGGAGAGCCCCTGTGCGAGCGCGTTCCATCCGACGAGCGGACGGTCGAAGACCTCGGGAGTGAGCGGGTGGTCAAGGGGCCCGCCAAACTCGGGATCGACATCTGCGATGAGCAGGTCCTCATCGAACGTGACCGCCTGGGCGGCAAGCTCGCCCCAGGGGGTGAGGACAAAGCTTCCGCCAATGCACACCTGCGTGCCATAGGTCCCGAGGGAGCCCACGCCCACAACCCAGGCACCCGTTGCCTCCGCATCGTCCAGGAAACGGCCATCCGTGATTGCCGCGCCCATGCCCGAAGAGGGGTCGTCCATGACAAACCCACAGCTGTCGAGGTACATCAGCACGTCCAGGTCAAAGTCGAAGGCATCGAAGTCGTCAAGGTCGTCAAAGGTGAAGGCGAGTCCAAAGCGAACGCCATCGATATCGAAGACGGGAAGGTCCTTCGCGGGGCCTCCGTCACCCTCTTCTCCACTTGGGGCATGGCGAGTCTCGCTGTTCACAACATACGAGCGCATGAGCGCCGAGAGTTTGAGCGGCGTAATCTTGCCGTCGTGCACGAGGATCGCCTCGGGCGCCGGCGCGCCATCGGAATCCGAGAGAACCGGCACGATGCAGGGACAGGGAACCTCGTCGGCAAGCTTGACCAGCGTCTCCGCAAGGTCGAGCAGGAGCCCCTCCTGACTGGGTTGATTGACGGGCCATATGCCCATGAGGGCTGCCGCCGGAAACACCACGAGCTGGGCTCCCTTGTTGGCCGCTCGTCGAGCGAACTCGACCATCCGCTCAGCGGTGCGCTCGAGCTCCCCTGCCGTGGTCCTCATCTGGGCAACCGCGATCTTCATGCTTGGACCTTCCCATGCCTTCCATAACCTGCCGTTGATTGTATCCCCGCCCCGCTCGCACGCGCCACCTAGAGAGAAGCGTGCCGCCCCAGCATTGCCAGGGCGGCACGTCGAGCAAAGGTGCGGTTGAGAGCTCCGCTTGGCCTAGAGCTCGGCCTTCCAGAGACCGTGGAGGTTGCAGTAGGCGTAGACCGTAGCCTTGCCGCCCTCACCCAGGTGGAAGCGGGCCTCGGGGGCCTCACCGGGCTTGAGGTAACGAACGACGGTCTTGGTGCCATCGGCGAAGAGCAGCCACTCGATGTAGTGCTCGGGGGTCATGGGGTGCTCGACGGAGCCAACGCGGGCAACAAGGCGGTCGCCCTCGACGGTCAGTGCGGGAACGTGCTTCTCGACGGCGGCGTCGGTGGTGTTGGCAACGAGCTCCTCCATGGGCTCGCCACAGCACACCGGCGTGGGGCCGCCATCAACGATCTTCACGACGATGTTGCCACAGTGCTTGCAGCGATAAATCTTTACATCTGCCATGGAATATCCTCTCCTTCTTTGCTTTGGCGCGTCCCCGCAGGAACGCGCCACTGCCTGCGGCCGCATCGCGACCGCCACTATGGCTATTGTCCCCCACCGCACGCCGATTCATGCACACCTATAATTGCTATCTTCAAACCTACATATAAGGTTCACCAATACGGAAAGGCGCGCCCTTCGTTACCGAGGGGCGCGACCACAAGCGTTTGTGCCGTGCGACTCCTAGGCCACCTTCACGTGACCAGAGCGGCCGATAAGGTCGATGACCTCGGCCATGAGGACCATGTTGTGCGCATCGATGCGCGTAGGGAGCTCCATGCGCATGACATCACCAGAGGCGCTCTCCACGCGCAGCTCCACGCGGTCGAGACCGGGATAGCGGCCAAGGATCTCGCCCAAGTTGTCCATGCGACCGCGTGTGAGGAGATTTGCGGGCATGTTTATCTCGAGCACCTTGGGACGGTTGGTCTTGTCGTTGAGCTCGAGGGGCTCGACTGACGTGCAGATGAGCTGGTCGCCGCGGTCGCCTCGCTCAAGACGGCCCACGACCTTGATGAAGATGTCGCCCGTGCTCTCGCCGGTTTCGGGGTCGACCTCACCGGCAAGCGTGGCGGCGCACTCCTTGTAGGTCTTGGGGAAGATCACGAGCGAGGTCTCGGCCTCCATGTCCTCGAGGGTGACGATGGCCATGGCGTCACCCTTCTTGGTTGTCTTCTTCTGGACCGAGGTGGCCATGCCGGCAAGGCGGATGGGCTTGTCCTCCGGGACCTTGAAGCGCTCCGTGGTGGCACCGGTGTTGGGATCGGTGTACTCCTCCGAGACCGAGAGGTCTGCAATGGTGTAGTCGCGCGCCTTGGCGAGGGCATATGCGTACGGGCGAAGCGGATGGTCGGAAACGTAGATGCCCAGCACGTCGTGCTCCTGCGCGAGCTTGATGTGACGGTCCCACTCGACGCCGTCGGGCGCGGGGACCTCGTTCTGGAAGCCCGAGCCCTCAACGTCGCCAAACATGTCGAACATCGAGAACTGCCCCACCGCGCGCTCCTTCTGGCGGCGCGCCGCGGCATCGATGATGTTCTCGGGGTTGTTCTTGTCGACGAAGTGCATGAGCTGCATGCGGGTGTAGCCCGTGGAGTCGAATGCGCCTGCCTTGATGAGGGACTCGACCACGCGTCGGTTGGCCTGCGAGCCATCCACGCGCTCGCAGAAGTCGTGGAGGTTCTTGAAGGGACCGTGGGCGTCTCGCTCGGCCATGATGCACTCGCCCACGCCCTCGCCCACGCCGCGGATGCCGGCAAAGCCAAATCGCACGCCCTCGGCCGTTGCCGTGAAGTCCTTGCCCGACTCGTTGATGTCGGGCGGCAGGACCTGGATGCCCTCGCGACGGCAGCTCGTGACATAGTGCACGATCTTGTCGGTCTTGCCCATGTAGGAGGTGAGGACAGAGGCCATGTACTCGCGCGGGAAGTACGCCTTGAGCCACGCGGTCTGCATGACGAGGATGGCATAGCCGGCAGAGTGCGACTTGTTGAATGCGTAGGAGGCGAACTCGAGAACGTTCTCCCAAATCTCTTGCGCAACCTCGCGCTTGTAGCCGTTCGAGACGGCACCGTTCATCCAGTGGTCATAGATCGTCTCGTCCGCACCGTTGCCCTCCCAGTGGAAGACCTGGTCGGTGAGCATCTTGATCTTCTTCTTTGCCACCGGCTTGCGCATGCGCGAGTCGGACTCGCCGGCCGTGAACCCCGACATCTTCATCGAGATCTGCATGACCTGCTCCTGGTAGACCATGGTGCCGTAGGTCTCTTCCAAAATCGGCTTCAGGCGGTCGTCGTAGTAGGAGATCTTCTCCTGGCCGTGCATGCGCTTGATGTAGCTGTCGACCATGCCGGCGCCCAGGGGGCCCGGTCGGTACAGGGCGATGAGAGCGACGATCTGCTTGTAGGCGTTAGGCTGCATGTTCTTGATCGTGGCGGTCATGCCCGCGGACTCGACCTGGAAGACGCCGGCTGTGTGGCCCTTGCCGAGAAGCTCGTAGATCTTGGGATCAGAGAAGTCGACCTTGTCCACATCGATGTCCACGCACGTGGCACCAGGCTTGATGCAGGCCTTGACCGCCTCCGGCATGCGGTCGATGTCAGAGGCGTTGGGGTAGGAGTGGCGGATGTTGGCCAGCGCCTTGTTGATGACCGTGAGCGTGCGCAGGCCAAGGAAGTCCATCTTGAGCAGGCCCATGTCCGCGACGGAGTGGCCCTCGTACTGGGTAATGGTGACGTTTCCCTTGGTGTCGAGCTTGGTGGGCACGTGGTCGGTCACGGGCGTGGGAGCGATGAGCGTAGCGCAGGCGTGGACGCCCTCGCCGCGCATGAACCCCTCGATGGAGAGGGCTGCGTCGATGATGCGGTGGGCGTCAGAATCCTTGTTGTAGGCCTCCTCGAAGTCCGGCGAGTACTGGTCGGGCTTCTTCTCGTTCTTGTGGAGGGCGTTGGCAAGCTGGAGCTTGGGATCGTTCGAGAGCATCTTCGAGAGCTGCTGGCCCTTGTAGACCGGGAAGCCCAGGACGCGGTTGGCGTCGTTTATGGCCTGCTTGGCCTTGATGGTGGAGTACGTGATGACCTTGCAGACGTGGTCCTCGCCGTAGACGTCGCGCACGTGCTGCAGGACGTCCTGGAGGTGCTCGTCGTCGAAGTCCATGTCGATATCGGGCATCTCGGAGCGCTGCGGCGAGAGGAACCTCTCGAACATGAGGCCGTTCTCGAGCGGGTCGAAGTTCGTGATGTTCATGGCGTACGCGACGATGGCGCCGGCGGCAGACCCGCGGCCTGGTCCCACGCCAATGCCGTTGTCCTTGGCCCACTGCACGTAGTCCTGCACGATGAGGAAGTAGTTCGCGAAGCCCTTCTCGGTGATGATCTTGTACTCGTGCTCGAAGCGGTCCTTGACGTTCCAGCCACCGATTGTGAGGTCGCGCCAGTTCTCGCCGTAGCGCTTGGCAAGGCCCTTCTCGCACTCCTCGCGGAAGCGCTCGTCAGCCGTCTCCCCAGGGCGCAGGCCAGGGTACTCGGGCAGGTACATGTGGGTCCAGTCGAGCTCGTAGTTGCACTTGTCGGCAATCTCGAGCGTGGTGTCGCAGGCCTCGGGGCACCAGGAGAAGAGCTGGCGCATCTCGTCCTCGGACTTCATGTAGAACTCCGAGCCCTCCATGCGCATGCGGTTGGGGTCATCGAGGGTGGTTGCCTTGCCTATGCAGGAAAGGATGTCCTGCGTAGGGGCATCCTCGCGCGTGAGGTAGTGGAAGTCGTTGGTGGCAACAACCTTCACGCCCATCTCGTGCGCCATCTTGACCAGGTACTCGTCGAGCTTGCGGTCATCCCATCCATTGCGGAAGGTGAGGCCGTGATCCTGGATCTCGATGTAGAAGTCGTCACCGAAGACGTCACGGAAGGTCTCTGCCCACCTGCGTGCTCCGTCAAAGTCACCATCCAGGATGCACTGGGGAATGATGCCCTGAACGCAGGCACTCTGGCAGATGAGGCCCTCGTGGTACTCCTTGAGCATGTCGAGCGTGGTACGCGGCCGGTAGTACATCATCTCGTGGCCGGCAGCCTTGGACATGCACTTCACCAGGTTGTGGTAGCCCGTCTCGTTCTTGGCAAGAAGGATGAGGTGGTAGCGGCGCTGCTTTGTGCCTCGTTCGATGCAGTCATCGGTGATGAAGTAGGCCTCGCAGCCAAAGATGGGCTTCACCTTGAGGCGTGGGCGGTTTGCTTGGACCGCAGCAAGGTCGTGGCCAGAGGACTCCCACACGGCCACGTCGCTTGCCCACTGGTCGTGGACGCGATCGAAATAGCTCGCGTCGTCTGCGTCTGGCTCGGGCTCCTCGAGGTCCCAGCTCTTCTTGAAGCACTCGACGTCGTGGCGCCACTGCTTCATGTTGGCCTGGCCGTCGTTGTACTTGCGGCATTCCAGGTCGAGGTTGGGGATGCCAAACATGTAGCCGTGGTCCGTAAGGGCAACGGCAGGCATCCCCTCGTCAATGGCGCGCTTGACCATGCGGGGAATGGGCGTGGCGCCATCGAGGATCGAGAAGTCCGAGTGATTGTGTAGGTGAACGAATGCCATATGTTCTCCATACCGGGTGATGCTGTGGTGTTTGGCACAGCATAGCAGAAGGAATGCGGCGCGAGCTTTGACCTATACCCCACTCTACCTGCGGCAATGACGTTGCCGCAGGTAGAAATCGAGCAGAGGCTCCACACGTTGTTCTGGTTCGCGACGGGTGCGCGAGGACTATCCCATGCGCGGCGGATGCATGGCGTCAAACTCGTAGGGCACCACCACGGGCTGGCCGGACGCGTCCGTACGATCCAGCTCGACGCACACAAAGCGGCAACTCACCGAGGTGAAGCCAAGCCCCATGAGGACGTGCGCGTAGAAGTTTGCCTGCATCTCGTGGCGCCGGTGAAGAGCGTGAGCGCCCAGGCCTCGGTCGCCCGTCTTGTAGTCCACCAGAAACGCGTGGTCAGAGCCGGGGTCTGTGGCGAGAAGGTCGATAGCTCCCTCCACGTAGCCGCCATAGGCGGAGTCCACGCGCTGGAAGAAGGGGACCTCCGCACGCACGAGGGCATGCGAGAGCGCCTCCTTGCGCACGTCCGAGCCCCACCAGCGCGCAAGCGCCTCGTCGAGCCTGCTGCCCGCCCGCTCTGAGAGGTGCCAAAAGCGCTTGGTGGCAGCAATGCGTTCCGGAAGCGGAAAGCGCTGGCCACCCTCGACCATGGACTGGGCAAGCTCGTGGAAGGCCGACCCCAGCCCCGTGGCCTTGTCGGCGTCCCCCACCACCGGAGCGCCCTCCTGCATGGAATCGCGCTCGGCACGCGAGGGCAAGGCTGCCACACCGGTGACGGGACCCGCATCATCCATCGACGCGTCATCTGCCGTCGAGAAGTCCCCGAGCATCTGCGCGTGGGCGCTCGAGTAGCTGAAGACACCCGCACGGGGTCGCCACATGGTGACGGCAGGCGTCGCAGGATCTGGGTCTGGCGAGACAAGCGAGAAGCCCGCAGGCTCCGGAACCTCGATGGTGGCGCCGATGCCTATGACCTCGTCCGTGTTTACGACGGTGCCATCAAAGAAGCTGCCGGCGGAGTCAAGCGTGGCACCCTTTCCCCCGTTTTCCTCGCAGGGCTCAAGGGAGACGCACCTCAGCCGCCCCGGCTCGCTTCCTCCGTACTCTATCGAACTCACGCCCGGCGCAGGCGCGGTCGTTCCCACAAGCGCCCCAAGCACATTCGCGGCGAGCGCCGGCGAGGCGCCCGAGGCGGATTGTGTGATGCCAACGCCCAGGACCAGCGCCTCCCGCGCGCGCGTGAGCGCCACGTAGAGCAGGCGGGTCTTCTCGGCAGCCTCCTGATCCGCACCATCCTCGGTGAGCGAGAGGAGCCACTCCGCGCAGCTGCGGGGGTTCTCCTCAGCGGTGAGGTCCTTGGGGACCTTGAGCCCCTTGGGCTTCACGATGATGCCGCGTCTGCGAGCGTCCACGCGACCGGTGACCACGGCGCCAGAGGGGCGCGGGTTAGCCCAGCACTCGGCGATGGCCACGATGGGGAACTCGAGGCCCTTCGAGGCGTGCACGGTCATGATCTGCACCTGGTTCGAAGATCCGCCCGCAAGAGAGGCGGGTGGCACCTTTGCAGCCTCGAGCCAGAGGTCAAACTCAAGCGCGGCGCGGGCCGGGCCAAGGCCCAGGTCCTGTGTAAGCTCGCGAATGTAGCGCACCGCGGCAAGGATGTTTGCCTCCTGTGCAAGGCCATCGGTGCCGGCACCCTCCAGGCGACGAAGCCACCCAGACTCGCGCACCACCTGCAGGCAGACGTCAGCAACGGGATGCTTGCGCAAGGCCAGGCGCGCGCGAGAGAGAACCTCGTGCGCAGCCCTCAGCCGTGGAGACGGCTCCGCCTCGCCATAGAACGACATGGTCTGAAGGCCACGGTCGATAGCGCGCTTGGTGGGAGCGTCAACCATGTCCTGCCTGCGCGTCCCCAGCTGGACAAAGTCGTTGGCGTCAAGCTCGAACATGGGTGATGCCAAAAGCGGGAAGAGGCCCGGCTGGGTGTCGTGGGGGTTGGAAAGCGCGTGGAGCAGGGCGGCCATGACCTTGACTTCGGAGGTGCGCGTGAAGGTCGAGCCTCCGGTGACCACGCACTCGAGGCCATGCGAGCGCAGGGCGTCGATGTAGAGGTCGGCCTTGCCAGTGGCGCCAAGGAGTAGCGCCATGTCAGATGGGCTCTGCCCTGCCGCGGCATACGCCGCAAGGCGGTCGGCGATCTGCGTTGCGCACGTGGCAGAGGCAAGCGCCGCCATGCCTCGCCTGGCAAGCGTCACCTCGACGTCCACGCGCGGAAGGCAACGAGCCCGGTAGCCATCCTTGCGCTTGGGGTTGGGCTCGAGGTGCATGAAGCCGTCGACCACACCGCTTGGACCGCCACACACGGCATCCACAAACGAGAGGACGTCGGCATGGCTGCGGTAGTTCACGTCCAGGCGCACGTGGTCCTCCTGCGGGACCTCTTCGCCTCGCGCACGGAACACGCCCACGTCCGCGCCACGGAACCGGTAGATGCTCTGCTGGGCATCGCCCACTGTGGTGAGGTGGCGCGCACCGTCGCCCGACAGGAGCGTGATGAGCTCGAGCTGCCTGGCATCGGTGTCCTGCGACTCGTCGACCATCACGAGCTTGAAGCGCCCGCGGTAGTCGGCGGCCACGACGGGATTGTCACGCACGGCGTGAAGGGCGAGAGAGACGAGATCATCGTTGTCGAGGACAGACTTCTCGCGCTTGAGCTGGAGGTTTCGCTCGTCTACCTTGCGTGCCAGGTCAACAAGGGCGTCTCCCAGCGGTGCGCTGCCCGCAAGCGCGGCCTCGAGCATCGCCTCGCCCAAGGCGTGCTTTGCCTCGGGCACAAGCTCCTTTATCGCCTTTGCCCGTGCACTGGGGAGCTTTACCCCGGCAAGCGCTGCCGCGGCAGCCTCCGGCGTGCGCTGGCTGGGAGGCGCCGAGAGAAACCCGTCGAGAAATCCCAGGCTTGTCATCACGGCCTCGCGCGCGGAGGGCGTAATGCCAGACTGCGCCCCAAGCGCACCGATGGCCTCCCTGAGGCGTGCGACTGAGCCCTCGACGTCCGGCTCCCCCACCGTGACAAGCGAATCGAAGCCGTCCGGCGAGGAGTGCGCGGCATTCACCACGTTCAGGACCATGGATACCACGCCAAAGGGCGTAGCCCCTCCAAGCGTGCCGTAGCTGTACTCCTGGAAGGCGCGGTTGAGCACCTCGTTTGTATGGTCGTGGCTCGCGGCGCCTACGACCTCCTCTGTCGCCTGCTCGAGAAGGGCCCGCGCCTCGTTGACGCCAGCAACCTTGAACGAAGGGTCTATCCCCAGGTCAAGCGCATGGCGTTTCAGGATGCGCGAGCACATCCCGTGAATGGTGCTGATCCATGCGGAGTCGACCATGAGCGCCTGCTCGCGCATGCCCGCCTGGCGAAGCGTCGAGCGGACGCGCTCCTTAATCTCGCGTGCGGCGGCGTTGGTGAAGGTGATGACCAGGACCTGGCTCAGGTCGTCCACGAACGGAGCGTCCCCCACGCCGGAGCCCGGCGAGAGCGCCCATGCAATCCTGCGCGTGAGAGTGAACGTCTTGCCGGAGCCGGCACCTGCCTCGACAAAGACCGGCCGGTCGAGCGTCGAGACAATCTGGAGCTGGCGCTCATTGAGGGTTGAGAGGTCTATGCCCGACACTAGGAGAGCCTCCTCTCGCAGTTCATAACGGGACAGTACGAGCATGCCGCGGCGTCGAGCGGATTCGCCTCAACGTTTCCGGCAAGGAGCTGGGCCACCTTCTCGGCAATTGCCGCCTCGGTGGCATCTAGGTACGCCTCCATGCCACACTCGCCCTCCATGCCGTAGGAGTCACGGTCGCCAATCGCGTAGGCGGCGAGCGAGCCGTCCCTTAAGGGGGCGTGACTGCCAAGCACACGGTCGAGGGAGTTCTCCAGAATGGCACCACCCACGGCGTGGCTCCCTCGCGTTCCCAGGTAGACCGCCGCCCGCACCTTGAGCTCCGGGTGTGTGCGGCGCACCACCTGCCCGTAGATGAGCGACTGGACGCGACGGGGCAGACCGTAGGGTGCGGCGTTCTTCTCGTCTGTCGAACCCTCCGCCTCGGCAGCGCTAACGGGCGTCACGCCGTATTCCTTGGCAAAGCCTACGGGTCCCTTGTGCTTGTAGTCGATGACTACGGCCTGCTGGTGAGCGTCAACGTCCACGCGGTCAATGGTGCCGCAGATCCACGCACCCGCGTACTCCACGGGCTCGCTCTGCGTGCCAAAGTCCCACTCGAAGAAGCGTGGCTCAAAGCCAACAAAGAGGCCCGCCTCGTAGTCGAGCGCCGTCTCGAGGTCGTGCCTAAGCTGCGCCAGCTGTGACTCGTCTGCGGAGTTGTGGGGAACAAACGCCTGGTAGCGACTGCGCTTGCCCTGCCTCAGACTCTGGTGGCGCAGATGCTCCTCAAACTCGGCGAGAAGGACCTCGTGCGCGTGGGCAAGGCCCTCGGGATCGTCCTCGAGCACGCGGGAGCCAGGAAGCATGACCCACGGGTCGAGGGGGGTGCCCTCCGCGATGCCAGAGCGCTCGCGCGCCTCGGCAAGCAGGCGAGCGTGCGTGACCTCAAGGACGCGGTGGGCAAAGGTTCCCATCTCCATGGGGCCAAAGCCGGCGTCGGAGTCCTGCAGGCGCAGGCGGCGAAGGCTGAACCACTTGTACGGGCACTCGAGGTACGACTCAATCTGCGAGGCAGAGAGGAGCGGCTTTCCCTCGACGAGGTCAACCCTACCCGTAGGTGGCACTACCACGAGGGCCGCATTGGCCCCAGAGATGCTGCCGGCGGGAGAGGGGTCGCTTCTGCCAACAGCATCCATGCCGCGCCCGCTTGTGCTCAGGTTTGCGTCTGCCCGGTCTTCGCCAAGCGACCGCGTGGGAAGGCCCTTGTCCTTCTCGGCAGCTTCCTCGCCGTAGCAGGAGAGAAGCTCCGTGAGCATGACGGCGGGATAGCAGGGGCTGCCCGAGCCGTCCACCCCGCATCTCTCTACGATGAGCGTCTGCCGAGGAACGCGCAGCATGCGCCAGAAAACTGAGCGCTCGTGGGCAGAGGGGTCTGCCTTTGGCTCTATCCCCAGGCGCTCGAGAAGCGCTGAAAGAACGTCGTCACCGTTTCCCACCGGCCACTCGGCCGAGGTCATGGAACACGAGACAAGGGCGTCTGCCGAGAGGGGCGCAAGTCCTGCCGCCCGTGAGCGACCGTAGATCCTGCAGCGGCAAGCGTCGTTGCCGGCCCAGGCACCCGGCCGCACGATGACGCTCGTCTGTGACATGGCCTGTGCGCAGAGCTCGACCAACGTGGAAAGCGAGACTTGACTTGCGGCCTGGGGGTCTGCCGTAACCCCAAGGTCCTTGAGGGTGCCCGCTATGCCCAGCACCGCATCCAGGACGCCGATGGCACGCTCGTCGGCAAGGCGGTTCTGTTCCGAGGCAACGGGGACCAGCTCGAGGCCAGCCTCGTCGGGCACCAGGTCCGCCGGCGCGAGCTCCTTGTCCTGCAGGTAGGGAGCGAGGAGCTTCGACGCCGCAGAGCCAACGCGTCCGCGCAGGAGCTCCCTGGTGGCAGCAGCAACAGGCGCACTCGTGGCCTTGGGGTTCTGGAGCGTCTCGAGGACGTCCGCAGGAGTGAGCAGTCGGTCTGAGCGCCACGCGCGGTCAAGCGAGACGGCGCGCTCCGTGGGGACGTGCGCGACGTCCTGGCGTAGGAAGTCCGCCAGCGCGCGTGGCGGCCACCAGGACATGTCACCCAGAACGACAAGCTCGCCCTCGGGGCTCTGCTGTGACAGCGGCCATGTCGCCGCTAGCTCGGAGAGCTGCGCAACCGAGCTAGCAAACTCGAGGAAGGCCCTGCCAGCCTCGAGCCGGTCAGCGCGGGACGTAAGCTCCGCCTCGCAGGTCACGCCACGCGAGAAGAGCTTGGGAGAGAGCTCGCGCCAGGCGCGCTCGGAATCCGCCGCAACCACAACCACGTTGCGGGCGCCCGCCTCCGCAAGCTCGACGACGCGGGCCGCAACGAGCTCTGCCTCGGCGAGGGGGCCGGCAGGCACGAGAAGCTCCACCGCACCGGAAGGTACGACACCTGGCTCGACACCAAAGATCGAGCGGACGACGCTCTGGAGCTCAGGAGCCCTCACATGGCTCTCCCCCGGCTCGGGGCTGTTCTCGCCCATCCGAGAAACGCTGCCTCCACGTGCAGCGACCGCCTCCTCGATAAGCGCGATGGTCGTGCCCTGAGCCGCGAGGGCAGCGTCATTTCCCGTCTGGGCAACAATGGTGAGCTCTCCTGCGCAGGCGAGGTCTGCCAGAAGCTCGCGCGTGGCACGAGAAGCCTCGCCCAAGCCAGCCACGCACACGCACCCCGGGTCAACAAGTCCCTTGGCAAGGGCGTCAACGACCTGCGCCATGGCCTCGGACTCCTCCACGTATCCCGCACCGTGAATGATGCGCGCATACTCCCCCGCAAGCGCAACGAGCCCCACCTCGGCATCGGTGAGCCCGGCTTCATGGCAGGCAAGCTCGCTTGGCTCGCCCGCGGGATCGAGGGGAAGCCACGGCAGCGCCCCGCGCGCCAGCGACGAGAGAAGCTGAACCGTACCCGCGTTGAACGACACACCGCGGCGGCGCGACTGGGGTGCCTGCACGATGGCACGCTGCACGGCAATGGTCCTCACGAGAGGCTCGACCACGTGCGTTCCGTCTCCCCAGACCTCCCAGCGCTCCTTTGCCCACGCAGCGGGCGTGGTTACGGTCACACCAAGCGAGAGGGCAGGATATGCAGAGAGCTCCTTCTGGGCAACCAGCTGGTCGGCAAAGCTCGAAACCAGAAGTGTTGCCGTACCGTGGGTGCGCAGCGCCTCCCCCAGGCATGCACGCACCTCTGCGCTCGCCAGGCACTCCTCGGCAGTTGTCGCAATGTGAAGCATCCCTAGCCCTTGTCTCCCTGCTTTTCTGAATCCCAGTCCTTCTCGATTCCGGCATGTTCCGCAGCGTCCGCAGCGCCATCGAGGCGTTCCAGCACAAGTCGGTAGCCGCCACGCTCGCCCCGCAGGCACTTTGAGACGCGGCTCACCGTGGTGGACGATGCCCCCGTGGTGCTCGAGACGTCAACGTAGGACCTCCCCGACCGAAGGAGCGTTGCCACCTCAAGGCGCTGCGCAAGGTCGCACATCTCGTGTGGGCTGAGCAGGTCAGCGAGGAAGGCGACGGCCTCCTCTGGTGTCTTCACGAGACACACGGCCTCGCAGAGCCGCTTCGTCTCCTCGGGGTTACTCGCGTTGTCACGCGTTCTGCTGTCTCGCGCCATCCACACCCTCCCGCGCCACTTTGTGCCAATGTGCAGCGTCACGTGCGTGGAAACCACTTTAGCGCATCAAAGTGCCGAGGGGACGACGCCGTCATCGCGCGTCGGTGACATAGACGCCCACACGCACCTGCTTCCACGGGTCGGCGTCTGCCTTGACCTGTAGAACCCGAACTTCAAAAACGTCCGCGTGCCCAAAGCGGCACATGAGCGACACAATGCTGTTCTCGTCAGCAGGAACGTACCCCAGCCTCAGGCCATCAAAGTAGACGCCCACGGCATCGGGATCATGCGGGTTGTCCGGCTCAGGGACAAGCGCGAGGCCAGTTTCTCCCGGCTTGAGGCTGGAGAGGGCAAGCGCGCCATCGTAGTACTGGAACCCCGCAATGAAGAACGACTGGATGAGACGAGAAGGTTCGTACATGGTTTCCTCCGTTCCGGGCCCTGTGGGCCCTTCTCTGCGTTGTCTGCAGTATGGAACAGGGGAGCGACATTAATTAGAGCCTCAGCGAGGAGAGGCTCCTTCCCCGTCACCAGGCAATGTAGGGCTGGACGTCGGAGCGTCTGCATCCTTTCCCACGTGCTTCTCGTCCCTCTCGCCAGCCTCGCTCTCGCCTGCCGGTCTGCGCTGCGGAAGCATTGCCCCCACGGCATTCAAGGCCGCACGTGTTGCGCTTGCGACTGCCGCCACCGTAGCGTCCCAGGTCTTGTCGGCGGCAACTTGCACCAGCTCGCCGAGAAGCTCCTTGGTGCGGGGGTCGGCATCCCTCAGGGCAGCGAGCACGCGCTGGGCGCCTGCGGGGTTGCCCACGACCTCGTCGAAGGCTGTCGCTCCCCCGGCCTCGAAGGCGTCGAAGACCTGACGCGTGAAGAGCTCGCGGTCGGCAAGGTTGGCCCCGCGCATCCACTTGTCAAAGATGGCGTTCACGAGTTTGCACTGGGGGAGCAGGTCGTCTGCCTCGTCCAGGCAATCGGCGTGGACCTGCCAGGTTGTGGGGTCGTGCTGGAGGGCACCGTCACCGGTACTCCGCACGATGGTCTTGGGCTCGGCGGGGTCGTCGAAGAGCATGCCCACCACGCTGTAGGTGGGGACAATCCGCACGAAACGCTCGCCGTACACATCATGGCAGCTCAGAGGCACGACCTCCGGCGCCATGAGTGGGCCGTCGTTTGAGTAGACGCGCTCGATCACGTTACGCAGGTCGTCGGGCAGCAGCACCGCCGAGAAGCTCGCGAGGTTGCCTCCCTTCGAGTGGCCGCCCACCATAAGGCACACGCCCTCGGTCCTGGCGCGGCGCGCCTGTCTCAGCAGGTACTCCGCCGCCAAGCGCTGTGCCTCCGTGACCTCGAAGCTCAGCATGAAGTCCTCGCGCCAGCCAACGAGGGAGTTGTCCGTCCCCCTAAAGGAGACGAAGCGCATCCCGCCCGGAAGGTCCACCGTGAGTGCGGCAAACTGAAGGTCGCGATCGTGGTCGAAGACGTCCACGTAGTCCTCAACGCCAGCCTGCCCAAAGCGCTTGGACGCACCAAGGAGCCGCAGGTAGCGCTCATCGATCTTGGCGAGCGAGCGCACGTAGGGCGAGACGTCGCCACCAGCGCGGTCAAGCAGGGCGTCGCAGGCGTACGAGATGTTGACCGGCCCCTCCCCCTCCCCGGGAACGATGCCCGAAAAGTCGACGTACGAGAGCACCGAAAGCACCAGGCCGTCGACCACGTTGAACGGCCGCTCCCCTAGCGTGATGTCGGCGCGAAGGTCAAGGTAGTCGTGGATGTTCGCCATGGGCGTCCCTCCGTGCAAGGCTAGACGAGCAGTTGGTATGAGGCAGTATGCCACGAACGCGTGCAGGTGGGGGAAATCTGAGGCTAAATTGCAGTTTGCCTGTGGTGTCGACCCGTCGTCGATCCGCCTCTCACCAAACCTGCGACTTAATAGCAGTTAGCCTGGGGCGCCGCTGAGAGAAACCGCAGGTAGAAGGCCCGCTGCCTTCTCGGAGGGTGCTATTAAACCGCAGGTTTTCTCGGCGGCGTGTTTTTTCTCAGCCGTAGTCTTCCCTTGCAGGGCCAAGGACTGCGCCCAGCCGAGAAAAACGGCCCGGCCGGGAAGCCCCAGCCGGGCCGTAGTCCGGAGTCCTTCTCGCCTACGCCATGACCTTGCGGAACAGCGCCTTGATGGTCTCGTGGTCTGCCGGCTTGGGCGTCCCGGGGAAGCACGCGTCGGCGGCAGCGTCGTCTGCGAGCTGGTCGAGGTCGGCCTCCACCAGACCGTTACAGGTCTTGGGGATGCCCACGTCCTCGCCGAGCTTGGCAACAGCGGCAACCACGTTCTTGTTCACCACGTCGATGGGGTCGGTATCCCAGTCGGCCACATCCATCACGCGGCCAATCTCGCGATAGCGCTCGCCGCAGGCGTCGGCGTTGTACTCCATGCACACAGGCAGGAGCATAGCGCAGGCCACACCGTGCGGGGTGTCATAGTGCGCCGAGAGGGTGTGCGCCATGGAGTGCACGATGCCCAGGCCAACGTTGGAGAAGCCCATGCCGGCGATGTACTGGCCCAGCGCCATCTCCTTGCGGCCCTCGCCCGGCTCCTTGGACTTGGCCTCGGCCACGGCCTCGCGCAGGTTGTGCGAGATGATGCGAATGGCCTCGAGGTGGAACATGTCAGAGAGCTCCCAGGCACCCTTGGTGGTGTAGCCCTCGATTGCGTGGGTGAGCGCGTCCATGCCGGTCGCTGCGGTGAGGCCAACGGGCATCGAAGCCATCATGTCCGGATCGACGACGGCGACCTCAGGAATGTCATTGGTGTCCACACAGACGAACTTGCGGACCTTCTCGGGATCGGTGATCACGTAGTTAATCGTGACCTCAGCCGCGGTGCCTGCCGTGGTGGGCACGGCAATGGTAAAGGTGGCGTGGTTCTTGGTGTCCGCCACGCCCTCAAGCGAGCGGACGTCTGCGAACTCGGGGTTCTCGTGGATGACGCCGATGGCCTTGGCGGTGTCCATGGAGGAACCGCCGCCGATGGCGATGATGCAGTCAGCACCGGAGTCCGCCATGGCGGCCACGCCATCCTGCACGTTCTTGATGGTGGGGTTGGGCTTGATCTCGGAGTAGACCACGTAGGGGAAGCCCGCCTCGTCAAGGAGGTCGGTTACCTTGGCGGTGACGCCAAACTTCACGAAATCAGGATCAGAGCACACGAACGCCTTAGTGAGGCCGCGACGGCTCAACTCGCCGGGGATCTCTTTAATGGCACCGGAGCCGTGGTACGAGATGGTATTGAGGACAAAGCGATTGGCCATTGGCTCTTCCTTTCCGTTGGATTCCGGCGGCGCCCATGCCGCCGGGCACATGCCAGGGACCAATCTACCCAACGAGAGGGATGCCAGACTGGTGAGCCTCCCCAATCAGCCTTCTTTATCGGTATCTGGGAATGCTCTGCTCGCCAACTGGGCAAATGCGACGTCCCGTTCACGGATACCGATAAAGAACGGAGGGGCTTGAGACGAGATAGGGCCAAGACGCTACTTGCGTTCGTGGCATGGCGTGTAGGAAGAGTCTCGGTCTCTCCTGCGTACGACTGCCCAGCGCAGGACGAGCAGGCCGATGCCCACGCCAAGGCCTATGAGGGAGAAGACGATGAGGGGCGCGCTCTCGTCAGCAGGACTGAGCAGTGGCACGTCATCGGCCGTGTCCTGCATGTCGAGCCACTCCTGGGGCACGTCGCAGCGTTCCGCGTGGACAAGCAGCCTGTGCGTGTTCACGCCATACGGCGTGCAGGTGACAAGCGTCACCAGGTCCTTTCCGTCCTGTGTGACGAGGCTCTGCGTCTCTGTAGGAAGCACGACCTCGGTGCTGGTCACACGGTAGGCGTGGTCCTCCCCCAGAACGGGGATGATGAACCAGTCCCCCTCCTTGAGCTGGTCGATGTCACCCAGGATCTTGGCGGATGGCAGACCGGTATGACCTGCGAGGACACAGTGCGTTGAGGGGCCTCCAATGGGAAGGGATGTCGTAGGGAGATGCCGTCTGCGTACTCATGTACTCCGAGCGCCTGAGGCGTGACAAGGCTGAGGAGGGCCTCGAGACCCTCGCGTCGACGGACGCCCTCACAGGACTGGGCAACATGCGGGCGTTCTCGCGAGTGCGCCAAGGGGTTCCGAGGGACGCAACGACCATGCTCATCGTCGACGTAGACGACTTCAAGGTATTCAACGACACGTATGGCCACGACGCGGGCAACCGGATTCTGAGCTGCATTGGACAGGCTCTCTAGGGGGATTTGGGAGCCACGCGCTGTGCTTCCGTATGGGTGGCGACGAGTTTGCGGCCATCTCCGATTCGCAGGACGAGAAGGGGCTTCTCGCCTGCCTCGAAGACGCCAAGACGAACCTGAGCTATCTTGCAGATGCCATGGGACTTGAGGCCCCCACGCTGTGCGTTGGGTTCTCGAGCGTGCAAACGGATGGCGCAAAGACCTACGAGGACCCGCTCAAGTACGCCGACAAACACCTCTACCAGGAGAAGGGCACCCGTTGAGCAGGGCGGCGCCTCGCCTACCCCTGCGCAGCCACCACAATGGACACGATGCAGATGGCGATGAACCCAACCACGATGGCCCAGCCAGCGGGCCTTCCCATGTTGAGCGTCCAGCCAATCCCAAAGCGCTTGGGCACCACTACTGACGGGTCTTCTCGGTTGACGTAGAACACGCCTCCATACCATCGGTCGTCCTCGTCCGCGGGAAGCGCGAGGTCCTCCGGCAGCCGCGCAAGGAGCCTCGTGCCGTTCTGCCCATAGCGAACGGCCAGGACCAAGCAAGGGACGAGAATTGCCAGCGTGACGGCCGTGATCGCCGTGGATGCAACGTGCAGCGAGACCCATCCCACCTGGGATGCCTCCAGCACCATCCCGGACGCGTTCAGTGCCAGGCCCATCCACACGCAGCACACGCTCCAGGCGTGCACGTAGGCACCGTAGGCGAAGGCGCTCGACGCCGGATGTCGCGGATCCACGGGACGCTTTGACCGCAAGATCATGGCGTGGACAACGGTCATCGTACCTGCCATCGCCAGCTGGAACAGAATCGGCAGGAGCATCGTAAGAACGGACTTCTCAGCCCAGCCGTTCACGACTCCGTCCAAGCCCTCGTGGATGGGAATGAGGTCCGGCGCCCCGTCGTAGCCCAGCGCTGCTATGAGCAACGATGCGGCTATGGGCAGCAAGTTCAGAAGCTCCCAGCTCAGCGACGCCGGCATGGGAACGCCGTCACCGACCAACATGGCCGCGTGCTCCTGGGCTGAGGCTACCCAGCCGCGGACCTTCTTGAGGTTACGCACCCTGTCCCTGCAGCGCAGCATGAGGAGGTAGCCCACGAGCACCAGGGCTGCGGTCGCCACACAGATGACAAGTGCGGCGGTGTATTCATCAGCCGCGGCGAACGCATAGATGACCAAGCCGGTGAGCGCGGCAGTTAGGACGAGCATCCACTGTGAGTAACCGCGCTTGAGTGACCGAACCTGTGGGTCGCTCGCCGCCGCGGTAGGAACGCTCACCGAGAAGAGCTCTCCCTTCGACGTGATCCAGGGAGTCAGGGCGAAGACGATGCCGCACGCTGGCACCAAGACGAGAATCATGACCGCCTCAAGGATAGACTCAGCGCTCATCTCCACCAGCCCCTTTGACTAAGGTCTTCTCCGCCTGGAACGCGGCGCGCGCCTGGCGGGCCGCCTCCTCCACAAACGCAGACTCCGAACCCCCGCGAGCCCGGAAGGCTACCGCTAGTCGCCTCAGCTCTTTTCCCATGAGCCAGTCCTGCTCGGCCGTGAGATGGTGCACGGGCGAATCCCGTATGTCTGCGACAAAGGCGCCAGACCGACCGCGCATGATGAGGTAGCCCTCGTCGCGCAGGACGGCATATGCCTTGTTCACGGTATGGAGGTTCACGCCAAGGTCGCGCGCAAGCGAGCGCACCGAGGGGAGAGGTTCCCCGGGAGACAGCTCTCCCGTGGCGATGGCCCCTATCACCTGTGTGCGAATCTGCTGGTAGATGGGATCCTCTGACATCTGGTCTATCACGATGGGCATGGCAAAGCCCCCTCCGCGGCGACAGCATTTGTTCTATTTGAACTATAACAGTTAGAACAATCCTGTCAACCAGACGGAGGAGGCCCGACAACAATCGCCAGCAATACGCGTCCTACTGCTTCGAGATCCTGAGTACGGCCTTGATGGCCTTTCCGCTAGACGTGTCTTCAAGAGCCTTGTCAATCTCGGAGAAGTCGTAGAACGAGAGGATCTTGTCCACGGGGAAGCGACCCTCCTTGTACCAGCGCACCATCTGCGGAACGAAGGTCTTGGGGTCGGACTCTCCCTCGCAGGTGCCCTTCATGGTGCGCATGGGCATCATGATGTCACCGCCCACGTCAAAGTGGTCGATGCAGCCAGCCGCCGCAACGGGTAGGAACGTTCCGTGGAACTTGAGGCTGCGGATGGCGTTGACCATCATGTACTGGTTGCCGGAGGTGTCCAACGTGACGTCGACGCCGGCAGGGCAGATCGCGTGGACCGCCGCCGGGACGTCGTCCACCTCCTTGCGGTTAATGGCGTGGGTCGCGCCAAGCTCGCGGGCAAGGGCCAGGCTCTTGGAATTGCCTCCCACCGCGATGATGACCTTGGCTCCCGCTACGGCCGCACCCATGATGGCCGACATTCCCACGGCACCGCAGCCGAATACGGCGACGGCGCTTGTCTCGTCCACGTGAGCCACGTTGATCATGGCACCGGCGCCCGTCTGCACGCCACAGCCCAGAGGCGCAACAATGCCCAGGTCAACGTCATCGTCAACCTTGCAGACCGATGCGGCGTTGGCCACGGAGTAGGTGGCGAACGAGGACTGCCCGAAGAACATGCTCACGTCATGTCCGTCCTGGTGGAGGCGCGTGGTGCCGTCGGAGGCAACGCCGCCGAAGTTGATCTGGTTGAAGTTCTCGCAGTAGTAGGGCTCGTGCGCTTGGCATGCAGGCAGGTGTTGTCGAAAGCGTAGGTTATGCCCACGTGGTCTCCGGGCTTGAGGTCGTCCACGTTGGCGCCCACGCGCTCGACGATGCCGGCGCCCTCGTGGCCCAGCACCAGCGGCAGCGCTATGGGCACGCCCTGGGAGCGGCCAAACTCGTCGGTGTGGCAGATGCCCGAGGCCACGTTTCGCACGAGAACCTCGTTGTCCTTCGGCTCGTCTAGATCGACGTCCTCCATGCAATAGGGGCCGTTTTTCTCGTGCACGACCAAAGCCCTGACTCTCATGTGTACCCTCCCAACGTCACGTGGCTCGCGGGCGCCTATCCCGCTCACCGAATGACTATAGGGCACAGAGCAGACGTTCAACTCGTCATTCCTGCAAGTGGAGCTGCGGAGCCACTCGTTGAGATAGGCTTCCTTGTAGGGACAATCTCTGCAGGCTAGCTACGGGAGACATCATGGAGCATGCCGAGAACCACCAGCTCTCTGCGGACCAGACGCAAAAGCGGCTCTTCATTGCGTTGCGCTTCTCGGAAGAGGAACAGGAGGCGCTTGCGCGGTCACGTGACGCCGTACTGAAAAGGCTTCGCTCTGGGCGTCCCACTCCCACTACAAATATCCATCTGACCATGGCGTTTCTCGGGATGCTCGACGGCGCGGGCGAGCAGCGCGCGGCAGAGGCGCTGCGTTCTGCGGCACGCGAATGCGGCCCAGTGAGCCTTTCTCTTGGCGACCTTGGCGCGTTCGAGCATCGGCGTGGGGGCATCGTATGGCGCGGTGTCTCTCAGCAAGAGGGGCTTCTCGCCCTGCAGCAGACGCTCGTGCGTGAGTTGGCGGCGCGTGAGCTGCCTGTGGACGAGAAGCCCTTTGTGCCGCACGTGACCCTTGTGCGCAGTGCGCGGCCGGCCAAGGGCCTTGTGGCAAACGCCACTCCTGACCTGCAGCTCATTTGCGATGAGGTGTCCCGTGGGCTCCCTTCGCTCCAGACGCGCCACACGGAGGTTGCCCTTATGTGGAGCCATCACCCCGAGGGAGGCCAGCTCACCTATACACCCATCCTCACCGCGCCGTTGCGCGGCAGCGAGCACCGCGCCTAGCAAACAGCAAATGCCGCGGATTCCGGACGGTTAGGCCACCCTAAACGTCCAAAATCCGCGGCAATACGCGTCGCGCCCTGCCTACAGCGTGCGTAGTGCGTCTACCAGGGCGGTCTTGGCCTCGGTCTTCTCGTCCTTCATCTTGATCACACGGGCCGGGCACCCGGCAACCACCGCACCGGCAGGCACGTCCTCGGTGACGACCGCGCCCGCAGCCACAACGGCCCCCTTGCCAACGCGGCACCCCTCGATGACCACGGAGTTTGCGCCGAGAAGCACGTCGTCCTCGATCACCACGGGCGTCGCGCTCGCGGGCTCCACCACGCCAGCAAGCACGCAGCCAGCGCCCACGTGGCAGTGGGCGCCAACCGTGGCGCGCCCACCCAAAACAGCGCCCATGTCAATCATCGTGCCCGCGCCAATGACCGCACCAATGTTGATGATCGCGCCCATCATGATGACCGCGTTGTCGCCAATCTCCACCTGGTCGCGAATGATGGCGCCCGGCTCGATGCGAGCGTTCACGTTGCGCACGTCAAGCAGCGGAACGCCGGAGTTGCGGCGGTCGTTCTCTATGACGACATCGAGAACGTCGTCACCCGCCGCCTCGAGCGCCGGCCCGACCTCGGACCAGTCGCCAAAGACCACGACGTCTCCCGTCCCAAAGACGTGGGAGCTGGGCCCAAAGTCCACATGCGCACCAGAGGCAAGCTTGACGTATGCCTTGACCGGCGTCTTCTTTGGCGCGTTCGCAATGAAGTTGATGATTTCCTGGGCGTCCACGGATAGTCTCCTCTCGCCAGCGACTGGCGGTTCTCGTTTCCTAAAGCAGTCCGAACATGAGCGTGTCGAAGTCGTAGAAGCCGGGCTCGCACACCAGCAGGCGCTTTGCCGCAGCAATGGCGCCGTTCACGAAGATCTGCCTGCTCGTCGCTCGGTGCGTGAGCACAACCTCCTCGTCCTCGCCAAAGAACATCACCTCGTGCGTTCCTGCCACGGTGCCGCCGCGCAGGCTGTGCATGCCGATCTCGCCAGCGGGGCGTGGCCCCACGATGCCCTCGCGACCGTACACGACGCTCTTCTCGCCAGCGGGATCCACGGCCTCAAGCAGCATCTTTGCCGTCCCGGAGGGGGCGTCCGCCTTGCGGTTGTGGTGACACTCGACAATCTCGGTATCCCATCCGGGAAGCGATGCCGCGGCCTCGCGCGCCAGGTGTCGAAGGACCGCCACACCCAGCGAGTAGTTTCCGCTCCAGATGACCGGTGCCACCTCACCCAGAGCGCGCAGTCGAGCGAGGTCATCCACCGAGAGGCCAGTGGTGCCCGAAAGGAGCGCGGCATGTGTGCGGCGCACGTAGGCCTCCACGTGCGGCAGCGACGCGGGGGCGGAGAAGTCAATCACAAGGTCCACCGCCGACGCAACCGAGTCCAGTTCAGAGACGTTATCGGCGTCGTATCCGCCCGCAAGCGAGAGCGACTCATCTGCCTCGACGGCAGCCCGGAGCAGCGTTCCCATGCGCCCCTTGGCACCTACAACCAGCACGCTAACCAAGAAGACCAGCCCCCTTCATGGCCTCCTCGAGGCGCACGTCAGCCTCGGGCGAGAGCTGCCAGAGCGGCAGGCGCACGGTGGGACCGATGAGGCCCATCTTGGCGAGCGCCGCCTTCACGGGGATGGGGTTGACCTCGCCAAAGAGCGCGTGCACCAGGTCGAGGTTCTTAAGCTGCACCTTGAGCGCGCCGGCGGTATCGCCAGCGAGCCACTTCTCGCACATGTCGTGCACGGTACGCGGCGCAACGTCTGCCCAGACCGAGACCACGCCAACACCACCAAGCGAGAGGATGGGCACCACCATGTCATCGTTGCCACTCATCATGTGGAAGTCGTCCGAGAGGTAGCGCGCAACCATCGTGGCATAGGAGATGTTGCCCGAGGCCTCCTTGATGCCCCAGGCGTTGGGATGCGTAGCCAGGCGTGCAACGTTTCTCTCCGAGATGGAGCAGCCCGTGCGACCGGGGATGTTGTAGAGGAGGCACGGCACGTCCACCTGGTCGAGGACCGTGGTGAAGTGATGGTAGATGCCCTCCTCGTTGGACTTGTTGTAGTAGGGCGTGATGAGGAGAAGCCCGTCGGCACCGAGCTTCTCGAGTGCCTTTGCCTTGCGGAGGGACTCCGCGGTGGAGTTGGAGCCCGCGCCGCCAATAACGGGGATGCGGCCGGCAACGCGGTCGATAACGGTCTTGGCTACCTCGAGGTCCTCCTCGTCGGTCATTGTGGACGACTCTCCCGTGGTGCCCAGCACCAGAATGCCATCGGTCCCGTTCTCAAGATGGAAGTCGACCAGGCGCTCGAGCGACCCAAAGTCAATGGAGCCATCCTCGTTGAACGGCGTGACCAGCGCCACGACGGATCCGGTAAGTCCCTGCATGTCCATTGTTTCCCCTCTCGTCTGGGCGCCCCGCAGGCGCCTTGCGTGTAAGCCCTACGTGCTGCCTAGCCCTCTGGGTGGGCGAGCGCCGAGAAGCGCGAACCTGGAAAGTCGAGCGTGGCAAAGTAGTCCGCCGGCGTCTCGGCGCGCCGGATGAGCTCGAAGGTGCCGTCCTCGTGGAGGAGCAGCTCCGCCGAGCGGAGCGTGCCGTTGTAGTTGTAGCCCATGGAGTACCCGTGGGCGCCGGCGTCGTGAATGAAGAGCAGGTCACCGATGTGGACCTCGGGCAGCATGCGGTCGCGCGCGAACTGGTCGGAGTTCTCGCAGAGCCTTCCCACCACGTTGTAACGCTTGGTTGCGGGCTCGCCCTCGTGGCCCATTACAGTGATGTGATGATAGGCGCCGTAGACGGCGGGGCGCATGAGGTTGGAGGCGCAGGCATCGACGCCCAGGTAGTCGCGGTAGGTGACCTTCTCGTGGATCACGCGGGTCACAAGGCCGCCGGCGGGCGCCAGCATCCAGCGGCCAAGCTCGGCAGCGAGCGTCACGTCGCCCATCCCCGCGGGGACGAGAACCTCCTCGAACACAGCACGCACGCCTGCGCCCACCGCTGCGATGTCCACCGGGGTGTCATCCGGACGGTAGTCAACGCCAATGCCGCCGGAAAGGTCGATGAGCCGCACGCGCACGCCAAGCTCGCGCCTCAGGCGCACGGCAAGCTCGAAGAGCACGCGCGCGAGGCGCGGATAGTAGTCCTCCACCTGCGTGTTAGAAGCAAGAAAGGCATGGAGGCCAAACTCGCCGACGCCCATGGCGGAAAGCCTGCGAGCGGCCTGCATGACCTGCTCGACCGTCATGCCAAACTTGGAGTCCTCGGGCTCGCCGATGATGCCGTTAGAGGCCGTGAAGTTGCCGCCCGGATTCACGCGCAGGCAGACCGTAGAGGGAAGCACCCCGCCCAGCGCACGCGACAGGCAGTCCACCATGTCGAGCGAGTCCAGGTTGATGATGGCGCCCAGGTCGTACGCGCGGCGATAGTCCTCGTCGGGCGTGTCGTTGGAGGAGAGCATGATGCGCTCGCCTCGCACGCCGCACGCGCTGGCGAGCGTAAGCTCTGTGGCAGTTGCGCAGTCGCAGCCACAGCCCTCTTCCGCAAGAATCGAGACAATCGTGGGGTTGGGCGTAGCCTTCACGGCGAAGTACTCGGTGAAGCCGGGGTTCCATGAGAAGGCCGCCTCAAGGGCCCGCGCACGCTCGCGGATGAGCTTCTCGCTATAGACGTGGAAGGGCGTGGGCCACGTTGCAGCGGCACGCTCGAGCTGCTCTTTAGTGACGAATGGTAGCTTCTCTCCCATTGCTCCCCCAGACGCGCCGCAGGGGCGCCGCCGGGGTCCACACGGCAGCGCCGCATGACCGGGGATAGCGCTCCCGCAGATCTTCTCCACGGACAGTCCCGGCGGTATTCCCGCCGAGCCCACCGCCACGCCATGCCTGACGTGGAAGTTCGGCGGTCATCGCCTCTCCTGGAATCCTCGCCCGCCGGCTCCACCAGGACCATCGTGCCCGCTCCTCTATCGTGGGCACAACGCTAGCATCCACGCCGCGGCGGCGCAAGGTCGCGTGGGATACCGACGAAGAAAAACTGCTTCACGCGGGAGCAGTGGCGCTCACCCCGTCCGTCCGGGACCCTATTCCGTTCGCGAAACCAGTTCCGGGGCATCGAATTCGTGAAAAGAGCCCGGCAGTGGGGTGAGCCTGCACAAAAATCGCGATTGACGGCCCATTTTGGGCGAATCTCCGAGTACGAAGGCGCTAACTCTTTGCGGAGCCGCAGGTAGGGAAATGGCACCCGAGGGGTGATACTAGGCGGGACCCCGAATTTGGGCCGTCAATCGCGATTTTTGTGCACGGGGCGCCGCACACGGCCGCACAAGCTTCCCCCGGTCCACTGCCAGCAAACCCGCCTACACGCCGCAAGGTTTTGAGTATGCTTTGGCTGACGCCCGCGTAAATAGCAGCAATGCCAACGGAGGACCGCATGAACGCAAGGGAGACCTGCACAGCACTGGAGTTCGCACGAGAGGTTCGCGAGGAGTCGCTCGAGCTCCTGCGCACGATTGGTCGAATTGGCGCGCCTACCGGTGACGAGGGCCGCCGTGCGGCTTTTGTTGCCAACTGGCTCCGCGAGCAGGGCGCCACCGACGTCACCGTGGACGAGGCCAGAAACGTGGTGTGCATCCTGGGCGATCGCGCCGAACCCGGTCGCGCGGTCTTCTCCGCCCACACCGACGTTGTCTTCCCCGATACGGGCGAGCTGCCGCTCACTGAGGACGAAGAGAACATGTACGCCCCGGGCATCGGCGACGACACCGCCTGCCTGGTAACGCTGCTCATGGCCACCAAGTGGTTCCTGCAGTACCAGCCCAAGCTCGACACCTGCGTTGTTGTAGTGGCAAATTCCGGCGAGGAGGGCCTGGGCAACCTCAAGGGCACCAAACAGCTCATGCGCGAGGCGACAGCCCCCGTGACCGAACTCACGGCACTCGACGCCCACTTCCCCGAAGTGGTCACCGAGGCCGTGGGGTCAATGCGCTACCGCATCAGCGTGCACACGCAAGGCGGCCACAGCTGGAAGAACTGGGGCGTCCCCAACGCCATCGAGCGGCTCGCACGCGTGACGTGCGCGATGTACGACCTGCCGCGCCCCACCGAGGCCCGCACCACCTGCAACGTTGGCCTCATCGAGGGCGGCACCACGGTCAACAGCATCGCGAGCGAGGCGTCGTGTCTCTGCGAGTTCCGCTCCACGAGCGAGGCGTGCCTGCAGGAGATGGACGAGAAGCTCCGCGACCTCGTCGCCCGCGCGGACGCCCGCGACGACATGGAGGTGCGAATCGACGTGATAGGCCGTCGCCCCGCCACCGGTGACGTGAACGAGAGTGCCGAACGCCGTCTCACGCGTCGCTGCGACGACGCCATTCAGGCGGTCCTTGGCATACGCGCGCGGCACGTGAGTTCCTCGACCGACGCAAATGTGCCGCTCTCGCTTGGCGTACCCGCGGTGTGCGTGGGCACCATCGCGGGCGGCCTTCCCCACACGCGCGACGAGTGGATTCGCAAGGCGTCGCTCGAGCAGGGCGTGGCCGTGGCACTGCTGCTCATGATGGCACATGTGGTGGAGGACGAGTAGGGCACTGACCGGCGCCCACCGGTAGCCACCCGGCCCGCACGCCATTGCTACCGCAGCGCGCTCACGAATCCAGCCAGCCGCTCGAGGCCGGTAGCCAAGGTCTTCTCGTCCGTGGCATAGCTCAGGCGCACGTGGCCCTCGCCCCCAAAGCATGAGCCCGGCACCAGCGCCACGCCCGCCTCGCGAATGGCTCGCTCGCAGAACTCCTCGCTCGCAAGGCCAAGTCCCTCGATGCTGGGAAACGCGTAGAACGCGCCCTGGGGCGTGACGGTGGGAAGCCCCATACGGGCGAGCGCCTCCACCGTGAGGTCGCGTCTTGCCTGGTACGATGCGCGCATGGGAGCCACGCTCGTCGACAGTGCCTCAACGGCGGCGTGCTGCAAGAACGCCGGAACCGATGAGACGGCGTACTGGTGCACCTTGGCCATGGCGGAGGCGACCTTCTCGCCGGCACCCACCCAGCCAAGGCGCCAGCCGGTCATCGCCCAGGGCTTCGAGAAGCTGTTGGCAACGATGGTTTGGTCCGCGAGCTCGGGATAGGCTGCCGAGAAGCGCTGGTAGCCGGGCTCATAGCAGAGCTCTCCGTAGACGTCGTCGCAAATCACGTAGAGGTCGCGCGCCCGCGCCGCCTCGGCAACGGCGTCCATGCTGTGACGGTCGAGGACGCAGCCGGTGGGGTTGTTGGGCGAGGTGATCACAATCACCTTGGTACGGGGCGTGATTGCCCGTGCAAGCGCCTGCGGGTCTATCTGGAAGTCATGTGCTGTGGTGTCGAGCGGCACGGGCACGCCGCGGGCCAGCCGCACAAGGGAGTCGTAGAGGAGAAACGCCGGCGTAGGTATGACCACCTCGTCGCCTGGGTTGAGAAGCGCCGTGATGGCACAGAAGAGCGCCTCCGTTGCTCCGTCGGTCACGATGACGTTGCTGGGCGAGAGGAGCACGCCGCGCTCGGCCTCCCACGCACAGATTGCCTCGCGAAGCCAGGGGAAGCCATTGTTAGGTGGATAGTGCGTGAGGCCGCAATCGAGGTCCTCCCCCACCCGGACGCACACCCCGGGAGGTGTGTCCTCGCCGGGCTCGCCCAGCGTGAGGGAAACGCAGTCGGGAGTCTGCACGGCAAGGGCCGAGAAGCGCCTGATGCCAGAGAGTCTGAGGCCATCGAGGGCAGAGTTGAGCGAGAGGGGCATAGGTTTCTCCTAGGAATTCCAGGCTGCCCCAATGGTGGTTCCGGGGGCGGCGCACGGGCGCGACTCCCCGAAGACTAACAAAAAAGACCCCGTGGGGTCCCGCTTGCCAACGTGCACTGTGTCATTTCCCCGGACGGCACCGGGGTGCCGGGGCGCACAGCCCCTAATCGACCCTAGTGCACTTGACGAGCAGGTGGGAATCCCCGTGGTTGGCGGCATGGCTTGCATACCAGCGCTCGATGTCGCGGTAGAGCCAGAGGGGGCTGTCGGCCTCGAAGCTGCGACGATGGTTGTCAAAGGTGGCCGTGTACTCGCCACTCATGAACCAGCCGTTCATGCAGGCATCAAGGACCTTCTTCTGGAGCCTGCTTAGGTTCTTGATCTTCATGGAGTCCTCCTTTCCTAGCGGTGTTCCTGATTGGAACGGTACCCGTTAGGTAGGAGCGATATGTTGCCGCCCGGTTACCTCACATAATGTCTACAACTTGTTTGAACAAGCTGTAAGCCCAGCGTAAGTACCCTGTACGGCGGGTGAACAGTGTTAGCGAAGCTTCTCCAGGCGCGCGAGGGCATCGCGCACGGTATCGCGCGCATGGTCCACGTGGCTGCGCGCATCCTCGATCTTGCGCTGCACCACGATGTCAGAGATGGCGCCATCGAAGAAGAAGTCCGCGAACGTCCACCCGCGACCGATGTCAACCTTGAGACCTGAGAACTCGCGAACGTCCGAGAGCTCGCGCGAGAACACCGCAAGGGACGCCTGCGCCTCTCGCAGTGCGTCCTGCGCCTCGTCGATGCGGTGATGTTTTGCCAGGCCAGAGATGAGGCCACCGCCAAAGATGTCGAGCATGCCCCAACCAGACGCACTGTCCAGACACTTCGACGCCCGGTCGAGGCATGCAAGAGCCTTCTCGCCCGCGTCGATTGCCTCTGCAACCTCGCGCTTTGGGTCAAAGTCCTCCCCGGGGACCTCGTAGCTTGGGTAGTTGTCGCTGTCTCGGGCCATGTGGACCTCACCCTCCATGTGTGCCGGCATAGGCACCCGGCTGCCTTTGTGCCCACATTCTACCCATGCGAGAAGAGCGAGCCACTGTTGACCCATCTTGTACACGCATGTTCTGGGGCGACGCCATACAATTCTCGTATGATTTGTTCGGGGAGGCAATCGACCCATGCCCTGCATCCCCAGACGCCATGGGAGGCACATGTGAACCTCAAACAGCTTGAGTACTTTGTCGCCATTGCCGAGGAGCACCAGATAACGGCAGCCGCCCGTCGTCTGCACATCTCTCAGCCGCCCCTCTCCTACGAGCTGGCGCAGCTCGAGCGCGAGCTGGGAACCACGCTCGTGCGCAGGGGACCGCGCTCGGCCACGCTCACGGACGCCGGCAAGCTCCTCTACGAGCGGGCCGTGCGTATCCTGGCGCTTGCCCAGGCCACCAAGCGAGACGTCGAGGGGGTTGGCAAGGGCATGACGGGCGTGCTCACGCTTGGGGTCGACGCGTCATGCGTGGGGTCGGTCCCGGGCACGAGACTCGCCGAGCTTGCGGGCGCGCCCCGCGTCTCGGTCGAGCTGCGCGAGGGTGACACACCGCAGATACTCGAGATGCTCGAGGGCGGCGTAATAGATATTGGCGTGGTGCGCACGCCTTTCTCGAGCAACGGACTGCGTTGCCGCTACGCAAGGACCGAGCGCATGCTCGCCGTCATGCCACCTACGCTCGAGGTGGGGTCAGAGATGGAAGTCACCTGCGAGCAGCTCTCGGGCGTGCCCATAGTGCTCGCGCGCTGCCTCGAGGAGCAGGTGCGCACCGCATTCGAGGAGGCCAAGGCCGAGCTCACGGTGAGCTGCACGGTTGACGACGAGCGAACGGCGTGCAGCTGGGCGCGAGGAGGGATGGGCGTTGCTCTCGTCCCCGAGACGCTGCTTCCTGTCACCGACACAGGCGACTGCTTCATTAAGGTGATCGCCGAGAAGAGCTTGTCAACTCGTCAGGCGGTGGTCTGGAAGGCAGACCGATACATGTCACCGCTTGCACAGAGATGCTTGGCTCTTCTCGGCGATCTTGGGTAGGAACCAACCTGGCGGAGGAAGGAGGCCGTTCGGTCTGGGGAATGGGGACCAGGGTTACTTGGTGCTTGAGGCGACCTCGATGTCGGCATCGGCGTCGTCAGGGTCGGCGACGACCTCCTCGACGTTCTCGGAGGGGCTGGACTTCTCGGCCTTTGCCACGGCCGCGTCGCCATCGCCCTCCTCCATGCCCTCGCGCACGTTCTTGACGGTCTTGCCTATGGCGGAGCCGAGCTTGGGTAGGTTCTTGGGCCCAAAGATGATCAAGGCAACCAAAAGAATGACGAGAAGCTCGGGAACTCCCAATCCGAGAATCATTGCGTACCTCCTCAACGACATGCGATTGGACGGCAACGTTGCGTTGCGGTCCCTTTGCAGCACGTCTTGGGGCGCGCCGCCTTTCAGTCTTGATGGTAGGGATGGCGATTGGATAGGTAAAATACATTTTGATGCACGTATCCATATACGCTTTGTATCGATTGCCGACGACTGCCCGTCACGTGACGGAGCAAAGCCGCCACCCTACAATGGACAGGGGCATACGCACCGCATTCGAAAGGAGTCACGCATGGCAGAGCTTCCGCAGGCAGAGATTGGCATCTTTGGCGGATCTGGCTTCTACAGCCTCTTCGAGGGCGACTACGAGGAGGTCTCCCTTGACACGCGCTGGGGACAGCCCTCCGACGTCTACACCGTGGGGACCATCGGGGGTCGCAAGATCGCGTTTCTCCCCCGCCACGGCCACAAGCACACCTTTGCCCCCGGCGAGGTCAACTATCGCGCCAACCTCTGGGGCATGCACGAGCTGGGCGTGAAGCAGGTCATAGGGCCGTGCTCGGTGGGGTCCCTCTCGCTTGACATCCACCCCGGCGACTTTGTGATCTGCGACCAGTTTGTGGACAGGACCAAGGGCCGTGCCGACACGTTCTTCACGCATGACCTGGGGCTGGGCGTGCAGCACCTCTCCGCAGCTCACCCCTACTGCGAGACCATGCGCAAGGTCGTCGTCGAGAAGTGCCGCGAGCTGGGCATTCCCGTGCACGACGGCGGGACCGTCGTCACCATCCAGGGACCGCGCTTCTCGACCACCGCTGAGAGCGAGTGGTTCCAGAAGATGGGCTGGTCGGTGGTGAACATGACGCAGTACCCCGAGGCGTGGCTCGCCCGCGAGCTGGGCATGCACTACGTGAACGTGAGCCTGGTCACCGACTACGACTCCGGCCTGGGCAAGTACGCCGCCGTCACCAATGACGACGTGCTGCGCGTCTTTAACGAGAACCTCCACCTGCTGCGCAAGCTCATCGAGGCCATGGTCCCCGCGCTACCCGCCACCATCGACGACGACTGCACAGGAAGCGCGACGCTCTTCGATCGCTTGTAGAAGAAGTTGCGCTCGCGCGGTTTTTTCCTTAAGAAGCCCCTCCGGCGACCACTTGACGCCGGAGGGGCTTTGCAACGCACACACAGCCAAGCGCTCGAGACCAGGCTAGTCCAGCTCGCCCTCCTCCAGAATCTGGAAGCCCGCGCGCTCGATGGCAAAGACAGCCTCGGCCGCCTGCGCCGCATCCGTCACCTTGAGCGCAAAGATTGCGTTGCCGTCCTGGTGAGAGAAGCAATACCCGTACTCCACCGAGATGTCCGCCTCGTCCAGCGTCTCCAGGAGCTCGGCTAGGCCGCCGGGACGGTTGGGCACCGCCACGGCCGTAACCTTGGTGACGCGAGCGCGATAACCAGCCGCGTCAAGCGCCGCCTTGGCCTTGTCCGCCTCGTTGCACACAATGCGCACCAGGCCGTACTCGGGGGTGTCGGCAATCGACAGAGCGCTCATGTTGATGCCCGCATCTGCGAGGCAGCGGCAGAGCGCCGCCAGACGGCCCTTGTCGTTCTCGAGAAAGACCGAGATCTGCTTAATCATCACTTAATCCCCTTCCTCGTGTCGATGACGCGCTTTGCCTTGCCGGTGCTGCGCGAGATGGACTTGGGCTCGACGATGCGAACCTTGATGCCAACGGAGAGGTCGGTCTTGAGGCGCGCGGAGATCTGACGCTGCAGGGCATCGATGGCACCGGTCTGGTCGAAGTCGAAGTCGGGGTTTGCCTCGGCCTTGAGCGTGACAACGTCCAGCGAGCGCTCGTCGGTGCCGACCTCGATCTGGTACCAGCTGGAGACCTGGTCGAAGGTCTTCATAACGTCCTCGATCTGCGATGGGAAGACGTTCACGCCACGAATGATGAGCATGTCGTCGGTGCGGCCGTGTAGGCGGTCGATGCGCTTGTGGGTGCAGCCGCAGGAGCACTCGCCAGGCAGGATGCGCGTGATGTCGCGCGTGCGATAGCGCACGACAGGCGACGCCTCGCGGTCGAGCGTGGTGAGGACGAGCTCGCCCCACTCTCCGTCCGGCAGTCGCTTGCCGGTAGCCGGGTCGATGATTTCGGCAAAGAAATGGTCCTCTGCCAGGTGAAGGCCGTCCTGCTCAAGGCACTCGCAGGCCACGCCCGGTCCCATTGTCTCCGTGAGGCCGTAGATGTCGAGCACCTTGTAGTCGAGCTTGCGCTCGAGCTCGACGCGGAAGTTGTCAGAGAAAGGCTCGGCGCCGTGGATTCCCGCCTTGAGATGGAAGTCTCGAGAGGGGTCGAGGCCCATCTCCAACGCCGTGTCGGCGATGTGCATGGCATAGCTGGGCGTGCAGCAAAGAATCGTGGTGCCCATCTCACGCAGGATGCGAATCTGGCGCTCAGTGTTGCCGGCAGAGGTGGGGATCACCGTTGCCCCAGAGGCGAGGGCGCCATAATGGGCACCAAGGCCGCCCGTGAAGAGGCCGTAGCCGTAGGCAACCTGCACCACGTCGTTGGCGCCACCGCCCGCGTAACGGATACCGCGCGCGAAGCAGTCGGACCAGAAGTCGAGGTCATGCTGAGTATAGGCACCAAGCGTGGCAACGCCCGTGGTACCGGACGACATGTGAATCTCGCGCACGTCGGAGAGCGGAACGGCAAGCATGCCGTAGGGCGCGGCGTCGCGGAGGTCCTGCTTGTTCACAAACGGGGCGTTGGCAAGGTCATCGAGGGAGGCCAGGTGATAGGGGTCAAAGCCCGCCTCGTCGAAGGAGCGCTTGTAGAACGGGACGTGTTCGTAGCAGTTGACCAGCGTGCGGCGCACGCCTTCAAGCTGCATCTCCTCGAGCCTCTCGTGCGGAAGGCGCGTTGCGTCCTTTGCCCCCGCATTGCCGGTGATCGCCGTGCCGTCGTGCTCGTCTGCCATGCCATACCGCCTTTCGAGCCAATCTGCGCCGACTGAACTCGGCGCGTGCACCCATTGTCACCCAGACGTCGCGCCTGATGGGGCAGGCGTCCGTGAGCGCACTTTATCACAGGGGAGCGTCGCCAAGAGGGTGTGCGCGGCAGGTGGACTTGATGCAGCGCTTGCTATAGGGCACCTGCAGGCGGAGGAGTTATTGCGCTTCGCCATGCAACGACGCCGATCCCTGTGCATAAAACTACCCTATCGGACGGTGAATCCTGAGTCGCTGCATAAAAACGCTCTATCGGACAGTGCCTTCGTGTCACAGATATCAAACTTTGAACTACATATCCACAATACTGCATATTTCATATTAAGTATGCATTTATATGAAAGTTTGATTCAATATTTGATGCAGTTAGACAAAAAACACCGTCCGATAGAGCGTTTTTATGCAGCGAACCCTGAAACTCTGTCCGCTATCGACTTTTTGTGCAGTGAGATGACTGTTGCAGCAAGCATGGGCGCCGCGACAAGCCCGATGGACTCCAAGCACACCGCTATAGTTGACCCAGGAGTTACAAGGAGGAACCACATGAACCAGGTAGACCAGCTTCGCATAACGGTCGCTACCAGCTCAGATGCTGCAGCCGTCGCCAACATCTACGCTCCATACGTACGAGACACCGCAATCACCTTCGAGTACGATGCCCCTGACGCACGGGAGATGGCCGCTCGCATCGAACGGGTTGGCGCCACACACCCCTGGCTGATCGCGCGCGACGCCGCAGGAGCAGCGCTCGGCTATGCCTACGCGAGTCCCTACTATGGGCGAGCCGCATACGCCTGGTGCGTTGAGACCTCCATCTACGTTGACCGCGAGGCCCGCGGCAGCGGGGTTGGCACCGCCCTTTACCAGGAGCTCGAACGCGTGCTGACCGCTCAGGGAATCCTCAACCTATACGCCTGCGTTGCCACAACAAGCACGCCCGACACCCACCTCGACAACGGGAGCGTCACCTTCCACGAGCGGCGAGGCTACCACGAGATAGGCCACTTTCCCAACTGCGGATACAAGTTTGGGCACTGGTACGACACAGTGTGGATGGAACGCAATCTGGGCGCCCACGCTTTGCCACAGCCGTCGGTGCGTCCGTTTTCGCAGGTGAGAGCCGAGCTTGGCCTATAGCACGCTCCCAAGCGCCTTGGCAGCAGCACGGGCATCGTCCACCGAGAGGCTGTCGTACTGCACCACAAACCGGGCAAAGCCATCCGGTGCCCCGACATGCTCGGAAACCCGCGCAAACGAGGAGAGCGGCATCAGTCCCACGCCCACCTCACGCGCAGCCGCGGAAATACCGGCCTCCCCGCGCCCCTCATCGCGCACCTCCAGCACGAAGTGAATCCCGGAATCGGCTTCCTCGAAGCGAACGCGTTGCCCCGAGGGGCCATCGAGCAGACCCTCAACCAGCGCATCGCGCACCTCGCGCATGGCGTGGCGATAGCGAGCCACGTGCCGCTCGTACGCTCCGGACTCAAGTGCCTGTGCAAGCGCCACCTGATCGATGGCAGGCACGGTGGTCGAGAGAAACCCCAGGCGCTCGTCATAGGCAGCGTCGAGCGTAGCAGGCAGCACCAGGTAGGCGATGCGCAGTGCCGAGGAGAGGCTCTTCGAGAACGTGTTGAGGTACATCACGCTTCCCGTGGCATCGATGCTCGCTAGCGCCGGGATTGGCCGGCCCGCGAGTCGCAGCTCGCAGTCATAGTCGTCCTCGACAACGTAGCGTCCGTCCTGCTCGGCTGCCCAGCCCAAGAGCTCATAGCGGCGCGCGACACTCATCACGCGGCCGGTGGGAAACTGGTGCGAGGGCATCACGTGCGCCACGGTAGCACCAGACCCACGCAAGGCACGCACCGAGATGCCCTCGCCATCAAGCGGCAGGTAGTGCACGTCAAGACCATGTGCGCGGTAGGTCTCGCTCGCGCGGGAGTAGCCAGGGTCCTCCACGCCCACCGAGCCTCCCTCGCAAAGGAGCTGTGCGACAAGTCCGTAGAGCGTCTGCGCACCAGCACCCACAACCACCAGCCGAGGGTCGACCGACATCCCGCGCGAGCGCGCGAGGTGGTTAGCGATTGCCTCGCGAAGGCGGGGCACGCCTCGAGCAGGCGGCGTACGATAGAGCACGTCATCAGGCTCATGGGCCAGTACGTCGCGCAACGCGCGCTCCCAGAGGCGCGCCGCTCCTGGGCAGGCAACGCTGGCTCCACGTGTCAGATCATATGGCACCCTACCTGCAGCGGATTGGTCTTCTGCCACACCTGCCGACGCAATCTCGGACCCCGAGGAAACCGGCTTGGCTGCCGTTGTGTCCGGCAGCGCGGGCAGGCTTTCCGCGTAGTAGCCGCGACGGGGTCGGGCGACAACATACCCCTCGGCGACCAGCTGCGCATAGGCGCCCTCCACGGTGACCACGCTCACGCCCAGCCGCTCCGCCAGGACGCGCCTAGAGGGCAAGCGCTCGCCCGCGGCAATCGCACCCGTCACAACCTGGTTGCGAATGCACCGGTAGAGGTACTCATAGAGGGGAAGCTCCCCTCTCCCTGTGAGGTCAATCCCCCGCATGCGACGATCCTCTCAACATCTGGTCTTATCGGTTTTGTAAAACTGGACTTATATTGGTCATAGCAATCTATCACGTTCTGGACATTCTAATATTGCCACGGTGCTCCTAGTCTACGTAGGCACACAGACGCGCCAACGCAAGGAGGACCACGAATGTCACAGGACAAGAGAGACGAGAAGACCGTCACGCCGGCACCCGGGCCGGAGCGCGCAAAGCTCAACCGTGAGCTTGCACAGATGCTCAAGGGCGGCGTCATCATGGACGTCACGACCCCCGAACAGGCTCGCGTTGCCGAAGAAGCCGGCGCCTGCGCCGTCATGGCACTCGAGCGCATCCCTGCTGACATCCGCGCAGCAGGCGGCGTGAGCCGCATGAGCGACCCCCACATGATCAAGGGCATCCAGGCGGCGGTCTCCATCCCCGTGATGGCCAAGTGCCGCATTGGCCACTTTGTGGAGGCTCAGGTGCTCCAGGCCATCGACATCGACTACATCGATGAGTCCGAGGTCCTCTCCCCTGCCGACGACGTCTACCACATCGACAAGACCCAGTTCGCGGTGCCTTTCGTCTGCGGCGCCCGCGACCTGGGCGAGGCACTGCGCCGCATTGCCGAGGGTGCCTCGATGATCCGCACCAAGGGCGAGCCGGGCACTGGCGACGTGGTGCAGGCCGTAAGCCACATGCGCCTCATCAACTCGCAGATCCGCCACGTGGTGAGCCTGCGGGCGGACGAGCTCTTCGAGGAGGCCAAGCACCTGCAGGTACCTGTCGAGCTCGTGCAGTCTGTGCACGAGAACGGCCGCCTTCCCGTGGTCAATTTTGCCGCAGGCGGCGTGGCCACCCCCGCCGACGCCGCGCTCATGATGCAGCTGGGAGCCGAGGGCGTGTTCGTGGGCTCGGGCATCTTCAAGAGCGGCGACCCCACCAAGCGCGCGCGTGCCATCGTGGGGGCCGTCACCAACTTCGACGACCCCGAGAAGGTTGCCGCGCTCTCCGAGGACCTCGGCGAGGCCATGGTGGGCATCAACAAGGACGAGATAGACCTGCTCATGGCCGAGAGGGGCAAGTAATGGCCACCGCGGTTCTCGCCCTCCAGGGAGCCTTCGCCGAGCACGAGGCCCGCCTCGCCGAGCTTGGCGAGAACACCATCGAGCTACGGAGCGCGGACGACCTCGCGCGCCCGTTCAATCGCTTGGTGCTGCCCGGCGGCGAGTCCACGGTCCAGGGGCGCCTTCTCAAGGAGCTGGGCATGCTCGGGCCACTGCGCGAGCGTATCGAGGACGGCATGCCGGTGCTTGCAACCTGCGCCGGGCTCATCCTCCTGGCGCAGAGACTTGCGGCCCATGACGACAAGGGCACGCCACGCCTGGCAACGATGGATGTGACCGTCGAGAGAAACGCCTATGGTCGGCAGCTGGGAAGCTTCCATGCAACGGCGGAGGTCGCTGGCATTGGCCCAGATGTGCCCATGACCTTCATCCGCGCGCCGCGCGTGGTTGACGTGGGGAAAAGCGCTCTGGCACTGGCGCGCGTGGACGGAAACGTGGTGGCCGTGCGGCAGGGTGCCCAGTTGGGGGTTGCCTTCCATCCGGAACTCGACCCAGACCTCAGGCTGCACCGGCTGTTCCTCTCGCTGTGAGCGGGGCGCAGCGCCCGCAGCTGGCCCGGCGGCAAGCTCACGCCTGCACCGGGCCAGCCTCCCTTTGGCCGCCGGCCCCACCCGCGAGCCGCAACTTGTGCCACACTCTCTCTAGGCGTCCGCCAGGGGACGACGGACCACAGGAGAGGATGAACCATGCTGAGGATCGGCCTTCTCACCAGCGGCGGCGACTGCCAGGCGCTCAACGCCACCATGCGTGCAATCGTCAAGACGGTCATGCACAACACCAAGCAGGACGTCGAAATCTACGGCTTTCTCGATGGCTACCAGGGCCTCATTCACAACCGCTACATTCAGATGACCCCCGGCGACTTCTCGGGACTACTCTCGCAGGGTGGCACCGTGCTCGGCACCAGCCGCACCCCCTTCAAGCTGCTCGACATCCCCGAGGCAGACGGCACCGTGAAGGTTCCGGCCATGAAGCGCACCTACAAGAACCTCAAGCTTGACTGTCTCTTCGTGCTCGGTGGCAACGGGTCGACCAAGACCGCCAACCGCCTCTCGCAGGAGGGCCTGCACATCATCGCGCTGCCCAAGACCATCGACAACGACACCTGGGGCACCGACATCACCTTTGGCTTCACCTCGGCAACCGACGTCGCCACGCGCTGCATTGACGACATCCACACCACCGCCAGCTCGCACGGCCGCGTCTTCGTGATCGAGATCATGGGCCACAAGGTGGGATGGATTCCGCTCTACGCAGGCGTTGCCGGCGGTGCCGACGTCATCCTCATCCCCGAGATCCCCTACGACATGGACAACGTGGTCAAGGCTATCGACCGGCGCGAGGAGAACGGCGGACGCTTTGCGATCATCGTCTGCGCCGAGGGCGCCATCTCCAAGGAGCAGGCGGCCATGAAGAAGAAGGACTACAAGAAGCTCGTAGCCGAGCGCGTGAAGCCCTCTGTGGCCTATGACATTGCCGAGGAGATCGCCCGCAGGACCGACCGAGAAGTTCGTGTGGCCGTGCCCGGCCACACGCAGCGCGGCGGCCAGCCCGACTCCCAGGACCGCATCTTTGCCACGCAGTGCGGCGTCGAGGCGGCGCGCGGCTGCCTCGAGGGCAAGTACGGCTACATGATTGCCAAGGTGGGCGGCAAGATGTGTCGCGTACCGCTCGAGGACGTTGCCGGCAAGCTCAAGTACGTCGACCCCAACTGCGACCTCGTGCGCGAGGCAAAGCTTTTGGGCATCAGCTTTGGCGACGAGTAGCAAGCGGCACAGGGCATGATTGGCGAAGCCTGGCAGAGCTTTGTTTCTGAGACGGCGGCATGGGGTGCCCATGCCGTCTTCTTAAGGTTGCTGCTCGCAACCCTCATTGGCGTGGCCATCGGCATCGACCGCGAGTTCCACAACAAGGGCGCAGGCGTCAAGACCCACGTCCTCGTGTGCATTGGCGCAGCTATGGCCATGATCGTGAGCGAGTACGTGCTCCACCAGTTCCCCGATGCGCGTGGCGACATCAACCGCATTGGCGCCCAGGTCATCTCGGGCGTTGGTTTTCTCGGCGTGGGCACCATCCTCGTGACCGGCAAGAACGAGGTCCGCGGCCTCACCACGGCAGCCGGCCTCTGGGCGTGCGCGTGCATAGGGCTTGCTGCGGGCATTGGTTTCACGGAGGCCGCGCTCATCGGGCTGTTCTTCGTGCTTCTCACCTTCGAGGGGCTCAACCGCCTTGACCGCGTGATTCGCCGCGCATCAAAGACCTTCGACGTCTACGTGGAGTTCAACGAGCCGTCGGGCGTGCGAGAGCTTCTCCGCAAGCTGCACTCGTGGGACTGCACGTACGAGAACTTCGAGGTCATTCGCGGCCAGGATGGCCGCAAGGGCACGGCGGCGACCTTCTCGGTGGAGCTCTCGTCCATGGGCCGCAAGAGTCTCTTCATAGAGTCCATCGGCAACCTCGACTTTGTCACCTTTGCCGACGAGATATAGGTGGTAACGCCAGCGGCATTGGAGGCAATCGACATGCCCACGTTCCTCAACCAGAGCCCCGTCTTTGGGCCGGTCACAAGCAGGCGCTTTGGCGTCTCCCTCGGGGTGAACCTAATGCCGAGAACAGGCAAGATCTGCACCTTTGACTGTCTGTACTGCGAGAACGGCTTTAACGACGAGCGCCGCACGCGCGACAGCTATGTGGGCCTTGACCAGGTGATCTCCGCCCTCGAAACGGCCTTAGTGGCAATGGCCGAGAGGGGCGAGAAGCTCGATGACATCTGCTTTGCCGGCAACGGCGAGCCAACCGCAAGTCCCGTCTTTCCGGCAGCCGTCAACGCGGCGCTAGCACTGCGCGACCGCTACGCGCCAGAAGCGCACGTGACCGTGCTCTCAAACGGCACGCAGGCAGCACGGCCGGAGGTGCACGCGGCACTTCTCCGCGTGGACAGGAACGTCCTCAAGCTTGACACCGTCGACGCCACCTACGTGGCCGCGCTTGACCGCCCCCGTGTGCCCTATAGCGTGGAGCATCAGGTGGAAGTGTTCGCGTCCTTCAAGGGGCATGTGATTGTGCAGACCATCTTCCTGCGCGGCAGCTACAAGGGCCGCTCGCTCGACAACACGGATGAAGGCCACGTGGAAGCGTGGCTCTCGGCGCTTGAGCGCATTAGGCCGGAGGGCGTGACCATCTACACCGTGGACCGCGACACGCCTGCCTCGGGCCTTAGTAAGGCGCCGAGAGAGACCCTCGACGCCATTGCCCAGCGCGTGCGAGCCCTCGGCTTCCCCTGCACCGTGGGGTACTAGCAAGGCTGGCACCACACGGAAACAGAGCCGTCACACGAGACGCGCTATTATCGTTAGTGTACCTATACCCGCTTGAGATCGGACGTCCCGCATGTGTGAGCTCTTCGCGATCAACTCGGGAAGGCCGGTCTTGGCCAACGCCTACCTGAGGGAGTTCTACACTCACAGCCATGACAACCCACATGGCTGGGGACTTTCGTGGCGCGACGACCACGGCAGGGCCGGCGACCCCGAAGCGGATGTTGTACTTTGGCGCGAGCCCATCCCAGCATATGAGTCAGCGCTGTTGCCCAAGATTCTGGATCAGCCCGTCGAGGCCTGCCGCCTGGAGGCGCACATTCGCTTCTCCACCTGCGGTGCGCAGAGCGTCGAGAACTGCCACCCCTTCCTGGGCTCGGACATCTCCGGGCGCGAGTGGACCCTCATCCACAATGGCATCCTCTTCAACGAAGAGCTGCTCGCGGGCTATGACCGGCGCGAGCGCGGCGAGACCGACAGCGAGCGTACGATGCTCTTCCTTCTCGACGTCCTTGACGAGGCGGCAATGCGCGCGGGCGGTGCGCTGGACTTCAACGGCACCTTCGACGCGTTGGCTGGTGCCCTCTCGCAGATTTCCAACCTCAACCGCCTGAACCTCATCATGGACGACGGCACCTATACCTACGTGCACACCAACACCTCCGAGGACACGCTTAACTACCGTCAGCTCTCTGACGACGCCATTGTCTTCTCGACGAAACCCCTGGGAGGGGATGCCGAGAAGGACCTCTGGAAGCCCGTGCCCCGAAACCGTCTTATCGCCTACCGCGACGGTCGCCTGGTGCGGACCTCGGCGCCTCACGGGTACACGTTCTGCGAGGCGATTCTCGTCCTGCGCAAGAAGTTTGGCGACGCGTGGCCAGAGGTCATCGCGTCGTAGCGCCAGCAGCCAGCACCGCCTACCGTCCCGGCACACCGCCGCCACGCCCCTCTGCTAATCTGTATGGTTCCGTCTGGCTCCACCGGACGCCTCACACGGCAACAGCGCGGGCCCCGCCCGCCAGAAGCGAAAGCGGCAAGCATGGACCTCTCCCAGGCAATCGAACAGGCAAATGCCTTCGTCTTCCCGGGCTTTCTCACCGACGACGACTCGCTCACCCAGGAACGCACGAAGAACGAGGAGGCCATCAAGGTCCTGACAGACGCCTGGAAGGCCGCGCCGCTTGGCCGCGAGCCCTTCTCGTTCGACCTGGTGCGCGGCCTTGCCGACAGGAACCGCGACATATGCGACCGCTATGGCATCGAGCGACTGAGAAACACCAACGGCCTCAACCTCGCACGGCGCCTCTCGGATGCCGACCTCGTCCACGGCGTGGCCACGCTCCAGCACAGAAGCGACGAGGAGGTCGCGCGCGTCGCTGGCCCCACAGCCTCTGACCTGGGCATCGCCTACGTAGACGCGCCGGTGTGGGGTGCCGTGGTAGGCATCGACCTCGAGACCTCGGACCGCGAGCCCGACCGCGGCTACGTGATCAACGTTGGCCTGGAGTTCATGAACCTCACGCCAACGGCAAAGCCAACCAATCCCTACTCCGCCTACTGCGGCATGCCCGAGATGTATGCCGAGAAGGGCGTGCCCCTCACAGAGATCCATCACATCACCTGGAAGGACCTCGAGGGCGTGGCCCCTCTGCGCCAGAACCCCAAGATGCAGAAGGCCATTCTCGCTGCGCTCACCACCTTCCCCTACATGGCCCACAACGCCGCCTTCGAGGACTCCTGGTTCATGCTCAACGTGGACGGCTATGCCGAGGCGCGCAAGGCCGGCAAGGTCGTTCCCATAGACACGCGCGACATCTGCCGCCGGCTGGACCCGGAGGTGCGCCTGCTTCCCCGCGAGACGCATCCCGCCACGCTCGAGAACTGGGCGCGCCGCCGCGGAACGCTCAGCAAGAACGAGAAGGAACGCCACCTGGGCCTTGAGGACGTGGACCTCATGCTTGCCACGGTGCAGGCGGAGTTCTCGGAGCGCAAGATGTTCCCCGGCCAGCGCGAGGAGGACTAACATGCGCCTGCAGCAGCTTCGCTACCTCATCGCCGTCGCGGAGAGCGGCTCGATCAACTCCGTGGCGCACAGCCACTACATCTCGCAGTCCGCGCTCTCGACCTCCATCCGCGAGCTCGAGGAGGAGATGGGCGTCAAGGTCTTCAACCGCACGAACAAGGGAATCACGCTCACGTCGGAGGGTGTGGAGCTTCTCGCCTACGCACGCCAGGTGGTCGAGCAGGCCGACCTCATGATTCGCCACTACGAGAGCGACCGCAACGACACCTACCGCAAGCTGTCCGTCTCGTCTCAGCACTACGCCTTTGTGGTGAATGCCTTCACGGAGTTCGTGGCAAAGCGCCACGACGAATCATGCGACTTCACGTTGCGCGAGACCCGCACAGCCGACGTGATCGACGACGTGCGCACCTTTAGGAGCGACATCGGCGTACTCTTCCTCTCCACCTACAATGAGCGCGTGCTCAGGCGGCGCCTCGACGAGGCAAACCTGCGCTTTGTCTCGCTGTTCCGCGCGCGCCCGCACGTCTTTGTCCGCGAGGGGCATCCCCTTGCCACACACAAGAGCCTGCGCGTGCAAGACCTCGAGGACTACCCGCGCTACACCTTTGAGCAGGGCCCCGAGGGATCGCTCTACTACTCCGAGGAGCCCCTCTCGTCGCTTCCCCACCGCCAGCGCATCACCGTGAGCGACCGCGCGACCATGACGAGTCTCCTGCGCTGCTACGACGGGTTTCTTGTCTCGACGGGCGTGCGCTCCGACGAGATGCTCGAGGGCGTCGTTGCCATACCGCTTGACGTGGACGAGGTCATGAACGTGGGGTACGTGGTGCACCGGGAACGCAAACTCTCGAGCCTTGCGCAGGAATACATTGCCGAGCTCAACCAGCTCATCATGGACTGCACAGACAAGAACGCCCTCGTTCCCTCCAAGGAGGTCACGAGGGCCGTTGCCGGCGATGCTGTCGGCGCGGCCGATGACACACAGGACGCACCGGAAGACGCCACGCCAGCAGAGTAAGATGCGGCGCGACGTCCCCGCCCCTCTACTCCGACCTAACCTCTTGGCTGTAAAAATTCGTGAAAAACATGAAACGAGGGTGCCCGGAACCATTCCGGACACCCTCGAGCTGTATCGACGGCTTGGGCTCAGCGCGAAAGCCGCGCCCGCAGCCCCGCCTACATGAGCTCGGTCACGTTCTTGGCGAACTCCACCGGGTCGTCGATGGGAAGACCCTCGACGAGAAGCGCCTGGTCGTAGAGGATGGATCCCATGAGCTTGAGGCGGTCCTTGTCGCCAGCGTCCTTTGCCGCCACGAGCTTGCCAAACACGGGGTGCGCGGCATTGAGCTGCAGCACGCGCTGGGCCTTTGGCGCCGTGGTAGCCTCGGGGCCCTGGCTAATCACGCGCTCCATCTCCAGAGAGACCGGGCCCTCAGATGCAATGGCCGCAGGGGCGTCACCCAGGCCAGCGGCCACGCGCACGTCGGTGACCTTGTCGCCCAGGTCGCCCTTGAGCTCGTCGATGAGGTCCTTGTGCTCGGTGGTCGCCTCGTCCGCCGCCTTCTTCTCATCCTCGGTCGCAAGGTCGAGGTCGGCGGAGGAGACGTTGGCAAACTCGAGGTCGCGGGCGTCGGTACCCTTGTGCTCGGAGTCACCGGCCACGGCGTCCACGTGGTAGGTGCGCATGAACTGGAACATGAACTCGTCGACGTCCTGGGTGCAGAGAAGCACGTCGAAGCCATGGTTCACGGCAGACGTCACCACAGGCATCTTCTCCAGACGGTCACGGGAGTCACCGGCGGCGTAGTAGATCTTCTCCTGATCAGCGGGCATGGCGGCCACGTACTCCTTGAGCGTGACCTGCTTGCCCTCCTTTGCAGACCAGAACAGAAGCAGGTCCGCCAGGTCAGCGGCCTTCGAGCCGTAGGAGTTGTAGATGCCAAACTTGAGCCCACGACCAAAGTTGCCAAAGAACTTCTCGTATCCCTCGCGGTCGTTGTCGCGCATGTCCTCGAGCTCGGAGTGAATCTTCTTCTCGATGCGGCGGGCGATGGCCCTGAGCTGCGAGTTCTGCTGCAGCGTCTCGCGGGAGATGTTGAGCGTCACGTCAGGCGAGTCAACGATGCCGCGTACGAAGTTGTAGTAGTCGGGAAGCAGGTCCGCGCACTTCTCCTGGATGAGAACGTTGGACGAGTAGAGCGCCAGACCCTTCTCGTAGTCCTTGCTGTAGAGGTCGAAGGGCTGCTCGGACGGGATGAAGAGCAGGGCATCGTACGAGAGCGCGCCCTCGGCGTGGAAGCTGATCGTGCGCTGCGGCTTCTCCCAATCGTGGAAGGTCGACTTGTAGAACTCGTCGTAGTCCTCCTGCTTGACCTCGCTGGAGCGCTTCTTCCAGATGGGCGTCATGGAGTTGAGGGTCTCAAGCTCCTGGTAGTCCTCGTACTCGGGCTTGTAGTCGTCGCCGGCGTCCTCCGGCTTTGGCTTCTCGCGGCTCTTGGTGACCATCATCTGGATGGGATGGCGCACGTAGTTGGAGTAGCGCGTCACAAGATCGCGCAGGCCCCACTCGGAGAGGAAGCGGTCGGTGTTGTCCTCCTCGGTCGAGGGGCGCAGATAGAGCGTCACGTCAGTGCCGTGGTCGTTCTCGCCCGAACGCTCGCCCTCGGCGGCAGGCTCGATGGTGTAGCCACTCCTGCCATCGGACTCCCAGGCAAAGGCCTCATCCGCACCGTAGGCACGGCTCACCACGCGGACCTTCTCGGCGACCATGAAGGCGGAGTAGAAGCCCACGCCAAACTGGCCGATGATGTCCATGTCCTGGCCCTGGTGCTCGGCGTTTGCCTCCTTGAAGGCCTCCGAGCCCGAGTGGGCAATGGTACCCAGGTTCTTGTCGAGCTCATCCTTGGTCATGCCGATGCCGTTGTCGCTCACTGTGATGGTGCGCGCGTCCTTGTCGAAGGCCAGGCGAATGGCAAGCGAGTCCTGGTCAACATGGACATCCGGGTTGGTGAGGCTCTCAAAGCTGAGCTTGTCGATGGCATCCGATGCGTTGGAGATGAGCTCGCGCAGGAAGATTTCCTTGTTGGTGTAAATCGAGTTGATCATGAGGTCCAAGAGCTTCTTGGACTCTGTCTTAAATTGCTTCATGTGCGCTTCTTTCCTTGAGACAAGCCGGCATCAATATGCATACCGTCTATCTAGGTACCCAGCGCAGCAGGAGATAAACCTACAGAGGGAAATAATCTAGTGCACACGCACTGAGATTATCTCCGTGTGCAGATTGATGGACGAGATGGGCAAGCACCCGATTCGCCGACGTCCTCAACTACGCCCAGATAAGCACTGTTGAGAAGGAATTGGACGTTCTTGGGCATCCCTGGCGTGAATTCTGTCCACTTTCTTCTCAACGGCAACGGCACACGAGGCCGGGCGGGCCACCCCGTCTCTGGACGGACGCCATTCGGATGCACGATGGCAGGAATCGACGGTTGGTGGCAGTTTTTCGGAGATACCCCCAGTACAAACAGGTTTGAAACATGATGAACCGCAGGTCAGAGAATTGGGACTTTGCTACAGACACATAAAGAATCTCACCAAAACTGCTGCCAACCGGAACTCGCATCTGCCGTCTCGCGGTTATTCCGCTTTTGACCGCTGTGTTTCGCGTTGGTCGCCACGATGCATCTGTGCTCCTGTCGCGCATACCATAAAGCCGCACCGAGCGTGACCTAAGGAGATACAACATGAAGCTCTTTGCCTATGCCCTGCGCGAGTATGACGAGCTGGGCTACCTTGACGCCTGGGCGCACGAGATGGGATTCGAGTACGGCTGGACGTCCGAGTACCCCAGCCTCGAGAACGTTGGCTTGGCCAGCGGCTATGACGCCCTCTGCATCATCACCAACCCCATGAACGCCGAGCTTCTCGACGCGTTCCATGCGGAGGGCATCAAGAACCTTGCCACCAGGACCATCGGATACGAGCACATCGACGTTTCCCATGCCTACGAGCTGGGCATGCGCGTGGCAAATGCCCCCTACCCGCCCGAGGGGGTGGCCAACTACGCCATCATGCTGCTGCTCATGGCACAGCGAAAGGTGAAGCTCCTCTCGCGCCAGTCCCTAGCGCAGGACTTTGGCCTCCATGGCAAGCTGGGAAAGGACGTCTCTACCTCCACAGTGGGCGTCATTGGCACCGGTCGTATTGGAACCACCGTGGTGAAGCACCTTGCGAGCTTTGGCTGCAGGCTCCTGGCGTACGACCCCTACCCCAATCCCGAGGTCGCCAAGCTCGCAACCTACGTCGACCTCGACACCCTCTATGCCGAGTCTGACGCCATAACGCTCCACGCGCCCGGCCTGGCCGAGAACCGCCACATGATCGATGCCGCGGCCTTCTCCAAGATGAAGCGCGGCGTGACCATCGTGAACGCGGCGCGCGGCATGCTCATCGACACGCAGGCGCTGGTAGATGCCGTGGAGTCCGGACAGGTTGGCGCGGCGGCGCTCGACACCATCGAGCACGAGGAGGACCTCTACTACCTCGACCGCAGCCGAGACGTGCTTCCCAACCGCGATCGCTCGATCCTCATGGCCTTCCCCAACGTGATCGTCTCGCCGCACATGGCGTTCTACACCGCCGAGGACGTTGAGGCAATGATCCGCAATTCCGCAAGCGCGCTCCTCGCTTTTGAGCGAGGCGAGGAGACGCCCTTCGAGGTACGCCACTAGCAAGGGCGAGTCCACGAGCACGAAAGGAACGAGCGTCTCGCCGCGAAGACCATACGGAGAAAAAGGGGGCCGGCGTCTCTAGGACTGCCGGCCCCCTCGTGTCATGTGGACTTAGCTCTGAACTATTAGGGTGGTAACGCTCCTTTGCAATCGCAACCTGTAGAACTTCTGTCTACACGTCGCCAGGTTGCTAGCGCCCTTGATGCGATTTACGCTTCGCGTTGCTGGCCCTCCCGGGACCTACAAACGGGCGTGCCTTGGGTTGGCGGCCGCAGACAGGTTTGAATGTATCTCGTCTTCACTGCCCATCGGTATCGCCTCCCTCACTCGAGCTCCGGGCCGTGCCTCGAAGCTAACCTTCGTTTCGATGAAGTATGTACCCTGGCGTCTGAGAAGTAAACAACACTTGATGCGGCTTGTGTTTAAAAACTGATGGTAGCCACGTAAGTCAAGGAGGGATCGGGGTAGCCAGCACCGGCGCGCGGCCCGTCAAACGACCATGTGCCACACATGCCCTGCTGGGCAAGGCCAGCCTCAAGGTGGAGCATGGCTATCCCCATGTCCACGAGCTGCACGTCCCCGATGGGGCGCAGCGGCAGCGTGCGATGCTCAAAGAGGTCGATGCGACCATCCGAGCAGACCAGGCGCCACGGCTGGAGATTCTGCGCCGAGGGCGCCGCGCGCACGCAGGTGAGAGCGGTGGCGAGTGCGGGGTCAAGCTCGTCCGGTGAGGACATGGGGTGTGCGAAGTCACCTCGGAAGACGAGCGCGTTCCACGGCGCCCGCTCGTCCGCATGCAGCTTCGAGCGCATGACGCGCTCGAGCGCGGACATGCGGGCCGCAGGCGTACCAACGGCGATGACGGCAGGCGTGATGCGGTTCTCGTCCACCTCCGCCACGCGCTCGAACGCAGGGCGGTCAATGGTGCCCGCAAGCCAGGCCGTCCCCAGACCGTGCGACGTCGCTGCGAGGATCAGGCGCTCGACCACGTAGCCAAAGGCCTCCTCGGCGTGCGCACGGCGCGAGAGTGAGCCAACCACGTACCAGTTGGTTCCACGAATCACGCGGCTGGTGGCGCCGTACGCCTCGGCGTCAATAAGCCGCAGGTCAATCGGTATGCCATAGGGGTTCTCGTCATGGGATGCCAGGGTTTCGAGAGGCTCGCGAGCCTCCGAAGAGAGCGGCGAGGCGTCGAAGGTGCGCACGGTGCGACGGAGCTCGCACGCAGATGCAAGAACAGCGGCCTCTGTTGCTTCCATGTCGACGCTCCTTCATCAAGCCTCGAACCGATAGCGGGCAGCCCCGGGCCCGTGCGCATTCCCCACCATGCTAGCGCACACGTTGTGCCTCAAGTACCGCCAAGCGCGACCAATCGGGCGGGCGGCAGGCGCGCACCCCTTTCGAGCTGCATCTTATTTGGAGAAACAATCGCTTGCCGACGAGAAGGGAACATTATCCAAACGCGGGACTAACTCTGAGCCAACGGGGATATAGTCAATCTATGCAGGTCATGGTCGTTCGGCGAAAGGACATGCCATGGGAAAGAAAGCGGCAGAGGCGCTCGATATCAGCTACAACGATCTGGCCGACTACCTTCATAGGAATCATTCCGTGTACATGAAGGTTGGGTCGGCCATTTACTACCTCACGGACGTCAACTTTGAGGCTTGGCGCGCGCAGGACACCTCGCGGCGCAACTCCAAGAACCACTTCGTAGACTGCAGCGAGCTTGTCGACACGGTCGACGAGTTCCTCATGCTCCCCTTTGTCCACGGCAAGACCATCAAGGATGTGTTTGACCAGGCAACCTTCTATGCCTCGGTCAAGGGCGAGAAGACCGCGTAGGTCCACTGCCATAGCTGCTCATGGCCCCGTTGGCAGTTGCCGACGGGGCCGTTTTGTGTACCCCCCGCCTCGCGGGGGCCTGGAGGGCGGGAGTGGCGGGGAGAATCCGAGGGGCTGCGGGATCCCGAGGGCGGCTCGCGGGGTCCGGAAGGCGGCTCGCGCTGAAAACTGCGACTTAATTGCAGTCGTGCGAAGGGTGTGCCGAGAAGAACCGCAGGTAGAACGCTTGGTCCTTCTCGGCACACTGCAATTAAGCCGCAGTTTTGGTTTCGCGCAGCGCTGGACGGCCGAGACGGGCGGGCGGACGGACGAGACGCGCGCCCCCGGTCGCGGCGCCCCGGAGGCGCTACTTCTCGTCCACCGGACACTGGGCCTCGAAAGTCTCCTCAACCTCGGTATCCACGCCATCTTCCTCGGCAAGCGCCGGGATGAGCACGCGGTACGCGTTCTCGGTAGCGTTCTCGTGCGGAGACCGCTTGGCGTAGCGCTTGACTGCCGCAGCAGACTTGTTGATTGCCTGCAACGTGCCAGCTCCAGCCACGCAGCCACCCGGGCACGCCATGCCTTCAAGCAGGTAGCCAGGGTACTTGCCACGTACGGCGTCCTTCATCATCTTGCGGCAGTCCTCGAGGCCCTCCGCATTCGCCACATTGACCTCGCGATCGGGGTAGCGACGGTGAATGGCGTTGACCACGGCCGTGGCCACGCCTCCCGCCACGGCAAAGCCGCGACCGTCGGCAGACGCAACGTCGAAGTCGCTCTTGTTGTCGTCGGCCAGAGAGAGATAGTCGATCTGCTTGGCCTCCATCATGCCCGCCATCTCCTCGAAGGTGAGCACGAAGTCCACCTCGCTCCTGATGGACTTGCGCATGGCCTCGAGCTTCTTGGCGGCGCAGGGCCCCACAAAGACGATCTTGGCGTGGGGGTGCTGGGTGCGAATCATGCGCGCCGTGAGCGTCATGGGCGTGAGAGCCATGGAGATGCAGTTGGCGTACTTGGGGAACTCCTTCTTGGCCATGACCGACCACGCGGGGCAGCACGACGTGCCCATGAAGGGGAGCTTGTCGGGGACCTCGTTCATGAAGTCCTCGGCCTCCTGGATGGTACAGAGGTCCGCTCCAAGCGCGACCTCCTCAACGCCAGAGAAGCCCAGCTGGTGGAAGGCCTCACGCAGCTTGCCCACATTGCCCTTGCCGCCAAACTGGCCGACAAACGCCGGCGCCACGGCAGCAATGACCTCGTCGCCTGCGTTGATGGCCTGGATGACCTGGAAGATCTGGCTCTTATCGGCAATGGCGCCAAATGGGCAGTTGATGAGGCACTGTCCGCAGGAGACGCACTTCTCGTAGTCAATCTCCGCACGACCGTGCTCGTCGGAGCAAATGGCCTTCATGCCGCAGGCCGAGGCGCAGGGCCGCTCCTTGTGGAGAATGGCGTGGTAGGGGCACACCTTGGCGCACTGGCCACAGTGGATGCACTTCTCCTGGTCGATGTGGGCCTTCTTGTCCACAAACGTGATGGCGCCCTTGGGGCATATCTCGCGGCAGGGGTGCGCCAGGCAGCCCTGGCACATGTTGGTCACGCGATAGACGTTGTCCTCGCAGGCGTTGCAGGCAAATTTGATGATGTTGATGAGAGGCGGCTGGTAGTAGGTCTCGGGCTTTGACGCCTCGGCAAGGCCATCGGAGAGCTGCTCGGGACGGTCGACGCCCTGCAGGGGAAGGCCCAGCGTGAGGCGGATGCGCTCGCCCACGATGGCGCGCTCGAGGAATACGCTCTCACGGTAGGTTGCTACGTCGCCGGGAATGATCTTGTACGGCAGCTCGTCGAGCTTCTTCGCCTCGTCTTCCCCGCCCTCGTACGCAATCTTCGCCACCTCGCAGAAGACATTGCGCCTGATCTCGGTCAGGTTGGTGTACACGCCACGCATGGTGTCAGCCATCGGCGAATCCTCTCGCTTCTTTTCTGTTCTACGCGCCGCACTGCAAACGGCGTCCCCTTCATCAACAGTATCGCGCAACCGTGCTTGCGCTGCATGAGTCGAAATGGCGTTGCAAGCGGGCGCACAGCCCCAGTCGCGCAACTCCCAGCTACGCTCGGAACCTTTGCGGCATCTCGGTGCGGAGAAGCACGTGCGCGCCGGTCACCGGATGGTCGAACTCCTCCTCCAGCGCATGCAGCATGAGACCGCGCGCATCGCGGGCGCCGCCGTAGAGCACGTCCCCCATGATGGGAAAGCCCACAGACGAGAGGTGCACGCGAATCTGATGGCGCCGGCCCGTGCCCAGCTCGACGAGAAGGAGCGTGCTTGCCGACCTTCGCTCGAGCACGCGCACCCGTGTGAGGGCGGACTGGCCCTGCCCTGGACGGCACACGCGCATGCGGCGCGCGTCGTGACGGTCTCGGCCGATGGGCCTCTCTATGGTAGTCGCATCCTGCGGAAAGCTGCCGGCAACCTCGGCAAGGTAGCGCTTGCGCATGGCGTGACCGGCGACAAGCGCGTCAAACGCCGGCTGGTACTCCTCGGAGAGCGAGAAGAGCACAATGCCCGTGGTATCGACGTCCAGGCGCTGCACCGCCTGGGGGATGGCCGCCACACCCTGGCGCGCAAGCGAGACGCGCACGCGGTCTGTGAGCGTGGGGGTACCGGTACCGTCCCCATGCACTAGGATGCCCGCGGGCTTCTCGGCAGCAAGGCAAACGGAGTCCTGGTAGATGATGGTGGCAGGAGGAACGTCCAACACTGCGGGGGTAACCGCAGAGCGCACAAGGGCAACGGTCACCGTATCGCCCGCCAAAAGCCGTGACGGTGGTGCGAGCATCTCTCCGTCACGCGAAAGCTCGCCGCGCTGGAACGCGCGGGCAGCGGAGCGACGCGACATGCCCGTGTCCAAGGCCACATCAAGCGCCGAGCAGGCCTCGGGCACGCGGAACTCAAGCCGCGTGGCATCGCCCTTCTCGCCGAGAAACTCGCAACGCACGAACTACCTCCAGCCTCGCCGCGCCAAAGCGCTACTCACGCAAAGCGGCGCCGCAGGTCACCCGCACTCCACTCGACGTCGAAGACCGTCACGACGCCGACCTCCTCGTCAAAGAGATAATAGAGCGTGAACGGTGTGTCGGAAACTTGAAGAAACCTGCACGGAAAGGGAGGGCGTGCGGCAGGATACGATGGATCGTACGCTTTGCCGATCAAAGGATACGCGCCGAGAAGTTCAACGGTTTCCTCAATCCTTCTCATCACGCGTTCGAGAGTCACATTTTCGAGAAGGAAACTCTCCGCGTGTTGGGTGAGCAGCACCTCGCACGACATGGCGCTACCAGCCGCGCTTGGAGCGAATGCGGGCGAAGGCATCTTGCGCGGGGGCCGCCTTGCCATCAAGAACGTCCTGGTATCCCTGCATGAGACCGTCGTACACTGCCATTTCGCGAGTGCGGAGCTCCTCCTTGGCAGAAACCATGCGATCGAAAGCGTCCGCGTCCATGACCACCACGGCAGACTTGCCGTTTCTGGTGAGGTACAGAGGCTCCCCCGTCTTCTCAAGCTCGGATATTGTCTCGCTTTGGTGCCTGTTGAACTCGCTAAGCGACGTCATCGCCGGCATGCCGAGCCTCCTCTCGATGGGTTCGCATGTATTTTACTGCAAATATCATGTGAAACGGCAAGCAAAGAGGAAGCTCAGACCGGCATCGTCCAGCGCGACCCTACCCCCGGACGATGGCAGCCGCCTCACGCGAGAGTTCGCAGATGCGGTCGAACTCACCGGCGCGAATCATGGCCGGTTTGCACATCCAGGTGCCCCCGCAAGCAATGATGGCAGGGTCAGCGAGGTAGTCCTTGAGGTTCTCGGCGTTCACCCCGCCCGTGGGCATGAAGCGGTGACCCACAAAGACCGAGGCCAAGGCACGGATGGTGGAAAGACCGCCGTACTGTGCCGCCGGGAAGAACTTGGTGACCTCCACGCCCTCGTTGACCAGCGCCGTGACCTCGGTGGGCGTGACGCCGGCAGGAATCACGGGCACCTGGTGTGAGAGGCACCAGCGAACAACGCCCAGGTCGTAGCCGGGAGAGACCACAAAGCGGGCGCCAGCGTCAACGGCGCACCTGGCCTGCTCCTCGTTGAGGACCGTGCCCGAACCCACAAGGACGTCCGGGCACTCATTGGCGATGGCGCGGATGGAGTCGGCCGCAGCGGCAGTGCGGAAAGTGACCTCAGCCGCGGGAAGTCCGCCCTCGGCAAGTGCCTTTCCAAGCGGCACCGCGTCCTCCGAACGATCGAGCACGACCACGGGCACAACGCCGACCTGCTCAACGCTCTGATAGAAACCATCCATGTAACTCATGAGAATCCCCCTTATGGCAAAGGCCCTAGCGACTTACGCGCAGGGCAGCGCCGCTTTTTGCAACAGACTCGATATCGCCAACACTCACCAGGTTGGAGTCACCACGGACGGTAAGCTTGAGGACACTCGCCGCAATCGCGTACTCCCCTGCTCGATCGAGGTCGAACCCATGAAGCAGCGCGTGAAGAAGGCCTGCGCCATACGCATCGCCCGCTGCAACACCCTCGAGCACGTGAACGTGGTGGATGGACGAGAAGTGCGCCTGGCCGTCGGTGTAGATGAGCGACATCCAGTCGGAGTCCTCGACGGAGCGGATGTCACGAACGATCGAGGCGACCATCTTGCAGCCGTAGCGCTCGCAGACGTCAGCGGCTATCTGCACGTAGGCGTCGCGTTCCTCGATACCCGTGGCAAGCGAACCGGAGCCGTGGGAGATGCCGAGACACGCCTCGGCATCCTCGTCATTCGAGATGCAGATGTCAACGAGGGGCAGAAGGCGCTTCATTACCTCGCGCGCACGCTCGGGAGACCAAAGGCGCCCGCGGTAGTTGAGGTCGCAGACCGTGGTGATGTTGCGCTCACGGCAGGCAGTAAGGGCTTCCTCACAGGCTGCGGCCATCTCGGGAGACACGGCAGGGGTGACCCCGGAGACATAGAAGACACCGACGCCCTCGAGAATCGAGTCCCAGTCGAAGACCGAACGAGAGGCAAGGTTCATGGCGGAGTACTTGCGGTCGTAGACGCAGCCGTTGGGCCTCACCGACGCGCCCAGCTCGAAGTAATAGGTGCCAAGGCGATCACCCGTGCGGACCACGCGACTCACGTCCACGCCGTAGGCAGCAAGGCTGCGCAGCGCGCAGTCGCCTATACGGTTCTCCGGCACAACCGAAACATACGCCGCGTTGTCACCCTGATACGCAAGGGAGAGCGCGACGTTCGCCTCGGCGCCGCCGTAGCGAACGTCCATGCTCGTGGCCTGCTCCAGTCGCAGGTGATCAGGTGGTGAGAGACGCATCATGATCTCGCCAAACGTCAAGACCTTGGTTGTTGAATCCATGGCCACTCCTCCTTTGAGTAATTTAGCATGCTAGTTATGCCTGTGATCTTCTCGCCTTGGATATGAGAAGTCAAGGCGTTACGTGGTGTTTTCGCAAGTGAATTCCAAATATCGGCAAACGCGCATCCCCAGTGGTTGCCGTGATTCTGGCTTAACTTACATTCCAGTTAATGAGTAATATGCTAGCCACCACACTCAAGCCCAAGGAGAAGCGGATGCCAGACAGTACCGACCAGGACCAACAGGCCGAGCTCGCCTATGGCGCACTGAGGCGCGGCATCATGGAGTTTCGCTTTGCCCCGGGAGAACGGCTCTCCCCCACCGCGATACGCGAGCGCCTTGGAGTCGGACGCACCCCCGTCCGCGAGGCGATCGTGCGCCTGCGCCAGGAGGGGCTCGTTGTCACACGCCCAAAGAGCGGCTCGTACGTGGCCTTGGTCGACCTCGATGCCGCGGAGTGCGCGCGCTTCCTAAGGTCGAACACCGAGCGCGCGGTTGTTGTGGAGTGCTGCTCACGCGCAGGCGAGAAGGACATCGCCTCTCTGCGAAAACTCCTCGACAACCAGGAGCGCGCCATGAAGGCACACGATCAGAGGACGTTCTTTGACGCAGACAACCGCATGCATGAAGAGCTCTATACCATTGCAGGAAGGCGTCGCGCCTGGGCGTGGCTTGAGGAAACCAACCTCGACCTCGAGCGGTATCGCTGGCTGCACGTTCAAACGCGAGGCATGGGCTGGGGCTCCATCCTCGCCGAACACCAAGAGCTAGTCGAGGCCATCGCTAAGAAGGATCCCGAGGAAGCGTCCTACGTCACGGTCCACCACCTTCACGTGATGCTCGACGAGCGCAACGAGGTCACTGCTGCTTTTCCCGGCTATTTTGTTCAGGGACCGCACTAGCCGTACTTAATTCGGTAAGAGCCATTCCACGGGGCCCTTTGGGTCCCGTTTTTCGTGCGTCGAAACTCCCTGCTCTCCCAAATTACGAACGCCAGTTGTCGAAAAACGCTACGACGTGTGACCTTGTGCTGCGAACTCTCATGCACGACCATACCAATATCCTACTCGCGCACTAGAGATTGAGGAGCATCTCATGGCCACCATCTGTCACCGAATGTGTAGCGAAACCAGCACGGCGAAGCAGCTCGCCCGCATCCCCCACTTGGAACGAATACGACACGTCGGAAGGTAGCATCTCATGCAGGTTGATATCACGGCACTCTGGGCACTCGTCGCAACCATTGTGGCGTTCGCCCTTCTCGCCACGCTCAAGCGCCGGTTCAAGGTGGGGTTTGGCGTGCGCACCCTCATCGCGACCGGACTCGGCATAGTCATTGGCGTCGCGTTTGGCCAGGCCTTCTCGTACTACGCAATCTTTGGCGCCATCTACGCAAACGTGATTTCCGCGCTTGTGGTACCGCTCCTCCTCTTTAGCATCATCTCGAGCGTCACCAACCTGGCGGACCTCGTCCACCTCAAGGGCATCGGGGTAAAGTCGGTGCTCTACCTCGTGCTCAACACGCTCACGGCAACCCTCCTCACGCTGGCAATCGCGCTGCCCCTTGGCGTGGGAACGGGCTTCTCGCTTGACGGCGTCACGTACGAGGCCAAGGAGGTCCCCACGGTCACCGACACCATCGTTGGCCTCTTCCCGCAGAACCTCGCCGCCGCGTGGACCAGCAACGCGGTTGTCCCAATCATCATTTTTGCAATCATCGTGGCACTGGCGTACAACCGCCTTGCCTCGCAGCGGAAAGATGACGAGAAGGTCGACGTTCGTCCGTTCAAGGCATTTGTCGATGCCGGCAACAAGGTGCTGGGCGAGACCGTAAGCTGGGTCGTTGGCTTCACGCCTTACGCCGTGGTGACCCTCATCGGACGCGCCGTTGGACGCGCTGACGTCACCCAGCTCGTGCCGCTGCTGGGTGTTCTCGCCGTTGCCTATGTGGTTCTCGCCATCCAGTTCTTTGGTTTCGAGTCTGCCTTCGTGGCATGGATTGGCCGCCTGAGCCCGGTGCGCTTCCTCAAGGGAATGGCCCCCGCAGCGGTCACCGCCTTCACCACGCAGAGCAGCATCGGAACGGTCCCCGTTACCATTCGCTCGCTCACCCAGAACCTGGGCGTCGACGAGGACGTGGCAAGCTTCACGGCCGGCCTTGGCGCGAACCTTGGTATGCCCGGCTGCGCCGGTATGTGGCCAACGCTCGTGTCGGTTTTTGCAATCAACGCGCTTGGCATCCCCTTCACGCCGGTCCAGTACGCCTTCCTCGTCCTGCTCACGCTGGTTGTCTCCATTGGCACCGTGGGCGTGCCGGGAACGGCAACCATCACCGCCACGGCGCTCCTGGCCGCGCTGGGGCTTCCCGTGGAGACCATCGCCCTTGTGGCGCCCATCTCCTCCATCGTCGACATGGGCCGCACGGCGACCAACGTGCTGGGCGCGGCAGAGGCCTCGCTGCTTGTTGCGGCAGGCGAGGGCCTGGTAGACCACAGCGTCTACGACGGCGAGGATTCGTTTGGACTCAAGAACACGAGTCAGGCAAGCGCGGCGTAGCGCTTCTGTGACAGCGTCTCCGCGGGCTCCCCGGTGCCGCATGGGCATTGGGGAGCCCTGGTTTGTGTGCCCCACTTTGCCTAGCCACTCGTGGCCCACGGGCTGTTGGGCGAGCGTTGGATGCGGGGCAAGAGCCGTGCCGACTCGATGTTGCCTTACTGGCAAGGATTTATTGCGCGATATTCCGAGAAATCCTAACAGCAACTGGGAGAATGTCATTCTTAGAAGAAATAACGTTCAATAATTGAGAGGCAATAGGCCTTCGGGACTGAAAAGCCCTGCCTATTGGCCGCAAACTCCAGCCGATGGGATGAGAACCCCCGTGCCTACCGTCTCGCCCGTCCGCAGGCACAAGCGCCGCTTACAGATTTGTAAGCTTGCCGATAGGTTCCTGATGGTAAGGCCCCGGTATCATGTCCCTAAGCACGTTGAGCAGGCAAAACAGCAGCGTTCGCTCAACATCGCAGGCACGACGGCACCCCGCACCACCCGTTTGGCACACAAGGGCGAGGAGGACGCATGTCCCAGGAGACCGACCGCACCACAGATTCTGGCGAGCCTGACAAGACAACGCCAGCCGCCCACCCACTCGACAGCCTCCCCGTGATATCTGGGGACTCCCCCAGCGCCTCGCCGTCCCTGCCAGGCGAGACCGCCGAGGAGGACGAGGAGACCCGCAACGCCATGGCGAGCCTCCTCGCCCACCGCAAGAAGCGCCGCCGTAGGAACGTCATCATCGGCGCCATCGCAGCCTGCGCGGTTCTCGCCGTCCTCGTCTGGACGGTGACCTCCCAGCAGAGTGCGAACGTCCCCGAGGGGCCAACCCTCCAGACCACCCCCGTCATGCGCGGAGAGTTCACGGACCAGGTGAAGGCCTCCGGAAACGTCCAGCCCATGAGCTCCGTCGTGGTGACACCGGAGGTGGACGGCATCATCTCCGAGGTTTTCGTCAGCGAGGGAGACTACGTCGAGGCGGGCACCACCCTCCTCACCATCCGCAACGACTCACTCGACAAGGCCGTGCGCGAGGCGGACATCCAGCTGCGCTCGGCAAAGACGCAGCTCTCCTCCGCCAAGGAGAACTACAACACTGCCTACAAGGCATACTACGCAGACCAGACGGACCTCGCCACGGTGAACTCGGCCGCCGACGCCGTCGACTCCGCCCAGCTCGCACTCGAGACAGCCCAGTCCGCCTATGACGACGCCGTTGCCACCGCAGACAAGCGCACGGTCACGGCACCGGCCTCGGGCACGATCGTGGTCATGAACGCCGTCGAGGGCGCCGCCGTGGGCTCCGGGGCAGGCGCTGGTGCCGCCGCCACGGTCTCCTCTGGCTCGCTCATTACCATCGGCGACCTCTCGCAGATGACAGTATCGGTGCAGGTGAACGAGATGGACATCTCAAAGGTCTCCGTTGGGCAGGCGGCGCGCGCGACCTTCTCGGCGCTTCCCAACGTCGAGCTTGATGCCACCGTCACCCGCATTGCCACGGTCTCCTCGGCAGACGCCTCGAGCGCCCTGTCGGGCTACGGCGGAAACGTGGTCACCTATGCCGTCGATCTTCTCATCCCCAACCCGGATCCGTCGCTCAAGCCAGGCATGACGGCAAGCGTCACCATCTCCTCGACGGACATCCCCGACGCGCTCATGCTTCCATTGAGCGCCGTAGACGGCGAGGGGGACCAGGCCATGGTGGGCGTTGTTACCGGGCAGGACGATTCCGGCTTCCCCACAACGGAGGCAAGACACGTCACGGTGCTTGCATCCAACGGAACCATGGCAGCCGTCGAGGGTGACATTGCCGAAGGCGACGAGGTCGTGATAGGCGTGATGCAGGGAGGCGCGGAGACAGACGCGGACACCATGACCGGCGAGGCATCCTCCTCGAGCTCGGTGGCCTAGCATGGCCTCCCACGTCATCCACGCCGAGAAGGTCTGCCGCATCTACTCTTCGGCCGCCGGCCTCACGCCAGCGCTTCGCGGCGTGAGCCTGGACGTCGAGCGCGGAGAGTTTCTCGCCATCATGGGCCCTTCCGGCTCGGGCAAGTCCACGCTCATGAGCATCCTCGGCTGCCTCGACCGCCCCACGTCCGGACTCTACCTCCTCGAGGGCATCGACGTCTCAAAGCTCACCGACGACGAGCTGGCACATGTTCGCTCCACGCGGCTTGGCTTTGTCTTCCAGTCATTCAACCTGCTCCCACGTGCCACGGTGCTTCGAAACGTGATGCTTCCCCTGGTCTACAGCAGGGGCACCACCGCCGATCGCGAGCTGAGGGCGTGGCAGGCTCTTGCAGAGGTAGGCCTTCCCGAGAGCCTCTACACCCACCGCTCGAACGAGCTTTCCGGCGGGCAGATGCAACGCGTGGCCATTGCCCGCGCGCTGGTGAACGACCCCGCGCTCATCCTTGCTGACGAACCAACGGGAAATCTCGACTCCGCCACCGGAGAGCTGGTCATGCGAACGTTCAGGCGCATGCAGAAACGCGGCAAGACCGTAGTGCTCATCACGCACGACTCGAGTGTCGCAGGCTGGGCGGACCGCGTGGTGCACATACGAGACGGACGGCTCCTCTCTGACGAGCAGGAGCGCGCCTACGTGGCATCGCTAGCCCGGCGAGAGCGGCAGGCGCTCGACGGCACGCAGGAGGTGACGGGCGCATGAGAATCCGAGACCTCTTCTACGAGACCTTCTCGGCCATCCAGGCAAACCGAGGACGAAGCCTGCTCACAATCCTGGGCATTGTCATTGGCATCGCTGCCGTCATCTCCATGACAGCGCTCATAGACGGCGTGAAGGCATCGCTTGTGGGTGAGCTGGGACTTTCCCAGTCACGCACGGTCATGATCGACTGCTGGCCTGGTCGTGAGGTCACGATGGATGACATCGCGGCGCTCGAGGCCGGAATGTCTGACGACTACGAGTTCATCACAGCGGCGTCCTACAACTCGGGAGCCATCTCCAACGGTGTGACCCAGGAGAACAGCACCCTTCTGGGCGTGGAGCCAGAGTACTTCGAGGCCATGGGCACGAAAGCCATCGCCGGGCGCGTCATCATGCAGAGCGAGGAGGACGCAGGGTCGCGCGTCATCATGCTCGACCAGGCAATTGCTGAGCGCATGTGGGGATCGGCGGACGAGGCGGTGGGGCAGAGCGTCCACGTTGGCAACGACGACTACACCGTTGTGGGCGTGGTTGGCAGCTCGGGCATGATGAATGGCTACTCCTTTGTGCCGCTCTCGACCATGCAGAAGCGCATGAGCGGCAATACGGGCGTGAGCCAGATCATCGGCTTTGCCCGCGAGGACACGGACATGAGCGGCATTCCCGCACGGACGGAGTCCTATCTTAGGAGCTACTTCAACCTTCCCGATGAGGACCCCTCGAGCGGCGAGGCGCCCAACTACTACGTGGGCGTCACCACGATGGCCTCGGTCATCGAGCAGCTCGACTCGACGATGGGGGCGTTCCAGGCACTCATGACCTGCGTCGCTGGCGTTTCCCTCATTGTCGGCGGCATTGGCATCATGAACATGATGCTCACCAACGTCACCGAAAGGATCCGCGAGATAGGGCTGAGAAAGGCGCTGGGGGCGCGCCGCGCAGACATCACGTGGCAGTTCTTGCTGGAGTCCATCACGTTGTGCCTGGTGGGAGGCGCGTTTGGAATAATCCTGGGGTATGCCGGCGCAAACGTGCTGGCGCAGTTTGCCAGCATGTCGAGCGAGATGGGCGGGTTTGCGGTAACGCCCGTCATCTCCCCCACGGCGGTGGGTCTTGCCTGCGGCATCTGTGTGGGCATCGGCGTGCTCTTTGGATTCTACCCCGCCTGGCGTGCCGCGCGCCTCGACCCGGTGGAGTCGCTGCGGTACCAGTAGGGACTGCTCCGTTCCTCCCCTGCCGGCGCCGCGCCATCTGAGTTGCCGATACACCTCTGGGATGCCGATACATCTCTCCTGGGCTGTCGATACACATTCGTATGCCGAACCTGTATCGACCTGCGCGCGATACAGGTTCGCGCACGAATGTGTATCGCCGCGGCAATTCGGCAGCGACGAGAAAGATGGCGCGGCATTGGGTATGCTTTTCCTAGTTTCGGAAGGAGGCCGCCATGCTGTGGGAATATGCCCGCTTAGATGACGAGACGAGAATAGCCTGCTCAGCCACTCGGGCCGATGGGACGGTTCGCGTGGTTGTCGAGCGCCCAAGAGATGGGGGTCTCGACTCAGCGGAATGCCTTCTCCCCCAGTGCCGCTGGAAGGACGTGGATGGATTCTCAACGACCGAGCTTGAGTTTCTCACGGACTTCTTGCACAACAACGCCCCCCTCATCTTCGATATGGCCGAGCGGCACTCAGGCGAGAGGAACATCGCATAATGCCAAAGATACTCGTCTTTGGCACATTCGTGCTGTACTTTTGGGCTGGCGAGAATAACGAGCCAATCCATGTGCATGTTGGCGTAAGACGCCCAGCAGACGGTGACGCCAAATTCTGGTTGACCAATGACGGCGGGTGCATCGTTGCCCGACCAGGCGACCTCTCGAAGAGGGACCTACGAGACATCCAGCGTTTTATCGTCCAGAACCACGCCTACATCGTGAGCAAATGGGTGGAGTTTTACGAGGGGATTGAGCCTCGCTTCTATCAGTAATTGAAATGCGGGCTACCTGCTCACCTTGCCGGCTGCTAATGTGACGGGCGTGTGAGTCGACTTGACACAAATTGATACACATTCGTATGCCGAACCTGTATCGACCTGCGCGCGATACAGATTCGTGCACGAATGTGTATCGCCGCGGTATCGCCGCGGCACCGCTAGGGCGAGAAGAGCCTCGGCGGCGGGGCTTGCCCCCGCGACAACCCAGCCAGCTTCCTACGTCATCCTGGACCCGTCGGCAAACTGCTGGCGGAGCACCTGGTCAAAGCCGAGAATGGCAGACCACACGTGGCCTGCGGAGCGCCACGCCACCGAGAGCGGATAGCTCATCTCCTCTCCCAGGTGAATGACGCGCATGCCAGCCGCCTCGGGATCGGCGAAGGAGGTGGCGACAAGCTCGGAGGGCACAAAGCACGCCCCCACACCGCGCAACGCCAGGGCCATGAGCGTCTCGGAGTTCTTCGACACCACGCGCACCTCGGGCGAGATGCCCGCCTCGGCAAGCTTGCGCCGCGAGAACTCGCCGGGTACGTCCTTCTCGCCCATGAGAAGGAACGGGCAAGCCGCAAGCCCCTCTATCGAACCCGTGGCCTCGCAGGCTGCGGCCACGCGCTCCGCCTCCTCGCCGTAGAGGTCCTCGAGCAGAGACCGCGCAACGATGAGCACGACCTCCTCGCGAAAGAGCTGGTGTACCTCGAGGCCTGGTACACGCTCCGCGACGGTGGCCACGACCATGTCGAGCCGGCCCTCCCCCAGCTCTTCGACAAGCTCGTCGTTCTCGCCCTCGAAGAGCGCGATGGAGATGTGGGGGTGCGCCCGCTGGTACATGGCAATGGCGCGCGGCATGATGATGTGGCCGCGCGTGGCGGTGACACCCACGCGGATCCTGCCTCGGTCGTTGTGCGCGATGTCGCGGAACTCCTGGCCCATGGCGCGCTGCTCGGCCTGGAAGCGTCGCGCATAGGCGAGATATTCCTCGCCCGCGTAGGTGAGCGAGAGCGGGACGGTGCGCTCGACGAGCTTCACCCCAAGCTCGCGTTCGGCGGCGGCAACGCTTGCCGAGAGGGTCTGCTGGCTCACGTGCATGAGGCCAGCCGCACGCGTGAAGCTTCGTTCCTCTGCGACGGCGACGAAGTAGTCCATGGTCTGAAAGTTCACGACTCAGCACCCCTCAGCACAATTCATGCATGCAGCAGCACCGCCACTGCGCGTTTTTCCTGCTGAGTCCATATTACAAAATGATTTAGTGATTCATACCATATTAATCAGTTTGACTTGGTTGTCATGCGTCCATAGTGTTTCTCATGCCTTGGAAGGACGCGCTGAGAAGGACGAGGGACATGGCAGAGACGGCAACGCTTGGGGTGTTTGCGGGAATGCTCGTGGCGGGCACTGCCTTTGGGGTTCCCCTGGCAGCAATACTCGCAGCCGGGTTTGTGCTCTTCCTCGCCTACGGCATACGCCATGGCACCAGACTCCCCGAGCTGCTGCGTGCCGGCGCGTCATCCATGCGCTCCGTTGCCTCCATGCTCGCCCTCTTTGTGATTGCCGGTGCGCTCGCCGCGTCATGGCGCGCCTCCGGCACCATCGCTGCGATCGTGAGCTGGTCTTCCTCTCTCATCCAGCCGTCCGCCGCCGTACTTGCGGCGTTTCTCCTCTGCTGCCTCATGTCGCTCCTCATGGGCACGGCCTTTGGCACGGCAGCCACGATGGGCGTCATCTGCATGGCCGTCTCACACGCCATGGGAGCAGACGAGCTGGTCACCGGTGGCGCGGTGCTCGCCGGCTGCTACTTTGGCGACCGCTGCTCCCCGCTCTCGGGAAGCGCCGTCCTGGTGTCAAAGCTCACGAGCACGAGTCTCTACGACAACGTGCGTCGCATGCTGCGGACCGGCCTCGTGCCGTTTCTCGTCGCCTGCGCTGCGTACCTCGCGATGGGCATGCAGGCAAAGGGAGGTCCCAACGCAGCAGGCGTAGCGGCGGCTCTAGCCGAGAAGTTCTCGCTTTCTTGGCTTGTGATCCTCCCGGCGGCGCTGGTCGTGGCGCTCTCGCTCGCCCGCGTGAACGTGCTGGTTGCCATGGCTGCGAGCCTGGGCGTGGCATGTGTGGTGTGCGTTGGTGTGCAGGGAGTCTCGCCTGCTGACCTGCCACAACTTCTCGTCTTTGGCTACCACGTCGCAGACCCTGCGGTGGCGCCACTCATCGACGGCGGCGGGGTCGTCTCGATGGCCAACGTGACGCTCGTGGTGGGCATCTCGTCCACCTATGCGGGCATCTTCAAGAGGACGGGGCTGCTCGACGGCGCCGTAGGCGTAGTCACGGGCTTCTCGCGCCGCTCCACCCCGTTCATGGGGGTGCTGGCAACGAGCGTAGTCTCGTGCATGGTCGCGTGCAACCAGACGCTTGCCATCATGCTCACCGACCAGCTGTGCCGCCGCACCGAGGGCACGGGAAGTGCCCTTGCGCTTGACCTCGAGAACAGCGTGGTCATCGTGAGCCCGCTCGTGCCGTGGTCAATCTCCAACATAGCCGTGCTCTCGAGCGTGGGGGCACCGGCACTGAGCATCGTGGCGGCGACGTTCTGCTACCTGCTGCCGCTATGGACCCTGGCGATAAGCATCTGGCAGCGCAGGCGCCCCGAGTTTCCCGACAGCAAACCCGCTCAGCTCCTCGGCCTCACGCCCGCCGACGACGTGCGGAGGATGCCCGCCGCGGCGTAGATACGGGATTCCGTACGAGACGCGCCCTCCGGAGAAGAAATGACGCCGAAGCAGGGGTTTCATACGGGTTTCCGTACGAGACGCGCCCTCCGGCGAGGAATTGACGCCGCAGCAGGGGTTCCCGAGGCAATCACGTACGAAACACCCCTTCCGGCGCCGAATTCTCGCCGAAGCTGAGGTCCCGTACACAGTCGTTGCATAAACGTACCCTCCGGCGTCAACAGGGCGCCGGAGGGCACTAACACACCTCGAAAGCGGAGAAGACAAGGGCGACGTCGGGCCGTTACTTCTCGGCAGCAGCCCCCACAACGTCCTCGGCACTGCTCCAACGCTCCATTGCCTCCTCGACGGGCATGCCCGCCTCGATGGCCGCCTTTCGGGTACCGTTGACGGCCTGGATCTCCTCCATGCGCTTGCCTGTGAGGCTGTACCCCTTCATGGCAACAAGTGTGAGCACCCAGGCAATCATCGGGATCACGCAGAAGAGGACGATGGTCAGCCCCTTCATGCCGGGAACGTAGGCAGTCGTGGTGTCCGGCAGGTGATTGAGCCCCACGGCGAGAAGGGCGATGCCCACGACCGTGGTGGAAAGCGAGCTCACGAGCTTGTCCACGAACGAGAAGAGCGTGCCAATGACGCCGGGAGCATAGTTGCCGGACCTGAACATCTCGTAGTCCGAGACGTCGGCGATCATCGGGATGGCCATATCGGCCGTCGAATAGTACGCGCCGTAACCAAGGCCGTACAGCACGATGAACGCGATGGTGTACGCATTGAGCGTGAGGTGGAAGCCGCCGTCGGTCGAGAAGATCGAGAGCGTGAGGTCGGGGTTGCCGGGCTGCCACGCCATGAGCAGACCGCAGACGCCCAGGTAGAGCAGAAGCGCCATGCTCGTGAAGGTGACGAGCGTCTTCTTCTGGCCGGCCTTCTGCGAGAGGCGAAGCCCTCCCAGGAAGAATGGCGCGCTAAAGGCGTAGCCCAGGACGTACATGGGCAGGTAGAGCCCGTTGTAGTTGCCCATCATGCAGCTGTAGAGCAGGATGCCCACGCTGGTGTTCGTTGCCACGGCGAAGGCGAACTTGGTGCCGGACGCGGCAACGATAAGGCGCTTGAGCTCGTGGTTGTGCTTGAAGATCTGCACGTAGTCGTGGACCTTGAGCTGCGTCTTCGAGCTCTTGCCTCCCAGGCCCCAGAACTCGGGGCGGTCCTTGCCGGCTATGCCAACAACCGCAAGGGCGGTGAGCGCGGCAGAGAGGCAAATCACGAGCGGGATGAGGATGTTGAAGAACTCCTCGGTCCTAAAGCCAACGACGCCGCCGACAAGGCTTGCCACCGCCATGGTCACGCCCATGCCAACCAGGGACGCAATCGTGTTGAAGAGCGTGAACGTGGGGCGCTGCTTGGGGTCGTTCGTAAGGCAGGTCTGTCCCGAGCGCGTGCAGGACGTCTGGATGGAGTAGCCCACCATGAGCAAAATGTAGAAGAGGGTGTAGACCACGTACTTTGCCGCCGTCGCGTCTGCGGGGATGAGCCTCGTGCCATAGAAGAGGCACAGAGAGCTCACGATCATGACCACGTTGCCCAGGACCATGAACGGCCGGAACTTGCCAAAGCGTGTCTGCGTCCAGTCGATGAGCATGCCCACGACAGGGTCGATGAAGGCGTCGAGCGCCCGCGTGACCGTCACCATGGTCGTCGCGAAGGCAAGGAGCAGGCCCAGCACGCCCTCGGCGTAGTAGGCGATGTAGTTCATGAGCAGGACATAGTACACGTTCGTCGCGCCGTTGTTGAACGGGAACAGCACGAGCTGGTAGAGCTTCGCGCGATTGAGAGACGTCTCGCCCGCTCCGGGTTCCAAGCCATCTTGGCGGTTCTGGCCTTCTTTGCTTGCCATCATTCTCACTTTCACATGGTACTGACGTTGCGTTCGGGGCCGCCCACGCAAAGAATGCGTGGGCGGCAAAGAGAGGGGACTAAGACCTGGTCGAGCTGTCAGCCGTTTCTTCGGCAGTCTCGCGGATGGCACGCCTCATCTTCACGCCCTTGACGAGACGTCTGATGTTCAGGAACGAGAGCAGCGCAAAGACGGCGCCGATTCCGTAGAGAATCCAGTAGTACCACGGCATGGCATACGACACCTTCGAGTTCTCGCCAATGCCATTCATCGCGTTGGAGTTCACGACCGAATACATGATGCGGTGAGAAGCTTCGCGCATGGCGTTAACGACAGCAGGATCATCATCGAAAGCCTCGAGCTCAGGACCGCGCAGGCGGTTGTACATCATGTTGTCCCAGAGGTCAGTTCCCGCGAGAAGGCCGTCGGGCGTATCCATGTAGCGGGACATTGCGCTCATATCGGTGATTGAAATCCCCTGGAGACCGCACTCGCTGCGGAGATAGTCAGTCATGAGTGCCTTTGACTCTCCGCACCACTCAGCACCAAGTCGGTTAAAGCCGCTCATGATGCCCTGTGCGCCACCCTCGGTAATTGCCTTCTCGGTACAACGAAGGTAGACCTCGCGCATCGCCTGCTCGTTTGCCCAGACGCCAATGCCCATGCGGTAGGTCTCGGCATCATTGAGGGCAACGTGCTTAATGAAGACCATGGTTCCCTTCGACTGGATGCCGGACACCTCTGCGGCACAAATCTCGCCAGCGACAAACGGATCCTCGGAGTAGTACTCGAAGTTGCGGCCGCCGTAAGGGGTACGGTGCACATTGATGCCGGGGCCATAAACGCCGTTGTAGCCATTGACGAGGAAGTCCTCTCCCATTAGGGCGCCCATCTCGTTAATGAGCTCTGTATTCATGGTCGCAGCCATGACATCGGCAGAGGTGTAGGTCGTTGCAGAGTTACCACCAAGGATTGACGCGGTGAGGCCAGTCGAACCGTTTTCCTCGCGTGTCATCGGCATGCCCACGCTCGCAACGGTGTTGGTCTGGTGGAATCCGCATGCCACAAGTCGGACCATATCGTCCACGCTCAGCTGGTCGAGGAGGGACTCCCACGCCGGGTCATCGTAGGAAAGCCCGCGCATCTGAATTAGCTGCAGCCCATTCTTGGCACCCGTGACAGGCATCTCGCTGCTGATGGATCCCTTTTCATAGGTGGTATACCTAAGAGTATCGACCAGAGCGTCGGATGCGATCCATCCCTTCTGGGTCGAGGCAGCGGTGCCGGTCCAGTCGGACCTGCTCAGCCACGTGACCTTCGAGGGAGAGACAGAGCTCTTGTTGGGGTCCGCCTCGTCAAAGAGATTGGTGACCTTCTGCCCCGTTGCCTTGCTCGTCGAGCAAGAGTCGGCATCAAACGTGGGGTTATTCCAGGTGTAGACGAGATTGGAATCGCCATTGCTCGTCATTGAACCGTTGGTGCTATCGGGGGTGTAACCCTTTGCTGCAAGGAAGTTGTTAACTGCGGAGTGGGCGTTATCGGCAACCGTGATGAGGTAGTCACCAGCATCAAGAATGTACGTCTTGGCAGCGTTGGAGTCATAGGAAGCGAGGTCATCCAAGTCGACGGAGATGGTCACCGTCTGCGACTCCCCTGGCTGAAGCAGCTTCGTCTTTGAGAAGCCCACGAGCGCCACAGAGGACTTTTCGACACCATTCTGCTTGTCATAATCGGTGTAGGGACTCTGTGCATACACCTGCACAGCCTTCTTGCCCGCAACAGATCCGTTGTTTGTGACGGTCACCGTTACGTCAAACCCGTCTTCGGTTTTAGTGACCTCGTAGTCAGAGTAGTCGAACGTGGTATACGAAAGTCCGTGGCCGAACGGGAACGCAACCGTTGACGAGTAGTCATAGTCGCCCGCATTGCCCTGCTTGAGAACATAGTCCTCGTAGCGGGTCTCATAGTACCTGTACCCTACATAGACGCCTTCCTGATAGACGTTATACGTGTTGTTGACGTCATAGTACGGGCGACCTCCCTCAGCCTGATACTGCAGTCCAGCATCATCGGCGTTAGCGTAGGGCTGTCCATACAGGTTCCTTGTCGCCGGACTCGACTGCGCATTCATCGCATAGGTGTCGACAAGGCTGCCTGAGGGGTTTACGGATCCAGAAACGACATCCGCCACGCCATATACGCCATACTGACCAGGCAGGCCAATCCAGACCGCCGCATCGATACCGTAGTCAACGCCACACACGTCGGGGAACAGGAAGTCGCAGCTTGGGGCGTTCGAAGTGTTGAACAGCACGATTATCCGCTTGAAGACGCCCTCGTCCTTGAGCTGCTTAAGACCCGCAAGGGTGTCCTTTTCCTCTGGGGAGAGCTGAAGGTAGTCGCCATCAACCCCACTGTTATAGGAAATGCCAAGGGACTCGTCTGCGTCGGGGAGGTCTGCACCCTCTCCGCCGGAGCGGCTGACCACAAATACGGCGGCATCCCCATAGTCGCTGAAGGAAGTGCCCGCGCCGTCGAGGACGGTCTGCCATGGAACCTCGTTTGCGCCAAATTGGGGAAGGGCGACCTCGGGATTGTCGCTCGAGGTCTTCACGTCCGCGATGGAGCGCTTGTAAGTGGACGCGATGTCATCGGACGTGTAGAAGTTCCATAGGGTGTCGTTGATCTCGATGCCCTCACGCGCAAGGGCATCCTTAAGAGTCGGGAAGCTAGAGGCATCAGAGGAGCTTGATCCGGTGCCACCATACAGCAAGTCTACAGATGACCTGCTGAAGAGGCTGATCTTACTCCCGGAAGGCAGGGGCAGGGCCTCGTTCTCGTTTCTCAACAGAACGGCCCCCTCTGCCTCGACCTGCTCGCCGACCTTCGCCTCTTCCTTAGCGCGGTCCTCATCTGAATAGGAGGCTTCGAAGTACTGGTTCTCCCCTTCTGAGGGTTTAGGGCTAACGCTCGTGGTATCCGTATTTGTATACACGTTAAAGATGGTCTCGTAACCACGTACTACCATGGGCGCCCCAACGAGGAAGATGAGTGCCACCAACACCGTAAATACGGACAGGATGCTGAAGAGCACTACTCTTGGCTTCCTTGGTCGACGTCCTCTTTTTTGGGCTTTCTTCAACATGCAATTTCCTCCTTGAATTGCCGCTTCCCTCATATCCGCACTAGCTGCTTGCAGCCCCACACTGGAACGGAAGGCCTCCTACGTCCAGTTGCCTCCGCCGCCCTTGCCATGCAGGCTATAGGCGGGGTTCGGGGTGTCAACCCTCCTAAAGGTCGCCTCGTCGGAGAGGTCCCCGGCGCGTGCCTCGATGTGGTTCTCGCCCGCCTCGAGCGAGACGTCGAACTCGAAGACCTTGTCGCACGCCCTCGTGGCCACCTCTTGGCCGTTCACGACGAGCGTGACCTGCGGCTGGTTTGAGTAGATCTTCACGCGGATCTTGCCCTGTGCCCGGTCGACGAACCGCTTGGAGCAGATGTGGACCATGGGCTCGGGGTTCCACCAGCACTTGTAGAGGTAGAAGGCGTCCTTCTTAGTCTTGCGGTCGAAGGTCACAAGGCCCTTGTGGTTCATGCCGGGCTCGCCGCCCTGGTTGCGCGCGTCCGCCGCGAAGTCGAACATGTTCCACACGTTGGTGGCCCACAGGTAGGGATGCCTGTCGAAGAACCTCAGCATGTACTCGTGGTAGACGCACTGGTACTCCTCCGAGTGGTCCCCGCGGCGCGGGTGCTCGGAATGCAGGTTGGGCATGGCCTCGCAGCCGTACTCGCTCATGCCCACCGTGCGGTTGGGGTGCACCAGGTGGAAGAAGCCGAACCAGAGGTCGTTCAGCCAGAGGCCGGGAACGTACCAGCCAAGGTAGAGGTTCCAGCTCACCACGTCACTCACGAACGCGGTGCGGTTGAAGGGGCCGCACATGGCGTAACAGGCAAGGGTGGTGAAGCGGGTCTCGTCCATCTTGTGCGCAAGGTCGTTCAACGCGCGATGGTTGGCGAGCATGGCCTTCTTGTCATGCGTCGAGATGGTTATCTCGTTCGAGAGGCCCCAGCACACGATGGATGGGTGGTTGTAGTTCTGGGTGATGAGCTCGTTCATCTGGCTGCGGGTGTTCTCGTCGCCGTTCGCGAGATGCTCCGAGATGTAGGGAATCTCCGCCCACACCACAAGCCCACGCTCGTCGCAGAGGTCATAGAAGTGCTGGTCGTGCTGGTAGTGGGCAAGTCGCACGGTGTTGGCGCCCACCTCGCTGATGAGGTCGATGTCCTCCTCGTGCATGGCCGGGGTAAGGGCGTTGCCGATCCCCTTGCGGTCCTGGTGGCGAGAGACGCCGCGCAATGGGTAGCTGCGACCGTTGAGGAAGAACCCCTTGTGCGCGTCATAGGAGAAGCTGCGCACGCCAAAGCGGCAATCGACGCGGTCAAGAGCCTCGCCGTCCGGCGAGACGAGCGTTGCCTCCGCAGTGTAAAGGTAGGGGTCGGAGATACCGTCCCAGCGATGGGCGTTGAGGAGCGCGAGAACGACGTCTGTGCCCTCGCCCGCTGCGACCTCCGCGCCGCTCGCGTCAAGCACGCGGACGCGAACCGTTGCGGCTACCGCATCCGGGCCGTCAACCCACGTCTGGACGCGAAGGCTCGCGTCCTTCTCGCCATCCTTGATCGTGGGGGTCACGGCGATGCCCGGGCCACCGTTGCGATCGAGCGAGAAGTGCGTGGCGTTCGCGATAACGAGGCGCACGCTGCGGTAGATGCCGCCGTAGAAGGTGAAGTCCGCCTTCTGGGGGTAGACTCTGTCATTCACGGAGTTGTCGGCAGCGACGGTGAGGCTGTTCCCCTCCCCCGCCCGCCCGAGCGCCGCAGTCACGTTGACGCGGAAGCGAGAGTAGCCTCCGTCGTGGTGGCAGAGCGCGCTTCCGTTCACCGACACGTCCGCGCTAGCGTTCACGCCGTCGAACTCCAGGTAGGCCACGTCACGGGAGGGGTCGAAACCCTCGGGCGTCTTGAAAGCACGCTCGTATTGGCAGGTGCCGCGCCAGTAGTCGTTACCACCGTCCTGGCCGTCCTGCGCATTCCAGGTATGGGGAACGTCCACCGTGGTGACGGTTCCATCCGGTCCGTGGAAGGTCCAGCCCTTGTCGAGGCTTTCGTATCTACGCACGGCTCCTCCAATCTCCATCACGTACTGTAATACTAGTATATCAGTTATCGTAGAATGATTGTCATCTTGAGGAAGGCATGAATCCTCGGTGAACGGTTGTTACTTGCCTATGGGCGGTAGCAGTTTCAAAGATCTCGTACGCAATGCTAGCAAACTATCAGATAGGCAGAGAAAAAACGCCGGGCGACGCAACCTTCGCACTAGTGCATCGCTCGGCTTGAGTGCAGTTGTCTGAAAAATCTTATATACCAGTTATCACATAGACCCTAAGCCTGCTCGAAGAACCCAAAGTAGTCGCGGGCGTTCCGGTAGCAGATGCCCTCGACGATCCCGCCGAGCCATTCCTCGTCTGCGGGGATGCGCCCGTCTTCGACCCACTGCCCAAGCGTGCGGCAGAGGACCCGGCGGAAGTACTCGTGACGCGGGTAGCTCAGGAAGCTGCGGGAATCGGTGAGCATGCCCGTGAAGTTGGCAAGCAGGCTCTCCTGGGCAAACACCGTAAGCTGCCGTTCTATGCCGGCAAGGGAATCCGAGAACCACCATGCACAGCCCAGCTGCAGCCTCTGGCGCACGCCGCCCTGGAAGGACTGCATGAGCGTGGCAAGCGCCATCCACTGCGACTCGTCAAGCGAGTAAAGGATCGTCCGTGGGAGCGCTCCCTCCACGTTTGCCGCGTCGAGCAGACAGGCGACCTCGGTAACGAGCCCAGGCTGGTCGCCGACGGAGTCGAAGCCGGCATCTGCCCCAAGGGAGCGGAACCCGTGCGTGTTGGCGTTGCGAATCACGTTCATGTGCAGCTGGAGGGTCCAGTCGCGCTTCTCGTACTCGCCCATGAGGAAGAGCGAGAGCGCGCTGCGATAGGCGTCCGCCTCCTCAGAGGAGATGGGCTCCCCGGAAAGCGCCCGCGCGGCGATTGCCGCCACCCGCCCGTCCGTGAACGGGACGAACCTGAAGGAATTGAGGCCATGGTCCGCCAGGCGGCCACCGACCTTGTGGAATGCCTGGACGCGCTGGGCCGCGGCAGCCTTGAGGGATGCCCAGTCGGAAACCTCGATCCCAGACGCCTGCGAGAGCCGCTGCGCGTATGCCGAGAAGCCCGGCGCCTCGACGGCCATGAGCGCGTCCGGACGGAAGGTTGGGAGCATCTTGAAGCCGGGGCCCTTCTCGGCCGCCAGCTTCTGGTGCCAGGATAGGTCGCTCACCGGGTCATCCGTGGTGCAGATGCATCGGACCCCAAACGAGCGGATGAGACCACGCGCCGAGAAGTCCGGCTGCGCGATGCGCTCGTTGGCGCGGCGCCAGATCTGGGGCGCGTTCTTCTCGCAGATGGTGAGGTCTATGCCAAAGGCGCGGCGAAGCTCGAGGTGGCTCCACTCGTAGAGCGGGTTCCCGAGGGCACGCTCCATGGTGCGCACGTAGGCGAGGAACTTCTCGTACGAATCCCCGTCCCCGGTGATGAGGCGCTCGGGAACGCCGTTCGCGCGCATGAGGCGCCACTTGTAGTGGTCTCCCGCGCCGTGGTCGAACAGCCAGACCTGGGAGAGGTCCTCGAACCGAGCGTCCTCGAAGACCTGCCGCGGGTCGAGGTGGCAGTGGTAGTCAACGATCGGCTTGCCCTCGGCATGCCCATGGTAGAGCCTGCGAGCCCATTCGGTTGAAAGCAGGAAGTCCTCGTCCATGAACATCCTCGCTACGCCTCCTTCGAAGCCGCGGCAGCGTCCTTCTCGAGCGTCTCCCAGATGCCGTTGATGTAGGTGCAGCCCAGGGCGCGGTCATAGAGGCCGTAGCCGGGACGTCCGGTCTCGCCCCAGATCATACGGCCGTGGTCGGGGCGGATGTAGCCGTCGAAGCCGTTCTTGAAGAGGGCGCGGCACATGCGCCAGACGTCCAGCGAGCCCTCACTGGAGAGGTGCGGCGCCTCGTAGAAGTCCTTGTTCACACCGGGCGCAAGGTACTTGATGTTGCGCATGTGCACGAAGTGGATGCGGCCGCGGCGGCTGAACTCGTCGAGAACGGCGTAGACGTCGTTCGAAGGCTCCTCGGCGATCGAGCCGCAGCAGAGGGTGATGCCGTTGTAGGGGCTGTCAACGCTCGTGCAGAGCCAGTCGAGGTCCTCGCGGTTCTTGATGATGCGCGGCAGGCCGAACATGCTGTAGGGCGGGTCGTCGGGGTGGATGGCCATCTTCACGTCGCACTCCTCGCAGGTGGGCATGATCGCCTTGAGGAAGTAGACCAGGTTCGCACGGAGGGCGTCCTCGTCGACGTCGCGGTAGATCTCGAACAGGCGGCGAATCTGGGCCAGGCGCTCCGGCTCCCAGCCGGGAAGGACGAAGCCGTCCGTGCCGTGCGCATAGCGGTCGAGAAGGACGTTGGGGTCGTCCGGGATGTTCTCGCCCTTGAAGCAGAGGGTGCTCGAGCCGTCGGGGAGGCGGTAGTCGAGGTCGGACTTCACCCAGTCGAAGACGGGCATGAAGTTGTAGCAGATGACCTTGATGCCGTACTTGGCAAGGTTGCGGATGGTCTGCTTGTAGTTCTCGATGTAGGCGTCACGCGTGGGGAGTCCGGCCTTGATGTCGTCGTGGACGTTCACCGACTCGATGACCTCGAGCTCGAGACCGTTCGCATGGGCCTGCGCCACGAGTGCGGCGATGTCCTCCTCGGGCCAAACCTCCCCCACCGGGATGTCCATGAGGCAGCCCACGATGCCGGAGACCCCTGGGATCTGTCGGATGTCCTGGAGGGCGATCTTCTCGGACCCCTCCCCGTACCAGCGAAACGTCATCTTCATGAGGATGGTCCTTTCCTAGAGGTACTTCTTGATGGTGGCGGCGACGGCACCGGGAGCGGCCAGCTCCTCGAGCAGCATGCCCTCGACCTTCTCGCCAAGGCCCACCTCGTAGAGGTCCACGACGAAGATCTCCTTGTTCGAGAGGATTGGCGCGACCGCATCATGGACGGAGGCCGCATCCGTGCAGCCCAGGGAGAGCGAGGAGAGCTTCGACTGGAGCTGCTCGAGCAGCGGGTCCGGGCTGGGCTCGAAGGCGTTGCCCGCATCGTCGACTCCCAGCAGGTAGCGAAGCCAGCCGGCGATGGCAAGGGGAATGTAGGTGAGAGACGCTGAGTCGAGGCTGGGGTTCTCCTGGTAGGCCGCGAGCGTGTGGCCAAAGCGCACGGGTACCTTCTGCGAGGTGTCCGTGGCGATGCGCTGGGGGGCGTCGGGAAGGGCACGGTTGGGAAGCCTGCGCGAGAGGAGCTCGTCGATGAAGGACTTGGGGTCAATGACCTTGGGGTCGACCACGACGGACAGGTCCTCGTCGTATCCGATGTGACGGACGAGGGAGGCGAGATCCGGGTTCTCCATCTCCTGCCAGATGCGCGTGTAGCCGAGCAGGCAGCCATAGACGGCAAGCGTGGTGTGGAGCGGGTTGAGGCACGCGGTGACCTTCATAGTGTCCGCCGCCTCTGCCGTCGCACGGTCGCAGAGGATGACGCCACCGGCGGTAAGGTCGGGCCTTCCGTTGGGGAAGGAGTCCTCGACCACCAGGTAGTGCGCCTCCTCGGTGTTCGAGAAGCCCGCAAACGTCGAGTGTCCCGCGGAGATGAGGGGAAGGTCGGAGAAGCCCTGCTCGGCAAGGGCGCGCTCGGTCTCGGTCGAGGGGTTGGGCGTGATTCGGTCGATCATGGTCCAGGGGAAGCTCACGCGCGACTCGTCGGAGACGTAGTCGACGAACCTCTGGCTAACGTGGCCCGCCTGCTGCCATGCCTTGGCAACGTCGAGAATGGCGGAGCGGAAGTGCTCGCCATTCCGGCTGAAGTTGTCCGTGGACACCATGGCGATTGGAGCGGCGCCGGCGTCGAAGCGCTCGAGGAGGAGCGCAGCGAAGGTGGCCATGGTGGTCGTTGGTGCGGCAGGGCCAGCGGAGAAGTCCGCGAGGGCTGCCTTCGAGAAGGAACCGTCCGCGTTTCTCAGCCCATAGCCCTTCTCGGTGATGGTGACGGTGACGAGCTGCAGGACAGGGCTCCTGAAGAACGACTTCGCGCGCTCCCAGTCCTCGGGGCGCTGTGCGTTCGCGAAGAGGGCGTCCGCCGTCGACGAGAGCACGCGCTCGGAAAGCGAGCCGTCGGACTTCATGACGACCTGGAGGATGTCGCAGTTGAAGGGGTGGTAGAGCTCGTCGACCGTGAAGGGGCGGAACGTCTCGAACACGACGACGCCCCTGTCCAGCTTGCCCGCGTCGATGAGGTCCTGGGCGATTGCCGCGTGGAACGCGCGGTAGAGGTTGCCGCCTCCGACGTGAATCCACGAGGGCTGCTCGCTTCCGGTTTTGCGGATGGCATCGACGTCGCCTGCGGGCAGCTGGATCCCGGCTGCCTCGAACTGATCGCGTTGGCTACTCCACTGCTTGAGGGACAACATGGGGAATCTCCTGACTGGCGCTAGGGCCTTCTGATGCCTGGGTCATTCGGTGGTTACTAGTATACTAGTTTGTCCTTCTTGCATGCAATGCCTTTTCCGAATTACTGCCATATAGATGTGTGGATGAGAAAACGTCCTCCGGCATGGAAGCATCCACCGCCGTCCCCCTGATTTCTCGTATACTACATTGCATACGCTAGCCTTGAGACAAGCGGGTCGTTTGTGTACCAGTGAGGGGATGCCATGGAACACGTACAGGAAGCCGGAACTGGGGAGAGCCTCCAGCTGCAGGCGTACGAGACAATCCGCGAGGGCATCCTCTATGCAAAGTACGCTCCCGGAGACCGTCTGCAGGTAAAGGACCTCTGCACCGACCTCGACATGGGCAGGACTCCTGTGCGCGAGTCGCTCGTCCGCCTGCGCCAGGAGGGCCTGGTGCAGACCGTTCCCCAAAGCGGCACATACGTGAACAGAATCAGCCTGCGCTCGGTGGAGTGCGCCCGCTACGTCAGGGAGAGCCTCGAGCGACAGGTTGCCATCGAGTGCTGCGCGCGCATCGACGCGGATGGCGAGAAGCTCCTCTCGGAGATAATGGCGGATGCCCGCGATGCCTGTTCCCGTCATGAGACCCGCCTGTTCTTTGATACAGACAACCGATTTCACCAGGCGCTTTATCAGATTGCGGGGCGGGAGCGCATCTGGGGTTGGCTTGAGACCCTCAACATGGACCTGCAGCGCTATCGATGGCTCCGCGTGCTCACGGAGGAACTCGACTGGGACGCGATCATGCACCAGCATGACGAAATCTACGACGCCATTACGTACCACGACGTCGACGAGACCGGTTTTCTCGTGAGCAACCACCTGCACCTGCTCTTCGAGGAGTCCGGAACCGTTACCAAGCGCTTCCCGGACTACTTCCTTCTCGACCTTCCAAAGGCGTAGGGCGAGAACGACTGGAACGCGCCCTCCGGCGAGGAATTGACACCGGGAGGTCGGTTCCCGACGGGATTCCGTACGAGAAGGGCCCTCCGGCGAGGAATTGATGCCGGAGGGGCGGTTACCGAAGCGATCACGTACAAAGCGGCCCCTCCGGAGCCGAATTCTCGCCGGAGGGTGCTTTTTCTCAGCTATGGGGTACCCTTCAACCAGCAGTGACTTCGCGGAAAGGTGCACCATGTTCTTCCTTCTGGCAGACGGCCTGACACTCTACCTGCTGTTCTTTCTCGTCCTGGCCATCGGTCCGGCGGTCGTCCTCATGCGCTACGCCTACAACCTCGACCCCTTGGAGAAGGAGCCTGCCGGGCTTCTTACGCACCTCATCCTGCAGGGAGTGCTGGCGGCATTTCTCGCTGGCATATTCGAGCAGGTGGGAATGTCCGTCTTTGGCCTTCTCTCTGGTCTCAGGGAGAACACGCTCGGCTTTGAGCTCCTGTCAGACTTCGTGGTCGTGGGCGTCATCGAGGAGGCATGCAAGTACATCCTCATGGGGCGAGCAACGTGGAACAACCAAGCGTTTAACTGCCGCTACGACGGCGTAGTGTACGCGGTCTTCACCTCGCTCGGCTTTGCGGCCATGGAGAACGTGATGTACGGGCTCAACTACGGCACGGGCGTGCTGATGAGCCGGGCACTCATGGCAATTCCTGCGCACATGGGCTTTGCCGTGCTGTTTGGCATGCTCTATGGAGAGGCGAAGTACCTCGCCGTGCGCGGTCACCGCATTGGGTCCGCGCTGTGCATCGTAATTGGCTTTGCCCTCTCGGCCATGCTGCATGGCCTCTACGACGCCACCGCCACGCTCGCAAACTACGGAGACGGGACGTTCCTGCTGGTAGTTGCCGTGATCTACGCGATTGTGTTCCTCGTGGTGCGCTCGGCGGCCAAGCACGACCGGCGCTTCGCGTAACGACGGCGCATCTCTCGCGCCGCTTGCCTTTTGCTGCCGGTCTGCCCGCGCCGGCAGCATGCGATTACTGGCGTAGATTATCGCCATTTCTTAAAAACAATCTCGTCGACCTGCGGAAATGCAGTCTCCTTTTAAGAAGAAGCGATAAACTTCGCATGGGGCCACGGAAGAGTGCGCTGACATGGCAGACGATGCTAAACACGGGTATAGGCACCCGAGAAGCCCTGGCATGCGAGAAGACGTGTGCCCTCTGGCGCCAAAATGACGCCGGAGGGCACACGTTAGACGGGATCTCGTACGAAAGCTCAACATTGGCGTCGCGGGACACGGTACTTCCGGCCTCGCCAAGCACTGGGCTTCCGGCACCGTCAGGCGCTGGTGCTACCGCGCCAGTCGTGCGCTCACCGCAGGGACAAGCTCCTCGACGGGCACCTGGGTCTGCTCGTGCGTCTCCATGTCGCGCAGGGTCACGGCATTGGCAGCCACCTCGTCGGGCCCGATGACCACGCACACGCGGGCGCCGAGCTTGTCAGCCTGCTTGAACTGGCTCTTGAGCGAACGACCCTGGTAGTCGGCCTCGGTGCGAACACCCGCCTGGCGCAGAGCGAGCGTGGCCGAGAAGACCGCCTCACGTTCATCTGCCGAGGTTCCTGCCACGTAGACACATCCGGGCTGGGGCGTCTCGAGCGAACCACCCTGCGCGGCGAGCGCGAGCGCAATGCGCTCGAAGCCCACCGCGAAGCCGATGCCGGGGGTGGGCTTTCCGCCCTCAAGCTCCATGAGGCCGTCATAGCGACCTCCGCCGCCGATTGCGCCCACGCCACCGTCCACGGCCTCCACCTCGAAGACCGTACGGGTGTAGTAGTCGAGGCCGCGCACCAGGGTGGGGTCCTCCACATAGGCAATGCCGGCGGCATCGAGGTAGCGCTTCACCTGGGCATAGTGCTCGGCACAGTCGTCGCAGAGGTTGTCCTTGGCGAGGGGGGCGTCGCGCATGACCTCGCGGCAGTGGTCGTTCTTGCAGTCGAAGCTGCGCAGGGGGTTGATCTCCGCGCGCTCGAGGCAGTCCTCGCACATCTCGTCCGCGTGGTCGAGAATGAACTGGCGGACCTTCTCGCGATAGGCGGGGCGGCACGCAGCGTCACCCATCGAGTTGATGGAGAGGCGCAGGCGGGAGGGGTCGAAGCCAAGGCGCTTGTAGTACTCCATGAGCATGATGATGCACTCGGCGTCCGCCGCCGGGTCCGCGGCGCCAAGCCATTCGACGCCCACCTGGTGGAACTGGCGGAGACGGCCCTTCTGGGGACGCTCGCCACGGAACATTGCCTCGGCGTACCACAGCTTGGCAGGTGCGGCGCCCTGGGGAACCATGTTGTTCTCGACCGCCGCGCGCACCACGCCGGCAGTACCCTCGGGACGCATGGCCAGGCGCTGCTTGGGCTTGAGGCCAGCCTCGGAGCCCTGCTCGAGCAGGTTCTCGAAGAGGGCGCCGGAGACCACGCGGAACATCTCCTTGCGCACAACGTCAGTCGACTCGCCAATGCCGTGCACGAACGTGTCCACCTGCTCGATTGCTGGCGTCTCAACCATGTCGAAGCCGTACGCGCCAAAGAGGTCGCGCGCCACGTCCTGCATGTGCTGCCACGCGCGCATGTATCCACCGAAGAGGTCCTCGGTTCCCTGAACCCGCTGTGCCATGTGGTGCTCCTTCCGCGCCCTGGGGGCGCATCTGGTCGCGGCCACAAACGACGCGTCCTGCGCGCCGCCTTCCGCGACCATACTCGGGTTGCAAGTATAGCGCCGGAGAACTACGCGACGTCCGTGGCAGAGAGGAACACGATGCGACCGTCGATGCGCCAGGCCGTACCCTTAGTGACTCTGCCCGTTCTGATCGTGCCAGAGCCCAGCCGCCTGGAGCACCTCGAGCGCGGTGTGCTGAGGCTGCTCTGCGGATGTAGCGGGACTGCGGTACTGGGCCATCATCTGCTTGAAGAGAATGGCGGGCGCTGGCGGGGTGTAGGTGATGGCGTTTGCGCCGGCCTCGACCGTGGCGCGCGTGGACTCCTCCGTGCCGCCGCTCGACGCGATGATGGGGACGTCTGGGAACTTCTCGCGAATCTTGCTCACGATGCTCGGCGTGTCCTTGCCACCAGCGACGTTGATGATTGCCGCACCGGCATCGATTCGCGCGGCAATGTCGGTATCGGCGCTCACGACGGTGATGACCGTAGGAATGTCAATTGCGAGAGACACGGCACGGAGGTTGACGTTGGAGATGGGCGAGTTGAGAACCACGCCCATGGCACCCTGGCATTCCACGTCGTGTGCGAGGGTCACCGTGCGAACGCCACGCGTTGTGCCACCGCCAATACCGCAGAAGACCGGAATGCTCGCCGCATCGATGATTGCCTCGGAGATGGACTGCTGCGGCGTGAAGGGGTAGACGGCGAAGACGGCGTCTGCGTCGCAGTTCTTGATGACCGCGAGGTCGGTGGTGTAGACCAGCGAGCGAATCTTGCGGCCAAAGATGCGAATGCCGCTCGCCTTCCAGGACTCCTCCGGCATCTTGAGAATCTTGTGACGCAGCCTCGCCTGAATGATTGGAGCTTCCTTCTTCACAGGCGTTGGAACCACAACCGGCTCCATGCTGTTCTCATCCATGAACGATACCCCCTCTTGAACGGATGTCGGCACCCTGTGCTATGTCACGCATTCGGTTATTACCCACCGAATGCGCGGCACGTTCACGGTCCATAGTAATTCTCGACGAAGCTGAAAAAGGGAGGCAGTTTGGCGCCAGCCTGGGCATTGGCGAGAAAAGTCTCTTGGACCTTCTCTGCGTAGGCTAGGATTTCTTTCATCACATGTTGAACCGTGAAGGGAACGTCTCATGCCAAAAGGGCAGGTTCCAATCAATCGTGCGTCGTCTTAAAGACCGCATTGCGCTCAATCGCCGCGCCTTCATCCTCTATTCGATTCTCAGGGCGCTCGTTCTCGTCACGCTCATCCGATGCATCATGACCCAGCGTTGGGAGGGCGTGGCCATCTCGATACTGGTGCTCGTGCTATTCCTCGTCCCATCGCTCGTCGAGGGGATGACCCATATAGAGATTCCCGGCCTCTTCCAGGCAATTATCTATTCGTTCATCTTCGCCGCAGAGATTCTCGGAGAGATTGACCACTACTACGTGCTGATTCCTGGCTGGGACACCATCCTGCACACGCTCAACGGCTTTCTCTGCGCGGCCATTGGCTTCTCCCTTGTCGACCTTCTCAACGGGTCGAGCAAGAACATCAGCCTCTCCCCTATCTATGTAACGCTGGTTGCCTTTTGCTTCTCGATGACCATCGGCGTCCTCTGGGAGTTTGTCGAGTTTAGCTTCGACACATTCTTTGGGATGGACATGCAGAAGGACACCTTCGTCACGAGCATATCCTCCGTTGCGCTCGACCCCGCAAACGAGGGGAACCGCATCCAAATCAACGACATTGCGACAACCACGATGACCACAGCCGCAGGTGAGACCACGACCATCAACGGATACCTTGACATCGGGCTCATCGACACAATGAAGGACCTTCTGGTGAACTTTATGGGAGCCTTGGTCTTTCTCGGTTGTTGGATACCGCCACCTCAAGAAACACGAGAGCGGCAACTGGGCCGAGGGCCTGCACGTAAGGCCAGTGCCCGTAGAGCAGTACCAAGAGAACGAGCGCCGGCTTGATGAGATGGAGGCAGCGCGAAAGGGCAAGAAGCGTCAGTGCGAGTAGGTGGCCCGAGGAGAAACCTTCTGCGACCGATGCAATTACGCCGGAGAGAGATTGAGCGGCGCCTTTCTCGACCCCTGATTCTCTGCTACGATATGAGTCGGGTGGCACCCGTGGGCGCGGGACAGGCCACCTCCATTTCTCACGTTTTCAGCGTGGAGAGGATGGCCGTTCCTAGCTTCTGGGGACGGCCATCCTCTTGGCCTGATGTTCAGACCAAGGGCTATCGCCGCGATGACAAGTGTCACAAGGTCGATCATGGTGCTGACAATCTCGTAATCGCTCATCGGCTTACCTCCAACTCTCGTCGGAGGTGGCTCCCGCCCGTCTCATCTCGTATCGCCAGATTACCGTCGGTCGCGCTGGCGAGGCCACGCCCTCAAGGTGAGTGCCGCCGCGTCGAAGATAGCGGGGACAGGGCCGCTCGCCGCGACCCCGCCCCGCATGCGCTTCTACATGATGTCCTCCATCGGGATCTTGCCGTTAACAATGGCCCCTGTGAGCCCACGCTCTCGAAGCATCCGTGCGATGGCAAAAATGGGATCTGGGTCAACCCCTAAGTCTGCGGGCGGTGCAACGTTGATGCCATAGACAACCTCGGAGAAGCGGACCCGTGGATCGACCTCGTCTTTGTGCCAGGTCCATGCAACGTTGGAAAGGTAGTCTTTCCAGTTCACGTACGAGCGTTGGGCGAGCCGGGCGTCATCGTTCCAGGAAGTGCGTACCTCGTTCTCTTCAACGGGCACGAGATAGGCCCTGTAGTCTTCATGCACAGCGTCTGCCAGGCCATCTATGTAGAACCACCTCCCACTGCAGCATTGGTAGGGATGACGGTCTCCGCACAGCACCACAAACAAGTCACCCCGTTTGAAGGTGACGCGAGGCAGGCAGAGCATATCGCCTGCCTGAGACGGCAGCTCGGGACCCACGTCCCGCACCGCGCGCTCCACCCCGTACATCCCAAAGAGGGAGTTGCCCGACTCGTCGAACGCCTTGCGAATGCCAGCCGCCTCTGCCAGACAGCTGACCTTGACCAAACTTTCCTGGTATCCAGACATCTGATTGCCCCCACACCTCAAACAACCGATAGGAAGCCGGCCGTCGCCGACCACGCCCGAGCGTTGCTCGCAAGGGTGACGTACTCCGCCTCGTGCCAGTGGGGGCCTCCGAGGCGCCTTCATCCCCTGCAGGGATATCATACCATCGAGAAGAACATTTGTTCCGGTCAGATTGGTGACAGATTCGTGTCAGGAAGAGCGCGCGTGGCACACCCCGGCACATCGGGCCACGAGAGCACGCGAGCGAGCATACCCTCAACGTCGAGAACCCCATACGCGAAACCCTTGCGCACCAGCTCGTCCGGCACGAAGCCATCGTACTTGTCGAAGCGGGGCACCTCCCCCGGATAGACCAGCTCCATGGAGTCAAGGGGAAGGGATGCCTCCTCCTTCACCACCCGGTAGAAGGTGCGTGCGTCGGCGCCCATCGTGAACTGCATGAAGTATGGACGCGAGGAGTCCAGCCCCTTGAGCCCGAGCTTATCGGCACAACGAATCTTGAGGAAACGCTCGAGGGCGAGAAAGGCATAGCTTCCCAGCCAAGGCAGAAGGCACCACGACGTGCCACCCACGCACACGAGCGGCTCCGAGGCCAGGTGGGCGAGCGCGGCCACGTGGCGCGCCTGCTCCAGACGCGCTTGCGCATTCGTGCGCAGGTAGGGATAGCCGCGCGTCTCGCGCAGAACGCCTCGCATGCGCTCGAGCACACGGGTGTTCACGTCTCCCGCGCACATGCCAAAGTACGCCGGAACCTTGCCCTTCACCTGCGTGCACTCGATGAGGTGGCGCTTGTAGTCGATCTCCTCGATCACCCAGACGGCGCCCGCGATTGCGATTCTCTCCCCCACCGGCGGCGGCTGCACGATGGTGCCAAGCTCCTGGGACTCGGAGCGCACGGTAAACTCCTCGTCCTCCGCGAAGGTGGCGTAGAAGCGGAAGTCGTTCGTCACGCGCTCGCCCGCAAGGCCCACGATGAGACCGCCCGTCTCGGTGCGCTCGACCTGGTCCGTCTCCACGAGGTGACGAAGGAGGGTGCGGTAGTCATCTGCCGTCACGCGATGGAAGGGAGAAAGAGTGAGCACGCGGCGCGCCAGGTCGGCCGGCGAAAGCTCGCCCGTCGAGGCGAGCGTCGCCATGGTCTGGTGGTAGAGAAGGCTGTACGGCAGGCCGTCCAGCTGCGGCGGCTCGACCCAACGCTCCTCAACGTAGAGCTGCACGAGTGCGATGCCCTGCAGGAGCTTCCATGGGATGGTCTCGGGAAGCAGCGCCCTGGCCTCGGGCTCGTCCTCGCGCATGACGAACCACATCTCGCTCGGCTGGCCACGCCTGCCGGTGCGGCCCATGCGCTGCAGAAACGAACTCACCGTGAACGGCGCGTCAATCTGGAACGCCCGCTCGAGACGCCCGATGTCGATGCCAAGCTCGAGCGTCGAGGTGGTCACGGTGGTGAGGTTCGCGTTCTCGTCGCGCATGAGCTCCTCGGCCGTCTGCCTAAAGCTCGCGGAGAGGTTGCCGTGATGGATGAGAAAGCGGTCCGGCTCCCCCACCGCCTCGCAGTACTGGCGAAGCGTTGTCGTCACGGCCTCGCACTCCTCGCGTGAGTTGGCGAAGACCAGGCACTTGCGCCCACGCGTGTGCTCGAAGACGTAGGCAAGGCCAGGGTCGGCAAAGACCGGGGCCCTGTCTGTGGGCACCTCCGGGTCGGGCTGTTCGGTCTGCGAAGAAGCGCTCGGGAAGACGTCCTCCACGCGTTCTTCTCGGCTGGGAATGCGCTGCTCAGCCGCGGAGGTCTCGGGCGTCTCGTACGCTGCCTCTTCGGGAGACGTCCCTCCGTGACCCAGACCGTCCTCGCCGCGCTCCGGCGCCTGCGGACCCGTCACATAGAAATGCTCCATCGAGAGGCGCCAGCGCTCCTTGGGCGCGTCCAGCCGAGGGATCACACACCCACGACCCGTGCCCGCAGAGAGGTACGCACCGGTTGCCTCGGGGTCTCCGATCGTTGCGGAGAGCCCAATGCGCCTGGGCACCACGCCCGCAAGGCGCGAGAGGCGCTCGAGACAGCAGAGCGTCTGCCCACCCCGGTCGCCTCGCAGGAGCGAATGAACCTCGTCGATCACAACAAAGCGCAGGTCACCAAAGATGCGCGGAATGGCGTTGTGCCGGTGGAGAAGCATTGACTCGAGCGACTCCGGCGTGATCTGGAGGATGCCCGAGGGATGCTTGAGCATCTTTGCCTTGTGCGACTGAGAGACGTCGCCATGCCAGTGCCACACCGGGATGTCGGCTTCCGCACAGAGGTCCTCGAGACGCAGGAACTGGTCGTTTATCAGCGCCTTGAGCGGTCCAATGTACACGCAGCCTACCGAGGCCGGCGGGTCCTCCCAGAGTTCCGTCAGTATGGGGAAGAAGGCGGCCTCGGTCTTGCCCGAGGCAGTCGATGCTGTGAGCAGGACGTTCTCGTCGGTGTTGAAGATGGCGTCTGCGGCAGCAACCTGCACGGCGCGCAGGCTCTGCCAGTCGTGCTCGTAGATGAAGTCCTGGATGAACGGCGCGTAGCGGTCGAATGCGTCCATGGCGGCCTAGATGTCGAACTCGGCGAACTCGTCTTTGCCGGACGAAGCCTGCCCAACGGCCAGGGAGTCAGGCGCTCCCGGGGCCGCGTTCTCCTCCGCTGGCGTCTTAACCGGCGAGGAGAACTGGCCGCTTCCAAGGAGCTGTTCCACCGAGACGCCGGGGTTCTGGGACAGGATGTCGAGCATCTCGACAAAGTCGCGGATGACCTCGCGAGGCGTGAGATGCGTGTCCGCGCCCACGCGACCGTACTCGGTCTCGAGGAAGCGCACAAGCTCTGCCTGGTTGATTGACCGCTGGTAGCCGAAGAGCCCCGCGTGGATGTCCGCGAGCTTCTCGACGAGCACCAGTAGCTCCTCGTGGGTGAGCGGCTCCAGGCGGATGACGGGCGCGAGCATGTCCACCAAGCCGCCCTGCGAGAAGCGCCCCTGCGTGAGGCGGCTCCGCAGCGCCTCGTACGAGTAGAGGCCGCGTCGCCTGTCCTCCACCGCCTGGGGCGTGCCGCTCATGATGATGCCCAGGTGGTGCGCCTTTCCCTGGAGGGTGTCGTTGTACATGGTGAGCACCTTCTCGTAGTTGTACTGCCTGCTCACCGCGTTGGGAATCTTGTAGAGGTTCACCATCTCGTCAAGAAGGATGACAAGCCCCTTGTAGCCCGCTCCCACCAGGAAGGTGGCGAAGACCTTGAGGTAGTCGTACCAGTCATCGTCACCAATCACGATGCTCACGCCAAGCTCGTGCCTCGCCTCGGTCTTGTTGCGATATTCCCCTCGGAACCATTTGGTGACGTTTGCCTTGGTCTCATCGTCCCCCTCGAGGTGGGCGCGCCAGTACATGGTGAGGAGGCGCGCGAAGTCGTAGCCGTGGACAAGCTCCTGCACCGAGGCCATGGTGCCCATGATCCGCCGCTCCATGGCATCTGCGAACGCCGGGTCATCCGGGGCAAGGCCATCCTCGAGCGTCACCTGAGACTGCACGTTGGAGACCCAGCGGTCGAGCACCAGGTTGAGGGCACCGCCCTCGGGCCTGGTCTTGGTGCTGAGGTTGCGAATAAGTTCGCGGTATGTGGCAAGGCCCTGGCCGCCCGTGCCCTGGAGACGGCGCTCGGGCGAGAGGTCCGCATCTGCCACGACAAAGCCCTGACCCATTGCGTGATTGCGTATGGTCTGGAGCAGGAAGCTCTTTCCGCTGCCGTAGCGCCCCACAATGAAGCGGAAGCTCGCCCCACCGTCGGCCACCAGGTTGAGGTCGTGGAGAAGGGCGGCCACCTCCCGGTCGCGACCCACGGTGATGTAGGGTAGGCCAACGCGCGGCACCACGCCGCCCTTGAGGGAGTTGATGATCACCTGCGCGATGCGCCTCGGCACGCGCGGTGCCTGCTCTGGGGTTGCTTGCATCATGGCTGTAGGTATCCTCTCAAATCTTGCTCGTAGTCTTCGACAAGGGTGGGTCCGTCGTCACCAAACTCCAGCGCCGTATCCCCAACCAGGTCAAAGAGCTTCTCATTGATGGAGTCAACAAGCATGTCGACAGACGCACCGGCTGAGTCCGGCACAACGTCATGGGCGAGAAGGGCGTCGAGAAGGGCACGCTCCTGCTGAGTGAAGGCCAAGGCCGCCCCCGAGGGCTGCGCAGCGGGTTCCGGTGCAGTTGGCGCGACGACCGTGGCCACCGGTGCAGGCGCAGCGCCTGCCGGCTCTGCGACGGCTTCGCCTGGCACATACCCCTCGCGTTCCTCGTCCACCAGCAGCGCCTCGCGCGTGACCGCTGCGGCGCTGCGAATGCCGCCCAGCTTGGAGAGATCGACCTTGAAGCGCCGACGCTCCGCCTCCTCCTCGAGCTTGTGGCGCGCCTGGCTCTCCTCGACAATCATCTTCTCCAGGTAGCGGGGAAGCTTCTGCTCCTTGAGGGGGTGCCCGAACTCCCAGTCGATGCGCATCTGACGGTCTATGGCGCGCAGCAGGCGCGCGAGGTCGCGACTGCGCTCGGTGGTGGAGTAGGCAAGTCGCTCGGTCCATCGGCCAAAGCGGAAACTCACCACCTGGCCTGGGCATACGCGAATAGTACGCTCGGGACCCTCCCAGCCATGCTCGAGCGGAACGCCCGCAAGCGGCGAGAACGGCCATGACGTGCGATAGCCCACAAGTCCGTCGATCCAGCCCGTCTTCCTGCGGCGATTGCAGTGCACCGACATGCGCCGCGCCACGGCGGCGGAAACGGCGGCAAAGGACTCCCTATGTGCGCGCACAAAGGGCGAGCGAAAGACGTCCAGGGTCGACACGCTGCTCATTGCCACCAAAACCTCGTCGTCTGAGGGGGCGGCCACCTTCTCTGCCGGCTGATCCTTGAGCAGCCCACGCGAGACGAGCTCCGCGCGCTCCATTGCTCGCAGCGTCTCGACCCCGGCGCCAAACGAACGGTCACCCTCGGGCACGGTCTGGGTAGCGTCAAGCCCCATGCAGATGGCATAGTCGCGCTCCCAGCGCCTGAGGTCCATGGTCACGCTGGGACCCAAGCCGCGCGCGTCCTGTTCGACGCAGCGCTGCTCTAGCTGGCGCAGCGCAGCAAGGACCTCAGCGCCTGGCGTAGCGCCCACGCCGTTTATCAACTCGAAGGCAAGGATCGTGACATAGGAGGCCGGAGCGTCGAGCGCCGCGCCCCGGCGCCACTCGGAACGCCACGTAAAGTAGCCGCGCAGCTCACGGTTTCCAAGATCCTTGTAGGTTGGCAGGTACCGATAGGGATGAAAGCCCTCAAACGGGAGGCTGTCATCGAAATCTGCGGCCAGGCGGGCCTGACGGCAGAAGAGCTCGCCCAGGCGAAGGCCCTCCCCCTCCAGGCGGCGCAGCTCCTGCAGGGTGGGAGGAAGCTCGGAGTTGGCAGGCTCCGCCGCAGGCTGGGAGCTCTCGAAGGAAGGGAACGCAAAAGAGAGCGAGGACCACGGAGAACCGAATGCCGCAGAGGAGCGCTCCACGGCGGATGACGCAAGAGCTGGGCCATGCTCGTGACGTCGAGCAACTCGCTTCTCGCGCGCATCGCGTGCCGCCTCCCTACCCTCCTGACGTCTCTGCGCCCGCTCCCGGGCAAAGTCTGCGCCAGTACGAAGGATTGGCTGTTCAGAGTAGGTGTTCTTGCTCATGCCGACAAGCGCGCGGGCATCCTTCGAGGAAAGGATTTGCTCCAGGACCTCCTGTGCGCGCGAGCGCGCGTGACCCGCAAAGCGACCAGTCCCGCCCTCTTCCAAGTTGCACCTCCCCGCACGTCAAAGTTGCGTAGATGTTCATTCTACTACCACGCGAAGTTCATGAGAACACATGTACGCAATCTAACGCTTGGCACAATGGCACAGATTGACGGTTGGTGGCAGTTTTTCGGGGTATCCCTATGTACAGACGTTGTTGGGTTCTGAATAACCGCAGCTATTTGATTGTTGTAGCTGTAACTGCATATAAATAATCTATTGAATACTGCCACCAACCGGAGTTTTGTGTTTTTGAGTCTCGCAAAAGGCCTCCCCGTGTTCTGGGCACAGGGCCTTAGCGGCTGAACTCGGCCGACCTATTACTCCACGGATGACCTCTCGTTGACCACGGATGACCTCTCGTTGACAAAAATGACGCTTGGTGGCAGTTTTTGTTACATATATTATATACAGGTCAAGCGATAGCAATTCTCTTACCTGCTATTCTTCAGATCTTGAGTTTTCCGATACTCGAGGTGTCTCAGAAAACTGCCACCAACCGTCAATTCGAGCCATTGGGAATCCCCAACGCTGCCCCAAGACGGGTCTTTCACACTCTTAGGAACAGGTATCGGAGTTGTCGCCCCACGTTTGGGGCACAAGAATCATCGAGGCGCGCCGGATAACAGGAAAGTGTGCCTGGACATCACGTGCCACATGAAACTCAGGAAGCGGGGGGCGCGTCCATGGCCGAGAAAAGCAAGACAGCCGGTTCCAGTGAAAGCTGGGTCCATCGAGGCCTCGCAGCCCTCAGGCGTGCCTTTGACGTGCGGGAAGGCCGAGCATCCTGGCCGCAGATCCGCAAGCGCTTCGTAGGCGGCTCGAAGCTCGACGGCACGCACATGTGCATTCTCATAGTTGCCATGCTCATCGCATCGATTGGCCTCAACACCGACTCCACCGAGGCCATCGTGGGAGCCATGCTCATCTGCCCGCTCATGGGCTCGGTGCTGGCCATCTCCTTCGCTATCGCGACGGCTGACATGCGTCTCTTGCGACACGCCACCGCTGGACTCGCGCTTCAGATGGTAATCTGCCTTGCGACCTCGACTATCTACTTCCTCCTCACGCCCATCCCCTACGAGACCAGCGCCCTTCTTGACAACTCGACGCCAACCATCTGGGACTTGCTCATCGCACTTGCCGGCGGCTTCGCGGGCGGACTGGGCAATTCCCGCAAGCAGGAGCCATCGACTCTCATCGCAGGCGTCGCCGTGGCAACCGCCCTCATGCCGCCCCTATGCTCTGCCGGCTACGGGATTGCCCTGCAGAGCCTCCCGCGCTTTGCCGGCGCCCTCTACGAGTTTGGCGTCAACGTAGTCTTCATTGCGCTCGCCGCCGAGATAGTGCTACTCCTCCTGCACGTGCCGCTTCACAGAGACATCAACGACGACGGCGTGGTGACCCCGCAGGAGAGCGAGGAGGCGGTGGCCATCTCGCACCGCCTGCGCAGGAACGTCATCATCGGGACGCTTGTCTTTGCGATCCCCTGCCTCATGGTGACCACAGGCGTTGTCCAGGAGACAATCCGGCAGCACACAAAGAGCTCAGCCGATACCGCCGCAACAATCTCCCAGACCTCTGACCAGTACGAGACGGCCCTCACAACGCAGGAGCTCAAGGCAGTCCAGCCCGAGGTCGAGCGGTATTCCGTGAGCACGGAGTACGGCTTTGACGCGGGCCCTTCTCAGCCAACCAAGCGCATCGTAGCAACGGTCACCAGTAGCCGAACGCTATCCAAAGACGAACAGGACCGCGCCAAGGCGCTCGTGCGCGTGCACGTTCCCGACGTGGACCAGGTGCGCTTTGTGACAGGCGACGCCACCCAGTGAGACAATAGGCCACAAAAGACAACCGCCACACGAGGAGCGCAGAACATGGCAACACACAGGACCATCGGCATCATCGGCTGCAGCCACGTGGGGGCACACGTCGCTAACGCGCTGCTCGCACAGGGTCTCGTGGACGAGATTCGCCTCTCAGACACAAACGAGAAGCTCTGCCGCGCGCAGGCGAACGACCTTCTCGACGCCATGAGCTTTTATCCCCGCCCCGCGCGCATCGTGGAGTGCGACGTGGACTACGAGGAGCTTGCCACGTGCGACGTCATTGTCAACGCCGCGGGCCACGTGGACGCCTCCCGCACCGACCGTGACGGCGAGCTTGTCCTCACGGTCGAGGAGCCCAAGAAGTTCGTCCGCCGTATCGAGGGCGCCGGTTTCACGGGCATCTGGGTGAGCGTCTCCAACCCCAACGACGTGATTGCCACCGAGATTCGCGACCTCGCCGGCTGCGAGCCGCGGCGCGTGATTGGCTCGGGCACCACGCTCGACTCCGCACGCTTCAAGCATGCCCTTGCGGGCGCGACCGGCCTTGACCAGGCATCGATCAACGCATGGATGCTCGGCGAGCATGGGTTCTCGGAGTTTGCGCTCTGGTCGCACGTCACCTTTGGCTGTCTCACGCCCGAGGAGCTGGAGGCACAGGCGGGCATCTCGCTCGACCGCGACGCGCTCGAGATGCAGGCCGTGCGCGGAGGCTACACCACCATGGCAGGCAAGGCCTGCACCGAGTACTCCATCGCCAACGGAACCGCAGCCATCATCGCCGCCATCCTGGGTGACACCAAGCTTGTGACGCCCGTCTCGACCCTGGTCGAGGGCGTCTATGGCGTCTCGGGCCACTATGCGTCGCTGCCCTGCGTGATTGGCGCACGCGGCGTCGAGAAGGTCATCGTCCCCACCATGACGCCGCATGAGCAGGAGCGCTGGCAGGCAAGCTGCAAGCACATCGAGGAGAACATCGCCAAGGTCTCCTGGTAGCCTTGCGCGATCCGCAGGTAGCACAGAAGCGGCGGGCGGCGCCAACGTGCGTCCCCGCCGCTTTGTTATGCTCGCCGCCGTTTCGCTACTTAAACGTGATCTTGATGCCACCGGAGCCCTTGCCTGAGCCCCTGCGCGAGAAGAGCCTGCGCAACCGCATGCCATAGCGCCTGAAGCGGTGGTTGATGCTCTCGCCGCTCGTCGAGCGCAGGCCCAGCAGCGGCGCCGCGCACAGCGTGGGCAGGAAGTACTCGATGGCGCGCCAGAGCACGAAGCCCGCGGAGGCCTGCGCGCCGAACATCCTGCCAAAGAGCAGCGCAAAGCCACCCTCGGCGCCGCCGGTGCCGCCGGGCAGCGGGATTGCCGAGGTGAGAAGCTCGAGCATCGAGCCGGACGCCAGGCAGGTCACAAGGTCGGCCTCCTTGCCAAAGGCGTTGAGCACAAACCACGGCAGCGCGTAGAGACAGCCCAGCTGCAGCAGCGTGAGCACCAGCACGCCCACAAGGTCGCCCTTGTTCTTGGCGGCAGACTTGAAGCCGTCTGAGAACTCCATGATTTGGTTGTTCACGACCTGGTACCAGTGGTCGTAGTCCTTCACCCAACCGTGCTTGTTGGCAAAGCGCAGCACCCAGTTGCCAATGCTCGAGAAGAACTTGGGGTACGCGCAGATGGCAAAGAGCGCCACGCACTCCAGAATCTTGAAGGCAAAGAGCAGGATGCCAATGATGATGAAGTCGCCAAAGGAGTCCAGGAAGTAGTCGAGCCGGAAGATGAGCATGATGGCCGCAAAGATGCCCTCGCCCGCCTCGTACATGATGAAGCGCGTGGAGTGGAGCGCACCAGCACCGCCCACGGAAAGGCCCGAGCGCGTGAGGCGGTAGATCTGCGCGGGCGCGGCACCCATGCCGTTGGGCGTGAGGTTCATGAAGAAGACGCCGGCGGCCTCCACACTCATGAGATCGCGAACGCCCACGGGAGACTTGGGATCTGCGACAACCGAAAGCACGTAAGCAGAGACGCCTATGACGTAGTAGACCAGGTAGCAGAGGGCACCGCGCAGCATCCACGAGCTGTCGACCTGCGCAAGGCTGCTGAGAAACACATCCATCTGGCCGGAAATGATGAGGTACGCCAGATAGGCAAGCGTGACGATGCCGAGAAACACCAGGCTCTTGCGCACCTGGCCCATGCTCTGTTTGTCGGCTTCGCGGTCCTTGGCCGAGACCGCCTTCGCAGCGTTAACGCGATACTTGACCTTGGCGCCAGTGCCAGTGGCAGCGGCGCGAGCTTTGGTGGAGGCCCCAGCACCGACCTTTGCCTTGGGCTTGGCGGGACTCACCTTGGCACCAACGACCTGTGGCTTTGGAGCCTTGGGGCGCTTCTGCGCCGCAGAGGCCTTCTTCTCGGCGTCCTCTGCCACAAACACCTCCGACCCGCCAGTCCCAGGCAAGCGCCATGGGCGTCGACCGACTACATCATTAGAGCTAGCCTATCGATTATAGGCCACCGGGTCTGGTTCCACGATTCCTCCGCCCAGGCAGACGAGACCCCCATAGATGACGGCGGACTGCCCCGGCGCCACCGTGCGCACCGGCTGGGGGAAGCTCACGCGGGCACGTCCGGCGCCGCGCATCTCCACGCGCGCCTCTCGAAGCTCGCCCGTGTGTCTCGTCCTCACAAGATAGGTGCCGTCCGAAGGCGGCTCGCCAGCAATCCAGTGCACGTCGGAGAGGTCGAGCTGTGTGCACCAGAGGCCGGGGCAGGACGGGTTGGCAGTCACGTAGACCACGTTCTTCTCGGTATCCGTCGAGACCACGTAGCGAGCGGGGCCGCCGCCCAGGTCGAGCCCCTTGCGCTGGCCCACCGTGAACAGGAAGGTGCCATCGTGATGACCCAGGACGCGACCCGTCTCCCACTCCACGATGTCCCCGGCGCGGCGCTCAAGCGTGTCCAGGAGGAAGGTGCGTATGCCCACGGGCCCCACGAAGCAGATGCCGTCGGAGTCCGGCTTGGACTCCACGCCCAAGCCCCTCTCGGCGCACATGCGGCGCACCTCGGCCTTGTCGCGCACCTCACCCACGGGGAAGAGCGTGCGCGAGAAAGCCTCCTCCCCTACGCGCCAGAGGAAGTAGGTCTGGTCCTTGTGCTCGTCCACAGCGCGCAGGAGCTGCGTGGCACCCGTCGCGGGGTCCTGGTGCACGCGAGCGTAGTGTCCCGTGGCGATGAGGTCCGCGCCGCGTGCGAAGGCGCGGTCGGCGAAGGTGCCAAACTTGACGGTCTGGTTGCACATCACATCGGGGTTGGGCGTGAGGCCGTGCGCATAGGCGTCCACGAGGTAGTCCACGACGGTGCGCTGGTACTCCTCCTCGCAGTCCCAGACCTCGAGCTCAATGCCTAGCGTCACGGCAACGCGCTCGGCGTCCGCAAGGTCGTCTGCCCAGGGGCACCGGTATCCCGGCAGGTCGCGCGACCAGTTGCGCATGTAGACCGCCGTGACGTCGTAGCCCTGCTCGACGAGAAGCGCCGCCGAGAGCGCAGAATCCACGCCTCCGGAGAGGCCGAGAAAGACCTTCTCGCCCATTAGCGTCGCCTCCCCACGGCAGCGCCCCCGGCGCGAGTGAGCATGTCCTCGTCGGTGAGGCCGGTACGGGCCATCTCCGCGCGAACGGCGGCCACAATCTGCGCCGCCGCATAGTCGATGTCGTCAGCGCTGGTGGGACGTCCCATCGTGATGCGCAGGCTCCCCGCCGAGACCTCCGGGGGCAGTCCCATGGCACGCAGAACGTGGCTCTCGCGCATGCGACTGGCTGCGCAGGCACTGCCCGTCCCCACCGAGACCCCGCGCCGCTCGAGGAGCACCACCAGGCGCCGCGCCTCGAGACCGGGAAAGCTCACGTGGAGAAGCCCGGGAAGGCGGTGCTTGGGGCTTCTCGGCCCCGAGACCACCATGCCGGGAAACGCGGCCGCAAGGACGCGCACAAGCCGCGAGCGCAGCGCCTCCTCGCGACGGCACTCCTCGCCACGGCAGTCCTGCGCAAGCGTCAGGGCAGCAGCGAATCCCACTGCACCGGCAACGTTCTCGGTGCCAGAGCGCACGCCGCCCTCCTGGCCACCACCAAGAATCAGCGGCCGCAGCCGCACGCCCTCGCCTGCCCAGAGGATGCCCACCTGCTTGGGACCGTAGACCTTCGCGGCAGAGAGGGTCACCAGGTCTGCCCCCAGCGAGGTCACGTTGCACGAGAGCGAGCCTGCCGCCTGGGAGGCGTCCGTGTGGAGCCACAGAGGGACGCGGCTGCCTTCCACCAGCCGACGCTCGCGAATCAAGGCAACCCCACGGGCAATCTCGCGCACGGGCTGCACGGCTCCCACCTCGCCGTTTGCAAGCTCCACCGAGACGAGCTGCGTAGCGGGGCCAATGGCCGCGCAGAGCCGATCCGGGTCAACGCGGCCGTCGGCACCCACACCCACCACAACAGCTTCGCGTGCCCGGGCACAGGCGAGGACGGACTCGTGCTCGGCGGCGTCGGTTACCACGCTGCCTTCTGTTGCAGCAAAGGCGAGGTTGTTTGCCTCGGTGGCGCCTGCGGTGAAGGTGATGCCGTCGGGCTTGGCGCCCATGAGGCGCGCGATGTCCGCCCGCGCGCGCTCCACGGCGTCGCGCGCCACACGGGCACGGGCGTATGGGGCGGAGGGGTTCTCGAAGCAGCTCGTGAGGTAAGGCTCCATTGCCGAGAGGACCCTGGGGTCGAGTGGCGTGGCGGCAGCGTAGTCGAGGTAGACGTCACGCGTGGGAGCTGATGGCCTTTCTGCTGTCTCGGCAAGCGTCACTCGTCATCGCCCCCAATGACGAGATTCTGGAATCGGTTGGCAATGAACTCGTCGGTGTAGTGCTCGTCCACCCACTGCTCGAACGCGTTGCTTGCCGGCACGCCGGCGTCGCGTGCGGTCTTGCGGTTGAAGCACGCGAGCGTCATCCAGATGTCGGCCGCAAGGTAGGCGCTCACCAGGATCACGAAGACCAGCTGGCGGTGAGAGGTGGGCATGCCAATGCGGTAGAGCAGGGGCGGCATGACCACGCGACACCAGGTGAGACCGAGGATGCCCCAGAAGAAGAGGAAGCGCCAGGCAACCCACTGGGTGATGTGGTCGGGAAGGTACTCGTAGGTCCAGGATTCCGCATGGAAGAGCGTGGCCATCGACCAGCCGGTGACCTGCTCCAGAATGCCGCCCACGGCCATAGAGATGAGGAAAATCTGCCATCCCTTGGCGTGGTGGCGGCGCATCTCGAAGCAGATGAGGGTGAGAAACGTGGCGCCAAAGCCATAGAGCGGCGAGAAGGGACCCCATACCAGACCGACGCGGCTCTGCGTAAGGCCGGCGGTGACGAACATCCAGACCTCCTCCACGAAGAGACCCGCGATGCAACCCAGGAAGAAGACAATGATGACCTGGTAGAAGCCCAGATGCATCACGTCGAGGTACGCTTCGATCGCATCGCGCTCGGTCCGGGCGACCGTTGCTCGACGCTGGGGAGTGCCTTTGTCGTCAAAGCCCCTGAGGTCACGCTCGGCGACCTTCTCGGCCGCCTCCTCGGCCTCGCAAGCCTCGGAGACCTCCGACGCGTCGAGTTTCCTGGCCTGGCGCAGCCAATCAGCAAAGTAGCGGATGACGCGGACGAAACCCTCGAGGATGAGGGCAATGAGGAGAAGCGTGAGAAGGCTGAGAATCATGGGGCGTCTCCTTGTGGCTTGTCGGAACCGATGCGGCCGCACGAAGCGCGGCCACGCTTCCTAGCATACGACACGACCGTCAACGTCGACCTAGAGATTCTTTCTCGCAATACTGTGGCCTTTACCTGCGGCATCTACAAGATGCTCAAAAAATTTCAAATTCTCGCTTGCATCCGCGCGACGGTTCCCGTATATTATCCCCTGCGTCGCGGGCTTAGCGCAGTTGGTAGCGCGCCACCTTGCCAAGGTGGAGGTCGCGGGTTCGAACCCCGTAGCCCGCTCCATGCATTTCACGGCCGGTGTGAATCGGCCTTTTTCATATGGCGAAGTGGCCAAGTGGTAAGGCACGGGCCTGCAAAGCCCTTACCCCCGGTTCGAATCCGGGCTTCGCCTCCAGAAGAGACTGGGCACCCGCTGCGGCGGGTGCCCTTTTTGGTTGCGGCACCAGCGCGGAGGCCGCCTCCGTGCTCGCGGAGTTTATCGCTTTTTCTCAAAACAGCTTCTTGGCAACTGGGCAAACTCTGGGAGAGCTTCAGAGAAAGCGATATTCTCCGCGAAATGTCGGGGGCAAGGCCGCTATGGCGTCGATTTGGTGCCGGAAGGGCGGTTCCCGCAGCAGGTGCAACCGAAGACGCCGCTAGGCTCCCGCGCCGCTGCCAGAAACCCCAATCTTCTCGCGTGCGGGCACAAGCTTCACCAGGCGCACAACGGTTCCCCTCCCTGAGGGCTTGCGCTTGATGGAGACGGCATCGGTGAGAAGGCGCATGAGACGAATGCCGCGCCCACGCTCGGCACCCGGGCCCGTCTCGGGCGGCTCCTCGTCAGCGCCCAGCTCGAAGCCCTCGCCGCAATCCGCAACGTCCACCTCGATCCTATCGTCGTAGGCTGTGACGGTTGCCAACACGCCCGTGGCACAGGTGTGGTCGACGGCGTTGCCCAATGCCTCCCCGCACGCAAGCGTCATGTCAAAGATCTCGTCTTCCGAGAAGGGCATCCCACGCATGAGCTCGCCCACGTGATCGCGAGCCTCGGAAAGGTGCACGGCGTCCACGGGAAACGTTGTGCGCCACAGCGGCAGCACTGACGGGTCGAGCTCCGAGACCGTGCGCTTGCTCCCGGCCCGCGAAACCGGCATGTAGTCCACAATGCGCATGAGCGCCAGACTCATGTAGACGCGCGGACGCACGTTGGTGAGCGAGAGAAGCCCGCCCAAAGACCTCATGCGGCGGAGCTCCAACAGCACAAGCCCCAGCCCAGCGGAGTCTGCGTATCCCACATCACCCATATTCAGAACGATACGCCGACAGCCGTCAGCAATGAGCGCGTCTATCGTCCTCTTCAGCGCACCCACGCTTGTCACGTCCAGGTCTCCCGCGACGTTCACAACGGCTATGTCCGGCATTCTCTCCATACGGGAATGCTTCCCACAACCACACGGCTGTATGCCGAGAAGTACGCAGACGACACGGCTGTCACCCAGACGCCGCTCGCCCTACCCCAGCTCGTCGAAGCGCACGACGACCATCGAGACGTCGTCGTTGAGGTTGCGTCCGGTAAAGTCGTCAAGGCGCGCGAGGCAGCGGTCGAGAATCCCCTCGAAGCTCCCCGCGGTCTCGGCGGAAACCATGTCGCGGAGCCCGTCCTCGCCAAAGAACGCGCCAGAGGGCGAGCGCGCCTCGGTGGTGCCGTCGGTGTAGAGGAAGAGGATGTCGCCCTCGCAGAGCGCCGCCACGCCGTCGCGGTACTCCATGTCGTGAAAGGCCCCCACGACGCCGGACTGCACGTCGAGAAGGTCAATCTGGCGCGTTGCCGCCCGCACGAGCACCGCAGGCGGATGCCCCGCCGAGCAGTACGTGAGCTTCGCCGCCGCAAGGTCCACGATGCCCACAAAGAGCGTCGCGAACGTCTCGATGCGCGAGAAGCCGAGAAGGAACTCGTTGAGCGAGCGCACCATGCGCGCCGGTGCAAGTCCCTCCCAGGAGTACGCACCCAGGGCAGTCTTGACAGCCGCCGAGACCGATGCCGCCTCCACGCCCTTGCCCGAGACGTCACCCATAATCACGCAGGCTCGCCGCCCCGGCAGGCGGATGAGGTCGTAGAAGTCACCGCCCACGAAGGCAGACTCGGTTGCTGAGGAGTAGATCCCCTGCGCCGTGAGCCCGTCCACGCGCTGCAGTACGTTGCGCATGCCCGTCTGGAGCGCCTGAGAGATGCGCTTGTCCTTCTCGCGCCTCTCCTCGCCCAGGAAGATGTCACGCACGTCGCCGGCAAGCGTGCCGAGAAACGAAAGCTCGCCGGAATCAAGGGGCTCGGCGCCATCGGGGCGCAGCACAAGGCAGCAGCGCCTCTCGCCCGCGAGCTTACCAGCGTCCACAAGGGCACCCACGCAGGGCTCCCCCAGATCACGCAGGACGTCAAAGACGCGCGTGCCCGCCTGCACCGGCACCACGGCCACGTTATCCTCCACGTGGCCCTTCTCGACGGCATCGAGGTCGATAGGCACGGCGCGCATGCCCGCGATGGGCAACTCGGCCACCAAGACGCTCTGGTGGACGTTCTCCTCAAGGCGCACGTAGACGGCGTCAAGCTCCTCGGCCGCCTGAACAAACGACTGCTCGGTGCGGGAGGCCAGGTCCTCGTCAGCCTCGGAGGCATCCAGAAGCTCCTCGCGCAGCTCGGACCCGCGCTGCGCGAGACGCTCCGCACGCTGCTGACGCATGGTCGAGAAGGCGCCCATGAGCTGCACCGAGAGGTAGTGAGCAACGGAGTCGAGGAGACGCGCGTCGTCTGCCCCCAGAGGGCGCGGACGCGACCAGCCCACCTCGATGATGGCTATCACGTGGCCGCCAAACCACACGGGCACGGCAAAGAAGCTCGCGAAGGGCGGCAGCAGGCTCTTGCGGATGCGCAAGATCTCGCGGGTCTCCTCGTCCACGACCTCGCTCACGCGAATCTTGCCCTGGCGCAGCTCCTGCGGCTGCGGGGGCTTCACGCGCAGTCGCAGGGCGTGGCCGGCACGCGTGGCGAGGGTCTCGACTGACTTGCCATACGCCATGAAGTGCGGCACCCGGGCGCCCTCGAGCGACTTCGAGAAGCCCCTCAGGTGGAAACCGTCGGACTCGGCCAGGTAGACGATCGTGGCGTCGGCGTCCATGGTCTGCGTGATCTCCTCGAGCACGCGCGAGAAGAGCGTCTCGACGTCGCGCGAGTCCAGCGTGTCGAGAACGATGCGCAGGGCGCCTGCCAGGCGCTTGTTTGCCCGGAGCAGGTCCTCGAAGTCCCTCTCGCCCTGATGCGCCTCAAGGCTTTCGCTCTCGGCCGGAAGCGCGACCAACACGTACGTCTCGCCTGCCGCCTGCACGCGGTCGCAGCGGACCCTCAGGCGCATGGGCTCCCCCACCAGAGAGGCCATGGTCACAACTGCCGGCGTCCCCTCGACGGGAAACGGCAGCGCGTCTGTCGAGAAGGGTGCCTCTGGATCGAAGCTGCCCGCCGGCGGAAAGAGCGCACGTACATCGGCACCAACAAGGCTTTCGGACTCCCCGTGCGGCAGGAGAGACGTTGCCTGGTCGTTGACGAGAAGGACCTTCCCTGCTCCGTCAAAAGCCACCACAGCCTCTGAGATAAGCTGGAGGAGGCGCGCAAAGGTGGCAGCAAGGCTGCCCTCGCCGATGCCCTCCACGCGCTTGGTGCTGAGTGCGTTCTTTGCCACGTGCCGCCCCTTCCTCGAAACCACAATCCCGGGCGGCAGGCCTGCTCACACGATCTGGCGCGGGGTGCAGAGCTCCTCCGCCGAGACCATCATAAGGCCGCTCTCGCGCAGCTTGATGGCAAGCGGCTCTCCCGTGACCTTCACAATGTCGACGGTTCGACCGCCCATGGGACAGGTGTAAGCGTACTCCACGTTGAGGTCGGCCGAGGCCAGATGGTCGAGGAGGACCCCAAGGCCGCCAGGGACGTCTGAGACCTCGATGCCAACGACCTGTGTGAGCGTGGCATCGTAACCAAGGCCGAGCAACAGCGAGAGGGCGTCCTGCGGGCGGTCGCACACGATGCGTATGATGCCAAAGTCCGTGGTGTCCGCCACCATAAGCGCGTGAATTTGGATGTTGTTCGCACCCATGGCCCGGCTCATCTGGGCGAGTTTTCCCGGTTCGTTGGGCAGGCAGACGGTCAGCTGATCGATCATCGCACTCTCCATGGCGCTCCCCTTCCCGATAGTGCCGCGACGCCTGCGACGGCATTACGGCCGACAAGGAACTATAAGGGACATGGTCGCGCTTTCAGTTTTCATCTTGGTTGCGAGCGGGCTACGAATGGGGAATGGTACGGAGTGCTGGGTGCGCGGCCGTTTTGGCGCCACCGGGCCACTTTTGGCAGCAAGTGGGATTTTGTTCCCGGGGAATGGAATCCCGTTGCCGGGGAACAAAATCCCACTCGGCACAAAAAAGCGGGTCCCCGTTTCCAGGGACCCGCGAACGCTCGTGGTGTCGGAGGCGGGACTTGAACCCGCACGACCTTTTAGTCAGTCACTAGCACCTCAAGCTAGCGCGTCTGCCAATTCCGCCACTCCGACGTGCGCCTTGAACGCGAGGAGTATCTTATCACACGCTCGCATGGTGGCAAGCGCGAATTGAAAGTTTTTCTCGTCAGACGAAAAATGCTTCGGGAATCACGCCGAGAAGAGCGACTCCAGAAGAGCGACTACCTTCGCGCCAACGCGGCAACAAAACGCCCCTCCGGCAACGAATGTGCCGGAGGGGCGAAACGCTACTGTCGCGACAAAGAGCGCGGTGCCGACACGGGCTTCCCTACTTTGCCCAGCCGATGTTCTCGTTCGCCACGGTGAGGTACAGCGCGGGGCCGTAGTTGGCGAGGCCCTGCTTGGTCACGACAACGTCGGGACCGGCGTACAGCGGCACGAAGCCGTAGGAGGCCAGGGCCTCCTTCTCGGCAGCGTTCAGGGCCTTCATCTGGTCGTCGTGGTTCTCGATCGAGATGATCTTGGCGAGCTCGGCGTCGAGATCGGCGCTGCCGAGGTGCGTGAAGTTCGACGGAGAGTCGGAGCCGTAGATCTGCGGCCCGTTCCAGACCGACGTGGGCGTGGAGACCCAGCCGAAGAGGCAGATGTCCCACGAGCCGCTGGTGAGCGTGGTGGAGAACTCAGACGAGGGCTTGGCGTCCTGGTCGATCTTGATGCCGGCGTCCTTGGCCATCTTGATGATGGCGGCAGCGCGGTTCTTCACCGTGTTGGAGTCGCCAAACGTGGTGAAGGAGAAGGCGACCTCGGTGCCGTCCTTGGCGTAGTAGCCGTCGTCGTCAAGAGCGTAGCCGGCGTCCTCGAGGGTCTTCTTTGCCGCAGCGGTGCGCTCGTCGGCAGTGGTGAGGCTGGTGACGTCATCCGGCATGTTGTTCTCGTAGCCATCGGCCCAGACGGGGGTGAGCAGCGAGCCAGGAACGTCCTCCTCCCAGTTCACGCCCTGGAACACAACGGAGCGCAGCGTGGGGATGTCGAGGCACTGCACGAAGGCCTTGCGCACCGCGATGTCGGCGAGCACGCCACGCGTGGAGTTGATCTCGATGTTGGCAATGGAGAGGCTGTTGGCGCGACGAATCTCGGCGTTGTCCATGCTGGAGAAGTTGGAGAGCATCTCCTGGGAACCGTTCTGGGCCGTGCCGGTCGCGTCAATCTCGCCGTTCTTGAAGGCGTTGAAGAGCGCCTGGGAGTCCATCTGCTTGTAGGTGACAGACTCGAGCTTGGGAGCGTCGCCCCACCAGTTGGGGTTGGGGACAAAAGTGACCTGCGTGGTGTCGAAGGAGTCCACGGTATAGGGACCATAGCCCCACTCAGCGGCGTGGGGGTTGTTGTTCCAGCCGTTGTTGAAGACCTCGGGGTCGGCGGCATCGGGGTGAATGACCAGGTTGAAGAGGGCCTCGGCAGGAAAGACCGGTTGGGAGGTGGTGATAACAACCTGCTTGTCCGACTCGCCCTTCTCGACGGACTCGATGCGGTCGTAACCGTCGGTGGCGGCGGGGGTGTAGTCGGGGTTGGTACCGTTCATGACGGTCCACACGGCCTGGAAGGCACGGTAGTCGATGGGGGTACCGTCGTTGAACTTGGCGTCGGGGTTGAGGTCGAGGGTCAGGACCTGCTTGCCGCCCTCATCGGTGGTCTCGGCCTTGGTCACGAAGTTCGGGTTGGGCTCGAACTTGGAGCCGGTGGCGTCAGAGTTGAAGAGGTTGGTGGGCATGTACCAGTCCCACATGTTGTGCATCTCTTGCGTGTTGCCCTCGATGGAGAGGTAGTTCCAGTTGGGGCCAATCTCGCCGGCGGGAAGGGTGAGGGTGCCGCCGTCCTGGATCTGGTCGCGGTCGAGCGGGTTGTTGTAGACCTTGCCCTTCTCGGGAAGCGGCAGCTGGTCAAGCGGCGTGGTTGCGGGCGAGCCGTTCTGGGGCTCGGTGCCGGTGACGTCAGTGCTGTTGGCGGTGCCGGTGGCGTTGGCGTTGTCACTGGACGTAGAGTCGGACCCGCATGCCGCGAGGCCCAGGCCGGCCAGTGCGACGGCGCTGCCGCTCATGCCCAGGAAGGCACGACGCGAAAGGTTGGAAACAGACATGTTCTCTCCCGTTCTCTCGGATGATACCGGTTCGTAATGAACCAGTAAGAATGGTATCAGACAAGTGTTGGTTAACGAAATCGCAATGGTAACAAACAGCATTTAGTAACTCTTGCGAAATCTACCAAACGCAAACGCCGTGATGCACCGGCACAGATACGGGCCCGTAGATCCGGGCCCGTGAGACTACGCATAGGCTGAGAGCAGCCTGCTTGTCTCCCCTCTCGCTACGAAAGCGACGTGGGGAGCAGGCTTGAAGCGGGAATGAGCTTGCCGTCGCTGTACACAAGGCGCTCGCGCGTGCGCTCGACCTTGGGATCGGGGATGGGGATGGCGGAGAGCAGCGCCTTGGTATACGGGTCCTGGGGGTTGGTGAAGACCTCCTCGGTATCGCCGTACTCCACGATCTTGCCCAGGTGCATGACGGCCACGGTGTCGGAGATGTGGCGAATAACGGCGAGATCATGCGCGACAAAGAGGTAGGAGATCTTGAGCTGGACCTGCAGGTCCTCAAGCAGGTTGATGATGCCCGCCTGAATCGAAACGTCAAGCGAGGCGATGGGCTCATCGAGAAGCAGCAGCTTGGGGCTTGTCGCCAGGGCTCGCGCGATGGCGATGCGCTGGCGCTGGCCGCCCGAGAACTGTGACGGGAAGCGGTCCACGTAGTCGGGGTTGATGCCCACGAGGTACATGAGCTCGCCGATGCGCTTGTTGATCTTGTTCTTGTCCCAGCCCTGGGCCTCGAGGGGCTCGGCCAGCACGTCGTAGATGGGCATGCGGGGGTCAAGTGAGCTCATGGGGTCCTGGAAGATGATCTGCAGGTTGCGGCGCAGCTCGCGACGATCGCGGGCGCTCTTCAGCTCGGAGGTCTTCTTGCCCAGAACGGTGATTGTGCCCTCCTCGGGAACCACGAGGTCCATGATCTGCATGAGTGTGGTGGACTTGCCCGATCCGGACTCGCCTACGAGCGCAAGCGTCTCGCCCTCGTGGATGGTGAACGAGGCGTGGTCGACCGCCGTCATGGTTCCCTTGTTCCTGCGGATGAGTCCCTTGCCCTGAATGGGGAAGGTCTTCACCAGGTCCTTGACCTCAAGCACCACAGGTCGCTTGTCGCGCGGGACGTCGGCCCACTTGGGCAGCAACGGCTCGAGCGCCGGGTAGACGTCCGCGTAGGTAAGGTGCTTGTCGCGAATCTCGTCCATGTGGTGGCACGAGACCAGGTGACCCTCCCCCGCCTCGATGGGCAGAAGCTCGGGCTCGGTCTTGCGGCACTCGTCGGTTGCCATGGGGCAGCGCGGCGAGAAGGGGCAGCCTGCGGGAATGGCCGCAAGCGAGGGCGGATTGCCCTTGATGGGAACCAGGCGATGCTCGGCCGCCACGTGGGGCTTGGGCACGGCGCCGAGAAGGCCCATGGTGTAGGGCTGAGAAGGACGCTCGAAGAGCGTGTCGATGCTCGCGCGCTCCACCGCCCGGCCGGCGTACATGACCATCACGTCGTCCGCGGTGCCGGCAACAACGCCCAGGTCGTGGGTGATGAGCACGACGGCGGCGCCAGTCTCCCTCTGCGCGACCTTAAGGATGTCCAGGATCTGTGCCTGGATGGTCACGTCGAGGGCCGTCGTGGGCTCGTCGGCGATGATGATGTCGGGGTTGTTCGCGATGGCGATGGCGATCACCACGCGCTGGCGCATGCCACCGGAGAACTCGTGCGGGTATGCGTCCAGGCGGTTCTCGGGATCGGTGATGCCCACCAGGGTGAGCAGCTCGATGCAGCGCTTGCGCACCTGGTCCTTGGGCATCTCGGGATTGTGGATGAGAAGCGCCTCGGCAAGCTGGTCGCCAATGGAGAACATGGGCGTCAGGGCCGAGAGCGGGTCCTGGAAGATCATCGAGATGCGCGCGCCGCGGATCTTGGACATCTCCTCGTCGCTCTTGCCAATGAGTTCCTCGCCATTGAGCTTCACCGAGCCCGTGACGTGGGCGTTATCGTCGAGAAGCCCGATAAGCGAGAGGGCCGTGACAGACTTGCCCGAGCCGGACTCGCCCACGATGCCCAGGGTGCGCCCACCCCAGAGGTCAAAGCTCACGTCGCGCACGGCGTGGACCACGCCGGCCTCGGTGTTGAAGGAGACGCGCAGGTTGCGAACGCTCATGACGGGGTCGCCGGTCGGCGCGCCCTTGGGTCCGTTGGACTCGAGCAGCTCGTAGCGAAGCGTGTCGTCCATGGTTGTGGTGCTGTTGGTGTCAGACATGCGTGCTTCTCCGTCTACTCGTGGTCGGATCCGGCGGCGGTGCTGCCAGCAGCCGCGGTGGCCTTCTCGGCCTCGTCCTTCTTGGACTCCTCGTCGGCCACCTCGCCCGCGGCGCGGGAGTAGGGGTCGAAGGCGTCCCTCAGCCCGTCGCCGATGAGCTGCATGCTCACGCACAGGACGATGAGGACGACCGAGGGGATGAGGACGATCCACGGGGCGGAGAGCATGGCGGAGGAGCCCTGCGAGAGGATGTAGCCCAGAGAGGTGTCGGGCGCCTTGATGCCCAGGCCAAGGAAGCTGTAGGCCGTCTCGGAGTTGATGCCGCTGATGACGCCGAGGACCGTGTCGATGACCAGGATCGAGCCAAGGTTGGGAATCAGGTGGCGGATGATGATCTTGATCGAGGGGACGCCCATGTACTTGGCGGCGCGCACGTAGTCACGCTCGCGCAGCGAGAGGGCCATGGTGCGCAGCGTACGCGCATAGCCAATCCAGCCAAACGCCGTGAGGCCCAGGATGAGCATGAGCCAGCCCTGCGTCCCGGATGCTGCGCGCACGATCATGGCCACGAGCAGGAAGCTCGGGATGACAAGCAGCATGTCGAGAAGCCACATGCCAATCTTCTCGCCCCAGCCGCGCGCGTAGGCGATGGCCGTGCCCACGATGGCGGAGATGGCAGTCGTGAGGATGGCGTAGGTGAGGCCAATCACAAGGGAGCGGCCAAGGCCGTGCACCACGCAGGCAAAGAGGTCGAAGCCTCCGCCGTCGGTGCCAAACCAGTGACGCGCGTTGGGCGCCACGTTGATGGCCGTGAAGTCCGGGTCGGTGTAGTCAAACTTGCAGATGAGGGGCCCAAAGATGGCGAGAAGCACCAGGATGCCCAGGATGGTGAGACCCACCACAGCACTTCTCTGCCTGAAGAACCTGCGTGCGATGAGGTTTGCGTAGCTGATGCGCTTGACCTCGCTGGGGCCGGCAGCGTCGGCCTGGAGCTCGAGCTGGGCGTTGGTGAGCTGCTCGTTCTTGTTGTTCTGCTCTTCCATTGCCATCTCCTAGCTCATCTTGATGCGGGGGTCGAGCGCCGCGGCGAAGAGGTCCGCGAGCAGGGCACCCACGAGCGTGCAGGCGCCCGAGAAGGCGGCGACCGCGACGGCACCGTTGATGTTGTTGTTATTGATGCAGTTGATGAAGTACTCACCCATGCCGTGGATGGCGAAGATCTTCTCGGTCATGACGGCGCCGGTGAAGATGCTCGCGATGGAGAAGGCAACGTTCACCGAGGTGGGAATGAGGCTGGCGCGCAGGGCGTGCTTGCGGATGGCCTGCTTCTTGGTGAGGCCCTTGGCGCGCGCCGTGCGCACGTAGTCCGCGTGCATCTCGTCCAGGAGGTACGTGCGCTGGTTAAGGTGGTAGCCCACGGAGCTGATGATGGTGAGGACGATCGTGGGCAGAAGGATGTGCTGCAGGAAGTCGATCAGCCCAATGAAGAAGTTGGGCCCGTCATAGCTCGAGAGTCCCGTGACGTAGAAGATGCGTTGCCCCGTCTGCTGGTTTATCTCGATGGCAAAGAACACGATGAGGATGGCGAGAACAACCGTGGGGATGACCAGGAAGACCGAGGCTAGGCCGCTCCAGAACCTGTCCTGCCATTGATACTGCCGCTGCGCCGTGTAGACGCCCAGGCTCACGCCGATCACGATGGAGAGGATCGTCGAGAGGAGCATGAGCTTGACCGAAGCGCCAATACGGCTCGAAATCTCGTTGTTCACCGAGTCGCCTGCAGGCGAGAGGCCCCAGTTCCAATCGGTCACGATGTTCGAGAGCCAGCGCTGGTAGCGCTCGGTGACCGGGGTCTTGTCGTTGAGGTTGGCCTTGTCCAGGGACGCCTCGATGGACTCCTGGGACGGCCGCGGCGTACGCGACTCGTAGTTCGAGCGCGGGCTCATGAAAGCGCACGCGAGGAAGTAGGTAAGCGAGGTCGCAACGAAGATCATCACAATGTAGTTGACGATCCTCTTGGCCAGGTACCCTAAAAATCGTGCCATCGAAACTCCTTTGTGCCGTTCGCGCAACCAAAGGAGAGGTGCCGGCAGCCTGTGCCGACACGCCCCTTGGGGGTTCCGCTCGCCCGAGCCATACGGTGCGCAGTCCCCCTGGCACAACGAAAAGGGACGAGTTTTCGCCATATGGCCACCCACGTGTTGCGTGTCACGCAACGCCATGTGGGTCTGACGCAGCACGACACAACATGGGGTAGTCTAGCACCACGTCTACGTTACACAACGGAAAACAGAATGGAAACCAAACGACCAAAACGCCCCACGCCAGTGACCTTGGGTCGAGACGCGGGGCGAATTGATTCAAGAACTGATGGGTTATCTAAAGCTCGATCGACGAATCCTTGATGGGGAACGGCTGACCGTAGTGGCAGGCGCAGAAGTGTCCGCCGCCAAGGTCGCAGAAGTCCGGGTGCTCCTTGGCGCACTTCTCCGTAGCAAGCGGGCAGCGCGTGTGGAAGCGGCAGCCGGAGGGCGGGTCGATGGGCGACGGCGGGTCGCCGGCAAGGATGATGCGCTTGCGCGAGTGCTGGATGTCGGGGTCGGGCACGGGGACCGCCGAGAGGAGCGACTGCGTATAGGGATGGCAGGGCTTCTCGTAGAGCTCCTTCCAGTCCGCGTACTCCATGAGGTTGCCCAGGTACATGACAGCAACGTGATCAGAGACGTGCTGCACCACCGAGAGGTCGTGAGCGATAAAGAGATAGGCCGTCCCAAACTCCTGCTGAAGATCAGCAAGGAGGTTCAAGACCTGTGCCTGGATGGAGACATCAAGCGCCGAGACCGGCTCGTCGCAGATGATGAGCTTGGGCTTTAAGGCAAACGCACGCGCAATGCCCACGCGCTGGCGCTGGCCTCCCGAGAACTCGTGCGGGTAGCGGTTGATGTGCTCGGGGTTCAGACCAACCATGTCGAGAAGGGACGCAACGTACTTGGTGCGCTCTGCCTTGTCAGGCATCACGTTGTGGATGACGAGCGGCTCAGAGACAATCTCGCCGATGGTCATGCGCGGATTGAGGCTCGCATAGGGATCCTGGAAGATGTACTGCATTTCTCGGCGCATGGCCTTGAGCTCCCTGCGGTTCATCTTCGTGACGTCTTTGCCATCGAAGGTGATCTTGCCGGAGGTGGGCTCGATGAGGCGCATGATGCAGCGACCGGTGGTGGACTTGCCGCAGCCCGACTCGCCAACCAGGCCAAGGGTCTGGCCGGGGTAGATCTCGAAGCTCACGTCACTTACGGCGGAGACCTTGCGCTTCTCGCGCGAGAAGACGCTCGAATCTACCGGGAACTCCTTGGTGAGGTGCTCGACCTTGAGAAGGGGCTCTGCCATTAGGCCTCGCCTCCCTTCTCGGCCTGCGCGGATGCCGCGCCCGCACTCCTACTCGTCTTGGGAGCGTTCTTGGCAACAAAGTCCTTGTCAAGCGCATAGTGGCAGCACGAGTAGTGATTGGGTCCAACCTCGATGCGTCCGGGGCGCTCGGTGCGGCACTTGTCCGTGGCATACGGGCAACGCGGCGAGAAGGCACAGCCGGCGGGAAGCCTCACGAGCGAGGGCGGGTTGCCCTTGATGGGCGTGAGCGGGTGCTTTTCGGTCATGACGGGGTCGGGGATCGAACGGGTGAGGCCCCAGGTATAGGGGTGCGTGGAGTTATAGAAGACCTCCTCGGCAGGGCCAAACTCCACGGGGTGACCCGCGTACATGACCATGATCTTGTCGGCAACGTCGGCAACGACGCCCAGGTCGTGGGTGATCATCACGATGGCGTTGCCGTTCTTCTTCTGCATCTCGCGCATGAGCTCGATGATCTGCGCCTGGATGGTCACGTCGAGGGCCGTGGTGGGCTCGTCGGCGATGAGGATGTCGGGGTCGCAGGCAAGCGCCATGGCAATCATGACGCGCTGGCGCATGCCACCGGAGAACTGATGCGGGTAGTCCTTGACGCGCTGCTCGGGGTTGGGGATGCCCACCATGTCGAGAAGCTCGATGGAGCGCTTGAGTGCCTCATCCTTGGAGTAGCCGCGGTGCAGGCGCATGCCCTCGCCCAGCTGGCGACCAATGGTGTAGACCGGGTTCAGCGAGGTCATGGGGTCCTGGAAGATCATCGCGATGTCGTTGCCGCGGATGTCCTGCATCTGCTCCTCGCTCATCTTGAGGAGGGACTGGCCACGGTAGCGAACGTCACCCCCCTCGATGCGTCCCGGGGGCATGTCGATGAGGCCCATGATGGTGAGGTGCGTGACGGACTTGCCGGAGCCAGACTCCCCCACCACGCCGAGCGTCTCGCCGCGGTCGAGGGTGTAGGACACGCCGTCCACGGCCTTGACCACGCCGTCCTGCGTGTGGAAGTACATCTTGAGGTCGTCGACCTCAAGAAGGTGCTCTCCTTCGGGGACGGGCTGGTCCTTGAGGTGCATCTGCACTCTAGTCTTCTTCTCGAACATGGCTTAGGCATCCTTCATCTTGACGTCGAGGGCATCGCGCAGACCGTCGCCCAGGAGGGTGAAGGCAAGCACTGTGGTAAGGATTGCGAGGCCGGGCATAATCATGAGCCAGGGCTGGGTGGCCAGGTAGGTTGCGCCGTCCTGAATCATGATGCCCCAAGAGGGATTAGGTGCCTGGACTCCCATACCCAGGAAGGACAGGGCAGCCTCGGTAAGGATTGCGGAGCCGATGTTCATCGTGGCGTAGACCACGATGACTGCCACGGAGTTGGGGAAGATGTGGCGGGCGATGATGCGCGCGTCGGAGGCGCCCATCGCACGCGCCGCGTCAACGTAGTCGTTCTCCTTGACAGTGAGGATTGCCGAACGGAACACGCGGGCGATGGACGGCCAGCCCAGGATGCCGATGGCGATAAACACGTTCTGGATGCCCGGCCCAATGACCGCAAGCATCGCGATGACAAAGAGCGTGTACGGGAAGGCTAAGAAGATGTCGGCCAACCTCATGATGATGGTGTCCCAAATGCCACCGTAATAGGCGGCAAGTGCGCCCATGATGAGGCCCAGCACGGTCGAAATGGCAGTTGCAAGAACGCCGACGGCAAGCGAGATCCTCGAACCGTAGATAACGCGGCACAGGACATCACGACCAAGTGTGTCCGTACCAAATGGGTGATCGGGGGACGGTGCAAGCCTCGAGTTCTGGGCCATGGTTGCCGAGTCGGTCTCAGTGGGATTGCCAAGCGTGCCTGGGACCCAGAGATCTGCCGTAAGCGCGACAACAATGACGATCCCAATCCAGATTATGCCAATCACGGCCAGCTTGTTGCGCTTAAGCCGCTTCCAGGCGTCGCCCCACATGGTTCTGGACGAGGTTTGGGCGTTGACGGCAGCTGCGGCGGCCTTCGCGGAGAAGATGCCAAGGGTGTTCTCGTCCTTTGGTGCCCCAGATGTCTGTGTGGTGTTTTCTGCCATGCCTGCCTACCTCTCGTTCTTTGGTGCGCCAAAGCGGATGCGCGGGTCAAGGAAGGCATAGCTCACGTCAACGACAAGATTGATGACCATGACCACGACCACGATGACGGTAACCGAGCCTAGCACCAGGGGCCAGTCGCGCTGGGTGATGGCGCGGTATGTCTCATAGCCAACTCCAGGCCAGTTGAAGACCGTCTCGGTCAGAATGGCACCGGCAAGCAGCCCGCCGAAGTCCATGCCAATGTAAGTGACAACGGGGATGAGCGCATTCTTGAGGGCGTGGTGGATGACGATGTCCTTACGAGATAGGCCCTTTGCCTTTGCCGTACGGATGTAGTCCTGGTTCATGACTTCAAGCAACTGAGACCGCATTATGCGGGCCGTATATGCCATTGAGATTGCTGCCAGAGTGAATGCGGGGAGTATGTAGTACATCCAGTCCTGAAATTCGGCATATGGCCCACCGGCACCTGATATGGGCAAATAGAAGGCACCGCCGGTCGCATCCTTAAGAAAAACGCCAAAGAACAACTGCAAGAGCATGCCCAGCCAGAACGCAGGCATGGAGACGAACAGGGCCGAGAGGAACGTTACAAATATGTCCCAGAATGAGTAGCGCTTGAGTGCGCTCACTATGCCGGCACCTATGCCGAGCACCGCCTCCATGATGATTGCCACAATGGCAAGTCTCACGGTGTAGGGGTACTTGTCTGCCAGGATGTTCGAGACCGACTGGCCCGACTTCTGGTAGCTCACGCCAAGGTCCCCGTGGAGAAGGCCACCAACGTAGAGGAAGTACCTCTCCCACATAGGGGTCTCGATGGTGTTGCCGTTCTCGTCATACTTGATTGTGCCATCATCGTTCGTCTCGATGAGGTGGAAGGAGGCGCGCAGGTTGTTCTCGGTGACGGGGTCGAGCTTCTTGTCGCCGGCAATCAACCTGATTGGGTCTCCCGGAACGATGTTCTCGAGGGAGAACAGAATCAGCGTGACTCCCAAGAACACCGGGATGAACTGCAGAACGCGCTTGATGATGTATTTTCCCATGGTCACTCCCCTGCCACCGCATGGGACGAGCGAATAGATGCCGATAAAAGACAGGGCGGGGCACCGGAGCCCCGATGCCCCGCACGAGCTTGTGGGGACTAGGCCTGGACGCTCGCCTCACCTAGGTGGGCAATGCCTGCCGGGTCGTAGTACAGGCTCTGAATCCTCTCGGAGCCAATGTGGTCGTGCGCGTAGAACATGATGGGGATGACCGGCATGTCCTCGCCCAGGAGCTTGCAGGCCTCGCGGTACTCGGACTTGCGCTCGTCCTCGTCGGTGACCTTGCGGGCCTCCTCGACGAGCTTGTCGAACTCGGGGTTGGAGTACTTGCCGTAGTTATTCGACGAGGTGCTGTAGAAGTTGGGGTACAGGAAGTTGTCCATATTGGGGTAGTCGGCAATCCAGCCCATTCGGGCAAGTTGGAAGCCACCGCCATCGAGCGCGGTGAGGTAGGTAGCCCACTCCTGGGAGTTCTGCTGAACGGTCACGCCAATAGCCTCGAAGTCGCCCTGGATGATGGACATGATGTCCTCGTGGCCACCGCCGGAGTTGTAGGAGAGCTTCACCGTGAGATTGCGCTTGCCATCCGCGTCTGCGGTGTAGCCAGCGCTATCAAGGATCTCTTTGGCCTTGTCGGGATTGTAGTCGCAGTACTCCCAGGTGGAGTCGGGAGAGTCGTCAATCAGCGGCGGGAAGCAGCTGGTAGCGGGCTTGCGGGAGCCCTCGAAGAGCGTGTCGCAGATGTTCTGGCGGTTGATGGCAAGACTGAGCGCCTGGCGGACCTCCTTCTTGCCAAGGTTCTCGTCTCCCATCTCGCAGATGAGCCAGTAGGTCGCGGCCTCAGAACCGGTGAGAACCTGCTTCTTCGGCGTCACGGTATAGCCGTCATCGGAGGTGCCGTACTGCTGCTCGACCTCGCCAAGGCGGCCGGAGGGCACGGAGCAGAAGTCGATGTTGCCGGCCTGGAACTCCTTGAATGCGGTATCCGGATCCTTCTGGATGGAGAAGTTCACGGCATCGAGCTTTGCGGGGGTGCCGTAGTAGCCGTCGAACTTCTTGACGTTGATGTACTGGCCGGAGACCCAGGTGCCATCCATCTGGAAGGGGCCATTGCCGATGGGGGCAACGAGGAAGCTGTCGGGATCGTCTCGTGCCGCCTTAGGAACAGGCACGAGCGCCTGGTGGGCGCAGACGAGCGGCCACTCGGACATAGGGGTGGTGAGCTCGAAGACGAGCGTGTTGTCGTCGGGGCACGTGACGCCAGAGATCTCGTCGGCCTCGCCCGCCTGCATCTCCTTGGCGCCCTTGACGGGGTCGAGGTGGTAGGCAACGTCCGAGGGGGTCTTCATCGTTGGGTCGCAGATGCGCTCAAAGGCGCGCTTGAAGTCCTCTGCCTTCACGGTGTCACCGTTGTGGAACTTGCAGTCCTTGCGGATGTGGAAGGTCCACTGGGTCGCGTCGTCGTTGGACTCCCAGGACTCGGCCGCCGCCGGCTCAAGCTCCTTGGTGTCGTAGTTGTACTTGGTGAGGGAATCGAACAGGCACTTCGCGACCTGGGTGCCCTCGGACTCCTGCGTGTTGTAGGGGTCGATGGCAACGGGGTCGTTGATGTAGTACTTCAGCACGCCGCCCGTGCTGGCTCCCGCATCAGAAGAAGAGCCACCCGAAGTCGCACTTCCAGAGTTGTTCTTGCCGCATCCCGCGAGACCGGCCAGTGCGGCGGCTGCGACGCCACCCTTGATGAAGCCTCGACGAGAGACTCCGCCAAACCTGTCTTCCATATGCTCCTCCTCTTCCACACCAATTTGACTGTCAAAGCATCAAGTCCCACCTTGAGGGACCCCGGACGTTCCTCTGGACCGCCGCTACGCCGCGTAACCCAGCGCCGCACGGTGCTCCCTTATCGTCCTCCATCCTAGCGCCTTCTTCGGCTTCCCGCCCCTGTACCACTCGATGTAGGAGCCCAGCCTCTCGCTGAACTCCGCGAACGTCACGCCCCGCCAGTCGGTCCCGTGGAAGAAGTCGCTCTTGAGAGTGCCGAAGAACCCCTCGCACCTCGCGTTGTCCGGGCTCCTGGCCTTGCGCGACATCGAGCGCGTCACGTGGCCGGCGGCGCACGCCGCCGCCCACTCGTCCGTCAT
>FOHD01000022.1 GCA_900111695.1 Olsenella sp. KH3B4
GGCACGCGCGCGCACGGAGGGAAGGGGGGCCGACTTGGCCGACACCGAGGGGCACGCGGGGCAGACCGACTGGCGCGACTGGGGCGCCGACCTGCCGGAGGACCCGGCGGAGCGGGCGAGGATGGCCGAGGTCAAGCTCGCCGAGGCCCTGGCGGTGTTGGACGTCCTAAAAGCACCAGGCCCTGGCTCTTTGACCAGCGAGGAGAGGTACCTCGCGGGCCAGGCGGCCAGGGAGGCGAGCCCGGCGGTGAGGCTCGCTGACGTCTGCGAGACGCTCTCCATACCCAAGAGCACCTACCTCTCGCAGCGGGCGAGGCTGTCGCGGCCCGACCCCGAGGCGGCCCTCAGGGCGCGCGTCCGCGCCTCCTTCGAGGCGTCCGGCGGCACCTTCGGCTCCGAGAGCGTGTGGGCCGACCTCAGGCGCGGGGAGGGCGAGCCGGTCTCCTGGAGGGACCTCGGGGAGGGCGACGCGGAGACCCCGGTCGTCGTCTCCGAGAAGGTGGTGCGCCGGGTGATGCGCGAGGAGGGCCTCGTGCCCCGCAAGGCGCTCCAGATGCGCCGGAGGGCGAGGTACAGCAGCTACGCCGGGGAGCGCGGCGAGAGGCCGGCCAACCTGCCCCTCCGCGAGGACGGGACGCACGACTTCCACGCCGCCGAGCCCGGCCTGCTCTGCGTCACCGACGTCACCGAGTTCCGGCTGGACGGCTTCAAGGCCTACCTCAGCGCGGCCGTCGACTGCTTCGACGGCTGGCCGGTGTGCTGGAGGGTGTCCCTGCACCCCGACGCGGGGCTGGCGCTCGGCACGCTCGGGGACCTGGTCGCCGCCGTGCGCCCGACGGAGGCGCGCCCGCTGATCCTGCACAGCGACGGGGGCGCGGTGTACATGACGGACGAGTGGGCGGCGGCGTGCGCCGCCGGCCACGTGACGCGCTCGATGTCGCGCAAGGCCAGGAGCCCGGACAACGCGAGGTGCGAGGGGTTCTTCGGCACTCTCAAGAGCGACTTCTTCCACGGGACCGACTGGCGGGGCGTGACGTTCGCGGAGTTCAGCGAGAGGCTGGGCTCCTACATCGAGTGGTACAGGGGCGGGAAGCCGAAGAAGGCGCTAGGATGGAGGACGATAAGGGAGCACCGTGCGGCGCTGGGTTACGCGGCGTAGCGGCGGTCCAGAGGAACGTCCGGGGTCCC
>FOHD01000008.1 GCA_900111695.1 Olsenella sp. KH3B4
GGGGCGCGCCCTCCGGTAGGCGGGGCTCCCCTCGCCGTGGGCGCAGTGCATGCGGGAGGCCCGGTCGGGCATCTCGCGGGCGGCGAGCTCGCCCGCCTCCTCCATGCGCAGCCACCGTCTCAGGTTCCACTCGTTGGGGAACAGCGCGAGCCTGCGGCAGGCCTCCGCCACGCTCATCCCGCTCTGGTGGAACTCCCAGAGTATCCCCTCGCGCTCCTCTTTGGTATACATCCCGGGCTCCCTCCCGGACCGAGAAGGTCCGATCGTTCGTCCGGGGTCCCTGATGTTGTGAAACAGGGTAGCGGGCTATTGTTTCTAAACAGTGTTCATTAAGGTCGAATAGTCCACATGTAACGTTAAGAACGTAAATAGAAAAGTTTATGAAATGACAATGTAATTACCCGTTAACGCAACTCCAAATTGCCAGGGGTCCCGCTCTGCTTAAAAGGAGCGAACGGCATCCGGAGTAATCCGCTCGGCCACGGCAACCGCAACCTCCGCCGTCATCTTTACGTCATAGAGCGTGCACAGCGCGGTTCCCGAGTGGACGTAGCGACTGGGAACGCCAGCGACCACGCAGGGGATGTCAAGCATGTGGGTGGGGCCGCCGTCGGTGCCGCCGCCCTCCCGCACGCTCGTTTGGCAGACGAGTCCCGCCTCCGCCGCACATTTGAGTACAAAGCGCTGGTAGCGAGGGTTCGTAATCATGCAGCAGTCAAAGTAGCGAAACATGGGGCCATGGCGAAAGGCAGTCTGGACGTCATCGGGGATGGTAAACGTGTCATCTGCCGGGCAGCCCTCAAACATGAAGGCGACCATGGGATCGAAGTGCAGCGCCGCTGCCAGCACGCCGCGCTCCCCCACCTCCTCCATCGAGCTCACCGAGGCAACAACGTCAAAGGGTAGATCCGTGCGGCTAGAAAGCTCGCGCAGGGCGAGGAGCTCTGCGGTGACTCCTGCGCGGCAGTCGAATGCCTTCCCCAACGCAACGCCAGTCTTCTCGTTGTACTCGAACTTGGTGGCCGGGACAAAAGGCTCGCCCATACCCATATGGAAGACGTTTATCGCCTCCTCCTTGGAGGTGGCGCCAACGTCCAGGATGAGCTGCAGCTCTCCGGAGGCGCGCTCGGCAGCGCTCATGAAGTGGGGCGGCTTCACGCCAATCACGCCATGGACCCACTCGCCAAGCGTGTTTCTCACCAGCACGTCCTGGCCGGTGAGCACGTTGGGAGAGAAGCGTCCTAGTTCAACGAAGGTCATCGTGCCGTTGGAGCGGATGGACTTGACCATGCCTCCAACCTCGTCGCCGTGGGCATCGAGCATGAGCACGGGCTTCTCGCCTGTAAAGTTCTTGGGGGTGACGAGTGCGTCGTGGACGCTGTTGGTCTCGACCTTTGCCCACCCTTGGCAGAAGTCGCGCACGACCTCTATGGTCTCGTCCTCGAAGCCCGAGGGGGACTTTGCGTTAGAGAGCCTGCCGAGAAGGTCCACGACCTCGCTATCGTTGAAATCCATTGCCACTTGCCTCTCTCCTGGGAGCCAATATCGCGTACGTGCTGACGTTACTTGCCGCCATTGCCGCCGTATGCCTTGGTAGTGCGGACGGGCATGGGCGCGGGAAGCGGCGCGCGCTTGAGGGCGCCGATGAAGTCGACGAGGTAGCTGGCCACGCCGTCCATCATCTGGCCTCCCCACTCCGGGTTGGCGTCCGCTGGGTCGTCGGGGCCAATCCAGCCGTTGCCGGCGTAGCGGCAGGCGTCACGCGGAATGGCAACGTGAGCGCCCTTGAACTCAACGTTGTCCCAGCCAGACGTGGGAAGCTCGTCGGAGATGTCGTTAGCAAGCGCCATGGGGCCAAGCTCGGAGGAATCCACAAGCGAGGGGTCGACGGCCATCACCGCAGCCGTCTCCTCTGCCCCGCCATGGCCACCGCCCCACGCAGGGTTGAGCTCGCCTGCCATGAGCCACCAATCCGCCCTTGCCGCGAGGCACCCTCGCCTATTGAGCTCCTCGCACACGCTTGAGATGGGCTTGATGTTGGGGCCGTGGCCGTTGATGAAGAGGAACCTTCTTGCTCCATAGTCGTAGAGCTGCATGCTGAGCGTCCGGACAAGCGAACGGAGAAGGTCATAGCCTATCGAGAGCGTTCCCGGAAACCCCAGGAGGTCATCCGCGTTGCCAAAGGGAATCGTGGGCGCAATGAGCACGTCCTCGCCAAGGGCAGCATCAATCTTTTCCAGCAGCAGATTGGGTGCAAGGGTGTCTGTTCCCAGCGGGTTGTGCCTCCCGTGCTCCTCCGTGCTTCCTATGGCCATGACGACGAGGTCGTTTCCCTGCTCAAAGTAGTCTTTCACGGCAGGCCAGGTACTCAGCTCGATGCGCATTTCTCCTCCTTGTTGTCCGCCCGTCCCTCGGCAGGCGGGAACGCCTGGTACAGATGCAGCTATGCAGTGTGCGCTACTGGTCGAGGTGCTCCGTTGCCCGAGAGAAGTCGATTGGCTCGGGCAGCTTCTCTGCCTCGAGGGCGTGCGTGAACTCCTGAAGCCACGCAGCCGTACCCTCGAGCATCTCCTTGCCAAGCTCCGCGCTTGCCCCGCGTGGATGGTCGTCGTGGCCTTCGGCAACCCAACCGGAGCTTGCAAAGCGGGCAAGCCTGCGCGGGAACTCCACCTCCGCACCGCCAAAGCTCACGCTGTTCCATCCCGTCGAGGGCATGTCGGCCCCAATGTCGGGGAGCAGGTTCTCGTCTGTCACCTGCGACATGTCAACGGAGGCCGGGTCTATGGCGAGATTGGCGCTGGTCTCCATGGCGCCACCATGCCCGCCGCCCCATGCGGGATCAAGCTGCGGGGCAACCCTCCACCAGTTGACCACCGCCGCAAGGCAGCCGGCATCGTTCAGGTCCATCGATGCCATCGAGAGCGACTTAACATTGCCGCCATGACCATTGAGAAAGACGAAGCGGCGTGCGCCATAGGCTCTGAGCTGCCGCGTGATACTCGAAAGGACGTCGTAGAGCCCCTGGACGCCAAGGCTCACCGTGCCAGGGTACCCAACAAGGTCATCCGTTGCGCCATAGGGAAGGGTTGGAGCCACAAGAAATGTTCCGTCGCGCTGTTCCAGCAGCTCAAGGATCTTGTCTGGCGCCATGGTATCGGTGCCCAGCGGATTGTGCCTGCCGTGGCACTCCGTCGAGCCAACTCCAATAATCACCAGGTCGTGCTCCTTGAAGTAGTCACGAACCTGCGTCCAGGTGCTTCTCTCCATGTACATGTGGCATCCTCCTTGTGACAAGCCTTTATGTCACCAGCATAGGCTTGCAAGCGTTTAAGGATGCCAACTCGATGGTTTAATGTCCCACCTGTTAACCAAAGAATGTGGTGCGGATAAAAAAGGACGGGGGGCACACGCCACTCCGTCCCGCATGAAACCGTTTTCCGAGAAGGTCTAGCCAGCCAGGCCGATGGTCCCCGTGGGGAAGGTCACCGCCATCACGATGACGCACACAACGAAGATGACGGAGGTGATGACTGTGAGCCTGTCGAGGTTCTTCTCCCAGATGCCCGAACCGGCGGAGGCGTTGTAGAGCGAGGAGGCAATCATGTCAGAGACGCCCGTGCCCTTGCCCGAGTGCATAAGGACGAGAGCCACGGTGAGCAGGCCGGAGATGAACAGCAGGACAAGGAGGATGACGTTGAGGACGTTCACGGATTCTGGCTCCTTCGAGAGCGGATGGGCTGTACGCAATGCTATTCAGCATAGCATATGGTGATACGAGCGTTTTATCGTTTTTCTCATTTCACAACTCAGATGACATCCGGCGAGCGGCGCGATGAACGGCGCGAGTTCCATGGGTGATACAGTCTTCTCCGGAGCTTACCCGAGGACTTTGGAAGGGAGCAGGAATGGAGAGACCAAACGCCTGGAAGGGCTATGGCGAGAAGGACCTGGCGCAGCTCACTGAATTCTGCGAGGGGTACAGGAAGTTCATCTCTGAGAATAAGACGGAGCGAGAGTGCTGCTCAACCGCCATCGAGCTTGCGGAGGCACATGGGTATCGCCCGCTTGAGGAGGCTGTCAAGGCAGGCGAGAAGCTATCGGCCGGCGACAAGGTCTACGCGTCGGTTCGCGGCAAGAGCCTCATGCTCATCGAGCTGGGCACGGAGCCCCTCGAGCAGGGCGTCAACATCCTTGGTGCCCACATCGACTCGCCCCGCCTGGACGTCAAGCAGAACCCGCTCGAGGAGAGAAACGACATCGCCACGCTTGACACGCACTACTACGGCGGCGTGAAGACCTACCAGTGGGCAACCCTGCCTCTGGCAATCCATGGCGTTGTTGCCAAGAAGGATGGGAGTGTCATCAAGGTCGTGATTGGCGAGGACCCATCGGACCCCGTCTTCTGCGTCTCCGACCTTCTCCCCCACCTTGCCCGTGAGCAGATGCAGAAGAAGGCGTCCGAGCTCATTGAGGGCGAGCTTCTCGACGTGATTGTGGGCAACCGCCCCAGGGCAGCTAGCGACGGCGCCGAGAAGGACCAAGACAAAGAAGCGGTTAAGGCAACCGTCCTTGATATTCTCGCCGAGAAGTACGACATCACCGAGGAGGACCTACTCTCCGCCGAGCTTGAGATTGTGCCCGCTGGCCAGGCGCGCGACATGGGCCTGGACCGTTCGATGATCCTGGGCTACGGCCAGGACGACCGCTCCTGCGCCTATCCCTCGCTTCTTGCCCAGCTTGCGTGCGAGGCGCCCAAGCGCACCGCCGTCACCATCCTTGTTGACAAGGAGGAGATTGGCAGCCGCGGTGCTACCTCGATGAGCAGCCGCTTCTTTGAGGATGTCATGGCCGAGCTTATCGAGGCAGCCGGACAGGGTACTCCCCTGGCGCTGCGCCGTTGCCTCGAGCGCTCTCGCATGCTCTCGAGTGACGTCTCCGCGGCCTTCGACCCCAACTACTCCTCGGTCTTCGAGGCAAAGAACTCGTGCTTCCTTGGGCGCGGTCTCACCTTCAACAAGTACACGGGAGGCAGCGGCAAGTCTGGCTCCAACGATGCCGACGCCGAGTACGTTGCCCTCATCCGTCGCGTGATGGATGACGCAAACGTCCGCTTCCAGACCGCCGAGCTCGGCCGCGTTGACGCCGGTGGCGGTGGCACCATCGCCTACATCCTTGCCACCTATGGCATGAACGTCATTGACTCCGGCATTGGCGTGCTCTCGATGCACTCCCCCTGGGAGGTCACCAGCAAGGCGGACATCTGGGAGGCCTACAAGGGCTATTGCGCCTTCCTCGCGCTGGAATAGCGGACAGAACGGGCGGAGCTTCTCGCCATTGGAGACGGTGCCTCTTGATGGGTGCGGGCAGTCATGCTCGCACCCATTCTTGTGGGGTCCACGAGCGAGGTGCGGCCATGCGGCTTTCGAGTTGCAGTCGGCGAGCGGTAGGAAAATCAGGCCAAAAGTATCAATACTGCAAACATTTGCTTCAGGCGTGTTTCAGCCCTCAGCCACTTTCCTCCAACAGGACGAACATCTTTCTCGAAAAGCAGACGCTGCGGTCATGCGGCGTCTGCATGGGGACAGACGGCGGGAGGAAAAGATGGGTCATTCGATGGATCGTCGCACCTTCATCAAGGGTGGAGCTGCCGCGATGGCTGCCGCAGGACTCGGCGCCTGCGGACAACGCTCGTCCAGCAGCGGAGAGTCATCCAGTGGGGAGGCACCATCCGGAGGAACCATCAACTACGCAATCACGAACCCCACGTCGATCGACCCCTTCGACATTGAGGAGTTCAACGGCACGGCTGTTGCCTCGCAGCTCTTTGACCAGCTCACGGTCTACGACTATGACACAGAGGAGTTGAAGCCCAGCGTCGCCGAGTCCTGGGAGTCGTCTGACGACGCCGCGACGTGGACCTTCCACATCAAGCAGGGCCTCAAGTTCCACGATGGCACCGACGTCACGGCCAAGTCGTTCCAGTACGCCTGGAACCGCATCTGCAACCCCAAGACCACCACTGCGCCGTCTGTGGTCTCGTACCACCTTGCCATGGTGAAGGGCTATGACGACGTGGTCAACGGTAACGCCGAAGAGCTTGAGGGGCTTTCCTGCCCCGACGACTACACCCTCAAGGTCGAGCTCACCGGCCCTTACGCAGACTTCCCTTTTGTGGTGTGCTGCACGCCCCTCTCGCCCATCCCGGACTGCGCGAAGGACAACTACGACACCTACTCCAAGGCGCCGGTTGGCAACGGCCCCTTCCAGATGGATGGCACCTGGAACGATGGCCAGTACATCAACATGAAGCGCTACGAGGACTATGCCGGTGACAACCCCGCCAAGGTCGACGCCGTACACTTCAACATCTACAAAGACACCGACACGGCGTTCCGCGAGTTTGAGGCAGGCAACCTCGACCTCTGCGACATTCCAGCGGGGCGCGTCAAGGAGACGGTCGAGAAGTACGGGCAGTCGGACGACGGCTACACCGGCACCCCCAACAAGCAGACGATGGTTGGCGAGGTTCTGTACACGGAATACCTTGCGTACAACGTGAACGACCCCATCCTCTCTGACAAGAGGGTGCGCCAGGCAATGTCTCTTGCCATCAACCGCCAGAACCTCTGCGACACCCTCTACGAGGGATTTGCGCAGCCCGCAGGCGACATTGTCCCGCCGGGAATCAAGGGCAACGACGAGACCACGTGGCAGTACTGCGCCTATGACGTGGACAAGGCGGGCAAGCTCCTCGACGAGGCAGGCTATCCCGCCGGCTCAGATGGTATGCGCGGCATCGACCTCACCATCATGGTTTCCTCGTCCAACAAGACAAACGAGTTCGAGGTCCTGCAGGGCGACTGGAAGGCCGTGGGCATCAACGTGACCATCGACCAGAAGGAATACGCGTCGATGCTCGACGACTACGTTGCCGGCACCTTCCAGCTTGGATCTCGTGGCTGGACCGCAGACTATCCCATCATGGACAACTTCCTGCAGCCGCTCATGTACACCGGCGTGGGCGACAACGTCTCCCACTACTCCAGCGCCGAGTTCGACGCCAAGCTGGACGAGGCGCGAAAGACCGTGGACGAGGACAAGCGCGTCGAGCTCATGCACGAGGCGGACGCCATTGCGGCCGAGGACATGCCCATCATCCCCATGCTCCACAAGACCCTGAACAAGGTGACCTCGAACAAGTTCACCGGCATCAAGGTCGATGCCGCACGCCTGCCCGAGCTAAGGGACGCAACGCCCGCGCAGTAGTTGCATTTGTCATCATGTAGTAGTCCTGGGCCCACCGGTTGATGCCGATGGGCCCAGATCATTTTCTACGAGAAGACCGCGGACACATGCGCTGCCATATCTCACGTTCCGGCGCCAAAACGGCGCCGGAAGAACTCTTTTGTACGCGATAGTTGCGGCAACGACCCTTCCGGCGCTAAAAGGGCGCCGGAGGGCGTATCTCGTACTGGATTCCGTACGAAACAACCGCTCGGGCGTCATTTTCTCTCCGGAAGGCGCATTTCTGCAGAGAAGGTCTCCGTGCAATCGTGGAGAGAAGCCTCGACGTTCTCGCCTAGCGCTCTATCTGGCCCGGCAGCGGAGACTGAGCGAAGGCGTCGAGGAACTTCACGGCCCAATCCGCAAAGGAGGTGAGCATCTGCTCTCCCCACTCCGCAGACGCCTGCTTGGGATCGTCTTTCCCTATCCATCCGTTCGAGGCATACCTGCGAGCGCGACGGATGAGCGAAGGGTGAACCCCTTCAAACTCGACGACATCGAATCCCTTTGTCTTGATATCGCTACCGCCGTCATCCACAAGGTCCATGGAACCAAGCGCAGAGACATCAACCGATCCTTGGTCTATCCAGAGGTTTGCAGAGGTCTCCTGCGCTCCGCCGTGGCCACCGCCCCACGCGGAATCAAGCTCACCCGCAAGCTTCCACCAGTTGAGGAGGGCAACCTGGCAGCCACGATCGTTGAGGCCGTAGCCGGTCAACGTGAGTGCGCGGGTATTGCCCCCATGTCCGTTCACAAAGCAGTAGTGCCGCGCGCCGTAATGGTAGAGCTGGTCGCAGATTCGGGCACTCACCTGGTGGAGGAGGTCATCGCCAAGCGAGAGCGTGCCAGGATAGTCGATGAAGTGATCGGCCGAGCCAAAGCGAAGTGTTGGGCCAAAGAGAATGCCAGGCCGACGCTCCTCCATGAGCTCAAGTATCCTCTGGGGGGCCATCCAGTCGGTTCCAAGTGGGTTGTGTCGTCCGTGGCTCTCCGTACTGCCAAACCCAAGGACTACCAGGTCATTGCCAGCAAAGTAGGCCTCGACCGCAGGCCATGTCGACTTCTCGAGAAGCAACTTCCGCCACCTTTCTGAGGCAGTGCTTATTCTGCCCCAAATTGCACAAAGGCCCCGGCGCGAATACCGCACCGGGGCCGAATGAGACAAAGGGACTGTCCCTTTGTCTTATGCCATGGCGCTCCTCACCATGGCAGCAAAGCTGTCGGCCTTGAGCGAGGCACCGCCGACGAGCGCGCCGTCGACGTCCTCCTTCTCGAGGAAGCCGCCCACGTTCTCGGGCTTGGCGGAGCCGCCATAGAGGATGCGTATGCCGTCGGCCGTCTCCTGGCCAAAGATCTCGGCGAGGGTCTTGCGGATGGCGCCGCAGACCTCCTCGGCGTCATCGGCCGTGGCGGTCTTGCCGGTGCCGATGGCCCAGATGGGCTCGTAGGCAACGACGTACTTGGAGGGGTCGTCGATCGTGAGGCCCTCAGTGTCCTTCTTGATCTGCTCGACCACGAACTCCACGTGCTTGCCGGCCTCGCGGACCTCGAGGGACTCGCCGCAGCAGGAGATGGGCACGATGCCATGGGCCATCAGGGCCTTGGCCTTCTTGTTGATGTCCTCGTCGGTCTCGCCAAAGTAGCCACGACGCTCGGAGTGGCCAATGATGCAGTAGGTGGCACCAACGGCGGTGATCATGTCGGGAGCGGTCTCGCCGGTGTAGGCGCCCTTCTCCTCCCAGTAGACGTTCTGGACGCCCACGGCGATGGGGGCGTTTGCCTGCTGGATGACCTCGGCGACGCCCTTGACGTCAATGGCGGGCGGGCAGACGACGACGTCCACCGAGCCGGTGCCGTCCTTGAGCTCGTCGACCAAACCCTGTGCGAGGACAACGCCCTCGTCGTAGGTCTTGTTCATCTTCCAGTTACCAGCGATCATCCTGTTACGCATCGAGAAGCGCCTCCACTCCAGGAAGGGCCTTGCCCTCGACGAGCTCCATCGAGGCGCCGCCGCCCGTGGAGATCCAGCTCATCTTGGGAGCCAGGCCAAACTTGTTGATTGCGGCCACGGAGTCGCCACCACCGATGATGGAGGTGCCGCCGTTGGCCTTGACCTCAGCCACGGCCTCGGCAACGGCCTTGGTGCCGTCAGCGAACTCGTCCTTCTCGAAGACGCCCATGGGGCCGTTCCAGAAGACGGTCTTGGCGCCCTTGATGGCATCTGCGTAGAGCTCGCGGGTCTTGGTGCCAATGTCCATGCCCATGCGGTCGTCGGGGATCTTGTCGGAGTCGACGACCTCCTTGACGGTGGGGTTGTCGAAGTCGTCGGTGACAACGTTGTCGACCGGAAGAAGCAGCTTGACGCCCTTGTCCTCGGCCTTCTTGAGGAGCTTCTTGGCCTCGTCGACGTAGTCGGGCTCCTGGAGGGAAGTGCCCACCGTATAGCCCTTAGCAAGGAAGAAGGTGTAGGCCATGCCGCCGCCCACGATGAGGGTGTCGGCGGAGTCGATCAGACGATCGAGCACGGTAATCTTGGAGGAAACCTTGGAGCCACCCACGATGGCGACGAACGGACGCTCGGGCTCGGCGAAGATCGACGTGAGGGTGTCGACCTCCTTCTCGAGCAGGAAGCCGGCGACAGCGGGGATGTAGGCAGCGGGGCCAACAACGGAGCCCTGCGCACGGTGCGCGGTGCCGAAGGCGTCGAGCACGAAGATGTCGCCGTAGGAAGCGAGCTTCTTGGCGATCTCGGGGTCGTTCTTCTTCTCGCGCTTGTCGAAGCGGACGTTCTCGAGCACCAGGATGTCACCAGGCTTGACCTCGGCAACGGCAGCAGCGGCCTTCTCGCCGTAGGTGTCGTCAACGAACTTCACGTCATAGCCGGTAAGCTCGGCGAGCTTCTCGGCGGCAGGCTTGAGCGAGAGCTCGGGCTCGGGACCGTCGCCCTTGGGGCGGCCGAGGTGGCTCATGAGCACGATGCCGGCGCCGTGCTCCTTGAGGTACTTGATGGTGGGGATGGCGGCCTTGATGCGCGTGTCGTCGGTGACGACACCGTCCTTCAGGGGCACGTTGAAGTCAACGCGCATGATGATGCGCTTGCCCTCGACGTCGATGTCGCGAACGGTCTTCTTGGTGAAAGCCATGTTCACTCCTCTGGTTGTCGATACGTGCAAAGAACAGGGGCGCGGCCGCGGCCCGAAAGCTGCAAACCGCGCCCCATAGTTACCTCAGCGAAGCGTCGAACTAGGCGACGAACTTCTCGAAGTACTTGATGGTGCGGACCATCTGAGAGGTGAAGGAGTTCTCGTTGTCGTACCAAGAGGTGACCTGGACGAGGCTCTGGCCGTTGCCGAGCGGGTTGACCATGGTCTGGGTGGCGTCGAAGAGCGAGCCGTAGGTCATGCCAACGATGTCGCGAGAAACAATCTGGTCCTCGTTGTAGCCGAAGGTCTCGGGGATCTTCTCGGAGAAGGCCTTCATCGCGGCGTTGACCTCCTCGACGGTGACCTCCTTGTCAACGACGGCGTAGAGGTTGGTGAGGGAGCCGGTGGGCGTGGGAACGCGCTGAGCTGCGCCGATGAGCTTGCCGTTGAGCTCGGGGAGCACGAGGCCGATGGCCTTGGCGGCACCGGTGCTGTTGGGGACGATGTTCTCCGCGCCAGCGCGGCTACGACGGAAGTTGCCCTTGCGCTGCGGGCCGTCGAGGATCATCTGGTCGCCGGTGTAGGCGTGGATGGTCGTCATGATGCCAGAGACGATGGGGGCGAAGTCGTTCAGGCCCTTGGCCATGGGAGCGAGGCAGTTGGTGGTGCAGGAGGCGGCGGAGATGATGTCATCCTCGGCGGTCAGGGTCTCGTGGTTGACGTTGTAGACGATGGTCTTGAGGTCGGAGCCCGCGGGAGCGGAGATGACGACCTTCTTGGCGCCAGCGTTGAGGTGGGCCTGGGACTTGGCCTTGGAGGTGTAGAAGCCGGTGCACTCGAGGACGACGTCAACGCCAAGCTCGCCCCAAGGCAGGTTGTTGGCGTCTGCCTCCTTGTAGATCTTGATGGTCTTGCCGTCGACGGTGATGGAGTCCTCACCAGCGGAGATCTCGTGATCGCGGGAGTAGTTGCCCTGCGTGGAGTCGTACTTCAGCAGGTAGGCGAGCATCTCGGGAGACGTAAGATCGTTGATGGCGACGATCTCGGAGCCCTCGTGACCGAACATCTGGCGGAATGCCAGGCGACCGATGCGACCGAAGCCGTTGATTGCAACCTTAACTGCCATGCTTTCTCCTTTCGAGTGGCCGACGGGGCCTCCCCCCGACTGACCATGTAACAACGCCGAAACGTCATTGCTAGGGACATTCTACCGCACGTTTGCCAATCTAAAACGACTAATCCGCAACGCTGGCAAAATTGTGGGGGCAAATTTGCGCGAAGTATAGTATGCGATACAATCTACCTGCATCTTTATTAGTAAAATCAACGATTTCCTGATGTGGAAACGTTCTCAGGTTTCCCATCGTCCTCGCCGTTCACGATCTGCTCCAGCCTGAGCAGGCGGTGATACATTGCTGATTTCGAGGCCGGTGGGTCGAACGTTTCGCCCAGCGCCGCAAGCGAGAGCTCCGGGTGCTCCCGACGGGCGACGCAGAACTCGCGAACGGCCGGCGGGAGGTGCGAGAGACCCGCGAGATCGTCTGCGCGGTCGATGAGGTCGAGCTGCGCTGCCGCCGCCGAAGAGGAGCGCGCCTGGTTGGCGACCTCGGCGTTGACGCGGCGGTTGACGTCGTTCTTGACCGACTTTCTCGCACGCGCCACCTCGACCACACGCGCCATGCGGCTTGCCCCCATCACCCTGAGGAGGCTCAGGACGTCGTCGAAGCTCTTGAGGTAGAGGGCGTAGGCACCGCGACGCCGGTTGATGCGCGCGGAGATGCCGAGGGTGGAGATGACCTCGGCGAGGCCGTGGGCGAACTCCTCCCCCGTCACCGCGATCTCGAGGTGGAAGTCCCCGCGCGGGTCGGCGATGAAGCCGCCCGCCATGAACGCGCCACGGACAAAGGCGGCACGTGCTTCTCTCGTCTTAAGGAGCCCCTCGGGCACGCCGAGCGCTATCCCGTGGCCGGGAACGAGTATGCCAAGGCTCGTAAGGTCTCCTGCCAGGCGCTCCTGCTCGGGCATCTCGATGAGGTAGTTTCTCGTCTTATGGAGAACAGAGCGCCGCACGGTAAGTGAGGTCTCGAGGTCGAACACGCGGTGCGTGAGCTTGATGACGGTGCGGGCAACGGCACCGGTCTCGGTGGCGATGCGGATCGAGTAGCGCCCCGAGCCGTGGAAGCTCATGGTCCCGCAGACGCGCACGAGGGCGGAGAGCTGCGCGAGCTCTGCCATGCGCGTGGTTGGCTCGATGCGCGAGAGCTCGTCTTTTACCTGGGCAGTAAAGGACATTTACTGCCCCTCGCCCGTCGGGGCACCCTGGTCTGGCGCTGTTGGCGCCTCGGGCAGGTCGCGGTGGAAGAGGTTCACGCGGTAGCCCTGGGCCTTGAGGTGGGCAGCAGTGGCGTTGGCGATGGCGACGCTTCTGTGCTGCCCGCCCGTGCACCCCACGGCGATGGACAGCCGCGCCTTGCCCTCGGCGACGTAGCCGGGCATGGCCACGTCGAGAAGGCGCAGCCAGGCGTCCATGAAGTCGCGCGTGATCTTGTTGTCCATGACGTAGCGGGCGACCTTCTCGTCATTGCCCGTGAGATGGCGCATCTCTGGATCGTAGAAGGGGTTGGGCAGGAAGCGCACGTCGATCATGAGGTCCGCCTCGGAGGGCATGCCGTGCTTGAAGCCGAACGAGAAGACGTTCACGTCCAGGAGCTGCTGCTCGGTGAGCTCCGAGAACGCCGTGTTGAGGCGCGTCCTTAAGGCAGATGTGCGCAGACGACTGGTGTCGATGACGAGGTCGGCCATCGAGCGGGCGTCCTTGAGCTGGCGGCGCTCGCGCTTGATGGCGTGCTCGACGGTCTCGCCGGGAACCGCGAGCGGATGGCGGCGGCGGTTCTCGTTGTAACGGCGCATGAGGACCTCGTCGGAGGCGTCCAGGAAGAGGAGCTTGCACGAGAGCTCGTGCTCCCCGAGTTGGCGGATGGTGTCCGTGAGTTCGTCAAAGAGGCCCTGGCTGCGCAGGTCGCAGGTGACGGCCAGGTGTCGGCCCACGCCAGAGTTGATGCCCACGAGGTCCGCGAGCTGCGGGACCAGGCGCGGCGGGAGGTTGTCGATGCAGAAGTAGCCCATGTCCTCGAAGCAGTGGAGGGCTTGCGTGCGGCCCGAGCCGGACATGCCCGTGATAATCACGATGTCAGGGACGCGGTCGCGGTTCTCCGCGTCACGCAGGGTTTGTCCGGTCTTCTCGTCTGCCATTGGTCCCTCCTCCGCACTGGTCGGCACACATCGGCTTCAAGTATAGGGGTTGGCGCCCGGCCGGTGCGTTGGCCTCAGCGCGCATACTTCTGGATCCGGGATTCTCGCCTACGCGGGCGCCACCGCTATGCTCCCCACTCTGCCTCCGCCTTGCGCACCTCTGCTCCCGCCTTGCGCACTGACTCGTTGTTACCGGCCCGTCTTGACCCCCTATTGTTTCCGCAGGTGAGGCCTGGCGGGCAGCCACGGGCCGGTAACCACACGCACCGCATCATTGTCGTTGTTACCGGCGCATTGAGGGGCCGCCGTTGCTATCTGGGAAAACGCTCGGGCGTCGCGACGGCTCGGTAACAAGGCCCATGGGACCACAGGTGTTGTTGCCGAGCCGTTGGGGTGTGGCGACCATCAACTTGGCAAACGTGCTTGTGACGAGAAGAATGCGCAATGAACTCTGAGGAACGAGACTCTGGAAGGTGCGTTTTCTCGGGGGCCCTCGGGGAGGGGGCACCGGAAGGCCCGTTTGCGCAGGGGTCGGGGACGAAAAGCCCCCTCCGGCGAAGAATTGACGCCGGAGGGGGCGTTATCGCAGCTACTTCGTACGAACGAGCCCCTCCGGCGAGAAATTCTCGCCGGAGGGTGAGGTTCAGACGGAATTCTGTACGAGACCCTCGCTCTGGCGTCATTTTCTCGCCGGAGGGTGCATTCCGCAGGTGCGGGTGATGGGAACCTTCGCTCTGGCGTCATTTTCTCGCCGGAGGGCTCATTTCCGCAGACACGTGCGAGAAGGGGCAAGGAGGCGAGAAGGACCGGCGCTTCTCACTCCCCTACGCGCGCTCCTCGGGATAGACGACGCCCCACTCGCGGCGTAGGCGCGTCATGACCTGCATGACATCGGCGGCATAGTCGATAAGACCCGCCGCACAGGCGTCGCCCGCAACCGCACGCTCGAGGTCGGCAATCTCGTAACAGAGCGCATAGCCGGAGCGTCCCGCCCGCACCTCCTCGCGGCGGCCGTCCTCCGTCCACACAATGGTCGCCGCATCGGCTCGGGGGTAGTCCATGACCTCCACGTAGCAGCGGTCAAAGCTCAAAACCGCACGCTTGGGCTGCTTGGAGTGGAGCGTGAGCGAGAGGACGCCCATCTGCCCCTCCTTGTTGCGGCACACGATGCCCGAGGTCTGGTCCACGCCCGTCGAAGCCAGGTTGGCGAGAGAGACGACCTCCGTGGGCTGGCTTGCCATGAAGAACCTCATGAGCGAGAGCGCATAAACGCCGATGTCGAGCATCGCGCCGCCCGCGAGCTTGGGGTTGTAGAAGCGGTTGGTGAGGTCGCCGTACTCCTTGTAGCTGCCAAAGTTGAGCTGCGCCAGGTTCATGGTGCCAAACTCGCCCGCGTTGGCGCGGCGGAGAAGCTCCTGGTAGAGCGGCATGTGGAGGATGGTCGTGGCATCCATGAGCACCACGTTGTTCTCGCGTGCAAGCGCACGGGCCTCGTCGAGTTCCTCGGAGTTGAGCGTGATGGACTTCTCGCAGAGGACATGCTTGCCCGCCGCGAGCGCGCCGCGCAGGTAGCGGATGTGCGTGTTGTGCGGCGTAGTAATGTAGATGGCATCCACACTGGGGTCCTGGTAGAGCTCCTCGACGGAGTCGTACACGCGCTCCACGCCGTAGCGCTCTGCAAAGGCCTCGGCCTTCTCGCGCGTGCGGTTGGCGACGCCGCGCAGGTGGCGGCCAGAGAGGGCAAGCGATGTGGCCATCTGGTTGGCAATCACGCCGCAGCCGATGACAGCCCAGGTGAGCTGGGGTGCCGCGTAGATGTCCTTGGGGAAGGGCTCGCCGGCGACCTCGCCAAACGCCGCCTTTGCAGCAGCGGCCGCGTCGAGCGGGGCAGTCTGCTCGGAGCAGTTGTTCTCAGCCATACGATTCCTCTCTCTGGGGGCAGTTGGTACTTCCTAGGGACGGTCAGGACTTCGAAGGCCCTTGGACTACGCCTCGATTGCGGCCTTGAACCAGCTGGTAATGCTCGTAGGATGCGTGATGGCGGTGCCCGAGACCACGGCCCACGCGCCCGCGTCGATGGCCGCGCGCGCGTCCGCCGGCGTATGGACATGGCCCTCGCAGATCACGGGGAAGCCGGGGAACTCCTTGGCGGCCTCGGCGAGAAGGGCGATGTCGGGGCCGTCGTCCAGCGTGGTGTCGATGGCGGCCTTGTTGTGCGAGAGCGTGGTGGACACGATGTCGCAGCCGCAGGCGACGCCGCGGCGGATGTCCTCGATGGTCATGCAGTCGGCCATGACGATGGTCTCGCACTGGGCGCGCAGGTCGCGGACGGTCTCCTCGAAGGTGCGGCCGTCGGGGCGCGGACGGTCGGTGGCGTCGATGGCCACCACGTCGGCACCGGCGTTCACGCAGGCAACGGCATGGCGCAGCGTGGGCGTGATGTAGACGCCGTCGTGGCCCTCCTTCCAGAGGCCGATGACGGGAACCTCGACGCGGCCCTTGATGACGGCGATGTCCGAGAGGCCCTGGCAGCGGATGGCTGCGGCACCACCCAGCTCGCAGGCGCGGGCGATCTGGGCCATGGTCTCGGGGTGGCGCATGGGTTCTCCGGGATACGCCTGGACGCTAACGATGAGCTTGCCCTTGAGGGACTGGACGAGCGGATTGACAGCCATTGATGCTCCTCTCCGCGGCCACCATGGTCGCGCCATTTTGGACTAGAGACAAGGCTAGCCGATGCTGAGAGCAACTGGCTCGCGAGATTCGGAGCTGGACGCTTTTGCATACTCACATCAGGCACAGCGAGCCCGAGTGATATCCCGCGCTGTCTCATCGGGCTCTCGCCCACCACCTACCGGAGCGCAGCCTCAGTAGAGCAGGCTTTGTCCTATTCTCAGCATCAAGCCATGAGGGAGACATGATGAGAGCGTATGCCATCCTTGCGCGAAGAGGTAAGCCCATCTGGTGCATCTGGTCGGGATTGATTGCAGCGCTACCTCCCCGCCAACCACTACTCACGCTCAGCCTCACCTGCGCCGCCTTGCTCGTCGGACGCACGCTCGGAGCTGCCGACAAGGTCTCTTCCGAGAAGTGTCGGCAGTTCATGGCTATTGCAGGAGCCATAGTCGCAATTCCCATCTTCGCGCTAGAGGTATTGCTTGTTGAAGCCAACGCTCTCGTAGAGTTTGCTGCAGCCGAGGTCGTAGCTACCGCATTCGCTCTTGTTGGGTGGATTTGTCTCGCCCTTGAGTTTGCGCATCCGGAACCCAATGGTAACGCAGTTCTCCAGTCTGCAGTAATTCTCGGAATTACTTTTGCTGTGCCGCTTGTTCTGGGTCTCTCGTTTCCGGCAATCGGCCCATGGTTTCCCGCCTTCTCGGCATGCCTCGGTGCCACGGCATCTCTCGTAGCGCAACTCCTCACTCGTCTATCTTCCGGAACAGACGAACGGATGCTCTTCTCACTTGTCTCCGGACTCGTATTCTCGGCCTCACTCTATGACACCCTATCGGATTACCCACATCTCGCTCTTGTTCTAACGGGGACGCACCTCTTTGCTGTTACCGTCGTAATTGTATGTCTTATCCGTCATGCGTCCCCCAGGCATACAACCACCACCGGAGAGTCGACAAATCCCAGGCAAATAGCCCGTGAGAGCACCCGAATCGAGCAGCTTCTCTCCTCCCATGCACTCCGTCCGCTCAGTAGTCGAGAGACCGAGGTTCTTATCAGTACCGCACTTGGAAAGCCGCGCCGCATCATCGCACAAGAACTCGGCGTCTCAGAGTCAACTGTCAATACCAATCGCTCTCGGGGATATGAGAAATTGGGAATACGCTCCAAGCAAGAACTCTGCCTTCTCATCTCTTCTGCACAGCAGAGCAATGACGTCAAATCTGATAACGCAAGTGAAAACTCAACATCAGCCAACCGTAGATTTGCATTCTTGCATAAGCATTGGAGCACCCTTACCTGTATGGGGTTCTGCCTTGCATATACCTTGTGTCCTTTCGATGCTGACAGTCAACTTGTGACTGCACACGCCTTTGGACTCGCTCTCATCTGTGGTGCGCTCGTCGGTTTTCTCTGCCATCCAGATTCGGGAGGAGAGGAAGCCCTTCGACAACGGCTTGGCGTTTCCCCCTCATGGGAAAAAAGCCTCTTCGCGGCTACCGGAACGACACTCTCCGCAGCGCTTCTTGTGGCGTCTTGGCCACTTCTGTGGCTCTTTCGCATCCTTTCACTGTTGGTTCTTTTCGCAACCGTTTTGCTCGTTGGCACGAACGTAGCTCTACCCGGAGCTGAAATCTCGTGGACGCATCGCACCAGGCATCTCCTGCAAACAGGCATACAGGGACTATTTTGTCGCTCCCGCGAACTCGCGGCTCTCGTGGGATTCTGTTTCCTTCTTCAGAGACCCATTGACTCCCTACTCACATCTCATCCCGACGTGTCATACATGCTGTGTGCACTTCTTCTTGTTGCCGGGGCCATGGTATTTGGAAAAATCTCCCCAACAACATCCCCCGCCGGAAACTCTCCGAAGGACGCGGACGTGGTGCTCAAGCACCTCCGCAGTTGCGGGCTCAACGAGCTCCAAGCACAAATTGCCCTCCTCATCGCCCGGGGTGACAGCGAGAGTGAAATCTGTGATCAGCTTCATATAGCACGAGGAACTGTTAAGTCATACCGGAGTCGCATTTATGTCGCCCTTGGCATTCACAGCGCAGCTGAATTGCACAAGATAATAACCTCGCTCTTGAGTTGACACGAATTTACGAATCCCATCCTCTTGGACGACAGACGCGAACCCCTAATCCTGAAATCATCTTCCTAGTCAGTCCCATATCAAACACGGAGGCGAGAGGAAGAGATAGATGGAACGGTACAAGCACCTCTGTCGACTAAAGCGTCTCAGAAGTATCTCGGATCGATACGGTGAGAACATTCCTTATCCAAGAGGAGTTTTAGATGTACAAGAAGATGATTGCCGTTTTACCAATCCTCGTTGTTCTTCTAGCTATCAGTAGTTTTCACACCCCTGCAGTTGCATCAGAGCCACCCGCGAGAGATGTCCCCTCTGAAGAGGAGTTCGCGCCCTATTGGGAAGAGGCTGCACGTATGCCGATAATGTCCGATAAGGGACCAATGAGGCGCTTGGGAACCTACCCCACTCGCAAGGGAGTGATCCTTGTCACCGGGGACAAGTTTAAGTGGATTCCTTCTGGACATGCAGCTATCGTCTACTCTTCCTCAAGAGTTGTAGAGTCCACAGACCAAGGAGTCGTTCTTGGGTCAAATAACTGGGCATCCTCGAAGGGGGTCGTATACGGTCTAAACGTGAACGAGACGACCACGACACAAGATGCAGCAGCGGCCAACTGGTGTTATTCGCAGATTGGAAAGCCATACAACTACAATTTCTTCGATAGGGATACGCGTAGCTCTTTTTATTGTTCTCAGCTTGTGTGGGCTGCCTACAAAGACCTCTATGGAATTGACCTCGACACACCTGCCTGGGGTAATGCGGTCTACCCGACAGAACTTGTTATGTCTTCGCATACGTCGACAATTTACTCTCAAGTATAGTCTGGCTTCACGGTGCACCCCGTTTATTCCATGGGGTGCGCCTCCTTCACCCCTGACTGGAGACGCAGATGAAAAAGCGTGCCGCACTGCTGGTTGCATTTCTCGCATGCACTGCCACGGCGTTCTTCATCGTTTGGCTTGCCAGAAGAAACGTCTCCCCTGCCCCCACGGGACAGGCGTCCTTTGGCGTGATTGAGACACGGCAGTTCCAGGCGCGTAGCCGAATCATTCTCTATGACAGCGAGCTCAACGAACTCGGCGACCTGCCGCTTGACTATGCCACGCTCGGATGTGACTGGAACCTCTCCCCCGTCTATGACGGCACGCTTTATGTTATCCCTCAAGGCTACACAACCAAGCGCGACGAGAAGACGGTGCTCGGCGTGGACCTGGATGACCTTTCCGTGACCCGCTACGGCGTCGATCAGATAAACCTCTATGGAGTCTGCGCAGACGATGACTATATCTTTACCTGCAGCAACCTCAACAACGTCTCGCACATATGCCGCATTGACCGGCAAACGGGCGATGTCACTGACATTGAGGAGACAGACACCTACATCGAATCCCTCTGCCTTTACGGCGGGAAGCTGTATGCCTTCTCAACGGGAAGTCCCCTCTCGCCTGATGCGCCAGACGAGTCCACATCGTGGATCAGCATCTACGGCCGAGACCTCAATCTGATGGACACCGTAACCACGACTAAGCTTGGATCCGGTCGTTATCGGCCCGTTGCCGCAGGCGACCTGCTCTTCTTTGCGAATTGGGAAGATACCTCGGGGCAAGTCCCATCGACGCAGCTCGGCATCTACCACACCGACACGGGCGTGCTCGAATCGAAGGAATTCGATACGGCCGTGCTTGATGCCCTCACCTGGAATGGCTACGTGCTCCTCCTCTTTGGAGACATTCATAGCGAGAGCCCGACCACAGCCGCGCTCTACGACCCCGCAACGTGGGAACCGCTCTCGGAAGAGCACAACCTTACCTGCACCGCCATGCAGAGCTGCATCTCTGGCGACACGCTCTACGTTGTGGGCGCCGATCGCGAGCTCCTCTCGTTTGACCTGACAGACAATCTGTCTCCGCTCGGTCGCTCTGAGGTGAGCCACATCGACGGAAACTTTAGCTACATCTCCGGAATGTTTGCGATCCCTGACTAACGCGCCTTCTCCGCAACCGTCTGGGCCTCCTCGTCCCAGGCACGCAGCGCGTCGTAGACCGCCTGCGCCACCTCGGACGGCACGCCCGGTACCTGGGCAATGTCCTCCACGCTCGCGGCGCGCAGGCGCTTGAGCGAACCAAAGCGGCGCATGATTGCCCGCTTGCGCTTGGGGCCCACGCCGGGAACGTCGTCGAGCACCGAGACGGTCATGGCCTTGTCGCGCAGCTCGCGGTGGAAGGTGATGGCAAAGCGGTGCGACTCGTCGCGCACCTGTTTGATGAGGTAGAGCGATGCCGAGCCAGAGGGCAGCACCACGGGCGTCTCGTCCCAGGGGACAAAGACCTCCTCGTCCGACTTGGCAAGGCCGCACACCGGGATGTCCAGACCCAGCGAGGAGAGCTGCTCCATGGCAGCCGTGAGCTGGGGCTTTCCGCCATCGACCACAAGGAGGTCCGGACGCGAGCCAAAGCGCTCGTCCGCCATGCGCGCGGGCGCGTAGCGGCGGGCGAGAACCTCGGACATGCTCACGAAGTCGTTTGCCTCGGTGAGCGGCGTCTGGATCTTGAAGCGCCGGTACTGGGACTTGTCCGGGCGGCCATTGGTGAAGACGACCATCGACGCCACCGTGAAGTGGCCATGGAGCGTCGAGATGTCGAAGCACTCTATGCGCATGGGGGGCGCGTCGAGCGCAAGTGCGCTCTCAAGCTGCAGGAGCGCCTGGTTTGTGCGGTCATCTGCATAGCCCGTGCGCACCATGTAGCGCATGAGCGCGTGGCGGGCGTTGGCGGCCGCCATGTCCAGGAGATGGCGCTTCTCGCCCCGCTGGGGGTGATGGATGCGGCAGACGCGCCCGCGCTTCTCGGCAAGCCAGTCGGAGAGAAGCGCGGCATCCGGCAGGTCAACATCAACGTCGACCTCGGAGGGAATGTCGGCCGTCTCGTCGTAGTAGCGCTTGAGGAAGCCTCCCTGGAGCTCGACCTCCCCCACGTCGGCACCCTTGTCGAGGATGAACTCGACCGTGCGCACCGTGCGGCCCTCGCGCACCACGAAGACGCAGGCGGCGCTGATGGTCTCCTCGCGGTAGAAGCCGATGAGATCGAGCGAGACGTCAGAGGAGAACATGACCTGCTGGCGGTCGTCGAGGGCGTTCAGCCCCTCGAGGCGCGCCTTCAGGCGGCCGGCGCGCTCGAAGTCGAGGTCCGCCGCCGCCTCGCGCATCTGCTCTTCCACGGCCGAGACCACGTGCGAGCGTCGCCCGGCGAGAAAGTCCTCTACCTGGCGCACGTGCTTGGCGTACTCGACCGTGTCGATGGCGCCCACGCAGACGCCCGGACCCTTGCCCATGTGGTAGTCGAAACAAGGGCGCCCCGCGCGGGCGAGCGCAAGGTTGGCGACGGCCGCCTCATCCGGGCGGCGCTCCAGCTCGCGACGGCAGCGCTTCCACTCAACGCACGTGGCAATGCAGATGGGCACCACCTTGCGCAGCGTGTCGATGGTGTCGCGCGCGGCGTGGGCGTCGGTGTAGGGGCCAAAGTAGCGCGTGCCCTTGCGGTGGTGCTCACGGGTGTACTTGATGGCCGGGAAGACGTCCGACTCGGTGATGGCGATGTAGGGGTAGCTTTTGTCGTCCTTGAAGTCGACGTTGAAGTACGGGTGGTACTGGGCAATGAGGTTGCGCTCGAGCACAAGGGCCTCGTGCTCGGAGCCAACCACGACGTAGTCGAACGACCTCACGACCTGCATCATGAGGGGAATCTTGTCGCGGTCGTCCTGCAGCGTCACGTACTGGCGCAGGCGGGCCCGCAGGTTCTTTGCCTTGCCCACGTACACAACCTGCCCACGCGCGTCCTTCCAGAGGTAGCAGCCAGGGTCGGTGGGCGCGTCGTCCACCTGTCGGCGCAGCTCGGGCAGGCTCTCCTCCAGGGAGCGGGCATCATCGAAGTCGGGGCGTGCCCCTGGGTCTCGGATTGTCATCGTGTGCGACGCCTTCCCGCAAGGTGCCCAGCCGTCACGGCTGGTCCGGCTCGGGGAGATAGCGCTTGAACTTGGAGACCTGGTGCTCGAAGTTGACCTTCGCCCAGAAGCGCTGTGCGAGAGAATCGCCCGGCCAGTCAAGCGCAAAGCTCGCGGTGTGGTTGTCGTAGGCCTCGAGCACGCGCTGCTTGACCGGGACATCCGGCATGCAGCGCTCGATCACGGCCTTGGGGACGCCCACGTAGGCCCAGCCGCCCTTGGGCTCAACCGGCGCGGGATCGATTCCGAGAATGGCATCCTCCGCCTGGATGCGGGCGTAGTTGATGCCGGAGAGCAGCACGAGCCACGAGCTGCGGCCGGGGCGCGCGTTTACCTCGAGGAAGCGGTAGCTCCTGTCGCGCGCGTCGTACTTGGCGTCGAAGCAACACATGCCGTGGTAGCCAACCCTCTTGAGGAAGCGCGCGGCAGAGGCGGTCATCTCCTCGTTTGGCTCGGGCACGATGGCCACCGCGTTGCCAATGGCGCTGGGGTGGTGGTCCTCCAGGCCAACGTGGCAGCAAACGGTAAAGACCGGGTTGGAGTCCTTGTCGACGTAGCAGTAGAGGGCATACATGTGGGAGTCTCCGCCGGGGACAAACTCCTGCACGATCAGGCTGTCGTTATAGCAGGAGTCCTGAAGCGCCGAGTAGACCCGGCGCAGCTCCTCCGGCGTCTGGATGACAAAGACCTTCTTCTTGCCCTCGAACTCGGCATAGTGGTAGTGGGCAGAGTTCGACGGCTTGGCTACCAGCGGATAGGTAAAGCCCTCGTCATTGGGAACAGCACCCTTAAGCGAGCAGTCGAGGAAGCGCGTCTTGGGATAGGCCATGCCCACCTGCTCGCACACCTCATAGAAGTTCTGCTTCTGGGTGACAAAGTCGAGGACGTCAAAGTCCACGACCGGCGTGTAGAACCAGCGCTCGAGCTCCGGCTTGTGCTTTGAGACGATGCGCGCGTAGAAATCGCCGCAGGTGACGAGAAACGGCACGCGGCCCTCGACGCAGAGCTGGTCGCCCACGCGCTTGAGCAGCGGCACCAGGACGTCCTCGGAGTCCACGCCCTCCTCGACGCGATAGTCGGCGAACTTAGTGCGCGAGATGGACTTGATGTCCGAGCCTGCGTAGATGATTGAGCGAACGTGGTAGGCCTCCCAAAAGGCGCGGACGTACGCATAGCAGGAGTAGTCTGCCCCCAGGATGACCGGCTGGATCTTCTCTGCAAGCTCGTCTGTGCTTGCGACGTTGGGCCTCTGAGCCATGCTTGGATTACCTCCGGTTCTGCCTACTTGCGGCGGGCGTCGAGCTCGCCAGCCAGCTCGTCGAGGGTAATGCCGTACTTCTCGGCAACAACCAGCATGTGGTAGAGAAGGTCGCCCATCTCGTAGCGGATGTGATCGTGGTCGTTGTCCTTGCAGGCCATGATAATCTCGGAGGACTCCTCCGCGAGCTTGGAGAGGAGCTTGTCGCCCTTCTCGGGCGTGAGGAGACGCGCGGTGTAGGATTCCTCCGGAGAAGCAGAGGTTGCCCGCTGGTGGATGACAGCAGCGAGCCCCTCCAGGGTCTCCCCTATGTTGCCGTCCTTCACGTTTGCGGTTCTGACGCCCATCTGTTCTCCTTTGGTCTGTACGGACAACTTGTTTAGTGTACGGCATGGGTGTCCGCAGAATGTGCAGGCAACGTAGCGCTGACGGCGCTCACGCGAGGGGAACCTCGCGGAAGAAGCAACTCCTGTGCCCCGTGTGGCAGGCAGGACCAGGCGAGTCCACCACGTAGACAAGGGTGTCTGCGTCGCAGTCGACGAGCACGCGACGCACCTGCTGCACATTTCCGCTTGTGGCGCCCTTGTTCCAGAGCTCCTTGCGCGAACGCGACCAGAACCAGCTGGTGCGCGTCTTGAGGGTAAGGTCAAGGGCCTCGCGGTTTGCCCAGGCAACCATGAGGACCTCGCCCGTCCCCTCCTGCTGCACGACCACGGGCACGAGGCCCCGTGCGTCAAAGCTCACGCATGCGGGAAAGTCATTGCAGCGCTGCGTAGGCTCGTCGGCATAGGCGGGCGAGACGGACGACGCATCAAGCATAGTTCTAGCTCCTTCTCTGATGATGGCTGTGGGCGCTGGCCTAGAAGTCGAGCCTCACCGGGATGCCCTGGCTTGCCATGTACTCCTTCACCTGACGCACCGAATAGGTGCCAAAGTGGAAGACGCTCGCGGCGAGAACGGCATCGGCCTCGCCCTCGATGATGCCCTCGGCAAAGTGCTCGAGCGTTCCCACGCCACCCGAGGCGATCACGGGGATGCTCACCGCACGTGCGACGGCGCGGGTGAGCGGAATGTCGAAGCCGTCTTTGGTGCCATCGCGATCCATGCTGGTGAGGAGGATCTCGCCGGCGCCACGCCGCGCCGCCTCCTCGGCCCACTGAACGGCGTCGATTCCCGTGGGAATGCGACCGCCCGCGAGGTAGACCTCCCACTTGTCGCCCGGCCCCACCTGCTTGGCATCGATGGCAACGACCACGGCCTGGCTTCCAAAGGCGCTGGCCGCGCGTGTGATGAGAGAGGGGTCTCGCACGGCAGCGGAGTTGATAGAGACCTTGTCGGCGCCCGCCGAGACCATCACGCGGCACCCCTCGACATCGCGGAAGCCACCGCCCACGGTGTAGGGGATGTGCAGCTGGCTTGCGGCGCGCGAAGCAAGGTCAATCGTGGTCGAGCGATCGTCCGAGGTTGCGGTGATGTCGAGAAAGACCACCTCGTCGGCACCCTCGCGGTCGTACTTGGCCGCAAGCTCCACGGGGTCTCCGGCGTCGCGGAGGTCAACGAAGTTGACGCCCTTAACGACGCGTCCGTCCTTGACATCCAGGCAGGGGATGACCCTCTTTGTCAGCATGGTTACTCCCTTCGGAGGCCGTCGTGCTTGTCGCTGCGCTCGGCGCTCGCCGCCCTTGGGGCGGCTCGCTCGCTTCGCGACTCGCGCCGCGACAAGCACGACGGCCCGCAGTCGAACCCAACACGTACAAGCGGTCATCCCCTGACTGGAGCCTGGGACCAGGGCCTGACCTTCAAATAAACCAGAAGCCTAGCGACGTTGTGCGAGGGCGCGCCGCAGTCAGCTAGCCATTCCGAGGCGTGCCTTGCTTCTTGCGGGGCGAGTCGCGAAGCGAGCAAGCGCAAAGCGCGAGCGCCGAGCCCCGCAAGAAGCAAGGCACGCCCCACCACCTACCCGCACGCAGCGAGAGCGTCCTCGAGCGAAAGCGCGCCCTCGTACAACGCGCGCCCCGTTATGCAGCCCTCGACCACCTGTGGCCCAAGCGCCGCAAGCGCGCGGACGTCTTCCACGCTGGCGATGCCGCCCGAGGCCACCACCGGAAAACCCGCGACCTCGGCAATGTGGCGGTAGGCCCCGGGATCGACGCCCGTCTGCATGCCGTCACGCGCGATGTCAGTGAAGACAAGGTGTCGAAAGCCCATCTCTGCGAGGCTGGAAACAAGGTCGTCCGCCGCAAGCGAGCCGCCCTCGCGCCAGCCGTTCACCTTGACCACGCCGTCTTTCGCCGCAACGTCTGCGACTGCGGTGTCGCCAAACTCAGCAGCAGCCTGACGGGCGAACGAGGGATCACGCACGAGCGCAGTGCCCATGGCGATGCGCTTCACCCCAAGGTCTGCCAGACGCCGCATGGCCCCGATCGAGCGCACGCCGCCGCCAGCGTCGACCGAGAGCCCCTCGACCTGGCAGATCGCCCGTATCGCCTGGGCGTTTGCATCGCGCGCGACTTCGTCCTCACCGAGGGCACTGGAGAGGTCCACCACATGGACCCACTTCGCGCCACGGGCGAGAAAGTCACGCGCGACGGAGGCGGGGTCATCCGAGTAGACATCCATGCGCGAGCGGTCGCCGTTCGCGAGGCGCACCACACGGCCGCCCACGAGGTCGATCGCGGGGAAGAGAATCATCGGACGCCTCCAGCCCTCACGATGTCGACGAAGTTGGAGAGAATGACAAGGCCCGTTGCCGAGGACTTCTCGGGATGGAACTGCACGCCAAAGACGGGACCCTTGGCAACGGCGGAGCCAAAGCTGCGCGCGTAGTGCGTGCGGGCCGCCACAATCGCAGGGTCAACGTCATCCGCCAGCGCATAGGAGTGCGTGAAGAAGAAGTTCGCCCCCGAGGGCACACCGCGAAGGAGCTGGGTTCTCTCGCCCACCTCGGTTGGATAGACCTGGTCCCATCCCACGTGAGGCACCTTGAGCCGTCCGGAACGCAGGCGCGTGACCGAGCCGGAGAAGAAGCCAAGGCCGGCGACCCAGCGGTCGTCTCCGGGCGTGCCAGCGGCAACGGGCTCCTCGTTCTCGCGCGGGAGGCCCCGCTCGCCCGAGCGCTCCTCGCCACGGGAAAAGAGGAGCTGAAGCCCCAGGCAAATGCCCAGGAAGGGTACGCCGCGGCCAAGCGCGTCGAGAATGGCGTCTCCCTGGCCGGACGCATTCACGTACTCCATGGCGTTCTCGAAGCTTCCCACGCCAGGAAGCACCAGGCCGGAGGCCGAAGAGATGTCTGCCGGCGCGTCGGAAATGACCGCCTCACCTCCCACGGCGGCAAGGCCGTGCTGTACCGAGAGGAGGTTGCCCTTGTGGTAGTCGATAACGACGATCTTCGAGGATGCCATCAGAGCGCTCCCTTCGTGGACGGAATGCCCTCCACGCGCGGATCCGGCTCAACGGCGGCCCGGAGCGCACGGGCAAACGACTTGAACGTGGCCTCGAGGATGTGGTGGGCATTCTCGCCAGCAACCTCGCGCAGGTGGACGGTCATGCCGGCATCGCGCGCCAGGCCGCAGAAGAACTCGTGACCAAGCTCGGTGTCGAAGGTCCCCACCTTCTGGGGGCCAATGGGTACGTCCCAGTAGAGCTCGCCGCGGCCGGAGATGTCGACGGCCGCCATGATAAGGGCCTCGTCGAGCGGGACCAGGGCATCCCCAAAGCGACGGATGCCGCGCTTGTCGCCCAGCGCCTGGCACAGTGCCTGCCCCAGCACGATGCCCGTGTCCTCGACGGTGTGGTGGTCGTCCACCCAGATGTCACCCTTCACGTGAACCGTGAGGTCCACGAGCGAGTGGCGCGAAAGGGCCGTGAGCATATGGTCGAAGAACCCCACGCCCGTCGAGATGTCCGAGGTGCCGGTGCCGTCGAGATTCACCGTGACCTCGATGGAGGTCTCGGCCGTCTGCCGAGAGACGCTTGCCACGCGTGCCATGGTCATTCCCCCTTAAGGATGGACTTGAGGGCCGCCACCAGAAGGTCGTTCTCCTCGGGCTTGCCCACGGTGATGCGCAGACAGTCCGCAAGGCCCGGCGTGGACGAGAAGTCCCTCACCAGTATCGAGTGCTCGTCGCGCAGGCGACGCCACACCTCGTGGGCGTGCGGCACGCGGACGCAGAGGAAGTTGGCCTGGCTGGGCCACACGCGCACGCCAAGCGGCGCAAGCTCCTCAAGCATGCCAACGAGCCGTGCGCGGTCCAGGCGTATGGCCTGGATGGCCGGCTGGAACGCGTCGCGATGCGTGACGGCGGCGAGGGCCGCCGCCTGGTCGAGCACGCTCACCGAGTAGGGCTGGCGCACCGCGGCGAGTGCCGCCACCACGGGCGCGCTCGCAAGCACATAGCCCACGCGGGCTCCCGCCAGTGCAAATGCCTTGGAGAACGTGTGCAGGACGGCCAGGTTCTGGTACTCGCCCAGCAGGTCCTCGACGGTCGAGCCCGGGTCTGCGAACTCGATGTAGGCCTCGTCCACCAGCACGATGCCCGGGCATGCCTCGCAGAGTCGGCGCACCCCCTCACGCGGGAAGAGGTCGCCCGTGGGGTTGTTGGGCGAGGTCACGACCACGAGCGTTGCCGTGCGCGCGGCATCGACCAGTGCGTCTACGTTGGGGGCAAAGTCCTTCTCGCGGGGCACCTCGACCACGGGCGTCTCGACCATGGAGGCGTAGAGGCCGTAGACCGAGAAGGTGGGAGGGCAGCTCACCAGGGCATGCCCCGCACCGCCAAACGCCAGGAAGAAGTTGAAGAGAAGCTCGTCGCCGCCGTTGCCAACAATGACCTGCTCAGGCGCCACGCCATGCCATGCGGCAAGCTGTTCGCGGAGCTCGCCGGCAAGGGGCACGGGGTAGCGGTTCCACGCGGCGCTGGTCACTGCTTCTGCCAGCGCTGGCGCCACCTCGGGAGGGACGCCGTAGTTGTTCTCGTTTGCCGAGAGAACCACGTCCACGGGCGAGAAGGCCGGGTCATAGGGCTCGAGCGCAGCCGCGGACGGCCGCATGAGTGCACGGACCTTGGGTGTGATTCCTTCCATCGCCCCTACCCCTCGTAGCCAGGAAGCTTGGGCACGCCCGGCGTGTCGAGCGTGCGCGGCCACGCGGTGCGGGTGGCGTCCTCGCAAGCGGCAGCGGCGTCTGAGAAGTCCTTCTCGCCTTGCTCGGCAAGCTTCACTCGCAGGCCGGCAGAGAGAGCGTGCGCCCAGAGCCCCTCGGCCTGGGCCATTGCCTGGACGGCAGGCGCATCGGCGAGAAGCCCCTGTGGCGTGTAGGAGATGACGCTCGAGTGCTTCTGGAAGTCGTAGACACCAAGCGGGTTGGAGAAGCGCGCCGTGCCACCGGTGGGAAGCGTGTGGTCGGGGCCGGCAACGTAGTCTCCCAGGGGCTCAGAGCTCCACGCGCCCACAAAGATCGCGCCCGCGTTGCGCACGGAGCCAAGGAGCGACATGGCGTCCTCGCAGTGCAGCTCGAGGTGCTCCGGCGCCACCACGTTCACGGCCTCGACGGCGTCTGCCAGCGTCGCTGCGACAACCACGACGCCGCGGTCGTCGAGCGAGGCGCGGGTGATCTTCTCGCGCGGACTCTGCGAGACCAGGCGCTCGACGGCAGCAAGGACGCGATCCGGGAGCGACGCGTCGCAGGTCACAAGGTAGCAAGAGGCCATGGGATCGTGCTCTGCCTGGGCCATGAGGTCCGCCGCGACAACGACCGGGTCTGCGGAGGCGTCTGCAAGCACGCAGACCTCGGAGGGTCCGGCGATCATGTCGATGCCCACGTCGCCCGAGACGTGCCGCTTGGCAGCAGCCACGTAGGCGTTGCCGGGGCCCACGACCTTGTCGACGCGGGGAATGGACTCGGTGCCATATGCCACGGCGCCGATGGCCTGGGCTCCGCCCACGGCGAAGACCTCGTCGACGCCCGCAACGGAGGCAGCCGCCAGCGTGTAGGCCGAGAGTGTGCCGTCGCGCTGGGGCGGCGTCACCATGACCACGCGGCGCACGCCCGCGACCTTTGCGGGAATGGCGTCCATGAGCACCGTCGAGGGGTACTGGGCACGGCCACCAGGCACGTAGATAGCCACGGAGTCGAGCGGCGTCACCTTGACGCCCAGGATGGTACCGTCGGGGCGCGTCTCGAACCAGGAGTTCTCGCGCTGGCGCTCGTGGAACTCGCGAATCTGGCGGTACGCGCGGCGCAGAGACGAGAGGAACTCCTCGTCCACCATGCCGGGGGCGGCATCTACCAGCTCCTGCGGGACGCGGAACTCGCTCGGGCAGGCATCGTCGAAGCGCTGACAGTACTCGCGGACGGCAGCGTCTCCCCGCTCGCGCACGTCGTCCACAATGGCGGCAGCGCTCTCCATCACCTCGCGGGGCAGCGCCCCCGAACGGTTGAGGTCTGCCTGCGTGAGCGCCTGTCCGGCGGCAAGCGTGATCCTTCTCAAAGCTACTCCCCTCTCGTGACCTCGGCGAGACGTGTCGCCAGGTCGCGAATCCTCTTGTCGCAGCGGTATGCGGCCGGGCCCGCAAAGAAGCGGGCGGTGCACTCCATGACCTCGTCGACAACGACGAGGTCGTTCTCGCGGAGCGTGGTGCCCGTGGCCGTAATGTCCACGATGCGGTCGGTCATGCCCACAATGGGCCCAAGCTCGATGTTGCCATGCAGGGTCACGATGTCCACCTGCTGGCCGATGGAGTCGTAGTAGGACTGGGTTATGCGCGGGTACTTGGTTGCCACGCGCACGGTACCGCGCCAGGCATAGTTGCTCTCGGCAAGTCCCGCCTTGGCGCGTGGCTCGGCAACCACAAAGCGGCAGCCCCCAAAGCCGAGGTCGACCAGCTGCAGGACGTCCATGTTTGCCTCGACGAGCGAGTCGCGACCGCAGATGCCGCAGTCGCAGCCGCCGTGGCCCACGAAGGCGGGCGCGTCTTGGGCGCGCACGATCACGTACTCCACGTCTCCCTCGCGTACCGTGAGCTGGCGACCCGGATCGCGCAGGCCCTCAACGGGAAGGCCCGCCGCCTCGAGCACGCGGATGGCGTCTTTGAGGAGCGACCCCTTGGGGACCGCAATGCGCAGGGGCCTCTCGGCAAGTCTTACGCCGGGGGTGACCACGCCGGACTCGCCCGGCTCGCCGAGGATCTCCTGCAGGCGCTCGAGCGAGAGAGCAAAGCCGCAGGCAGCAGTGCCCTCCCGGCCGAGGTTGGCGAGAACCGCGTCGTAGCGGCCGCCCGAGGCCAAAGACGCCGCGATGCCCTCGGCGTAGCCTTTGAAGATGATGCCCGTGTAGTAGTCGAACGAGTTGATGATCGAGAAGTCGAAGGACGCACGGCCGTCGGCAAAGAGCTCGGAGAGCGAGCCCACCAGGCGTGAGAGCTCCGCGGTGCCGCGGGCGTCCTTCTCAACGCCGGCGGCTTCCAGGAGCTCGTCCAGCTCTGCGACCACCTCGGCGCCACCCACCAGGCGCGGGATGCGTTGGATTGCGCGTGCGGCGGTGGCATCCAGCTCGCCTGCCGCAACGGCCTTCTCGACCAGCTCGTCCAGCGAGACGAAATCGGAGTCGTGCACCAGGGCGAGCGCCTCTTCGCGGAAGCGCGCGCTGGGTGCGCAGGCGTCGAGCAGGGCCTTGAGCGGCGTGACCGAACCCAGCACGATGCGCCACGCAGGCACGTCAAGCGCGCCAAGGGTCTCGGCGAGCAGGCCAACGACCTCGTGCTCGGCGGCAGCGCCGTCACCGCCCACGAGTTCCACGCCCAGCTGGGTGAACTGGCGTGGCTGGCCCTTGAGCGAGGACTCCTCACGCACGACCGGCGCCTCGTAGCGAAGACGCACAGGCAGGTGGTCCGGGCTCACGCGCGTGGCGATCATGCGCGCGATGGGAAGCGTGAGATCCGGACGCAGGGTGAGGAGGCTGCCGTCCACGTCGAAGAGCTGGAACGGCAAACCCTTGATGCGACCCGCTCGCTCGAGCGCGTCACGCGACTCCAAGAGCGGCGTCTCGACCGGGAGGTACCCGTGCGCCGAGAAGACCTCGCGCACGGTGCCGGAGATGCGCTCGCGCGCGAGCGCCTCCTGAGGAAGGATGTCACGGAACCCGCTTGGTGTGCCTGCTATCACGCCTGCCCCTCTCCCCTACTGGTACGTAGAGCATACCGCTCTGACGCGACGGAAATTGCTACGTGCGCGACGGGCGTCACGCGCTTCTCATGCGCGGGGTGCTCCCCTCGCGTGGCGTCTCGTCTCGTGCGGTTTCTCGTCTCGTGCGCTGTCACTTTAGCATACTAAAGTGCCGTGCGCCGCGTAGACGCCAGGCACACAGAGCGTTAACGCGCCATTCATATGAGGAGAGCTGTGATGAGACAAAGGGACTGTCCCTTTGTCTCATCCGCGGCGGCGAGTGAAGCGGGCGAGAACGGACTTGATGAATCGCGCCTCGGGCACCTTGAGCAGCACCGCAAGCCCGTACGTCACCAGCACCGAGGGAATACCGGCCACCGCGCAGTACAGCAGCGCGAGAAACGTGTGGCCCTCGCAGCTGCCAAGCACAGCCGTGAGCACCCAGAGAATCGCGAGACCCGCAGCGGCGCCCGCAAGCCCGAGAAGTACCGACTTCACGAACGACCGCAGCACCGAGCCAAAGCCCACGCGCCCCAGAGACCCGCGCAGGTTCGCGATGGTCACGATGTCAACCAGCATGAAGAAGACAAAGGACGTCAGCGCAATCACGAACATGGAGCCCGTCTCGCCAAACCACGCCGGGTCAAGAAGCAGCAGCACGGCAACCTGACCGGCGCCGCCCACCACGTTTGCCAGCGCATAGACGCGCATCTGGCGCATGGACGAGGTCACCTTCTGGAAGTACATACCAATGCCGTAGAACGGCAGCGCGCAGGCAAGGCCGCAGATGTAGGCGGCTGTCATGCTCAGCTGGTCGGCAGTGAACTTGCCCGCCGCAACAAGCGACGCCAGCGGCATCGAGAAGGCAACAAGGTACATGCCAAACGGCACCATAAAGAAGAGGATCTGGCTCATGCCCGAGGTGACGCCACGCTTGAATCCGTCGATGTCGTCATGTGCAAACAAGTCGGAGAGCTCGGTGAACATAGCCGTGGTGATGGGAACGGCGAGAATGGCGTAGGGCAGCGTGTACCACAGCCGCGCATAGTAGATGACCGACGCGCCGGAGACCGAGACGGAAAGCGACGTGCTCTGCTGCACCGACGTGGTCACGAACGACGTGATCATGACCACCAGCGACGGAATGCCAATGGAGAGCGTGTCCTTGAGCGCGGGGTCATGCCAGTCGATGTGCCACGTAAGGCGGATGCCGTGCTTGCGCAGCGACGGCATCTGGACCAAGACCTGCACGGCCACGCCGGCGGGATTGCCAATGGCCAGGATCAGGGTTGCCAGCGTGGGGCTCACGTTCGCCAACGCCGCGTAGAGCAGGAACGAAGCCGTGATGACAAAGTTGTTGAAGATCGAGCTGGCGCTGCTCCAGAAGTAGTCCCTCTCGGCGTTGAGCACGCCCGAGAAGATCGACGAGAGCGAGTAGAGCACAACCTCCACCACGAAGAACCTAAAGAGGTAGGTCGCGAAGTCCGCGTCGAAGTCACTTGTCGCCGAGAAGGACTGCGTCCACACGAGCTGCGCGGCAAAGATGAAGCCGAGAATTGCCACCGCGCCCATGAGCAGGGTGACGATGGAGACGAGGTTCGAGGTGTAGCGGCTGGCGCCCTTCTCGCCCTCGCGCTGTTTGACCGACATGTAGACCGGTAGGAACGCCGTAACCAGCATGCCGCCCACGACGATCTCGTAGAGCTGGTTGGGGAGGTTGTTCGCCACGGAGTAGCAGCTTGCCACCATGCCGGCGCCAAGCGCAAAGCTCTGACCCCAGGTGCGGAAGAAGCCCGTGATGCGACTGACGACCACAAGGAAGCTCATGAGGGCGGCATTGCGACCAACCTGGTTCTCGGTGGACTCTGTCGCCTTCGGCTCGACGCCACCGGCGACTGCGACCGCCTTCGGCTCCGCGCCACCGGCGACTGCGACCGCCTTTGGCTCGGCTGTCTCTGTCTCCTTGCGCGCCGACGCCATGTGCCTCGGGTGCCTGCTGGGGTTGTCGCTCACCTGGTCTCCTCTCGGCAGATGTCAGCGTAGGTGGCGTCGCAGAACGAAACGAGGTCATTGGGGGCAAGGCGCAGAGAGAGCCCACGCCTGCCGCCCGAGATGCCAATCGTGTCGAAGAGCTGGGCCGTCTCGTCAATGAGCGTGGGAAAACGCTTCTTCATGCCCACGGGCGAGCAGCCCCCGCGCACGTAGCCCGTGAGACCCTCGAGCTCCTTGGTGGGAAGCATCGAGAGGCTCTTCTCGCCAGCCGCAGCTGCTGCCTTCTTGAAGTCGAGTTCCTCGCCCACGGGAATGCAGCACACCACGTACGAGCCAGAGGGAGCCACCGTTACCAGCGTCTTGAACGACGAGTCGGGGTCCACGCCCGCCTCAAGCGCCATGCGGAGCCCCAGCCCGCGCGTGAAGTCGTCCTCCTCCACCTCGCGGTAGGTGAACGAGATGCCCGCGCGCTCGAGTTCGCGCATGGCGTTGGTCTTCTGGAACTTCTCACGCTTCGCCATGTCTTAGGCCTCCTCGGCAGCAAGTCGCGCCCGGTCGCGCTCAAGAATGCGGGCAAGGTAGCGGCCGGTATAGCTCTCGGGGACCTTGGCAACCTCCTCGGGCGTGCCGTACGCCACCACCGTGCCGCCGCCGTCTCCGCCCTCGGGACCAAGATCGAGCACGCGGTCGGCCATCTTGATCACGTCGAGGTTGTGCTCGATGACAAGGACGGTGTTGCCGGCGTCCACCAGGCGCTCGAGCACGTCGATGAGCTGGCGGACGTCCTCGAAGTGTAGGCCCGTCGTAGGCTCGTCGAGGATGTAGAAGGTCTTGCCCGTCTGCTGACGGTGGAGCTCCTTGGCCAGCTTCACCCGCTGAGCCTCCCCGCCGGAGAGCGTGGTGGCACTCTGACCCAGGTGGATGTAACCCAGGCCAACATCGTGCAGGGTCTGCAGCTTGTTCTTAATGCGCGGGATGTTGGTGAAGAAGGCCAGGGCCTCGTTCACCGTCATGTCCAGCACGTCCGAGATTGACTTGCCGTGGTAGGTGACCTCGAGCGTCTCTCTGTTGTAGCGCTTGCCGTGACAGACCTCGCAGGGCACATAGACGTCGGGCAGGAAGTTCATTTCGATCTTGATCTGTCCGTCGCCCTTGCACGCCTCGCAACGGCCGCCGGGCACGTTGAACGAGAAGCGACCGGGGCTGTAGCCGCGCGCACGGCTCTCGGGCGTGGAGGCGAAAAGCGCGCGCAGGTCGTCCCAGAGACCGATGTAGGTTGCGGGGTTGGAGCGCGGGGTGCGGCCGATGGGGCTCTGGTCGATGTCGATGACCTTGTCGACGAGCTCTACGCCCTCGAGCTTCTTGTACGGGCCAACCGGCCGCTTGGAGCGATGAACCGCATTGGTGAGCGCCGGTGCCAGCGTGTCGGTGACGAGTGAGCTCTTGCCCGAGCCCGAGACGCCTGTGACCACGGTGAGCGTGCCCAGCTCGACCTTGGCGGTTACGTTCTTGAGATTGTTCGCGCTGGCACCTGTGATCTTGATCGCACCGCGTCCGGGCTTGCGACGCTCCTCCGGAAGGCGAATCTGGCGTCGCCCGGTGAGGTATGCGCCGGTAAGGGAATCGGGACTCGCCTCAATCTGCTGCGGCGTTCCGGCAGCCACCACGTGTCCGCCCAGCTCGCCCGCGCCGGGACCCATATCGATTACGTAATCCGCCGCGAGGATGGTGTCCTCGTCGTGCTCGACCACGATCACGGTGTTGCCCATGTCACGGAGGCTCTTGAGCGTTGCGATGAGGCGGTCGTTGTCGCGCTGGTGAAGGCCAATCGACGGCTCGTCCAGGATGTAGAGGACACCCATGAGACCGGCGCCGATTTGGGTGGCAAGGCGGATGCGTTGCGCTTCTCCGCCTGAGAGTGTCGCCGCGGCACGGCTGAGCGTAAGGTAGTCGAGGCCCACGTTCACCATGAAGCGCAGGCGCGCCTTGACCTCCTTCACGATGGGGCCGGCGATTGCCTGCTGGCGCTCGGGAATCTCGAGTGCCTCGAAGAACGCCAGGCAGTCACGGCACGAGAGGTCGCAGACCTCGTTGATGTTCTTGTCGCCCACCGTAACGGCCAGGATTTCGGGCTTCAGGCGCGCTCCGTGGCACGTGGGGCAGGGCACCTCGTGGATAAAGCGCTCGAGGTGCGTCTTCATGGTCTCCGAGGTGGTCTCCTGGTACTTGTCAAAGAGAATCTTGCGCACGCCGGAGTACGTGGTGAACCAGTGCGTGTTGCGGCCGTCGCGGGTGCGGTAGTCCACGCGGATCTTGGTGGTGCCCAGACCGTCAAGAAGCGCCTTCTGCACCTTCTTTGGCAAGTCCTTCCAGGGCGTTTGGTCCGAGGCGCCAAGGTGCGCGCAGACGGCGGAGAGAATCTGCGGGTAGTAGTTGGAGTGCCCGAAGATCGACCCAAAGACGCCCTCGGCAACGGAGAGCGAGGGGTCGTCGATCAGAGCCTCGGCGTCCACGACCTTGCGGAACCCTAGGCCGTCGCAGTCGGGGCAGGCGCCGTAGGGAGCGTTGAACGAGAAGTCGCGCGGCTGCAGGTCATCAATCGAGTGCCCGTGGATGGGGCAGGCCAGGGCCAGCGAGTACTGCAGCAGCTCACCGGGCATGGCCTCGGGGTCGTCACGGTCGGGCAGGAGGTAGACGCCAACCTTGCCGGCAGCCAGCTTGGTCGCCTGCTCGATGGCCTCAACAATGCGGTTGAGCGAGTTCTCGCGAATCACGATGCGATCCACCACGACCTCGACCGTGTGCTTGAGCTTCTTCTCAAGACGGACCTCGCCGTCGAGCTCGCGCACCTCGCCGTCGATGCGCACGCGGCTAAAGCCCTCGCGGCGCAGGTCCTCGAAGAGCTTGGTGTACTCGCCCTTGCGACCGAGGACCACAGGCGCAAGCACCAGCGCGCGGCGACCCTGTCCCTGTGCCAGAACCTTGTCGGCAACCTGGTCGGTTGTCTGGCGCTCGATCACGCGACCGCACTCCGGGCAGTGGGGCACGCCCACGCGCGCAAAGAGAAGGCGCAGGTAGTCATAGATCTCGGTGACGGTGCCCACCGTGGAGCGCGGGTTTCTCGACGTTGTCTTCTGGTCGATGGAGACCGCCGGCGAGAGGCCGTCGATAGAGTCAAGGTCGGGCTTGTCCATCTGGCCCAGGAACTGGCGAGCGTAGCTCGAGAGGCTCTCGACGTAGCGACGTTGGCCCTCGGCGTAGATGGTGTCGAAGGCGAGGCTCGACTTGCCCGAGCCGGAAAGGCCCGTGATAACCGTGAGCTTGTCGCGCGGGATGCGCACGTCGACGTTCTGCAGGTTGTGCTCGCGGGCCCCGCGTATGACTATGGAGTTGGATGCCATGTGAGGTGGCTCCCCTCGTCGTTGCTTGCGTGTCTGGTAGCTGGCTCTGCGGGCAAGCGGTAGATGCCGTTTCTCGCAGACGTTTTTTGTCAGCCTTTGAGTTTAGCTAAGCGGTGCCCCAGAGCGCAGCCGAGACCTTCTCGCACACGTTGCGGCAACAATTCGTACGATTGAGGAGGACGGACGAGAAGAGGCCCCGCCCTGCTGAATTAGTGATACCTACGCCGCAAGGAGTCCAGCATCAAACGCTAACCGAGAGAGTGTCGAGCACAGGAACGGCAGACATTACTATCGTTGCAGGAGGTGATGAACCCCAAATACAAGCACCCGGCCAATGGGGCCAGGCGCTACGCAAGACAAACTAGCCGGGAAGCCCCCTCTGTTGCTTGCATCATTTGTCATGACGCAGGCAATCTCTTATGTCAGGAGGCACAGATGAATCAATACAGACGTAGGTATTAATGCTCATAGCCCTCCTATACCACTTTCCTCTGCACAGTTTCGGGAGAGAGCTTCAATTGGGAGAGTACCCACGCAACTTATCGGTTGAATGTTGACACTGTGGGCGGAATGGGATCGACAGTAGCAGTTCTCCAGGCACTGATGGAAGGCACAACCCTGCACACGTTGCCAACTAGGAGGTGAGGCTATGAAATACGCAGGCCTGGGTGCGCCTGAGCCACTGATTATTGCGTGCGTTGCCATAGTGGTTGTGGCTCTCCTGCTTGTCGTACGTTCAATCACCAAGAAGCGATAGGTTAGTACCCAAGAAGGACGTAACTTGCCATTTTCCCCAAAGAAGGTGGCCCGCCCCGTAATAATCAGGGCGGGCCACCTTGATAAGCCGTCGTAACGCCGCGACACTACGGAATCCGCTACGCCTCCTTGGCCTCGGCCTTCTTGTCCTTGGAGTCCGGCATGATCCAGAACTTGAGCAACGGGAAACTCACGACGACGGCTGCCAGCGTGTTCACAAAGGAGGCCACGGTGCCGGAGAGGCCCGCATCCCAGCCAAAGGTGCCCTGGCAGAAAGCCGTCACATAGCTCGGGAGGATGAGGTTGACCACCACGATGAGCACGGCAAGAAGCGCGTACTTCCAGGCCGCATCCTTGAAGGAGGTGTCGGAGTCGAACACCAGGAACATCTGCACGAAGAAGTTCACAACCTGCGCCAGCACCTCGGCGATGAGGAACGTGACAAAACCGCCCAGGTAGTTGGAACCGGGGGTGGTGTAGTCAAACAGCAGGAACTTGAACGGGCTGTTTAGCTGCATCGCATTGATGAAAATCGCGGTACCCACCCACGTGCACACAAAGCGCGTGATGGTGGAGATGTTCGACAGAACGCTGAACTTGATGAACTGCCAGAGCGTCTTGTGCTCCTCGGTCCAGGTCTTGAAGCTCATCTACTTGCCCCTTCCTTCCCGGCCACCCGGCCGATCAACCTACTTCCACACACGGCCGCACCAACCCACCCGGCAGCGCAGCCACTTCGCGAGAACTACTTGCCCGCAGTGTTAAGCGCACTCGTGGTACGCACATTGCCAACGAGGTTTGCAACAAAGGCAAGAAGAATCGGCACGAGGAACCAGAGGAACCACACCAGGATGAAGCCCTCACCAGTCGCGAGCTTGACGAGCAGTGCCGGCACGATGCCCGCAAGGCCCCACCACCTGATCTCGCGCACGATGGCGTCGACCATGCCCACCGAGACCATGCCATTGGTCATCTTGGCAAGCGCGCGCAGCGGCATGTTCCAGATGAACAGCACGTTGAGGTTGGGCTTGCCCGAGGCGTCCGCGGCGCGCTTCATGGCAGCCAGCACCAGCCACACAATCCAGAAGATGGGTGAACGGCCGTGATTGAGGTCGCAGAAGCACATGTTGCGGTCGATGCGGACCTTGGGGCTGGGGATGGGGTGCCCGAGAAGTGCCGCAAAGTGAGCATCGTCCACAGTCTGGACCCTACCCGTCTCGTAGGGCGAAACGTCCACGTTGGCATAGGGGTTGGCCGCATTGGTGCCCGCGACCTCGACAGTCCCCACAAGCCGAATGTCCTCGCTGGAGGCACCGACGCGCAGTTCGTAGGTGCCAGCCTCGACCTCCCAAGCGCCGGTAGCCACGTTAAAGTAGCGGAACGCCTTGTCGTCCAGGGCAATGCTCACCTGCTTGCCCTCGTGCGGCGCAAGGTCTACGCGCGCAAAGCCCTTGAGCTCCTGGGCGGCGCGGAACACGTCGTGGTTGGGCTTCGCCACGTAGAGCTGGCAGACCTCGGTGCCCGCACGGTCACCGTCGTTGGTAAGCGTGAAGGTCACGCCTTCGGACGTCGCCGCAAGATCGCTGTACGAGAAGCTCGTGTACGAGAGGCCATAGCCAAACGGGTATGCCACCTCGACGCCCGCCGTCTGGTAGTAGCGGTAGCCCACGTAGATGCCCTCGCGGTACTCGGCGCTCATGCCCTGCGCCGGGAAGCGGTCGGCCGTGGGCGTGTCGGCAAGACGCTTGGGCCAGGTCTCCGTGAGCTTGCCGGAGGGGTTCGCCCGCCCGCACACCAAATCGAGCGCCGCACCAGCACCTGCCTGACCGCCAAGCGCGAGGTAGAGCACCGCGCGCGCGTCTGTCACCCAGTCCGTCTCGACGGAAGAGCCAGCCGAGAGGAGCACAACCACGTTGGGGTTCACCTGCGCGATGGCGTGCAGGAGCTCAACCTGGTTGTCGTTCAGGCGCATGTCGCGACGATCCGCGCCCTCGGATTCCGCGATCTCGTCCAGCGCCAGGCACGCAATCACGACATCGGCGTGCTTTGCCAGGTCGATGGCCGCGTCACGCTTGGCGGCATCCTCGCCGCCGTGACGGAGGAAGCCCTGCTCGTACCCAACAAGGGTGAGGCCGCTCTCCCCCACTAGGTCGAGCACGTTGTCTACCTGCGTGGAGTTGACCGCGGAGGAGCCGGCGCCCTGGTAGCGCGGCTCGCGGGCAAAGTCGCCCACGAGGGCAACCTTGGTTCCCGCGGCAAGCGGAAGCAGCGCGCCCTCGTTCTTGAGAAGCACGGCGCCCTCGGCGGCCGCCTGGCGCGCAAGCGCGTGGTGGCCGACCTTGTCAAACTCGCCCGTGGCGCTCTCCACAGCAGGATGCGTGGAGAGGACCAGCTCAAGCGCATCGTCCACGCAGCCGTCCAGCACGTCTTCGGAGAGGCGACCGGAGTGCACGGCGGCCACGAGCTGACGCACGGAGTCCATGCCAGGCGCGGGCATCTCGAAGGTGGAGCCTGCCGCCACGCCCTCAACGTGATCGTTCGAGCCGCCCCAGTCCGTCACCACAGCACCGTCGAAGCCCCACTCATCGCGCAGGATATCGCGAAGCAGGTGGCGGTTCTCGTTGGCATAGGTGCCGTTGATCAGGTTGTAGGAGCTCATGATCGACTTGGGGTGGACCTCGCGAACCACGATCTCGAAGGCGGTGAGGTAGTTCTCGCGCAGGGTGCGCTCGTCAAGCACCGAGTTCGACGCCTGCCGGCGGGTCTCCTGGCTGTTGGCCGCAAAGTGCTTGGGACACGCGGCGACGCCCTTGGACTGGATGCCACGCACGTAGGAGGCAGCCATCTTGCCAGCAAGGTAGGGATCCTCGGAGAAGTACTCGAAGTTGCGTCCACAGAGCGGCGAGCGCTTCATGCACAGGCCCGGACCCAGGAGCGTGCCCACGCCCTGGGCCGCGGCCTCCTCGCCAAGCGCCTCGCCGATCTTCTCGCCCAGCGCCTCGTCCCAGGTGTTTGCCACCGTGACCGCCGTGGGGAAGCAGGTGGCGGGCTCGGAGCCCGCGATTCCCAGGTGATCGGCAGCACCAAGCTGGTGACGCAGCCCGTTGGGGCCATCGGAGAACTCCATCTCGGGAATGCCGAGGCGCTCCGAGCCCCAGCTCCCAAAGGTCGTGGCCCCCTGGAGAAGCGCGCACTTCTCCTCCAGCGTCATCTTCCCGATAATGTCCGCGTGCTTCATCGAACCCGCTCCCTTGCTTGCCTGGCGCATGCGTGCGCCCCTTGTCTTCCACAACTCTATTTCCTCGCCCGACTCGCGAGGGAAACGTGGCACATTCGGTCAACCAGCTGCCACGAATGGCCCGTCTGGACGCTCGGCGTTCCCGGGCCAGACCCCGCGCGCGGCGAGGAGAACCTCCTCCATGCGTAACAGTAGGTCGTGCGGTCGCAGCGGCACGACCGGGGGCGTAACCCGTCAAAACTGGGTCGCGGACTGCAACGACACCGCGCAGGCGTACGACCGCTCGAAGGAAACGATTGGGAGGTGCCGCCCACGCATGCCTTCCTTCACGTACCATATTCACCGGGGATAGGGGGGACACATGTATCGCATACTCATGGTCGAGGACGACGAGCGCGAGGCCGAGACGCTCCGTCACAGTCTTGAGCGCTACGCACGCGAGAACAACTTGGAGTTCCAGGTAAGCTGGGAGAAGTCCGCCTTGGGCGCCACGTCGGGCGACGCCAAGTTCGACCTCATCTTCATGGACATTGGGCTTCCCGGCATCAACGGCATGGAGGCGGCCACGCTCATCCGCACCTACGACTCCGAGACGCCCATCATCTTTGTGACCAACCTCGCGCAGTATGCAGTGCGCGGCTACGAGGTGGACGCCCTCGACTTTGTGGTGAAGCCCGTCTCGTACTTCAACTTCCGGATGCGCATGGACAAGGCGATGCGCATCCTCAAGAGGAACTCCGGCATGAACGTGGTCGTGACGTCCCACGACGGACTGCGCGTAATCCCGGCGGCAGAGCTGGTGGCCGTCGAGGTCTCCAACCACAGCCTTGTCTACCACCTCGCCGACGGGCAAACGTACGTGGTGCGCGGAAGCCTCTCGAAGACCGAGGAGGAGCTCTCGCAGGCACCCTTCGTGCGGATCTCGAACAGTTGCCTGCTCAACATGGCGTTCGTGCGCACCGTTACCGGCTCGGAGGTGCGCACCACCACGGGCGAGACGTACTTCTTCAGCCGCTCCAAGCGCCGGGCTGCCGTCGACGAGATAGCCAAGTACCTGGGCGGATCCATCTGATGGACGTCATCCTTGCGGCAAGCTCGCTCGAGACGGTCGCACAGATTGCGGTGGCCATGCTCCTGTTTGCCTGGTCGCTCCACAGAAGGCCGCGCTTCTGGGCGCGCCTCGCTGGCCTTGCCGTAGCGGCAGCCGCCCTCACACTTGTGGGCGTCGGGGTTGCGGGCGCAACAGGCATCTCCACGAGCGCAGGCCCCTCGCGCGTGCTGGCAGAGTTCGCGCTCTTCTCGCTTCTGCTCGTGGTGTCCGTGCCGGTGCTTCTCGCCCTCTTCGACACGTCGGTGTGGGTGGCACTCTTCTTTGCCACCACGGGATACACCCTGCAGAACCTGGCAAGCGGAGCCGAAGGGTTTCTCGTCTTTCTTCTGGGGCCGCGGCCCCTCCCCCTCCAACTGGCAGAGACCGCCGCCGTCACCGCCATCGTCTACCTTCTGGGGTACGTTGCCTTCGCTCTGCCGGTGAGACGCCACCGCCTGACCGATGTCGAGGACCGCACCATGCTGGTGGTCGTGGCGGCGGTGATTCTCGTGGTCATTGCCTTCGACCTGGTGAACAAGACGCTTCCCGGGCTGAGCGCGAGCGCAAATGACGTGGTGCTCCTGCGCGTGATCCACGGCATCTCCTGCGTGTTCATGCTCACCGTTGAGTTCGAGCTTCTCTACACGAGGAGCCTGCGCACGAACGTCGCCGCCATGGAGCGCGCCCGCGCCGATGACGCCAAGGGGCTGGCGGCCTCGCGCATGAACGCACAGGCCATCAACGTGCGCATGCACGACATCCGCCACCAGCTGCGCGACCTCGAGGCCTTGGGCTTTGTGGGAACCGAGGCGCTCGTCGAGCTGGAGCGTCAGCTCGACGTCTACGATGCCGCCGTGAAGACCGGAAACGTCGCCCTGGATACCGTGCTTACCGAGAAGGGCCTGGCATGCGAGCGAGAGGGCATCTCGCTGGGCTGCGTGGCCGATGGTGACGTGCTCTCGTTCATGGCGCCCGCCGATATCTACTCGCTTTTTGGAGACGCCGTCGACAACGCGATCGAGGCCGTCGAGAAGCTCGACGAGCCCGAGAAGCGCGTAATCGACCTGACGGTGAGAAGCACCGGAGGCATGGTAAGCGCGCACGTCGAGAACTACTTCCGCGGGGACGTGAGGCTCTCGAACGGCCTGCCGCTGCGTCAGGCGTCCCAAGACGCCCGCGGCTATGGAGCTCGTCACATGCGCGCCGTGGCGGAGCGCTACGGCGGCTCGATCACCACCAGCACCGATGGCGACCTTTTCCGTCTCGACGTGCTCATACCGCTTCCCGAAAAGGAGGTGCAACAGTGAGCACAACCGTCGCTGCCATCATGACGAGAGCGGCCGTCATCCTCGGCGTGACCATCTCCTCTCAGCTGGTGGTCGCCATAGCCATGTTTGCCACCCTGCTTCCCCGGCGCAGGCTTCTCGCGGCGCGCGCGGTCACGTCCTGCGTCGCGTTGACGCTCATCTCGATTGCGCTCTACAGGAACTCGCTCATCGTCTCGGTCTTTTCGACGCGGACGGTCTCGTTTGCGGCGGAGGCGCTGGACTTTGTCGCCATGCTTGCGCTTATTGTGGCCGGGCTGGTCTTCTGCTACCAGGTATCCATCTGGACGGCGCTGTTCTGCGCGACGGCGGGCTACCTCATCCAGAACCTCGCGAGCTGCGTGACGTACTCGGCGTTCCTGCTGGTGGAGGGCACCGGGACAAACATGTCGAGCGAACTTTTCCTCCCGCTCAACCTTGTGGGCATGGCCGCGGTCTACCCCGTGTGCTACTGGTTCTTTGTGAGGCCCATACGCAAGAATGGCCTGGTAGAGATTGAGAACAAGAAAATCCTCCTGGTACTTGCGCTGGTGGTTCTCATCGCCATCGTCTTTGACATGGAGAACAAGCACCTGCTTGCGGCCGGCATTCCCGTGCCGTACGTGATGGTGCTGCGCGCCGTTCACGACGTGATCTGCGTCTTCTCGCTGGTGCTGGAGTTCGAGATGCTCTACTCGCGCCGGCTGGAGTCCGACGTGGCGTCCCTTGAGCGCATGGACGCCGACCAGGAGGCTCACTACAACCTCATGCGCGAGAGCGTCGAGGCCGTAAACGCGCGCATGACGGCACTGCGCAGCCGTGTGCGCGCCGCGGCGCGCGAGGGTGGCGCCGACGCGGAAAAGCTCAAGGAGCTGGCAAGCGAGACGCGCATGGTCGAGCTCAAGCTCAAGACCGGAAACGATGCCCTGGATGCGCTGCTCTTCGTCAAAGGCCTAGTATGCGAGCGCGAGGGCGTGACCCTCTCGTGCATCGCCGACGGATCAGCGCTGGACTTCATGGACCCCGTGGACATCTACTCGCTGGTGGGCAACGCCCTCGATAACTCCCTGGATGCCGTGCGCAAGGTGGCCGACCCCGAGAAGCGCGCGATTGGCCTGGTGGCGCGACGCAGCGGTGACATGCTTACGCTGAATGTGACCAACTACTATGTTGGCAACGTCACGATGGTCGACGGACTGCCCCAGACCACGGCCGCCGACCCCACCGGACACGGCTTAGGGTCGCACTCCATGCGGGACGTTGCCGAGAAGTACGGAGGCACCGTGACCTTCAGCAGCGACCGCGACCTTTTCCACGTGAACGTGCTGATACCGATTCCAGAGGAGTAGGGGTACGGCGGCGCTCCAGCGGCGGCGCAGGTGCCCCGGTGGCCGCGCAGGTGCCCCGGTGGCTGCGCAGGTGCCGCGGAGACTCCCACGGCTACCGTCCCAGGATCTGTTGAGAAGGAAATCGACGTTTTCGTTGTGCGAGACGCTGTTATGTGTCGAATTCCTTCTCAACAGCGCTCTCCGGACCGGGCTCGGAGGAGTAGAGCCATCGACATGACACGTGGATGCTTCGCCACGTTCGCAGCCCGCAAAGAAAGCGGGCATCGGATGCTCGACGTATGTCAGAACATCCGACACCCGCAAACCGTCTTTGCTACTCCTTACACGTTAACTGTACGCTGGAACTCGTCAATCCACTCGCTCTTATGCTCGTTAATGTAGGAGTCGTCGAACTCTTTGAGGTTTGCCATGGCATCGTCACCGTATGCGAGATAGGTCTTAAGGCTATCGTCCATGGTGGCGTTTTTGTTAACCGGAGCCTCATTCATGACCGAAGCGATTTGGTCCTGGGTGTCTTTCGAGATCATGTACTCGACGAAGAGCTGCGCGAGGTCGGGGTTCGCACAACCCTTCACCACGTTCACGGACGCCGGTGCCGCAAAGGAGCCCTCGCTTGCGTTCACCCACACCATGTCCAAACCAGACTCGGAAAGACTCGGCATGTTAATGTCCATGAAAACGGCAATGGAGTCCTCACCCGTAGAGAAGGCGGTCACAACATCCGAGGAAGTCGTATACCAAAGGTTGATATTGTCCTTCTTCTCTTGAAGTAGGCTCATGGCAGGGCTCACGTCCTCCTGACTGCCACCAAGCTCCTCGGCAAGCGTCACCAGTAGGTAGGGACCGGCAGTTGAGGTCATATCAGGCAGCGCGACCATACCAGCGTACCTATCGTCAAAGAGATCCTTGTACGAGGTGGGGTAATCCACGCCCTTCTCGTCGAGCGCCGTCTTGTTGTACATGATGCCATAGCGACACACCGAGTAAACCGGTCCATAGCCATTTTCATCCTTTGCAAAATCGTAAAGCTCGTCGAGACTCGTGACTTTGGAGGCATCAATCTTCTCGAACAAATCCTCCCCCTCCCCGGTGATAGCAAAGCTCTTAGTGAGAAATGCGACGTCGGCGGTAGGATCTTGCTTCTCAGCAACCAGCTTGTTCAGACGATCAGAGTTACCACTCGTCGGATCAACCACAATGGTGCAGTTATACGTGGACTCAAAGTCCGCAGCGAGGGTCTTGAGGCCGTTCTCAGCCCACCCCCACGTGGCAACAACAAGCTCAGCGCCACCAAAGTCAGCCCCGGAAGAGGAAGCATCTCCGCTCGTCTGAGGTGTGCTCTCTTCGTCATCGCAGGCGGCCAGCCCAAGCGCCGCCAAGCTTGCCGCCGAGAACCCCAAGAAGTTCCTACGAGTCATGCCTTTCATACCGTCCCCATTTCCCTCGTGTATACAAAACGCGAACACCGCCCATGCGGTGGTAGTGCCTCAAACCTGACCGGGAGGCGTCTGCAAAACACGGCAGAGTGACCATTCCGGCCAGATGAATCAATTTGCGTCTTGGCCCTTTTCGACGTAGACGCAGATGCTATCCGCCGGCAGCTCAACCTCTACCTCATCGCCCTCAGATAGATCGCACCGACCGACAATCGAGGGGAAAAGACTCTCCGCAAAGGCGCCAGTAACCTCCAGTCGGGTCGCATGGCCGCGGTAGGTCTTATGTGCAATAACGCCGGAGACAATACCCTGCTCACCTTCCGAAGCACCCTTCGACGGTCTCACGGAGATGTTCTCGGAGCGAATGGCGAGAATCGCAGGCATGCCGGCTTCCATGCCCACAGCCATATCCTTCTCCACGAGCACGCGTTTGCCCGAGCAGTTAAATGCAACGCAGTCTCCCACCTGACCCTGACAATTCCCACGCAGGAAGGTCTGGAACCCCATGAAGTCGGCGACAAAGGGCGAGCTGGGGTGGTCGAAAACCTCCTCGGGAGTCCCCAGCTGCATAATTTCGCCATGCCTCATCACGGCAACCCGGTGAGCCAGCGAAACCGCCTCCTCCTGATCGTGCGTGACGATGATGGTCGTAATGCCGAGCTCACGCTGGATGCGCTTAATCTCGACCTGCATCTCGACGCGCAGCTTTGCATCAAGGTTGGACAGCGGCTCGTCAAGCAAGAGGATTTGCGGCCGCGTCACCAGCGCTCGTGCAAGCGCCACTCGCTGCTGCTGGCCACCGGAGAGTCTTCTGGGATACTCGTCGCCAAGATCCGGAAGGCGCACCATAGCGAGCGCCTCGTCGACACGTTTACGTGTCTCCTCCGGCGGCACCCTCCTCATACGCAGGCCAAACGCAACGTTGTCATAGACGGACATATGGGGAAACAGCGCGTAGTTCTGGAAAAAGATGCCTATGTTTCGCTTATACGCAGGAACGTTGGGACCAAGCTCCTTGCCATCAACGACCACTTTGCCACTAGTTGGCGTTTCGAAGCCCGCAATCATTCTGAGCGTTGTAGTCTTTCCACATCCCGATTCGCCGAGAAGGGCAAGCATCTCGCCATCTGCAACGGAAAGGCTCAAATCCTTAACTGCGGTCACGCGCTTGTACTCCTTGCGCAAGTGGACCAGCTCGAGTGTTGCCATGAATACCCCCTACTACTTGAGGAACATGTCAAGGCCGATGGTCTTGTCCATGAGGATGATGATTGCAAGGGATGCCACGATGAGCAGCGTTGAGACGGCGGCGAGCGTCGGGTCAAACGTAAGCTCGATGTAGTTCATGAGCCTGATTGGTAACGTCACAAAGCGAGGAGTCGAAAGCAGACTCGTTAGCGCCACCTCGTCAAAGGAGTAGAGGAACGCGAGAACAGCGCCGGCCACAATACCCGGACGTATGAGGGGCAGCGTTACCTTGGTTGCAACTTTGATAGGACTCGCACCAAGCGAAGCCGCCGCGTCCTCAAGGGTCCAGTCAAACGTGTGCAGGATCGAGACGGTATTTCTCACGATGTACGGCATGATGATGACCAGGTGACCAATGAGCACCCTGAAGAAACCCGAGATACCACCAATCTGGCTGTAAATCTGCAGGAGGACGAAGGCGAAGGTCACGCTTGGTACATACATCGGCGAGGTAAAGAAACCAAGAAGCGCGCGTTTGGCCGGAAAGTCGAAGCGCGTGACGCAGATAGCACCCGTCACGCCCAAAACAATGTCTACGAGCGTAGCAGTGATGCCGACCTTAAGCGAATCGATAAGACCGCTTACAAAGTGGTTGGAAGGCTTGAACGCGTTTACGTACCAGTCGAGAGAGAATCCCTTCGGCGGGAAAGTCACGACTTGGGTTGGCGTGAACGATGCAAGTATGATTACTACAAGGGGCGCAAGCAGAAATGCCATGACCAAGACAGCCATAGTTTTGCAGAACAGGTTGACCTGACCATTACGCATCACGACCACCCCCAAGGCGCGCCATCCCACGCTGGGTCGAGATTCCCAGCAATACCTGGACTACCAGGATGGCCGCCAGAAGGATGTAGCTAATCGCCGTCGCAGCGTTGTAGTCGAAGTTCACGTTAACCTCCTGGACCACCATAGTCGCCATCATGCGGAACTTGGAGCCCCCTAGTAATTTGGGCGTCACGTATGACGTCATCGACATCGTGAACACGAGCACGCATCCATTCACGATCCCGGGGAGACTCAGCGGAAGCGTCACATGAAGGAACCGTTGAAAGGGGTTGGCGCCAAGACTGTCCGCGGCACTCTCTACGTTAGGGTCAATCCCCTGCAGGATGGCAACAAGCGAGAGAATCATGTATGGAATGAGAAGGTGAATCATCCCCAGCACGACAGCACCCTCGGTATTGATGAACTTTGCCGGCTCAGAGAGCAGCCCCATTGCCATGAGAAGCTGATTGAGCAGGCCGTTCGTCCCAAGAATGACCATCCAACCGTAGGAGCGTACCACGGCACTCACGAGGAACGGAAAAAGGATGACTACAATCATCACCTTGCGGAAGCCGGAACTAGTTCGGGCCATGTAGTACGCAACGGGATACCCAATGAGCAGCGACAGGATTGTGCTCACAAGCGACACCCGAAGCGTTGTCGCAAGAACGTCGAGATAAAACGAATCCGTGAGGAACTCCGCAAAGTCCGAAAGGCCTTCCTGCACGATGGCCTGCGCAAGGATGAGCACCATTGGCACAAGAAAGAGCACCGTCAAAGCAATGGTTGCCGGCAGCGCCAGCAAAACAGCTTCTCGCCTTCGATTCACCTTTTCTCCTCCCCCGTCACCACAGGCAGCAACCTACGGTGGAGCACGTCAACCAGCCCACGGTCGGACAACTTAGCATCCGGAGACACGGACAGGGCCATTAGAGTAAAAAACGAAAGCAATCGTTTATGTGAGAAGCCCAACTGGCGGGCGTAGTTGAGAAGGTCATCAACCTCACCAAGTAGCTGCTCTGGCTCCTCCTCGGAAAGCAGGCCTGCGACAGGCAGTCTTACGAGTGAGAGAACTTTCCCCCTCGAGACCACGCACATACCGCCACCGACTTTGATGAGCGTGTTTGCGGCAAGAGCGGAATCGGCGTCATTCCCGCCGTAGACGACGAGATTGTGGCAGTCATGAGCGTAGGTTGTAGCAAACGCGCCCCTCGTACCGGGCATGCCCTCAATGACGCCAACCGCGTGAGTGCCAGCCCCATGTCGATTAAAGACCGCCATTTTAAGGTCTGGCGAGATCTCGGCGATGTTGCGGCCTTCTCGTCTTACAACGGAATAGCTCTTCTTCACTAGGGCGGTTCTGAACGAAATTCCATCTGTTCGGATAGCGTTAAGCATGCACTCGCCACCAGCGGGAGCCTCGATAGCAAAGTCCCTCTCGGATACGTTCTGGACGTTCATCGTCCGAAAGGCGGCTAGCGGAAAGGTGCGCTGGGGAAGTGCGCAGACAAATGAGCCATCGCGGACAACAACATTGCCATTGCTGAGGAGAAGCCAGGGGCGCGGATGGCGGATGTCCTCGACTAGCTGCAGATCCGCACGCATTCCCGGGGCAATTCCGCCAACGTCTTCCAAGCGAAGGCGCTGCGCGCCGTTGACTGTTGCGAAGCGGATGGCGCGAATTGGGTCGAGACCGAGCTCAATGGCATGGGCCACCACGTGGTTGAGGTGCCCCTCATGCATGAGGCCCTCAAGAGGAACATCGTCAGTCACAAGACAGATACGGTTGTCGGGAGCCGCTTCATTCATGGCCTTGACCATCTCGGCGCTCAACATGCAATCTTGTATCTGCACAGTAAAGCCAAGCGCCAACTCCTCACGAAGCTTCTCGGCGGAGGGGGTGGTGTGGTCACTGGTAATGCCGACCGCTCTGAACGCCTGCAGTTCTCGTCCTGCGAGAGCGCCTGCATGCCCGTCGACAACCCAACCGTTGCGAATTCCCGCCTCCACAACGCCGAGTATGCGAGCGTCGCCGGAGGCAACGCCGTTAAAGTCCATGACCTCGCCGAGCGCCATTATCTGCGGAAGCCCGCGGGCGAACTTGTCGATCTGAGAGGCGTCAACGCTATAGCCGGAACCCTCGAGCCCAGGTGCGGAGGGGATGGTTGACGGGGCACATACCAGCACGTGAAGGGGCAGGCCGCTGGTTGCTTCGACTAACGCGCGAACGCCTGCAATGCCCATCACGTTGGCAATCTCGTGCGGGTCGGCGAGGCAGGTCGTTGTGCCACACGACAAGGCAATGCGCGCAAAGTGTGCTGGCAGCAGCATGCTGCTCTCAAGGTGCATGTGCGAGTCAACAAAGCCGGGGAGAAGGTAGCGTCCTTCTCCGTACATATCTGTTGCGGCCGAAAGATCAGAGAGATCTCCTACGGCAACTATGCGGTCGCCAACCACCCCCACATCTCCCATGCGAATGGAACCATCAAACACGTTAACGATTCGCGCACCCCGAATGGCAATGTCGAGAGTATGGACGCCGTGAAGTGCATCGACTATGTTCTTTGCAGATGTCTTCATGAGGCCTCGCGCCCTAGGAAAGACGGTCTCTCACGAGGTCGCACCAGTACTCGACACCATACTGCAGGGCATCCTCGTCGAGCAGGTAATGAGGATTGTGGTGCGGATACACAATGCCCTTTTCTTCGTTCCTCGCTCCCAGCTCAACAAAAAATCCAGGGCAGAAACCCTGAAGCGCAGAGTAGTCCTCGCCTGGCATTAGGGGCTCGATATCAAAGGTTGCATCGTGGCCAAAGTTTTTCTCGATCAGATTTCGGCAATGCGACGTAAGAGCAGCGTCGTTGACGACCGATGCGTAACCCTTGACGAAGCGAAAGCGATAAGTGGAATCGTCCGTCTCGGTGATTCCCCTGACGATGTCTTCCATAATCTTAGGAAGCCTCTTGCGGGTCTTCTCGCTGAAAGTTCGAGTAGAACCAACTATGTGAACCTCGTCTGGGAGGATGTTGTAGGCTGTGCCGGCATTGATCTGACATACAGAGACAACGATTGGCTCCGTTGCTGCCACCCTCCGGGACACGATGGTTTGAATGGCAAGAACAACCTGAGCAGCCATGACTATCGCATCGTGAGCACCTTCGGGATAGGCGCTGTGGCCACCTTTGCCCACAACATCTATCTCGAAACGGTCGGTTGCGCTCGTCAGCGCACCCGCACGGACACCAAAGTGCCCCGTAGGATAGAGCGAGCTTAAATGCAGGCCGTAGAGCTCGTCCACGCCATCCATAACTCCCAGGCGTGCTAGCTCGGCAGCTCCTCCGGGAGGTTGCTCCTCCGCATGCTGGAAAAGGAAGCGAACCTCACCGGACAGGCAATCTCGCTCCTTAGAGAGAATCGTCGCGGCGGCAAGCATCATTGCGGTATGGCCATCGTGGCCGCAAGCGTGCATCACCCCAGGCCTCTTAGAGGCAAACGGTAGGCCTGTGTCCTCCTGAATGGGGAGCGCATCGATGTCGGCGCGTAGCAGAATAGTCCGTCCCGGCTTTGCCCCGCGAAGAATGGCCACAACACCGGTCTTTGCATAGCGGCGCAGGACAATCCCCTCAAGCTCAGAAAGCTTATTTTCTAGGTAGTTAGTTGTGTCGTACTCTTCGAAGGAAAGCTCCGGATTCTCGTGGAGGTGGCGCCTCCACTCGATGCACTCTCCCATAACCTGCTTTACTTCATCACTTATCACAAGTTTCACCAGTCGCCGTCGAGTATCAATATCGCATAGCGATTTTAAATAAAGAAATTTTTCGTCAGACAACGCCCACGCATCGTTAACCAACTGGACTGCGTTCAGGTAAATGGATGGAAACGAGAAACGGTGCCGCTCGTCATTCCGAGCAGCACCGCAGCAGACGAGCATGTACAGCTGTGCAACTATCCGATTCTTTGTGCGGAGCGTCGAATGCCATGTGTGCGTTTCGCCTCAGCAATCCCCACCACGCGAAAGCGAGGAAGTATCTAGGCATCCTTGTCGATGACGCATCTTCCTTGGACGTAGACTTTGCGCACGTTATCCGGCGTCGAGAGATAGAGGATACGCGCCAGTCGGTCTTCCGGACTGTCAAACACCCCAAAGCCGGTGAGGTCCGAATACGGTCTGGAAACGTCTACCATCTGCATGTCAAAGGCACGACCAGGCAGGAAGGCACCAGTCTGCAGGCCAAGGGCCTCCGCTCCTCCGGTGGTCGCTAGGTAGAAGGCCTCAAGAATTGAAAGCCGCGCTTCGCCATAGCCGCGCTCCGCCTCCGGCCTACGCGCATCAACACCTGTCTCAAGGAGGCGTGAGCACAGCACCGCTTGCCGGATATTCTCGTACATGCTGGGGCTGTAGCCACCAGAGATATCCGTTCCTATGCCCACATGTATTCCCTGCTCCCGAAAACGGCGAATGGGCGCCACGCTGCTGGAGAAATACGAGTTTGCCATGGGACAATGCACCACGGCAACGCCAAGCTCGGCGAACATTTCGCCTTCCTCGGGCGTCAGGAAGGTGCAGTGCGCCATGATGGAACGCGGTCCGAGAAGCCCGTAGTCTCGAAGCGCATACGGGTCTTCCTTGCCGCATCTAGCAAGCACGGTGTCGTGCTCCCATTGGCCTTCGTTGCAATGGGTCTGCACATACGATCCGTATTTCTGTGCCAGTTTACCGAGCCCAAACAGAACCTCGTCGGTACAGCTCGGAATGAAGCGCGGCGTAACTACCGGCCAGACGCCCTGAGGCACGCCCGGGCGCATCCCATCGACCTCACGAACGAGGGTCTCGGTGTCTGCAATCGCCTTGGTGGGAGACGCGTCGCGATAGTAATCGGGGTTCGCCACCGGGTCATCCATTACAGTTTTGCCGACAAGAGCACGCTGACCTGCGTCTGCACAGATTCTTGCAAGCTCAAGCGTCGCCTCAAGATGAGCGCTACCCAAGTAGACGGTGGTCGTCGTCCCTCGGGCAAGGAGCTGCTGAACTAGGTCCGAATACACACGGTGCGCAAACTCGATGTCTGCAAACCGCGACTCAAGTGGAAACGTGCGCTCCTGAAGCCAGCGATACAAGGGCTCGTCAAGCGCCAGCGCGGCCTGCGGCCACTGGCAGGAATGAACGTGCATGTCGACAAAACCGGGTAGTCCACAGCACCCCTCAGGGAGCTCGGTTATGGTGCCAGCTTCGCGATGCGTCTGAATGATCCCCTGCTGAGCGGAGTCATCGGCCGTAACCACGCGCGTGATGACACCGCTTCCGTCGACCTCGATGAGGACGTTCTCAAGGTATTCGAATTCCCCATATGTGGGGGCGTGGAAGAACGAGCCAAGATACGCCCGCGTTTTCTCTTGCGACATGGCGCTCACCTAGCTCTCAACTACAAGAATAGGATCTTCAATCTGCATGGTAAGGACGTTTATGAATCCGTGATCCGTTATTGCCAGAGTGGGAAGAGCCGCAAGGCAAATGAACGAGAGGAACATGAACGGGATCTTAATGATGCAGCCCCGCTCTGCCATTGCCTCGTTGAGCTTCTCCTTCTTCTCTGCAAGCTCCTCGCAAGACAGGTCTGAGAGCAGGCCGCATATTGGGTACGCCACCTCGGCAACAACCTCTCCTCCGTCCACGAGGCACTGACCGCCCTGGATGTCGACGAGGTGGTTCACCGCTACGGCCATGTCCTCGAAATTGGTGCCCATCACGATGATGTTGTGATTGTCATGGCCAACCGAGCTTGCCACGGCACCACTCTTCAAGTGGAACCCGCCCATGAAGGCCTTTCCAACGTTACCGTTCTTGCCATAGCGTTCCACCTGGGCAATGTAGAGTACGTCCTGCTCGACGTCGCATGCCACATGACCGTCCACAACAGGCAGCACAACCTCGCGCGGCTGGGTGACGGGAATCCATGGGAGCGTATCCATGACCTTGACCCGTACCTTGTGAGCGCCCGCAGGAGCCTGAATCATGAAGCTCTCAGCCGTAATAGGGCTCTTGAGCGTCAGCGTGTTCAGCAGACAAGGCCTGTGCTCCGCCGGAGGGTAGTGGACGAGAAGCCGGTTGTGGTCGAGCACCTGCTTACCCGACGACCACGTGGACACTACGGCAAAGCTGTCTGCCGTGTCTCCGCTAACGAGGTTGATGTCCGCCCGCTTGCCAGGGGCAAGCCCACCGATCTTATCGTCAAGAGAGAACGCCCTGGCGGCGTTAATCGTCACCATCTGGATTGTCTTCACAAAGGGAAGCCCGGCCTCAAGCGCAACTTTGATGTGGTGGTCGAGATGGCCGGTGTGGGCAAGATCGCAGCAGTGTAGGTCATCGGTGACGATGGAGAGTCGAGACGTGTCAATGTCACTCCCCACAATCGACTTCAATTGGTCGGACAGGGTACGTGCCGCAGAGGACTCTCTGAGCATTGCATGGCAACCGTTGCGAAGACGCTCGAGAATCTGTGGCCCATCGAGTGCCTCGTGATCAGTGGTTACGCCAGCAGCAAGGCAGGCGTTGAGGGTGGGTCCAGTCATGTCGGGCAGATGGCCCTGATTGGAGAGGCCGGGGGTCTTGTTGACATAGTCCATCGACTCGAGAAGGTCGGGGAACCCCGCCAATACGTAGTGCCCGACCACCTCGGAGATGCCAACCGCATCAGGTCGTTGGAGCGCCTCGCGAATGATCTTGGCATCAAAGCGACCGCCGCTCGTCTCCAGAGCAGGGCTGAAGGGCACATGCGAGGGGACGACAAAATACAGGTGAAGGTCGGTGGCCTCGTTTTCCTCGATTACCGCCTCAATGCCTTCGAGGCCGCTCACGACGCCAATCTCGTGGAGGTCCGTCATGATGGACGTCGTGCCATGGGAGAGAACCGCCTCGGCAAACGAACGAATCGCCAGGTCAGAGCTCTCTGGGTGAATGTGCCCATCAATGAAGCCGGGCGTGATGTAGGCGCCCTCGGCATCGACAACTTTGGTGCCCTCCCCAATGGCGTAGTCGACGTCGCCAATGGCGGCGATCGTCTCGCCGCTCACAGCGACGCCACCGGGATAGACCTCGCCAGAGTAGACGTTGACGATTTGGCCGTTCTTGATTACCAAATCCGCAGGTACCTTGCCAGCGGCAACTCCCAATAGCTTCTCGTCCATCCAAACTCCCTTCTCCGCGACCGTTACCAGCAACGCAATGGCAGAAGTGCCAAGCAACGCTATTCGAGGGAGCCGGCCGAGGGGCTTTGAATACGGCTCCGGAAGAGTCAAAGGGCCGAGCAAACCGAGCAGGTCGTACAAGTGGAGCTGAGAAACACAGAGGATGAAGGAGCAAGAGCTTGTGTCAACGAGAACTCTATCACTAGACGGGTGGTGTTGCGGAACGCGTCATTGACGGCAACCCAGCCGACACGAGATGGACTCGTCGAGCCATTTGCAACTACCCGCAACACCCTCGGACCGCCGCCCTAGGGACTGCAGAGAAGAAATACGACGTCTTCGTTGATCAGAACTTTGTTATGCGTCAAATTCCCTCTCAACAGTACTCACCGGATTAGATACGGAGGATGCAGCCCCGCCAAGAGCGGATGCTACCTCCCCACACGTGTCCGCATGTCCATCTCGAAGTTGGCGAGAACGCTGATATAGCAATTGATAACTGCATGGGCTGCCTGCTCGGCAGCATCGCCATCATAGATGTGAGAGAGCTCGTTTCGGAGTTTAAGCATCTCGAGCCAAGTCTCGTCATCAGCAATGAGCCCGTTATAGGCAGAGATGGCAATCACCTCGCGCGGGCTGCCTTTGGGGAAATCAACGATGCCGAGTTCGCCAATAAGAACGTCCTTCATCAGCTTCCAGCTGATGTCAAAGCAAATCTTGAACTTGGAGAGGAGTCCGCTCAGAACGTAGCCGTCAGAAAAGACCGGCTTGCTGGGTGCCTCTGCCAGCTCTACATTGAGTCGATGAAGCTGATCAAGCCTACGCGAATAGCTCAACGCCATGCTCGGCAACCTCCTTTGCGATGGTGCTCTCCTCGGAGCAGCGAGTCATGTCTACCAGGTCCCACTGCCTTAGGGTGTCGAGCGCATCAAGCTCGTCCACAAGCTCGAAGTAGTCATGGGCACTCGAGCCAGCAGCCGGCCAAATGGCTAGGTCTATGTCACTATGGGCTTCCGCGCGCCCGTTCACCTGGGAACCAAACAGCACCGCACGCGAGATACCGTGACTACGCAGCGCTTCGACCGCGCGCGGCAGAAGAGCTTGCACATCCGTAGGGACGCACGCAGCAAGACGAATGCTATTGGCCGAGAAGCCACCGGCTAACAACGCAACACCCCCCTGGGCATGGTAACGTTACCTCCATAGTAACGGAGCCGGACGGCAACTGCGCCCGGCTCCTTCTCGACAAGGTGCTACTTGAATCTCCGGCACTGCGCGCCGAACGTCCCTCCTACGCCAGCGTCACTAACAGCGCCATCTTGAAGCGCTTGTCGGCACGCACGGCATGGCGGCCACCGGCATCGAACTTGAAAGTCTGGCCGGCGCGGACGAGGTTCTCGACGCCCTCGTAGGTGATGGTCGCTTCACCGTCCAGCGCAAACACAAGGGCGTCGCCAGGGGCGGCGTGCTCGGAAAGGCCGGTGCCTGCATCGAAGCTCATGAGCACGAACTTCATGCTGTCGTTGTGCGCCAGATCCATGTTCACGATGCGCCCATCCTGGTAAGGGATGAGATCCTTCAGGGTGAACGCCTCGCCTGGCTTAATGACGCTGTTCATGGCAGTTCCCTTCTCAAGCGAAAGCTCAACGTAGACGGTGTCCTTCTCGGCGCGCACGCCCACGGGGACATTCGTGGGCGTAACCACGGCTTGGCCCGCGCCGGCAACGGCAGGGGCAGCACCCGTAACCTGCGCCTCGCCGGCAACAACAAACTCGAGCCTGTGGTAGCCGTAGAGCTCGGCACTGATGTCCGTTCCAGCGCCAAGGCTAAAGTACGACAGGCCATTTCCGCCGGCTTCCCAGACCGGATGCGAAACCGTGCAGCCCGGAACGGGTGGGTTATCTGCGGCTATATCAAATGCGTGTCCTGCGATTTCGTTCATGAGCACGCTCCTCTCGTCTGGCGGCTATCGAAAGGATGCAACGGAGAAGCCCTAAGCGATGTTGTGTTTACAACATTGCAGCGCGCCAATCGAAAAGTGGATCATCTGGGCGCGTCACGCTTGAGATTGGCATCCAAGGCGCTTTCCATGCCTCACAAGGTGAAACATTACCCCTATTTCACCCCTCCGGGCAAAATGGGACATAAATAATGAAATAGGTCGGACGGGGAATACCCCATCCGACCTGCGAAAACACTGGAGCCAGCAATCAGACTCGAACTGATGACCCCCGCTTTACGAGAGCGGTGCTCTACCAACTGAGCTATGCTGGCCTGCGCTTGAGCGCCCAACTACTATACGGGGACGCGCCCGGCTTTGCAAGCGTCAAGGCGGATTTCTCCACGAGTCCTTTTGACAATCCCCTTTGCGGGCGCTATTGACGTGGATGAGCCTCCGACAATGTCAAATAGCTGGATTGCCTGGTCGTGTGGCCGGAGCCGTGCTCAAAAATTGCGGTTGACGGCCCATTTTGGTCGAATCGCCGAGTACGCAAACTCTAACTTTTTGCGGAGCCGCAGGTAGCGAAATGGCACCCGCGAGGTGATACTAAGCGGAATCCCCGAAAAAGGCCGTCAACCGCAAATTTTGGGCAGAACCCCTACTCTCGGAAGATAAATTACCGTCTTAGGCGAATTCAAAGGCGACGAATCCGGCGACAAAAAGTCCCACAGCGCCATCACGCCCGGCTGACACTGCCCGGCATCGCTATGATGGTGAGCCTACGCAGGCCGCGACAACGGGAGGGAAACCATGGCAGACAACTCACGCAGCTACTTTCCCTCCCCCGCCGAGCTCCTCCCTCACGTGGTGAGCACGCAGTCCGGCCTGGCCCTCATCCGCACGACGCACGCCCACGGCGTCTGGCAGCGAATCCTCAGCACGGGCGGCGTTTGGCAGTCCGCAACACTCCTTGGTCCCCGTCGCATGGAGCCGCCCTTTGCGTACCATCGCGCGTTTGGCCGCGTCTTTGACCTGGTTCCCCACGTACAACGGCTCCTCGCCATCGGCGGTGGCGGCTTCGCGTTTCCAAAGCTCGTTGCCGAGAAGCACCCCGGCGTCGTGACCGACGTGGTCGAGATCGACCCAGCCGTCATCGATATCGCGCGACGCTGGTTCTACCTCGATGAGGCCTGCGAGCTGCAACAACACGGTGGTGGCCAGCTCAACGTGATCTGCGCGGACGGCCGCCGGGTGCTCGATGACGCCACACCCTCCTCGTACGACGCCATCGTCCTCGACGCATTTGTCCGCAATGCCCCGGTGCGCACCCTCGCCACCCTCGAGGCGTTCCACGCGGCTCACCAGGCGCTCTCCCCACACGGCATCCTTCTCGCCAACGTGGTTCCAGACGAGAGCGACCCTGGCAACGGCTTTCTCAGGACCGTCACCGCCGGCCTTATGGCAACCTTCGCGAACGTGGCAATCACGCTTGTGGTTGACCACCAAAACGTCGGCGAAAACTACATCGTCTTTGCCTCAGACACGGCCCTCGACCTCCCCGACGCGATCCCCTTTGACAAGGACTTCCTCGGGGAGGTCCTGCGCGACAAGGCACTGTAGCTGCGCCAACGCCAACTTGCGCCCTACAGCATCCTTAGCACGCCGCGGACCAGTCGCTCGAAGTCCTCGGAGTAGCGCTCAGCGCACGCCAGCACGGAGCCGTGATCTGTATCAGCAGAGCCGGCCATGTTGGTCGCCAGCGTAAGCCCCAGCACGTTCATGTCGAGCGCGCGGGCCATGATGACCTCGTTCACCGTGGACATGCCCGCAAAGGAGACGCCAAGCGCACGCAGGGCCGCCACCTCGGCAGGTGTCTCGAACGAAGGTCCCAGCATCCCTGCATAGACGCCCTGCTGCAGCCCAATGCCGGCATCATCGGCCACGCCCTGGGCAATCGTACGCAGGTAGGGCGAGAAGGCCGCGCTCATGTCGACGAACGGCGTGTCGACGTCGCGCAGCTCATCCCACTCGGCAAGCGGGTTTCTCCCCGTAAAGTTGATCTGGTCCGTGAGAATGCCAAGGCCCACCTTGGCGTTGCCCTCAACCGCCCCCGTCGCGCATGCAAAGATGATGTCGCGGCACCCCAGGCGAAACGCGTGGCGCACGAGCGAGGTGACCTCGGAGGCGGAGTAGCCCTGGTAGAGGTGGATGCGGCCGGGATAAACAACCACGGGCACGTCGTCGATGGTGCCAACTGTGGCCTCGAAATCGTGCCCCCTCACGGGACGTGCGGACTCCGGGAAGCCCTCGATGTCGTGGTAGTCGATGCGGCGCACGGGCTTGACGAGCTTGGCCAGATGCCCCAGGCCCGTCCCCAGCACAATGGCAACAGGATGCTCCACAGAGGGCTTGCAGGACTCGACCGTCTCTTCGCTAACCACGCAGATCCCCTCCTCCTCGAGGAGTCGGGCATAGACGCCCTCCCCCTCGGTCACGTTTCCGGTATAGGTACCATCGTAGATGACGTGGACGCCGCATGACGGGCTTTTTGCCTTGAGGACGGCAAGCGGTGCCCCCGCGCGGCGCGCAACGGCGAGCATCTTCTCGCTTCCGCGTCGGAAGTCCTCGGTCACGTCGGTACCGTCGCGCAGCCACACGCGTCCCTCGCGCTGCTCCGCAGGCGGTCGGGGCACGGGCAGACGTGCGGCAGTCTCGGGGCATACCGGCGTCACGTCAAGCTTTTTGGCAAGGTCGATAACCGCCCGGCACGGCTTGGCGCCCCCGTCGAAGCGCACCGGCCTCCCCAGAAGGCAGGCACTCACTATCGCACGCACTGGCACTCCCCTCTCGCGTCCCGGCCGTCACCCGCACAAGCGGCAAGAACGGCGGCGCATTCTTCTCGACACATCAAAATTGTCATCAAAAAGGGGACGGGGCGCAATGCCCCGTCCCCATAAGGACGCGCTTGGCGTAACCCCTAGACCGTCAGCGAGCTGATCTGGATGGAGGTCTTGGAGAGCAGCGTGTTGACGTAGGCCGTCCACTCGCTCGATGCCTGCGAGGCGGCGGTGGAGTAGTTGGAGTACGCCACGTAGTAGGCCTGCTCGGCGGCAGCGTAGCTCGCGGAGTCGTTGGAGATGGAGTAGGTCGAGAGCGCCGAGTAGTACGCGCCATCGGTGCTGGCCCAGGTGTTGTTCGCAGAATCCCACTCGTCGCCGGCAAGGCCGATGATGTACTGCGCGTAATCGGCCGACGTGGTGTCCTCGTTGCCGTCGGAGGGAGCGGTGGGGGCAGTGGGCTGGTCGGGAACCGTGGTGGTGATCACGGAGTCGCGGAGCTTCTTGATAACCGCAGCGTCGTGGAGAAGCGACTTGGTAGCGTCCTCGTCGAGGCCGTAGTTGGAGCCGATGGTCGCGAAGTCATCGGTGCCCAGCGTGCTCTGCGCGTAGCTGCTCACGTCGTCATCGGTCACGGTGATGCCCTGGGCGTTTGCGTCCTCGAGCACAACCTCGTTGCGCGCGTAGCTCAGGATGTCATCTGCGGAGGGAACGTTGTAGGTGCCGTCATCGTTGGCCTGGTTGTCGAGCGAACCGTTCTGCTCGATGACCTCGCGCGCGGTGATGTCGTGGCTGGAGCCGTTGTAGGTGTAGGTGGCAATGGCGTTGTCCAACTCGGAATCGCTGATGGTGGTCTTGCCGGAGGCTGACGCGGTCCCGTTGGAGAGAAGGAAGTGACCACAGAGGATGCCTGCGACCAGGGCAACCACGCAAATGGCAATCCAGACGGGGGTTCCGAGCCCCTTCTTCTTCGCTCCCTTGGGGGCCTTAGGTGCCTTGGGCGCCTCCCCCTTGGTGTGGTTCTTCTCGATGGTGCTGTCTGCCATGTGCTCACCTCTCGAATCGGCGCGGAAGCCCCGCGTCATGGATTTGCATGTGGTGCTCGACGGATACATACGTTGCGCATTTTACCGCAGCGGCACCCGCCGCCCGTCATGCCAGGCCATACTCCCCCGTGTCCGCACATGCGCGTAGTCATCCTGAAAGCGTGCAGCGCACACATGCGGAAAGGCGCCCCTGCGGAGCGCCCTGGCGAGAAGTCCTACTTTGCCTTGCCCTTCGCAACCGCGACGATGTCTCCCGAGAACTGCTTGATGTAGCCGTTGCCGCTCTCGGCGTCGAACTTCACGCGCGAGACCAGCTCCTTAGCCGTCTTCTTGGAGATGTCGCCGCCGGCAAAGGCGAGAAGCCCCTCGAGCATGTCGCGGTATTCGGCGTCACCGTGGAAGCACTGGATGGCCTCGTCCAGCAGCGGCCACACCTCGTCCGAACGCGCGGGCGAGGTTGCCCCCAGGCGGCAGAGGAAGAGAAACGCCGCCAGACGAACCGTGGCGGAGTCATCGTCGAAGAGCGACGCCTCGGCACCGTCAAACGCCTTGCTCACCTGGTCTGCGTATGCATCGGTCATGGTCGAGAGGGCGTCGAGCACCTCCCAGCGCGTCTGGGCCTCTGGACGGTCAAGCGCGTCGACCAGCGCGTCGACGTGGCCGGCGAGCAGGGACGGGTCCTTTGCCGCCACGGCCGCGATGTCCTGTGACACCTCCTGACGGTGCCTACGGCTCGATGCCGAAAGGCCGTCAATCAGGGTCGCGACGCCCGCCGCGCTCATAGTCTTGTTGTTCTCCTCTGCCATTGCCAAGTCTCCTCTCTTAGCCCCGCGCTACTCGTGGAAGCCGTCTACCACGACGGTTCCACTCTTGGGGTCCTGGTGGATGTCGATAAAGCCAAGCTTCGCTGCCTCGCGGATGAGCGCCGTGAAGGAACGGTACCCAAACGAGCCCTCCGAGAACTGCGGACGCTTGCGGCGCATGGTGTCCTTCAGGCGACTTGCCAGGATGAACGAGTCGCTCTCGCGCTGCAGAGCGTCGATGGTCTCGAAGAGCAGCTGGTAGCAGGGCTGCTTCTCCTTGGGAACCTTCTGCGAGAAGTCCGGGATGCCCGCCGAGCGGGTGAGGTCCTCGTAGAAGATGAACTCGTCGCAGACCTCGGCCAGAAGCGAACTGGTTGACTCCTTCATGCCCACGCCAATGACCGTCTTACCAAACTCCTTGAGCTTGGAGACAAGCGGCGAGAAGTCCGAGTCACCGGAGAGAATCGCAAAGGTGTCGATGTGGTCCTTGGTGAGACACATCTCGACGGCGTCCACGGCAAGGCGGATGTCGGCCGAGTTCTTGCCGGTGTAGGCGCGGTCCGGTATCTCGATGAGCTCGATGCCCAGCTCGTGCAGGGGCGTGACGGCAGTGTCGAAGCGCTGCCAGTCGCAGTAGGCGCGCTTGGCCGTGATGCGGCCCTTGTCGACCAGGCGCTCCAGGATGAGCTTGACGTCGGGCGCGGGGCCCGGCTCCTGGTGGCCGTTCCGCTTGCGCTTTCCGGTGCCCAGCGCAAGGTTCTCGTAGTCTATGAACACCGCAATGGAGCTCTGCGGCATGTCGGTGGTTGCCATCTAGTGCCTGGTTCCCTTCTCGACGTTGGCGCCGGTCTCGGCGTTTGGGGTTTCTGCCTGGACGCTCATGAGTTCCGGCTCGGGCTTGCCCTCCTTGCGCGCCTTGCGAACGGCACGTCTGCGGGCCTTCTCGGCCTCGGTGCGATTGGTCTGGTCCTTGTTCACGTTGAAGTACTTGTCGGCGAACTTCCAGGGACCGACGGACTCGCCAAAGCCGATCTTTGCCCCGGCAAGTGCGCCAGCCATGAGCCCAAGGACCAGGCCAGCGAGCGTGAGCAGCTGGACAGCCCACACCATGGCAGAGACTGCGACGCCCACCAAGATGATCTTGAGGTTGGCGATGTGGAAGTCGCGCTTCTCGACGCACTTCTTGCCCATCTCCTCGCCCACGTGCTCGCCAATGACAAGGCCAAAGGCAAAAAGCATGATCACGAAGATGGCAACAGCGAAGCTGCCTGTGCCAAGGCTGTTCTCGTCCATGCGGGGCTACTCCCCGTCCCCATGGTGGTGGCAGCAGTGGCCGTCCTCGTGGCCGTGGCCGCCGCAGCAGCCGTCACCGTGGCCCTCCCCGTGGCCGCCGCAGCAGCCGTCGCCGCCGTGGCCGCCGCAGCAGTGGCCGTCCTTCTCGCCCTCGTCGGCGAGGTCCTCCACGTCGAGCTTGGACCAGTCGAGGCCGGCAGCCGTGCAGGTGACCTCGTCCTGGTAGAGAAGGCTTATCGCCTGGGTGCCAAGACGCGCGCCACCAATCTGGTACAGCATGTCATAGAGGGTGTAGGCCGTCTCGGCGCCGGGAAGGGTGATGTCTGTGTCCTCGGCCTGCGCGAGCGCAAGCCCCAGGTCCTTGCGCAGGTGCTCCACGAGGAAGCCGGGCTTGTAGTCGCCATCGAGCGACTTGGGCGCCAGACGATCCATGGCAACCGAGCCGCCCATGCCGTGGCTCACCATGTCGAGCGTCTGGGCAACGTCGAGGCCGCCCTGCTCGGCGAGGGCCATGGCGTCCGCGTAGCCCACCATGCACGCGGCAAGCGAGACCTGGTTGCAGAGCTTGGCCGTCTGGCCCTTGCCAGCGCCGCCCATGTAGTAAATCTTGTCCGAGAAGGTCTGGAGGATGGGCAGCACGGGCGCGGCGTAGCTCTCCTTGGCGCCCACAATGAGCGTGAGCGTACCAGCCTTGGCACCGGTGTCACCCCCGGTTACGGGGCAGTCGAAGGCGTGCTTGTCCTCGACCTCGCAGGCGTCGTGGATGTCCTTGGCGAGCTGCGCCGAGGAGGTCGTGAGGTCAACCAAGTAGGCGCCCTTCTTTGCGGCGCGCACCAGGCCGTCCGTTGAAAGATAGACGTCCTCGACGTCTGCGGGATAGCCGAGCATGGTGAAAATGACGTCCGCGTTGGCTGCAGCCTGGGCGGGGGTGTCGGCCCAGTGCGCGCCCTTGGCGAGAAGCCCCTCGGCCTTCGACTTGGTGCGGTTGTTTACCGTGAGGTCGTAGCCGGCGTCCAGGATGTGGCCTGCGATAGGGGCACCCATGATGCCGGTGCCGATGAAGGCGACCTTGGTCCTGTGGGTTGTGGGCATGTGATAGGTCCTTTCATGTGAGGGAGGCCGCCCCAAAGCGTCTCGCTCCGAGGCGGCCCGGTTCTGTGCCGAGGCTAGGCTTGTGCGCCCGGGTTGCTGGGCGCGTCTTGGGCACCGCCGTTGCTTGCGCGGCCTCGCACGCGCTTGGCGATGCGGTCGGTGAGCGAGAGCTTCTCGCGGCGGTCGGTGCCCCAGAAGACGAGGGCCACCATGCCCGGTCCCACGTGGGTCCCCAGGATGGGCGAGACCGAGGAGCGAATGACGGTGACGTCCTCGCAGCCCTTCTCCTTGCGGATCTCGTGCTCGAGCCAGTCCGCGTCCTTCTCGGCGTCGGTCGAGACGATGGCAAGCGGGAGTGACGAATCGTGGGCGTAGTTGTCGCGGAAGTCCTGGATGATGGCCCGCAGCGCCTTCTTGCGGCCGCGGCACATGCCGCGCAGCGTGAGGGCGCCGTTGAGGTCATAGGAGAGCTCGGGCTTTATGTCGAGCTTGCCGCCCACGTTTGCGGCTGCGGGCGGGATACGACCGCCTGCGGCAAGCGCGTCAAAGCTGTCGAGCGTGAAGTAGCCGTGGATGAAGTAGCGCGCGTCGGACGCCCAGTCGTAGAGCTCGCGCGCCGAGAGGCCGTTGGACGCCTGGCGCACGACCTCGATGGCAAGAAGCTCGCCGGCAGCGGAGTCGCAGCGGTTGTCCAGGACGTAGATCTCGGTTCCGGGGCGCTTCTCGCAAAGCATCTCCGCCGCCTGGCGGGCGGCGTTGATGGAGGACGAGAGGCCCTCGGAGAGCCCCATGTAGATGATGGGCAGGCCCTCCTCGGCCGCCTTCTCGAAGACGTCGAGGTAGCGGCCGGGCGTCACCGCGCTGGTGGTGTAGTGGGTCTCTGGATGCTTGCGCATGTTCTCGTAGAACTCGTGCGGATCTTGGGTCTTCCACATGTCATCCACGTGCTCCACGCCATCGGAGTCCACGTAGGTGAAGGGTATGACCTCGACACCGAGCTGCTCGGCCACGCCCGGGGCGTAGTCGGACGTTGAGTCGACGATGATGGTGACGTTGCGCCTCTGATGGTAGCGCCGGCCAACGCCTGCGACGTCGGCCGGTGCCTGTGACGATTGGGGAGCTTCCTCCTGGGCGCTTATGGTCTTCTGGTCCTTCTCTTCTGCCATTCGCTCAGTCTTTCCCGCTTACGCGTCTGGATTTTCCTCGACCTTGGGCTTGATGATGCCGTACCCGCCATTTTTCCTATGGTAAATGACGTTGACCAGGCCGGTGGTGGCGTTTGTGAACACATAGAAATCATGGCCGAGAAGGTCGGTCTGGACAAGGGCCTCCTCCTCGCTCATGGGCGTGAGCTCGACGTACTTCTCGCGCACGAGTTGGTCGTCTTCCTCCTCCGGTGCGGGCGTGATGAGGTTTGCGAGCTCGTCCGCGCTGGGAACGGGCGCCGGTGGCATCTGGGAGCGCTGGCGACGGTCGATGACGCGTGTCTTGTACTTGCGCAGCTGGCGGGTGACCTTGTCGGACGCCTCGTCGATGGCGGCGTACATGTCGTCAGCGCTGGCGACCACGCGCACCACGTTCTTGCGCACGAAGACCGTGACCTCACAGGTCTTGCGATCCGGGTTCGAAGGGTTCTTGTCGACGCGAAGCACGACGTCGCAGCTCATGGGCGAGATGTCGAATACCTTAAGAGCATCCCCTATTTTCTCGTTGACGCGGTCACGCAGCGCGTCAGAAACGGTGACCTTGCGGCCCGAGATCTTGATGTCAACCATGCGTGCCTCCAATCGATTGCCCTGCCATCCCCGCGCAAGCACCGACGCGAGTCTGGCCGTATTTGGTTGGTACCCAAAGCTGCCTCGCGTTACGCGCTGAGGCGGTGGGCGCACTGATATGGACAGTGGACGCAGGCTGGGACGGATGCGGAGGTTGAGAAGCTGTGCCGGAGCCGGAGCCGGAGTCGGAGCCGGAGAGAGCATAGCGTTCCACCCAGCTGACCTGGTATTCGACCCCACACTCGCGCACCGGGGTCTCCGCTTTGGGGCTACACGGCCCCTCACTCACGACCCTCTCGCCCGCGAGGCCGTATGCCTCTTGTCTAACGGGCGGTGCGACTTACCTCTAGGACGAGCCGTGCTCGCCGCAGGGCGCACCCCACGGCTTACGTGGATCCTTTTGGCCTCGTCTGCCATGAACTAGGGCGCACGCATACGCCCGCAACCACAGACCTGGGTGGAACGCAGGAGATTATAGCAGGCAGCAGGCGGTCGCCAGTCACCATGGGGTACCTCGCGGGGCAAAAGCGCTGTCAGAGCAGCCAGATAAGACGGTTTCAGACCCCTCTCGCGCAAGTGAGTGGGCCCAAATTACGTGCAAAAGTGAGGTTGTGTGGATTCTGACATGGAGATGAGGCGCCCTTCGTCGCCCTCGCGGCCAAGCAAGAGGGGTGCCCAAGGACATTTTGCCTGTTGACAGGCTCCGCTGAGCAGTCTGTTGGCCATCACATTCCTGGTGGCTAGCCTTGGAGGCTCGACCGACTTACACACAACCTCACTTTTGCACGTAATTGGCGCATACAAGAAACGCGAGGGAGCTCCGCTCGCCCATCTGAGCCCGGTTTTGCACCAACCCGCCTGCGCCGGGGGTTGCATTGCGTCGCTCACCACACGCGAGCAAGCGCGCACGCCGTGACCGACGAGGCGCCGCGCGCGAGAAGCGCCCTCGTGGCCTCGCGCACCGATGCGCCCGTGGTTACCACGTCGTCGAGCAAGAGCAGGTCAAGGCCCGAGACGTCGTCGCGAACCGAGATGGTGCCCGCAAGGTTAGCCGCGCGTTCTTCTCGCCCCAGAGTGCGCTGGTCACGCGAGTGTGGACGCACGAGGACGTCGGCGAGCTCGATGCCCATCTCGCGACAGAGCGCGCGGGAGACGAGTTCCATGTGGTCAAAGCCTCGCCGAGCAAACGCCGCCGAGGTCGCGGGCACAAAGCATGCGGCGTCGATGGCCTGCGAGTCGAAGCGTGCGCAGCCGTCGTGCGCCGACCAGGCGGAGGCCTCGTCGAGAGCCGTTGCCATAGCTGCCGCGATTACAGGAGCCAGGCGCAGCTCGTGGGCATCCTTCAGGCACGAGACCATGCGGGCGGGCGTGCCGGAAAACCCAAGCGCGCAGATGGTCGCGCGCGTCTCCCAGTCGTGTGAGCACTCGGTGCAGGTGAGAAACCCAAACGGGGCCCCACAGTCGGGACACGCCCAGCGCTGGGCAATCCAGGGAAGCGATTCTCGGCACTCCTCGCAGACCAGCTCGCCGGGCATCTCGCAGGAGACGCAACGCGTTGGCCACAGAAGCTCGGCGGCACCGGAGGCTAGAAACGACGCGCCAGCGGAGAGACGGTCCAGAGCGCTACGGGCTTCAAGCGACATGCGACCCCCATCGCTTGCGCGAACGGGGGTCGCATCGGTTGGATTCGATGGTAGCACGCGACGCCGCGGCCGCGGTCCGCCGTCGCGGGCCGCCGTCGCGGGCCGCTGGCCGCGACCCTGGGCCGACCATCTGGAAAACTGCGGGTTAATTGCAGTTGGTCAGAAGCGTCCCCGAGAAGAGCCGCAGGTAGACAGCTTGCGCCCCTGCCGAGAGGTGCAATTAACCCGCAGTTTTCCCACGGAAGACGGGTTGCAGCCGAAACAGACAGCGCCATGCGGAGTGATCGAACCGGACGTCGCCCTAGCCGAGAAGCGCGCAGGCATTCCGCCAGAGCGCGGCGTACGTCTCGTCCCTCGTCGCCACACCGGCATCCTCGCGCGCCTCGGCGACGCAGGCGGCCGAGAAGGCCACCATGGCAGGCTCGCACTCCTCGCCGCGAAGCGGCACGGGAGCCATGTAGGGACAGTCGGTCTCGGAGAGGAGGAGCTCCGCGGGGCAGGCAGCGGCGGCATCGCGAATGTCATCGGAGCGCTTGAACGTGGACGCACCGCCAAAGGCGATGTGACAGCCAAGCTCAACAAAGGGAGCCATGACCTCGGGGCCGTCCGTGAAGCAGTGCAGGTCACAGCCGGCGGCGGGCACGCCCTCCTCGGCAAGCACCCGGGCGGCAAGCTCGTGCGCCGCGTGGTTCTCAGGCGCCTGATCGTCTCGGATGTGCAGCTCGACGGGCAACCCGTGCTCGCGAGCAACGGCTAGCTGGCGCCTAAACGCCGCCTCCTGCACGTCTGCCGGAAGCTCGTTGTACGGCCCAAAGTCCAGCCCAATCTCGCCCACGCCCACACAACGCGGACTGGCGAGAAGCTCGTCCAGGCAGGCAAGCGCGACCTTGTCCAGCCTCGCCGCACCATACGGATGCGCGCCGGCCACGATGCGAACGCGCTCGACGAGCGGCGGCACATCCGGATACCCTGCGGGAACGGGCGGCACAAGCCCATGCTGCGCGCACTCCTCCAGGCGTGCGGCGGCATGCTCTACCTGCTCGTCGATCCACGCGAGATACGCCGAGGCCGTGGGAAAGAGACGCGGTACCTCGTCCACGGGGTCAACCGGCACAACCAACAGTCGCACCCCCGCCAGCGCCGCACGGCAGATGGCAATCGAGGGGTCGTGCCGGGTGAAGCTCGTGAGGTGACCATGGCTGTCTGCCAAAGGCGCGCTCGCCGCAGGCAGCTCGCGCGGACGGCCCTTGCGGTCGTGGAAGAGGTGCCCGTCTTCAAGCGTGAGGGCATCAAGGCCGAGAAGTGCGCTAGGCATCGGCGCCGGCCTCCCCCGCCGCGGCGCGCGGTCCGCCGTTGCCGTCCAGCGCCACCGCCAGCCGCACGAAGTCCTCGGGCGAGAGGGTCTCAGCACGAACGCCGGGCGCAATCTCGCACGCGGCGAACGCCGCGTCCAGCACGTCCTTCTCGTACCCGCTTGCGGCCATGGAGTTCCGGATGGTCTTCCGACGCTGCGCGAACGCGGCATCGATCACCGCCGGCGTCGAGGACGGTACGCCCGCAAGCGGCGCACGGTCGATGCGTACCACGGCGGAGTTCACGTGCGGCGGAGGGTTGAACGAGCCCGGCCCCACCTCAAAACGACCGGTCACACGGCCGAGAAGCGCCAGCTTGGCGGTGTAGGCGCCGTAGACCTTGGAGCCGGGAGCGGCACAGATGCGGTCTGCGACCTCGGCCTGGACCATCACTACCGCACGCTGCACGGCGGGGACCTCGGAAAACACCTTGAGGATGAGGGTCGCCGCCACCTGGTAGGGCAGGTTCGAGACGAACTTGCCCGGCTCGAGGGGCAGCCCGCCGGGAATCACACGCAGGGCGTCCCCCATCACGAGGCGCAGCCGCTCCGAATCCTGCGCGCAGGTCTCTGCGAGCACGGGCTCGAGCTGGCGGTCGGCCTCCACGGCGCACACGGAGGCACAGCGCGGCAGCATGGCAACCGTAAGCGTGCCAATGCCCGGTCCCACCTCGAGCACCACGTCTGTGAGGTCAAGCTCCGCCAGCTCCAGAATCCGACCGATTACGGAGTCGTCGACAAGGAAGTTCTGCCCGAGCTGGTGCTTGGTCGAAAGTCCAAACTCGTCGAGCACGTCTCGCGTTGCGGACTGGTTGGCAAGCCAGGAGTGCATGACGCCTACTTCTTGGCAAGGCGCGGGAAGAGCGCGTCGCCCTTCGTCACCTCGACGCCGCCGGCAAGGCGGCCCCACTCGCACACGGACGCAAGGTCATCGGTCCCAACCTCATCACCGGCGCCCATGCGTCGAAGCACCTCAGCAGAGGTCTCGGGCATGAAGGGTGCCAGCAGGTGCGCGCAGATGCGGATGGATTCAAGCAGGTTCGCGATGATCTGGGCAAGCTCGCCGGCGCGCGCCGGGTCCTTGGCAACCGCCCAAGGCGCCGAGTCCTCCACGTAGTGGTTGGCGGCGTGCACAAGCTCCATCACCACGTCCTTGGCCTGGACGTACTCGATCTTGTCCATATGCTTGGCGTAGCGACCCTCGATGCCCTGGGCAATCTCGCGCAGGGGGGTCTGCTCGTCCGCCCAACCGTCGGCCAGCTCGGGCGTCTTGCCGTCAAAGTACTTCGCGCTCATGTTGAGGGCGCGCGAGACCAGGTTGCCCCAGCTGTTGGCAAGGTCGGCGTTGTAGACCTGCTCCATGCGAGAGAAGCTGATGGCACCGTCCTCCCCGGGCACGACGTCGGTCATGAAGTAGTAGCGATAGCCCTCGACGCCAAGAAGGTCCACCACGTCCTGCGGTGCGATGGCGTTGCCGCGACTCTTGGACATCTTCTCGCCCTGACCCGTCTCCTCGTTGCGCACCATGAGGAAGCCGTGGGCAAAGACGTGCTCGGGCAGCGCCTCGCCGATGGCCATGAGCATGGCCGGCCAGATTACGCAGTGGAAGCGGATGATGTCCTTGCCCACCACGTGGTACTGCGCGGGCCAGCGATACGCCAGCTCGGCCTTGGCCTCGGGCGTGTCCATGCCGTAGCCCACGGCGGTCATGTAGTTGAGAAGGGCGTCAAACCACACGTAGGTAACGTGCTTCTCGTCAAAGGGTACGGGAATGCCCCAATCGAAGCTCGTGCGCGAGACCGAGAGGTCCTGGAGGCCACCCTCAACAAAGCTGCGAACCTCGTTCATGCGGAAGTCGGGCTGGACAAAGTCCGGGTGCTCGTCGTAGAGCTTGAGGAGGCGATCCTGGAACGCGGAGAGCTTGAAGAAGTAGGACTCTTCCTGCACGCGCTCGAGTGGACGGTGGCAATCGGGGCAGAGGTGCTGGCCCTCGGTGTGGTTCTTCTCGTCAGACTTGGTGACCTGGGTCTCGGTGAAGTAGGTCTCCTCGGGCACGCAGTACCAGCCGTCATAGGAGCCCTTGTAGAGGTAGCCGGATTCCTTCATGCGCTCCCACAGGTACTGCACGGCGTCGTGCTGGCGCTGTTCGGTGGTGCGAATGAAGTCGTCGTTCGAGATCTCGAGCTGGCGCCAGAGGTCCTTGAAGAACGGGGCCTGGGAGTCGCACCACTCCTGCGGGGTCATGCCATGGGCGGCTGCGGCCTCCGCGACCTTCTCGCCGTGCTCGTCCATGCCCGTGAGGAACTTGACGTCATAGCCCGTCGCGCGACGGTAACGCGCCTCGACGTCGCAGAGGATGGTCGAGTAGGCTGTGCCCAGGTGCGGCTTGGCGTTGACGTAGTAGATGGGCGTGGTGATGAAGAAGCTCGGCTTTGCCATGGGTTGGGTCTCCTAATGACGGATCGTGCGGAGCAGCGCGGAGCGCATGCGGTAGGAGATTATACAGCGTACGAGAAGGACGCCGCGAGGGGCTCACGAAGGGCCCACGCGACGCCTGGCGGCAACGACACCCTAGCGTCTGAGGCTCCCCATGAGGCCGCGCGCAAGCTGCCGCGTGACCTCGCGCCCGAAGGAGCCGATCATCGAGGTAGCAACCCTTCCCACCTGCTTGGCGACCTCCTGCTGGGCCTTCTCGCGCTCCCGGGCCTCGCGCTCGGCCTGCTTCTGGGCGGCCGCCTCGGCGCGCGCAGCCTGGCGCTCTGCCTCGCGGGCGGCCTTCTCCTCTGCCTTCTGCTGCTCCTTGGCTGCACGCTCGGCCTCCTTCTGGCGCTTGGCCTCGAACTCCGCCCTCTCCTTCTCGAAGGCGGCGCGCTCGGCTGCAAGCTGGGCGTTTGCCGCCGCCACGTCACGCTGGCCCTGGATCTGCTCGTAGGCGCTCTCTCGGTCTATGGCCGTGCCGTACTTCTCCATGAGGTCTGCCTGGGCGGCGTAGACGCCGTCCATCACGTCCGCGTCCGCCGCAGCCATGCGGCACTGGGGGAAGAGCACGCGAGCGCGCTCCACAACGGATGGCCTGCCCTCCTCGTCCAGAAGGGAGACAAGGGCCTCGCCGGTGCCCAGGTCCTGGAGCACCTGCGCCGAGTCGAAGGCGGGGTTCTCGCGGAAGCTCGCCGCAGCGGCACGCACGGCCTTCTGCTCGGCGGGCGTGTACGCGCGCAGGCCATGCTGCACGCGGTTGGAGAGCTGCGCCAGCACCTCGTCGGGGATGTCCGACGGCGACTGCGTGATGAAGTAGACTCCCACGCCCTTCGAGCGCACGAGCTTCACCACCTGGACGATCTTGTCCACGAGCCCCTTGGGCATGTCGTCGAAGAGCAGGTGCGCCTCGTCGAAGAAGAACACGAACCTGGGCTTGTCGGGGTCACCCACCTCGGGCAAAAGCTCGAAGAGCGAGGAGAGCATCCAGAGCAGGAACATGGCATAGATCTGGGGCGTCTGGATGAGCTTGGCCGCATTGAGGACGTTCACGTACCCGCGGCCGTCCGGGGCGCAGGCAAACCAGTCCCCAAGGTCAAGGTTGGGCTCGCCAAAGAAGATGTCTCCGCCCTGGTCCTCCACCGAGATGAGCGCGCGCTGGATGGCGCCGACCGACTGCGGCGAGACGTTGCCGTAGGTGGTCTGGTACTCCTTGGCGTGCTCGGAGACATACGAGAGCATCGCACGCAGGTCCTTGAGGTCTATAAGGAGAAGGCCGTTCTCGTCAGCCACGCGAAAGACGATGTTGAGGACGCCCTCCTGGACCTGCGTGAGGCCAAGGATGCGGGCGAGCATGACGGGGCCCATGTCCGAGACGGTCACGCGCACGGGGATGCCCCTGTCGCCCAGCATGTCCCAGATGCGCACCGGGGCACCCTGGAAGCTGACCTCGTCCTCCTTGAGGTTGAAGGTGTTCTGGCAGCGCTTGCGGATGAAGTCCGTCATCTCGCCGGCCTGCGCCATGCCCGTGACGTCGCCCTTGACGTCGGCCATGAAGACGGGCACGCCTGCCTGCGAGAAGCCCTCCGCAAGGACCTTGAGCGTGACGGTCTTGCCCGTGCCGGACGCGCCCGCGATGAGTCCGTGACGGTTGGCCTGGTTGAGGAGAAGGCAGCAGGGCTTCTCGCCCTGGGCGATCCAGATCTTGTCATCTACGAGCATGGGGCCTCCCAACGTGGACTTTGATGCAAGGTGCTGTCATGTGGATTGTAGTGCGTGCGCGAGGAGCTGCCGGGGCAAGGGGCTACGGCTCGGCGGGCGCAGCCGCTGCCACCACCTGGTCATAGACCTCGGCACGGGGAACCGAGAATTCCTTGGCGAGCCGCTTTGCCAGTGCGGACTTAGGCTCCCCTGCGGCAAGGCCCTCGCGGATGGCCTCCTCGAGCGAGAGCGGAGCGGCGGCATTGCCCCTGCAGCGCTCCTCGAGCTCCTCGGCCGTGGGCGGCGCAATAACAATCACGCACTCCCCGCGGACCTCGCCGCGCGCAGCAATCTCGGCGGCAAGCGCTGCGGCCTCGTCGCGCACGACCTCCTCGTGCAGCTTGGTGAGCTCGCGCACCAGGGCCACGCGACGGGCCGGCATGACCTCGGCCACACTCGCAAGCGTAGCCGCCACGCGGTGCGGAGACTCGTAGCAGACAATCGCACCCGGCACCAGCGCCAACTCGCCGAGCCGCGCGACCTGCGCGGAGTGCCGGCGCGGCAGGAAGCCCTCAAAGAAGAAGTGCTCGCACGCAAGGCCGGAGGCGACCACGGCGCAGGTCACGGCCGAGGGCCCCGGCACCACCTCCACGGGAAGCCCCGCGTCAAGGGCGGCGTCCACCAGGCGCTGGCCGGGATCGCTCACGCCAGGCATCCCCGCGTCGGAGACAAACGCCACGCGCTCCCCCGCCTCGATGCGCTCGAGCGCAGAGGCGACCCTCGACGCAATCACGTTCTCGTCGCATCGGACGAGAGGGACGTGCAGGTCAAAGGCCGAGAGGAGCCGTGCCGTTACGCGGGTGTCCTCGCAGAGGATAACGTCCGCCTCGCCAAGCGTGCGCCTCACGCGCGCCGATGCGTCCTCGAGGTTTCCGATGGGCGTGCCCACCACAGAGAGAATGCCGGCCATCAGCAGATAAGCCCCCGCTCAAAGGAGGAGAGCGCCACGCGGGCGTCCCAGCTGGAAAGCCTGCCCGTGGTCTTCCAGGTCTGGAAGAACCAGGCAGGAAGCTTCTCGTATGCCGTGAGCTGCTCGGACGAGTAGATGCGCTCAAGCGCCACGCGACCCTCGGGCGTCATGGCGGCGTCTGCGATGGGGAGTGCCGAGGACCACTTGCCCACCATCACGGGAAGTCCGCTCTTCTGGTCCTCGCGGATGTGGCGGTGGATCTCGGCCATGATGCGACGCAGGCCCAAGGTGTTGGCACCGGCCGCATAGCCCATGTCGGCCATGATCGCGGAGGGCTTGTCCAGATGACAGTCGAGCCAGACGTTCTGGTATTGGCGCTGGGCCATGAAGCGGCGCCAGTCGGTGGGGATGCCCGCGTCGGGAAGGATGACCACGGGATCTGGACCCGCCGCATCGCGAACGCGGTCGTAGGCAGCACGGTAGTAGTTTCTCAGCAGGTGACCCGGCATGCCGTCGGTGACTCCCAGGCCCCGGCGCGTCTGGATGCGGGCGTCGTCTGCCACCTCGATGCCGTAGAAGCCCATACGCGACGCGTACCTGGCGCTTAGTTGCGAGAGAACCCAGAGGGCGTTCTCGCGAATGCCACGGTTGTCGGTGAAGTTGTTCCAGGTCTCCTCGTCGCCGGGGACACCGGGATTCACGGCAAGCGCAAAGATCACCTTGAGGTCAATCTCCTCGGCCCACTCGAGCGCCTGGTCAACCTCGTCAATGCAGCCCAGGTAGTGGCCAGGATTGGGACCGGCCTCCCCAAAGACATACCACGGGACGGGAAGCCGCACAGCATTGAAGCCGCGTGACGCGATGCGAGAGAAGTCGTCCTTGGTGAGGAAGCGGGCACGATGCCGTCGCACCACCTCGCGGTAGCCCTTGGCTCCCAGCGACGTGATGAGCGAGGGCTCGTCGAGGGCACCCGAGCCCGAGAAAAGCTCCGGTGTAACCCAGGGCTCAAGGGTAAGCCAGCCGGTAAGGTTGACTCCGTGAAGGGCGTTCTCTGCCATGCGCCACCTCGCTCCCATCAAAGTTCAGCGCTTGTTCAGAGTGTAGCGCAGGTTGTGACGTTGGACGAACCAACCAGCAGTATTGCCATGACGCTTCTGTCACATATCCGGGTTCAAACGTGTAGCGAAGCGATACACATTCGGCGTACGAATCTGTAGCGACCTGCAGGGGATACACATTCGTGCACGAATGTGTATCAGCCCTTGGTGAAAATGCCCTAGGCGAGAAGGCCACTGGACAACAGGAGACCCCGGGCCACAAAACGCCAGGCCCTACTCCCCATCCGGCTCGTACGACGCGCGGTTGTTGGGGGTCTCGTTGCAGTCCACCCGGCAAACGGGAAGGCCGCGCGCCGAGAGCCGCTCGAAGAGGTAACGGGCGAGGTTCTCCGATGTGGTTCGGAAGGGCAGAATGGTCAGGCTGAAGCCCTCGGAGGCCAAGGCCTCGAGCGTCGCGGGCGCAAGCGAGCCCTCCTCGACGAGGAAGGTGTGGTCGAGGGCATCACACTCCTCGCGCACAATCCGCTTGAGTGTGGCAAAGTCCACGACCATGTCCTTCTCGGTGCCAGAAGTGCCCAGCTCGTTGGAGCGAACGTAGGCGGTCACGCGCCACTGGTGCCCGTGCAGGTTCTCGCACTTGCCGTTGTAGTCGGTGAGAAAGTGCGCCGAGTCGAACCAGTACTCGGTCGAGAGCGTGTACATGCGAGTCTCCCTGTTGTTGAACAGCCAAAAAGCAAAGCAGCCCACCTGGAGCGGGCCCGTCGCAGCCTGCGGGTGCGGCCTGCGGGTAAATCTGAGAACGTTTTGGACGTTTTGCCGAAAATGACGCTGTTATCCGTCCGAAAACTTCTCAACAGCACCGGCAGGCCTACTCCCCCGCGGATGCTGGCGCGCCTGCGCCTGGCCTACCCCCGTGGGGGCCGGCGGGCCGGCGCCGGCGGGTCTACTCTCCTGCGGGCGCCGGCGCGTTGCCGCCGGTGGTTCCCCCGGTAGATCCGCCGCCGCCTCGACGACCGCGGCCGCCGCGGTGGCGGCGACGCCTCTTGGGGGCGGCGCCGTCGCCAGCAGCCTGGTCGGAAGCGCCATCGGCGGGCGCCATATGCTTGGGCGCGGGACGACCGCCCTGCGATGTGGGGCGACCGCTCTGCGGACCCTTGACGGCACGAGAAGAACCACCCCGCTCTGCCGCCTGCGCGGCAGCACCGCCACGGTCTCCCGGGTGACGCGTGCGACGACGCTGACCTCCCTGCGCCTGACCGGCACCGGCACCGGATTCGGCACCCCTGCTCTGTCCCTGCTCGCCATCGGCGCCAGTCGCCGCACCGGCAACGCGGTGGTGCCTGCGACGACGCGTGGGCTTGGGCGCATCGGCATCGGGCTCCACGTCGTTTGTCACCGTGACCTCGAACTCCTCGGCAGCAAGCTCGACGCGAGCCGTACGGCCCTTGCGGTGACGACGCCTCGTGGGCTGATGCTCACCCTCACCTGCTTCGTCTTCGGCAGAAGCGGATGCCTGGCGCTTCTCGGCACCCGAGTCTGCTCCGCCGCTCTCGCCGGCACGCCTGCGACGACGCTTGGGCTGCACAAAGAGGTCCGCATCGTCGAAGCCCTCGGGCGGGGTCACACCGTTCGCACGGTCAAGCTCGGCGAGGGCCATGCGCACATCGGGCGACTGCAGGCGCTCGAGAACGTCACGCGTAACCGTGTCGGGACGGCAGGCGCAGCCCAGGTCTTTGGACTTTTTGACGGCAGCCTCGGATGCGGTCATCTCCGCCAGAGGCACGCGGACCTGCTTGCCGTTCTCCAGCCGCAGGCAGATCTCCTCCTTGGGCGTGTCGTACTCCACAATCTTGGCCTTGCCCAGCGGCGTCTCGATGACGGCATTGCGCTTGGGCGCACGGCCCTTGAAGTCGCGGTACGCCTCGAACTCGTAGCGCAGGCAGCACATGAGACGGCCACACGCGCCGGAGATTTTGGTGGAGTTGAGGGGCAGGTCCTGCTCCTTTGCCATGCGGATGGAGACCGGCTCGAAGGCAAGGCCAAAGCGGGTGCAGCACAACTCCTGGCCGCAGTGGCCCCAGCCGCCCACCACGGCGGCCTCCTCGCGCACGCCAATCTGGCGCATGTCGATGCGCTCGTGGAGCTCGCGCGAGAGGTCGCGCACAAGCTGGCGAAAGTCCACGCGCTCCTCGGCAGAGAAGTAACAGACAGCCTTGTCGCCATCAAAGAGATACTCCACACCCACGGGCTTCATGTCGAGCCCGCTCTGCGAGACAAGGCGCCTGAAAACGGGAAATGCCTTCTCGCCAAGCTCGGCCAGCTCCTCGGCGTGGGCAAGGTCCTCGTCGCTTGCAACGCGAAGCACGGGCCTGAGCTGCGCGTGGTTGGTCACGCGATCGAGATCTGCGGCGCTCATCTCGCGGGCGTCGGCGGTTGCGAGGCCAATCTCGTGGCCGCGCTCGGTAGCGCAGATAACGTGATCTGCCTCGGCGGCCTCGGTGCCCGCAACGTCAAACCACAGGTCGCGAGCGGCGTATTTGAACTTCACCGGAATGACGGTGGGCATGTAAGTGCCTCCTTGATACGAAGAAGCATGACCTCGAGGGCCAGCTGGGGTGATACGTTATGCGCGAGGTCGTTGCCAGCGGACGAGACCGCGTCGAGTGCGGCAAGCGCGCCAGCCGTTCCCGTCGACGCAGCAAGACGATCGATCACGGCAGCCGCGTCCTCGTTCACAACCTTCTGCGACACGCCCTCACAGCGCACGAGCACGTCGCGCAGGAGCGACTCCGCGGCAGCCAGAGCCTCCATGATACCCGAACGCTCGCGTGCCGTAAGCTCGCGCTTGTTTGCGTCGGCAACCTGCTTGAGGGCCGATGCGGTGAGAAAGTCCGCGCCTTCCTTTGCAGCCTCGTCCTGGGCAACCTGCACGTCCTTCAGGGGAACCCGCACCGCCGCGAGAAGGTCGCGCGCCGAGCAAAGCACGTCCCACGAGTCGTCGCGGGCAAGCCCGTCCATGATGCGCACAACCAGGCGCCGCACCTCGCGACGTGACGGGGACGCCAGAAACACACAGGCACGCGAGGGCGTACCGGCAACCGCGAGTGCCACCCGAGACTCCCACTCGCTCGCTCCGGAGCGGTGCATGACCTCGTCAAGCGCCACGCTTGGCGCGATGGTGCGAAACGGGACCACCTGGCAGCGCGAGACAATCGTGGGCAACACGGAGGCCACCGAGCGGGCGAGAAGGACAAATACGACGCCCGCCGGCGGCTCCTCAATGGTCTTGAGCAGCGCGTTTGCCGAAGTGCCACGGAGAAGCCCAGCATTCTCGAGCACATAGACCTTCGCACGCGCACGGCTGGGGGCACGGTTCACGCCCTCAATGAGGTCTCGAACCTGGTCGACAAGATAGCCGGTGACGCTTCCCGGGGTGAGCCACTGCACATCGGGGTGGGTGCGGTGCGCCACGCGGCGGCAGTCATCGCAGGTTCCGCAGCCATCGTTGGGGCAGATAACGCACTGCGCAAGCGCGAGTGCCGCCTCCTCCATGCCGGAGCCAGGTGCCCCCACAAAGAGGTAGGCATGCGAGAGACGATTCTCGCGCACGGCCGAGACGAGAAGGTCACGAACGCGCGGCTGGTCGCCAAGGGTGTCGAACACAGCCGCAGCCCCCGTGGACGCGTCGCTCTCCCTAGGCGCAGCCATGAGGCTCCACCCCCGCAGAAAGCGATGTGGGAAGGATGTCCGCCAAAGCGCCGAGAAGCGCCGCATAGACCTCGTCCGGCGAGCCAGATGCGTCCACCAACCGCACGCGATCGGGCTCCTCGCCAACAAGGCGAAGATAACCGCCGCGGACACGGGCCTGAAAGGCCATGCCCTCCGCCTCGAGGCGGTCCGCGCCACCCACCGTGGCACGTGCAAGCGCGAGCGCCGGGTCGAGGTCAAGCACGACCGTGCAATCAGGCGTGACACCGCAACTCCCAAGGCCGTTGGCCGCTCTCACAACTTTGGAGGAGAGGCCCCGCGCCGCCTCCTGGTAGGCGAGGGTCGAATCGAAGAAGCGGTCGCACACCACGATGGCGCCGCGCTCCAGCGCAGGCGAGATGACCTGACGCACCAGCTGCGCACGGCTCGCCTCGTAGAGAAGCAGCTCGCACTCGGGACACATCTCGGCATTGGCGGGATCGAGAAGCAGACCGCGGATCTTCTCGGAGATCGCCGTTCCGCCTGGCTCGCGTAGGCGCACGACGTCGCAACCGGCAGACTCGAGAGCTTCTGCAAGGAGCGCGGCTTGCGTGGTCTTGCCACAGCCGTCGATGCCCTCCAGCGTGAGGAAGAGCCCTCTTCTCTCGCCTGTTCTCGCCATGCTCCCCTCCCCGATTGCGCGTCCATGCATAAGCCGAACTACTTTAGCAGGTCACCATGGCGAGATGGTGGGTGAGACAAAGGGACAGTCCCTTTGTCTCATGACGCGGCCCTCCGGCATCGCAAGACACCGAAGGGCCAAAAACCGCTATGGCGCCAACGCTACTGTGCGGTGTAGCCACCATCGATGTAAAGGTGCGTACCCGTAGTGAACTCGTTCTCGACAAGGAACACGACACCGTGGGCGATCTCCTCGGCCTTGCCAAGGCGTCCCAGCGGATGCAGCGCCTCGAGGCGCTTCATGCCATCCTCGCCCATCGTCTTCTCGTTAATCATGCCGGTGTAGATATAGCCAGGGTTCACGGTGTTCACACGAATATTGTACTTGGCGAGAGCCAGAGCAGCAGACTGGGTAAGCAGGTTCACGCCACCCTTTGCAGCGTTGTAGGAAGGCAGATTGGGGTCGCCGATGGTGCCCTCAATGGAGGACGTGCTCACAATGGCACCGCCGTGACCCTGCTTCTCCATCTGAATGGCAGCGTACTTGATGCCGTAGAACACACCAGTCAGGTTGATAGAGATGAGCTTGTTGAAGTCCTCGTCGCTCATCTGGTCAACAGGGAGGAAGTTGGCTATGCCAGCGTTGTTGTACATGATGTCGACCGAGCCGTATGTCTTGACGGCAAAGTCGATGAGCTCCTTGACCTGCTCGGGATCGCTCGTATCGGTCTTATGGAAGACGACGTCCGGAGAAACGGCCTTGAGCTCCTCGAGAGCCTTCGCACCGCGCTCCTCATTACGGCCGGCGATAACGACCTTGGCGCCCTTCTCCAGGAAGGCCTTGGCAGTGGCCAGACCAATGCCCGATGTGCCACCAGTAACAACCGCTGTCTTGCCCTTGATCTCAAACATGAGTTCCTCCAAACAGTTGTTGAACCCAAACGCACTATGACCCCTACCCGTAGTTGGACAGGTAAATCGATTTATTCCCTCGCTTTACGTGAGCGGCAACAGGCGCGCCGCAAGTGGTTAACGGGCAATCTGTTTGCGCGCATGTACGCAACCACGTGGGGGGCCAGGGCACAGACCTAGCCTAGCTCTTCGAAAAAACGATGAACAAGTATCAGCATATCAAGGTCAACAACCATGCTCCCAAGGTAGAGCATTAGAGCGCCACGTATGGCAAGAACGACTGCCACCCAGGCTGCAATAACCGACGTTTTGGACCTTCAGCCCAGTTATTTGGAGCTTCACCTTAGGTTGGCCGTGAACCGAGGAGCCTACCCAGAACGAAGCTGCTTAACAGGCCGAGAAGCCCTACCCAAGCTCTCCTTTGGCGATGAGGTCGCGGACGTCGAGCAACGAGTTGCAGACGCGCGTCGCAAGCCTTCGCGTCTCCGACGTGGGGGCAATCATGTCTGGAACCATTACCGAGAGGAAGCCGCCGGCAGAGGCCGCGCGGATGCCATTGGGGCTGTCCTCAAGCACCAGCGAGTTCGTCGGAGCGGCGTGAAGGCAACGCGCTGCCTCCAGAAACACGTCTGGCGCAGGTTTTGAGGGCAAGCCGTCATCACCGGCAATAACGGTTGAGAAGAACCCCTCGACGCCTCCCTTGCGGAGATGCGTCTCCACAAGGGCCCTGGGAGACGCAGACGCAACCACGCAGGGAACGCCCTTGTCGGCAAGCAGTGCGGGCAGCTCGTCAAGACCCGACTTCTTGGGAGCACCGTGCGCGAGCATCTCCTCAATGCCAATGCGAATGTGCTCATGGACGGCAGAGATCGCGCGAGGGTCGTTGCCGTACGCTTGGGCAACAAGTTCCTCGATGCGAGACTGGCTCATGCCAAAGAAGCGCTTCACAAGCCCGGGCTTGAGCTCTGGCCCCTGCTCTTTGAACGCCGGCCCCCATGCCGAGACCCATATTGACTCGGTGTCGAACATCAAACCATCAAGATCGAATATAGCCGCCTCGAGCATAGGAGCCTCCAGCGCAGTACGCCCGCAACCAGTGTTCTGGCATCCAGCATAGCGAGTGAAGTAATACATCCCCGCCCGCAATGCAACCTTGCACGCGCCTATAGCGCAATGCCACGAAACGCCATGAGATAGGTAATTGCAAGGAGCGCCAGAAACGACACGACGAGGGTCACCCAGAAGCCCCTAACCGGCCCCCTCTTTGAATCGAGGAAATAGCGGGTTAGGGCAAGCGCCCCCGAAATCAGGAGCGGCCCCAGCACCAGCATCGATACCCTTGCCTCAGCCCCCACTCCGAGCAAGGCGGCGGGAAGAATCAGATACCCCAGAAGAGCGGCCCCGGCGATAATGGCCGAGCTACCAAAGGTGAAAGGATACGTGCCCGTCCTCTCAACCTGCTCCTCAACGCGATCCTCGGTAATTACGCCGTGCATTTTCACGCTTGTAGAGCTGCCAGCCTTTCGCTTCTTGCTCTTGTTGCGGCCCTTGCTCACCTAAGCCTCCTTCACGCATGCCTGCAGAAAATGAGTCCATCCCTGTGGCGGAAGTGTAATGTTGCCCAAAACGGCAGGCCCAGCTGCGCCAGTCGCCGTGGGAACATTAGACGGCCTGCCGTGAAGCGTCTGGTTTCCCAGAATGGCAAAGGCCACGGCCTCCTTTGCATCACTCGAGAAGCCAAGCTTCTCCTGGGTTAGCACCTCAGTCTGGGGCAGCCTTCGAGCAATTCCACCAAGGATGACTGGGTTGTGCGCTCCACCACCACCAACTACGAGACGGTCGATCTTTCCCAAAACTCGTGGCTCCACATAGCGCATGCAGGCATCCGCAACGCTTGCGGAGGTAAACTCAGTAAGCGTTCGGACGATATCCTCTGGAGCAAGGTCAGAATGCGACGCGAGGAGCCGGTCAACTGCCCCCACGCCAAACACTTCTCGTCCCGTACTCTTGGGCGGCTCTTTCGCAAGATATTGGTTACTCATAAGCGTACCGAAAAGCGCTTCATTCACATTGCCGCGCCCCGCTATCGCCCCGTCCCTATCAAAGGGAACTCCAAACAGACGCTCGCATGCCGCATCGATCATCATGTTGCCCGGACCCGTGTCAAAGGCAAAGATACCAGACGCGTCGCCACGCGGAAGCACCGTCACGTTACCAATGCCGCCCAGGTTGAGAAGGACTACGTTCCTTTCGGGGTCCCCATACAGAATCTGCTCTGAAAAGGGAACCAACGGAGCCCCTTGGCCACCTGCAGCCATGTCCGCCTTGCGAAAAACCGATACTACGCAAACCGCATGTTCGCGTGCTATGACCGCAGGCTCCCCTAGCTGGAGCGTCCCCGCACACCAGCCCTCAGGAGGATACGGCTCATGCCACACCGTCTGGCCGTGGCTAGCAACAAAGGCAAGCTCAGAATCGGCAACACCAGCAATCGAGCATACCTTCTCGACCGCGCGGGAGAACAGGTGGCCAAGCTCAAAGTTCAAGGAGCACAGCAGCCGAGAAGAGCTTTGCTCCGGATCACACGCACGCTCAATTCTCTTCCGCGTTTCCTGGGACATGGGAAGCGTATCGAACGACCTTAAGCGCACGTCAGTCGATTCGTCAACTCCAGAAATCTCGACCAGCGCAGCATCCACCCCATCAAGGCTCGTGCCGCTCATAAGGCCTATGGCAAGCATCGTTGCCCCCTCTCCCAATAGAGTCCCTCAATACCAGACACGCTCCTGCGTCAGGCCCATATGCCGGAGGCACCAACTTACAAGTTTGAGGGAGCAAACCGGCACGTAGAAGATCAAGAATGGCACCGTTTCCGCCTCTGAAGGTGCCCCCTATGTAGGATGTCCTAACCTCTGGATCATCTGAGAAAAGCTCACTCACAATAGTTGCGGCCATCTCCGCATCTGAGACAGCGGCGTCATTAAGGATGCGACGGGCCTCCTTGTCACCATCTGCTGCCGCCTCGAAGACCAATGGCGCGAGAGCGGCAACCTCAGTTCTACCGGCAAGCGTCGTTCGACGCAAGGCAATGAGGTCGTAGTCGTTCTCAAGACTCAAGTGTTCGCGCACGAGACGGTGAACCGCACCTTGAGGACGTCTGCCATCAGACTCCCTGCTAAACGCCTCAAGAAGACGCCTTCCCATCCACCAGCCGCTTCCCTCATCCCCAATCTGGAAACCCCAGCCACCGCAGCGCAGCTCCCTGCTACCACGCATTCCAAGTGCAGCGGAGCCCGTGCCGGCAACAATAACGACGCCGTCTTCAAGTCCCAGGGCAGCAACGCAGCCCGCCTTCAGGTCGCTCATCAGGACATATGGATGGCCGTTCGACACGCTCTCGCAGACGGACTCTATAGAAGCTCTGGAATGGTGCTCGTTGCCATATCCGGCAAGGCCGAACCCAATGCCCCAGGCCTCGCCAAGGCACCCGTCTCGTACCGCCCAATCAATGCCCGAGCGGAGGACGTCCCGCATGCCCTCCTCCCCCACCTGGCCAATATGGCAGGTAGGGAGATTGTTGGTGGCAACTTGATTCATGTGCTCGTCGAACACGCTGAAGGTTGTCTTGGTGCCGCCGCCATCAACGCCGAGCCACCTCACGATGCATTCGCCTCGTGAAAGCGGAACTTCTGCCAAGGCTTGATGGTGTCAATCAGGAAGAGCTCCTCCTCGGGAATGTGCCCAACGACGCTGCTCAAGCCGCTGTTCTTCATGTCGCTTCGCGCAACTTGCAGCTCGCCCGCATAGTGACCGTACTCGCTGCTCTCGATGACAACATCTCCGCGATGGATAGTCTCCGGAGCATCCAGTAAGGCAAAGTGGTGCCCGCGGTACTTCACGCGGCTCTGCGTTGACCTGATGAAGTTCTCCGAGACATCGCCCCTGTTGAAATGCAGCTCGTCGAGGACGATGGAGCGCTCGACTTCTGGCAGCCCCTCGGCAAGCACGACGCCAAAGGAAACGAGGTTTTTAGGCAGCCTTGCAACGCTATCGAGTTCCTCCTGCGTGGGATAGCAGTTGGAGATGATGACGTCATCGACATCCCCCATGGAAATGTAGTGCTCGGCCTGCAGGTACAGCGGGAGGTGACGATGCATCTCAAGCGTGGGAAGCCCATCGGTCACCGGCCAGGGGCCAAAGGTTCCAGGAGCCTGTGACGTAACAAACGCCGCCGTCTGCAACCCGTATGACTTGAAGCGCCTCGTGCAGGACTGAAAGAAGTCCAGGCCAAGGCCCGAGTAGTTGTGGGGATAGAAGTTATGGCAACCTACCAGATGCGCCGGATCGGGTTGGTAGTCCATGATGGTGTCAATGTAGTGGACATCGTTGCTCATGTTCACCTCAACGATAAGCCCCTCGGGGTTGAAGGTCATGAGCGATTCCTCGTTGCCCGTGAAGCCCATGTCGAGGCGAATCCCGTCCGCGCCAATCTGCTTGAAAAACGAGAGGTCCTTATACGACACCCCCAGCTCGTCAAATACCCTCGGGTTGCAGTCAAGAACCACCTCGAAACCAAGCTCGTGTGCTCGGGCATTGATGTCCGAGAAGTCACGCATGACGTTCTCTCGGCTGTCCTTAACCGAGAGAAGGCAGCTAAAGATGCGAGAGAAGCCGGCAGCAGAAGCCCTCTCCATGTAGTCCAGCAGCTGGCCCCTGTCGCTCTTCTCGGGATAGATCGATATTCCAAGACGCTTCATGCGCCCCTCCTTCTTTTCGCCTAAAACAACAACGGCCCCGGAGTTTACGCCCCGGGGCCGCAATGAATGCCTGGGACAGCAGTCAGCTCGTACTACTCTGCCGCCTTTTCAGGCTGCTCCTGATCAAGGAACTGCTTGTCGTACATCTTGACGAACGGGAAGTAGCACGCAATGGACACGGCAATGAGAACGCAGCAGAGCACTGCGGCACGCCAGTCGCCGCCGGTGGCAAGGTATGCACCGATGGGGCCAGGGAGCGTCCACGGAGCAGTGATGACAACGCGGTTGACCATGCCAAGGCTCGTTGCAACCCATGCGATGGTGGCGCAAATCATGGGCGTGACAACAAAGGGGATGGCAAGCGTGAGGTTGAGCACCACAGGAGCACCAAAGATAAGGGGCTCGTTGATGTTAAAGATGGCGGGCGCAATGCCAATGCGGCCAAGGTCCTTGAGGTACTTGGACTTGCAGATGGTAACCAGAAGAATAGCAAGGCCAATGGTGCAGCCCGAGCCACCAATCCAGATGAACCACTGATAGAAGGGCTCGGCACCAATGGCGGGCAGCGCCGTTCCGGCCACACCAGACGCAGCAGCATTTGCGTTCTGCTCGAGAAGGGCAAGCCACAGCGGACGAGCAATGGAGCCAACGATCGACACGCCGTGAATGCCAAAGAACCAGAAGAAGCAGGTGAGGAAGCACACGAGCAGAACACCGGGCAGGGTGTCCGTGGCCGCAACGAGCGGGGTGATAATGGCAGTAATGGCACCATTCCAGTTGAAGCCAAGGTAGTACGTGATGGAGCCGATGAGAAGCATCACGAGGAGCGTGGGCGTCAGGGCCTCAAAGGAACGAGAGACCGAGGGGGGAACCTGTTCCGGCATCGTGATGTGGAACTTGGAGTTCTGCGTAAGCCGGAAGATATTAATGGCAATGAAGGTCACGATCATGCCAACGAAGAGGCCACCGCTGCCAAGCGAAGCCATCGGCAGGACGAAGCCAGCAATACCAGCGTTTGCGTCCGCGCTCACGTTGACCGGCGTGATGGTGAGCAGGAAGGCCATGACGGACATGACGCCGCCGGAAAGGCCGTCGAGCCCATAGGACTTAGCAAGGCTGTTGCCCATCCCAAAGACCGCATAGAGCGACATGATGTACATGGTCATGCGATACGGGAGAAGGATGGTTGCCGCGTTTGCCTTGAGGAACTGGTACACGCCCCAATCCTCGGGGAGCGGCGGGTTTGCAATGATGAGGAAGAACGAACCAACGATAATCAGCGGCAAAGCTGCAATGACGCCATCGCGAACTGCGAGCAGATATCTGTTTGACCCGAGCTTGCTCATCACGGGTCCAAGCTTCTCTTCCAAGAACTTCTGGAACTTCTCCATGCGTCCTCCCATTCGTCGGTCTATTCACTTATCAGTCTTCAGGTGGTGCTAGCCGAGAACCTTGTCCACTCCCTTTAGGATGTTCTCGACGTTTCCAAATGCGTAGTCCTGGGGAGCAATGGGGACGACGGGGATGTTCACTGTACCAGCTATCTGCGCCTTTCTGTAGGCGATCTGCGGCCCAAGAAGGATGATGTCGTAGTCCTTGGCCTCGTCCTCGTAGTTTCCGGTTCCGCACGCGTCAACCTTAAGAGAGATGCCCTTCTCCTGTGCGTACTTCTCCATCTTGTTCATGAGCACGGAAGTCGACATTCCACCTGAGCAGACAAGCAAGATCTTGTAGTCCTTCATCTCTTCGCCCCTTTCCGGACCTCGCGCTTTGCGAGGCCCACTTTCTACTCCTACCTCTCGATGTAGTTGCGCTCAAACCATTCAGAGCACCGCTCGTAGTTCTTGTTCACATACGCCATGAAAAGGATGTCCACGATATCCAGCTGAGAAATTCGTGACGCACTCGCTGAACTTCGGAAGATCGATTCCGTTGACGCTACGTACAGCGTTTGGTCCGCCAAGCGAACAAACTCTGAATCGTGTCCCGCGCGCGTAATGGCAATGAGCTGTGCGCCACGCTTCTTCGCCCGCCTTGAGCATTCGATGACCTCGTGCGTCAACCCCGAATAGCTAAAGGCAATAGCAAGGTCTCCCTCCCCCATGTTCGTCGCATACACCAGCTGCACGTGCCAGTCGTCATTGATGTTGCAGCGAACGTTGGCACGTATGAGCTTGTAATACAAGTCCCGCGCGCTCAAGAGCGAGGAGCCCATCCCAAACAAGTTGATGGTCTCCGCCCTGCTCATCATGGCAACGCACATCTCGATGGCTTCCACGTCATTGAGCTTCTCGGTAATCGCGAGAGACTCCATGTTCCTTCTGGTTACCTTGAGGATCGTCTGCCTCACCGAATCCTTTGGGCTTACGTCCCCAATTGACGTTCTCTCGCTGTCTCGTCTCCTCGCAAGCTCGAAAACAAGGGACCTTTGAAACTGACGGTAGCCGCTCAGTCCCAGGTGTCTACACATGCGGGAAATGGTCGAGGGTGATACGAACGATGCATTCGCAAGCTCATGGATGCTCATGCCCATAACATCCTCTGGATGCGAGAGAACATAGTCAATCGCGTTTCTCTCTGTAACTGTTGCGCTGTCCCTATTCTCTTTTAAGAGTGCAATGACATCGCGCTGTTCCATCGCCTGTCCTCTAACGTTGTACCGATGTGGAATTATCATGTCACGCTATTTCTCAATAACTGATATTTTATTTCAATTTTGAAAGCACAACACTCCGAACGGTTTTTGGGCACCGCCAGGCGGTAGAGGCCAGCGGTGCCAAGATGTCAGCAAAGCGTGTGGTCATAAGGGTAGATTTCGTCGCTATGAATAGGCAGCAGCATCGGAAATACGACGTTTACCTGCAGGTTAATCGCATGACTCCAACTTTGTCACCAAGGTCCCCCACATAGCTTCACATGGGGAGCCTTCGCGCGTCAAAAGGTCGTTTTGTCCGTTTGTTCGTTTCTGACGTGATGCGTATTCTCGTCTCAGCAAGTAGGGGAACGATTGCTTTAGGAGGGAATCTCGCTTATGGACGAACACAGTGTCCAGACCTCATTCGAGATTATCGCCGAGTCCGGAGAAGCGCGAAGCAAGGCGTATGAGGCACTCGGCTATGCCAAGCAAGGGGATTTTGAGAAGGCCAAGACCACCATGGCCGAGGCGCAGGAAGCATCGAACAAGGCACATGCCATCCAAACTGACCTCATCACGAGGGCTGCCCGCGGGGAGGAGCTTCCACTCGATATCTTGCTCATCCACTCCCAGGACCATCTGATGACATCCATCCTCGCCATCGAACTTATTCAGGAGCTCATTGACCTCTACGAGCTGAGGGCAAAGGACAAGGAGGGAAGAGCATGAGCACGGCGCTGCCGAATCTGGGTTGCCTGCTTACCGAGCAAAGAAACCCGGACACCATGGAGTTGGACACCTTCACTCCTCTTCAGATTGTCGAAGCGATGAACCGCGAGGACCATCGCGCGGTTGACGCCGTGCATGCGGTCCTTCCTCAGGTGGCACAGGCAATCACCTGGGCAACGCAGAGCCTGAGCGAAGGGGGAAGGATATTCTACGTGGGCGCGGGCACTAGCGGAAGGCTAGGCCTTCTGGATGCGGTCGAGTGCCCGCCGACCTTTGGCGTATCACCAGATGTCGTGGTGGGAATCATTGCCGGCGGCAAGAACGCATTCGTCAAGGCGCGAGAGGGCGCAGAGGACTCGGAGAGGTCTGGTGAGGAAGACCTCCGGGAGAAGAAACTCTGCGGCAAGGACATTGTCATTGGACTCGCCGCCAGCGGTCGCACGCCCTATGTTGTGGGGGCGCTCCGCTTTGCTCGTTCCCTTGGATGCAAGACTGTCTCCATTGCCTGCAACCCCAACTCAGAGATATCTTCTGAATCTGACCTGGCCATCGAGGCAATTACCGGACCGGAAGTGCTCACGGGGTCCACTAGGCTCAAGGCGGGAACGGCGCAGAAGCTCATTCTCAACATGATTTCGACCGGCAGCATGGTGGGGATTGGCAAGGCATACCAGAACCTTATGGTTGATGTGCAGCAGAACAACGAGAAGCTCCGTGCAAGGGCTCAGGGAATTGTCTGCGAAGCATGCGGGTGCACACCCGACGTTGCGAGCGAAAAGCTTGATGAAGCCAACGGGAACGCAAAGCTTGCCATTACCATGCTTTTGCTGAGCTGCGATGCGGAAGCCGCGCGAGAAGCCCTGCGAGAAGCAAAGGGACACGTGCGCCAGGCAGCAAAGAACGCAAGCCCGGAGAGGCAACTGGCATGAGTTTCGAAACCCCAAAGCGAGCCCTCCTCTGGGGAGGGGCGACGTCTGCAAGCCAATATGAAGGCGGCTCCGACATGGTAGGCAAGGGACCGGACACGCAGGACGTTCGTCCCTTTCGGCCAAGGACCAGCAAGGCGACAACGGAAACGCGCCTTCTCACCAAAAGTATGGTAAGCGAGGCTCTTAACTCGGAGTTCGACGGGAACTACCCCTTCAGGAGAGGGTCGGAGGGCATCTCTCACTGCGAGGAGGACATCGCGCTCCTCGAGGAGCTTGGGATTGACATCTATCGCTTCTCTATCAGCTGGGCGCGACTCTACCCCACCGGTCATGAGTACAATCCAAGTCCTGATGGCGTTGCCTATTACGACAAGGTATTTCGGTTGGTTCGCAAGGCAGGAATGCGCGTATTTCTCACCCTTACGCACTACGCAATGCCAATAGACTTGGTGCTCAGCGATGGTGGCTGGCTCAACAGGTCAACGATCGACTGCTATCTTAGATTCGCCGAGTTCGTGTTCTCGCGTTGGGGAAACTATATCGACTACTATCTCCCCTTTAACGAGATCAATGCCGGGTATTTCAGCCCATGGAATGGCGTGGGCCTTCTGAAGCCGGAGGACGGCCCATACGACCAATCCAAGGTCTTCCAGTCATTGCACAACCAGTTCGTGGCAAGTGCACGAGTAATTCAGCTGCAAAGGCGCATTGCGCCAGACTGCAAGAGCGGATGTATGGTCGCAGACTTCTGCTATTACGCCAATACACCAGCGCCGGAAGACAACCTCCGGTTGATTAAGGACGAGCAGATAAACCAGTGGCTGGCAATCGATGTCCTGGCACGCGGCTTCTACCCCTCATACACGGCAAGATTCTTTGACGAGCATGGCATCAAAGTACGCATGGGCGAGAACGATCTGGAACTCCTGGCTCAGAACACGTGCGACTTCGTGAGCATCTCCTATTACCAGTCATCTGTAGTTTCATGTGACGATAATGGACCACAGACGGCGGGAAACCTTGTGTGCTCGACAGTGAATCCATACCTTGCCTCATCTGAGTGGGGGTGGCAGATAGACCCAATTGGTCTGAGAACCGCACTAAATGTGCTATACGACCGTGTCCAGAAACCAATCTTTGTGGCAGAGGGCGGATTAGGCGCGAGAGACAGCATGGTGTTCGACGAAGGTGAGAAGCGCGTTCATGACCCCTATCGCATCAAGTACCTTGCGAAACATTTTGAGCAGGTGATTGAGGCTCAAAAGGACGGCGTGGGCGTGCTCGGCTACATCGTTTGGGGAATCATAGACATCGTCTCCGCAGGCAGCTGCGAGATGGAGAAGCGCTACGGCGTCATCTACGTCGATGCGGACAACGAGGGCAACGGAAGCTACGAACGCACCCACAAAGACAGCTTCTGGTGGTACAAGAGGTTCATTCAGGACTACCACCAGAAAGCACAGGCAACCATCAAAGAGCAGGATTGATTTACTTCATACACAAGGCGGCTCGGACACCCAGAACTACGGGGACCGAGTCGCCTTGTTGCTTGTTAGCGAACCACACTGGAGGCAAAAGGAACGTTACACGAGTGCCTCAAGGGAAGTAAAAAACTAGGTACCCAAGTTCCCAGGACCGACTAAAAGACAAAAGTTGATCAAAACGGAAAGGGGCCCCGCGCTCGGCGCGGGGCCCCTCCTGGCGAAAACGCCCCCAGTCGGCCAGCGGCGTCCTGGTCTCCCACGGGCTCGACCCGCAGTACAATCGGCGCTCGGGGGCTTAACTTCCGGGTTCGGGATGGGACCGGGTGTGCCTCCCCTGCCATGGCCGCTGGCCGTCTGGGGGCGTTCTGCCTCCGGGTCGTGCCCGCCGGGCCCTGGGGGCCGCACAGCGCGCGCAAGCCAGACCCCCCGGGACCGCCCATGGGAAGGGCATGCGGAGGAGCTCGGCCGATTAGTGCCGCTCGGCTGAGGCGGTCGCCCGCCTTGCACCTGCGGCCTATCGAACTCGTGGTCTACGAGTGGCCTTACCGAAGGGAGATCTCAT
>FOHD01000002.1 GCA_900111695.1 Olsenella sp. KH3B4
CGCGCCCTCCGGTAGGCGGGGCTCCCCTCGCCGTGGGCGCAGTGCATGCGGGAGGCCCGGTCGGGCATCTCGCGGGCGGCGAGCTCGCCCGCCTCCTCCATGCGCAGCCACCGTCTCAGGTTCCACTCGTTGGGGAACAGCGCGAGCCTGCGGCAGGCCTCCGCCACGCTCATCCCGCTCTGGTGGAACTCCCAGAGTATCCCCTCGCGCTCCTCTTTGGTATACATCCCGGGCTCCCTCCCGGACCGAGAAGGTCCGATCGTTCGTCCGGGGTCCCTTTCTCCGGATTATTGACTGATTGACGCAAAATACCGGGTTTTAAGGCTGCATATACTAGGGTCAATCCCGGGAGGCACGAACAGCACACGTCTTAGTCGCATTCCATCAAGGAGGCGCCATGGGTTCCATTCTCATTGGACTCATTCCCGCACTTGGCTGGGGCTTCCAAGGCATCATCATGCAAAAGATCGGGGGCACCACCGCCAACAAGCAGATGGGCATGGTGCTCACCGCCCTTGTCATGAGCATCGTCGTTGCCCTGGTAGACCCCATTGCCTGGAGTCCCGCGCTCATCGCAGCAGCGGCCGTAAACGGAATCCCCTGGGCCATCGCCCAGATTCTTCAAATCAAAAGTTTTGACTATCTCGGCGTATCGCGAGCCATGCCGCTCACCTCGGGCATGCAGCTCATCCTTACCTCGGTCATAGGCGCGTTCTACTTCAACGAATGGCCGCATGCCTGGCAGATGGGCGTGGGCTTTGCCGGCATCGCGCTCATCATCGTGGGAACCGTGCTCACCACCTACACCGAGGCCGGCCAGGAAACCACCAGCAAGTCCGACATCCGCAAGGGCGTCATCATCACCGCCATCTCCTCGGCGCTGTACGTGGCATACGCCACGGCGGCCAGGTTCTTCAACGTGGACAGCTTCCAGATCCTGCTCCCGCAGGCGATGTTCATGCTCGCCGCCACGATCGTCATCTCCATCATCGTAAGTAAGCGCGATTCTGTCGACGGCGTCTTTGGCCGCGTCGAGGGCGTGTTTGGCCTCAAGTCCTGGCAGAACATGCTCACCGGCGTCCTGTGGTCCGTCGCAAACATCGCGGTCCTCTTCTCCAACCAGGTCAACGGCGTGGCTGTGGGCTGGACGCTCGCGAACATGAACCTCATCTTCGCCACGCTCGGCGGCCTGTTCATCCTCCACGAGAAGAAGACCCCCAGGAGCTCAAGTTTGTCATCGCAGGCATGATCATCATCGCCGCAGGTGGCATCGCCATCGGCGCCACAAAGCTCGGCTAGAAAGCCCCTTCGCACAGTAAGAAACCCATGTGCCGCATCAGCGGCAGAGAGGAGCACCCATGTCCATCACGCACAACAAGTACGACTTCGACGGCAAGGTTGTCATCGTCACAGGCTGCGCCCGCGGCATCGGCCGCGCGATCGCCCGTGCCTTTGCCGAGAACGGTGCCAAGGTCGCAGGCGCCGACCTCAACGTCGACGGCGTGCACGAGACCCTCGCCGGCTACCCGGACTGCACGGCCTACTCCGTCAACATCGCCGACGAGGCTGCCTGCAAGGCGTTCGTGGACGAGGTGGTCGATCACTACGGTCGCCTCGACGTCCTTATGAACAACGCCGGCATCTTCTGCCAGGCGCCCGTCACCGACATGAGCGCCGCAGACTGGCACAAGATGTTCTCCGTGAACGTTGACAGCCTCTTCTACCTCACCAAGTACGCCATGCCCCACCTGCTTAAGACCAAGGGAAACGTGGTGCAGACGGCAAGCGTAAACGGCCTGGGCGGCGACTACATGTCCTGGGCGTACAACGCCACCAAGCACGCCGTGGTGGGCATGGTGCGCAGCCTCTGCATCGACTACGGCCCCAAGGGCGTCCGCATCAACGCCGTTGCCCCGGCCATGACCGCCACCGACATGAACCGTAGCGTCTGGACCGTGCCCGAGAAGGTCGCTCCGTTCATCGAGCGCATCCCCATGGCGCGCATCGGCCAGGTGGAGGACATCGCCCGCGCGGTCATGTTCCTGGCGTCGGACGACGCGGCATACATCACGGGCCAGGTGCTCTGCGTGGACGGTGGCGTCACTGCTTCCGACGGCCAGGCGCCCGGCGAGTACGACGAGAAGATCTAGACTCGGCGCATCACGCTCTGAGAGGGGCTGCCCCGGAGCTTCCGGCGGCAGCCCCTCTCCCCTATTGCGACGAGAAACGCTTGCGGTACGAGGAGGGCGACTCGTCCAGCTGCGCCACGAACAGGCGGTAGAGCGCGTCCGCCCCGGAGAGTCCCACGCGCGACGCAACGACGGGCATCGGCAGGTCCGTCTGAACCAAGGGCAAGGTCGCAAGTTCCAGGCGCTGAGCGAGAAGCCATTCCTTGGGCGTCTCGCCCAAGGACTCGAGGAAGTGCCGCTGGAAGGTACGAACGCTCACGCCGCCCAGACGCGTCATCGACGCCACCGTCCACGGGCGCGAGAGGTTCGCGCTCACAATCTTGCAGACCTGCTCGACGTCCTTGCCCCGGCGCTCGACCTCGGGCGTGTCGGGCATGCCAAAGGCGTCGCTTCTCGTGCCAAGCGGCCGCGGGTTCCACAGGCTCATCGCCTCGGCGACCCGCGACGCAACCACTGGGCCAGAGAGGTGCGAGGCGAGCGAGAGGCAGAGGTCCAGGCCGGACGCCCCGCCCGCGGACGTCCATATGCCGCGCGTGCGATCGTGCGTGAAGATGGTGTCCTCGTCCAGTAGCGCTGCGGGAAACAGCAGGCGGAACTCGACCGAGAAGGCATGGTGCGTCGTGCAGCGCACGCCGTCGAGAAGTCCGGCGGCCCCCAGCACAAACGCGCCGGTCCCAAGCGAGGCCACCTCGGCCCCGTGACGGGCGGACTCGCAGAGCCAGGCGATTGTCTCGTCCGTCTCGTCTGACTGGATGGCGCGGCACGGATCCACAAAACCGGGAACGCACACCAGGTCAGGCGTGGTGTTGCACGCGCGGAGCGGCGTGGTTGCGGCAGAGAGGCCATGGTCGAGCGAGGCAGAGCTTCCCGAGGAGGCAAAGGTGAGCTCGCAGGGCGCCTGGCCCTTGAGCGGGGCGCCGTTGCCAAAGACCTGGATCACGTTGGCCAGGTCGTGCGTCCACATGCCATCCATGAGGAGGGCGACCACGCGCGGGATGCGCGGGGAGCTGCTCTCCGATGTGCCTTGGCCTCTGGACATGGGCTGCGATCTCCTGTCAGCGTCGCGCGGGGCCAGGGGAAGGGGCCTCTGGCCTGGCATCGCGTCCAGAAGGATACCACCCGTCATCACGAGAAGCATGCGCATGCCCGGTTCAAGGAGGCAGTGGGCGCGTCTTAGCCACAGCTCGCGCCGGTCAGTCGCCAGGCAATGCCTACATCGTCGCGCCCCATCGACGTACGTCCGCCCGGCATTATCTTGGCCTGGAGGTCAGGCGGGCGCTTCGCAATGGGAAAAATGGCTGGAGGGACAACTTCCGGCGCCTTGCGCATCCGATCCTCGGCGTGAGCGGAGCAACCAAGCGCTGGAGCACATCAACAACGATGGGAAGGACTGACTATGACACCAGATGAGTTCGACGAGGCGGCGCGCTACTGGACCGAGAAGGAGGCCACCTCTGCCCGCATGCCCAAGGAGGAGCTGCGACAGGCAATCGATGCGTTTCTCGGCACGCGCGGCGTCTGCGCGCTGGCAACGGCATCGAGCGACCTCGTGCGCTGCACCCCGCTTGAGTACGCCTACCGGGACGGAAGGTTCTGGATCTTCTCCGAGGGCGGCCTCAAGTTCCACGCACTCAAGGCGAACAGCCACGTGTCTCTTGCGGTCTTCAACCCCTCGTACGAGTTTGGGAAGCTCGAAAGCGTGCAGGTCACAGGCACCGCAGAGATCGTCGACCCCACGAGTGAAGAGTACACGCGAGCGGCTGAGGCGAGGGGCCTCACCGGCGCGGTACTGGAGCGCATGCGCACGCGGCTTCACCTGATCGAGGTTGCGCCCACGCGCATCGACTACCTGTGCAGCGCGCTTAAGAAGCGCGAGTTCGACGCACGCCAGTGGCTTGACCTGGGCGAGTAGGGCACGCTGCCGCAAAGCGGCACGCGGAAGATGGCGTTTCTCGGCCATATAAGCCCAGCGTAGACGCGTACACTGAACCTGCCGCCCGCAAGGGAACCACCAGCAGAGGAGGACCGTCCCATGGAGTTCACCGACGTCATCAAGAACCGCTACTCATGCAAGAGGTACAGCGACCGGGCCGTTGAGGAGGACAAGCTCACGGCGATCCTCGAGGCGGGACGCGTGGCGCCGACCGCGAAGAACCTGCAGGAGCAGCACGTCTACGTGCTGCAGTCCGCCGAGGCGCTCGAGAAGTTCAACGGCCTCACCCCCTGCCGCTACGGCGCGCCCACCGTCCTTCTCGTCGCGTTCGACAGCGAGAACGTCTACACCTATCCCAGCAGCGAGCGCACCTCGGGCGTGGAGGACGCGAGCATCGTGGCAACCCACATGATCCTTGCAGCCGCGAACGAGGGCGTCGACTCCTGCTGGGTGAACCGCCTGAACCCCGACGAGGTCGCGAAGGCCTTTGGCCTGCCCGGCAACGAGGTGGTCCTCTGCGCGATCGACCTGGGCTACGCCGCCGAGGGCACGGGACCGCTCCCCAACCACGCCTCACGCAAGGAGCTGGCCGAGACCGTCACGCGGCTGTAGAGGGGCGGCACCGGGGAGGTGGCGCGCCGGTGCCGCCGCAGCTGATCAGCCGAGAAGGTCGCTCAGCTCGTCCGGCTCGAAGCGGTAGTGCTCGCCGCAGAAGTGGCAGTACACGTCGGCGGGCTCGCCCTTGGAGATCATGTCCTCCAGCTCGGCGCGGCCCAGCGCCAGCACCGCGCGGGCGGCGCGATCGCGATTGCAACCGCAGTGGAACTCCACCGGCATGGCATCCAGCTCCTGGTAGGTCAGGCCGTCCAGCACGTGCCCGAGGATGTCCGTAGGCTTCATGCCGGCCTCCAGCAGGTCCGTGACGGAGCGCACGCCAGAGAGGTTTGCCTCCAGGCGGTCGACCACCGCATCATCGCATCCCGGCATGAGCTGGACGATAAAACCTCCCGCCTGGCGGATGCTCTGGTCGGTGTCCACCAGCACGCCCACCCCAAGCGAGGTTGGCACCTGGTCGCTTGCGGCAAAGTAGTACGTAAGGTCATCGCCAATCTCTCCGGAGACGAGCGCAACCTCGCTGGAATAGGGGTCCATGCCCGGCAGGTCGTGGATAACCGAGAGCGTTCCCACGTGGCTCTCACCCGCCACGGCGCTGCCCACGTCGAGCTTGCCCACGCCGTTCAGCGGCAGCCACACGTGCGGGTGGTTGGCAAAGCCCTTGGCCTGGCCGTGGTTGTTGGCGGTCACGGTGAGGCCTCCCACGGGGCCCTCGCCGTGCACCACGAGGGTTATGAGTTCGTCGTCGTTCTTGGACATGGCGCCCATCATCATGCCTGCCATCAGAAGGCGCCCAAGCGCGGCGCTCACAACGGGCGATGTCTGGTGACGGTCGTGCAGCTCCTGGACGCTCGCCCGTGCCGTTATCGCGAAGGCGCGCACCTGGCCCTCGGCCGCCGTGCCACGCACGAGGTGGTCGCCGAGGCGGACCGTCTCTGCGTTGAAGTCGATGACGCCGCTCTCACCGGCCACCTGCTCGTTCTTCTCGTCTGCCATGGTCCTCCCCATTCGCGTTTGTCGGGAACCATGGTAGCCAAACGAGAAGCGGCCGTTTTTCTTCACGACGGGGCACGAACTCGGCTCCAATTCAACCCGCGGGGAGGGGCTTGACCAGAAATGACGGTTGGTGGCAGTTTTTCGCAGACTTCTTATGTATCACCTAATTGATAGCAATTCTGTGACCTGCGGTTTATCAAGTATCAAATCGGTTTCTACTCGGGGCATCTCGAAAAAACTGCCACCAACCGTAAACATAAGCCATTTAACAAACACGAGGCCATCGCGAACTACGCACGGCTGAAGTTCTCGCCGACAAAAGCCCAGTTGGCTTTTCTCGCAAGCTCAGCCGTGCGTAATTAGGCCAACGAGAAGGCCGCAGCGCACCCGAGTAGAATCTCCAGCGCGTAATCTGCTGCAGGTAGTCGAGGCGAGTGACCGAAGAGCTTCTTGCGCGTCCGGGGCGCGCTACCCCCGCGAGCCGCGCAGCCGGCGCACCGCCCACGAGAGCTCGGCCAGCTCCTCACGTGTCAGCCGGTCAAGGTGCTCCAGCTTGTCCAGGTACAGGGCCAGGCTCTCGTTGCGCCGCGCCAGCATGAGTTCGTTGCAGTAGCTGACCACAGCCGCCGTGAGCACTGCCACGAACAGGATCCCCACCACGCTGAGCACCACCACAATCGCGCGGCCAACGGTGCTCGTGACGGCGATGTCCCCGTAGCCAATGGTCGTGACGGCCTGGAAGCAGCACCACAGCGCGTCGCCGAAGCCGTTGACGCCTGGATCCACCAGCGCGAGCAGCGCGGACGCCGCAACGAACGTCGCCAGAAACCCCCATGCGGCGCGGGCAAGGCCGGTGTTGCGCAGCACGGCACGTAGCAGCTTGTGGTTGAGCATCGAAGCCTCCGTCTCAAACGGGATGCCCCGCCTGCCCAACAGGACGGGCGGGGTGTGGGGCAGCAAGTCACCGTCTGCCGTGGCGAAGAGGTCACGGGTGCAGACCCTTATCGCCTACCGCAGGTCCCTACAGGTCGCTAGCCACGGTCCTTGGAACGGTGGCGAAGCGCCAGCGCAGCCACCAGGACCGAAGTGCCAGCCAAGCCGACAAGGGCCAGTGTCCCGATGCCCGGCGCGGTGTCTCCCGTCTGAGGCGTGCCCGACGTGGAGTCCGCCTTTGCGGAGCCTGTGGCAGCGCTCGTGCCAGCGGAAGCGCTGGTCCCGCCATCGGTCGTGGCGTCAATCGCGTTACCGTTGTCCGTGGTGCCACCGGTCGCGCTGCCGCTGTCCGTGGTGCCTCCCTCGTCCGGCTTGAGGCCGGACTCGTTCTCGGCAGCAACCGGCCGGAAGAACCGGAGCAGGCCGGCGTTCAGATAGTTGACACGCCTCCTGGTTGCCGAGTACGTGCTGGCAGAATCGGCAATCAAGTAGGTGTGCGTGACATCGAGGGTAACCGTCTGGGACGAGACCACGATGTTGTTGTAGCTCACGTCGCAGCGATACACCGTGCCATCGTCCTCCGCCGTTACCTCGTCGATAGCGTAGGTAGACGTGTAGGTCTTGTCGTCCTGGGTACCAAGGGTGGCTCCGGCAGAGATCTCCTGCCAGTAGGGCTTGGAGGCCTCCTTGCGATACCAGCGAAAGAGCGGCTGCTTGTCCGGGTTGGCGGAGGCGGAGTCGTAGTAGCTGCCGCTCATGGCAAGCGTGAGGGACTCCCCCATCCTGCGCGTGGCCTTTCTGGTGGACGTATCGCTCGCGTCGTCTGTGTTGGCCTGGCCCTGGACGTTGATGCCGTCCACGGCCATCGCGTCGCCGGCCGGCAGCGTGGTCACGTTCACGATGGGCGAGCGCAGGCTCGCCTGCCTGCCCGTGCCGTCCACGACAAACACCGCAAAGCGGTAGCTGCTGCTGGTGGAGAGGCCCTCCCAGACGTAGCTTGTGGTGGAGCCGTCCAGCGTGTAGGAATAGCTGTAGTGGTCATCATCGGTCGTGGGGTACATGGCGACCGCGTACTTGTAGCCATTCGCCTTCTGGTCGGAGGCCAGAATGTCGTTCCAGGACAGGGTGACCGCATCCTTGCCCGTGGTGGCATCGTAGCTGGCACCGGTCGTGGCAAAGCCGCTCACCATGGGGATTTCGGGCTGCTTCACGTTGGTGACGTCATAGCCAACGATCCAGAACTGGTTGGTGGCGGGACGCGTGCCGTCGACGGACATGTCGGAGGAGCTCTGGTCCACCGCGAGCCTCCAGCTGAAGCCGTAGCCCTCGGCAGCCTCGGGCAGGTTGTCCACGGTGCCCGTGAACGAGAAGCCCGTGGAACTGGACTTCAGCGTCGTGTAGCCACCCGACAGCCCGAACACCATACCGGTAACGATCTCGTTTTCCCCAATGCCGAAGCCGGCACCTATCTGCAGAGCAACGGCACCGCCCACGTCGACGGTCTTCTCGGTCTCGTTCTCGGCCGCGATGGTCTGCACCGTGGCGACGCCCTCCTCGTTCGAGGCTATGGACCAGGCGTCCTTCCCGTCAAGCTGGTACGTGAAGGCACGCTTGGCGGTAGGCAGCAGGGTCGTCTTGGTCAGGGTGTCGACGCCGTAGCTGGCGGGGTCGCCCTGCCTGTTGTTGAGGACGTCGGAGACCTTGTAGGTGAGCGGCGTGGAGCTGTCACTGCTCACGCTGGCGTCGAGGTCGTAATTCTCGACCGCCTCGTCCCAGGTCTCCTGGCTCACGACCGCGGTGACCGGCGTGAGGAACACGGGCATGACGACGTCCGTCCACTCCGGGCTGCTGGAGTCGCTGACCTCGTACCAGTAGTACATGATGGGCACGGCGTACACCACGGCCTTGTTGCCTTCGGCCGCGTGCGCGTCGTAGTCCACACCATACGAGAGCGTCGAGGAGCTCTGGTACTCGTAGCCCGCATGGCCCGTAAGCTCCCCCTCGAGCTCCACGCGCCCAAGGAAGCCGCCCGACGCCTCGCCGAAGACGCCTGCCTCTCCCTCGATGGACCAGCCGGAGCCAGAGGCGCTGCTGGACTCGGAGCCAAACGCGGTGCCGCCGTAGTTGAGGTAGCCATAGCTGTCCTGGAGGTCCTGAAAGTACGGGGACCCCTGGAGCACCGCGAGCAGCTGCGGCGCAGTGTAGTACTCGGCCGCCGCCTTGAAGCGTACCTGCATGCCATCGTGGTCCACGTTGGGCAGGCACAGGCTGATCCAGCATCCGTACTGCGTCGTATCGTGGACACGGACGCTCTCGTTTATGACGCCCTCCTCACCGGTGGTGTAGCCCCGGAGCTTGCCGTCAGACCACTTGGCAGAGAAGTGCGAGACGTCCATCCAGTAGTAGTCGTCATCCTTGCCGAGGTCCTCGTCGCGGTGGACGCCCGTGACGGCGAGGAAGCTCTCCTCGTACTGGCTGGAGCCCGACACGGCGCCCACGCGCACGTCGCCGATCCAGACCTGCTCCTTGCCCTTTGTGTAACGGTTCGAGTTCACCTGGTCAGAGGTGAGGCTGATGCTGCCGAGAGTGTCGAGGCTCACCCCAGCGGAGAGACTGAACGAGTAGATGTCTCCGCCCATGAGAACGTCGTCGTTCTCGGCGGCACTCTGGTTGAGGCCGTTCAAGCGTGCGGCGCCCAGGGCGAAGGGCGCCAGGGTCGGACGGTATCGGCCGCCCTGGTTCGCGTCCTTGCAGGCGGTCTCGGTGATGTGCGCAGCGTCCTTGCCGAGGGCCTTGCGGATGTAGTCGGAGACGACGAAATCGTCCTGGGATGTGTCATAGTATACGTAGCGGTAGCCGAAGTTGGCATACTCCGCGTTTGAGCTGCCACCGCAGTCCCAGCCGGCAATGATGAGGGCCGTGGCCGTATCAGTGTCGCTCGTCCTGAAGGTTCCGAAGGTGCAGTTGGCAGAGACCATGGCGGAGGCTGCCCCGACGGTCGTGCTCAGGGGGATATAGTCGTCGCCCAAGCCGTCGTTTACGACGGCGGAGAGTCGCTTTGCGGTGTCATCCCAGGTGTAGATGTAGCAGCGAGCCGCGTCGGTCGGGTTGTCGTGGTTCGTGGGCGCGGAGACGGTGATGGCAAGCTCATCTCCACCGCGGCGGTCAAGGTCGCCGCCGGCAAGGGTGACCACCGGGGCCTTCATGAGCTGCATTCGAGCGGTGGGGTCATCCTTGCTGTTGCGAATCTGGTTAAGCTCATCATCTGTGACGTAGTAGGACGCCTGGCCGCAGTCCACCCACTCCTGGGTGTGGCCCCAGGAGCTGTCGGACTGCAGGTCCCACATGTCGACGCAGGCCAGGCGCTCGCCGTTCTCGTCCTTGTAGCAGCCCGTGTAGCAGAAGACCTCGTCCACGCCATCGCCGTCCACGTCCGCGGCGGCCACTTCGAAGTAGGCGTCGTACTCCTGCAGGTAACCGGCCCGGAGGTACGCCAGCTCGTCAGTGTAATCATTCACCTGGATCTGACTGTCATTGACCGTGGGGCTGAGGCTCGCGACCTCCGTGCGGTTCCCCTTTGCGTCAAGCGAGAATACCTTTACCGCAAAGGCGCCGCTCAACTGCCGGTTGCCGACCATGGTGTAGTACTGGCTCCCATAGGCACGCAGCTCGACGACGTGGTCCTTGTAGCCACTGCCGAGGTCTGCCGAGACACCGGTGGCATACTTGCCGCTGAATCCGTTGTTGGTAGACCCCTTGATGACGTCATTCTCGTTGTCGCTGAGCGGCGAGTAGTAGCTAACGCCCTTTTCAACCATATCCACGGCTATCCCTGAATCGCCGCTCGTACCGTAGAGCTCGTTGATAGGCCAGAACAGATAAGCTCCGCCCATCCCTCCGTAGTCGTCAGAGATCGTGGTGTAGCCAATCAAACCTTCCGCGTTCGTATTGGCATTGTAGAGCTGGTTGAGCTTCCCCCGCAGCGTGTATACGTTGTTTCTGGCGCCGTTGGCTGCCATGTAGACCTCGTCGTCGCTCAGCAGGGTGGTGCTCACGTTCTCGTCGTTGCCATAGGGGGCATAGGTGCCGGCGTCACCGGTATCGTCCGAGACGGTGAGGCCAAGGGCGGAGTACGCATCGGTGCTCAGCTGGCTACTTTCCGAGTAGGGTCCGGGGCTCAGCTCGTCGTTTGCCAGCGCCGTCATGGGCAGGGCGGCAAATGCGAGCACCGCCGCGACCGCACCGGATACGACGGGCAGCCACCGCGTGCGTGTGAGGCGCGTTGTCATGGTCGCTCCAATCCTAGAAAGTCCACCTGATCGGCTGATTCTGCCTGCAGGCTATAGGTGTTCAGCTTCTAGGTGATTTTCGACGGCATGAAAGCAACGCGCGTCATCCCAAAGTATGAGGGCGCAGCAACATGGGACGGCTGCAGCAGGCAGGCGGAGGGACCGGACACAACCGGAAGAGCGCCGTGGATACGCGCGACACATCAGGGGTCCCGGACGATTCAAAGCGCGGGACGATTCGTACCAGGTTCGTTCCACCCGGACGATAGATACGAAAACAGGCCAGAGGAAATACCCTCTGGCCTGCGAGTTTATGGTGGGCGTTAGAAGATTTGAACTTCTGACCTCTTCCGTGTCAGGCTCGAGGCGGCTCGCCGCGCCTGGCCCTCCCGCGCATGTCCTCTATCTTGTCCACGTCGATCATTCCTCTCTGGCCCTCCCAACGTCGCAGACCGAAGCAACGACATTGCCGGGCCGACCGCGGGTGGTCGACGCGCCCATGCTCGCACCCGAAAGTTTTTCGTGCTCAGACCCGAAATCTTTCGGCGCTCAAACCCGCAACTGCGAGGCTGTCAAACACACTTCTGGACATGCTCTGCCAGTCGTGGGTCGAAACCCCGAGTGGTGGTGGAATGTGCTCATTGATGAGGGCGACCTGCTGTATAGGGAGCTTGAGGCCATCTAGTTACAGTGACGAGTGCTAAGGAAAGCCCTCTTGACCGAAACGGCCGGGAGGGCTTCCATTCGATGGGACATGATGGGACATTGTCCTATCATTATTAGGACATGTCCTAACGATGGTCTATAATGCGTCCAAGATGACCATCGCATCGAAAGGCGAAGAATGCCGAAGCGGCGAGAGATTCCGTCCAGGGAGACCATAGAGATCGAGTTCAAAAGCGAGTTCAAGAGAGGCCCGAATGGAGCTCTAAAGCCCAGTAGGTTGCCTGACGGGGAGCTCGTGGACACGGTGGTCGCGCTCAGCAACACCAACGGCGGAGAGATATACCTCGGCGTTGAGGATGACGGCGAGCCCACGGGGGTTCATAAAGACCATCGCGACGTCACGCAGCTTGCAGCGCTCATCGCCAACAAGACGGTGCCGCCCGTTCCGGCGCGCGTCTCGACCCTCTTCCTCGCACCCGATGGATCTGTCGATGACGCCGGCAAGCAGGTGACGCTCGTGGAAATCCCGAGGTCGATGGCAATCGTCTCGTCCTCCGAGGGCAAGATCATGCGCCGAAGGCTCAAAGCCGACGGCACGCCCGAGAGCGCCCCCCTCTATCCCTACGAGATCATCACCAGGCTCTCCACGCTGGGCCAACTCGACTACTCTGCATTCCCGGTGCCCGACACCACCATCGACGACTTCAGCCCGGAGGAGCTGAAGCGCCTGCGCGATATTCTGGCTCGAAACCGTAACAGCGACCAGGCGCTTTTGGAGTTACCCGACGAGGAGATCCTGAGCGCCCTCCGCATGACGACGCTCGCCGACGGCAAGGTCACACCGACGGTTACGGGCATCCTGCTCGCGGGCAGGGCAGAGGTCATAGCCCGCACCATACCGACCTCGGCCGCCACCTTCCAGGTGCTTGCGGGCACGGAGGTGCGCGTCAACCAGGATTTCGAGCAGCCGCTCCTCTACACCATCGAGAAGATGCGCGAGATGCTCGACCCCTGGAACCCAGAGCGGGAGTTTGAGGACGGACTCTTCAGGCAGTCGGTGCCCGAGTTCGACAGGAGAGCTTTCCGCGAGGCGCTCGTCAACGCCTTTGGCCATCGCGACTATGCCGCCTTGGGGCGCGTACGTGTGCTCATAGACGACGAGGGGCTCACCATCGCAAACCCCGGCGGGTTCATCGAAGGGGTCACCATCGAGAACCTGCTCACCGTCGAGCCACACGGGCGAAACGAGTGCCTGATGAACGCTCTCAAGCGCATTGGCCTCGCCGAGAAGACCGGACGCGGTGTCGACCGCATCTTCGAGGGGTCCCTGTACTACGGAAGGCCCCTGCCCGATTACACCGGAAGCACGTCGGCTAGCGTAAGCGTCTTCATCGCGCGGAGCGCGCCAGACGAGCTGTTCATGCGGATGATCAACGAAGAACAGCAGAAGACCGGCGAGCATCTGTCGCTCAGGTCACTGCTCGTGCTCGACGCGCTCAAGCAGCAGAGGCGGCTTACGGTCGCAGATCTGTCCGCGCAACTCCACATCACTGACGCGGCGGCGCGTGCGACGGTTGAGGAGCTGCTCGAGGCCGGGCTCGTCGAGGCTCGCGGGAGCTCGACCGCACGCTCGTACATGCTCAGCGGAAAGGTTTACTCGCAATCGGGCAAGGAAGCCGGATACGTTCGGCAGTCCGACATAGACAAGATCCGCTATCCGGAGCTCATCATGAAGCTGGCCGAGAGGCAAGGCGGGTCTGTCGCGACGCGCGACGTGGAGAATCTACTGCACCTGCACCGGAAGCAAGCATACAGGACCCTGGTCAAGCTCGTCGAGGATGGCAGTCTCGTGCTTGTTGGTCGAGGCGGAGGTGCCCACTACGAGATTACGGAAAAGGGCTGGGAGAGAATAGGACATTGATAGACATGATGGGACAATAGTCCATCAGGTTAGGACATGTCCTATTCGCGTCCAATCGTCGTCCTACGCTATCGTGATGTACCCTGGCGTGCTCGCCGGGTCGATGCGGAAGTACGTGTACGCCGTCTTGTTGGTGGCCCACACGGTGCCGTTTCCGCCCACAAGTGACGTGAAGCGCGAGTAGAAGCACTGAGATCCCGTGAGGCCGCTCGAAGGAAGCGTCCAGGTCGAGTCGGAATAAATCGTCTCCAGAGAAGAGCAGATGGAGAACATCTGGTCGGCACTCGCCATGCCGGACAGGTTCTCGAACCCGCGCACCTCGGTGCAGTTCGAGAACGCGTTGAACCAGTAGTTGCAGTTCGTCAGGCCGAGAGAACCGATGGTCGAGTCGATGTAGACCTTCTTCACCAGCAGCTTGATGGAGTCGTAGGAGCATGCGCTCGCGGACGAGTATCCGGCGGGGTCTATCTCGAAGACCTGCACGATGCGCCCGCCGGTCACCGACGTGCGCCGCTCGTAGTAGTTGATCTCCAGGGTGCCGTCGTCGAACAGCAGCGCCCGGATCTTGTAGCCCACGTCCCATTCGAGCGCCAGGATGGCTGCGGCCATGTCGCCCGGCGCGTAGAGCGTCGAGAGCCCGTTCTGCCCCCGTATGGCGTCGGCAATATCCGAGTGAAGTGGCAGAGAGTTTGAGACAGGCGGACCCTCGCTCTTCCGAATCCCTGTCCTTTGTTACCCTTGCATCCTAGCCTACGCGGCCTCCGCTATGCCGCCGGAGTACCACGTTGACGGGGTCGCGTAGCCTAGCGACTGGTGGGGCCTTGTCGTGTTGTATTCGTCTACGAACCCCCTGATCATGTCCTCGAGCCGCGCCGGCGTCTCGTACTCCGCGTTCCTGAGGCACTCGCTCTTGAGCGTCCCGGACCACCTCTCCATCAGCACGTTGTCGGCCCAGCGCGCCACGCCGTCCATGCTCTGCGCCACGTGCTCGGAGGCGAGCGGCGAGACGTACTCCTCCGGGCCGAAGACCGACCCCTGGTCGCCGCCGTTCGTCACGCCGGGCGTGCCGCGCGAGGCGAAGGCGTCCCTCGCGCAGGCGGCGGACCTCGCAGGCGCGCATGGTGTCCGACAGCCGCCACGACACGATGTGGCGGCCGTGCCAGTCGATCACCGCCGTCAGTCAGACACGTATGGCGTCCCCCATCTGCACGTAGGTTATGTCCGTGGACCACGCCTGGTTCGGGAACCTCACGACCTTGCCGCGCAGCAGGTACGGGAAGCGCCTGGACGCCTCGGACGGCGCCGAGGGCGACGGCAGCGGGCAGCAGGGGCGCATGTCCATGAGCCCCATCAGCCTCGCGGCGCGCCACCAGGTGGCGCGCGGCTCGCCAGACCCGCGCAGCACGTGGGCGATCTTCCTGGCGCCGTAGGCGGGGTGGTTGACGTGCTCGCAGTCGACCAGGGCCGCCAGGCGCTCGTCGCCGTCCGTCCCGGGGCGCCCCATGTCGCGGTGGGCGGTCACCCTGCTCACTCCCAGCAGATCGCATGCCCTTTCGCGCGGCAGCACCCCCCCGGGCAGCGCCTCGTCGCACTTCCTTCGCGCGGCCTCCTCCGACCTCTTCCCCTCGCGCTCCTGCTGGGTCTTGCCGAACACGTCGTCGGCGCCGTCGAGCAGCTCGCGCGCCACTCCGCGGCGACCTGGGAGAGGGTCTTCTCGCCTCTCACCACGTCGATCGCGACCGCCATCTTGAACTTTGGCGGGTAGGTCTTCCTCGTCGTCTTTGATAGACCGAGCATCGCAATCCGTGCCCTCTCGGCACATCATCGCGGGATTCGGAGGGGAGGTCAACGCGGTGTCTCAAAGACGCCAACCACATCATTCGTTGCTTCCCAGGCATCTTTATTCTTCAAGCCGATCCTTTCAAAACAGACATCGAAATGTCTTCACGATGATTGCGCAGTACTCTTACGCTGCACGCGAGTAGAAATACTCGTAAATCTCCGACCTGTACGTCTGTATTGAATCATCCGGATAGCTGGCAGGTAGCTGCTTGTACAGCTCGTTGCGGATCAGTGTGTCCACCTCGGCGCGCGTCTCGGGCTTCTCGGTCCAGTGGGTCATGCTGGCGAGGCTTTCCTGAATCTTGTCCACGAGATCCCGCGCAAGCTCCTTCACCTGGACTATCTCGGCCTTGGTGAGCGAGTCCTTGTAGAGCATGTCGAACACGGCAAGCTGCCGCTCGTCGGAGAAGCCCTCCCGCACGTACCGCCTCTGCTCATCGTCCAGGTCCTCCGAGAGCTTCATAAGCTTCTCGAAAGTCGCCTCGATAGACGCGCGGTCTTGTTCTCTGTTGTATTCCTCGATAATCGTCTGGTAGCGATTGTAGAAATCAGACCTCATAGGGTTCACTTTGAGCGCCTTGATAAGCCTCTCCTCGATAACGCCTCTAAGATCACCCACGAGCAGGTTTTTCTGCTTGACCTTGGAGAACTCATTGTGCAGCAGGTCGAAGTCAATCTTGGAGATGTCGAAGCGCCTGTCCCTGTCGTCGTCGGACTTTTTCACTGAGATATGCTCGTCGATGATCTGCTGTAGGCTGACCATGATATCCGTCGTGTCGGCAGTTTCGCGACGCTTGGTAAGCTGCCTGTAGATGGCGTCGATTGCATCCCGGCGCGCCCAGTCGTCCCGACCCACGTCGCCGCGCTCGACGAACTTGAACATCCTGAACAGCTCGCGGGCCATGATGCCAAAACGCTTGCGCGCCTCATCATTCCCAGCCACGGCGTCGGCACCGTCCTTCACCTTGGCGAGCCTGTCGAAGTCGTCTGCGGAGAGCAGGTCAGACAGGTTGAAGCCCCTCTCGGCAAGGAACGCCTCAATCTCCGAAAGGAGGGCCATTATCCTCTCCACGAGCTCGTCCTTGTCCATCACGGGGTCGCCGCCCGCGCCCTGCGCCGGGTCGCGCGTGTAGTCTGCGAGCGCCTTCCTCAGGGCCTTCACGACGCCTATGTAGTCGACGATGAGGCCATTGCTCTTGCCCTCGGACACGCGGTTGGCGCGGGCGATGGCCTGCATGAGCGTGTGGGCCTTCATGGGTTTGTCGAAGTACATGACCCCCAGCGGCTTCACATCGAAGCCCGTGAGCCACATCGCGCACACGAAGACGACCCTGAACGGGTTGTCGGGGTCGCGGAACTCCTTGTCGAGCTCGCGGTCCTTCATCTTCTTGCGGTGTGGTCTAATGTCAATCCCCCACTTGGCGAAGGTGGAAACCTCGTTCTGTTCCTCGCTTATCACGAGACACATCTCGGTATCGCGCATCCACTCAATCTTGCGTCGTCGTTCCTGAGCCTCTTGCTGGCTGTCCCTCCTCAGGGCACGCTCCTGTTCCTCTATTTCCTCAGCCCAGTACTTCTGCACCAGGGCGTGCATGCGTGCAGCGGTGACCTTGTCCACACTAATGAACATGGCCTTACCGCACTCCCAGATTCCCGAGTAATGCTTCACGAAGTCGCGGGCGATTCTGTCGAGGCGCTTCTCGGAGGTAATCACGTGATATTCACGCGAGAGGTCGTGCTCCAGCTTCTCCCGCTGGTCTTCGTCGACGTCCGCGGCCTCCACAGCCTCGGCGAGCTCGTCGTTCATCTCAGGGTTCTCGATGTCGAGCAAGTCGCTGCGGTTCTCGTAGAACAGCGGCACCGTCGCGCCGTCCTCGACCGCCGTTGCGAAGTCGTACACGGAAACGTACCCGCCGAACGTGCGCTCTGTGATGTTGTCGTAGGAGAAGAGCGGGGTTCCCGTGAAGCCTAGGCGCGACGCAGTCGGCAGCATGCGGACCATGTTTGCAGCAAACTTGCCGTTGTTGGTCCGGTGCGCCTCGTCCGAGAGGATGACGATGTCGTAGTCGGGCTCGATGGGCTCCGCGGCCGGGTCGTTGAACTTCTGGATGAGCGTGAACACGAAACTCGGGTTGCCCTTGAGCCGGCGGCGTAGGTCCTCGCCGCTCGTGGCGATGTAAGCCGAGGCGTTCGTGCCCGAAAGGAGCCCGCATCCGGCGAAGGTACCCGCTATCTGCTTGTCGAGTTCGTCTCTGTCGGTAACAACGACAAAGGTTGGCGAGCCCTCGAACTTGCGCCTCACCTTCTGCGCGAAGAACACCATCGAGTAGCTCTTGCCGGAGCCCTGCGTGTGCCAGAACACGCCAAGCTTCCCGTCGCGCAGCTCGCGCTGATGGTACGACTCTATGGCCTGGTTGACCCCGAGATACTGGTGGTTGCGCGCCAGAATCTTGGCGGTCTTGGGCCCGGAGTGGTCGAAGAGGATGAAGTTCTCGAAGAGGTCCATGAACGCGGCCTTGTTGCACATTCCCAGGAGCATCGTGTCAAGGTCGACGGCGCCGGGCTCGCCCTCCGCCAGGCGCTTCCACTCGCCGAAGAACTCGTACTTGGACCCCAGCGTGCCCACCCTCGCCTCGAGCCCGTTGGAGAGCATGGCGAAGGCGTTAAAGTAGAAGAGCTGCGGGATGGTGTCCTGGTAGTCGGAGTAGTTGTCCTCGTAGGCGCGCCGCACATCCCTGTCGTGCCGCTTGAACTCAACGAACAGGAGGGGGATGCCATTGACGAAGCCCATGAGGTCGGGGCGTCTGTGGTACACGCCGTCGGCGCTGTAGACCCACATCTCCTCGACGGCCATGAAGCGGTTTGCCTCGGGATGGTCGAAGTCGAAGACCTGCGCGTACTCGATGTAAGTGGTGCCGTCCTCGCGCGGCATCTCCACGGGGATGCCGTCGCGCAGCATCCGGTACTTCTTTTCGTTGGTCTGAAGGAGCGAGTCGGTGCTGAGAGTGCCCATGAGCGTGTCTATGGCCTCCGCGCACCGGTCCTCGTCCAGCCACTCGTTGAGCTCTATCAGCGCGTACTCAAGCTGCGGGCGCAGAACCACCTCGCTGTAGGAGCTGCGACCCATCGTGCTCTGCTCGCCGACGCGCTCGTCGTTGTAGGCGTAGATAAGCTCCCAGCCGAGCCTCTGGAGCCTCTCACCCGCGGGCTTCTGTACCGCCTCTTCCTCTGAGTACCTGCCGGCCATGCGTCGCCACACCCCTATGAAACTTCCCGGTATTTCGGGCTGTATGGAATAGCCCTGTTCACTTCGCAATCGTGTCGGAGCGCGATCTCATACAGCGCTATGCGGGAAAGCATGTACAACTCCTCGTCGCTGTCATTGTCCAGGTCCATCGAGACGTACCTGCGGAACACGGGCTCGAGCTCGCGAAGCTTCAGACGACCCCACGCTGCATCGCTCGGTCCGCTGTGCCCCGCGAGGTAGCCAAGCTTCTCGAGTTGATAGTCATATCCGTCGAGCTCGTCGCATGTGCAGCCGGCGTATATGAGGTGCTCGAACAGAATCCAGTCCGTGTCGTTGTCCGCAACTCCCGCATGCCCCACGCCGTTCCGATCCATATCGCGCAGAACGTTCAGCTGAAGCCCCAGGGCAAATCTCCACGCGTTCTTGTATCGCTCAGACGCAGCCCTGTTGCCGGCATTCGTCGGCTCGAATGCCATGACCCTCTCGGCAAAGTCGTAAACAAAGTCGTTGTTCGACCCAAAGCGCTCGATTTCAGCGTTCTTGAGGCGTTCTATGTAGTCGATTTCCGACTCGTCCGCACCGCAACCCGGAACCGGCGTATTGCGATATTCTTCAATCCTTCTCTCCTGGTATCGCTCTAGAGCCGCCCCAATCTTTCTGAGCAGGCTGTAGCGGTACTTGATGTGGGCGAACACCTGGTCCATGTGCACGCAGACGTCCTCACCCCAGCTGTTCGACTCGTTTACGAAGGCATGCCCGTGCAAATCGCAATGCCAATGGTCTTCGAGGAACGTTCCGCCCACCCATGTGAGATAGGGGCATGTGACGATGTCCGTCTCGTGATACATCCCCTTATAACGGTTTGTCTCCATGGGATGCACCGCGCAGAGTGAGCGCAGGAACTCAAAGTACTTCTTGTCGGTGCCTTTGCCGTTATCTCCCAGCTGGTGGAACGCTTCCGTTCTGGCATCCTCTACAGTTAAATCGACACCGAAGATACGAGCCAGCATGTCGACGCTGTCGAGCACCACAGACGTGTTGTTGATGAAGTTGATGAAGTCGAAGGCGCTGCGATAGTTTTGCTCACCAAGAGTCTGATCGTTCAAATACTCAACGGTGTCGCGGATGCGATGCACACATGCGCAGATGCAGTCCCATGCGGGCACGCCCCGGTATTTCTTCTTAGCAAATGCCTTCTCGACGAATGAGACCTGCTCGGTAATGTGCTCCTGGGCGTCGATGGCCTCGCTGAAGTCCTCGATGAGCTGAGGATCCAGATGAATCTTGTACCTCTTCCTCTCACTCATCACAATGCCTCGATCTCGCCCGACATGAGCTTAGGGAGGACATTGTTTCTGCCCTTCTGAAGCAGTGCAATCTTTTCGTAAAGAACGTCGATAACACTGAAAGCTGGAGCGACAGCAGCCTCAAACCGCCCTTGCAGTTCGACAGGCGGCACGAGTATCTTTGTATAGTCAAAGGCCTCTGGCTTGAGATGCCTGATTTTTGTTCCATTGGCCAGGGGCGACAAGAGTCTTGACACGTTCCCATAACGACAAGTCCCATACAAGTATGCCTTGCTGCCGTTCATTGGCCTAAGGCAAACCAAATCCATAGATGGAACTGCACCTGCAGCATACCTGGGGATGCGAGCGACGTATCCAGCGAGGCCCGGCGCCTGCTCCGTCATTGCCATGACAACATCATTTTTGTCTAATATCTGCTCCGCTTTGTATGCCCCGCTATATACACGCTCCGAGAAGGGATTATAGCCGCCCCATGAGGATACGCTCGCGAGGTTGACCATAGGGATGCCGCTTGTTACATCAATTTCCCCACTAGAGTAGGAGCATCCCTTCACAACTTGTGCGTATTCTGAAATAGGTATAAAAGCCCAATCAAGAGGTATTTCGCCACTAATTGCAGCGTCTTCATACCCAGGGAACCGTAGGTCGACGAACCACTCCTTGTAGAGCCGCTGCGCCGCTTCCTCGAGCAAGGAAATCTGCTTGCGGTTGTTCTCGATGAGTTTGTCGTACGCATCTAAAATTTCGGCAATCTTCTTCTGAGAACGCAAAGACGGATAGCGCACAATCACCCGCTTTAAAGCAGCGTTTGGAAGATGCTTAATGGTTGCACCACCTGTATAGTATTGGCGGATTTCTTTTGTCATTCCGATATACATCATGTAATAGAGCAGAAAGCGTGCATCCAGCTGCTCGCCAACCCGGACGCGATTAAGCGCCTTTTGGTAATAAAGTTCCTCTTCTCCCTCCCAAAGAGCGCAACGTCCAGGGTCTCCACCCTCACAAACAAGCAGATCGTTCTTTTTCAGTCGGAAGCGTTCGAGCTCGTTTTCCTTGAAGCGCATCTCTTTAACGCCATCGAGATTGAACTCATTCCACTGGACATTGTCGTTACCCAGATAGCGACGATATTCGCCCTGATTATTCTTTCTATCGAGCATTTTTCCAAGCTGTACTTCGGCCAAGTCGCCAAGGGCTGCTTGCTTCCATTCGCTCATAGCCCCATCTCCTCGAAATTCTTGGAGATGGCCATCATGAGCTCGTCGCTCTCGGCTTGGAGCCTCAACAGCTCGGAGTGGATCTCGCCCATGCGCTCGTGGAAGTCGACCCCGTCATCCTCTACTGGCGGCACGCCCACGTGTGCCCCCGGCGTGAGGCTCCAGTTCTTCTCCTCGATTTCCGAGCGCGTCGCCACCTTGCACAGTCCGGCAACGTCCTCATACTCACCAGCGTCGAACTTCTCGGTAAGCCAGAGGACTTCGTCGACAATTGTCAGCTGCTCTTCCAGCCCTGCAATGCGCTCGTCAAATGCGGCACGGACTTTCTTGCGCTCGTTACGTTTCGCAGCTTCAACAGCATCCTTCGCTTCGTCTTTCACTTCGGAGATAAACGTGGCTAGAGTCTCCTTTGCGCCTGCAAGGTCATCGATTCCAGAGACCTTCGCCAGCGCTGACCCCGCCTCACCGCCAATTAAATCCCCGGCTTCGCGTATCGCACTGCAATAATCGTCTATCAGCTCCTGGTACTTCGAGGTCTCTCCTCGGTAGAGCCAGACGATCGCGGTAAGGTTCTTCAGCTGCCACGGACTCCACTCGTTGTGGGTCGTGTCTATGGCGGTGTGATAGTTCTGCGCGTCAATGAAGAGCACCTTGTCCTTCAGCTCTTCCGGTTTTCCCTTGTCGAGGAACCACAGCGTGCAGGGAAGGCTCTTAGTGTAGAAGAAGTTGTTGCCCACGTAGAGCATCACGTCGACGTCACCGCTCTCCACGAGCTTCTGGCGGAGCCCGCGGTCCTTACCGGAGGAGTCGGTGGCAGAGCTCGCCATGACGAAGCCGGCGCGGCCGTTGCTGTTAAGGTAGCTGTAGAAGTAGTTAATCCACAGGTAGTTTCCGTTGGAGAACTCGCCCTTCTTGTTGATGCCCGAGAGCCCCAGCGGCATGCGGCCCGCACTCTGCGCGTCATCGGCTTTCACCTTATCCACGTTGAAGGGCGGGTTTGCGGCGACGTAGTCGCACTTACCGTCGAGCGAGTGGGCGTCGTGGTAGAAGGTGTTCGCAGCATCGCCCGAGACTATCTTGCCGTTCATGCCGTGCACCGCCATGTTCATGAGGCAGAGCTTGGCGTTGTACTCCACCTTTTCTTGGCCGTAGTAGGTCATGGACTCGACGGGGTTCCCACCGTGGTCGCGCACGTAGTCGCTCGCGGAGACGAACATGCCACCCGAGCCGCAGGCGGGATCGAGCATCACGCCTCGTTCGGGCTCTATGACGTTCATGATCATGCGGACCAGCGACTTCGGCGTGAAGAATACCCCATCGTCCGAGGCCACCGCGGGGGCGAACTTCCCCAGGAAGTACTCGTAGATGCGACCGATAATGTCGTCGCCGGCCTCGTCGAGAGCAGGGTTGTTGAAGATTCGCAGGGTCTCTGCGAGGAGATCGTCTCCGAGTTCGGTGTAGTTGTTCGGGAGGACACCGGCAAGCTGCTTGTTTTCCGCCTCTATAGACGCCATGGCCTCGTCGACCCTCTTGCCAAGATTCTTCTCGCCCTTGGGCAGGTTCAGGAGGTAGTCGTAGCGTGCCTTCTCGGGGAGATACATCGCACCGCGTTTGGTGTAGTCGGCAGGCTCGATGGGAATCGGCCTGCCTGTTGCTTTCGCCCGCTCTTCACGAATGGCCTTGTTGGCTGCCTTGAAGCGGCCCCACGCGTATCGCAGAAAGATGAGACCGAGCACCGGCATGCAGTACTGCTGGCTCGTGAGCTTGGAGTTAGCGCGGAGGTTGTCCGCTGCCTCCCAGAGCTCCTTCTCTAGTTTCCGGATGTCGGCCATTACTTGTTTCCCTTCGTCAGCTCGTCAATCATGCACATGCGCGAGAAGGCTCTGAAGCTTATCCTGCGCAGCGCCGCCTTTTCAGCAGCCGCCTCTTTGAAGTTCACGGGGATACGCATTGCGATGGTCGTCATCCCACCGCCAGCGAGACACTCTAGCAGCTCCATCTCGGTGGCGCTCAAGCTAACGAAGTCTGAGCACTTCACAAAATGCCCCCGCTCAGTCAGGCTGAATACATAATGAATACATTCTAGCAACAGCCGTATCGCAGCCTATCAGCCATCCGACCATCTGGCGTTTCTAATCAGCCCTAAGCAACAGCCTGTCTCGTGCGTACACGCCCAAGACAGCGCTTGTTAGCACCTGGCTCGCCCCGGATTGCGGCGGAGCGAATCCGGGGCCGCGCAGCGCCAATCCGGAGCGAGGGTCGCACATCCACGTGCGCACCGGCTACGCTCCTCCAAGCGGGGGAGGCCCCGCGCCCCTGGGATTCGCGGGCTTTCTCGCCCGCAGGGAAGATCAGAGCAGCATGGAACGATGCACGCGGAGGATATACGTGCGGGGTCACCGACGCCGACCTCGCCCGCGCCAAGGCGCTGGCAGGGGGAACGGAGCTCTCGGTGTCCGACCTCGTCCGGCTGCTCCTGCAGCTGCCGGCGGACGACGTCGCCGCGGAGTGCGCCGTCGCGCTGGCGCAAGCAAGGAGGCTCCCTCGACTCGGTACGCCGGGCGCCGGGCCGCTTGCCTCCAGCGTGCGCTCCATCGCAGAGTCGCGGATCCTCTTCCTCTAGGGGCCGCAATGCAGATCTTGAAGCCCATATCCGGCCACACCTCCTGCGCCGGGATATACAGGTACCTCACCAAGAACGGCAGAGCGCTTGCGCGCGACTTCCTCAACATCGACGCGCCGCAGGAGGGAGGCTTCGACTGGGCGGCCGTCATGGACGAGACCCGCCATGCCTACCGCAACGACACACCCTGGGGCGGCAGGCCCGCTCGGACCTACAAGCACTACGTGATCTCGCCCGATCCCGGCGACGCCGTCCCCCCTCGAGGGACTGCGCTGCCTTGCCGTCGTCTGGGTACGGGAGGACTTCCCCGACTACAAGGTGGCCATCGTCTACCACGACGACAACGCAGGTCGCATCCCGCACGCGGTCGAGTTCAGAAGCGTGCTCTCCGCCATCAGCGTCGAGGTCGCAGACAACTCCGCGAAGGCGACACGCCGAGACTGGGTCTACTCGATGGAAGGCCACCCGACGTGGCGCATTGCCAGTGGATTCCGGTAATAACAAAGCCTCCCGAAGGAGACTGTAACGTTTGGTCGCGGAGGCTGGATTTGAACCAATGACCTTTTGGGTTATGAACGAGTCAGGCTGGAGGCTCCGCAAGTTCTCCCTCGTCTACCTCGTCTGGATACACTGTGTTGAGCAGGCGTTTTGTATTATTTCGCGTCTCCAACGGTCTGTAGGAGTCTGCTCCTTCTGCATCTCCAACCTCGTTTTGGCAGTCATTTGGCGGTCACTTCAGCGGTCACAATGCCGGTCAGAAACGGCTGTTGAAAATCGAGTGGAAGGAAGTGGAGATGCAGAACCTTACCTACGCCAGCCGTGGTCTGGAGAGACGGAGAAACAGTGACCGATGGGAGGCGGTCCTCTCGCACACCGACCCGTAACGGGCGAGGTCGTGAGGACGTTCCACACGGTCGAGGGCAAGACGCGCCGGCAGGCGGAGCGCACGCGAGACGCGCTCACCAGGCGCACCCTCGACATTCTGCGCCTCGCGCGGGCGGGCGCCGTGCGCATCGCCAACGAGCTCGCACTCCCCTTCGGCGACCCCTGCATACCGGGAACGCAGGAGGAGAAGAGCGGGCCCTACAGCCCCACGCAACTCGGCAAGGACTTCGTCGACCTCTGCAAGACGAACGACTTCAAGGGCACCTCCCGCGACCCCGGGCACACCTTCGCCACCATGGTGATCGCGGGCGGCTGCGACGCGAGGGCCGCGGCGAGCTGTATGGTGCACGCGAGCGTGGGCACGACGTTCGACATCCACGCCGGCGTGGACCCCGACGCGAGGCCGGCGGCGGCGTCGGAGGTAGAGGGGAGCTTCGACGCCGACGTGAGCTCGTCGGCACTCTAGGAGCCGCAGACGGCGACGACAGCTGCTGAGCCAAAGGATCTCACGTTCACCGTGGGGCAGCTAGAGGCCATGCTTGCCGAGGTCAAGCGAAAGGAGGCCGACCATGAGGGCGCTTAGGGCACTGCTGCGGTTGCTGAAGGCCATCGCATGCATCACGCTGCGCTGGATGTAGCCGCGCCGCCAGAGCCTACTCGAACCCGAGGTTCGACCTCCGCGGGCCCCTTTACCTGCGAGGACCTCGGACGGGCCAGCTTTACTCGAACCTACTTGGACCTACTTCCGTCCTCCCAGTCGATGCCGACGCGTCCGTCGACTACACCGCGCGGCCGAGACGGGACTTTGGACCAGACGTCTAGCGAAGCGAGTTTCTCACACGATTAGTATCCAATTCGCCTTGAACAAAAAAATCGGAGGTCCTGGAAAGGGCCTCCGACCTGCGTTTATGGTGGGCGTTAGAAGATTTGAACTTCTGACCTCTTCCGTGTCAGGGAAGCGCTCTCCCCCTGAGCTAAACGCCCGAATCTCTGCTGCTGGGGTTGCAGCGAGGAGTATCTTACGCGAAAACGCTCATGTAACGCAACCGTCAATCGCAAGTTTTTCTCGCATCACAATTATTGCTCAGTAAGAAGGTCGCGACGAGCGCCGAAGGCCCCTCTGCTCGCCAGCGTCGTCGCCTCTCTCGCCAGCGTCGTCGCCTCTCTCGCCCGCGCCGCTCCAAGCTCGCCGAGTGCTACAAGCTCCGCACGCTGTCCTTCTCGACCAGACGCGGCGTGAGCATCCGCTCGACCGGCGGCGCGTACTCCGCGTCGTCGGCATGCTCCCCCACGCGCGCGAGCATCATCTCCACCGCCACGCCAGCGATGGCCGGCACGTTCTGCTCGATCGACGTCAGAGCCGGCTCGAAGAGCGAGTCTGCCGCGCTGTTGTCGTAGCTCACCACCGAAAGGTCGTCCGGCACGCGCAGGCCGTGCTCGTACACGCGCTTGAGCAGCCCCAGCGCAATGTTGTCGCTGCTCGCAAACGCTGCCGTGGCATCCGTGGCGAGAAGCCCCTCGGCCGCCTGCCAGGCATCGGGAATGTAGTAGTCGCTCTCGAAAACCAGCTCGGGGTCAAACGGAATGCCATGCTCGTCCAAGGCCCGTCGGTACCCCGCGAGGCGCAGACGGCCGGTGTTTGATTCGGGGTTGATGATGCACGCCACGCGACGGTGGCCATGGCGCAGCAGGTGGTCCGTCGCAAGGTATCCGCCAAGCTCGTTGTCGTAGCGCACGCGGTCACGGCTCACGCCATCAAGGAAGCGGTCGACCATCACGAGCGGCACGGGCAGCTGCGTAAGGTCGTCGATGAGCTCTCGATCGGTGGTGAACTCGTCCGAGACCACAAGGAAGATCCCGTCGACGCCGCGGTTCACCAGCAGCCGCACCAGCTCGGCATCGCTCTCGGAGGATCCGACCGAGTTAGTGATAAGCAGCAGGTAGCCCTTCTCGCGGCAGAGAATCTCGAGGCTGTTGGCGAGCGAGGCAAAGTACCGGCTCTGGATGTTGGGCACGACAAGCCCAAACGAATGCGACTGCTGCATGACCAGGCTGCGGGCAATCTGGTTGGGAATGTAATGCTTACGCTGCGCGATCTCCTTGATGCGGCGGCGGTTCTCCTCGCTCACGCGGCACGGTCGGTTGTTGAGGACGAGAGAGACCGAGGTGGGTGAGAGCCCTACCTCGCGCGCAATGTCCTTGAGCGTCACCTTTGGCATGGTGTCTCCTCTCGTCAAGCAGTGAGACAAAGGGACTGTCCCTTTGTCTCATCCGGGGCTACACTGTTGCCTGCAATGACCACACGTCAGGCGGAGGCCCCATGCAGTTCAACCCCATAACCATCGCGCTTATCGCCGCCGCGGCGGCCTACTTCATCGTCGAGCAGCTCATGCGCAGCGCGCGACTCAACAAGTTTGCGCTGCTCCTGCGCGACGGCCGCTGCGACGAGGCGCTCGAGCTTCTCGACAAGCCAAGCTCCAAGTGGCTCTACCCGCCGTTCAACAGGGAGTACATGAAGCTCAACGCCTACCTTGTGAAGGACGACGTCGAGGGCGCTTCTCGGCAGTTCGACGTTCTGCTCACCATGCGCTCGTCCAAGAACCAGCGCAGCGAGGTCGTGGTGAAGGCCTACCGCTTCTACATGGAGCACGAGCGCTACAAGGACGCCAAGCCACTGCTCGACGAGATAGAGAAGACTGCCGACAAGGGCGTGGCCAAGGAATCCCGACTCATGTGGGAGATTTTCGCCGAGAACGACTCAAGCCACATCACCGAGATGGAGCAGCAGTTCAAGGAGGCCAAGAGCCCGCAGCAGCGCATGCGGCTGGCGTTGCTCATTGCCACCCAGTACGAGAACGCGCACAAGAAGTCCAAGGTCGCCGAGTGGCGTGACAAGGCGAACGCTGCCGCGGGCGAGCTGCAGGACATGGCTCGCCGCTCGAGCGACAAGAAGTAGCCACCGCGGGGTCCTGCGTTTGGCCCCGCGACCCCGCTCGACCCCGCCGACTTCCGTAGGATGGTTTTCTCTACAATAGAAGAAATTTCTTCTACGAAGGTGAGGCGATTGCCATGCCGAGGATTGTTCCCGTGAGTGACTTTCGTGCTGACATCAAGTCCGTATCGCAGTTCACCGACGAGGGCGAAGTGGTTGTCCTCACGCAAAACGGACGTCCTAAATGGGCAATGATCGACTATGACACCTGGAATGCCGCAACAAGCGCGGAGGAGCGATCGTTCTCGCAGGCCATCCGAGAGACCGAGAAGCGCGAAGCGGCGGGCAACCTCACCCTCCTGAGCGCGGAGGAGGCACGAGCCGCCCTCAAGGCAAGGCGGACGTCGTGAGGTACAAGGAATACCTGCTCACCGATGATGCCGTCAGAGACCTCGGCGAGCTTGAGGACTACGTGCTCACCTATCAGGACGAGGCCTTTGTCGATCGACTTGAGGACGAGTTCTTCTCAGCTTTCGAACGACTGCTCGACGAGGCGGAGCAGCATCCCGTTTACCAGTTTGAGCCTCCGACGCCAACTCTTCACGAGTACCGGTCCACGAACGTCTACAACTTCAAAGTCTTCTACTACCTGAACGGGAAGCGTGTGGTCATATACCGTATCCGTCACCTGCTCTCGGACTTCTCGCGTGGGGCGTGGTAGGAAACGCGAAGTCGCCATTTATCGGCGCGGGGCGAAAGCACAGACGCGGCGCGCGGGGCGATTCCGGGTACGAACGCGGCGCCCCACCAAAGACGATGGGGCGCCGCATCGGGGTGAACGCTCTCGCTGCTACAGCTGAATCGAGACCGACTGGGGCTCGGTGAGCGGGGCAACCTTGGCATAGGTGCTTACGCGGTTGTCGTCGATGACGCCCTTCCAGTTGAGACCAAATCCAAAGTCGTAGGTGTTGCCTGCCGAGTCGACGTGGCACACCAGGTCGCGGGGCACGTCCTCGTCGTTTGCCTCGACGGTATCCATATCCGCGGGCTCGCGTGGGTGCCGGCGGGCCCGTGCGGGGTTCCGCGCGGGCCTCCAGAAAAACTGCGACTTAATTGCAGTCCGCAGAGGAAACTGCCGAGAAGAACCGCAGGCAGACGGCTTGCGGCCCTCTCGGACACTGCAACTAAGCCGCAGTTTTGGCGGCCGGGACCGTGGCGGGTCGGGACCGGGCCGGCCCAGCCGCCGCCGGCCACGCCGCCCGGCGCCCGTTACAACATCGCGGGGTTGAGCGTCACGCCAAAGTCGCGCGCGATGGCGCGCAGGTCGTCGTCGGTAATAGTCTGGCGCACGCCGCCGCAGGAAAGCACGCGCACGTAGATGTCGGCGCTCTTCTCGATGGTGTGGGCAAGCCCAAACGCGGTATCAAAGTCGGGACCGCTCACAAAGAGCCCGTGCATGGCCCAGATTGCCGCCTGGTACGTCTCCATCTTCTCGCTCGTGGCACGCGCGATGTCGACGCCACCGGGGACCATCCATGGCACCACGCCCACGCCCTCGGGAAAGACCACCGGGCACTCCGTGGCGCTCTGCCAGAGCGGACGCGTGAAGTCGCGGTCGGTGAGCGGCAGCACGTAGGTGAGCGCGATCACGTTGGTGGCGTGGCAGTGGTAGATCACGCGGTTGGCGCCGCCAGTCACGCGCTTGCGCACGCTGTGGTTCATGAGGTGCGTGGGAAACTCGCTCGTGGGCACGCCGTCACCGGGAAGGCCCCACACCACGCGCCAGCGCTCGCCCTTCTCGTCCAGCTCGCAGATACCAATGTTCGCCTCGGGGTCAAGCGCCACGTTCCTCATGTACTTGCCTGAACCCGTTGCCACAAAGTACTCCCCCGCCAGGTTGGGAAGGGCAACGCCAAGCTCGTGCCACTCGCGGGGCTCGTCAAAGAACGGACGCGCGGCCTCCACGTCCTTCTCGCTCAGACGATACGTGAGGTTGCCGCCGTTGCGCTCGTGCCAGCCCTGCAGCCAGCCGTCGTTGCACATGCGGACAAAGCCCTTCACAAAATCCAGGTCCACCATTGCCATGAGTCTTTCTCCCCTTCTCGCCAACGCCTACGCGCGGGTGCTCAGAACGTCGTCCTCGTACGACTTGACCTTGTCCCAGAGCTCGCCCTCGAGAGGCACGCCCTCGCGGCGGCAGTACTCGTCCCACACGTCGCCAAAGGGCATGCACTTGAACTGCTCGAGCACCAGCATCTTGCGCGAGTCCTGGAACGTGTTCTGCAGCTCCTTGAGCTGGTCCGTGGGCTGGAGCAGCTGGAAGAGCAGGGCCTTCTCCATGGAGCGCATGCCCGTTGCCCATGCGCCAATGCGGTTGATGGCAGCGTCGAAGAAGTCCATGCCGATCATCGACTTCTCCCAGGCGCCCGGCACGCGCACAATCTCGCCGGCCAGCTCGCGCAGGTCGTCGTTGAAGAGGGTCACGTGGTCCGAGTCCCAGTGCATGGGTCGCGTGACGTGCAGTGGCAGGCGATCGAAGAACAGCGCCAGCGCCGAGAGCTTGTCCGCCACGTTCTCGGTGGGGTTAAAGTGCCCGGTGTCGAGAAGCACGCAGGCGCTCCCGCCGTGACGCGCCGCCCAGCCCTCGTAGAGCTCCTGGTCGCCCACGGTAAATCCCTCGACGCCCAGGCCAAAGACCTTCTGCTCGAAGGCGTCCACCACGTGCGGCGCAGGCTCGGCGTAGATGCGGTCAAGCGCGTCGACCAGGTTCTTGCGCAGGCCGTAGCGGTCGGTTGGGGTGTCCTTCAGGCCGTCGGGAATCCAGAAGTTGAGAAGGACCTCGTCATCAAGCTCCTCGCCGATCTTCTCGGCAATCTGGCGGCAGCAGATGCCGTGGCGGATCCAGAACTCGCGCGTCTCCTCATCCGGCGAGCTCACCGTAAGGCCGTGGTTGACGCGCGGGTGCGAGAAGAACGTGGGGTTGAAGTCGATGCCAAAGCCCTTCTCGCGCGCCCACTCCACCCAGGGACGAAAGTCCTCGTAGGTGAGCTGGTCGCGGTCATGCCAGGGGTTCTCGTCCGTGAAGACCGCATAGCTGGCATGCAGGTTCACGCGCTTGGCGCCAGGGATGAGGCTCGCGGCGTAGGCAAAGTCGGCCGTGAGCTCGTCGAAGTTGCGTGCGCGGCCGGGGTAGTTGCCCGTGGTCATGATGCCGCCCGACGCGGGGTTGTCGCCCTGGTCAAAGCCCTGGACGTCGTCGCCCTGCCAGCAGTGCATCGAGATGGGCTTGGCTGCCAGACGCGCGAGCGCGGCCTCGGTGTCAATGCCGCAGGCGGCGTAGCGTGCGCGGGCAGTCTCGTAGGCCGTGGCCTGCGCGGACATGGTGCTTGCGTCACTCATGGGGTAGTACCTCCTTGATGTCAAAGCTTCTTGAGATTGCCGCGCGGGCAGAGGCGAGATCCGCCAGCTCGCCCGCGTGGATCATCTGCACAATGAGGTTGCCGAGCGCGGTGCCCTCGGTGGGACCGGCGTAGACGGGAAGCCCGCAGGCGTTGGCCGTGGCCTGGTTGAGGTAGGCGTTGGCGGAGCCGCCGCCCACAATGTTTACGCTGGTAAACGACGTGCCGGTGAGCTCCTGCATCTGGCGCACCGTGCGCGCGTAGTCTGCGGCCAAAGAGTCGTAGACCGTGCAGGCAACCTCGCCCGTGGTGCCGGGCACCGGCTGGCCAGCCTCCGCACACGCGGCACGAACCTCGGCCACCATGGAGTCTGGCGAGAGGAAGCGCTCGTCCTCCGCGTCCACGGTCGAACGGAAGCCCCGCTCGTGAGCGTCGCTTGCCGCCGAGACAAGCTCGCCCCAGGTGGGAAGGCTACCGTCCGGGCGTGCGGATTCCCTGCGCACGCACTGGATCATCCAGAGACCCATGATGTTCTTGAGGTAACGATAGCGGGCCTGGTAGCCGCCCTCGTTCGTAAAGTTTGCCGCCGCGCTATTGGGCGTGGTCACGGGCGCCGCCAGCTCCGTGCCAAGAAGGCTCCAGGTACCCGAGCTCAGAAACGCGGCACGATCGTCTCGCGCGGGAACGGCCAGGAACGCCGAGCCCGTGTCGTGCGTGGCGGGCAGAACCACCTCGGCGTCAAAGCCCACGCGGCGCACGACCTCCGGACGCAGGTGGCCCAGCGCGCAGCCCGGCATGGAAACGGGCAGGAAGATGTCTGTCGGCAGGCCGAGACGCCCGAGCAGCTCGCGGTCCCAATCCCGCGACGTGGCCCCCACCAGCGCCGTCGTCGACGCGTTGGTATACTCGTTGGCCTTCTCGCCGCAGAGCAGGAAGTTGAGATAGTCGGGCACCATGAGGAAGGTGCGCGCCGCCGCCAGCTGCTCGGGGTGCTCGCGCTTGAGGGCCCACAGCTGGTAGGCCGTGTTGAAGGGCTGGTACTGGATGCCCGTGCGTGCGTAGTGCTCCGAGAAGGGCAGCACGCCCGTGCGTTCTAGCTCCTCCCGCACGCCCTGGGTCCGCGCGTCGCGATAGCCCACGGCCTCGCCGAGGCGACGGTCGCTTCCGTCGAGCAGGACAAAGTCCACGCCCCAGGTATCCACGCCCACTGTGGCAGGCGTGAGGCCCCGCTCGTGCGCGGCGGCAAGCCCGTCGAGCACGCTCTCCCACAGGACGTCGATGTCCCAGCACAGATGCCCGCCGCGCCGGACGAGGCCGTTCTCGAAGCGATGAACCTCGGTGAGACGCAGCCGGCCCGTCTCGTCAAGCTCGCCCACGATGGCGCGCCCGCTGGAAGCACCAATGTCTATTGCAAGGTGGCGAAGTGTCATGGACTCTCCTTCACGTACGCTCAAGCGCGTGATGTCCTCGTATCACGCACTACAATACCTGCTGGACCATAAGGGTTGACCTCGGATTTGGTAATTAGTCACATAATTTCGCTAAACGTAGGTAAGAATTTTCTAACCGGTTCCTCCGCGCGCGCAGGCCGATCCTAGGTGCCTGTCACCGGGCGAACTCGACCGTCTGCAAATCGTTTTCATAACTTACGTATTTCTTGGTAACATATCCCACAATGAGATTGTGTCGGATTCGTCATCATTGCGGGCCACCGGCCCAAAATGCAGGACAGGGGGAGCACATGACAGACAACACGTCGACGGACGAGAAGGACAAGGGCTTCTGGTCTAGCCCATTTACCAGCTCGCTTGCAAAGCGCGACCGCGTTACACCGCCCGAGGTGATCTTTGGCTACTTCCTCGGCCCGTTTGGCGGCCTTCTCGCCAGCGGCATCTTCACGAGCCAGCTGCAGAACTACTTCACGGATGTCCTGCGCCTCGACCTCTCGTTCCTCACGGCGCTGCAGCTTATCTCGACCGTTCTTATCGTCATAGCCAACCTTATGGTGGGCCAGCTCATCGAGCGCACGCACTGCCTTGCCGGCAAGGCGCGCCCCTGGATTCTGCTTTCGGCACTCACGCTCGCGGTGTCCACGGTGCTCATGTTCTTTGTGCCGTTTGAGGGCGTCGCGCGCATGGTGTGGATTGCCATTGCGTTCAACCTGTACTACTCGGTGGCCTACCCCATCTACAACACCGCGAACTCGACCCTTGTCGCCGTTTCCACGCGTGACACCGAGAAGCGCGGCACCATGGCATCCTTCACCAACATTGCCGGCTTTGGCGTTATGGGTGCCGGAACCATGGTCTTCCCCATCCTTGTCTCGTTCTTCCTGAAGGAGGACCAGAACCTCTGGCTCCTTGCGATGTCCGCCATCGCCCTCTTTACGCTTATCACCGTCTACCTGCAGTTTCGCTTCACACGCGAGCGCATCACCGAGGAGGTAAGCGCCTCGCAGAGCGAGGGCGAAAAGCAGGAGGCGCCGTCGCTTTCGCGCCAGCTCTCCTCCGTCACGCACGAGCCCATGTGGTGGGTCATCATTGTTGCGTACCTGCTCTACCAGTTCAGCGGAGCGTTCAAGAACGGCTCGATGGTGTACTTCTGCAAGTGGGTTCTGGATAACAGCTACTTTGGCACCGTAGAGGCGTGGGGCGCGTCTCAGTCGCTCCTCAGCATCATGGGCGCCCTTCCCATGGCCGCAGCCATCCTCTTTGTGATTCCGCTGTGCAACAAGTTTGGCAAGCAGCGCGTGTGCATTGTGGGCATGGTAGTGGGCGTCATTGGCGGTGTCATTGCAGGTCTTGGCGGGAGCAATATTGTCCCTGTTGCTGCGGGCGTCGCGATCAAGTGCCTTGGGTCTGCGCCGCTTGGCTACATGATTCTTGCCATGCTCGCCGACGTAATCGACCACATCGAGTACAAGAACCACATCCGCACCGACGGCCTCACCATGTCCATCTACAGCTGCATCGCCGTCGCCGCCACGCCCATCTGCAACGCGATCTTCTCGGGCATCCTTGGTGGCGTGGGCTACGACCAGGCCGCCGACGTTGCGCGTGGCGTTGCCGCACAGTCCGCGGCGGCACAGGCGGCAATCGCCGGCAGCTACATCTGGGTTGAGACCGTTGCGTTTGCCATCTGCGGCGTGCTGCTCCTGTTCTTCACGGTTGAGAAGAACCTCCCGGCAGAGCAGGCGGCCCTCAAGGAGCGCAACGAAGGTGCAGTTACAGAGGCCAATCACGAGTAGGCACCGCTCGCCGCAAAAACCTCAATCGGCCACGAAAACCAACCTGTCCCTCCCTTCCCCGCCCCTCCGGCACGCACGTGCCGGAGGGGTTTTCGTACTACGGAAGGGTCCAGGCAATTAGGATCGGCAAAAGTACGTGCAGAAGTGAGGTTGTGTGGGCTCTGGGGGCACGAAACGGCACGGCCACGTGTTCAATAACGCCCCGGTGGCCATGACGTGGGAGGCATGTGCCCTCCTAACCCGAGTTCAACAGGCGTAACGTTTTTATTGTATTGCAATATTCTAGAGGCCAACTTCGAAGTGGCCCCTCCGGCGGAGGGGCCACTTACACACAACCTCACTTCTGCACGTAATTTGAGGTCCCGAGGTTGCGAGGACCCCTGCGCGGGGAGAAATCGCGACCAAAAAGCAGGGGTCGCCGGCTCGGCTTCGGCAGAGTCGCCACGCCATGCGCGTCATCTGCTCGAAAGCGGCCAGGCGGTCACAACAACAAGACGGGCTTGTCTCCTAAGCGACAGTCAGAGTCGCCGTCGCCGAGAGCGTGCCATCGGTGACGGAGAGACGCACGCACCGGGACCCTGCAGCCGGACGCACCACGGCCAGAGCCTCGCCGAAGTAGGTCTGGGTCTCGCCCGTGACGAAGCTCCCCTCGTTGAAGGGCGAAGCGCAGCCAAAGCCGAGGAGGTCCCCACCCTCGACCGAAGCCCTCAGCACACCCCTTGCGAGCGGCCGGGTCTCGCCGTTGGCACCGGTGTAGCGCACGCGGACAAACGCAAGCCGGCCGGCCCCGACGACCGCGCCCTCGTGAGAAACGTCGGGCGCCTCGGCACCGACATGGGTCTCTACCACCGGCTCGCCCTCGCGCCAGACGTCGCGCCGCACGAACCCGCCCGGCACGCCGGCATACTCCACCTCGGCGCGAAGCTCCGTCGGGCCGTCCGCGCTTCTCAGCACGCAACGCCCCAGCTCACGACCATCTGCGCCGAGGGCAACGGCCTCAAGCGAACCAGGCTCGTAGCGGCACGACATCCGCGCCAGGCACGAGCCCCTAAGCAGCCTGCGGCCAACCTCACGGCCGTTGAGAAGCAACACCACCGCGTGCGCTCGCGCGTAGACCTCGACGTTGGCAACCCTCCCCTCGCAGCCGTCCCAGCTCCACGATGCAATGGCGTTCGACATCTTCCAGGCGCTTGGCGTGTGCGGCTCGCCCGTATGGTTCACGGGACAAACGGCCAGGTAGGGACCTGCCTCCCCAGCAAGCGCGACGCGCGTGTAGAGCGCCTCCCCCAGGGGCTTGCCCGTAAGGTCCACGCGACCGGAGCCAGCCGTGAGCCAGCCAAACCCGCCCTCGCGAGGCGCGTAGTCGGCATACTCCCAGGCGCCCACGCCCGTCTCGCCCAAGTAGTCCATGCCTGCCCACACAAAGTCGCCGATGAGCCGAGGCTCCTTCTTGGCAAGGTCGCTGAACCGCTGCGCATCGGAGCAGAAGGTCTCGCTGCCCAAGATCAGGCGGTGCGGGTAGGCCCGCAGGTCGTGCTTGTAACGGTCGATGCCGTAGTTGTAGCCCGCAACGTCCATCTGCGCGAAGGCGTCGCGCGTGACGCGGTCGCACGCGGGCAACGCCGCACCCAGCTTCATGACGCCCGCACCAAGAAGCCCGGCCAGCCTGTTGTAGAACTCGCTTCCCACCGCGCGGTGCGGCGTTGCGCCCTGGCGAGCGGCCTGCTCGGCCTCGCGGCGGGCCTTCTCGTCTGAGTACTGCCCCAGCCCAAGCGAGCTCAGCAGGTTAAAGAAGATGTTGACACCGCAGGTAACGGGTCGCGTAGGATCAAGGGAATGCAGATGCTCGACCATCTGGCGGGTGAGAAGGACGCCTCGCTCCTGGGCAGTCTCGGCAACCTCATTGCCAATCGAGTAGATCACGACGCTGGGATGGTTGCGGTCCTTCTCGACCATGTCGGCAAGGTCGCGGCGCCACCACGCATCGAAGTACTCAACGTAGTCGTGGAGCGTCTTGTGGATGTACCAATGGTCCACGTACTCGTCCATGACCAGCACGCCCAGGTGGTCGCATGCGTTAAGCAGCGCCTTCGAGCACGGGTTGTGGGCAGAGCGCACGGCGTTGTAGCCCTGCTCGCGCATGAGCAGGACCTTGCGCCACTCCGCATCGGCAAAGGCGCGGGCACCCAGCACGCCGTTGTCGTGGTGGATGCAGGCGCCCCGCAGCACGATGCGGTCTCCGTTGAGAAGAAGCCCGTCATCGCCCCACGCAAGGGTGCGGATGCCAAAGAGCGTCTCGCCGCGATCGGCGATATTGCCCCCTGCCGCAAGGTCAACGCGGCAACGATAGAGGTCCGGATGGTCCGGCGACCAGGTGCGGGGCTGCGGCACCTCGAGCGTCATCGCCCCGGTTCCGTCTTCGCCCAGCTCGACGCTACCGGCTGCCACCGGCATCTGGGAGCCCTCGGGGAGGAGCTCGACCGTTGCCAGCCCATGTCCGCTCGCCTCGAGGGAGACCTCGACGCGGGCGCTGCCGCCGTCCAGCGAGAGTGTCCGCACGGCGATGCCGTTTGGCCGCAGGTGAACCGGCTCGCCCACCCACAGCGTGACGGGACGGTAGATGCCGGCGCCAGAGTACCAGCGACTGTTGGGCTGGTCGGAGTTCCTGGCAACAACGCGCAGCTCGCAGGGCCTACCGGGCTCCACAAGCCCAGCAAGGTCCACGTAGAGGTTCGTGTAGCCGTACGGCCGCTCCGCAACAAGCGTGCCGTCGACCCATACCTGGGCCAGGTGGTAGACGCCCTCGAACTCGAGGAGGAGAAACTTACCGCCAAGCTCCTCTGGCGGGGTCCAGGTCTTGACGTACTCGTAGTCGCGACCCTCGAACCACCCGCTGTTCCGGCCCGAGACCGCCTGCGGGCTGCGCGTCTCGCCAATCATCGCGTCGTGGGGAAGCGTGACCTCTTCGAATGGCGCGTCCTGCTCGCCTTTGGCGGCAATCCGCCTGAACCGCCATCCGTCGTTGAACGATTGGCCCCTCATCGCGCTCCTCCCGCAGTGTCCTGCACGCAAACCGGCAGGGCACACGTAAACGTGTACGTGCCACACCCTACCTCGTGCGTAGCGCCATCGGGCAGCACGACCTCGCACGTCGTTCCCAGGGGGACCTCGACTTCAAGCGAGAACGCCGTGCCATCAAGCTTCCAACTACTGGCAAGTCTGCCGTAGGGAGTCTCCACCGCGCCGCGCGCGGAGCGAAGGCCTCCCCCAACCAGCGGCTGCACGCGTGACCTGCGGTACCCCGGCTCGAGCGTCTCCAGGCCGGCCACGCGACGGTAGAGGAAGTCTCCCACGACACCGCTCGCGTAGTGATTGTACGAGATCATGATGTCCGTGCCGTCGTCGCCTATGGGGCAGTTGCCGTTCTCGTCAAGGCCATCCCAGCGCTCCCAGATCGTCGTTGCGCCATGCACCACCTCGTAGAGCCACGAGGGGCAGTCCGTGCACTCGAGCATCCGGAACGCCACGTCCTTCTCGCCATTGTCTGCCAGGGCAAAGAGGATGTACGGGGTGCCGGGAAAGCCCGTCCCAATGCGGTAGCCACCCTGCGCGACAAGCTCGGCGAGACGAGCCACGGCCGCGCGCAGCTCGTCACCCTTGAGCATGCCAAACTGGATGGGCAGCACGTAGGCGGTCTGGAACTCCTGCTTGAGCCTGCCGTGGCCGTCGGTGAAGACGTTGCGGTACGCCCTGGCCACGCGCTCGCTCAGGCGGCCGTACTTCTCAGCGGCGTCCTTCTCGCCAAGCACCTCCGCAATGCGGGCCACGAGCCCGCTCGTGTGCTGGAGGCTCGCCGTTGCCGTCCACTTGCTGCGCGCCTGCCACTGGCCCATCTTTGGCACGTCGGGCGCAACCCAGTCTCCAAAGTGGAGCACCGCGGGCGTGTGCCAGATGTAGCGGTGGTCACCCACGCCAAAGGCTGCCCAGAAGCGGCAGGCGTCGACGTAGCGCTTCATCATGTCGAAGTTCTCACGCAGGACCTCGATGTCGCCCTCGGCCTGGTAGAGCGCCCACGGCACCAGGACGCACGCGTCTCCCCAGAAGTCCACCGCCATGGGCGGGATGGTTGTGGGAAAGCCAAAGCCTTGGGCGGGCACGGTCACGGGAATGCCGCCCGTGCGATACTGCTCCGCCCGCACGTCGCGGAGCCACTTGCGTAGGAAGCGGCCCATGTCAAAGTTGTAGCACGCCGTGGGGGCAAAGACTGCAATGTCGCCGGTCCACCCCATGCGCTCGTCTCGCTGTGGGCAGTCGGTGGGAATGTCCATGAGGTTCGACTTCGAGCTCCACACGATGTTCTGCTGCAGGCGGTTGAGGCGCTCGTCCGAGCAGCTAAACTCGCCGGTAAAACGCAGGTCTGAGTAGAGTGCCAACGCACGAACCTCTACGCTGTCCTCGTTGACGCCCCGCACGGCAACGTAGCGGAACCCCATGTACGTGAGGCGCGGCGAGAACTCCTGCCTCCCCTCCCGACACACGTACGTGAGCGTGGCCTTGGCCGTGCGCAGGAAGTCGGTGTTGAGCGTGCCGTCGGGCTTCAGGATCTCGGCGTGGCGCACCGTAACGGTCTGGCCGTGATGTCCGTCGATCACCAGGTCCACGACGCCGGCGAAGTTCTGCCCAAAGTCATAGATCAACTCGTCGCCCACCTTTGTGCAGCTCACGGGATGCATGACCTCGTGTGCGCGCACGGGCGCGCCGTCCTCGGCGAGAAGGGCCGGGCTCACGCGCAGGGTCTCGCGCGTGGCAGGGCGCCAGGTGGCGTTGTCCAGGGCCACGCGCGCATCGTACGTCTCGCCGTCGTAGAAGCAGGCCATGCGGCACGGGCCGCCCTCGGTGACCTGCCAGTCCTCGCCTGTGCCCAGGACCTGCGTGGTGCCGTCCTCAAACTCCACGCGAACCTCGAGGAGAAGCGCCTGCCTGTCTGCGGTGACGTGATTCTTGCGCGTGTACGAGAACGGGCCCACGGCCCACCCGCCAGCAACGGTCACCACCAGGTCGTTTGTCGCGCCCAGCTGCTCAGTCACGTCATAGGCCTGGTACTGCAGCGTAGAGCCGTACGAGGTGAAGCCGGGCGCAAAGTAGCGATCCCCCACGCGCCGGCCGTTGAGCTCAACGTCGTAGATGCCCATCGCCGTGGCGTAGAGACGAGCACGGCGCACCGTGCCGCCAAGCGGGAAGCTGTGTCTGAAGACCATGGGCACAGGCGCCACGCCCTTCTCGTCAAAGTGGTAGGAGGCGTCGCTGATCCACTGCGCGTCCCAAGTTCCGCCGAGAAGCCCCGTCTCAAACTCGAGCGTGCCCTCGCAGGACTCGCCCGCGTCATCGGTTGCACAAACGCGCGCCTGGTAGGACGTGCAGGGCATAAGTGGCGCGCCATCGTAGCGCACCACTGCCTGACCTGTGCCCCGCCAGGTCCAGCCGTTCACCTCAAGCGTGACCTCCCGCAGGCTCGCACCGTTGCGATCGCTCTCGAAGGCGAAGGAGAACCTTGGGCGGCTCTCGTCGGTCACGCAACCGCTCTCAAGGCCCTCACAGGCAAAACGTCGTAGCCTCAGCATGCCATCCCCCACTTCACAGAATGGGCGGGCACGGGACGCATCCCCTGCCCGCCCAGTACGGTCAATTCTCGCCGACGAACGACCGTCGGCCAAGGGCCCTACTTTGCGCTCTTGCCGCGGCCGATGAAGGCGGCGACCACGGAGAGGAGCCAGGCCAGCAGCGACACGACGATAACCGCAACGGCCTGGGTTGCTGCCTCGTGCGCCTCCACGTTGCCAAGCTCGAGGTTCGAGCCAAGGACCTGAGCCAGAGACTCCACGCGCGCGGAGATGAACATCACGCCGGCAACCGCAAGGCAGCAGGGGACAACAACCCGCAGCACGTCAGAGAGGACGGCCGTCGCGGGGCTCCCCTTTCCGCGGCCGACGGCAAGGACAACCACCTCCGCGACAATCGCCACAACAAGCAGCGCCGCGATGACCGGGTTGAGATCGACGTAGTACGCGCGGGTCGCGTTCATCACGTAGAGCACGAACGTCACAATGCTCAGCAGGCAGACGATGACATTGAAGACGCCAGCCGCCCCCATGGATTTCTTGTCAGCTCCCATTAGTTCTCCTCCTTGGCTTCCGTGGCGTCATGCGCACCCTTGACGGCATCGCGGACGTAGAGCGCACCAAACACTGCAGCGAGTCCGTAGCCAGCCACCGTGGCACCGTTGAGCGCCATCTCCCACCAGGGCGTGACCTTTACGGTCTTGATGTTCTGGGCAGCACTCTGGGCGAATGCGTAGAGCTGGTACTTCATGTTCTGGCGCGCGTACTCGACGAGCGTCGCATCGCTGGCGATAAGGTCGTGGGTCATGTACGGCCAGCTCTCCTGGACGTCGGCGAGTGTCTCGTCAGTCGAGAAGTCGGCCATCATCGTTACGCCACCATAGATGCAGGTCTCGGGACGGAAGTAGCCAGGGTTGTTCACCATGTCGGTCGACATGAGGCCCTTGAATCCCCACTCGCCACGCAGGATGTTGCGGAGAAGCCCCCAGGAGCCGTTGACGGGGGTCGCGCCGATCCTGCCAAAGGCGGTCATCGCGCCAAGGGCGCCCGCATCCTCGAAGGAGGCGCGGAAAGCGCGAAGCTCGCCCTCGCGGGCCTTCTGCTCCGTCATGTACGGGGCGACGCCAGCACGCTTGGTCTCCTGGTCGTTGAAGGCAAAGTGCTTGGGGCCGATGATGATGCCATACTCGAGCGCGCCCTCGACCGTGCGTGCGGACATGAGGCTCGAGAGCACCGGGTCCTCGGAGTAGTACTCGAAGTTACGACCGTTGTAGGGGCAGCGGTGCAGGTTCGCGGCTGTGCCCCACAGGAGGTAGTTGCCGCTCCAAAGGCCGTCGTTGCCGAGAAGCTCGCCCCAGCTCTTGGCGATGTCCTCGCTGAAGGTGCTCGCGATGGTCGTCTCGTTTGCCATGGTGTTGAGGACGTAGGCAGCGTTGGCGTCGTCGGTGTGCAGGCCGCGGCCAGAGAGCGTGGTGCCAAAGCCGTTGGGGCCGTCGTTCTGGTAGACCACGGGGTTCTCGATCTCGGGGATAACGTCGGACTGGCTGCCACCCTTGATGATCTTCGCAAAGAGGGTGTCCACGGGGATCTCGTCGACGAGCTTGTCCCACTGGGCGTCGTCGATGTTGTCATCGCCCGCGAGACTTGAGAGGGTGAGGCCGGCAGGGGCACCGTCAACGTCTGCGACCTCGCCGTTCTGCGTGATCTGGTACTCCTCGCAGCAGAGGTTCTTGACCCACTCCTCCTGCTTGTCACCACCAATGGTGAGGTCATCGTAGGTGCGGGGGAAGGTGCCGTTCCAGTCGCTCCTCGAGAGCTGCGTGGCGTAGCCGGGCAGGTAGTAGTTCACATCGGCGCTCGCGAGCTGGTTTGCGATCTCGGTGCCGTTCTTGGACTTGGCAAGCGTCGACTCGTCAACGGAGCCCTCGGAGCCAAGGGGCTTGATGCTCGCCTGGGAGGTGTCGCCCGTGGTGCCCTTGCCCTGCGCTGCCAGCACGTTGTTCACGGCAGCGTGGGCGTTCTCGCCCAGGACAAAGCAGTAGTCGCCTCCGTCGAGGATCCAGCCACCGTTGCCGCCCTTGGCGCTGGAGTCCCAGCTCGCCATGTCGTAGAGGTCGGCGGTGATGGTGAGCTGCTGGTCATCGCCCGGCTTGAGCTCGTCGGTCTTGGCAACGCCAATGAGCTGGATGGCGGACTTCTCGACACCAGCCTTCTTGTCGTAGTCCGTGTAGGGCGCCGAGACGTAGAGCTGGACGGCGTGCTTGCCGGCAACAGAACCGGTGTTGGTTACGGTGACCTTGGCAGTGACGGTCTTCTCGTCCGCGTTCACCTGGACGTCGTCGAGCGTCTGCTGGAAGGTGGTGTAGGAGAGGCCATAGCCAAACGGATACACAACCTCGTTGTCGTAGTTCCACGAGGAGGCGCCGTTGGACGCGCCGGCCGCGCCCGTTGCGTTGCCCGCCCCAATGACGGAATCGTAGTAGCGGGTCTCGTAGTACTTGTAGCCCGTGTAAATGCCCTCGGCCTCCACCACATAGTAGGCCGACGCGGTGCTGTTCTCTCCGCCGAGGAAGCCGCCGGCGATGTCGGTACCCATGGCGCCCATGCGGGAGTCGGGCCAGGTGACCATCGACGTGTCGGCGATCTTGATGGAGCCGAAGTTCTGCGACGCCGGGGCCATGGCGGTGTCCGTGGCATAGGTGTCCGCCAGGCAGCCGGAGGGGCTCACGGTACCGTTGAGGATGTCCGCGATTCCCAGGGTGCCGTAGGCTCCGGGGAAGCCGATGTTCATGATCGCCGAGATCTTGGGGTCATCCTTGAGGTCGCCCAGCTCCATGGTCGAGCCACTGTTCACCATCACAATGACCTTGTCGAAGTTCTCCTCGGCAAGCTGGATGAGCGCGAGCTCGTTGGTGCAGATGCCCAGCGGGTTCTTTGTGCCGTAGGTCTCGACATCGATGCCAGTGGCGCCGGGATAGTAGTCGCTGCCCTCCGAGCCGGGGCGGGAGAGCACCACGATTGCCGCGTCGCTGTACTCGGCAAAGCTGCTGGCAAAGTCCTCACTCGCGCCGCCCTCGCTCACATAGGTGTCAAAGGAGGGCTCGTTGGGCACGTACGGCGTGGCAAAGCCTGCGGGGCGGTACTTGTAGGCAACCGACTGCATCCACGGCGTGGGGTTTGCCGCCGCGGTGTCCTCGACGGCGCCCAGGGTTTCGTAGATGTCGGTCATCGTGGGGTTGATCTCGAAGCCACCCTGCTCAAGGGCAGAAACAAGGTCGACGGCGGCATCCGTGGTGATCGTCGAGCCCATCTTGCCGCCCAGGAAGGGATACATCGAGCCCATGCCCAGGAGCGTGAGCTTGGAGCCCTTGGCAAGCGGCAGCGCCTGACCCTCGTTCTTCATGAGGACGGTGCCCTCCTGACCAACGCGGCGGCCCAGCTCCTCGTGGGCCTTCACCAGGTCATCCGTCGAGGCGAGGCTAGGCGCGAACTTGTCGTCCGCGGTCTGCTCGGTGCTTGTCGTGCCCAGCGCAGAGTCGATGGTTCCTCTCCAGGAATCAGCTACGCCGTGCATGCCCGTCAGGCCGAGGCCGGCAGACAGTGCGAGGGCCACAGCACCGCGGCGCGTGACCTGCTTCTGTTCTATCCCCATCCGATTGCTCCCTCCAACTGCGTGATTGCTGGCCGTGTGGCAACGGTCGCCCCCGCGACTAGACGCGCGGCCAGCTCTTCCGGCATCTGTGCCGTTTTTCGTAAAAAAGAATGCCATGTTTATCTATTTTTGTGAAAACGATTTTCCGTCAATGGTATGTGCGTGCCCGCGAGCGCGTTGCGAAGCCTATCTCCGTGATGCGATGATACAAGATGCAGGCGGCGCCCCCTGGGGAAGCGCCGCCCGCAGGCGTACCAGGAGCTTGCGCTTTGGACTTCTCGCTAGCCTTCCTTCTCGCTTGCGATGGTGCGGTTGAAGAGCTCGAGGTTGTACTCGTTGGCGTCTCGCGAGCTGTGGAAGAGCAGCAGCAGAAGCGATTCCAGCACGTAGTTGATGGAGTTGTGGGAGAAGTCGAAGTCGTTCACGAGCAGGTGGTCGCGCGAGACCACCTTGAGGACGACGTCCGCACGCTCGGCGAGCGGTGACTCTGCGTTGCGCGTGATCACGATGGTGGAGACGCCTCGGTCGATGGCGTTGCTCATGATCTTGCGCAGTCGGTCCGAACGGCCGGAGTTCGAGATGACCACCAGGCAGTCGTCCGGATGCATGAGCGAGGCGGTAATCATTGCGCCGTCGCTCGTGGAGGGAGAGATGGCGTTGACACCTGCCTGCGAGAACTTGATGGCGGAGCCCTGCGCGACGGGCAGAGAGCTGCCCACGCCCACAAACATCGCGATGCGTGCGGAGGAGAGGATGCCCACTGCCTTGACGACGCTTTCCTCACTAAGCGCGGCAAACGTGCTTCTCAGCTCCTCGACCTTGGTCTCGAGCACGTAGTCGAGCGAGCCCTGGACGTCGGAGAGGCCTATGCCGCGGGAGTCGTCGAACGAGCGCTCCTTGCTGGCGGTCTCCTCGCGCGCGAGGGCGTAGCGCATGTCGGCGAAGCTTGCATAGCCGAGCGAGCGGACGAAGCGCGAGACCGTCGTGTTGGAGATGCCCGAGAGACGGGCAATCTCGACCGCCGAGAGGGACGATACCGTTCCCTTGTGCGTGAGGATAAAATCTGCAACGGCCTTTTCGGCGTCGGAAAGGTCCTCGTAACGCTGAAGAATTGCGTCAACGACGCCTCCGCGGCTCTCGCTTCCTGTCATGGCGACCCCTCTCTGGATAGACCTCTAGGGTAGCACCGCGGGGGGCCGCGAGCGCCATCGCGGCGGGCGCTCCCGCCGCACGGGGCACGCTCGCGCTATCCTGAATGCGCCGTGATTGCAGCGAGGGAGGACGTATGGACAAGGGCCGGATGGAAGCGTTCAGCGATGGTGTGATTGCCATCATTATCACGATCATGGTGTTGGGCATCACCGCACCCGATGGCGACGAGCTTACCGACCTGCTAGGGCTGCTGCCGGCCATTGCCGCGTACGCCGTGAGCTTTGTTGGCGTGGGGACGTACTGGAACAACCACCATCACCTGCTCAAGCTGGTCAACCGCGTGACCGGCCGCATGCTCTGGTCGAACCTCGCGTTTCTCTTTGTCCTCTCGTTCTTTCCGCTGGCAACCGACTGGATGCAAAAGACGGAGTTCGCCGCGCTGCCCACCACCTGCTACGTGATAGTGAACATGCTGGTCTCGGTTGCCTACATGAACCTGGAGCGTGTCATCCGACGAAACCTCAGCCGTTCGTGCCCACCTAATCCAGCAAACGACCGAGAGATGGAGCGCCGCGCGATGGTCGAGGAGCGTTCCCTCCTCAAGGAGCGACTTACCCTTGGGCTTGAGGCAATTGCGCTGGTACTCGCCCTTGTCCTCCCAAAGTCCCACATCGCTCTAGTGGCGGTGGTCGTCGCATTTCTGCTGTGGATCGTCCCCGATCTGCGCATTGTTCGACTGCTCGACTTCCTCGCGGAGGAAGAGGAGGGCTAAGGACCCGGCGCTCTTGACCCGGGCCCGGGTCCGGATCAAGAGGTTCGTGCCCGTGGGTTAGTTAAATTATTGATGATAGTTGGTAAAAAGCACTGTCCGATAGACCACTTTTATGCAGCCGGGAGCCAGAAGCCGTCCGATAAAGCAAAATTATGCATCGGAGCGGGGCCACCAACCCGTAGCACCCGGAATTGGTCGAGCACGCATTACCACCTTTGCCCTATTCGTCCATCCCAGGACGTCGCCGAAGGCGCTTTACCACCCCGCGCCTACCCTTTTCGTCAAGTCGCCGACGCACAGATGCCCTGGTAGGCTTGGTTGCATGACGCTTCTTCGGCCGCCGCGAGCGCCGGAGCAGCTCGGCATGGATCTTCTCGAGGCAGCGCTCCCTGTTCTGGAGCTGGCTGCGAGACTCCCTGCTCACCACGGTTATGCCAGTGGGCACGTGGCGCATGCGCACGGCCGAGTCGGTGGTGTTGACGCCTTGGCCGCCCGGGCCTGTAGCCCGAAACGCCTCTGCCACGCACTGGCGAGCAAGCTCCGAACTGCCTAGGTGGGCAAAGCGGGCATAATCTTGGTATGTAAACCTCTTATCCATGTGTCAACCGCCTACCTCCTAAGCCCTTCGAGCCACGCTCTCCACGTGCTGCAGCTCAAAACGCCAGTACTGAGAGACCTCCGGGTACTTCTCGCGGTCAACTGGCGAGAGGAACATCTCCTTGGGTCGGACCCAAAGCGAGCCGTCCCCATAGAGCTTGCGGTAAACCACGACCTCCTCGCCGGTCTCGGAATCGTGCGCCACGTCTTCGACAAGGTAGAAGTCGCCTTTGAAGTGTCGGTAAATCCCGTGAATGACCAGGTGATTCTCCGCTTCGGGTTCCGGCGCCGCTTCGGGTTCCGGCGCGGCGGCTCCCGCTGCGGCCCGCGCCTCAAGCGCTTGGTCGAGGCACGCCTTCACGCGGCCCTTGCACTTGCCGCACTTGGTTACGGCGCCGGTCATGCGCTTGACGTCAGCCAAGCCCGTCGCGCCCGCAGCAACCGCGGCCTCCACATCCGCCCTGGTCACATGCTTGCAACCGCAGATGACGTCCTTCTTGGCACCCTTGTCGCCGTGCTTCTTGCCCTTGCCCATGTCGCTCCCAACGTCACAAAACCATGGCACCATTCTGCGCCCCTCGCGGCGCAAATCGCTTCGGACGAACTGCCCCTACACACTACAATGAACCCTACGCGAAATCGAGGAATACGGGAGGAAGCATGGGGAAGCCGCATCGGCCGGCATGCGTGAAGGCGGCGCTTTTCGACTTCGATGGCACGCTCGCAGACACCGAGCGCTTTGGCATCGAGCTGGACGAGAAGGCCTACGCCTCCTACGGCATCGAGCCAACAGAGGCCGAGAAGGCTTCGCTGGCTGGGACCGACGGCTTGGAGTCTATCCCCGCGCTCTTCCGCGCTCACGGCATGGACGTAAGCGCCGCCGAGTTCTTTGCCCGTCGCGGGCCGAGCGACATCATCTACCGGGAGCTCCCCATCAAGGTATCCCCTGGAGCGCGCGAGGTCATGGAGCGGCTGCGTGCGGCGGGCGCACGCATCGCCGTGGTCTCTACCACGCGGCACGCGCTCGTAGAGGCTGGCCTTGCGCGCGTTGGCCTTGCCGACCTCGTCGAGTTGGTGATTGGCGGAGATGACGTCGAGCAGCACAAGCCAAACCCAGAGCCGTACGACCACGCGCTCGAAGCGTTTGGCGTGGCGCCCGCGGAGGCTGTGGCGTTCGAGGACTCGCCCTCGGGAGTTGCGTCGGCACAGGCGGCGGGCGTTTACACGCTGGGGTTCACAGGTTCATGCGTGCCGCAGGAGCTCCCAGCCGCAGACGAGCGGTTCTCGTCGTTCAAGGAGCTGCGCTGGTAAAGGCCGTGCGCGGCGCGGGCGGCCCCTTGCCGCGGCGCGGGCGGCCCCCGCCAACAGCGCTCACCCTACTTTGCAAGGCCTTTTCCTGTTGCATACTGCGGCTCGAACGTCACACCGGCTCACCTATAATGACGTGGCACAGCCAGCAGTCACAGCAAAGGGGCCCAGATGGACATCACGCCGCAGGAAGTATCCGAGACGCTTGCCATGGTCACGGAGCAAAACCTCGACCTCCGGACAATCACCATGGGCATCTCGCTCGCAGGCTGCGCCGACGAGGACATGGATCGCATGTGCGACAAGATCTACGACCGCATCACGCACCAAGCCGAGAACCTCGTCTCCGTTGCCGACGATCTGGCCTCCGAGTACGGCATCCCCATTGCGAACAAGCGCGTCTCGGTGACGCCGGTCGCACAGGTGGCGGCAGGCTGCGCAGACGAAGACCTCTCCCCCATCGCGCACGCCATGGACCGCGCCGCGCAGACGCTGGGCATCGACTTCATGGGCGGCTTCTCTGCGCTGGTTCAGAAGGGCATCGGCAACGCCGACCGCCGCCTCATCAACTCGGTGCCCGAGGCGCTCGCAACCACCGAGCGCGTTTGCTCCTCGCTAAACATTGCCTCTACCAGGGCCGGCATCAACATGGATGCCGTGCTTCTCTCGGCCCAGACCATCCTCGAGTGCGCGCGCCGCACCACGGACATCGACTGCTACGGCGCGGCGAAGTTCGTGGTCTTTGCCAACATGGTGGAGGACTCGCCGTTCATGGCCGGCGCGGTGCACGGAACCGGCGAAGCCGACGCCGTGATTAACGTGGGCGTCTCCGGCCCGGGCGTGATGGCGGCGGCGCTGGAGCAGCTGCCCGACGATGCAAACCTCATGGAAGTCGCCGAGACCATCAAGAAGACGGCGTTCAAGATCACACGCGCCGGCGAGCTGATGAGCCGCGAGGCGTCGCGCCGGCTGGGCGTCGAGAAGGGCATCGTGGACCTGTCGCTTGCGCCCACCCCCGCTGCCGGCGACTCCGTGGCGAAGATCCTCGAGATCATCGGCGTGGGCGAGTGCGGCGGCCCCGGCACCACCTGTGCGTTGGCGCTGCTCAACGACTGCGTCAAGAAGGGCGGCGTCATGGCGAGCTCCAGCGTGGGCGGGCTCTCCGGCGCCTTTATCCCCGTCTCTGAGGATGCCGGGATGATTCGCGCCGCCGAGGACGGGTCGCTCTGCATCGAGAAGCTCGAGGCCATGACCAGCGTGTGCTCCGTGGGTCTCGACATGATTGCCATCCCTGGTGACACGCCCGTGGAGGCAATTGCCGGCATTATCGCCGACGAGATGGCCATCGGCGTCATCAACACCAAGACTACAGCCGTGCGCCTGATTCCCGCGATTGGCCACAAGGACGGCGACACGCTGGAGTTTGGCGGTCTCTTTGGCAGTGCGCCGGTCATGAGTGTGAACCGCTTTGCCGGGAACGTCCTGGCGCACCGAGGCGGTCGCTTCCCCGCGCCGCTCAACAGCCTGAAGAACTAGGACGGGGCAAAGCGGGGCTCGCAAAGGTGCCTCTTATGCGTCATTCAAGCCCTGCGCTTTCCCTCTGATGGCACATTTTTACGGTTGGTGGCAGTTTTTCGGGGCGTCCCCGAGTATTGGACGGCTCTGGTTCCGCGGAACCGCAGGTCAGCGATTTGCGACTCTGGCTGTCTCACATAAGGTGTTTTCCGATTACTGCCACCAACCGTCATTTCTTGCAATGGGTATCTGACTCACGCCCCGGGCGCTTAGAAAAGGGCGCGGCGAGGGTCACTGAAGAATTCGTACAGGTCACGTCGAGCCTCGAGGTGCGCATCCGCGAGCCCCCGCTCCCTGAGGCCAAATCTCTTGTTGAGCATCCACATAAAGTTCTGAAAGTACTCGAAAGAGCTGAGCTGGCCAGGCGTGGCCGACATCGTCTTGATGCCCGAAACCTCCAGGATGTTTCTGCGCTTCTGTGTGTGATCCAGCCGGTAGCGGCCCGTGTGGTACTGTTCGCTGTCATATTCCACATCGCCGCGAGAGCTGGGGATATACACGTCGCAGTAGAAGCTGTCGGTACCCGCAAACTCCCACAGGTGCTCGGGGACCTTGACCTCTTGGTTTGCGACTATGCGACGAATCCCCCTGCCGCCCTCCGACTTGGGAAGAGCAAGGGCACTGCAAAGCATGATCTCTCTAGGCGATGCCGTGCGCTCAACGACATAACGCAGCGCGCGGCGCGCCTGCTTGACTCCATATGCTCCAGAAACGTGGTCGAGGAAACCAGCGATTGACTCGGGCGTTGTTAGCGCATCGCGCTGGCCTGTATATCCGCAACCGGAGTCGCCAATGGAAAACAGGCCACACAGGTAGTCGCCAATCTCCACGATCTCTCGCAAAGGCTTCCCAGGCGCCATCTGCAGAAATGTAAACTCGGGTGAACAAACAAGGTTGGAGCCGGAGAGTTCGTAGAACGAACCAGGCGGCAACACGCCGCCCCATCGGTGCGCAACTAGGCTTCGCTGATTTCGAACCGAATCGGAATCGCTCACCAAAACGTGCAATGGTCGTCGCTCTGAACAGGCAAAAGGCAGCGCATCACCGAGCACGTCACGCATATTGGCACTTGAGAACGAAAGACTCTGGCAAGGACTCACAGATGGAACTGCCTCGTTACAGGTCTTCGTAAGCCAATACCTTAGAGCAGATTCGTGACACAGAACGACGCTCATCTCAACCCCCTCAATGTTTGTTGGCTGAGAATAACGCGCGGAGTCCAAGCACGTTCGTGAGGCGCTTACACGAAACTGACACCGCAGCTAGAGGGAGAGAATTGTCGTGATGAACGTATGAACGCGCAGGTAGACCTACGCATAAGGCGGAATAGGAATATCGACAGAAAACCGTCAGTTTCTAAGGCAGCACCCACGAAGGCCCTTGCTCTTAGGTTCTTGAGCAGTCATTGCAAGAAATGACGGTTGGTGGCAGTAATCGGAAAACACCTTATGTGAGACAGCCAGAGTCGCAAATCGCTGACCTGCGGTTCCGCGGAACCAGAGCCGTCCAATACTCGGGGACGCCCCGAAAAACTGCCACCAACCGTAAGAACGTGCCATCAAGCGCGCACAGCACTCCTGGAGCGCTACCTCAGGAAGCGAACCTCGGGCTCGAGACGCACGCCAAACTGGCGCTCGACCTCATCCTGCACGTGCGCGATTACCGCCTGCACGTCCGCTGCCGTGGCGCCGCCCAGGTTAACCACAAAGCCGGCATGCTTCTTCGAGACAGCGGCGCCGCCCACCTGGTAGCCGCGCAGGCCGGCGTCGGTCACAAGCTTGCCCACAAAGTAGCCCTCCGGACGCTTGAACGTCGAGCCAGCGCTAGGCAGCTCGAGCGGCTGCTTCTCCTCGCGCTTGCGCGTGAGCTCGTCCATGGTCTCGCGAATCTTCTCGGGGTCGCCGCGGTCGAGGTCGAAGGTTGCCGAGAGGACCACCATGTCCTCGTCCGCAATACGACTGTGGCGATAGCCCAGGTCAAGCTCATCGACGGGAATGGTCTCCTCGTGACCGTCCTGGTGCAGCACGTGCACGTTCTTGAGGACGTCAGCCATGCAGCCGCCGTACGCCCCAGCGTTCATGAAGCAGGCGCCGCCAATGGAGCCGGGAATGCCGCAGGCAAACTCGAGGCCGGAAAGCCCCAGCTCGCACGCCATCTCGGAAGCCTCGCGCAGGGTCACGCCAGCCTGGCACCACATCTCGTCGTCGTCGACGCTCACGCCCACGAGCCCATCGGCCACAGCGACAATCACACCGCGATAGCCCTCGTCTGAAACGAGAAGGTCGGAGCCGCGGCCCAGCACAAAGTGGGGCACGCCAGCCTGCTTGCAGGCATCGATAACGTCATGAACCTCGTCAAAGTCCTCGGGAATCACGAAGAAATCCGCCGGACCGCCAATCTCGAACGTAGTGTGCTCGCTCATTGGCTCGTTAATCAGGACGTTGTCCTCGCCAACAATCGAGCGAAGCTTCCAGGCGAGCGGTTGCAAGTGGTCGTCGCCGGTAGTGCCACTTTCGGACATCTTGCTCCTCAGTTTGGGTTTTGCGCGCCGCATACACGCGCTTGGCACTTGAGTATAGCAAGGTGGGCTACGATGTTGGATGTTGTGCGCATGCCTTCATCCTGCGCTTACACTCCCGACACCACAAACACGGAAGGCCGTTCCGCATGTCATTTCAAAAGCGCTGGCTGCCCATCCTTCTGGCCGGGGTCTTTGTCGTCGCCATGGTGGGCGCCTCGGTGCTCACCGGCTCGCCAGAGGTCCTCTTCCCCGAGATGACCGCCATCCTCTGCGGCGCATGGATCCAGCCTAGGCAGGCCTGGAACGTCAACCGGCCCCGCATGCTTGCCCTCATGACCGCGGGTGCCGTCTTTGGCCTGGTCATGAACCTCGCCTTCCCTGGCATTCCGCTGCCGGTTCGCGCTGTTATCGGCTATGCGTTCTGTGCCCTGTGCATGAACGTCGTCGGCGCCGACATGACCCCCATGCTCTCGGCAGCGATCCTCCCCATGCTCCTGGGCACCGACTCCTGGGTCTACCCCGTGGCGGTATTCGTGCTGGTAGCTCTCGTCGAGCTGGGCCAGGTTGCCCTCGAGCGCGCTGGCCTGCGCGAGCCCATCGACTACCAGCCCTTCCGTCTGCCCGCCAAGAAGGCACTTGCCAGCTGGACGCGCCGCCTGGTTGTGTTTGCGCTGTTCGCAGCACCCGCCTACGCAACCGGCAATCCCTTCCTCGCAGTCCCGCCGCTGCTCGTTGCCTACACCGAGCTCACGCGCCCCGACTTCACGCTGCGCCTGCGTCCCTGGCGGGCTTGGGCGGTGCTTGCCGTCGCAGGTGTCATAGGCACGCTGGCGAGAAATGCCGTGGTCACCCTTGGCCTGCCCAGCCCGCTCGTGGCGGCGTTCGCGTTCGCGGCACTCGTGCTCGCCTGGAACGGCCTGCGCACCTGGCTTCCGCCCGCGGGTGCCGTGGTGCTTCTCGCCTTCCTGGTGCCCTGGCAGAACCCCTGGATCTACGCCGTGGAGGTCGCGCTCGGTGCCGCAGTGTGGGTGACCGCCGCACTCCTCCTGTTCCCGGGCATCCGTCCCACGCGCGCCGACAAGGACACGAGCTCCGCCTCCAACACCCCTGCGGAGGGCGCCGAAAGCGCAAACGCGTAGCGATCTTGCTCCAAAGCCGTAGGCAACTCTTGCGCATGAATCCTCACGTGCTATAGTGCCTCTGACAGTTTCAGGGCGGGGTGAAATTCCCCACTGGTGGTGACGCGCGCATGCGCGGAGTCCGCGACCCGCTAAAAAGGCGGCTGACCTGGTGAGATTCCAGGACCAACGGTTACAGTCCGGATGGAAGAAACGGAGATGCCGCTATGGCAACCATTTCATCGCGCAACGCAAGCCACTCCACGCACGCAGCCTCGGGTTGGGACACCTGTCGCATCGCGGTCACCGCACTTCTCTGCGCTATGTCTGCCATCTGCACGCTGCTGCTCGAGTTCCCCATCCTTCCCGGGGTCACCTGGCTCAAGTACGACCCCTCGGGCATCGTCGCCCTCATCGCCGGCTTTGCGTTTGGCCCGGCAACCGGCGCCGTGGTCTCCGTGATCCCGTACCTGGTGCACATCGCCACGACCAGCGGCGTCTACGGCATGGTCATGGCAACCCTCGCAACGTTCGCGCTGGTCATGCCCGCGTCTCTCATCTACCGCAAGCAGCGCACCATGCGCGGCGTCATCATCGGGCTAGTCACGGGTGGCATCGTGTGCCTCGCGGCCTGCATCGTGGGCAACCTCATCGTGACGCCCTTCTACACCGGCATGCCCGTCGACGCCGTGGTTGCCCTCATCGTGCCGGCGCTTCTCCCCTTCAACATTATCAAGATCGCAATCAACTGCATTGTCTTTGTCCTCATCATGCGACCGGTCTTCAAGGCCATGGGCGTCGAAGCCCCCGCGGCGAATAGCGCAGGAGACGCCCGCTAGATGCCGCAAGAGACCACAGACACAGCAGCTACCAGCGCAAACGCGAGCGAGACGCCCATCGTCTCGCTCGCGCACATAACGGTTGCGTACGGCGACGTGCGGGCGCTCGACAGCGTCTCGCTCGACGTGCGACAGGGCGAGCGGCTTTGCGTGCTGGGCGCCAACGGCTCGGGCAAGTCCACGCTCGCCTCGGTGGTCTGCGGGCTTCTCGCCCCCGACGCGGGCGACGTCACACTTGTGGGCGAGAAGGTCTTTGTCAACGGCGCCGCAGACTTTGACGCCTACCGTCGCGCGCGTCGCAAGCTGGGTCTGGTCTTCCAGAACCCCGAGGACCAGATCGTAACCAGCGTGGTCGAGGAGGACGTGGCCTTTGGGCCCGAGAACCTGGGCCTTCCGCCCGAGAGAATCGAGCACCTCGTCCGCCGCGAGCTGCATCGCGTTGCGATGGAGCGCTACGCCAAGGCCGACCCGGCGCGTCTCTCCGGCGGCCAGCGCCAGCGCGTGACGATCGCCGGCGCACTTGCCATGGAGCCCCGCGTACTGGTGCTCGACGAGCCGTCATCCTCGCTCGACGTGCGCGGCAGGCGCTCCGTCATGAAGGTCGTCGAGAAGCTCCGCGGCGTTGGGTGCACCGTGGTCCACGTGACCCACTTCATGGACGAGGCGCTTGGCGCAGACCGCGTGGTGGTGCTCGACCACGGTCACGTTGCCCTGGCGGGAACGCCGCGGGAGGTCTTCTCGCACGTGGACGAGATTCGCGCGCTCGGCCTTGAGGAGCCCTTCGCAGGTCGCCTCTCATCGCAGCTGCAAGAGCGCGGCATGGACGTTGCCTGGACCTGCGACGAGGACGTCCTCCTCCACGAGCTGGCGAGAAGGACGGGCGGCCACGGCTGCCGGCAGGTGCGTCCCGCCGCAGCTACGACGCCCCACCCCACCGCAGCACCCGTGGTTCTCGCGGAGGACGTGCACTTTTCCTACGAGCAGTCCCGCCGCCGACGCCGAAGCGCTAATGCCACGCCCGCCGCGCTCGATGGCGTGACGCTCGAGGTGCCGCGCGGCGCGCACGTTGCGCTCGTGGGGCAGACGGGCTCGGGAAAGTCGACGCTGCTGCGGCTTGTTGCCGCCCTCGAGGTGCCTGACCAGGGGCGCATTGAGGTGGATGGCCTCACCACGGCCGACCGCAAGCACAGGCGCCAGCTTCATGGCCGCGTGGGTTACGTGATGCAGCGCCCGGAGCGGCAGCTCTTTGCCGAGACCGTCGCGGCAGACGTGGCGTACGGGCCCACCAACCTGAGACTTTCCCCCCGTGAGGTTGAGGAGCGCGTGCGGCGGGCACTCGCACTCGTGGGCCTCTCGGGCAAGGACGACGCGTCGCCGTTCCAGCTTTCCGGAGGCCAGCAGCGTCTCTGCGCGCTTGCGGGCATCCTCGCCATGGAGCCGGACCTTCTCGTGCTGGACGAGCCCACCGCGGGACTTGACCCCCGTGGCCGCCGCAACCTGCGGCGCATCCTCTGTGACCTCAACGCCACTGGTACCACGCTCGTCGAGGTCACGCACGCCATGGAGGACGCCGCGCGGGCAGACCTCGTGGCCGTGCTCGACGGCGGGCGCGTGGTGCTTACGGGTACGCCGGCCCAGGTGTTCTCGGCAGACAATGCCGAGAAGCTCCACGACATGGGATTGGGAATTCCCCGGCCGCTCGCGTTCGCGCGGGCGATGGAGGACGCTGGCTGTGCGCCTCTGGGCGAGCCCCTCACCAACGAAGGCCTGGCAGATGCCATCGTCTGTGCAACAACCAGCGCGCCTGCGACCAGCACACCCGCAGCCGCCGAGGGAAGGGACGAGTAGTCATGGCGCTTCGCATCTCCATGGGCCAGTACTACGCCGCTGACTCCCCCATCCACCGCCTCGACCCCCGCACAAAGACGGCCTGTGCGCTTGCCCTCATGATTGCCACGTTTTTCGTGCACTCGCCGCTTGGGCTGGTAGCGCTTGTGGCCTGCGTGCTTGCACTGCTTGCGGCGGCGCGGGTCCCGGCTGGCGAGGTTCTCTCGTCCGTGCGGGGCGTACTCTGGGTGCTTCTCGTCCTTGCCGTCTTTAACCTGCTGCTCATTCGCGACGGCAGCGTGCTTCTCGCCGCCGGACCCGTGACCATAACCACGGGCGGCGCATGGTCGGCCGTGCTCTACCCCGTGCGCGCGTTCTCGGCCATCGTGGTGGGCGCGCTGCTCCTGCTTACCACCACGCCCACCGAGCTGGGCGACGCCTTTGATGCCGCATGCTCGCCGCTCACGAAGTTGGGCCTTCCCGGCCACGAGCTGGCCATGGTCTTCTCGCTCATGCTGCGCTTTATCCCCACGCTGGCAAACGACGCCTCGGCCATCATGGACGCCCAGGTTGCGCGCGGCGGCGAGGTTGCACGAGGCAGCGTGGGCAGTCGTCTGCGCGCCGTTGGCTCGGTGCTCGTGGCGCTCCTGGCGAGTTCGATGCACCACGCCGACGACCTCGCGCGCGCCCTCGACGCACGCTGCTACGAGAGCGGCGGCACGCGGTCGCACTGGCATCCGCTGCGCTTTGGGGCGCGCGACGCCGTTGCCTTTGTGGCGACGGCCGCCGCAATCTCCCTTCTCGTCGCGCTGGGATGAGACAAAGGGACAGTCCCTTTGTCTCATCGGATGAAGTTCATCCAGCTGCCACTCTCGACCTCAGGCGCGGGCACGCCGGCCGCGCGTCCGGCCTCGATGCTCTTGAGCAGCCATGCCATGTTGCGGCCCAGGTTTCGCATGGTCTTCATGCCCTCGATGTCCAGCGCAGCCTCGCCGGTCTTGGCGCCATAGACCATGTTCCAGTACGAGGAGCCCACCGTGATCATGTTGGCGATGCCAAAGTACTTGTTCATCACGTCGAACGAGGCCGTGCAGCCGCCGCGTCGCGCCACGGTCACGCAGGCACCGGGCTTGAAGGCAAACTGGCCATGCTCGCTGTAGAAGACGCGGTCGAGGAAGGACAGCACGCGGCCGGCCGGGTGCGCATAGTAGACGGGCGTGCCAAAGACAAAGCCGTCCGAAGCCGCGGCCTTCTCGACAAACTCGTTCACGCCGTCATCGTCAAAGACGCAGCGGCCGAGCTTGGAGCACTTGCCACAGCTCACGCAGTCGCGCGCGGGCGTGAGCGGCAGGTGATAGACCTCGGAGTCTATGCCCTGCTCGGCAAGCGTGCGGCCGACCTCCGCAAGCGCGATGCCGGTGTTCCCCTTGGGGCTAATCCCTGCGTTGAGCATAAGGACCTTCATGTGCGTTCCCTCTCTCGAATGAGACAAAGGGACTGTCCCCTTGTCTCATTCGAGCGTACCATTGAGCGACGCGAACTCGGCAGGAGGGGTTGAAATGGCGGAACAGTCCACGTTCTTCGCTATCGTTTCCAGGATGAAGTACATCGAGCGCTGGGCGCTCATGCGCAATGCGCGGCCGGAGAACCTCTCGGAGCACTCGCTCGAGGTGGCGGCCATCGCGCACGGCCTGGCCACGCTGGGCAACGTTCGCTACGGGCGCCACCTAGATGCCGAGAAGGCCGCACTCATCGGTCTCTTCCACGACACCACCGAGATTGTGACGGGCGACATGCCCACACCGGTGAAGTACGCCAACCGCGGCATTCGCGACGCCTACAAGGACGTGGAGCACGGGGCCGAGGACACCCTGCTCGACACGCTGCCGGCAGATCTGCGCCCCACGTACGAGGCAATCTTCCGCGGCAACCCCGCCGACGCAGACGACGTCTACCTGCGTCGGCTGGTGAAGGCTGCCGACAAGATCTCGGCCCTCATCAAGTGTGTCGACGAGGCGCAGTCCGGAAACGCCGAGTTCAAGACTGCCGAGAAGGGCATACGCACCAAGGTGGACGAGATGGCCTCGCAGCTGCCCGAGGTCGCCGACTTTGTGGAGGAGTTCCTCCCGAGCTACGGCAAGACGCTCGACCAGCTGCTCTAGGGGCGCGGGCAGCGCGGGACAGCAGGACGAGACGTTCCGGGGCTTCCCGGGGCGCGGCCCTCGCCGCCGCCCCGGAAACGCACGTCCTTCTCGCCTACTCCACGACCACCGGGACAAACTGGTAGCTGTGGCAGTCCACGTAGCCCCGGTTGGTGAGGCGCAGGTCGGGGATGCAGGCAAGCGAGAGAAGCGCCATGGTCATGAACGGCGAGGGCATCGTGCAGCCCATCTTTGCCCAGGCCTTCTCGGCGCCACGGACCTCCGCGGCCACCTCCTCCACGCTCTTGGGGCTCATGAGGCCCAAGACGGGCAGCTTCACCTGGCCGAGCACCACACCGTCCTCGACGGCCACCTCGCCTCCGCCGCACTCCACAAGCAGACTTGCCGCAAGGGCCATGTCCTCGTCGTTGTCGCCAACAACCAGCAGGTTGTGGGCATCGTGGGCCACGGTCTGCGCAAGCGCGCCATGGATGCCAAAGCCCTTGGCAAAGCCATAGGCAAACGAGCCCGTGTTGTGGTGGCGCTCAAAGACGAAGGCCTTGAGGATGTCGTCTTGGGGCGAGCACTCCAGGCAACCTTCGACCACGGGCACCTCGAGGTGCTCCTCCTTGGTAATCGTGGAGCCCGCACTCGAGGTCATCACGCGTACCAGCGCGTGGTCGCCCTCGATGGGCGTGCCGTCGGCGTGGACGGCGGGAATACGGAAGGTCTCGGGCGTGATCTCCCCCGCCACGTGCATTGAGTTGAACATGAAGTTTGGCCAGGGGTAGGGCTCGGGCGAGAAGAGCGCCGCGCCGTCCTCGGCCACAAGCTCGCCGTCGATGAAGGTGTGCGTCACGCGGAAGTCTTTGAGGTCCTCGAGAATAACGAGGTCGGCGCACTTGCCCGGCGTGACGGACCCCAGGTCGCGCGCCATGCCAAAGCAGTCCGCCACGTTGATCGTGACCATCTGGATGGCCGAGACGGGATCGATGCCAAACTCCACGGCCTTGCGCAGGATGCGGTCGAGGTGTCCTTCGGAGACCAGGGTCTCGGGGTGGTTGTCGTCGGAGACGAGGTTAACGTGGCGTGTGTCGATGTTGTTGTCGGTGATAACGTGCGCAAGCTCCTCGAGGTTCTGCCAGGCCGAGCCCTCGCGCAGCTGAGCGTACTGGCCCAGGCGGAGCTTCGCGAGCGCCTCGTCGCGCGTGATGGACTCGTGGCAGCAGGAGATTCCGGAGGCAATGTAGGCGTTGAGCTGGCGGTCCGTGTCTGGCACCGTGAAGTGGCCGGTCAAGGTCTTGTCGGCCTTGAGCGTCTCGTCCATCTCGGTGAGCGGACCCTCGTCGCAGGAGAGGACGCCGGGGTCGTTCATCATCTCGCCAAGGCCCACCACAGCGTCCCACCCCATGGTCTCGCGGATGTCCTTGTCATCAATCTTCGAACCAGTATCCTCAAAACCCGGAACCGCGGGGACGCAGGATCCCGGCGTGACCATGCACTTGAGCGGCACGCGCTCGGAGTCGCGGATGAGCTCCTTCAGCGCGGGAAGCCCGGCGACGTTCATGGCCTCGTGCGGGTCCCAGTAGATTCCCGTGGTACCGTGCGGAACCACCGCTCGGGCGTACTCGGAGGGCCCCACCATGGCGGACTCAACGTGGATGTGACCGTCCATGAAGCCCGGCGCCACAAAGCTGCCGGCAGCATCGATGACAGTGGTCTTCTCGCCAATGCAGTGCTCTGCCGTGTGACCGTCAATGCCCAGGTAGGCAACGCGCCCAGCGGCAATGGCGATGTCTGCGTTGTCGAGAATCTCGTGCGTGGTGACGCTTACCAGCCGTGCGTGGCGAATGACGAGGTCGGCGGGTTCTTGACCCTGGGCCACACGGATGAGCGTGCGATTGCATTCCCACAGCGGAGACTTGCAGAAGCGATTGAGCATGGCAGCCCCTCTCGACACCCGGCTTATTAAATTGTCAAAACGTTAGCAGCCCCACGTTGCACTGCGGCAACGATTCCGCGAGCGGTATGCAAAGGCTCGTTCGGGGTACGCAGCATCGACTGACAATGTGGCGAGAAGCCCGCACTCCGCAGACATTGCCTAACGAGACGAGAGAAGCCCCTTGACCTGGGAAGGCAGCTTGGATACCACGCCTTGCGCCACGTCTCCGAGGTCCTGTGCTACCTCTTTCGCGGCGTCGGCCGCACTCCCCAAGGTTTCCGTAACCCCATCCAGGTCGATGCCGGTATCGGAGCTGGAACCAGTGCTTTTGGGGGTACCGGAGCCACCGGTCCCCGTCGTGGGCGTGCCCGTCTTGCTCGTTGTCGTGGTGGCACTGCCCGACGCGGCGCCGCTCGAGGCACCCGCGGCCATGCTCGAAACAGCGTCGCTCACGCAGCTAGAGACCACCGCAAAGACGATAAGCGCAACCAGCGCCCCCACCAGCACGAGCGTGATGCGCTTAAGGTTGGGGCCACGATGGTTGCCCCGGCTTCCAGATCCGGCGGCGCCACCGTAGCCATAGCCGTAGTAGCTCGTCTGTGAAGGCGAGGGCACGGCGTTGCGCACGGGCTCCGCAGCACGCCGCGGCGCTGGGGCAGTGCGAGACGACGCGGGCGGTGGCGCGTACACCGTGGCGTCGGGGTCGGCGGCTCGGCCGACGGCCGCACCGCGGCCGGCGCCAGGCCCGGCGTACACCGTGGCGTCGGGGTCGGCATCTCGACCGACCCCGACGCCACGGCCGCCGCCCACGCCCATCACGCGTGTCTCGTCACGCTCGCCCACGCGAACCTACTCCAAGCCGTCCACGGCGGGCGTCTCGCCCTCCCACGTGGTGAGGCAGGCGTCAAGACCACGCTCGACGGCCTCGCTGTCCATGTGACGGCCAATCACGCAGAGACGCACCATACGGTCGCCCACCTTGGGATCCCAGTCACGACGCAGCTCAGGCACCTCGGCCATGTTGCGCGCAAGCTCGTCTGCCGGCATGAGCGCGGCCCACTGGCCGTTCTCGGTGAGCGTGAACTGCTGGCCGGCCTGCTCAAAGACGTAGCACATGTCCGGGTCGTTGTTCACCCACATGAGGCCCTTGACGCGGATCACGGACTCGGGCCAGTTGTTCACAAACTCGGAGAGCGCGTGGTAGTCGAAGGGCTGGCGGCGCTGGTAGACAAAGGTGGAGACGTCGTACTCCAGAACCTCGGGGTTCTCGTGCTCCTCGGGGTGCTCCATGGCGTCGGCCCACGCGGCCGAGCCGTACGCCTCGTCAAAGCTAAAGCGGCCAGTGTTGAGCAGCTCGTCCATGGGGACGTTGCCGTTCACGGCCTCGACGATGCGCGCATGCGGCTGCAGGCCGCGCACGATGGCCTTGAGCTCGGCCACCTGCTCGGGCGTCACGCGATCGCACTTGTTGAGCACGAGCGTGGTGCAGAACTCGATCTGCTGGATGAGCAGGCTCTCGACGTCGTCCTCCTCGATGTCGTCGGCGAGAAGCGCGTGGCCGCCGTTGAACTCGTCATACATGCGGGCGCAGTCCACCACGGCCACGATGTTGTCCAGGTCGAGCGGCGCGGTGCCGCCCTTGGTCTGGTCGCAGATGGACGAGATGGTGTAGGCAATGGGAATGGGCTCGCAGATGCCCGAGGCCTCGATGATGATGTAGTCAAAGTCGCCGGTTTCGGCGATGGACGTGAGCTGCTGCGCAAGGTCGGAGGCGAGCGTGCAGCAGATGCAGCCGTTGCTCATGGGAATGAGGCTGTCGGTGGCGGAGAGGCCGCCGTTCTTGATGAGGCTCGCGTCAACGTTGATCTCGCCGATGTCGTTCACGATGACAGCGGCGCGAATGCCCTCGTCGTTGGCGAGGATGTGGTTGAGGAGCGTGGTCTTGCCCGCCCCCAGATAGCCGGTGAGCATGACGATCTTGACCGGAGTCGTAGTGTCCTTCGTGGGCATGCGTGCCCCCTTCTGCCAGCGCTTGGCGCGGGCGACGTATCTGCTGAACTGGAAGAGTCTAGGGCATGCGTGTGGTGAGATTGAGGGGCGAGAAGGACGCGGCCCACGGCACCCTGGCCGCGCGGCCGCCCCTCACAGCGCGTAGCAATCGTAGCGTATAGCCTTGCCAGCAATGGCGTAGCTGGGCTTCTCGCCCGCAAGCCATGGCCCCTTGGCCGGGCGCTTCACCACAATGCGGCGAGGATCTGCCGCCCGGGCGGCGTCCATAAGGCCGCCCTCGTCATCGCACGGGCGCTCAAGCCTCTGGATGAGCTGCAGCTTCTTCTTGACGGCCGCGCTCTTGCGGCGCTCGGGGAACATGGGGTCGAGAAGGACCACGTCAGGCCTGAAGCCCAGCGCAGGCAGCGCCGGAACGGAGTCCTCGCCGCGAAGCTCCATGCGCGAGACTGCCTCTGCCAGCGCGGGGTTGGCCGCCGCACGCACAAGGGCGTCGCCCAGCAGCGCACAGATCACGGGGTCGCGCTCGAAGAGCGTGACCGAGAAGCCCGCCGCGGCAAGGAGCAGCGAGTCCTCCCCCATCCCCGCCGTGGCGTCCACAGCCGTGAGCGGGCCCGCGGCCCCGCGGATGCGTGCGGCGCGCACCACCAGCTCGCGGCCAAGGTTTCCCGGACGAAGGCGCGGCACCATGCGCGAGAGGTCTGCGGCAAGAGACATCCCGTCACCCTCGAGCGAGAGGCCCTTCTCGCCCACCAGAAGGCGCATCCCGCCTGTGGCCGCAGCCGTACCCGCAGGCGCCACGGCAACGCCAAGGCGTTCCGCGAGCTCCTGGGCGCGCGCGTCGTTTCCGCCGGCGCCAACCTCTATTACCAGGCCCTCCACCAGCGCCTACGCCCCGTAGTGCCCGCGCATCGAATACCAGCCGTCGTGCTCGTCCACCACGAGTGGCACGTCGAAGAGCTCCGAGAGGACCTTGTCGCACAGAATCTGGTCCTTGGGGCCGTCTGCAAAGATGGCTGCGTTTTTGATGAGCATCACGCGCCCGATGGACGGGATGATGTCCTCAGGGTAATGCGTGACCAGGATGATTGAGCGCCCCTCGGCAGCAAGCGTGCTCATGGTCTCGCGCACGTGATACATGCCCTCAGGGTCAAGGCCCGTGCACGGCTCGTCAAAGACAAGCACCTGCGGGTCGCGGATGAGCTCGCGCGCCACCAGGACACGACGAGCCTGACCGGTCGAGAGGGTCATCACGTCGCGGTTGGCAACCTCAGCGATCCCCAGGCGCTCGAGCGCGTCGAGCGCAAGCTGACGGTCATGCTCGGTGGCCTGGACATGTCTGGGCAGGCCAAGCGTGCCAAAGAGCCCACCCGTCACCACGTCGACGGATGGCAGGTGCACGCGAATCTGGTCATGCATGGTCGAGCTCACCACGCCCAGCGCCCGGCGCACGTCACTGAGCTCTGGGCGCGGGTCGCCACGAAAGCGCACGGGCGGCTTGTCTCGGTAGAGGGGAAATACCTCCCTGGTAAGGAGCTGTATGAACGTGGACTTTCCCGCGCCGTTGGGGCCGAGAAGCGCCACGTGCTCACCCTCATGCAGCGTGAAGTCGTCCACGTGGAGGATGGTCTTGCCCGACCTCACCACGCTCGCGTCGTGAATGGCAAAGAGCGGCGTCTTATCGCCGGCGTTGTTCTCGCCCTGCATGCGGTCTCCCGGTTTTCCTTGGTGTAACTTCACACAAACGCACCACCATTACGTGCGTCCCGTAGACCTACTATAGGCAATACGTGCGCGCACGCGCGAGGTTGGCGACGCGCAGAAACATACCCACACCTCATTTGCGCAGATAGGGGTTCCCATGCCAGAGATGCTCACGCTCGAAGCGTTCGAGGAGGCCTCCGAGAAGGTCAAGGAGGTCACGCTCGAGACCAAGCTCATCGAGAGCCCCTACCTCTCGGCGGCGACGGGCAACCGCATGTGGCTCAAGCCAGAGAACATGCAGCGCACTGGCGCCTACAAGCTTCGCGGCGCGTACTACAAGATCTCCAAGCTCTCGCAGGAGGAGCTCGACCGCGGCGTCATCACCGCCAGCGCCGGTAACCACGCGCAGGGTGTGGCCTACGCCGCCACGCACGCGGGCGCGCGCTCCATCGTCGTGATGCCCACCACCACGCCGCTCATCAAGGTTGAGCGCACCAAGGGCTACGGTGCCGAGGTCATCCTCTACGGCGACGTCTTCGACGACGCAAAGCAGCGCGCCGTCGAGCTGGCCGAGGAGCAGGGCCTTACCTACATTCCGCCGTTCAACGACACCACGGTGGCAACCGGCCAGGGCACCATCGCCATGGAGATCGTCCAGGAGCTACCGCTCGTCGACACCATCCTCGTGCCCGTGGGAGGCGGCGGCCTGGCCTGCGGCGTCTCCACCTTCGCCAAGCTCTACAACCCCAAGATCCGCGTCATTGGCGTTGAGCCCACCGGCGCCGCAAGCCTTACGGCGGCACTCGAGGCCGGCCACGTGGTTAAGCTCCCCAGCGCCAACACCATCGCCGACGGCACCGCCGTGCTCGAAGTGGGGGACAAGGTCTTCCCCTACCTGCAGCAGAACCTCGACGACGTGATTTGCGTGGACGACGACGAGCTGGTTGTCTCGTTCCTCGATATGGTCGAGAACCACAAGATGATCGTCGAGAACTCCGGCCTGCTCACGGTCGCGGCCGCCAAGCACCTGCCCGCCGAGGGCAAGCGCGTGGCGTGCATCCTCTCCGGCGGCAACATGGACGTAATCACCATGTCGAGCGTGGTGCAGCACGGCCTCATCCAGCGCGGCCGCATCTTCACCGTAAGCGTGCTGCTGCCCGATCGCCCCGGCATGCTCGTGCGCGTAGCCAGCGTGATTGCCGAGGAGAACGGGAACGTGATCAAGCTCGAGCACAACCAGTTTGTCTCGACCAACAGGAATGCGGCGGTCGAGCTGCGCGTGACCATCGAGTCGTACGGCGAGGAGCACAAGGCGCAGATCGTGGAGGCGCTCCGCAAGGCGGGCTTCAAGCCTACGCTGGTGCAGCCGTCGCTGTAAGGGTGCGGTAATAACCACTCCGCTGTGAAGCAGCCCCTCCGGCAGCATGCGCGCCGGAGGGGCTGTTCATACGTACGTGTCGCAACCGCGTTCTCTGCGACGCTGGCCGCAGGTGCCGCCGCGCCGGGTGGCGCGGCGACGGCACCGCTACAGGTACTCGACGACCTTGTCGCCCATGGCGGCAGTGCCCAGGACGTGATCTGCCGGCGTGGCGTCATCGGCAATGTCGCGGGTGCGCCACCCGTCGTCCAGGACGCGCTCCACGGCAGACTCGACCCAGCTAGCCTCCTCGGTCATGTCGAAGGCGTAGGTGAGCATCATGCCCGCCGAGAGAATCTGCGCCAGCGGGTTGGCGATGCCCTTGCCGGCGATGTCGGGCGCGGAGCCGGCGGAAGGCTCGAAGAGCGAGACGCCGTCGCCCAGGCTCGCGCTCGCAAGCATGCCGAGCGAACCCGTGATCTGCGCAGCCTCGTCGGAGAGGATGTCGCCAAACGTGTTCTCGGTCACGATGACGTCGAAGTCGGCAGGCCTGTTGATGAGCTGCATGGCGGTGTTGTCAACGAGAAGGTCCTCAAGCTCGACCTCGGGAAACTCCTCGTCGTGGACGCGATGGACAACCTCGCGCCACAGGCGGGAGGTCTCCAGCACATTGCGCTTGTCGACGCTCGTGACCTTGTTGCGACGCTTGCGCGCGGCTTCGAAGGCCTTGCGCGCAATGCGCTCGACCTCGTACTCGCGGTATTCCATGGTGTCGTAGGCGCGCTGGCCGCGGCCGCCGTTGGCGCCCGCACCCTCCTCGTCGTAGAAGCGCTCGCGGCGCCCAAAGTACAGGCCACCGGTAAGCTCGCGAACAATCACGAGGTCAACGCCCTTGATGACCTCCGGACGCAGCGTCGAGGCCCCTGCCAGGGCGTCGTAGATCTTCACGGGACGCAGGTTGGTGTAGAGGCCCAGGCCCTTGCGGATGCCCAGAAGCCCCTGCTCCGGGCGAGGTGCGTTGGGGTCGGTGGAGTCCCACTTGGGCCCGCCCACCGAGGCGAGAAGAACAGCGTCCGAGGCCTTGGCGGCATCGAGCGTCGCATCGGGTAGCGGGCTTCCGCAGGCGTCGATGGCCGAGCCGCCAATCAGATGGTCCTCGCAGACAAAGTCCACATCGGCCTTCTCGCCCACGGCCGCAAGGACCTTCTTGCCCTCCGCCATGATCTCGGGACCGATTCCGTCACCCGGCAGCGTGCATACGTGATAGGTCGCCTTAGCCATTGCTACTCGCCCCTCTTCTCGGCAAGCACGCGCTTGGTGCGCGCGACAAGCCCGCCCTCGTTGATAATCTCCTGAATGAACGGCGGGAACGGCTGGGCGTGGAAGACGGCGCCCGTGGTCTCGTCGGTGATGGTGCCGGTATCGGCGTCAACGCTCACCACGTCGCCGTCAGAGATGGCGTCCGCGGCCTCGGGGCACTCCAGGATGGGAAGGCCCATGTTGATCGAGTTGCGATAGAAGATGCGCGCGAAGCTCTTGGCAATGACGCACGAGACGCCCGCCGCCTTGATTGCCACGGGCGCGTGCTCGCGCGAGGAGCCGCAGCCAAAGTTCTCGTCGGCCACAATGATGTCGCCCGGCTTCACGCGAGAGACGAAGGTCTTGTCGAGGTCCTCGAGGCAGTGCTTGGCGAGCTCCGCCGGATCGGACGTGTTGAGGTAGCGGGCAGGAATAATGACGTCGGTGTCTATGTCTCTGCCGTAGCGAAAGACGGTTCCTCGGAACTGCATGGGTTTCCTTTCTCCTGCGAGAGGGCCGGTCGCCTTTGCCATCTCGCTTCGGACAGTCCTCGCCGCAAATAACGCGGCTGCGGAACTTGCGGGCCGGCAAAGGCGACCGGCCCACCCGGGCAAACAATAGCCAACAGATAGAGGAACCGTCTTTCGCGTCAGAGCCCTGACGGAACCTCCACCCCCGGAAGAACTAAGTTCAAACCAGAAGCAAAGAGCGCGGCCGGTGGGACGCCCGTGGCCGGCTGCGCGCGCGGGCGTCTTGCAACCTGAGGGTGCGGCCTTCCTCCCGTGCGAGTTCTTGGCGCAGCCAAGCTGTCTGAGCACGGGAAGAAGGCCGCACCCCCCTTGCATCTACAGGTCGGACGGCAGCGCGATGTGGCCGGCCACGGCCGACGCGGCGCACACGGCCGGGCTCGCCAGGTACACCTCGGACGTGGGATCGCCCATGCGGCCGACGAAGTTGCGGTTCGTAGAGCTCACGCACCTCTCGCCTGCCGCAAGGATGCCCATGTAGCCGCCCAGGCACGGACCGCAGGTGGGCGTCGAGACCACGCAGTGAGCGTCGATGAAGACGTCCATGAGACCCTCGTGCACGCACTGCAGCCACACGGCCTGCGTCGCGGGAATCACAATGCAGCGCACGTTGGGGTTGACGGTGCGACCGCGCAGCACCTCGGCGGCGGCGCGCATGTCCTCGATGCGGCCGTTGGTGCAGGAGCCAATGACGGCCTGGTCAATGGTAATGTCGCGGCTCTCGGCGACAGGATGCGTGTTAGAGGGGAGATGCGGCCAGGAGACCTGCGGCACAATGTCTGCCGCATCGATCTTGATGACCTTGAGGTACGTGGCGTCCGGATCGGGGTGGTACTCGGTGTAGGGACGCTCGGTGCGGCCGGCAAGCCAGGCGCGGGCGGTGTCGTCCACCTCGAAGAGGCCCGCCTTGCCGCCGGCCTCGATGGCCATGTTGGCAATGGTGAGACGCCCCTCCACGGAGAGGTCGCGGATGGTCGAGCCGGCAAACTCCATGGCGCGGTAGAGTGCGCCGTCAACGCCGATCTTGCCGATCACGTAGAGGATGATGTCCTTGGCGCAGGCGCCTGCCGGCAGCTTTCCGTCAATCTCGAAGCGGATGGTCTCGGGCACCTTGAACCAGGCGCGACCGGTGGCCATGCCCACGCCGGCGTCAGTGGAGCCCACGCCCGTGGAGAACGCGCCGATGCCGCCGTAGGTGCAGGTGTGGGAATCGGCGCCAATGACCAGGTCACCGGGGCCCACGATGCCGCGCTCGGGAAGAAGCGCGTGCTCGATGCCCATGCAGCCCTGCTCGAAGTAGTGCGTGATGCCCATCTCGTGAGCGAAGTCGCGCGTGACCTTGGTCTGCTCGGCGCTCTTGATGTCCTTGTTGGGGCTGTAGTGATCGGGCACCAGGCAAATCCTGTCGCGGTCAAAGACGCCCGCGCCAATCTCGCGAACGGTCTTGATGGCGATGGGCGCCGTGATGTCGTTGGCGAGCACGAGATCGAGGTCGCATTCTACGAGCTGGCCGGGCACGACCTCGTCGAGCCCTGCGTGGGCGGCGAGGATCTTCTCGGCCATGGTCATGGGACGTGCCATTTACTTGCCCTCCTTGGAACGTGCGGTCTGAATCATGCGGTTGATGGCGTTGATGTAGGCCTTTGCGCTGGAGACCACGATGTCGTTGTCGGCGCCGCGGCCGGTGAAGACCTTGCCGTCCTCTGCCGTGATGCGCACCGTGACCTCGCCAATGGCATCGATTCCGCGGGTGATGGCCTTCACGGAGAACTCCGCGAGGTCGCCGTGGACGGCAACGACCTGGTCAACGGCCTTGTAGGCCGCATCGACGGGACCAGTGCCGGTGGCGCACACAACGTGCTTCACGCCCAGCTCGTCCGTGATGGTTGCCGTTGCGGTGGGCACCAGCGGGTCACCGCAGGAGACCTGCAGGGCATCAAGGGTGTAGACGGCCGCGACCTCACGCTGGCGCTCCTGGACAATGGACTCGAGGTCCTCGTCGTAGACCTCCTTCTTCTGGTCTGCGACCTCGAGGAAGCGCTTGTAGATGTCGTCGTACTCTTCCTTGGTGAACGTGTAGCCAAGCTCCGTCAGACGGTGCTTGAGCGCTGCGTGGCCGCTGCGCGCGGAAAGGATGATCTCGGAGCCAGCGGCGCCGACATCCTCGGGGTTGATGATCTCGTACGTATCGCGGGCCTTAAGCACGCCGTCCTGGTGGATGCCAGAGCTGTGCGCAAACGCGTTGGCACCCACGATGGCCTTGTTGGCCTGGACGTTCATTCCGGTGATGCGAGAGACCAGGTGACTCGAGCGCGTGAGCTCGCGAGTGTTGACGTCGGTGTGGGCGTCCAGCTCGTCGCCGTGCATCTTAATGGCCATGACGACTTCCTCGAGCGCGGTGTTGCCGGCGCGCTCGCCCAGGCCGTTGATGGTGCACTCGATCTGCGTGGCGCCGTTCTTGACGCCCGCAAGCGCGAGCGCGGTGGCCATGCCCAGGTCGTTGTGGGTGTGAACGCTGATGGAGACGTTCTCGATGCCACGAACGTTGTCGGCAAGGCCCTTGATGCGGGCGCCGAAGTCATCGGGCAGCTGGTAGCCGGTGGTGTCCGGAATGTTCACGACGGTCGCGCCAGCGTCAACGGCTGCCTGAATCACACGCTCGAGGAACTTCTGGTCCGCTCGGCCCGCGTCCTCGGCGTAGAACTCGACGTCCTCGACGTACTGCTTGGCGTACTTCACGCAGTGGATTGCGCGCTCGATGCACTCGTCCTCCGTAATGCGGAGCTTCTCGTGCAGGTGCTGGGGAGAGACGCCCAAGCCAGTGTGGATGCGGGGACGCTTGGCGGTCTTCAGTGCCTCGGCGGCGCGGTCGATGTCCTTGTCAACTGCGCGCGTAAGGCCAACGACCACGGCGTCGTCGCCGGCGAGGCGGCCAATCTCTTGCACGGAGCGGAAGTCGCCGGGCGACGAGATGGGGAAGCCGGCCTCGATAACGTCGACGTGAAGGCGCAGCAGCTGCTGAGCGATAACGAGCTTCTCCTCGGTGTTCATGGACGCGCCGGGCGACTGCTCACCGTCACGCAGGGTGGTGTCGAAGATGGCGATCTTGCGGGTCATTGCTACCTCCAGTGGACGTGGGCCCAGGGACTGGTACCGGATTGCCTTGGGATGGCAGCATGACACACGAACAGACCCAGCTGCCGCTGTCCCAAGGCGGGACGCGAACGCAAGCTGGGTCTAATGATACCTGCTGGACCTTTGACCTAGCGCGCGTTCGCGCACGTAAGCTCTAGGCCGCGTAGGGCGAGAGAGCAGGCGTACATGGGCATGCTTTGGACAGTGGTGCACATGTTTCCTCCTCCCTTGGCCAGGGCTGCTGGGTGCAGCCGGTGATTGACACTGTGACACCTCGACATCTTACAGACGTCGCAGTTCATCAAGTAGTATCCCAACGGTAACATTGCGGGTATGCCCAGGGCCGCAGATTTCGCACAAAAGCCCCGTGGAAGTTATCTTCTTCACCTTGCAACTGCACAAAAAGCCTTTATCGAACGAGTTTTCCCGAGTCCGTGCACAAAAATGCCCTATCGAACAGTGCTGTGGAAGAGAGTCTGCCAAATGGAGATAATTATATGCAATATTGTGCAATTTATAAGGTAAATTTTCATAATTTTGGGGAATTTAATTCAACTGTTGATATGGGCTACGAATGGCACTGTCCGGTAGAGCATTTTTATGCAGCGCACACGATAATCCCGTTCGTTAGAGCCTTTTTGTGCACCTGACAAACCGGAATGCAGGCCTGGCGATGCAAACTGTACATCTGGCAATCCAAACGAGAGCAGCTTTCGGGGCGACCCCTGAATCTCCTGCCAAGCAGCCGACACGCCAACTATGCAGACAGGCGTCCCCGACAGAATAACAGATCGTCCGCGCTGCTCAGAGCCCCAGCCCCGTGGCACCCTTCGTGCGGAAGAGCTCGATCATCTCGCCCGTCAGGCTGGCATGGTCGTTAGTGCGTTCAAGCGGGATCTCCTCCGGGGAAAACCAACGTGCCTCGGCCAGCTCCTGATGGTCGGTGCGTATGCGACGGCTGCCGTCAACGCGGCACCAGAAGCCCACAAGCAACGTGTCCGAGAAGGGCCAGGGCTGGCTCTTGTAGAAGCGCAGGTCGCGCACGCGTAGCCCCACCTCTTCCATGACCTCGCGGCGCACGGTGTCCTCGACCGACTCGCCGATCTCGGTAAACCCCGCCACAAGTGCCCACAGCTTGAGGGAGCGCCCCTGGTAGCGGGTGAGGACGATCCTCTCGCCATCGGTCACGGCGGCGATGATGCCCGGCTGGATTTTGGGATAGACGATCTTTGCGCAGTTGGGGCACACAATCTCCCGGCTGTGCGGAGCGAGCTCCATCTCGTGTCCGCAGCGCGAGCAGTAGCGGTTGTCCCGGTACCACGCGGCAAGCTGCGAGCCCACGGCAGCGGCAAACGCGAGGTCGGCGGGCCCAACGCCACGCAGCCAGCCAACGCGCTCGTAGGTAAAGCCCGCTGGCGCGGAGACGTCCTCGTCGAGCGCCAGGAAGAAGTCCTCCTCGCCAATGCGAAAGGCGAACACCATGCGCTCGGGCGGCATGGGATAGTCCGCGAGGCGCGGCAGCTCGATTGTCTCACCCGAAGAGAACTCGTCGGCGCCACGCTCGCCAGCGGCAACCACGCGCACGAGGGCAGAGCGGTCGCGGTAATGCAGCACGTAGCTCTGGGGCTCCGGATCCTTGGGTTCAAAGTGGTTGTCGTACGGCTTGCCCGTCTCCTGGATCACGTTTGCTCCTCTCCGGTGAGACAAAGGGACTGTCCCTTTGTCTCATGTGTGCATTATCCCCACGCGGTCCGACGAATGCCCGTGGCGCACCAACATATCCGTACAATAGCTACGAGAAGCGTTTGGATATCATCGTCACGCAGGCATCGGAGGAACCCATGGCAGACTACATCCTCGTCACCGAGTCCGGCTCCGACATCCACGAGGAGACCGCGCGCCGCCACGGCATTGTGGTGGTCCCCATGCACGTGAACTTTGGCGACCTCTCACGCGACGACGACTCCTTCCCACCTGAGGAGCTCTACGAGTACTACAAGACCACGGGAAAGCTCCCGCAGACCTCGGGCTGCACGCCTGCCGACTTCAGCGCCGCTTTTGACCACATCCACGAGAAGTACCCCACTGCCAAGATCCTCTACCTGGCCTACTCCGCGGCGACCACGGTCTCCTACCGCAGCGCGCACCTTGCAGCCGAGGGCCGCGACTACGTGGCCATGATGGACACCAAGTCCGTCTCTTGCGCGCTTCGCCTTGTGGTGACCAACGTCGCCCGCATGATGGAGGTCAACCCCGACGCCACGGAAGACGAGGTCGAGGCCTTCGTCGATGACCAGGTGCGCCGCGTTCGCTTTGCCTTCATCCCCGGCGACCTCGACTACCTGCGCGCGGGCGGGCGCCTCTCCAACGTGGCGTTTCTCGGCGCGACCCTTTTGCGCATCAAGCCCACGGTCGAGGTGCTCGACGGCAAGCTCGTGGCAACCAAGAAGCGCCGCGGCGCCATGGTCAAGTGCGTGGGTCAGCTCGTCGAGGACTTCGTGACCCGCGAGCCCATGGACCTCTCGCGCGTGAACCTCACCTACACGGTGGGCAACGCGCCCGACCCGCTGATAAAGGCGCTTGTCGAGAAGATCCTGCGCGATCACGGCGCGCAGGAGATCGAGTGGGTCAAGTCCGGCTGCGTCATAGCCAGCCACTCCGGCCCGGGCGCCTTTGGCATTGCCGCGGTGACCGCCGAGTAGGACACGACTGGTTGCTTGCGGCCCCCGGCGCTTCGGTGCCGGGGCATTTTGTGCGGTTGATACCGCTGCAGATCCGGCGGACTGTCCTTCTCGGCAGTCCGCTTTTCTCGGGATGAAATTATTGCGCGTTAATTTGCATCTACCTAAGAACCAACTGGGAAAATACCGTGAACGTCCAAAAAAGCGTGCAATAACTTTGGACGAGAACCGCTAAAACTCGCGCAGCAGCCACTTGTACCCGCCCCGAATCAACCGCGGCTGCTGTCGAACACACGCGGCCCCAGCTCGCTAGCGAGAACCGCCACGAAGATGAGCGCAAAGCCCGCCACCAGGCGCAACGTGAGCTGCTCGCCGTAGAAGATCACGCTCGCCACCACGGCAAACACGCTCTCGAGGGAGAGCAGAAGCGCCGCGGGCGCCGGCGGCACCACGGTCTGTGCCACGTTCTGAACCGCGTAGCACACGCACGAAGCAAGCACGACCATATACGCGAGCGACCACCAAAACGGTGCATCCAGCGTCGAGAGGTCCGTTGTCGGCTCGCCCAGGAGAAGCGAGAAGACCCAGCAGGCCGCGCTGCTCACGGCCATCTGGATCACCGTGAGCGTCATCATGTCGTGCGCACCGGCAAACTTGGCCACGAACACAATCTGCAGCGCAAAGAGCAGCGCCGAGAGGAGCGTGAGCTGCTCGCCGGCGCCGAGGGACGGCACGAGGTCCTCCCCCAGCGAGATGAGACCCACGCCAGCCATGCAGAGCACCGCCGCAAGGACGCTGGTCGCACCCGGCCTCCTGCGGGCGACGACCCAGTTCACGAACGGCACCAGCACGCAGTAGACCGCGGTGAGAAAGGCGCTCCTGCCAGGAGTGGTGTAGGTGAGGCCCACGTTTTGCACCGCGTAGGCAGCGCCGGCAAGCACGCCCAAGATACTTCCTGCAAGAAGGTGGCTCCAGTCAAAGTTGTCACGCAGCTGGCGCCAGCACACGGCGCCCAGGAGCAGTGCGGCGAGAAGGAACCTCAGCGCCATGAGCGAGCAGGCGGGCATGGCGTCGAGAGACCCCTTGATAATGACGAAGGAGCCACCCCAGATAAGGGCGCAGGAGGCAAGGGCCAGCTTCCAGGCCCACATTGGTATGTCTCGCGTATTTGGCATGTGGGCGATTATACGACCCGGGAACGGTCTCACACGGCAGGCGCAGGGATTTTTCTCGCGCTCGCCTCCGCTGGCGCCCGCATGCCGTAAACTTGAAAGCGCTGGAGGATTTCCGGCACCAGAGCTCTAACCGGCATAGCCGGCAACTATCGCGTCGGTGCAAGGGGCACCGGCGAGGGAGTTCGGAGAGGAGAACACATGCAGTATTCGGCAGAAGTGGAGCGCATGTGCCCAGTTGCCAAGGGTGCATACCACGGACCGGCGCCCATCCCCGAGGAGGGCAAGTGGGTTCAGGCCAAGGAGATCACTGACATCTCCGGCTACACCCACGGTGTTGGTTGGTGCGCCCCGCAGCAGGGTGCCTGCAAGCTCAGCCTCAACGTCAAGAACGGCGTCATCGAGGAGTGCCTCATCGAGACCATCGGCTGCTCGGGCATGACCCACTCCGCCGCCATGGCCGCCGAGATCCTCCCCAAGAAGACCATCCTCGAGGCCCTGAACACCGACCTCGTGTGCGACGCCATCAACGTTGCCATGCGCGAGCTGTTCCTGCAGATCGTCTACGGCCGCAGCCAGACCGCGTTCTCCGAGGACGGCCTGCCCATCGGCACCGGCCTCGACGACCTCGGCAAGGGCCTGCGCTCCATGGTGGGCACCATGTACGGCACCGCCGCCAAGGGCGCCCGCTACCTCGAGCTCACCCAGGGCTACGTCACCCGCATGGCCATCAACAAGAACGACGAGATCGTGGGCTTTGAGTTCCTCAACCTCGGCAAGTTCACCGACGCGGTCAAGGCCGGCGTCGACCCCGCAGAGGCCGTCCAGAAGGCCATGGGCCACTACGGCCAGTGGGATCAGGCTGTGAAGTTCATCGATCCTCGCACCGACGAGGAGACCCACAGCACCGAGTCCACGTTCCCCGTCCACGAGTAACTCCGAGTAGAGAGAAGGAGGTACAGCACATGGCCATCACGTTCGAAGGCTACGAGCGCCGCATCGCCCAGATCAACAAGGCGTGCGAGCAGTACGGCATCAAGGACCTCGAGGAGGCCCTCAAGCTCTGCACCGACCGTGGCTTCAACCCCTATGACATCACCACCGGCATCCAGTCCATCGCGTTCGAGAACGCCAAGTGGGCATACACCCTGGGCTGCGCCATCGCGCTGAAGAAGGCCGAGAAGGGCGAGGTCACCACGGCCTCCGAGGCTGCCGCCGCCATCGGCGAGGGCCTGCAGGCCTTCTGCGTCCCCGGCTCCGTCGCCGACGACCGCAAGGTTGGCCTTGGCCACGGTAACCTGGGCGCCATGCTCCTCGGCGAGGACACCGAGTGCTTCGCGTTCCTGGCTGGCCACGAGTCCTTCGCTGCCGCCGAGGGCGCCATCGGCATCGCCAACAACGCCAACAAGGCCCGCAAGAAGCCGCTCCGCGTCATCCTGAACGGCCTGGGCAAGGACGCCGCGCAGATCATCGCCCGCATCAACGGCTTCACCTACGTGAAGACGCAGTTCGACTACTACACGAGCGAGCTCAAGATCGTCGAGACGATCCCCTACTCCGACGGCCCACGCGCCAAGGTCAACTGCTACGGCGCCGACGACGTCCGCGAGGGCGTGGCCATCATGTGGCACGAGAACGTCGACATCTCGATCACCGGCAACTCCACCAACCCCACCCGCTTCCAGCACCCCGTCGCGGGCACCTACTTCAAGGAGCGCGTGCTTGCCGGCAAGAAGTACTTCTCCGTGGCGTCGGGCGGCGGCACCGGCCGTACGCTGCACCCGGACAACATGGCTGCCGGCCCCGCCTCCTACGGCATGACCGACACCATGGGCCGCATGCACTCCAGCGCGCAGTTCGCCGGCTCCAGCTCCGTGCCTGCGCACGTCGACATGATGGGTCTCATCGGCATGGGCAACAACCCCATGGTCGGCTGCACCGTTGCGTGCGCCGTCGCCGTTGAGGAGTCCCTCAAGAAGTAGACTTGCGCTTCTCGGCAGGCTTGTGCTTCTCGGCATCGCTCTTTGCGCTGCACGGTTTTCAGGGCCGTCACCTTTGGGTGGCGGCCCTGTTGTTGTATGCGCGGGGTTCTCGCCTACGTGATTTGGAAGCGCCTTTCTCCAAATCCTCGCGACTTATGCGTTTCTCTCGCAGAAATACGTAAATATCCTCATTCTGTTCCGTAACCGGTATGATTTTTGGAGCGAACGGCAGCATTATCCCCACACCCATTGCAGACAGCACAGCGAGAAGGAGCCCCCATGCCCTACAACATCCTTGCCGAGTTCGGGAGTACCGCCCTCATGATCATCTTTGGCGTTGGCGTCCACTGCGACACCGTGCTCAAGGGGACCAAGTACCAGGGCTCCGGCCACATGTTCGCCATTACCACGTGGTCGTTTGGCATCTCGGTGTGCCTCTTCATCTTTGGTGGCTCTATTTGCATGAACCCCGCCATGGCGCTTGCGCAGTGCATCCTTGGCTTGGTTCCCTGGGAGATGTTCGTCCCGTACGTGATCGCCGAGATGCTCGGCGGCTTTGTGGGTGCCGTTGCCGCGTGGTTCATGTACAAGGACGAGTTCAAGGACTCCGAGGGCGTGGTTGACCCCATCGCGCAGCGCAATATCTTCTCGACCAACCCCACCAGGAACAACCTGCCCCACGACTTCTTCTGCGAGGCGTTCTGCACGTTCTTCTTCATCTCGGGCATTCTCGCCATTGCGCACTACGCCGGCGACAACCTGCTGCTGTGCGCCATCTGCGTTGGCCTTCTGGTGTGGGCCGTTGGCATGGGCATGGGTGGCATCACCGGCTTTGCCATGAACCAGGCGCGCGACCTTGGTCCTCGCATGGCCTACCAGGTGCTTCCCATCAAGAACAAGGCCGACAACAACTGGAAGTACGGCCTCACGGTTCCCGGTATCGCTCCGTTTGTGGGCGCGGCGCTGGCGGCACTCTTTGTCCACGGGTTCCTCGGTCTGTTCTAGGCTTTTCTCGCACAGCGTTGCCGTATGGCGGCCGGTCACCTGTTGGGTGCCGGCCGCTTTTTCTTGGCCGTGACACCCCCGTCTTCAGCGCCACCTCGGGGTGGCAGGTCTTCTCGGCTATCTTTATTGCACGAAATTTCTTGATGTGAAGATAACGACCTGGTAAATAGCTCTGTTGATGAGAAAAAACGCGCAATAATTCTGGCCGAGAGGAGACATAGAGCCGATGAGGAACCCCTGGGGAAGCAGGCCAGGGGCGGCGGGCCCCATTGGCCCCCCTGCGGCATTGCCTCGGGACCTCCGCTGCTTATCCGGTGATTATTGCGCGTTATTTCGCGAGAAGGTCTAGGCCAACTGGGCTATTGTCTATTTGGCGAGAAATAACGCGCAATAATCGCAGGCGCGCGAGCAGGCCGGCTCGCGACGTGCCAGCCAGGCGCAGGGCTCATCGCCGCTTCTGTAGACCGGTGGCGTCGACCTGCGGAAACGCGAGGCCAACTAGGAACAGGGACTTTCCCTCAGAAGAGGCAACGCCGTCAGCAGCAGCTCCGCGCCAGCTCGAAGATCCTTCGGTAGAGCGCCAGCTCATCCGGGGTATCGATGCTCGAACGCAGCTCAACGCTCCCCGCCTGGGATTCTGGGGCGAGAAGGTCTGCCGCCGCAAGGCGCCGCCGCGTCTCGCGCGCCGTGCCCGCACCGCCATCGAAGAGCTGCACGTCGCCCATGACCTCGCGAATCTGATCACGAATGAGCGGGTAGTGCGTACAGCCAAGAACAACCGAGTCAACCTTCCCGCGCCAGGGGCCAAGGTAGCGCTCGAGCAGCTCGCGTATCGCAGGCGAGGCAGGGTCGCCCTTCTCGATAAGATCTGCCAGCCCCACGCAAGGCACCTCAATGACCTCGGAGTTTGCGCCCCATCGGTCCTCGAGTCGCTGGAACTTCCCCAGGCGCAGCGTAGCGGCCGTGGCCATAACCAGGATGCGACGATGCCGTGGTGCCAGCGTCGCCGGCTTGAGCGCCGGCTCCACGCCAATCACGGGGATGCTGGCATACTCCTCGCGCAGCGCCTGCGCGGAAACGGAGGTGGCGGTGTTGCAGGCAATGACCAGCGCCTTTGCTCCCTCGTCAACAAGCGCGGCAGCTATGCGCCGCGAGAGCGCCAAGACCTCCTCGGGCGGCTTGTCGCCGTAGGGGGCATGCGCGGAGTCACCAAAGAAGACAAAGCGCTCGTGCGGCAGCTCGGCGACGAGACGCCCCAGCACCGTGAGGCCGCCCACCCCCGAGTCAAACACCCCCACAAAGCCTGTGTCCTGCTCCGCCATGCGTTCCTCCCCACGATACCTGCATGGAACCAGTATGACACTCGCAGCGGTTGGCGTTGTGGCGTAGAGTTGTCGGCATTGCAACCACAAGCGGCCGCGCGCGGCCACCCAAAGGAGGACCCATGAGCAACGCAGGCAAGAAGGTCAAGGTGCACTACGTTGGCACCCTCGACGACGGCACCAAGTTCGACTCGTCGCGCGACCGCAACGAGCCACTGGCCTTCACGTGCATGGCCGGCCAGATGATCAAGGGCTTTGACGCGGCCGTCGATCAGATGACCGTTGGCGAGACGAGAAACGTCCACATCCCCGCGGCCGAGGCCTATGGCGAGAGGCGCGAGGACCTTGTGCAAACGCTGCCCATCGCAATGATGCCCGGCGCCGAGAAGCTCTCCGTGGGAGACCGCGTGACGCTGGCCACCCCGTCTGGCCAGCCCTTCCCCGCCCTGGTTGCGGCAAAGGACGACACCAACATCACCTTCGACCTCAACCACGAGATGGCCGGCAAGGACCTCAACTTCGAGATCGAGCTCCTCGAGGTGGAGGAGTAACCGCCAACGCGACATCGGCGGTGCCGGAAGGCTTCTTCCGTACGAGAAACCCGCGATAACGCACGCTCCGGCGCAATTTTGGCGCCGGAGCATTCACTTTGTACGAGACTGCTGCAACAACGTGCCCTCCGGCGTCATATGGACGCCGGAGGGCCGATTCTCGTCAAAGACCCATGGGAAGGCCGAGAAAAACCGCGACCAAAGCGCTGCCGCTACGCCTCGCGCGGCATCTTCCACGCATGCTGGTTGGTGTGGAGCAGCTCCTCCGCGCGCTCGGAGAGAGGTTCGCCCAGGTAGTCGCGATAGACCGCCTGGATTGCGGGGTTCTCGTGGCTGCGCCGCAGCTTGGCCGTGCGGTCGAGCCCCCAAAGCACGTCGCCGCGCACACCTGCGAGCTCCTCGCCGTCATGGATGGGCAGGCCACCGCCACCGGAGCACCCGCCCGGGCACGCCATGATCTCGACGAAGTCGTAGGAGACCTCGCCGGTCTCGAGTGCGTTGAGCAGGCGGTTTGCGTTACCCAGGCCACTCGCCACGGCAACGTGCAGCGTTGTGCCGGCAATGTCGAAGCTGGCCTCCTTCCAGCCGTCGAGACCGCGCACGTCCTTGAACGCGTCGGCGTCGCAGTTCTCACCTGTTACCAGGTAATACGCCGAGCGCAGCGCGGCCTCCATGACGCCGCCCGTGGCACCGAAGATGACGCCGGCGCCCGTTGCCGTGCCAAGCGGCTGGTCGAAATCGGACTCGGCAAGCGAGAAGACGTCGATGTGCTCGGCGCGAATCATGCGGTCCACCTCGCGCACCGTGAGCGACACGTCCACGTCGGGGTCGCCGCAAGCGTCGTTCATCACGGGGATGTCGACCTCGGACTTCTTGGCCAGGCAGGGCATAATCTCGACACAGAAGATGCGGTGCGGGTCGACGCCAAGAAGCTCGGCGTAGTAGCTCTTGGCGATCGCGCCAAACATCTGGCCGGGCGACTTTGAGGTGGAGAGCTGGTCCGTGAAGCGCGGGTGACGCGCTTTGCAGTAGCGCACCCAGCCGGGGCAGCAGCTCGTGAACATGGGGAACTTCACGCCCTCGGGATGCTTCAGGTGCTCCACCAGCTCGGAGCCCTCCTCCATGATGGTGAGGTCGGCCGAGAAGTCCGTGTCAAACACGTAGTCGAAGCCCATACCCTTGAGTGCGGTGACCAGGCGCTGCGCCGTGGCCTTCTCGCGCGGAAGGCCAAACGGCTCGCCCCAGGCCGCGCGCACGGCGGGCGCCACCTGTACCACCACGATCTTGTCCGGGTCTGCCAGGGCATCGAAGACGCGGTCGGTGTCGTCACGCTCGCGGAGCGCTCCGGTGGGGCAGTGGGTGATGCACTGGCCGCACAGCGCGCAGTCGGAGTCCTCGATGAGGCCGCCGCCGCGCACGCCCACGCAGGTGTGGCTCGAGCGGTTGGTGAGGTCCCAGATTCCCTCGGCCTGGATCTTTTCGCACACCTGGATGCAACGCAGGCAGTTGATGCACTTGTCGTTGTTGCGGATGAGCGGGAAGTCCTGGTTCCAGGGCTGGTGCGGGAGGTGCTTGGTGTAGGGCAGGCTCGTGATGCCAAGGTCGTTGGCCACCGTCTGCAGCGTGCAGTTGCCGGAGCGCACGCAGCTCGTACACTCGGAGTCGTGCTGCGAGAGGAGAAACTCCACGTTGGCCTTGCGCGCCATGCGGACCTTGGGGCTGTTGGTGCGCACCACCATGCCGTCGAGCACGGTGTTGTTGCAGGCAGCCACCAGCTGGTCGATGCCCTCAATCTCGACCACGCACGCCCTGCACGCGCCAATCTCGTTGATGTCGCGCAGGAAGCACAAGGTTGGAATATTGATGTTGACGGACCTGGCCGCGTCCAGAATGGAGGTGTGCTCCGGGACCGTGACCTGCTTGCCGTCGATGGTAAGGGTTACCACTGCTCGATCCTCCCCCCACGGAACGCACCAAAGCCAAAGTGGTCGCACCTCAGGCACCTCGATGCCTCCTGGTGGGCCTCTTCGTCGGTGAGCCCGTTCTCGATGAGGTCAAAGTCGCGCTTGCGGTCCTCGGCCTCGCGCAGGGTCATCTCGCACCTGGCGCAGCTCGTCTTGCCCTTGAACTGCACGGGCGGCAGCTCCACGTCAAGCGTGACCTGGTGGTTGAAGCCCAGGTAGTTGTCGATGTTGCCCGCGGCAACCTTGCCGGCGTTGACGGCGCGGATGACCGTGGCTGGACCGCTCTGGCAGTCGCCGCCCGAGAAGACGCCCTCCATGCCGGGCACGGCGGAGTCCTCCCCCACGTCGATGCGACCGCGCCTGCAGGGCACGCCCTGCTCCTCGAAGGGGCCGGACTCGATGGCCTGACCAATGGCCACCACCACGCGCTCGCAGGGGATGACCTCCTCGGGGGCGTCCGCCTCGCGCGGGGCAAAGCGCCCGCGCGAGAGCCCGCCGATGATCTGGCGCTGCACGCGCAGGCCGGTGACGTAGCCGTCCTGGGACTCGATGGCGATTGGGGCGTGGAGTTCGAGAAGCTCGCAGCCCTCGGCCTTGGCGCCCGCGATCTCCTCGTCCTGGGCCGTCATGTCCGCCACGCGGCGACGGTAGACGATGGTGACCTTCTTGGCGCCCAGGCGGATGGCCGAGCGCGCCACGTCCATGGCCACGTTGCCGCCACCAATCACGCAGACGCGCTCGTGCGAGAAGTCCGGGCGAACCTCGTCGCCCAGGGCACGCAGCATCTCGACTGCCGAGAGCACGCCCACCGACTCCTCGCCGGGAAGGCCGAGCTTGCGGTCGAGGTGCGCGCCAATGGCCAGGTAGACGGCATCGTAGTCCCTGCGCAGCGCGGCGAGGTCCTCCACCTTGGTGTCGCGCTTGACCTTGATCCCGCAGTCGAGGATCCACTGGATCTCGGCGTCAAGGCGCTCGTGGGGCAGGCGGTAGTTGGGTATGCCGTAGCGCAGCATGCCGCCCAGCTTGTGCCGTGCCTCGTAGATGGTCACGTCGTGTCCCATGACCGAGAGGTAGTAGGCGCACGAGAGGCCCGCGGGGCCGCCACCCACAACGGCCACGCGCTTGCCGGTCTTCTCGGCCATGTTGGGTCGATAGTCCGTCTCCATGTGGTCTACGGCAAAGCGCTTGAGGCCGCGGATGTTCATGGGGTCGTCGACCATGCCGCGACGGCAGTTCATCTCGCAGGGGTGCTCGCATACGTAGCCGCAGACCAGCGGCAGCGGGTTGTCCTTGCGGATGAGACGCACGGCATCCGTGTAGCGGCGAGCCTCCACCAGGCTGATGTAGCCGGGGATGTCCACGCCCGCCGGGCAGCCGGAGACACAGGGCACGAGCTGACTCTGCGTGAAGCCGCAGGCGTGCTTCTGGACGTGGTGCTCGAAGTCGTCGCGAAAGCCGCGGATGGCCGTGAGCGCCATGTCGCCGGCCTCGTAGCCAATGGCGCAGTCGGCCGAGAGATAAATCGTGCGCGCGGTGCGCTCGATGAGGTCGAGCGTGTGCTCGTCCGCGCGGTTCTCCAGGACGTCGTTCAGGAGGTCAGAGAGTGCGCGCAGGCCAACGCGGCACGGCGTGCACTTGCCGCAGCTCTGCGTGGCGCACATGTTGACGTACGCCGCGGTGAACTCCACCGGGCAGGGGGCGAGCGAGCTTACCGCAAGGCGCCGACCAAGCGCCTCGTGCAGGCTGTCCATCACAGCCTGGGCCTCGCTACGCTGCATGACATGAAGCCTAGCCATAAGGTCCTCTCCTTGTCGTTTTCGCCCTTGCTGGGTCCCCTCCCGAAAGGGCGCATAACGTTTCGAGTTTCGCTGTTGGCATATAGGCCAGAAACGTAAAATTCTACGAGCGGTACGAAAGGAGGAGTGGACGCCGTTGTCCACCCCTCCAAATGAAACGGTCGATGTCATGCGAGAAGCCCCTGGGCGTCGCATGCAGGCGAGCACCGCTACTGCCGGGAGGCAGGTCCTCCGGTACCGGCCAGCCTCTTCAGGCACCCTCGGATGGCCGCAAGACCCGCCTCGGGCTCATCGGCGCTTGCCACCGAGGCGTCTATCGGGCATTGGCCAGTCCTTTGCGCATTGAGAATCGTGTCCACCTCAAGGTCGCACGTGGCAACAATCCCCCGGTCTACCAGCACCTTCTCTGCCGAGAAGGACATCACCGGGGCATGCACCGCCCTCGGCCCCAAGAGGCAGTACAAAAGCGCGGGCGCCTTCCCCACCACCTTGTCCGCAACGGAGAAGCCCTCGAGGCTGGTGCCAGCGGAGACCCACTCGAGCAAGGGTCGCACGCCCCGCGCCTTGCTCGTGAGCACGGCGTCGCCCTTGACGGCTGCCGCGGTAATTTCGTCCGCCGAGAGGAGCCCGCAGGCACGCGCCATGTCGGCGGCGCCTGGCTCGGGCGTGCTAGTCCCTGCCATGGTGCAGCTCCGCCCGCGTGACCACGCGCATCATGAGGGGAAGGGACACCCACTGGATTACAAGACCGGGGAGCCCCGTCCTGGCCACCGAGAGGACCGTCCCGAAGACGTCGACGCCGGCGCTCCCAGTAAGGGCGGCGAGCAGGGCAAGGACCACGGCGTAGACCACGATGCCCGCGGCCTCGGACACCAGGACCTTCGCAATCCAGGGGAGCCTCTTCGTTGCCAGCAGGCCGCACGCGAGACCAAAGGTCGCGACCTCGGGCACCATAGCCAGAAGCGACAGGGGGCCGGCGGGCATGCCGGTGAGGGCAAAGCTCACGAGCGGCGCCAACGCGCCGGCAACGAGGCCGGACGCGGGGCCGGCGAGAAGACCCACGGCCATCACGGGAAGAAACATGGGCAGGAGCACCTGGCCCACCGCTGGCCCCAGGCCGAGCGCGGCGCCGAGAACGTGCGCCGCCTGTGGCAGCGCGACGGCCGCGGCAACGGCGACACCCGCGGCAAGCGCGCGTGCGGAGGGGGTCCTCACGACCGTGGCGGAAAGCGTTGCCTCACCAGCGAGACCATTCGAGCTGAGTTGCATGTCGTTCCTCCTTCTGCGTATGGCGCAAGAAGCGCCCTTCTCGGATGCCGCGAGCGGCTTGCAGCAGCGGCACCCCGAGCGAGTTGTCGCTCCCCTACACCCGCGCCAGGGCCTGCTCCACGTCTGCCACGAGGTCGTCGGTTCCCTCGATGCCGCAGCTCATGCGCACCATCGCGGGAGAGATGCCGGCCGCCACCAGCTCCTCGTTGGTCATCTGGCGATGCGTCGAGGACGCCGGGTGCAAACAGCAGCTCCGCGCGTCGGCCACGTGCGTCTCGATGGCAAAGACGCGGAGCCCGGCCATGAAGCGCTCCGCCGCCTCGCGGCCGCCCGCGACCTCGAAGCTCACCACGCCGCAGCTTCCGTGGGGCAGGTACTTCTCGGCAAGCTTGTGGTACGGGTCATCCGGGAGGTCCGGGTAGCGCACGGACGCCACCTTGTCGTTCGCGGAGAGAAACTCCGCCACGGCGCGCGCGTTCTTGCAGTGCTGCGGCACGCGCACGTGCAGGCTCTCGAGGCCGAGGTTCAGATAGAAGGCGTTCTGCGGGCTCTGGATGCTGCCAAAGTCGCGCATGAGCTGCGACGTTGCCTTGGTGATGTAGGCACTGGCCTGGCCGAACTTCTCGGCATAGACAATGCCGTGGTAGGACTCGTCGGGCGTCGTGAGCCCGGGGAAGCGCTCGGCGTTTGCCATCCAGTCGAACTTGCCCGAGTCCACAATGGCACCGCCCACGCACGCACCGTGGCCGTCCATGTACTTGGTGGTGGAGTGGGTCACGATGTCCGCGCCCCACTCGATGGGACGGCAGTTGATGGGCGTGGGGAAGGTGTTGTCCACGATGAGCGGCACGCCGTGCGCATGCGCGGCGGCGGCGAACTTCTCGATGTCGAGAACCGCGAGCGCGGGGTTGGCGATGGTCTCGCCAAAGACGCACTTGGTGTTGGGGCGGAAGGCCGCGTCAAGCTCCTCGGGCGTGCAGTTGGGATCGACGAACGTGCACTCGATGCCCATCTTGCCCAGGGTATGGGAGAGAAGGTTGAAGGTGCCTCCGTAGATGGCGGAACTCGCCACCACGTGACCGCCGGCCTCGCAGATGTTGAAGACGGCGAAGAAGTTGGCCGCCTGGCCGGAGCTGGTGAGCATGGCCGCCGTTCCGCCCTCGAGCGAGGCGATCTTGGCGGCAACGTGGTCGTTCGTGGGGTTCTGGAGACGCGTGTAGAAGTAGCCGGAGTCCTCGAGGTCGAAGAGGCGCCCCATGGCATCGGAGGTGTCGTACTTGAAGGTGGTGGACTGGACGATGGGCACCTGGCGCGGGTCGCCGTTGCCCGGCGTGTAGCCCGCCTGCACGCAGCGGGTCTCGATGCTCTGCTCGCTCATGAGAACTCCTCTCTGCGGTGCGCGCGGGTAACCCCGCGATCACACCATCTCTTCCGGGTGAAACACCTCGTCGAAGCGCTCTGGCGTGAGAAATCCCAGCTCGACGCAGGCGTCCCGCAGGCTGGTGCCCTCGTCGAAGGCCTTATGGGCGACCTTCGCCGCGTTCTCGTAGCCGATGTAGGGGTTGAGGCAGGTCACCAGCATGAGCGAGCGGTGGAGGTTCTCGTCCATACTCTCGCGGATGGGCTCGATGCCCTTGGCGCAGCGCTCGTCAAAGGAGCGGATGGCGTCAGCCAAGAGGCGGGTCGACTGCAGGAAGTTGTACGCGATGACCGGCATGAAGACGTTGAGCTCGAAGTTCCCCTGGCTGGCAGCGAAGCCGATGGTGGCGTCGTTGCCCATGACCTCGACGGCGACCATGGTCACGGCCTCGCACTGAGTGGGGTTGACCTTGCCGGGCATGATTGAGCTGCCCGGCTCGTTGGCAGGGATGCGGATCTCGCCCAGCCCGCAGCGCGGACCGGAGGCCAGCCAGCGCACGTCGTTGGCGATCTTCATCATGTTGGCGGCAAGCGTGCGGACCGCCCCGTGCGCAAACGCGACGGCATCCTTGCCGGAGAGGGCCGCGAACTTGTTGGGCGCCGAGACGAACGGCATGCCCGTGAGGCGGGCGACCTCCGCGGCAACGGCGGCGTCAAAGCCAGCGGGAGCGTTGAGGCCGGTGCCCACGGCGGTGCCGCCGAGCGCCAGGCGATAGAGGCCGGGCAGCGTGACCTCAAGCTGCTCGCGCGAGTCCTCCAAGAGGCCGCGCCAGCCGGAAACCTCCTGCGAGAAGGCAATGGGCACGGCGTCCTGCAGGTGCGTGCGCCCGCACTTCACGATACCCGCGCTTCTCTCCTCGAGCTGCCGCAGAGTTCCCACGAGCTGGTCGATTGCGGGGAGGAGGTCCTGCGTGATGGCCGTGACGGCCGCGATGTGCAACGCCGTGGGGAACGTGTCGTTTGAGCTCTGGCTCATGTTCACGGTGTCGTTGGGGTGCAGGCGACGCTCGCCGGCAAGGGCGTTGCCACGGTTGGCGATGACCTCGTTGACGTTCATGTTTGACTGCGTGCCCGAGCCCGTCTGCCACACCACGAGCGGGAACTGACCGTCAAGCTTGCCGGCAAGAATCTCGTCCGCCACCTGGGCAATGAGGGCGGCGTCCTTCTCGTCCATACGGCCAAGCGACGCGTTTGCCAGGGCGGCGGCCTTCTTGAGCACCGCAAACGCGCGGATTATCTCAATCGGCATGCGCTCGGTGCCTATGGGGAAGTTCTCGTGGCTGCGCTGGGTCTGGGCGCCCCAGAGGGCGTCTGCGGGGACCAGCACCTCCCCCATCGAGTCGTGCTCGCGGCGGTACTCCATGGGCCGTACCTCCTATTCTGCGGGAATCTGGGGGGCAGCGTCGGCGACAGGCGCGGCGTCTTCGGGGGCCACCCCGGTGGCGGCGTCCTCGGGGTTCTCGGCCGGGTCGGTCACTTCGGCGAGAGCGCCTGCCTCTGTCGCCACGTCAGCCTCGAGCGCTCCCGTCTCGGCAGGCACGTCCTCCTCGTCCACCGCCGCCTCGTCCGTGGCCTCGCGGCGCCTCATGCCCGAGACGATGGCCGAGACGACCTCGCTCTGGTCTCGACCGGCCACGCCGAGGTCCGCGCGCACGCCGCGGAAGCGCGGGCTGTGGCGGAACTCGTCTGCCAGCGTCGCGTTGGTGCGCGCGTTGCAGAGGGCGCCCAGGTCGCGCTGGATCTCGTCCATGTACTGGCTCATCTGCGCGCGCTCGTCGCCCAGGACCACCCCCAGGCGGTTGGCCACGTAGTGAAGCTCCTTGGCATCGCGGCGGGCGTCGTAGACGGCGTTGGCGCTGGAGAGGTCAAGCCCAAAGAGCGCCTGATCAAGGGCGTCAAGCTCCTCGTCAAAGCGGGACCTCAGGTCACCCTCGCCCAGGCCGCGCGCAAGCACGGACTTCTTCCAGCGAAACGCCGAGAGCTCCTCGACCAGGGAGTCGACCTTCTTTACCAGTCCCTTCTTGCGAACCAGCTCCATGAACGAGCTGCGCTCGAGCTTGCGCTCGTGGGCGCACGCAACGGGAAGCAGGCTGTTCTCGCCAAGCTCGCCAGCCTCGACAAGGTCGTCCACCGTCTGGGAGAAGATGTCTATGCCGCGCAGGCGCGCGGTGGCGTCGAGCAGGTTGCGCAGGATCTTGTCGGCACGCTCCGCCTGCTTCTTGGACTCCCAGGGCGAGAGGAACGAGACGAGCGAGCGGAGCCTGCGCACGGCCATGCGAAAGTCGCAGAGGGCGTCGACGTCATCCGGGTTGGCAAAGAAGCGCTCGGCCTCGGCGGCGAGCTCGCCGGCAGAAGCCGTGACCTCCCCCTCGATGGAGACGAGCGAGCCCCACGCGCTGGACTTGGGGCCGTCGACAAACCACAGGAGCGAGGCAGAGGAGGGCAGGGCGGGCGTCGAGCCAGCCGCCTCCCCCTCGGCGGCAGGTGCGGGCTGGGGGAGCTCGAGGGCAATCGCGGCGCCCTTCGACAGCCTGACCTGGCGGCCAAGCAGGTGCGACGCGATGGCGTCGAGCGAGGGCACGTGGCCGACCACGACCACGGTCTCCTCCGGAGTGGTGGCGATCTGGCCGAGAAGGGCGTCATAGTTCTGGTCGTAGAGCGTCTGGTCGACCTCGATGCCGTCGACGCCCAGGACGCTTGCGACGACCTGCGCCGTCTGCATGGCCCGAATCGCGGGGCTCGACCACACGTTTACGTCGTCGTAGTCCTCGAGCAGCGAGAACGTGCGCGGGTATGCAATCTCGAGGGCATGCCGGCCATCCGGCGTGAGCTCGCGGTAAAGGTCCGACGAGTCGTCCTGCGCCTTCTCGGCCTTGCCATGCCGCACGAGAACAAGGGTCCTGACCATGAGACAACCTCCGCAGATGCAACGCTTCCACCTACACGATGAACGCTCTCAGGCGGACAGGGCCGCCGTGGCCGCCCATCCGCATGAGGTTTTAGCATAGCAGTCCCCCATGACGCCGACGTTAACCATGGGGTTCGACGGTCGGCCGAATTGGGTGGACGCAAGAGGGCAGCGAGGGGCAGCGGCGCCAGCACGCGAGGAACTTCTTGGCGCACGGGGGTCGAATGGATAACATAACGATGGCCCTGCATCTTCAAGATTCGAAAACCACCCGAAACGCAGTTTTGCTACCATAAAGATGCAACCTTGAGTCAGAAAATGAGGGGAGCGGTCAAATGAATCGGGAAACGGTAACCGCGCACAGCAAGAACCTCGGCAAAGACATGAGCATCCGCGTCTACGGCGAGTCCGGATGGCCCATCGTCGCATTTCCCATCCAGGACGCCATGAGCGACTGCTACGAGCAGTTCGGCATGGTCGACGCGATGAAGGACTACATCGAGGGCGGTAAGGTCCAGCTCTTTGTCCTCGACTCCGTGGACGCCGAGGGCTGGTCGGACCGCGGCGGTGACAACGTCCTGCGCGTCAAGGTGATCGAGGCGTTCTACAACTACGTGTGCGAGGAGGTCGTCCCCTTCGTCCACGAGCGCAACGGCTCCGACCTGCGCCCGCTCACCATGGGCTGCTCGCTGGGCGCCACGCACGCCCTTGTCGCCTTCCTGCGCCGCCCGGACCTCTTCCAGGGCGTCATCGCGCTCTCCGGCGGCTATGACGCGCAGTTCTTCTTTGGCGACTGGATGAACACCACCCTCTACTTCAACTCGCCCGTCCACTTCCTGCCCAACACCCCGCACGACCACCCCTACATCGACCTCTACAACAGGCGTGAGATCGTTCTGTGCTGCGGTCAGGGCGCGTGGGAGGAGGAGGGCCTGCGCACCGAGCACATCGTGGACGACGCGTTCCGCGCGCTGGGCGTCGACGCCTGGTGCGACTACTGGGGCAACGACGTAGACCACGACTGGCCCTGGTGGCAGAAGCAGATCCAGTACTTCCTCCCCTATGTGCTGGACGAGGCCAAGAAGTACCACGCCGAGGAGGTCGCCGAGGCGGCGAAGAACGCCCCGGCCAAGCCCGTGACCGCGAAGAAGCCCGCTGGCACCAAGGCCACGCGCACGTCTCGCGCGAAGGCGACGGCCAAGAAGGCACCTGCGACGAAGGCTGCGCCGGCTGCCAAGGCAGAGCCCGCGACCAAGGCGGAGCCCGCGACCAAGGCAGCGCCCGCCACGAAGAAGGAGCCCGCCGCGAAGGCAGCGCCCGCCACGAAGAAGGCTGCGGCCCCCAAGGCAGCGCCCGCAAAGGCGGCGGCCAAGAAGGAAGAGCCCAAGGTCGAGAAGACCGCACCCGCAAAGAAGGCTGCACCCAAGGCCGTCCCGGCAGCAAAGTCAGCTCCCGCAAAGAAGGCAGAGAAGCCCGCTGTAGCGAGCACCGCGACCAAGACCAAGGCGCCTGCAAAGGCCACGGCCGAGAAGCCCGCCGCGAAGGCCGAGCCCGCCACGAAGGCCGAGCCCGCAAAGAAGCCCGCCGCCAAGAAGACCACGCGCTCTCGCAAGTCGGCCCGCTAGCAGCACAAACCCCACCGGCAACACAAGGCGAGGCAGGAGAAGTTCCTGCCTCGCCTTTCTCGTGCCCCCCTCACGCGCCCACTCCCCTCCGTCCCCCCCTTTCTTTATCGGTATCTGTGAATCGGAGGTCGCATTTGCCCAGTTGACGAGGAACCCTTTTCACAGATACCGATAAAGAAGGAGAGGGGGACGGAGGAGAGGGAGAGAGGAAGGCCTAGAGACTCCAGACGCAGGAGCGCTCGGGCTCCACTCCCAGTCCCGCCCGTCGCGCGTTCACGCGCACGGAAAGGCTGCCATCTGCCGGCACCTCGCACGTTGCAGTTGCGTCGTTGCTCCAATCACGCAGTACGCCAGTCACGTTGCCGTCCGCGTCACACAGGCAGAATTGATACTCCACGTGCACGTTCGTTCCGCAGTACGGCGTCGCCTCAAGCGACGCAACGCCATCCTTAACGCTTCCGTCAAGCGTCACCGCCGAGATGTAATCAACCGAAGCCAGATAAGAAGCCCAATCCTCATACGAGTAGGACAATTCAGACACGTCCTCGTCGGCATCAAGGCGCCCCAGGTAGTCAGCGAGCGTAGCCGAGAAGCCTTCGGCGCCCGTGGCGTTGAGGTGCTCCCCATCGGCGAAGTCCTCGTCGGTTGGCGCGTAGCAGCTGCGCTTGAGAAGATTCGCGTCGAGAAAGACGCCGCCTGCCGTCTGAACCAGGTCACGCATGCGCGCCATCTGCTCGGGGTACGCGTCACCATAACAAAGCACGTTGAACGCAGGCCTCGGGGTCACCACCACGACGAGCTGAGCGCCATTCTCATGGCAGACGTCGGCGATCCTCTGCAGCATCCCCATGTTCTCGTCCGTGAAATCCGCGATTGCATGGCTCGTGGTGGACATGGACGCCTTGGCGTTGCTCGTGTCCAGCAGGTAGTCGTAGTTGCCGTACCCCTTGCCAACATAGGTCCAGCCAGGCTCGCGCGCCCCCGCCGCCTCGATGGGAGTCGTTCCGTCGAGGCGCATGCGCAGGTTGTTGGCAACCCCCTGAATCCCGCCCTTCTCGTGCGCAAGCGTCCAAGGGAAGAGGACTTCCAGGAACTTCGAGCTGGTGAGGTATCCAGAACTCGTGAGCAGTCCAACGTAGTCACCAACCGCCTTGGGCAGCGATTCGTAGGCCGCCTTGGTCTGGACGTACGTGACGTTGGCTTTGTCCCAGGTGCCAAGCGACATGGTCTCGTAGTCAAGGCCGAGAATAACCCGCCTCACCTTATGACCCGAGAGGGCTTCCCTTACGGCAAGGTAGCTGTCCTCAAGCGGTTGGGCGGGCGTCGCAAGCGTAAAGGTGCTGGTACCAAGGGTGTCATCGAGAACGTTTGGATCGATGGCACGCTGCGCCGTCGACGAGCCAACTATCACGGTGTCGATGCTCTTGTCGGCTGCCGAGAAGTACTCGGACCACACGACCTCGCTCGTGGAGCCATAGGGATAGAGCGCATAGACGAGAAGGACGTCCAGCCCAACAGCTATGGCAACGATGACCAGGGTCTCGACAATGCGGCGCAGCACGCTCCGCTGCCCCTTGGGGGCGCTCTCTCCCGCCTTTCTCGATGTCACTGAATGCCTCCTCCGGCACGTACAGACAGTGCAAGCAGCGGTGCCCGCGCACCTAGCGCGCCAACCCCTGCAAACAGTAGCGTTCGTAGTCCGCCGTGGAGCCAACCTGGCGAGCGCAGACCATCACCTGGCCGCGCGACCCCTGCGGAACGTCGCAGCTGTCCGCGCTGCTCCAGTCCTGCAGGACCGTCGTGCCGCCGTCCTCCCCAACCAGCAGGAACCGATACTCCACCTGGACGTCCGTGCCGGTGTAAGCCTGGGCGGTCACCGTGGCGGTGCCGTCATCGCCCACATCGAGCCGGGAGACAATGGCGGAGAGGTGCTTGATCGATGACAGGTACTGGTCCCAGCGATCGTAGGAATACGAAAGGGCGCCAATGTCCTGCCCAGCATCGAGCGCCTGGAGGACGCTCGCGAACGCCTGCGAGAAGCGCGTGGCGCCAGTGCGGTTGAGGTGCTCGCCGTCGCCAAAGTCGGCATCCAGGGGGCTGTAGGCCTCGGAGCGCAGCAGGTTGGCGTCAACGAAAGTGCCGCCGCCCTGCTCGACCACCCGCTGGAGGCGCGACATCTGCTCGGAGTACTTCTCGCCGTAGACCAGCACGTTGAACGCCGGACGCGGCGTCACCACCACCACGAGCTGCACGCCGCTCTCGCGGCACAGGCGGGCGATGTCCGCCACCTGGTTGAGGCAGGCCTCCTTGAAGTCGCTCGTCCCGTGGATGGCGACGGATGTCTCCTTGCGCGCGAGGGAGTAGTCGATGACGTTGTCATAGTTGCCGTAGCCGCGGCCGTAGTAGGTCCAGCCGCCGTTCACGACCTTCGCAGCCTCGAGCGTGCCGTCCCCGCTCAGGCGCTCGCGCACGTTTGCGGCGACGCTTCCGGGATCGAGCTTGACGTGGTTGTAGCCCCATGGGAACAGGGCGCACAGCGAGTCCGCCCTGCGGACGAAGGAGGGGCTCACGAGGAGCCGCCAATAGTCCGCGACGGCCTGGGGCAGGGGCTCGCCGTCCATCTTGGCTCGGGCGAAGGCAACGTGCGACCCTGCCCAGTTGTCAAACGAGAGGGACTCGTAGTCCACGCCGAGAATGACGCGGCGCACGTGGTGGTCGCGAATCGCCTGCTCGGCGGCAGTGTACGAGTCGTCCAGCGGCTGCGCGGGCGTTGCCATGGAGAAGGTGCTGGTGCCAAGCGCGGCGTCGAGGACCTGCGGGTCGAAGGCGCGCTGCGAGGTCGAGGAGCCCACCACGACGGTGTCGATGCCCTCCCCCGCCGCGGCGCGGTACTCGCTCCACATGACGCTCGAGAGCGAGCCATACTGCTCGAGGGCAAAGGAGCAGATCACGTCCATCGCCACGATGACCGCGATCACGACGAGCGTCTCGACGACCCTCCTACGCCAACCACGCGGGGAGGAGGCGTCGCCGCGGGCATGCTTCTCCCTAGAAGTTGGCATACATGAATCCCCCCGCAGCGTTCTGGGTTAGGAAGCTCGTAATCACGATGAGGCCGATGACCGCAGAGTAGAACAAGCCGCGCGCGACGCAGTTCCAGCCGAGGATGCGCTCGGACACGTCCACGCCGCGCTCCTGCGCGAGGCTCACGACAAAGACAAAGAGGCAGGCCACGGCCGAGAAGGCCATGAACTTGAGGTCCGAGTCGCGCACGCCGGCCTGCATGAGCCACAGGTAGAACTGCTGGGGCGCGAAGTTCGTGAACGTGTTGCGCAGGCAGAGCAGGCTGTCGCCGAAGTCGTAGATGCGGTCGAAGTACCAGCCGAGGTTGACCACGAGGAAGGTGCGGAGGACGCAGAACGCGCGGTGGGCGCGCGAGCCCGTGTCCACGCGCAGCGCGGCGTTCGCGCGGCGGAAGGCCGGGGCGAGCAGGTCCGCCAGCGCGATCACCAGGCCGTTGTAGAGGCCCCAGGCGACGTAGTGGGGCTCCGCCCCGTGCCAGAGGCCAACGATCAGGAACACCAGGACGTTGGCCGCGCAGGCGGGAAGGGTCCTTCCCAGGTGCTCGCCCAGGCGCGAGGCGCGGGCGCCGAGGGCCCTCATCGGGCGCGAGACCGCGAACGGGAAGAACACGTAGTCGCGCATCCAGGCGCCGAGCGTCACGTGCCAGCGGCGCCAGAAGTCGGCGAGCGAGACCGAGAAGTACGGGCGGAGGAAGTTCTCTGCCATGCGCACGCCGAAGAGCGAGGAGGCCGCCTCCACCATGTCGATGCCGCCGGAGAAGTCGCCGTACTGCTGGGCCGAGTAGAGCAGGACGCCGAAGGCGACGACGCTGCCGGGGATGTCACCCGTCACGTTGGAGAAGATCTGGTCGATGGTGCCAACGAGCATGTTGGCGATCGCGTACTTCTTGAGCGCGCCATAGCCAAAGCGCAAGAGAGACCGGCGCACGGGCACGTCCTTGGCGGAGTGCCCCTCGAGCAGCTGCGGCCCGAGGTCGGCGTACCGGTTGATGGGGCCCTGGATGACCTGCGGGAACCAGGAGACGAAGAGCAGGTGCTTGAGGGGGTTTCGCTGCGGCTCGAAGCGGCCGTTGTAGGCGTCCACGAGGTAGGAGACGGCCTGGAAGGTGTAGAAGGAGATGCCGAGCGGCAGCACCAGCCCCAGGCTCGCGGGCGAGGCGGCGAGCCCCACCTCGAAGAGCAGGACGTTCCAGTACTTGAGGTAGGCGAGCATACCGAAGCAGGCCAGGAGCGCGGCCGCCAGCACCGCGCGGCGGCGGCGGTCCCAGGCGGCCCTCACGGCCCTCCTCGCCGCGCGGTCCGGGGCGGCGGCGCGCTCCTCCCTGCACCTCTCGCCCATGCGCGCGAGCGCCAGGGGCGCCGCCCAGGTGACCGCGGCGCAGGCAAGCATGTAGGCCAGCGTCTGCCAGCGGCCCACCAGGCAGTAGAAGGCGAGGCTCGCGGCGAGCAAAACGACCCACTGCGAGCGCCGAGAGAAACGGCCTACCAGGTAGTAGGCCGCAAGAGAAACCGCGAGAAAGAGTACGAACGAGAGCGAGAGAAGATCCAACGGTCGGCCCCTAGCCCTCCTCGTCCACCAGACGCTTCACCATCTCGAGCATTGCCTGCGCGCTGTTGAAGTTGTCGGGGACGATGTCCTTGGCGGGCACCGAGACGTCAAGCTCGTCGTTGATGGAGCTGATGATGGAGAGGATGTCGAAGGAGTCCAGCACGCGGTCGTCCACGAGCGTGGTGCAGTTCTCGTAGTCAACGTTGCCCTTAACGTCCTCAAGCAGCTCAATCATGTGGTCGAGCGTCAGATCGTCATCCATGGTTACCTCCAAAAATGTCCAACACATTTCGCAGTTACCGGTGAAAAGCCTATCGCAGTCCGGCCGCGACCGTCCCCTAGCAGCAGTTGTTCTGCCAAGTCTCCATGGGTTCGCGCACCACGCGGACCCCGCGTCCGTCACGCAGCGCGACGGTGGGCATGGTCCTGCTCAGGAAGAGGTAGATGCCCTCCGTCACTGAGTAGGCGCCGATGTTCTCGAAGGCGAGAAGGTCGCCCGTGCGCAGGTCGGCGAAGGGCGCCTTGCGCACCAGCACGTCGGCGGTGGTGCAAAGGCTCCCGCAGAGCGCCCAGTCGCGGGCGTCCTCCGTTGCCCGCCCCGCGCGCACGCGCCCCTCGTGCGAGAGGTTGCGGATGCGGGGCTCCTTCATGCCCATCATCTGGCCGAAGTACGTCACGTGGTTCATGCCGCCGTCGATGAAGGCATAGCTCGTGCCCTCGTTGTCCTTCTCGTCCACCACGCGCGCGAGGTAGCAGCCGCACTCGGTGGCCAGGAAGCGGCCCATCTCCACCTGCAGCTCCACGCGCTCGGCGATGGCCGCAAGCTCCGACGCGATCTGGCGCGCGGGAGCAAGCGTGTCCGAGAAGTCCTGGCCCTCGAAAAGCGGCACGGCAAGGCCGGGGCCGTACTCCAGGCGCTGCGCGCGCCAGCCGTGCTCGCGCTCGAGCTCGTCGATGAGGTCGGCGAGCATGGCAAGCTCCTTCTGCTGCCACTTGAGCTTCGCGCGCTGGGTGCCCACGAAGTAGTGGATGCCCACCAGCTCGCAGCCGGCAAGCTCGTCTCGGTGGTCGACGGCGTGGACGAGGTCCTCTCGGCTCATGCCGAACTGGCTGCCGCCATTCAGGCGCAGGAGCGTGGGCACGCGCACGCCGGCCGCGGCTGCCTCGGCGTCCACGAGCGCCAGCTGTCCCAGCGACTCGGCCGTGAAGGTGCCCGCGCCATAGCGCAGGGCCTCGCGGACGTCCGCCGTCTGCTTGCACACGCCGGAGTAGACGATGCGCGCCGGGTCAACGCCATCGCGCTCGCAGATGGCCAGCTCGCCGGGGCTGCAGACCTCAAGCGCGTAGCCGTGGGCCAGCGCCGTGGGCGCAAGGAAGGGGTTCGCCTTGATCGAGTAGCAGAGGTCGACCCTTGGCCCCCAGATCTCTCGCACGGCGTCAAGGCGCGCGCCAAAGGCCTGGGTGTCAAAGACGTAGGTCGGCGTCCCCAGCTGGGTGGCGCAGGCGAGAAGCTCGTCGCTTGTCATGGCTACCTTCCCATCTCGTCGAGGGCCTTGCGGTCGATCTTGCCGTTCTTGGTGAGCGGCATCTGGTCCACGCGGCGCACGTGGTTGGGCTCCATGTAGGGCGGCAGGGCCACCGCCAGCGCGTCTGCCAGGCCCCTCTCGTCAAGCGTACCAACATAGTACAGGCGGATGCGCTTGCGGCGCTGGTCGTAGGTGCAGCAGGCGCGCTCCACGCCGTCGGTGGCCTGCGCGGCGGCCTCGATGTCGCCCAGCTCGATGCGCTGCCCCATGTGCTTGATCTGGAAGTCCTTGCGCGACGAGTACACCAGGTCGCCGTCCTGGTCGTAGGTCGCCAGGTCGCCGGTGCGGTAGATCGGCTCGAGCCAACGGCCGTTGAGCGGGTTCTGGGTGAACGCGGCGGCGGTGCGCTCGGCGTCGCCCAGGTAGCCCAGGCCCAGCGCTGTGCCAGAGACACAGACCTCGCCCTCGACGCCCGCCTCGGTGACCTCGTGGTCGTTCTCGTCCAAAAGGAAGACGCGCTCGTTGGGGAAGGCCTTGCCCATGGGGATGACCTCGTGCTTGCCAAAGTCGCGCTCCACCACGTAGTACGTGCAGTTGCAGGTGATCTCGGTGGGGCCGTAGAGGTTCACGTAGGTGGCCTGGGGCAGGTAGCGGCGCCACACGGCCAGCTGCTTGGGCGGCATGACCTCGCCCGAGAAGAGCACGCGGCGCACCGTGGTGGGCACGCGGTACCCGAAGCCGTTCATGATCGAGACGAAGCACATCGCCGAGACCGCCCAGGTGAGCGAGGTGACCTGGTTGTCAGCGAGGTAGTCCATGAGCTTGGTGGGCTGCGTGAAATACTCGCGCGGGATGAGCTGCAACCGCGCGCCGCAGCGCAGCGCCGAGTAGATGTCCTTCACCGAGACGTCAAAGTCGAAGGGCGCCTGGTTGGCGATCACGTCGCTCTCGTCGATGCCAAAGAGCTGGTCGAACACCGGGATGAAGTCGATGACCGAGCGGTGCGAGACAACCACGCCCTTGGGCGTGCCCGTGCTGCCGCTCGTGAAGTTCACGTAGAGCGGGTCCACGTCCAGCGCCTGGGCACGTCTGCGTGCGAGAAGGCCCTCGTCGACGGGGCCGCCCACGATGTCCTCGATGCGCGCGACCTCGACGCCCGCGGAGCCGAGAAGCTCCTGGGCCCGCGCGGCGTTAGCGGAGTCGGTGAGGACGCAGGAGGGTGCCAGCGCGTCGACGATGGCGTGGACGCGGCCCTCGGGCTGGCGGACGTCGATCACCGAGTAGAACCCGCCCGCGTACACGGCGCCCAGCATGCAGGCGAGGGCGCTGCAGCTCTTCTCGAGGTAGAGAGCCACCGCCTGGCGGGGCTGCGTGCGCGCGGCAAGCCACGTGCCTGCCGCCTGGGCCTCGCGGCGAAGCTCGCCGTAGGTGAGGCTCGAGTCCGGGTCCGCCACGGCAACGCGCTCAGGCGTCGCCACGGCCGTGGCCTCCAGCCACTCGATAACGTTCCTCATGTCCTGCTCCCTTCCTGGGCGGGCGCCTCGCCGACGCCTAGCCCGAGATGTCAACCATGCAGTAGCGCTCGTAGCCCACGGCAGAGCCGGCCTTCCTCACGCAGACCTCGACCTGCGAGGAGCCCTCGGGGATCTGCTCCTGCGGGATGGTGCAGGTGTCGCTCGTGCCCCAGTCCTGCACGACCATCTCCGTGCCGTCCTCGGCCACGAGCGAGAAGCGATACTCCACCTGCACGTTGGACCCCGTGAATGCCATCGCCGTCACCGTGGTGGCGTCGTCCTCCAGGGAGGACGTCGCGGCGACCGCCGAGATGTCGTCGACCGAGGCCAGGTACTGGTCCCACTGGCCGTAGGCATACGTGAGGTCCGCGGCCGAGCCGCCGGCGTCAAGGGCGGCGAGCGCCTGGGCGAAGGCCTGCGAGAACCGCGCGGCACCGTCGTGGTTGAGGTGCTCGCCGTCGTAGAAGTCGGTGTCCTGGGGCTCCCACCAGCCGCCCTTGGCCATGTTGGCGTCGAGGAAGGCGCCCCCGCCCTGCTCGACCACCTGCTGGAGGCGCGACATCTGCTCGGGGTACTTCTCGCCGTAGGAAAGCACGTTGAAGGCCGGTCGCGGTGTCACCACCACAATGAGCTGCACGCCGTTCTCGCGGCAGAGGTCGCAGATGTCCTGGATCCAGTCGAGGCCCTGCTGGCTGAAGTCAGCCGGACCATCCCCCGCCGCCGAGAGGTGGTCCTGCGCCATGGAGTAGTCGAGGACGCCGTCGTAGTTGCCGTAGCCGCGGCCGTAGTAGGTCCAGCCGTCCATGACGCGCTCGGCGGCCTGGACGGAGGTCGTGTCGCCCAGGCGGTCGCGGAGGTTGGTCGCGATGTGCTCGGCGTCCAGCTCCACGTGGTTGTATCCCCACGGGAAGAGCGCGCTGATGGAGTCCGGGCCGTCGAAGAACGACGCGCTGGTGAGGAGCCCCCAGTAGTCCGCGACGGCCTGGGGCAGGGGCTCGCCCTCCATCTTGGCGCGGGCGAAGGCAACGTGCGAGCCCGGCCAGTTGACCGTCGAGATCGACTCGTAGTCCACGGCGAGAATGACGCGGCGCACGTTGTGGTCGCGAATCGCCTGCCGGGCGGCGGCACAGGAGTCGTCCAGCTCCTGGGCGGGCGTGGCCATGTTGAAGGTGCTGGTGCCCAGCGCGGCGTCGAGGACCTGCGGGTCGAAGGAGCGCTGGCCGGTCGAGGAGCCCACCACGACGGTGTCGATGCCCTCCCCCGCCGCCGCGCGGTACTCGTCCCACATCACGTTCGCGAGCGAGCCGTAGAGCTCGAAGCCGAGGTTGATGAGGACGTTCGCGGCAACGATGAGCGCGACAATAACGATGACCTCGAGCGCGCGGTGCCAGCCGTGGCGCGGTGCGCGCGGCTTGCGGGACGTGGGGGTACCGTTGGTCGCGGGGGTGCCGGCAGCTGCGGCCTTCGCAGCGGTTTCGGTGTTCGCGGGCTTTTCGGCGGTCTGGGCGGCGACCTTCTCGGCCTTCTCGGCCTTCTTGACTTTCTCGCTAGAAGTTCGCATACATGAACCCCCCGGCGACGTTCTGGGTGAGGAAGCTCGTGATGACGATGAGGCCAAGAACGAGGAAGTAGAGGGCAGCGCGGGCCACGCAGTTCCAGCCAAGGATGCGCTCGGACACGTCCACGCCGCGCTCCTGCGCGAGGCTCACCACAAAAACGATGATGCAGGCGAGCGCGGCAAACGCCAGGAACTGCAGGTCGAGCGTCGTAAGGCCGTCCTCGTGCAGCGTGACGAGAAAAGCGCTGGCATCAAAGTTGGTGAACGTGTTGCGCAGGCAGAGCAGGCTGTCGCCGAAGTCGTAGATGCGGTCGAAGTACCAGCCCACGTTGACGACCACGAAGGTGCGCGCGACGCAGAACGCGCGGTGGGCGCGGCCATCCGTGTCCACGCGGAGCGCTGCGTTCGCGCGGCGGAAGGCCGGGGCGAGGAGGTCCGCCAGCGCGATCACGACGCCGTTGTAGAGGCCCCAGGCCACGTAGTGGGGCTCCGCGCCGTGCCAGAGGCCGACGATCAGGAACACGAGGAGGTTGGCCACGCAGGCGGGCAGGGTGCGGCCCAGGTGCTCGCCCAGGCGCTCGTCGGCCCACTTGCCCAGGCGCTGCATGGGCTTGGTGAGGGCGAACGGGAAGAACACGTAGTCGCGCATCCAGGTGCCCAGGGTTATGTGCCAGCGGCGCCAGAAGTCGGCGAGGGAGACCGAGAAGTACGGGCGGCGGAAGTTCTCGGCCATGCCCACGCCGAAGAGCGAGGAGGCCGCCTCCACCATGTCTATGCCGCCGGAGAAGTCGCCGTACTGCTGGGCAGAGTAGAGCAGGATGCCGAAGACCACCACGCTGCCGGGGATGCCTGTGGTGACGTTCGAGAAGATGGCTTCGATGACTCCCACCAGCATATCCGCGATGGCGATCTTCTTGAGGGCGCCATAGCAAAAACGCAGGATGGCGCGATCATAGCGAACCGAGCGCGCCTCATGGTACTCGAGGAGCTGTGGGGAAAGCTGCTCATAGCGGTTGATTGGCCCCTGGATGACCTGCGGGAACCAGGAGACGAAGAGCAGGTGCTTGAGGAAGTTCCTCTGCGGCTCGAAGCGGCCGTTGTAGGCGTCGATGACGTACGAGACGGACTGGAAGGTGTAGAAGGAGATGCCGAGGGGCAGCAGCAGCCCCAGGCTGGCGGGCGAGGCGGCCAGCCCCACCTCGTAGAGCAGCACGTTCCAGTACTTGAGGTAGGCCAGTATCCCGAAGCAGGCCAGGAGCGCGGCCACCAGCACCGCCCTGCGGCGCCCCGCCCAGGCGGCCTTCACGGCCCTCCTCGCGGCGCGGTCCGGCGCGGCCGCGCGCTCCTCCTTGCAGCGGGCGTCCATGCGCGCGAGCGCGAGGGGCGCCGCCCAGGTGACGGCGGCGCAGGCCAGCATGTAGGCGAGCGTCTGCCACCTGCCCACCAGGCAGTAGAAGGCCAGGCTCGCGGCGAGCAGGACCAGCCAGGCGTGGTCCCGCGCGAGGCGGCCAACCACGTGGTAGGCAGCGAGAGATGCCACGAGGAACAGCAGAAAATGCAGCGAGAACAGTTCCAAAACGCAGTCTCCCGGCCTTCGGCACCCTTCGCGCGTGTACAGACGAGTTCACTCTATCCAACTCATGTGGGACCGCAGGATATCCGACACAAGAAACACGAAACGGCTTTCTGGGACTTTAGGCGCTCTCGCCGTTATCGAAGTCTCGCTCCGGCGTCATTTCGACGCCGGAGGGGCCATCTCGTACGGAATCCCGTCCGAAGCCCCGGTTCCGGCGCCGTTTTCTCGCCGGAGGGCGCGTTCCCGCGGCGATGACGTACGGAACCTTCGCTCCGGCGTTATTTTGGCGCCGGAAGGCGCATCTCGTACGGAATGGCGTCCGAAGCCCCGGTTCCGGCGCCGTTTTCTCGCCGGAGGGCGCGTTCCCGCGGCAAGTGCGTACGAAAGTCCTTCTCGGGCGTCGTTTTCTCGCCAAAGCGAGGATTTCCCCCGAAGCTCCGGCACCACGCCAGGGCGTTTTCCTACGGGCTCATCGTCCTTCTCGCCCACCGCACTCGCAAAGAATATCGCCATCTCTTAAAACGGATGACTGCGACCTGCGCAAACGCGTCGGCACTTTAAGAAATGGCGATAAACTCCGAAGAATGAATGACGTTGCGTCGCTCTATCATGTGGGACACATTCGGTCAATCGAACCCCAGCGGCCACCCATTCGTAGCAGGGAGGGCAACATGAACTTCGTCTTCATCTCGCCTCAGTTCCCCGAGACCTACTGGCTGTGGTGCGACCGTCTGCGCTCGTGCGGCGCCTCGGTCTACGGCATCGGCGACGCCCCGAGCGACGCCATCTCTCCCCAGCTGCACCGCGCGCTTGACGAGTACGTCCACGTCGACTCGCTCGAGAACTACGACCAGGTGTTCCGCGCCGTCGCGTACCTCTCCTGGAAGCACGGCCACATGGACTGGATCGAGTCGATGAACGAGCACTGGCTGCCGCTCGACGCCCGGCTTCGCGACGACTTCCACGTGACCACTGGCGCCAGCCTTGCAACCATCGACCAGTGGCAGTCTAAGGCGCAGATGAAGCCACTCTACGCGGCGGGCGGCGTCCCCACGGCTAGGCAGGTCCGCGTGGGCTCACTCGACGACGCCCGTCGGGCCGTGTGGGAGTGGGGCGGATTTCCCGCCTTCGCCAAGCCGGAGTACGGCGTGGGCGCCGGCGGCGCCATGCGCATCGACAACGACGACCAGCTCAGAGACCTTGTCGGCCGCTGCTCGTGGCAGGGTGCCGCGCCCTACGTGCTCGAGGAGTTCGTACCCGCCAGTGGCATCGCAGCCTACGACGCCATCATCGATCCCTGGGGAAAGCCCGTCTTCGAGAACCAGGAGGAGTTCCCGCCGTCGATGTCCGACGTCGCGCGGCAGGGCCTTGACCTCTCCTACTACTGCTGCCCCGGCATCGACCCCCGGCTGCGCGACCTGGGCCACGCTGCCGTGCATGCCTTTGGGATACGCGCCCGCTTCGTCCACCTTGAGTTCTTCCGCCTCGCGGAGGACCGCGAGGGGCTGGGGCACGCTGGCGACTACGTTGGCCTGGAGGTCAACTGCCGACCCACCGGCGGCTACACGCCGGACATGATGAACTTCGCGCATTCCACCGACGTCTACCGCATCTGGGCCGAGGTGGTGTGCTTTGGCGAGCGCCGCCTGCACGACGCCCACGACAACTGGTTCGCCGTGTACGCCGGAAGGCGAGACAACCACACCTACGCCCACAGCCACCGCGAGATCCTTGCGCGCTGGGGCGGGAGCCTCATGATGGAAAGACGCGTGCCCGGAGTTCTCTCGGACGACATGGGCAACCACATGTACGTAGCGCGCGTGCGCACCGAGCAGGAACGCGAGGAGTTCATCGCGTTCGTGCAGGAGCGCGCGGTCGAGGGCTTCTCGGCAGAAGACACTGGCGAGAACCACGACGCTCAGGAAGGATAGGGGTCACACACATGCAGGTGAGAAGGGCAATCGACGCCGACATCCCAGGAATCGACAACTGCCTCTCGCAGGTGCTCGAGGTGCACGCGAAGGGGCGGCCGGACCTCTTTCGCTCCGGGACGCGCAAGTACACCGACGACGAGCTGCGCGAGATAATCGCGGACGACGAGAGGCCCGTCTTTGTCGCCGTCGCCGATGACGCGGCCCCTGGCGAGATCCTGGGCTACGGCTTCTGCGTGGTGGAGGACCACACGCACTCGAACAACCTCCAACCCATCCGCACGCTCTACATCGATGACATCTGCGTGGACGAAGGCGCGCGCGGCCACGGCGTTGCCACGGCAGTCTACCAGCACATCATCGACTTCGCGCGCAGGGGCGGGTTCCACAACGTGACCCTCAACGTGTGGGAGTGCAACCCCGGGGCCCGCAAGTTCTACGAGGCGATGGGCATGGGCGTGCAGAAGACCTGCATGGAGCAGGTGCTGTAGCGACGACGCGGGCGGGCGGCGGAGCGCGGTGCTAGTTAGTGCACCACCGGATCTGCCCAGGCATAGTTCTCCGTGCCAGCGCCCAGCTCAAAGTGCAGCTTCACGATGCCCAGGTCGACGCGGGCACAGGGACCACCGTTGGTGCTCAGGGCAACAAGCGGGAGCCCGTCCGCGTTCGTCTTTCTCGTCATCTGCACCCAGAAGGTCTGCTGGTTCATGGCCGTCGGTGCGAGCAGCGCATAGCGAACGCCGCGCGCGAACCACTCGGGCACGTTGCTGACCGGCCGCGATACCTGCGCGATTGTCCGCGAACGGTGCGGCTCTCCCTGCGTGGTGCCGTGGCCAAGCGCGATGATTGCCACGAGCTTGTCCTTCTGCGCGAGCGTCTGGCGCACGGCTCGGCGCTTGGCGGTGCCGGCGACCCAGCAGCTGTTGAGGCCAAGCCGCCGCGCATCGAGCACGACCTTCTCGGCAAAGTAGCCTGCGCGCATGTCCAGGTTGTTGCCCTCGTGGCCCGCCACGACCAGGTAGTTGTTGGCGTTTTCGAAGCCGGCGCGGCGGGCGAGCGTGCTCGAGAACACCTCGGAGTCGTCGTACGCCAGCCGCATGTGGAGCGCACCGTCTGCGTTTGCCGTGGCAACTGCCTCCTCGAGCGCCGCGCGCTCCTCGGCCGAGATGGGCTCCTCGGTGAAGCGCCTAACGGCATGCCGCGACTCCACGGCCTCGTCGATGCTCATGCGGTAGTCCATCTCGTCACCCTTTCGGTTGGATTCGGTACGCCCCATGGTAGCGTTCCCGCGGGCGACACCTCACGTCGCGGCGATCTGGTGTGCCGGAATTACGCACGGCTGAGTTTGGCTTTGTGGAGTCCTGGGCTTTTGTCGCCGTCTGCTGCAGCCGTGCGTAATTCACCGCGAAGTGGAGCGCCGAGAAGACCATGCTTCCGTCACCCAAACCCAAATTTTAGTTGTGTGCAATTTGTTTTTCTCGCCAACGCGACGTGCCGTCGAATGGGATGCGCCTAGACTAGGGGCCGAGAAAGAATTGCTACGCCGCCGATAGGAGTTGCCATGTCCGTCATCACTACCGTCCTCGCCGTGCTGGTTGCGGCGGAGTTTCTCTTCATCTTCTACCTGGAGACCCTCGCGACCACGTCGGCGCGCACGGCGCAGACGTTCAACATGACCGTCGACGAGCTGTCGCGCCCCTCGGTGAGCACGCTCTTCAAGAACCAGGGCGTCTACAACGGCGTCCTTGCGATTCTGCTGCTTGTGGCCGCGCTGTGCATCCCCAGCAAGGCGGCGGTGATTGCCCTCAGCACGTCGATGGTTGTCGTCGCCGCATACGGAGCCGCCACCAGCGACCCCATGATTCTCCTCAAGCAGGGCCTTCTGCCTGCGATTCTCCTGGTGAGCTGCCTTATCTAGCGATGTCCGCGCCTGGGGCGCCAAGGCGCCCCAGCAGCCAGAGCGCGAGCAACACCACCGGGATGCACCCGAGAAGCCCCAGCGGCATTGGCCCCAGAGTGCCGCCTGCACTGCGGCTAAACCACATACCCAGCCCGGCCACGGCGTTGAGTGACCCATGCGCAAGTGCGCAAGGCCAGACGCTTCCCGAGCGCTCGCGGAGAAAGCAGAGAAACGTTCCAAACGCCATGCAGAAGATGGTCATGGCAACAATGCCACTCACAGGAAATCCCAGGTAATCGCTACCGTAGTTGTACCCCATCGCAATGAGGGGCGCATGCCAGAGGCCCCATGCAGCTCCAGTGAGAATTGCCGCGCGGCGGCGTGGCATCTGCTCCCTCATCGCGGGATAGAGAAACCCGCGCCAGCCCGCCTCCTCGCCAATGGCCAGCAGCATGTTGATGAACGGGGCGAAGATTACAGCATTGGCCACCTGGATGGCGAAGATTGCCGGAACCTGATCACTGCCTACGCCCAGCTGGGCGATGGCGGCAGCGGAGAAGCGCGAGGCCTCCGGATCAAAGTCACCAGAGAAGAAGAGGAAGTAGACTGCGGAGCCGGCCAGCGTAAGGGCCGGTGGGATTGCCAGTGCCAGCATGTACCAGCGCACGCCACCCTTGATGCGAGGCCGCCAGCCAGCGTCGACGGCGGTCTTTCTCGTCACGCGAACTATGACGGCAGAAGCAAGAGGTCCAAACATCGAGACGGCAAGCAGCGGACCCCATATGCCACTCGACTCGTCAATGACCCATCCCGATTGGGCACCGGCGATAATCCAACCCACCCAATCCAGGGCAAATGCCGCCACAAGGAAGAGAATGATGGTACTTCTCGCGGACTGAACCGGCTCATCGGAATCCATAACAGACACCATCTCCCGCATCGAGCTGTCAGCAGCGCTTGGCCCCACCACGCGAGCGCTGCGGGGCCAATACACGACACATTACACCGTCCTAGACAAGAAAAACGGCCCAGAACAGCCCCGGAACGCCGGCTGGGAACGCAGCCCCGGAACACCGGTCGCGCCCCGCCACCCAGCGCGCTGCCCTACTCCCCCACAGTATAGAGCGCCCGGAAGTAGCCATCCGGCACGGCCATGAGCTCGTCGAAGGTGCCCTGCTCGCACACGCGGCCGTCGCGCAGCACCACGATGCCGTCGAAGAGCCGCAGCTGCCCGGCGTCCAGGCGGTGCGTCACCATAATCCGCGTGGTCCCGGTAAGTGCCACCACCGAGCGGGTGACCTGGTCCGCCGTCTCCTGGTCCAGGGCCGACGTGGCCTCGTCAAAGAGCAGCACCCCCGATCCATGCAGCAGGCTCCGCGCGATGCACACACGCTGCCGCTCGCCGCCGGATAGGTTGGAGCCTCCCTCGCCGCACGGGTAGTCCATGCCATGCGCTGCCACAAAGCTGGCAAGCCCCGCCCGCTGCACGGCAGACTCCAGCTCAGCGGCATCAACGTTTGCAAACATCGTAACGTTCTCCCGCAGCGTGGCATCAAAAAGGAACGTATTCTGCCGCACCAGCGACACCGTCTCCCAGAGCGACTCAAGGCTCGCGTCGCGCAGCTCGCGCCCATCGAAGGCAATCCGACCGTCGTAGTTGGAGTGCGCACCCATGAGCAGCGAGAGCAGCGTCGACTTCCCGCTGCCCGATGCCCCCACCACGGCGTAGCAGCCACCTGCGGCAAACTCCACGCTCAGGCCAGAGAGAACGGGGCGGTTCTCGTCATAGCCAAAGGTAACGTTTGAAAGCGAGATGCCCTGGGCGAGCGAGGCGGGCAGCGCCGTACCGCCCGTACGCTCGCGGTTCTCGCCGAGCATCTGGGCGAGCTTTCCCACCAGCCCCAGCGACGCCCGACGCGCGGCAAAGATGGACGGCAGGCCCTGGATTGGCTGGGCAATGCTGTTCATGAGCTGCGTGGCCATGAGGATGCCACCCACCGTCATCCCACGGCCCGAAAGCGCGAGCCACGCGCCAAAGAACATGACAGAAAGCTGAGAGACGCCCTGCGCGGTCATTGCCAGCGCACGTATGCCCAGCTCCATGCGGCGGCGGAGGCGCTTGTCGGCCTCAAGCGTGCCGTTTGCTGTCTCGAATCGCTCGCGCGCGGCGGGCTCGGCGCGAAAACTCTTGATGAGAGGGAAGCCGCAGGCGAGGTCGTGGACCACTCCCACAAAGCGCCCCATGGCATCGGAGACCACACGCTGGCGCGAGGCAAGCCGACCGCCGGACGCAAGGCCAATCGCAAGCGGCACCAGCGCGGACACAATTGCCACCACGGCCAGAGGCACGCTTTGGGCTAGGAGCATGGCAACGGAGCCCGCCAGCGAGACGATCTCGATGACCATCGTGAAGATCTTCTCGAGGTAGGTAGTCTCGATGGTGGTAACGTCGTTGGTGAGCGCTGACTCGTAGCGGCTCGCCCCGCCGCCGTCGAAGGCGCCAATGCCCTTGCCCAGCAGTCGGTCGAAGACCGCACGGCGATACCCGCTCACCGCACGGCGGAGAAACGCCGGCAGCGAGGCGCGCATGGCCAGCCCGATTGCAAGCTCTGCCGCCATGAGCAGGGCGACCTCTTGGCCCGTCTGGACGAGAAGGTCGAGGGCGCCCGCAGCCACGGCGTCGAAGGTCTGCTTGAGTATGTAGGCAAAGGCCAGCGTGACGATGGCCTGCGCCAGATACAGCGCCACGTTTGCCGAGAAGAGCAGCCAGTTCCCACGAAACATGCTTGCCCACAGCTCGCGCGCGACGTCCTTCCCGCTTGCCGCAGACGTTGTTCTCTGCGAATCCATTCAGCGCCTCCGTACCAATTGCCTGAGGTTTTGTCGCTTGCATCATGGGGACGCTGTGTGGCATGCGCCCTAATTGTTTGCTGTTATCCAAGTTAAAACAGGGAAAACGTCCCCGTTGTACCAGGACACTACGCCTAAAGCCCCAGCGTTAGATACCAGAAATTCTGGCGTACCATAGGGACACGGACAGGCCTCTAGGCGATGGAGTTGGAGGACTCATGGACGAAGCGAGGCTCAAGCGCGCGCTTGAAACCCTGCTCGCGGAGCCGCAGGAGCACCCGGAGCCGGGGTCGGGTACGCTCCTCGTGGCGTACCGGCTGCGCGACAGGCCAGCCATTCCTACCTCAGTGCCCTGCCACATCCTGAGGACCACTTACGACGCAGAGCATCCGGCTCACCTGCTGCTGGACCGCCGCCCAGGGCCTGATGACATCATGGTCTACGCCTTTCTCGGCAAGCAGCGGCTGGACCGGGTGCTCATGGCCCTGGCGCCCTCCTCGTCCAATTTCTTCCAGGTATTGGTTGACAACCTTGGCCAAGAGCAGCAAGGCACCACGGAGATAGCGGAGGCGGGCGAGGTTGACCCCGCTATGCTGCAGGACATCTTCTCGCTCATGGTGGTTGCCTACGCCGAGCGTCGGGAGGAGTGGGAGCTGACAATAGGTGGCCTGGCCTCGGCGGCCATCGCGCTGGCAAGCCCCGCGATTCGCCGACATCCCGGACGTCGAAGCCCCGACGACCTTGTCGCCCTGCTCCTCACCGAAATTGCCGCACACCCCGAAAGCGTCACGCTCCAGGGATTGGCCGAGCGCTTCTCGTACAACCCCACCTACCTCTCGGGGTTGCTCCACGAGCAGTGCGGACGGACCTTCTCGCAGCTTGTGCGCGAACAGCGCATGCTTCGCGCACATCAGCTGCTTACGGACACCGGGCTTTCTGTGGCGAAGGTCGCCGCCATGGTTGGGTATGAAGGAACCAGCAACTTCCATCGGCTGTTCCGCGAGCGCTTTGGCGAGACTCCCGCGCAGGCGCGAGCCGGACGCAGCGCACGCCGCGCGGCTATGATGGAGGCTCAGGTTCACGACGACCGCTTGCGGGAGGCACGCGATGACCAAGGATGACAGCAGCACAGCTGCAGATGGCACGCCGCAGCTCAGCGGCTACGCGCAGCGCGTGATTGATGAGCTGGGCCTGGCTCCGCATCCCGAGGGCGGGTGGTATCGCCGCACATGGCAGTCGGCAACTCCGGTCAACGCAGGCGGGGACCGGCCGCTTGCCTCGTGCATCTACTTTTTGCTGCCGGCGTGCGACGCCAGTGCGTGGCACGTGGTCGATGCGGACGAGCTGTGGCTTTGGCACGGGCCCGGCGCGGTGACGCTCGAGCTTGGGGGCAGTGGCAGGCAGCCCGACGAGACCGGTGCGCGAAGCGTCACGCTTCGCGTTGACAAAGACAGCGCCCGTGGCGAGCTGGTTGTTCCCGCAGGAGTCTGGCAACGCACGGTTCCCTCAAGCGAAGACGCACTTGTCTCCTGCGTGGTGAGCCCGGGCTTCACCTTCGCAGGCTTCAAGCTCGCCGATCAAGCTTAGGGACACAGGTTGGCACGCGCAGACGACATACCCTGCCAGCAATGTGAGGACTGTCGCTTCAAGGCGGCAAACGGCACCTGCGTCAACAGGATCCGCCTGTTCGCAGGCCTGCCCGATGACGCGAAGCATGACCTTCTCGCCCGCTCCGTGCGTTCCTCCCACCGGCGCGGCGACATCCTGGTGCACGAGGGAGACCCGATCGACTCGGTGCTCATCGTGCGGTCAGGCCGCATCAAGACCTTTCGCATCGACCCCGACGGCGTGGAATACGTGCTCGACGTGCTGCACGACGGGCAGGCCATCTGGCACGGGATGTTTCTCGAGGACAACGTCTACCACTACTCCGTGGGCTGCCTCACCCGCGTTGAACTGTGCTCCATTCACCGCATGGACTTCGAGGCCATGCTCGCGGAACACCCCGACGCCGCGCTGGGGCTCATTCGCATGGTATGCACCGAGCTGGACGACGCCGAGGAGAAGGCGATGATGCTCGGCATTCGCGACCCGCGGCGGCGCGTGGCCCAGTACCTGCTTCTTCGCGACGAGCGCTGCATTGGCGCAGAGATTCACCTGGGACTGGAGGACATCGCTGCCTCGGTGGGGTTGCGCCCAGAGACCGTCTCTCGCGCCATTTCCTCGTTGAGCAGAGAGGGCCTGGTAGAACGCGTGGGCCGCGGTCGCCTGCGCATTGTCGACCGGGACAGGATGCGCTGCCTCAGCTAAGCGGGGCGAGTGGACGGGGCAGTACATGAATGCTGTTTCGAACGGCCCGGGACTCTGATGTGGCCACAATGCAAGTTGGGGCGTCTAGAGCGCATCGAACTGCCCTTCGTTACACACTTTTCTTCTCCACTGCGCCGAACTGCCCTTCGTTACACCTAGTTTCTGGCACCCCCAAAGTAGTGAACTGAGATACGGGAGAAAAAGCCCAGGTAGAAGCGTTATCAATTCCTTAACTAGAATGCAAAAGCCAATCGAGCCCGAAAAAGGGGTGTAACGAAGGGCAGTTCGGCGCATCCGCGGGCGATTTAATGTAACGAAGGGTACTTCGATGCACCGTGGCCCCTCGCTCCCTCGCTCGCCGTGCCTCCGCGGGATAATGCGCCTGTTTGAATCACGTGATTTCTCATTTACTTGATTTCAATCAAGGACCGCTCGGGCAACTCCCATTACATTTGAGCCCACACGAAGGCAGCGCACAGGTGGCAACGGCACTCTCACCCTTGAACGGAGGCAGACCATGCAAGGACGTGTTCACTCGACAGAATCGTTTGGCTCGGCAGACGGCCCGGGCGTGCGCTTCATCGTCTTCCTCCAGGGCTGCCCCATGCGCTGCCGTTACTGTCACAACCCCGATACCTGGGCCCTCGACCGCGGCACGCTCATGGAGCCGACGGACCTCCTTGACCAGGCGGAGCGTTATCGCAGCTACTGGGGACGCGAGGGCGGCATCACCGTCTCGGGCGGCGAGGCGCTCCTCCAGCCGGACTTCGTGGCGGAGCTCTTCGAGGGTGCTCACGCTCGTGGCATCAACACCTGCCTGGACACCTCGCTTGCGCCCTTCACCCGCCAGCAACCCTTCTACCAGGCATGGGAGCGAATCATGTCGGCCTGCGACCTGGTCCTCGCAGACATCAAGCACATCGACCCGGCGGAGCATCGCGCCCTCACGGGCCACTCCAACGAGAACATCCTCTACGCGCTGCGCTGGCTCTCCGACGCCGGCGTCCCCGTATGGATCCGCCACGTGCTGGTCCCTGGCATCACCGACAACGACGAGTACCTCCACCGCACTGCGGACTTCATCAAGACTCTCTCGAACGTCCGTCGCGTGGACGTGCTCCCCTACCACAGCCTGGGCGTCTACAAGTGGGACGAGCTTGGCATCCCGTACACGCTGCGCGACACCCAGCCGCCCAGCAAGGAACGAGTGGAAAACGCGGAACGAATCCTCGGCGCAGCGGTGCCGGGGCTTCCGCAGGCATAGCAACTACAGGAGGAACGCATGGCACTACGTGACGAATGGCAGGGCTTCTCGGCAGGTCACTGGACAGATGACGTGAACGTCCGCGACTTCATCCAGCGCAACTACACCCAGTACGAGGGCGACGAGTCGTTCCTCGCCGGCCCCACCGAGGCAACCGACAAGCTGTGGGGCAAGGTCCAGGAGTTCCAGAAGCAGGAGCGCGCCAACGGCGGCGTGCTCGACTGCGAGACCGAGGTCGTCTCTGGCCTCACCGCATACGGCCCCGGCTACATCGACCCCGAACTCAAGGACCTCGAGAAGGTCGTCGGCCTCCAGACCGACAAGCCCCTGAAGCGCGCCTTCATGCCCTACGGCGGCATCAAGATGGCCCAGCAGGCGGCAGAGAGCTACGGCTACAAGATCAACCCCAAGTACGACCAGATCTTCAACGAGTACCACAAGACCCACAACCAGGCCGTCTTTGACGCCTACACTCCCGAGATGCGCGCCGCGCGCCACAGCCATGTGATCACCGGTCTGCCCGACACCTACGGCCGCGGTCGCATCGTGGGCGACTACCGCCGCGTTGCGCTCTACGGCATTGACTTCCTCATTACGAAGAAACAGGAAGACCTCCTCAACTGCGGCGACGGCACCATGACCGACGACGTCATCCGCCTGCGCGAGGAGATTGCCGAGCAGATCCGCGCCCTCAAGGGCATCAAGGCGATGGCCAAGATCTACGGCTACGACATCTCGCAGCCCGCACGCGACGCACACGAGGCCGTGCAGTGGCTCTACTTTGGCTACCTGGCCGCCATCAAGACCCAGAACGGCGCCGCCATGTCCGTTGGCCGCATCTCCACGTTCCTGGACATCTACATTCAGCGCGACCTCGAGGCCGGCAAGCTCAACGAGACTCAGGCGCAGGAGCTCATCGACCACCTGGTCCTCAAGTTCCGCATGGTCAAGTTCGCACGCATCCCCAGCTACAACGAGCTGTTCTCCGGCGATCCCGTGTGGGCAACGCTTGAGATGGCGGGTCTCGGTCAGGATGGCCGCCACATGGTGACCAAGAACGATTTCCGCTTCCTGCACACGCTTGAGAACATGGGCCCCGCGCCCGAGCCCAACCTCACGGTGCTCTACTCCAAGCGCCTGCCCGAGGCCTTCCGTCGCTACGCGGCCAAGATCTCCATCACCACCAGCTCGATCCAGTACGAGAACGACAACGTCATGCGCCCGGTGTGGGGCGACGACTACAGCATCTGCTGCTGCGTCTCGGCAACCCAGACCGGCAAGGAGATGCAGTTCTTTGGCGCTCGCGCGAACCTCGCCAAGTGCCTGAACTATGCCATCAACGGCGGCAAGGACCTCAAGTACACCGACAAGCAGGGCAACCACATGCAGGTTGGACCCGAGCTCGCCCCCATCACGAGCGAGTACCTGGACTACGGCGAGGTCATGCACAAGTTCGACATCATGATGGACTGGCTGGCCGGCCTGTATGTGAACATCCTCGACCTCATCCAGTACATGCACGACAAGTACTACTACGAGGCCGCCGAGATGGCCCTCATCGACACTGATGTGCGCCGCACCTTCGCCACCGGCATCGCGGGCTTCAGCCACGTGGTCGACTCGCTCTCGGCCATCAAGTACGCCCGTGTGCGCACCGTGCGTGACGAGTCCGGCCTGGTTGTTGACTACGTTCCCGAGGGCGACTTCCCCCGCTACGGCAATGACGACGACCGCGCGGACGACATCGCCGTGTGGCTGCTCAAGACCTTCATGACCAAGATCAAGAAGCACCACACCTACCGCAACTCCGAGGCCACGACGTCCATCCTCACCATCACGTCCAACGTGGTGTACGGCAAGGCCACCGGCGCCCTGCCCGACGGCCGCCCGGCCTACACGCCCTTCTCGCCCGGCGCCAACCCCAGCTATGGTGCCGAGAAGAACGGCCTGCTCGCGAGCCTCAACTCCGTGGCCAAGCTTCCCTACGAGTACGCCCTTGACGGCATCTCGAACACGCAGACCATCAACCCCGGCGCGCTTGGCACCGACGAGCAGCAGCGCGTTGGCAACCTGGTGAACGTGCTTGACGGCTACTTCTCCAACGGCGCGCACCACCTCAACGTCAATGTGTTTGGCGTCGAGAAGCTCAAAGATGCGATGGAGCATCCCGAGAAGCCCGAGTACGCCAACTTCACGATCCGCGTCTCCGGCTACGCGGTGAAGTTCATCGACCTCACCCGCGAGCAGCAGCTCGACGTGATTGCGCGCACCTGCCACGACCACATGTAGGGCACTTGCAGGATAGACGCACGTACGGGGGATGGCAGTCTTGCGGCCGTCCCCCGTTCTTTATGCCGAACGGCGCGCCTCCGCCCCCCAGGCGCTGTTGGGAACTTTTCGTACCACGTTTTGGGCCGCTCGGCGGCGCAATTTCGTCCAATTTCTTCTCAGCAGCACCAGGTGTTCCGGTAGTGAGAACTGTTTAGCATGTTGCTCGCCCACTCGGGGTGAGCTCGCAGGGTCAATCAGGACTTAGCAAGCCGCAGAGCAATCAACGAGAATGCGGCTGCAACGGCAGCAACGATTGCCAGCACGACAAAGGCGGTTTGTCCACCTAGCGCCATTCCGGTTGTATTGTCAGCATTTGAAGATTGAGCAGCGGCCACAACCGCCGTAACGGTGCTTACTCCTACCGAGCCACCTAGCTGTTGCAGAGAGTTACAAACCGAAGTCCCATCAGCCCGCAGGCTATCGTTTAGAGAAGAAAGACCGTAGGTCATCGAGGGACTAGCCAACAGACCTTCCCCCATTCCCGATAGCAGGTACCACACCGCCAATCCCAAGACGGTATCCAATGAAAGGAAGCACATCAGAATAGCACCCAATACCAACAGGGTTGCACCAACTGCGATGGGAGCGCACGGTCCTTTTCTATCAAGAAGTCGACCAGCAACCGGAGAGAACAGCATCGTAGCCACGCACCCAGGAACCACTACAAGGCCAGAAACCTTTGCTCCCGTACCAAGAGCCACCTGGGTGAAGTTGGGAATCAACCATGCATATCCGAGGCATACGAAGGACGCGCCCGCAATTGCAGCTACTGACGTCATAAATCTAGTTGAGGAAAACACTTCAGGAGACACTAGAGGATATTTAGCACGTCTTGCGTGTCTTACAAATTGAACAAGAAGAATGAGGCCGGCAATTAGAAGAGCTGCAACAATAACGGTGAGCCCACCGTTAGATAGCCGATTCACCCCCACCACAATCAGAAGAAAACCAGAGGCTACAAAAAGGAACCCCGTCGCGTCAAATGGGCGTATAGCCAGTTCCGTTGTCTGTCGTAGACAGACCACTCCTGCAACGAATGCCACAGTAATGAGGGGGACCGCAAACAAAAACATCGCATGCCACCCAAACGCTTCTAGCACAACTCCACCATAAGCAGGCCCAATTGCCGGTGCCAACGAAATAATCAGCGACGCAACGCCCATCATCATGCCCATGTGCTCAAAGGGTACTTGATCTATTACAACGTTGAACATAAGCGGCATCGCAACGCCAGTCCCCAGCCCCTGAATAACTCTACCCAACAGGAGCTGGGGAAATGTAGCTGCGGTACAGCAAAGCAGCGTTCCCGCTGTAAAGGAAAGTGTTGAAACAGCAAAAAGACGACGCAAGGAATAGCGTGACTTGAGTACAGGGAATACGGGAATCGTCACCGACAAAACGAGTAGGTACGCGGATGTAATCCACTGTATTGTCGCTGTGTCGACTCCAAGCTCCGACATCATGACCGGGATGGCGACGTTAGTCGAGGTCTCAAACACAATCGCACAGAATGCGAGACTACCCGAAGCGATTATTGATACAACCGTCCTTGCATCGAGTGCTCGGGAAAATGTGCCTTGGTCACTCGTGTTAGTACTGCTCACATCCCCACAGCCTTTCAAATTGATTAGTTCAACATTTTGATTGAGACAGTATTGAAAAGAATCCCTTTTCCAGAAAAAACGAGACCGACCTCACGGTCGGCCTCGTCAATACAAATGCATCGGCCTTTCCCTGCATAATGAATCGCTAGTTCTAAACGGCCGCGTTCGCCTCGGTCGTCTCCTCTCCCATAGAACGCTCGTATGCCTTGAGGAATGGGAAGTAGATAACCATGTCAAGCATAATCAATACGACGATGAGCAATACTGCTTTCCAGTCTCCGGTCGAAAAGTACGCACCAAAAACTGAAGGCATGTTGTATGAGAGCATCGCATAGGTTCTCCCGATGATGTTGGCGGACATCAGTGAATAAGAAATGATAACGTTAACGATGCTGGTAACAATGCTAGGAATGAACAGCAGCGGGTTCAGCATGATTGGAAGTCCAAACGTTATTGGCTCAGAAATGCCAAAAAAGGCCGGGACGATACCGAGTTTACCAACAAGGTTGACTTCCTTATTCTTTGAGCGAAGACAAAGCAGACCTAGAGCAAGGCAGTTTCCCAAACCCCCGATAATGCCAAAGTAGCACCAAAACGAAACAGTGAAGACATGAGGCAAAGCTGTACTCGCCGCCTGAGCAGCAGCATTAACGGAGAGGGTACCGTACTCAATGGGGCTAAGGAATCCAGACCAAACCGTGTCGTGTATTCCGAAGAACCACCCAAAATTGAGCAGAAATGCAACAAGAATGGCGAACGCCATATTATCGGTCGCCTCAACCGCAGGCGAGAGTGCCCCAATAACAACTGCCGCGAAACAAGTTCCCGCAATGTTCTTGCAAAGTATAAAGATGACCGAATCAATTCCGAGAACAATGAGACAAGGGACAAGAGAACCGAAGGAAACCATCAGAGCGGGTGGAACGGAATCTGGCATCTTAATCCATCCTACTTTGTGCTCATAAAGAACACGAGAGAGCTCCACAGTCATTATGGATACAAAGAGGGCAACCAGGATTCCCTTGCCATCAAAGTAAGACAGCTGGCCAAGCACATTCCCAAACGATATTTCCTGCGGATCAATTACAAGCATGCAGTATCCCGCAAGAGAAATAATGATTGGAAGAAACACCTCCATGTCATACGATTTGGCGAGGTAATAGGTAATACCAATACAAACATAAAGAGAGAGGAACCCAAGGGTAACCTGATTGAGCCAACCCAGAACGAGGGCATTCTGCTGGCCGAAAGCCGCCCAAGCCAACAGTATTCCGTTGGTCGTGTCATCGGTTACTGGAGCAGAATTAATGACTGCAATAATGCCGCCAAAGAAAATTGGAGGCAGTATGGTCATAAAAGTATCACGTATGGCCTTTAGATGTCTTTCGCTTGCAAGCTTATTCGCGCCTGGCATGATGTTCTTTTCAATCCATGCGATAAAAGCTTCCATAGAAGAACCTCCTCCTCCAACCAGCTATTTCGTTGTCATACGGTTGAGTTGTTCAACGACCTTTGCTGCGTTCATGGTGCCGTATGTCCGGGGCTCTATCACCTCCACCGGGACATCATTGCCAACCTTTGCTCGTATTCCAGGAAGGAGATATCGAATCTGAGGACCTATTAGTACGCAATCAACCCCATCCAAATGTTCCTCGTATTCCTGTTCTCCGTATGCATAGACGTCGTAATCATTACCACCCATATCGTTTAGCTTCTTTGCCATAATTGATGTGGATAGGCCGCCATTACACACCAGCACAACCTTTTTCATCAAAACCTCCTCTAGCGAACGTCCAGCCAGTTGCTTGCTATTTCATCCCGATACCAGTAATAGGAGTCCTTTGGAATGCGTTTACACCCGTGGTCGAAATCAACGGCAACAAGCCCATAGCGTTTCTCGCAACCGTTTTTCCATGAATACAGGTCAAAGGGTGACCACACAAAGTACCCGCGAACGTCAACACCGTCTGACTGAGCTTTCAAGAGGTAGCGGACATGCTCTCTGATGTATTCAATCCGATACTGGTCATGAACTGGTCCGTTATGGACATCCTCGTAGTTCCCGAATCCATTCTCGGTGACATAGATTGGTCCTGAGAACTTTGCTGAATTGCGTCTTAGACCTTCGCGGAGCCCCTGAGGATATACGATCATTCCCCAGTCATTCCGAGGCAGTTCCGTCATGTCATCGTTGGCAACCTCAAACCAGTTTTTTACGACGGTTCTCATATTGCCTTTGTAGTTCTTGCCAAGATTGTTAACTTTGACGTCTGTCTCACCACCCGTATATGGCTTAACAAACTGAGGCGAATAGTAGTTCATGCCCAAAAATTGGACCGTATTGTTTTTGATGAGCTGCAACTCTTCGGGCTGAGCAATCGAGAGATCAAAGCCCTCAGCTGCCAGTTTCGCAACCATGTCGGAAGGGAATGCCCCAGAGCAGGCGGTATCGATAATCCAGTTATTGCAGTAGTTATCAGCGTTGCGGAACGCCAGCTGGCACGCTTCGCTGTCATCAATTCCATAAATCGTTTGATATGAGGTCACAATGCCAATCGAACCCAGAATACCAAGCTCTTTAAAGGATTTAACTGCAAGAGCATTGGCATACATGACGTTGTATGCGGCATTTACTACTTCCTGTGGATTCTTGTGACAAGGAGGGTAATTGCCCGACATGTATCCCGAGAATACGAACCACTTAGGCTCGTTGAAGGTTGTCCAGTGATCGACAAGGCCGTTAAACGCCTTGAATACAACTTCACAGTAATGCTGAAAAGCAGCCGCTGGCGCCTTGTTGAGCCAGCCTCCCTTCTCCTCTAGGTATTGCGGAAGATCCCAGTGATAGCAGGTAACGAACGGTTCAATTCCATTCTCGTGGCAGGCGTCGATCATCTGACGATAGAAGTCCAAGCCCTTCTCGTTAATTTCCCCGGATTCATTCTTAATGATCCTTGGCCAGGAGAGTGAGAAGCGATAGGCATTCTGGCCGCCCTCAGCCATCTGTCTAATGTCCTCACGAAACCTGTGGTAGTGGTCGGAAGCGACATCTCCATTCTCAAGGTTTTCCTGGTGAAGATAGTGATCCCACATCGATTCGACTTTTCCGTCTTCGTTCCATGCGCCTTCACACTGATAGGAAGCCGTTGCCGATCCCCAAAGCATTTTCCCGTTCATCTCCCATTCACCTCAATCTACTTGGAACACCGTCCTCGCGAATCAATCTCTTTGTCCGCCTTGATTTCATACAAATTGATAATTTCCTCAATTAATTCCCTTGCCAACTGCGCTGTCATCAAATGGTCTTGGGCATGAACGAGCAGCACGTCAACGTCAACATGATCACCAGATGCCTCTTGAGTCAAAAGGCGCGTCTGGCACCTGTGTGCAAGCAGACTTTCTTTCTTGGATTCTTCAATAAGTTCGCGAGCCTTTACAAAATTATTGTCTCGCGCATATCCGAGAGCTTCAAAAGCTAAACTGCGAGCCTGACCTGCGGACGCGATGATTTCGAACGATACTTCTTCTGAAGACCCAGGTGCTTCCGGCACATCACTCATCCCCTGCATGATTGGTTCCCCTTCCTAAGACAATCGATGAGACACTCCCATGTCTGCGTTTTAACTAGTTCGGAAATCGCTTCTTTGCTCACAAACAATTCGGCTAGAGACGCAAATGCGTCTGCTACGTCATTGCCACTTCGTGCATAAGAAACGAGAAAAACAGCACGAACATCGTGATTGAACTCATCCCAAGACAGAGGCTCATCAAGAAGAGCGACTGCCACTGCCGTTGTGCTTCCCTTTGCCTCGACGGGATGTGGAAGAGCCACCTGGTTCCCAAAGCACGTAGGTGCCACCTGCTCTCGCAAATCCACCGACTTACGTAGCGTCAAATCTGCAAATCCTGCAGAGACGATCGATGAGCACATCATGTCCAACAGCGAGTTCTTGTCCTTTGCTTTCACATGGGGAAAGAAAAGCTCACGGGAGAACATGGATGTAGCATCTCTTGCGTCCGCGCTCTCCAAAATGCGACGTATGTCGTCCCCAGCATCTCTGTCGAAGAAGTAACTAATCTGGCAAACTGGCACTGGAAGATCGAGCAGTGGGACCGTAGAGAAGACGTAATCGACATCGGAAAGATCTTTTCCGGCTACGCTTGCGGCGTCACATGTGTCGCACCGCTCGAGCAATCCACCAAACTCTGAAATAAAGCGCTGGCGAAGCAAGCGCGCACTCCCCATTCCAGAGGCGCACACCACAAGCACACGCATTTTTCGAGCCGGCGTTCGCCGACGTTCCAGCGAAAGCGCAAATGAAAGAGCGAGAAAACCAGTCTCGTCCTCATTTGGCCTGGCACCATAGTGGCGCTCAAGCACTTTCCCCGCCTCGAGCGCCATTGACCATGCAAGCGGATAGCGCAGCTTTGTCGCTTCGAGTAATGGGTTCTTTGCAGGCATTCCATATCGAAGCCGCACTGAGAGTGGCACGATGTGACGAGCAAGGTTCATTCGCAGCTCAAGATCGCTTCTAAGGTCTATCCGCATAGCAAGACGAGCAGCATCAAGGATTTCGCCAACGATATCCCAGACGCTACCGCTGATTACGGTCCCATCTGCATCGACCTCTTGGGAAAGGGCATCGATAGAATGCTTCCCCGCAAGGTGAATAGTAATGAAAGCAACCTCCGAGCTTGGAAGGTAAATCCCAAGATCATTCCCGATGGCCTGCGCAAGTTGTTGGGCAGTAATGCTTTCCGGCAGTGTCATCAGGCGTTCCCTCTGCTCGACATCCATGGGAACATAGCGACCCTGCTCTATTCGCTCGGCTGCAACCACGAGATGCACCACAAGATTCTGAAATGCAATAGAGCTAATAGAAAAGTTATTCTCACCGAGTACCCGCTCGACTGTCTTCCCTATTGTCTTGGCACGATTGGATAGCGCCTCATTTTTTCCGGTGCCACCAACAAGAGAGGCTGAGATTACCGAAGCAAGACATGTGCGTCTGTTGATTTCTGGTCCCTCGACACGAATCCCGTACCGCGGACGCTTTACAAGCGAAAGCCCAAACTTAGAGAGTTCAGCTTCAACCTCATGCAAGTCCATAGAGATGCTTTGGAACGAAACGAAGAGGCGATCGGCCAAATCGGGAACTCGCACCCAGCCATCGGTAAGTAGAAGGTAATTGAGGATACGGGGCACGCGCCTGACCGAACCAGCCTGCTCCTGTTCGACTTTATTGCCCCGATCAAGCCAAGTTTGAAATGCATCTTCATTAAGGACCTCGAGTTCATATACATTGTATTTTCTCGAGAACCGAATGAGAGCGATATCTTCAAGCATTTGGTTTGCCGCATGGACATGCGAACGCACTGTACGGGCACTCACTTTGAAACGTTCCATGAGCGTCTCAAGGGAATCACCCCCGTCATCAAGCAGTGTTTGTATGAGCTCGATGGTTCGCATCTTCCCTCCTTGGTTTTGCATATTAAAAAGTCGACAAGAAGCATTCCATCACGTCTCCTGCCACTTTCGTGGCAGGAGACGTGATGGAACTGCGCGTTTATACCCACCTGCAACATAGCCGCAGCACAAGCGAAACGAGTTATGGCTCCCGAAACAATCGCTGAGTCAATAGTCCTGGGCTGAGAGTTCTTATCGTGCTTTCCGACCGGTGTTGCTGAGAACTAATTCGACGTTTTGAGCCGAGCGGAGGCACCATTCTGGCGAATTTCTTCTCAACAGCGCCAGGCAGTCAGGAGGCCAAACGGCATCGCTACTCCACCGCATGCCGTCGTCGTCCCACCGCCACAAGCGTGGGAACAACCGCAAGCGACACCAGCGCACCTGCAAGGAAGATGAGCGACGAGGGCGTAAACCCACCCCCAACTACGCCAAAGCCTCCGATGGCTCCAGACCCAGAGCTCACCGCCGACCCAATCCACGGCCCCACGAGCATGGGGACCAGCACCACCATGAACATGCGCACGCCCTGGAGAGCGCCTGCACGGTCGGCCAGCGTGTTGTTGCGCACCTCGGCGGCAAAGCAGGCCACGGCTCCTAGGTACCCGCACAGCATGAGGACCGAGCCCACAAAGACACCCGCCACGCTCGTGAGCAGCGTGAGCGCCAGGCACCCCGCCACAAACAGCGCCAGCGGCAGGCGCACGGCGCGCTCAAAGCCAAGCTTGTCCAGGCGCCGGCCGTAGAAGATGGTGAAGACGGCCGCAATCACAATGCCCGGGGCCATCACAAACACGTAGCCCTCACCAAGCACATAGGGAAGCCGCAGGTAGAGCACGTAGTATGGCATAAAGACTTGAAGCGCCATCGAGAAGATGCAATAGCCGAGAAGCACCAGGTAGAGCACTGGGTTTGCACGCATCGTCGCAGGCGAGAACCCCCGCGCCACCCCGCGCAGCCAGCCCTTCTCGACCGAAGACACCGGATGTGAATCGCGCATGAGGGTACCGGCCACCACGGTGGCCGCCCCTACCAGCGCGCCAACGGTCACAAAGAGCGCCGGGTAGTCGTACGTCACGGACCCGTCATCGCCCACGCGCATGAGGGCCATCGCTCCGCCAAAGACAGCCAGCATCGTAATGAGCGGCATCGCGGAGTTAACGCCCTCAACGCGCCCGCGGTTTGTCTCGTCCGTCACGTCGGTGAGCCATGCGTTAAATGCCGCATCATTGGATAGGCTTCCAAAGAACGTCATCACGCAGTCGAAGGCAATCGTGAGGGTGACGCCCATGCGTGCCGCCTGGGCAGCGTCCGGCGAAAGCGTGTCCGAGATCACCTGGATGGCCGCAAACCCAATGATCGAGACGCCCCACAGAGCTGCGCCCGCCACCACAAAGGCCTTGCGACGGCGCACGCGGTCCGACCACGCGCCCACAAACAGCGTGGTCAGCGTAGCCGTAAGCGCCGAGGCGGAGACCATGAGCGCCACGTCCTGCAGCGAGGCGCCAAAGGAGTCCTGGACAAACAGGTTGAGGAAGTTGTTCTCAACAGCCCAGGCAACCTGACCCACAAAGGCGAGAAGCACGATAACCAGCCAAGTGGTTCGAGAGATTGTGGGTCTGGTGGCACGCGATGCGGCAGGTCTGGTCTTGTCTGCCATGGTTACCTCTCCCCCCCCTCTCGGAAGCGTCCGCGACGCACACAGGACACGCCGTGGTCATCTACGGCAACAGCTTGTTCACCCGGCGATCGAAGCTGAGAAGACCGTTGGTCTCCTCCTCCACGTCCGAGAGCTGCGTATACACGTAGCCGGCAAGCCCCTTGGCCTCAAGCGCCGCCGCTTCGTCGAGAAGCGACCGCACCGCACGGCGCCACTCCTCCAGGCTTTCGAAGCCCGCGTAGCCGTACGGCTCCAAAAAGGAGCTGTGGCCCTCAACGTGCCAGGTAAGTCCGCCAAACTCCGATATCACAAACGCCCGCGAGGATCCCCGCAGCCCCTGCGGCACGCGAAGCCTCCGGAAGTAGTTGTGTTCGCTTGCGTAGTCACCGCAGCCCTGGTCGTACCACCCGCTTGTGGCGTCGATGGGTCGCGTGGGGTCAATCGCGCGCACGCGGTTCACGGCATCGCGCGCGTTGAACTGGCCCCAGCCCTCGTTGAAGAGGCCCCACGTCACGATGCAGGGGTGGTTGCGCAGGTAGCGCACTGCGTCCTCGCAGTCACGCGTCCACTCCTGCTGGAAGGCGGGATCTGCCGACGAGAGGCGCACCTGGTGAGACGGGATATCGTCGCGGAAGTGCTCGCAGGCAAAGCGTGAGAGCGTGGGCTTCTGGTTGACCTGCCACATGTCGTAGGGTGCCGTGCCGCCGCTCACCATGTCCTGCCAGACGAGCATGCCCAAGCGGTCGCAGAGCCAGTACCAGCGGTCCTGCTCAATCTTGATATGCTTGCGCAGCATGTTGAAGCCAAGGTCCCTTGCGGCCCCGATATCTGCCGCCAGTGCGTCCACCGAGGGCGCGCTGAGAAGACCGTCGGACCAATAGCCCTGGTCCAGGACGCCGCGCAGAAATAGCGGCTGGTGATTGAGGCAAAAGCGCGGCACGCCAGCGGAGTCCGGCTCTATCGACACGGTGCGGAATGCGCAATAGCTTGTCACCTCGTCCGTACCATACTCGATGCGCAGACCGTAGAGGTAGGGGTCCTCCGGGGACCACAGGTGCGGCTCCGCAACGGGGATTCGCACGGACACGCTGGTCTCGGTTGCCGTGGCCACGCCACGGGCAACAACCGCTCCGTCTGACGAGAGGAGCGACACGCGCAGCTCCTCGCCCGGCCGCGAGACCCGCACGGCAACCGACACGTCGCCGGCATCTGGGTTTGCGTCGACGAGCAGCTCCTCGACGCGGTTCTCGGGCACGCGCTCCCACCACACGTCCTGCCAAATGCCGCTCTGCGCGGTATACCAGATGGTCCCGCATTGGAGGAGCTGCTTGCCGCGGGGATGCGGCTCGGTGTCGCTGGGATCGCGTACACAGAGCGCGAGTTCGTTCTTCTCGCCTGGTGCAAGCAGGTCCGTTACGTCAAACGAGAACGGCAGGTAGCCGCCGGCGTGAGTGCCGGCAAGACGCCCGTTCGCGTAGCAGGCGCAGGCGTAGTCGACAGCGTCAAAGTGAAGGAGCAGCCGCTCTCCGGGTTCAAGCGACGGCGCATCGAACGCGCGCCGATACCACAGCAGCTCGTCCGGCTTGAGTTGTCGCCCCACGCCCGAGAGCAGCGCTTCCGGCGAGAAGGGCACGCGGATGCGCTGGGAAAACGTCGTGGGCGCAGCAGCCGTGCACTCCGGCGCGGCACCGCCGGGGCTGGGCACGAAGGCGCAGTCCCACCACCCGTTGAGGCTCCCCCACGACTCGCGGGCAAACTGGGGGTGCGGATGGGTAAGCTGCGGCCGCGCGTCACCGGTTTTCAGCGCTTCTCCCCAAGGCGTCCAGAGGGGCAACGGATCTTGCCGCTCGTGCGTGCGAAGCCTGCCCGCAAGCATGCGCCGGATGTCCATAGCGCCTCCGTTCCCAAATGGCTACCAATCGAACCCGCATCGTACCTGCGGAGAGTTTAGCAGCAACGTCGTGTATTCCGGCGACACCAGCCGTGACCGACGGGAAACCAGTCTGAGGGGCACGCAACCTCATGTGCCGCCAAGCCTATCGAGCGCCATAACGGATACTCAAACCACTCTGCGCAGGAGAAAAGTCCAAAACTACGTGCAAAAATCAAGATAAGTGGATTATTTTCTTGACGCATGGCAGCAAATGGGTAATCGGACGACGGACTGCGGCGCCCAGAGGCCACAAACCATCGTCATTTTGCCTAAAACAGCAGCCAAGCTATCGACGTAAGTGCCAATTTGGGTGGCTTGCGCCTCAGTGCGCCACCGCCGCTTACACACAACTTGACTTTTGCACGTAATTATTTGATTTCCGCTTGCGCGCAGGCGCCCCAAACGGAACACCGTGCGACCGCCAGGCTCCTTGCGCGCCGCGGTCCTACCCCTGGGCCAACTCCTCGGCCAGGTAGCGCCCGGTAACCGACGCCCCGCACGCCGCTACGCCCTCGGGCGTGCCCACGCAGACTATGCGCCCGCCAGCCTCGCCGCCACCTGGCCCCATATCGATCACGTAGTCAGCGTTGGCAATCATGTCCAAGTCGTGCTCGATCACCACAACCGTCGCGCCATGCTCTACCAGCCCCTGCAGCACGCCGAGAAGCACCTCCACGTCAAGCGGGTGCAGGCCAATCGTTGGCTCGTCGAAGACAAAGAGGGTGCCCTCCTGGCTGCGGCCAATCTCACTTGAGAGTTTGAGCCGCTGCGCCTCGCCGCCAGAGAGCGCCGGCGTGGCTTCGCCCAGCGTGAGGTAGCCCAACCCGATGTCCGAGAGCGTCTGCAGCTTGGCGGCCACGCGGCGCAGGCGCCCGAGCCGCCCGAGTGCCTCGTCCACGGTCATCTCCATGAGCTCGGGCAGGCTCACGTAGCCGCCCTTCTCGCCGCCCGCACCGCGCGTGGTGTGGCGGCGCACCTCCCATGCCGCAGGCGCGTAGCGCGAGCCGTGGCAATCTGGGCAATCTATCTCGACGTCGGGAAGAAACTGCACGTCAAGTGAGATGGTCCCCGTCCCGTCGCACGTGGGGCACCGAAGCGAGCCCGTGTTGTACGAGAAGTCCCCCGCATGCAGCCCGCGGGCCTTTGCGTCGGTGGTCTGGGCAAAGGCGCGACGCAGGTCGTCCATCACGCCGGAGTACGTGGCCACCGTGGAGCGCACGTTCGCACCGATGGGCGTGGAGTCGATGAGGCACACGCGGCGGATGCCCGGCGCATCGCAGGCGCGCACGGTCTCGGGCAGCGCGGTGCCGGCAATGCGCGCCTCAAGCGCGGGCACCAGGCTCTCAAGCACCAGCGTGGTCTTGCCCGAGCCCGAGACTCCGGTCACCGCGACCATGCGTCCCTGCGGCACATCCAGACCGAGGGGCTGCACGGTGTGGACCTGGTTGGTCTCCAGGTGAATGCGGCCCAGGTCAAACATCGCGCTTCCCTCGGCTCGGCGGCGCGTGCGAATCCTGCGCTCGCCCGAGAGGAAGGGCGCAATGCGAGAGGCCTCGTCCTTCTCGACCTGCTCAACACTCCCCTGGCAGATGATTGTGCCGCCATTCTTGCCAGACCCCGGCCCCACCTCGATGAGGTGGTCCGCATGGCGCAGCACCCGCACGTCGTGGTCGACCAGCACGACGGAGTTCCCGTCGGCGAGAAGGTCGTCCACCACGCCGAGAAGCCCCTCCACGTTCGAGGGGTGCAGCCCAATCGAGGGCTCGTCGAGCACGTAGAGCACGCCCGTGGTGCGGTTGCGCACGGCGCGGGCGAGCTGCACGCGCTGGCGCTCGCCGTTGGAGAGCGTGGAGCTTGCGCGGTCAAGGGCAAGATAGCCCAGGCCCAGCTGACGCAGTCGGGCGATGGGCTCGGCCATGGTAGACACAATCTGGTCGGCCATGGCGGCAACCTCCGGCGGCAGCGTCGCCGAGACGCCAGGAAGCCACTCCGCCAGCTCGTCGAGCGTCATCGCCGTTGCCTCGGCCAGGTTGATGCCACGTACCTGCGGGTCTCTCGCCGCGGCCGAGAGGCGCGTGCCGTGGCAGTCCGGGCACGGACCCTCACGCAGGAACCTGGCAACGCGCTTCATGCCCTTCTCGTCCTTCACGCGCGCCAGGGCGTTCTCGACGGAGTAGACCGCGCTGTAGTACGTGAAGTCCATCTCGCCGGCGGTGTTTGTCTTCTCGTTGTGGTAGAGAAGGTGGTGCTTCTCGGCTGGCCCATGCAGGACGAACTCCCGCTCCTTTGGCGTGAGGTCGCGGAAGGGGACATCCGTGCGCACGCCCGAGTCGCGCGCAATGTCGGCCATGAGGCTCCACATGAGGCTGCCCCAGGGCTTAACCGCGCCCTCGTCGATGGTCAGGCTCTCGTCCGGCACGAGCGTAGACTCGTCAACCACGCGAGACACGCCGGTGCCACCGCAGGTGGGGCAGGCGCCCGTAGAGTTGAAGGCCAGCTCCTCGGCACCGCGGCCGTAGAACTTCTCACCACACACGGGGCAGACAATGGGCTGCTCAAGCGCCACGCTCATGGAGGGCGGGCAGCGGTGGCCATTGGGGCAGGTGTAGGAGCCCACGCGCGAGAAGAGCAGTCGCAGGCCGTTCAGAAGCTCGGTCGAGGTGCCAAAGGTTGAGCGCACGCCGGGCACGCCGGGACGCTGCCGCAGCGCAAGGGCGGCAGGCACGTGCTCGACCAGGTCGACGTCGGCACGGGCAGACTGCGTGAGGCGACGACGCGTGTAGGTCGAGAGCGCCTCGAGGTAGCGGCGGCTGCCCTCGGCGTAGAGCACGCCCAAAGCAAGGCTCGACTTGCCGGAGCCGGAGACGCCCGCAATGCCCACGAGCTCGCCCAGCGGCACGGATACGTCGACGTTCTTGAGGTTGTGCACGCGAGCGCCACGCACCTCGATGGCGCGTGGGGCGGTTTTGCCGAGAGACACTGCGGTCCCCCCTCCCTTGTCAGCTGCATTTCAGAACCATGGTACAGCCGCGCGGGGTTGCAGACGGAGCCCTGCAAGCAGGGCCGTAAAGTCACACAGCACGCGTATAGTATGTTCGTTATCTAACGTTTCATGACGATTGTGAGCAAACATGAGCCACGCCGAGAAGGCCGAGACCACCTCTCCCGCAACCCCCGCGCGCGGGCCGGTTCGCACCGCGCTCACTGCGGCACTGGACTACCTCTCTGGCGCCATGGTGAAGATGATTCCCGTGCTTCTCGTCTGCGGCATGTTCAAGACCGCACAGACACTCATTGGCCCCTCCATGCTGGGCCTCGCTAACATGCTTGCCGTGGGAACCGACTCGTTTGTGCTGGTTGGAGCTGGCGTTGCCATCTGGGCTGCGTTTGGCATGGCACTCGGCGGCTTCCTGCGGCAACGCGAGACGGCGTAGGGAGGCGAGACCCTGGGCTACTTTGTCTCGGGCATCGTGGGTGGTGTCACCGAGCCGGCGCTCTACGGCCTGGGCCTTCGGTACCGTAGGCCGCTCATCGGCCTTGCCGCCAGCGGGTTTGTTGGCGGCATTTGGGGCGGCGCCACGCATGTGACGGCCTACATCATGGGCTCGTCGAGCTTCCTCTCGATTCTGGATTACGTGGGCGGAGGTGCGCTCAACACGCTGAACGCCGGGATATCCGACCTGCTCGCGATGGGCGTTGCGGCCGCGGTGACCTACGCCACCTGGCGTGACAGCAATGAGGAGCGGCTTGGGTAGGGCCGCGCAGCGAGAACTCCGCGCAAAAGCGGCGCCGAGGCCCCAACGGACCCCGGCGCCGCCACAACGCGCATTCTCCCAACGTGTGCCCTACGAGAAGAACCTTCTCACCAGGTCACGTGAGTACTCGGCCGTCTCCTCCATGTCGCCAAAGGCCATGACCTCGCCGGCATAGAAGGTGTTGTTTTCGCCCTGCATGGCTTCGACTTTGTCGTACCAGCCGTCCGCATAGTCCTTCGAGCTCACATGCGGGAAGTAGTACCAGTCGTCGATGCGCTCGGTCTTGGTCACCGGCAGGCCGGACTTGGCCATGTCGGCAATCGTGGTGTCGCGCGCCTCCTCGAACGGCACGTCCTCCATGCCCTCATGGTTGCGCAGCGTGAAGGTGACCAGCGGCTGCGGACCGGCATCCGGCCAGCGGTGATAGAAGACCATGAGGTGTCCGCGAGTCTCGGGCGTCATGTTGTCAAAGTAGTAGTACGAGATCTCCGGCGCCTTGTCCTCATCCGTGCGCACGGCCATCGTGAAGTACTCCTTGTGCACGATCTTGGAGAAGAGCTCGCGCTCGGCCTGGTTGGCGTCACCGTATTCGAGGAAGAGCTCCAGCGGCGTGCAGATGACCAGCTTGTCGAAGGCCTGCTCCTCGCCGCCGTTCACGGTGACGTAAACCTTCTCGGGCGTGCGGCGAATCGACGTGATGGTGCTGTTGAGCTCGGCCGGGTGCTTGAGGTGGTCGTTCACGCCCTTCCAGATGGACTGCGTGCCGTTCTTCCAGGTCCAGAGCTTGCCAGTGGAGAGGAACTGCCTCACGGTGAAGGCATCGAGGTACTTGAGCACGTAGGCTGCGGGGATCTCGTCGAAGTAGCCGTAGCCAAACGACGTGAAGGGGCCCTTCCACACCAGCTCGGCATCCTCGCAGCCGTTCTTCTTGAGGAACTCGGAGAAAGGCATCGAGAGGTCCTTGAGGTTGGGGTTCTCGCCCTCGATGTGCGCGAGCTTGAGCTCCGGCGAGGGGCACGGCCCCTCGTAGCGACCCTGCGCCACGCCGCGGTGGCCGTTGACGTCGTAGCCCTTGTACTTCTTTTCGAGCAGGCGCGACAGCTTGTTCATCTTCATGACCTTCTTGAGAAGGTCGATCTTCCTGGACTTGAGCGGCGTGCCGTCGGTGTTCATGAACTTGCGACCCATCTTGGGGCCGTCCTCGTGCGTTGTGCCGCCAAACTCCTCGCACTCGTGCACGGCAAAGTAGGTGTCGCAGCCCATGACCGCGCCCATCTCGATGGTGCGGTCCTCCCACTCACCGTTGGAGTTCTTGACCTTCATGAGCGGCGAGAACGCCTTGCCTCCCACGTGGTCTGCCCGTTCGAAGATGCGGTAGTTGTCATACCCGTTCTTCTCGAGGTACATGGCCAGCGAAAGTCCCGCAGGGCCACCGCCAACAATGCAGATGCTGGAGTTCTTGTCCACAGTACTCACCTTCCACAAGAATGTGCTCGAAAGTAAACAAATTCATGTAAAGTCGATGTTATACCGACAGCATCACGCCAACAGTAACTATTTGGACTATTTGGCGAGCGGGGATCAAACACGAGTGCTCACCAATGGTAAACCCCCGGCACGCACCGTCTACTAGGCAAGTCTCCCCACGCCTACATCTTTGCGAGAAGCGCCTCGACCTCCGGCCTCGTGGCCAGGTTGTCCGAAAACGCGCTCGCCGAGCCCGTGCAAACACCCATCTTGAACGCCGTCTCGTAGTCGCCCTTACTCTCGATCCAGCCGGTAAGGAAGCCGGCGACCATCGAGTCGCCCGCGCCAACGGTGTTGACCATGGTCCCCTTGGGCGCCTCACTCATGATCACGTCGCCCTTCTCGGGAACAAGCACCGCCCCCTCGCCACCCATGGAGACCAGCACGTTTCTGGCACCACGCTCCTGGAGCATGCGCGCGTAGGGCTCAACCTCCTCGCGGTGCGTGATGGTGGCGCCCACAATGTCGCCCAGCTCGTGGTTGTTGGGCTTCACCAGGAACGGATGGAACGGAAGAACGTTCACGAGAAGGTCGCGCTCGGCGTCGACCACAATGTCGATGCCGCGCCCGTCGAGGCGGCTCATGATGCGCTCGTAGATGTCGGCAGGGAGCATCGAGGGAACGTTTCCAGCAATAACGAGCAGGTCGCCGGCCTTGAGGGCATCCAGCTTTGCGTAGAGGGCATCGATGTCGGCTTCCGTGATCTTGGGGCCAAGGCCGTTGATGGCCGTCTCCTCCTTGGCCTTTGCCTTCACGTTGATGCGGCTCATACCCTCCTTGACCTCGATGAAGTCGCAGGTGGCACCGTAGGCGCTCATGCGTGCCTCTATCTCTTTTCCGGTGAAGCCGGCGATGAAGCCCAGCGCCGTGGAGGCATGCCCAAGGTTGGAGAGCACGATGGAGACGTTGATGCCCTTGCCTCCAGGTAGGACCTGCTCGTAGTTCACGCGGTTAATCTCGCCCAGGCGAAGGTCGTCGAGGCGAACGATGTAGTCGAGCGACGGGTTGAACGTTACGGTGTAAATCATGAGCTGCTCCCTACTTCCACGACATTGTCTGCATCATCAAAGCTTCCGTCCTCCGGAAGCCGGTCGGTGAGTATGGTCGCGTCCCCATAGGACGCGAAGGTAACGAGAGAGACTTGGGCGAACTTGCTCTGGTCGGCAAGCACGTAGCGCCGGAGCGTGTGCACCATGCTGACCTCCTTGACCTTAGCCTCGCTGTACTCGGGAGTAGTGAACCCAGCCTCGCGCGAGATGCCGTTGGTGCCCCAGAAGCCCAACGTGAAGTGGAGGTTCTCGAGCGACGCGATGGTTGCCTCCCCTACCAGCGCCTCCGTGAGCGGCTTAACCATTCCACCGGGGAGGTAGGTCCTGCATCCCTTGGCAAGAAGAAGCTGCGCATGGGGAATCGAGTTGGTGAAGTACGTGGCCTCCGTCTGGGTGATTGACTCGGCAAGCTGCATGGTCGAGGTACCCGCATCGATGTAGACGAAGTCATCCGGGCCTACAAGCGATGCCGCCCGCACGCCAATAGCACGCTTGGCAGCAGCGTTGACGTCGCGCTTCTGTGCCACGGAGGCATCGTGGAGGACGAGACGGGCACGGGAGGTCACATCCGTAGCCCCACCGCGCACACGGAGGAGCTGGTGCTGCTCATCGAGAACCGCAAGATCGCGCCGGATGGTCGACTCCGAGGCGCCGAGCGCCGCGATGAGTTCGGGCATGGTGACGGAGCCGCGCTCGCGCACGAGCCGAACAATGATGTCCTGACGCTCACGCGCAAGCATGCGCGCCACCTCCGTTGTCAACCGGCTAAGAGGGATTTTCGACACAGAGACGCTCTAGCCAAGATGGTACCGCAGTCTAGGCGCGAGACCCGCACGCTCCCCCAATGAACCGCCGTACGGGCCCCGCGCATGAGGTCATTGTCTCGCAAATCCAATCAATATCAATCAACTTCAGTCATATTCAGTCAAAATTCTGTGTTCAGGGCACAGCGGCGCCACGAATCGTGCGGGGTCTTCTCAGCCCCGTCGGGTGGGCCTTCTCAGCCCCGCAAGATTCCCAGGAGCGTCACAAAGCCGGGGAGAAGCACCATCGCCGCGGCGGCACTGCCGTCGAGCTGGCCAGACATCCCATAGAAGAGAAGCGAGAAGGCGAAGACGGCAACCACCGTAACAAGACCGCCCCAGGTCCCAGGCCGGGGATGCGCGTCGGCGCCAAAGAACGTGCGCAGCACGCAGATGGGGAGGCCCACCATCACGCCGATTCCAGCGGCGCACGCGATGGCTCGGGCAAAGGTTCCCAGCTGCTCCGCAATCTGGAAGGCAACCGCCATGCCAATGAACACCGCAAAGGCTCCCCCGGCAAGCTTGAGCAACTTGTCCTCCATGGCACGCCTCCTCTCGATGGCACTCTAGCCCCAGAAAGGCAGTCACACCTGCCACTCTATCGAGAAGATACTCCTGCAGCAGGCGCGTCAACGTGCCTGCCATGGGTAATGTCATATTCTTCGGAAGCCTCGCGATCAGATTGGCACACCTAGCCATTCTTTGATGCCACAAGTAAAGACCTTGCGGCCTCTAGTTGCCTACCGAAACCGCTCGCAATAGAAAGCCCCGCGCTCCCAAGACCACCAAGGGTGATCCGAGAGTACGGGGCTCCGGGGGTAATGACGCCGCAGCTAGCCCTTAGCTGCCTTGATGAACGCCTGGGCGCGGCTTGGATCCACATTGTTCCAAAGTATGCCCTCGTACTTAATACTCGTGCCAACAATAACGCCATCAGCATGTGGAAGAAGGCTGCCGATGTTGTCAACCCTTCCTCCACTGCCAATGATGATAGGCACTTCCGGAAAACGCTCCTTCAGATGGGCAATGTGTGATTCCTCTGGCGGAAGTCCAGCATGGGCGCCGCCAAAGAGTGCGCCTGCAATCGGCATATTGGCTACTCCCGCGTCAAGCATTTCTTCACTCGAACGCGTGTCGAGACATGTCCCCGCATGGGCCTCAAAGTACGTATAGACTCGGACATCATCGGCACCTATGCGACGCTGATAGCGGAATATCTCGCCTGGATTAAACTTCTGAGAGCCAAACAGCCCCTCGTACGAGCCGCTCACATAGGTTCTTACGAACTTGGCACCAATTGCTTTTGCAACAGCAAGCGTTGCAATCGGATCAATCAGCACTCCGCATCCAAATGGTACATGAATGTCGGATGCAACTTCCGTAGCGATTCGTACATAGTTCGCCACTGTCTCGGGACCGACGGGTGTGAGGTAAGGCCTATCTCCCTCGTTTGCGAAAACAAGAGCGTCAAACCCTGCATCCTGCAGGACTTCTGCGTCCTGCTTAAGACGAAGAATCTGCTCCTCAAGCGTGATACTGTCATCGGCAAAGGGGGTACCAGGCAGCGCCTGCATGTGTAGACACCCAATAACGGGTTTGGGAACTCCAAAAGTCTCTAAGTGCTTCTCCATCAGTGAAGGCATACTTTACTCCTTAATTGGTAAGCGTTTTTCTTACTCACGCTTGTGCTTGCTTCTACGAGAGAATGCCGAGCGGAGAGAGAACGATGGCAATCACAAACATCGCGATGATGATGGTCGTAGGCTTGGTTCCCTTCTTGATAAAGTGATAGGTAACCAAGAACGAGATGAGCGGCAGCAACTTGGGGAGAATAGTATCGAGGATCGACTGAATCTCGATGGTTCCTGTAGCCAATTCAAAAGTAAGCGGGCAGGAGATGGGAATCACGGTAGCGACCAGGCAGCCAAGCACCATCATTCCCATGGCGCCAAGACCCTCGGTAAGCTGCTTTACAAGACCACCGGCAAGCAGCTTGGTCACAGCGTTCTTTCCAAAACGGTACCCAGCGTTGTAGCAAAAATAGCCCACACCAAGTGCATAGATGCTGAAAAGCACAACCAGAAGAATTGGCCCGAGGGCGCTCCCCTGAGATGCAAGGCCAATGGCAATAGAAAGGAGAACCACCTTTACTAGGCTCTGAGTAACGGAGTCACCAATACCTGCCATGGGTCCCATGAGTGCAGTCTTGAGGTTGTTCTCCATATCATCGTCGATGTCCGCACCGTTCGCGCGCTCTTCCTCCATTGCCGCAGTGATGCCCGGAATAATGGAGCCCCAGGTATTCTCGGTGTTGAAGTAGGCAAGGTGTCGCTTGAGGCCTGCCGCGATTGCTTCGCGGTCGTCGCCATAGAGCTCTTCAAGGACGGGCACCATGCAGTGACAGAAGCCCAGCCCCATCATGCGCTCGTAGTTGTAACAAATTTGGCCCCAGCTCTGCCAGATGAACCAAGACTTACGGAGGGTCTTCTTGCTCAGATGTTTCTGTCCGTCAGCAGCCTCTTCTGCAATTTCCGTAGCCTCTTCGGGGCCAAAGGAAAAGCCCTCGAAGACATTAACGCCTTCCTTCGAGGTGTAAATGAGGTGCAATACGCCTGCCGCAGCGCCAATGATGGCGATAGGCATTGTACCGAGTTGGAGATAGGCGGCAAGGGCAAATCCGATTGCAAAAAACGGAAGAAGAGAAGCCTTGAAGAGAACGCTCATGAGCATTGCCAAGCCAAGAGCAGGAATCAGGTGGCCAGCAAGGGAGAGAATTGAGGTTACCTGAGACGGAATCACTGACATGAGCGATTCGAGAGCTGATGATCCAAAAAGCACGCAAAGGAATGAAGGGATTGCATACGTAATGAACGGGAAAATCTGCGAAGCAAATAGGTTCATGACGACCACGCCGCGGGCATTACCCTGCTCGGCATACTGGTCTGCCTTATGTACCCAGACCGAGTTGAGCGACATCTTGACATTAAAGCTCAGCAGGCCAAGAAGACCAAGGGGCACCGCAATCGTAAGACCAACTGAAGGGTCAGCCCCAGCGAGCATCGTCATGGCTACACCAAGATAGCCCGCGAGTGCATAGTCACTTGGGAGAGACCCTCCGATGGCGACCATCCCGATATAAGCCATCATCACGTTAGAGCCAACTGCCAGCCCGTAGGTCAGATTACCCAGAAGCAGACCGTTGACCAAACCCGCTACAAGAGGCGCGCCAAAATACACGGACCACCGCAGCCACATTGGGCATGCGGTAGCTGCATACCACGTGCAAAGCGCGATGATAAGCGCCTGCAATGCCAACATACTTTCACACTCCTAAGTCAGTAGCGCATTTTCTAAAGGACGTCATCAATTGGCACCTTGGGATCGGTGTAGAGCATCTGCAGGAACACGCTCACCCCCAGACCCTGCAGCTCACGAATCTGCGTCCGCTCTTCTTCAGATAGGAAGATGTTCTTTGTCACTTGAACACGACCGGGTACGGAACCAAGGTTTCCAAGGTTTAGTTCGGTCATCTCTGCAGAGCCACCTTTAAGCTCGCGCGCAAGCTCCAGAGCAGCGGAAATCTTCTTAAACAACAGCATGGTATGAGCGGGACTCTCGTCCGTCTTTAGAGCATCCGCAGCAGCTTTGACCGACAAAATATCGATCTGCATTCCAGCGGGAGCAGACATTGAGAGAACAGTCTTCATGAAATCGTCTTTGGCAATCTGGTCATCTACAACAACGATATGCGTGAGCTGCAGTCTCTTTGACCAAGATGCCATGACTTGTCCATGTATCAGGCGTTCGTCGACTCTCGTTGCAACAACGTCCATGGTGCCTCCTGTCCGACTTCGCGCGTTCCATTCGCGCCACCCAGCCAATGTTTACCTTCTGCATGAATCATTCTAAATTGGTGGGGCCATCCATTCTTTGTTGTATGGATGATTCACCGCAAACGGTTGAATTGCAACGGCAAGCGCAGATTTTTCTGCAGCATCTTTCTGTTCATATCCTTCCTATGCTTCCTGATACTTGTGGCTTGTACTAGTATTTTGAATGGATAGTTCATTCATAATTCAGGAGTACGACATGGACGCTTTTGAACAGATGAGACTTCACGCAGAAGACTTAACCCCTACGGAACTGAAGGTCCTGAATGCCGTCATGGACAATCCTGAAGGGATCCTTCAAAGCACAACGACCATGGCAGCTCAGCAAATCGGCGTCTCGCAGAGTGCCGTGAGTCGTTTTTGTCAGAAAGTCGGCTACGACAACTTTGGTGACTTCCGGATGAACCTCATGCTCTCGCTTTCGAGTAGCACGCCCACATCAAACTCGAAAGAAGATCAAGAACCGATAGACTATCTTTGTGACATGATGAGGGCAACAAACGAAGCCCTGGACAAAGACACTGTCTCTGGACTAACGGACCGAATACTCTCATCCAAGGCCATCTATACAGCCGGAGCAGGATTGAGCTCGCCTCCTGCCCTCATGCTTTCGATGGAATTGCTTAAGTACAAAATACCCTGCTACTACATGCAAAGCGGGCAAGAGATGATTTACATGCACGTAGCAAGCCCCGACGATTTGATTGTGATCTTCTCGTCGAAAAACGACACACAGCGTGTGCTCCTCAACGTCATTCAAGAGATGTCGCCGCAGAAACGACCCCATACCGTCATGGTTTCCCACGCGGCAGCGCATCCCCTTCGCAAGATGGCAGATGAGTTCATTCTCCTCCCCACCTGGCAGACCGAGCGATACCCTGTATACATCGAACCCATGACATCCATGCTTGCATTCTGCAGCATCCTTATGGTCGAAGTCTCAAAGCGGACAAAATCCGATCCAGAGATGCTTCCACCCATCGTAAACGGCAGGAGAAGACGTGCGTGAGGGCCTCGATCATTATTCTTCTCTTGCTAGGGGCATTACGCCTACTCGTGAAACAACTCAGAGCGTTTCTACTGCTAGGAACGCTCTTTATTTACGATAGGCTCTGCTTTTCGTACGTCTAATTCGCGGGCAGAGTTCACCTTTTTCTCATCTCTGAAACAAGAGAGTTGTTGCAGCCTGATAAAGCTCAAGATTGTGAGCCTCGACGAAGAAGATGAATCCGACGTAATTACGCATCGCAACGGGAGGATACGGCATGGCCGGCGAACAGGGCAAGAAGCACCGCATGGGACAGATGGCCAAAACCGTGCTTGCCGTCATTGGCGGCATCACCGTAGTTACCGTGCTTCTCGTGGCGGCGCTGGTGTACGAGCTTTCCTACGCCGTGAGCACCGTCGACACGTCAACCTCCCCAGACGGCAGGTACACGCTTGAGCTGCAATCTGTTGGAGAGCCCCTGTTCTTCTCCTCGGCAAACGTCCGTCTCCTCCTCAAGTTTGGCCGCTACGAGGTCTCGCGCGTGGACACGAGCATCGCAGACGACGGTGCGCGGGCACGCCCATCAAACTGGCAGGTAAGCTGGGAGGATACCGGCGCCGAGGTGCGGCTCAGGGGTTCGGAGCAAAGCGACGAGCTCGTGACCATGGGATTTGACGGAAGCGTATCCAGGGGCAGGGCGGTTGCGGACGAGAGCCTGGGTGACCTTCCGAACGCCACGACGGATGAGACCTCCGCGCCGCAGGCGCCCACCGGGGACGACGCCATGTCCTCCGGGCTGGCGCAGGAAGAAGCCGAGGAAATCGACACCGGTTACAGGGCTGTCTACGATGCGGTGCTCAAGCCGCAGGGCTATGGCTTTCAAGTGACCAACAACGCTAAGGGAGACGAGCAGATCATTCTCTCCAAGGACAGCGAGAAGGTCGTCCTGCTCATCTACGACCGCGAGTCTGCCAACGGCGCATGCGCGCTCTTTGCGCTAGAGAGCTGCCCCGTCGAGGACTACGGCAGCTGGTCAATCGACAACGCCTCCCTGCTCGACGAGTATGCGTACGTGCACGAGACGGGCCAGGTTATCGCGTCCGGGAAGACCTCGTGGTCTGATGCCGGCTCGCAGGAATACCGCGACGCCACCGGAGAGTAGCGGACTGGGACTTGACGGACTGGACTCCTCCTTGTACCTTAGAATTGAAATTGGTTCTCAATTTCAATTTATATTGTTAACCGCCACCGACTGCGGCGGCGCCTCGGAACAGGAGACACGCGTGGCAACCAGGGGCACCTACAACACGCGCCAGCGCCAGGCCGTCCTCGACTACCTCGCCGCACACACCGACCGCTACGTAAGCGTCGACGGGGCCTTCGATATGCTGAGATCCCAGGGAGTCGAGATTGGCCGTTCGACCATATACCGAACCCTTGAGACACTCGTCGGCGAGGGGATGGCGACAAAAATCGTTGCCCCTCACGGAGAAGTCGCCCTCTATCGCCTGGTAAACCAGGGCGAAGAGGACGCAGGTCAGCTGGTGTGCGTAGAGTGCGGCCACGTCTCAACCATTGACTGCGATGCCTTCCAGGAGTTCTCCCACCATGTGAGCACGGTACACGGCTTTACCATCGACCTCTCTCGGACCGTGCTCTACGGACGCTGCCCCCTCTGCGCAAAAAAACAGGTCGTAACCCATGCGTGAGTCTTTCCTCGGCAGTGAGGCTATCCACGGCAACGCCCATCGTACGGTCGCCATCCGCACATTCGCGCTCGCACTCGCAGTCCTTCTCGCTGTGGGCACGTTCCTCTCGGCGGAAGCGCTTGGCAAAGAAGTGCACCACCGGTGTACGGGCGAGGACTGCCCGATTTGCCAGCTCATGGCTGGTGCCGCCAGAGTGGTTGGCCGCAGCGCCACACCGGTGCCCCAGCCGCCACGCGTCCCCTCTGCGCGCCTGGTCCTTTCGCATCCCACGTCTCTTGTCGGCGTTGTCCTTGTCGTACTCTCCCCCGTCCTCCTGGGGGTCCGACTCGACATCTGATGGGTGCGGACTGCCTCATAACGCAATTCGCAACTGCCATCAGCCATGAGACTGGAGACATCCGAATGAACAACCGCATAAGCTCACGCCTCAACCCAACGATGGGTCGGCGTACCCTTCTCGGCCTTCTCGCCATCTCGACCGGGACGGCCCTTGTGGGCTGCTCGAACGCCGGCAACGGCACCTCGGCGCAGGAAGGCGACAAGGACACCGACGCACTCTCAATCTGCGCGAGCTTCTATCCCATGTACGACTTCGCGAGCAAGGTTGCCGGTGACCGGGCAACCGTCACCTGCCTTGTGCCCGCCGGGACCGAGCCGCACGATTGGGAGCCCTCGGCTGCGGACATCCGCACCATCATCGACTGCGACATGCTCGTCTACAACGGCGCAGGCATGGAGCACTGGGTCTCTGACGTAGCGGACGGCCTCTCGGACGAGAAGCCCGTCTTCGTATGCGCAAGCGACGGCCTCGACCTGCGCGAGCTGCCCGAAAGCGAGGCGGAGGAGAGCGACTCCGGCACCGATCCGCACGTCTGGCTCTCTCCGAGAACCGCCAAGCACGAGTTTGAGACCATCCGCGACGCCCTCGTGGCGCTCGACCCCAGCGGACGCGAGACGTATGACGCGAACTACGAACGGTGGGCGACAGAGTTCGAGGATCTCGACGCCGAGTTTGCGGACGGTCTCTCGAACCTCTCGAACAGGGACCTCGTGGTATCTCACGAGGCGTTTGGCTACCTCTGCGACGCCTACGGCCTCACGCAGCTCGCGATTGCAGGCATCGACGCCGAGGGCGAGCCAAACGCCCAGCAGATGGCAGATATCGCCCAGTTCGTACGCGAGAACAACGTAAAGACGATCTTCTCCGAGGAGCTTGTAAGTCCAAAGGTCGCGCAGGCCATCGCCAGCGAGACCGGCGCCACGGTCAAGGTGCTCAACCCGCTCGAGGGCCTCTCCGACGAGGAGCTAGCCAACGGTGAGGACTACTTCTCCGTCATGCGCGAAAACCTCGCGGCGCTGAGGGAGGCGCTGGCATGACGGCCGTGGCGTCCCAGGTGCCCGAGCCACGCGTGCCTCCGGTGGAGCTCTTGGGCGTGCGCTTCTCCTACGGCCGCGAAGAGGTTCTCCGCGGGGTGGACCTGTCGCTTGGGCCAGGCGAGGTCTGCTCCCTTATGGGCGATAACGGGGCGGGAAAGTCGACCATAGCCCGTCTCGCCATTGGGGAGCTGAGGCCCACGGCGGGCGTCGTCCGCCTCTTTGGCGAGAGCCCCTCGAGCTTTGGCAGGTGGGACCTTGTGGGATACCTCCCCCAGCTTCCCCCGGAGGCCGTGTCGCGCTTCCCGGCCACGGCACTCGAGCTTGTCAGTGCCTTCCAGGGCGCAGGCGCGAGGCGGCGCCGGTCGTCACGCACGCAGCGCCGCGAGTGGAGCCTGCATGCCCTTGAGCGGGTGGGAATGGCCGGACACGCCGCACGGATGATACGGGAGCTCTCGGGCGGCCAGCTCCAGCGCGTCCGCCTTGCCTGCGCCCTGGCTAACGGTCCAAGGCTTCTCGTCCTCGACGAACCCACGACGGGACTCGATCGAGAGAGCCGCGAGGAGCTCTGCGCACTGGTTGCTGCCGCGCACTCGAGCAGCGGGCTGGCAGTGCTTCTCGTCACGCATGACCAGGAGGTCATTGGGGGCCTCGGGGGAAGCGTCCTTGTTGTCGAGAACGGTCTGGTTTCGAGAAGGGAGAGCTAGGCGATGCTCGAATATGCGTTCATGCAGCGCGGGCTTCTCGCTGGCCTGCTCTTGGGCGTCGTGATCCCCCTCGTAGGCATGACCGTCGTGCAGCGGAGGCTCTCGATGATTGGCGACGCTCTCTCGCACGCATCGCTCGCAGGCGTCGCCGCGGGCCTCGTAGGCGGGGCGAGCCCCATAGCCGGGGCGATCGTGGCGTGTCTTGTGGGCGCCCTCTGCATAGAGGGCACGCGGCGGGCCCTGAGAGGCCAGGCGGAGCTGGCCGTGGCCGTCATCCTGGCTGTGGGTGTGGGCACCGCAGGCGTGCTCTCGGGCTTTATTTCCAACGCCTCGAGCCTTAACAGCTACCTCTTTGGCAGCATTCTCACCATGTCGAACAACGAGGTGGTCACTATCGTTGCGGTATGCGTCGTGGCCGCAGTAGCCTGCGCTGCCTTGAGAAGAAGCTTATTTCTCATGTCCTTCGACGAGCGGCAGGCACGCACCGCGGGGGTTGCCGTCGAGGCAGTTAACCTTGCGTTCATGGTAGTGGTCGCCCTTGTGGTGGCCGTGGCGTCACGCACCGTGGGCTCGCTCATCGTCTCATCGATGATGGTTGTCCCCGTTGCCTGCGGGCTGCAAGTGGCGCATAGCTGGCGGCAGGCATGCGCCCTCTCGAGCCTTGCGGGCGTGGCGTCTACGGCGCTCGGCCTTGTCGCCTCCTATTATCTGGGACTTAGGCCGGGCGGCACGATAGTCCTGGTGGCCATTGGTCTCTTATTGCTGATGTTTGTCGTTAGACGGCTGTCAAGAGGGGCATAAGACAACGCTGCTGGGAGGCCGCCGCGTTTGGAGACCTGCCAGCAGCAGCTTCTCACAGGTACTCGAGGAAGCGGCGCGCGGCTCGAGGCAGCGCGCCGTCGCGGTACACCACGCGAATGTCCCGGTATGTGGCCGGATCGAGCGGCTTGACCGCAATGGCGTAGGGGTTCCTCCGCAGGATGAGCGCCGGAAGGATCGAGAGCCCCAGGCCACTTTCGACCATCGACATGATGGCGTAGTCATCCCAGGTGGAGAAGCGCGCGTTGGGCGAGAGGCCCGCACGCTCGAAGATGGGGGTTATCTCGTCGTCTTGACCGCGCTCTAGCACGATGAACGGTTCCTCGCAAAGCGCCGAGACGGGCACGGCCGCCTCGTCCGCCAGACGATGCCCAGCTGGGAGCACGGCCATGAGCTCGTCTCGCTCCACCACGCGCTCGGCAAGGCCGGAGTAGCGCGGCGCCCGCGGCAGAAAACCAAAGTCCACGCGGCCAGACGCCACCCACCCGTCAATCTCGGTGTAGTCGCCCATGAGCAGCTCGTACTCGATGGCCGGGTAGTCCTTCTGGAAACGGCCAATGACCTTGGGCAGGATATGCGTGGCCACAGACGAGAAGGTCCCTATGCGGATGCTGCCCGCGGCAAGCCCGTTGAGGTCATCTATCTGCGACTCCAGGCGACGATAATCGTCGCACACGCCCTCCACGAAGGGCAGCACCGCGCGCCCCTCACTGGTGAGCGTCACTCCCGCTCGGCTGCGCTCGAGAAGCGTCATGCCCCAATCGCGCTCGAGGTCGGCGATCATGCGGCTCACGCCGGACTGCGTGTAGGAGAGCGAACGCGCTGCCCGCGTGAAGCTGCCCGTACGCACGGTCTCGACAAACGCTTGGTACTTCTGGATGTTTGCGTCCATGGGACCCCTTCTTCGAGCGCAGCGCTACCGTTGCCGACGGCCTTGGCAATTTCATAACAAATCGTCATGTATTACATGATAAACATTCGCTTTTCTCAGCATACACACTCTGCGAAAGTGTTTGAGGAAATTAGGGTGCCGTGGGAGGTCATGCATGTCGCGCGCGTCGAGAAAGTACCTGCTGTCACTGCTCGTCTTTGGCTCGAACGGCATCATCGCTAGCCAGATCTCGCTTCCCAGCTGGCAGATTGTCCTGCTCCGCACCCTTCTTGGGGGCACGCTGCTCGCACTTATCGTGCTAGGTGCCCGCAAGCGCCCGGCTTTTCTCGACCATCCGCGCGACGCCGCCTTTCTTGCTGCGTCCGGCGCCGCCCTGGGCGTGGGCTGGATCTTCCTCTTTGAGGCATACCGACTCATTGGCGTGGGCATTGCGTCGCTCGCCTACTACTGCGGGCCAGTCATCGTGATGGCGCTCTCGCCCGTCCTCTTCCACGAGCGACTCACCCCCGCCAAGCTCCTAGGGTTCGCGGCCGTGATCTGCGGGGCGTTTCTCGTGGTTGCTCAGGGACAGGGCGCGGCGCTCTCGCCGTGGGGCCTTGCGTGTGGCGGCATGTCTGCCGTGATGTACGCGGTGATGGTCATCTGCAGCAAGCGCGCGTCCAACGCCGTGGCGGGCATCGAGGCATCGGCCATCCAGCTGGTGGCGAGCTTTGCCGCCGTTGCCGTGTTTGCGCTTGTCGCCCACGGCTCCGAGCTGGCCGTGCCCTTCTCGGCAAACTGGCCCGCCATTCTCTGCCTGGGCCTCGTGAACACCGGTTTTGGCTGCTACCTGTACTTCTCCGCCATGGGGCAACTGCCCGTGCAGCGTGTCTCGGTCTGGGGCTACCTCGAGCCGCTCTCTGCCGTGATCTTCTCGGCACTCATCCTGGGCGAGGCGCTCACGCCCGCAAACGTCGCGGGCACGGTACTTATCCTGGGCGGTGCGATCTTCTGCGAGGCCGCCGGCAAGCGCCATGGTGCCACGGAGACCAGCCACCGCCTTGCAAGCGCTCGCTCCGCCGGCAATCTCGCCGCGTAGAAGCCGCTGGAGAAGTGCCCATACCCCCCTCTCGCGGACGCTCGCCCCTCCTTCGGGGCACCGGCATCTGCCTCGTTGCCATTTAACGATGATGTGGGGCCGTTCCCGCCTGTGGGGCCGTTCTCGCCTGTGGGGCCGTTCTCGACTGTGGGGCCGTTCTCGCCCACAATTATTGAACGATATTCCTGCTTATTTTTTCATCAACTGCGGAAACTATCTCTTGACAAGAATTTTCGCGCAATAATTTCGATTGCTCGCCGGGCTTGCGTGGTGCACGACGCTCAATAATTTCGATTGCTCGCCGGGCTTGCGGGGTGCTCGCCAAACCTGAGGGGCGCATGACCAGGTCGGCAATCACCCGCACCTTGGGCTCCGTGGGAATCCCAAGAGAACTTGAAAGGGCAAGGCAGCTGAAAGCAAAGTTGTCGCATACTTGCATGCAAGCGAACAGGTTATAGAGATGAGGACGTCACGATGGGGCTTGAGACAAAAGGTCAGATGCATGCTGACCAGGGCAAGGGCGCAGCGCCGGCCCCTGCGCCAACGCACAAGCCGTCGCGTCTCGCCCACCTGGTAGCAAACCTTGGACGCATCGATGGTCGCACCCTTGCCTACGTGCTGCTCATCATCGTGGCCTGTGCCTTGGCCATAGTTGCCATCTCCGCGATGGCACAGATGCTTATCTCGTCGCCCTCTGCAGCAAGCTCAATCGCCAGACCCCGCTAGTCGAGCAGTACTTCCGGCAAGCGCCCGGCTACCCAAGCACCCCCGCAACAACAAGCACGACAACAAGCACAGCCGCGGCCACTGCGACAACTGCCACAACCCGCAGCGTGTCACGCCGCGCCTGCTCGCGGCGACGGTGCGCATACACCAGCGCCTCGGCATCGCGCGCGTCGGCCGCGCCGTAATTACCCGTCCCATACGTAGAAGCAGCTGGAACGCGCCGCGCAGGAGCGGCCCCACGCACCGCAGGTGCAGCGGGCGATGCGCTCGGCGCGCGCCTTCTCCCATCGCGACCTGCCGTGTTGCCGTCATGCCGCGACGCAGTTGGAGGCACGCGCACGGCTCCGGAGGCCGCGCGCGTACCCTTAGATTTGCCAAACAATGCCATGAGACCTCCGCCCCCATTGGGGCAGCTGGCCCCTTACGATACGACGCGCCGAGAAAGACGCGCCGCCTGCACTTCGATGATACCGACACGCGCCAACAAGGCAACCCGACGCCACGTAAGCTCCGGCACACTGACACGCAGCTTGAAGCGCCTACGAACAAGCGAGCCAGCGCCCTACCCTACTCCATGCGCCGCCTGATACTCGAAGCTTCCCAGCTCATAGGTGCCAAAGATGCGCATGCGCTTGAGCTGCATGGGGTCATCACCCGGATGCACCTGCCCGTACTGCGTGGTAAACGCAAGCAGAAAGCCCGCCTGCTCCACCCCCGAGGGCGCCGCGTCGGAGACGTCGCCAAACGGGTACGCAAAGGCGTCGCTGGTCTTGAGGACGTCTGCAGACTGCTCAAGGTCCTTCGCGACCTCGTCGGAGGTGAGGTCGTAGATGCGGCCGCCGTGCCCCTTGCCCGAGGTTCCCGCCCGGTGCAAGTCGTACGAGTGCGACTGGAAGTCTACATACGGGCTAGCATAGTTCAGCTTGTCCTGGATGTCGGCGTCACTGCAGATGACAAACGAGGTGGCAGGAATCTTATGACTCTCGAGCAGGGGAATTGCATAGGTGAGGAATCCCTCGGAGCCATCGTCAAAGGTGAGCACTACTGACTTTGCCGGCAGCGAGTGGCCTCCCTCGATGTAGGCGCGCACCTCGGCCCACGAGGGGAAGTAGTAGCCATTCTCGTTGAGCCAGGAAAGCTGCTGATCGAGCAGCGTTGTCGAGATGAGGTTCTGGTCACTCGACGCACCCTCGGGCGGGTTGGCCGCGTCGTAGACGTCGTGATACATGAAGACCGAGATGCCGTCCTCATCCCAGCCGCCGTCGACGTCGTCCACCACATGCACGGTGCGCGTGGCCGTAGCCACCATGCCGGCGGAGTCCTCGACCGTATACGTAACGGTGTAGTCTCCAAGCGTCGTGGTGTCGACCTCGCCCGAGGCGGTGACTTTGTCCGTGATCATCCCGTCCGCGCGGTCGTGCGCGTAGCAGCCGCCGTCCACGTAGCCCTCGCCGCGTTTGACGTAGGTGTCGGCGCTGCCGCCCAGCGTCATCACGATGCTGCCATCGTTCTGGACGCCCGCGGCCTGTGCGACCTGTTCCGTACCCTGGGAGCCCGTGCCCTGCTCGCCCTGAGAGGCGCTTGCGTCCCCGCTCCCGGAGCCCCCGACGTCTGGCAGGGAGAGCCCCACCCCACCGCGGGCGGCAATGATGCCCGCGACAAGTGCAACCAGGCAGGCAACGGCGATAAGAACCCCCATGCGCACGGCCCGCGAGCGCCGCTCCTTGCGATGGCGCTCGGCGTACGAGCGAGCCTGCTCGGCCCTAGCAGGAGGCTGCGAGTGCAAGGGCTCCGCAGGTCGAAGCACGCGCACGTCGCTCGCCCCCTGGCGGCGACGGTGTGTGCCGTGCTGCTGCGCATGCTGGCGAGTGCCATCCGCAGAGCTGGCGACCTTCTCGCCAGGCTCCTCCGGCACGTATCGCGAGACGCGAATGTCGTCTCGCCCAGCACGTCCCCTGTAGTTGTTCTCCCTGTGCACCATGAGCCATCACCAATCCAGCCAGGGCCGCCCAACTCGGCCTTCTTGACCTTAAAGGATAGCAAAGGCCGTGGACTACAATTGGGCATGCGTGCTCGACCACGGCGCGCGACCATCCAACGGCCTCGTCGAGAGGGACACCATGCCCAAGGTAAGCATCATCGTTCCCGTCTACAACGCCCAAGAGACGCTGCGCAGGTGCGTCGACAGCATCCTGGGGCAGGAGTACCGAGACTTCGAGCTTATCCTCGCCGACGACGGCAGCACGGACGGCTCGCCCGCCCTCTGCGACGAGTACGCCGAGAAGGACAGCCGTGTGCGCGTGCTCCACAAGGAAAACTCCGGGGTCTCGGACACGCGCAACAAGGCGCTTGACGCCGCACACGGCGACTACGTGCAGTTTCTCGACTCCGATGACTGGATTGCGCCCGAGGCCACGCGACTTCTCGTGCGCGCCATGGAGGAGAACAGCTGCGACATGGTCATCGCGGACTTCTACCGAGTGATTGGCAGCAAGGTCTCGCGCAAGGGCGACATCGACGCCGAGGGCGTCCTCTCGCGCGAGGAGTTTGGCGACTACATGATCCAGAACCCCTCGGACTTCTACTTTGGCGTGGTGTGGAACAAGCTCTACCGCCGCGACATCATCGAGAAGTACCAGCTTCGCATGGACGTCACGCTCAGCTGGTGCGAGGACTTCATCTTCAACATGGAGTACGAGCTGCACTGCAAGCGCATCTACCCGCTGCAGGTCCCCGTGTACTACTACGTGCGAACCAGGGGATCGCTGGCCAGCCAGGGCGCCAATCCCGCCAAGGTCGTGCAGATGAAGCTCAACGTGATCGAGTACTACAACGACTTCTACAAGCAGGTCTTTGACGAGGAGGACTACCGCGCGCGCCGCCCCGACATCTATCGCTTCTACATCGAGTCCGCCGGGGACGGCGACATCATGCCGTGGCAGCGCTCGGCCAAGCTGGGCGAGGAGCGCGTGCCCGTCTACGTGAACCCCAAGATGGAGCCCGATGCGCTTCTCGGCCTGTACTTTGAGGAAAAGCTTGTCGAGAGGAACCTCGAGCTTGTGGCCGCGCGGTTTGACCTCACCCCACGCGACGTGCGGCTCCTTGCCTTTGTACGGCTGGGGACGGTCTTCTCGGGTCGAGACGAGCTGGCGGACTACTGCGGCTTCTCTGTCCTGCAGCTGGCGCGCACCCTGCAACGGCTGCAGGCAAAGCGCCTGATCACCGTGGAGACGCGCGTCGAGCGCACAGAGGCGGTCGACGAGGCGGTGGCCACCGTGGCACCAGGAAGCGCTGCGGCAACGGGGACGACAAAAACCAAGCTCCTCGTAGTCACGCCGACCGAGCAGGCGCAGACCGTGATGGAGGCCATTGCCGAGGCGCTTCGCGACTGCGACCGCGTGCGCTGCTCGTCGATGGACGAGGACGAGGCAAACCGCTATCGGAGCGACCGCAAGAAGGCTCTCGAGAGCATTCGGCGCACCCTGGCGTAGGGTGGCCGGCATTTCTCGGCACGCGCCGCTGTAACGGCACCGGCCCCCTCTCGGCACCCGTCACTGCGACAGGCGCCGAGAGGCACTTCCCTACTCGGCCGGTGTTTCGGGCATTACCTGGTCGACGTATCCACGAATGATCGAGCAGGAGTTGCGCATCGCGCGGCGCTCGTCGTAGGAGAGGTCGATCTCGAGCACCGAGTCGATGCCGTTGGCGCCCACGATGCAGGGCGTACCAGCGGAGATTCCGCTCTCGCCGTACTCGCCCTCAAGGTGCACCGAGAGCGGCAGCAGGCGCTTCTCGTTGTGCAGGATGGCGGTGATGATCTCGGAGACAACCGAGGCAATGCCAAACTCGGTGCAGCCCTTGCCGCCCACGATCTTGCTGCCGGACTCCTTGACCATGCGCTTGACGTCGTCGAAGTCGATGTTGGAGTTGGAGTGGTGGTTCATCGCGAGGTACTCGCGGAGCGTGATGGAGCCAACGGTCACGTGCGAGGTGGGGATGAACGAGGAGTCGCCGTGCTCGCCCATGCAGAAGGCCTGGATCTGCTTGGCGTCAACGTCGATGATGCCCGAGAGGATGCGGCGCAGACGCACGGAGTCGAGCGCGGTGCCGGTGCCAAAGACGTGCTCGCGCGGCAGGCCGAGGTTGCGGTACAGGTACTCGGTCACGATGTCGGCGGGGTTGGAGACGCTGAGCACGATGCCGTTGAAGCCGGAGTCGCGCACGGGGCCCACGATGCCCTCGAGCACCTTCATGGTGCCGCCGAGCATGTCGAGGCGAGTCTCGCCCGGCCTGCGGCTGCGGCCCGCGGTGAGGACGATGAAGTGGGCGTCCGCGCAGTCGGCGTAGTCGCCAACGTGGATGTTGAACGAGTCGCCCATGCCGGAGGCAAGGTCCTCGAGGTCCATGACCTGGGCCTCAGCGGCCTCGCGGTTAACGTCGAGAAACACGATCTCGTTTACCAGGTGGCGGAACATCAGGCACAGCGCAACGTGGCTGCCAACGCGACCAGCGCCGATGATGACCACCTTGCGGGTCTGGTATGGCTTCTCAATGGGCATTGTTTCCTCCTTGATGAACGGACAACTACTGTGCAACTGCTCACCAAGGGGAAATAATACGACACGCACAAGCGAGCGGGCGGCCACACGGCCACCCACTCGCCGACCGGTAGCGAGAAGGCGCGACAGTCTCTCTATCTGATGAGACAAAGGGACTGTCCCTTTGTCTCATGTCTCAGTCGCGTGTGAGCTTGCGGTGCAGGCGGTGGGGCTTGGACGCCTCCGGGCCCAGGCGGCGCTCACGGTCGGCCTGGTAGGCCTCGAAGTTGCCCTCGAACCAGTGCCAGCAGCCGGGGTTCTCGTCCGTACCCTCCCAGGCCAGGATGTGCGTGGCCACGCGGTCGAGGAACCAGCGGTCGTGGCTCGTGACCACCGAGCAGCCCGGGAAGCGCTCGAGGGCGTCCTCCAGGCTTTCGCTCGTCTCGGTGTCGAGGTCGTTGGTGGGCTCGTCCAAAAGCAGGAGGTTTCCGCCCTGGCGAAGGGTCAGGGCAAGGTTCAGGCGGTTCCTCTCGCCACCGGAGAGCACACCGGAAGGCTTCTGCTGGTCGGTACCCTTGAAGCCAAAGGTTGCCACATAAGCACGGCTGGGAATCTCCGTGTCACCCACGGTGATGTAGTCGTTGCCGTCGGAGACGACCTCCCAGACGCTCTTCTTGGGGTCGATGCCGGCGCGCATCTGGTCGACGTAGGAGAGCTTGACCGTCTCGCCCAACTCGAGCGTTCCGGAGGTGGGCTGCTCCTGTCCCACGATCATCTTGAAGAGCGTGGTCTTGCCCACGCCGTTGGGGCCAATGACGCCCACGATGCCGTTGCGCGGCAGGTCGAAGGAGAGGTCGTCGATAAGGACGCGGTCGCCAAACGACTTGGTGAGGTGCTCGACCGTGAGGACCTTGGCGCCCAGACGCGGGCCCACGGGAATCTGAATCTCGGAGAAGTCGAGCTTCTTGGTTGCCCTGGCCTCGGCCTCCATCTGCTCGTAGCGCTCCAGACGCGCACGGTTCTTGGCCTGGCGTGCCTTGGGGCTCTGGCGCACCCACTCGAGCTCGGAGCGCATCTTCTTGGCGCGCTTGGCGTTCTCGCGGCCCTCCGCCTCCAGGCGGGCGGCCTTCTTCTCGAGGTACGTGGAGTAGTTGCCCTCGTACGGGTAGAGCTGGCCGCGGTCAACCTCGCAGATCCAGCCGGCAACGTCGTTCAGGAAGTAGCGGTCGTGCGTGACGGCCATGACGGCGCCGGGGTAGTTGTGCAGGAACTGCTCGAGCCATAGCACGCTCTCGGCATCCAGGTGGTTGGTTGGCTCGTCGAGAAGAAGCAGGTCAGGCGCCTCGAGCAGCAGGCGGCACAGCGCCACGCGGCGTCGCTCGCCTCCGGAGAGCTGGGTCACCGGGGCGTCCGGGTCTGGGCACTGCAGGGCGTCCATGGCCTGTGAGAGCTGGGAGTCCAGGTCCCAACCGTTGGCGGCGTCGATCTCGTCCTGAAGACGGCCCATCTCGGCCATGAGGGCGTCGAAGTCCGCGTCGGGGCTTGCCATCTCCTCGCCGATCTGGTTGAAGCGGTTGACCTTGGCGATCACGTCCGAGAAGGCCATCTCGATGTTCTCGCGCACGGTCTTGTCCTCGTCGAGGGGCGGCTCCTGCTGCAGGAGCCCCACCGTATAGCCCGGCGTAAGACGCGCCTCACCGTTAGAGACGTCCTCGAGGCCGGCCATGACCTTGAGGAGCGTGGACTTGCCCATACCGTTGGGTCCCACCACGCCGATCTTGGCTCCGGGATAGACGCCCACCGTCACGTCGTCGAGGATGACCTTCTCGCCCACGACCTTGCGGGCCTTGTACATCTGGTACACGAACTCTGCCATTGCTGCTCCTGTCTGGGGCGTTTGGTGCCCTTGCATGGGGTTGCCGCATGCTGCGAGAAGGGCTCGCTGCGGGCGCATGTTTGCCACCATTCTACGGGAGGGCGAGCGGGCGACCACGCGAGCGGCGGCACGAGGCGCCGCACCCTTCAACGTTTATGCACAATCGAGTGCCACTGCGTGCCCAAAACCTGCGGTTTCGCCCATGCGTGCATCTATTTTGTTACTAGCGGTGGCACAATCGGGGTGGATGGGATACACCTGTACGGCCGCGACCGCCCCGGCGGCAGGCATGATGCACAGAGAATTGAGGGGGATACATGCCAGAGGCAATCCGCAAGGTCAACGTTATAGGCCACTTGCATCCGGACACGGACAGCATCTGTGCCGCCATCTCATACGCGTACCTCAAGAACCAGATTGACGAACCGATCTACGAGGCCAGGCGCGCGGGGTCTCTCAACCGCGAGACCGCGTTTGTGCTCAAGCACTTTGGCTTTGACGAGCCGGCGCTCATCACCTCGGTGACGCCGCAGATCAAGGACATCGTGGTGCAGAAGCAGCCCGGCATCGACGCCGAGATGAGCCTCTTCGCCGCCTGGAACATGATGCAGGACACCAAGGTGGACACGCTCTGCATCACCGATGAGGACAAGCACCTCGAGGGCCTCATCGCGGTGAAGGATGTCGCCAACGCGAACATGGACATCTTCGACACCGCCATGCTCTCCGAGGCCCAGACCTCCTACAAGAACATCATCGAAACCCTTAACGGCAAGCTGCTCCTGGGCGATCCCAACGGCCGCGTCACCAAGGGCAACGTGCGCGTGGGCACCACTCCCGAGATGATGGAGGACACCATCAAGGCCGGCGACATCGTGCTTGTCACCAACCGCTACGAGACGCAGCAGTTTGCCGTCGAGTGCGACGCCGGCTGCCTGGTCATTTGCTGCGGCGCCAATGTATCCAAGCGCGTCATCTCCTCGGCCGAGCGCCACGGCTGCACCATCATCACCACGCCGTACGACACCTTTGCCGCCGCCCGTCTCATCGGCATGTCCGTGCCGGTGCGCGCCAAGATGCTCCGCAAGGGAATCCTTCAGTTCTCGGTCAACACGTCCGTAGACGACGCGCGCAAGATCATGGCAAAGTCGCGTCACCGCTTCTTCCCCGTCATCGATGAGAACGGCGCCTACTTTGGCCTGGTGAGCTCGCCCAACCTCATCAACATCAAGCGCAAGCACGTCATTCTCGTCGACCACTCCGAGCGCTCCCAGGCGGTTGACGGCCTTGACCAGGCCGAGATCATGGAGATCCTCGACCACCACCGCATTGGCACCATCGAGACGAACGCGCCGGTCTACTACCGCGCGGAACCCGTGGGCTGCACCTGCACGATCATCTACAGTGCCTACGCCGAGGCCGGCGTGGAGATTCCGCCCAAGATCGCGGGCCTCATGCTCTCCGCCATTCTCTCCGACACGCTGACGTTCCGCTCCCCCACCTGCACGGCAAAGGATCGCCATGCGGCCGAGGAGCTGGCAAAGATCTGCGGCGAGGACATCGAGACGTACGCCGACTCCATGTTCGAGGCCGGCGCCGACCTCACGGGCCGCACCGCCGAGGAGGTCTTCCACCAGGACTTCAAGGTCTTCAGCCGCGGCAACGCCAAGTTTGGCGTGGGCCAGGGCAGCTACATGACAAAGAACAGCCGCGTGGCTGCCGAGAACCTCGTGCGGCCGTTCCTCGCCGAGGCCGCCAAGGCCGAGGAGCTGCCAATGATCTTCTACATGTTCACCGACGTTAAGTCGCAGAGCACCGATCTCATGATCTATGGCAACGGCGCCGAGGACGTGGTGGCGCAGGCCTTCGACGTCACGCCCAAAGATGGCATGGCGCTGCTCAAGGGCGTGGTGAGCCGCAAGAAGCAGATCATCCCGCCCATCATGGCAACGCTCCAGAAGATCGACGAGGACGACTAGCCCTTCTCGCCCGAGCTTGTTGCCGCCCCGGTCGCGCCGCGATCGGGGCGGTTGTTTTTCTCGGCAGGGCCCGAGAGGCGAACCCGCCACGACCGCAGAGCCACAAGCTGCTCGGCAACGAATGTGTGGCGCGCTCGCCGCCTTCCGACGCCGACGACACAGCTGCCGTAGAATGGTGGGCGATCCTTCTCGGCGTCGCACCCGCGGCGCACTCTGCCAACACCCAGCAGGAAAGGTGGCCTCGATGGTCTCGCGCATCTACGTTGAGAAAAGGGACGGATTCGACGGGGAGGCGCGGGCGCTCAGCCACGAGCTGCGGCACATGCTGGGCATCTCGTCGCTCACCGGCCTGCGCATCATCAACCGCTACGACGTCGAGGGCATCTCCGAGGAGCTCTTCGAGCAGTGCGTGCCGGTTGTCTTCTCCGAGCCCCAGACCGACCGCGCCACGCGCGAGATGCCCGAGGTGGCGGAGGGGGCGCGTGTCTTTGCCGTTGAGTCCCTGCCCGGCCAGTTTGACATGCGCGACGCCTCGGCGGCCGAGTGCATCCAGCTCGTCTCGCAGGGCGAGCGCCCCACGGTGAGAAACGCAAAGGTCTACGTGCTGGAGGGCGCGCTCACCGATGACGACCTCGAGGCCATCAAGCACTACGTGATCAACCCGGTCGAAGCGCGCGAGGCGTCGCTCGCGCCGCGCGAGACCCTCTCCACCGCCTACCCGGAGCCGGCGGACGTCGAGGTCCTGAGCGGCTTCCTCGACCTGGACGAGAAGGGCATCGAAGACTTCGTGCGCGATCGCGGCATGGCAATGGACGTGGCGGACGCCAAGTTCTGCCAGGGCTACTTTGCGCGCGAGGGACGCGTGCCCACCATCACCGAGATCCGCATGATCGACACCTACTGGTCCGACCACTGCCGCCACACCACCTTTGGTACCGGCCTTTCGGACATCCAGTTCGACAACCCACAGGTCGCGGCCGCGTTCCGTCGCTACATGGACATCCGTCACCAGCTCGGCCGCGACGACAAGCCCGTCTGCCTCATGGACATGGGCACCATTGGCGCCAAGTGGCTCAAGCACACGGGCCAGCTCACCGGCCTGGACGAGTCCGAGGAAATCAACGCCTGCACCGCGAAGGCCAAGGTCGACGTCAACGGCCACGACGAGGACTGGCTCTACCTCTTCAAGAACGAGACGCACAACCACCCCACCGAGATTGAGCCCTTTGGTGGCGCAGCCACCTGCATCGGCGGCGCCATCCGCGACCCGCTCTCGGGCCGCAGCTACGTGTACCAGGCCATGCGCGTGACCGGCGCCGCCGACCCCACGGCACCCGTGTCGAGCACGCTTCCCGGCAAGCTCCCGCAGCGCAAGATCTGCCGCACGGCGGCGGCCGGCTACTCCTCCTACGGCAACCAGATCGGCCTTGCCACCGGCCAGGTCTCCGAGCTCTACCACCCCGGCTACGTGGCCAAGCGCATGGAGATCGGCGCCGTGGTGGGCGCCACGCCCGCCAGCCACGTGCGTCGCGAGTGCCCCGCCCCGGGCGACAAGATCGTGCTTCTCGGCGGCCGTACCGGCCGTGACGGCATCGGCGGTGCCACGGGCAGCTCCAAGGCACACAACGTTGAGTCGCTCGAGAAGGACGGCGCCGAGGTCCAGAAGGGCAACGCCCCCACCGAGCGCAAGCTGCAGCGCCTCTTCCGCCGCGGCGACGCGTGCCGCCTCATCAAGCGCTGCAACGACTTTGGCGCCGGCGGCGTCTCGGTTGCCATCGGCGAGCTTGCCGACGGCCTTCTCATCGACCTTGACCGCGTGCCCAAGAAGTACGACGGCCTTGACGGCACCGAGCTTGCCATCTCCGAGTCGCAGGAGCGCATGGCCGTGGCGCTGGCCCCCGAGGACGTGGACGAGTTCCTGGGCTACGCGCGCGAGGAGAACCTCGAGGCCACGGTGGTCGCCGAGGTCACTGAGGAGCCCCGCCTGCGCATGACCTGGCGCGGCAAGACCATCGTGGACGTGAGCCGCGAGTTCCTCTCGTCCAATGGCGCGCCAAAGTCGACCTCGGTGCGCGTTTGCGCACCGCACGAGTACCACCACGAGTGGGCCGGCGACACCTTTGCGCAGAAGATGGTCTCGCTGGTGAGCGACCTCAACGTGGCGTCCAACAAGGGCCTGGCAGAGAGGTTCGACTCAACCATTGGCGCCGCGACCGTCCTCATGCCGTTTGGTGGCACAACGCAGCTCACGCCGGCGCTTGGCATGGCGGCAAAGCTCCCCGTGGACGGCGAGACCACCACGTGCTCGGGCATGGCGTGGGGCTACAACCCCTACCTCATGAGCGAGGACGAGTACACGGGTGCCTACCTGGCCGTTGTTGAGTCCGTCTCCAAGCTCGTTGCCATGGGCTTCGAGCACAAGAACTTCTATCTCACGTTCCAGGAGTACTTCGAGAAGCTCCGCGACGACCCCAAGCGCTGGGGCAGGCCCACGGCCGCTCTTCTCGGCGCGCTCATGGCTCAGCTCGACCTGGGCATTGGCTCCATTGGCGGCAAGGACTCCATGTCCGGCTCGTTCGAGGACCTCGACGTGCCGCCCACGCTGGTCTCGTTTGCCACCGGCCTGGGCAAGGTCGACCGCGTGACCTCGCCGGAGTTCAAGCACGCCGACGACCAGGTGATTGTTGTGGTGCCGGAGTACGCCGACGACGGCATCACGCCCACGGCGGAGTCCCTTCTCGCCGCGTTTGACTACGTCGAGAAGCTCATTGGCTCCGGCGCCGCGCGCGCGGTGAGCACGCCGGGTTACGGCTGCATGGCCGAGGCCATGTTCAAGATGTGCGTGGGCAACTTCATTGGCCTGCGCGTGCGCCCCGAGTTCACCGAGGAGGCCCTGCTCAACCCCGCGTACGGCAGCTTTGTGATTGAGCTTGCGCAGGGCGCCAGCCTGCCGGAGGCACCGAAGGGCGTGACCGTTGCGGCGTTTGGCCAGACGCTCGCGGAGTACGCGCTCTATGCCTGCGGCGAGCGCATGTCCATCCAGAACGACCTGCAAAAGCCCTGGGAGAACGCGCTCTCTGGCGTGTACCCGTACCTGGGCAAGGCCGAGGGTCCGGCGTGCGCGCCCATCTCGTTTGATCCCGAGAAGGCCGGCATCACGCCCACGCGCCACACGGCAGGTGCCAGCTTCGCCAAGCCGCGCGTGGTGATTCCCGTGTTCCCCGGCACCAACTGCGAGTACGACTCCGCGCGTGCGTTCGAGCGCGTGGGGGCCGTGGCAAAGACGGTCGTCGTGAACAACCTCACGCCGCAGGCGGTCTCCGAGAGCGTCGACGCCATGGTGCGCGCCATCCGCGAGAGCCAGATCGTCTTCATCCCCGGTGGCTTCTCCGGCGGCGACGAGCCCGACGGCTCGGCCAAGTTCATCGTGGCCTTCTTCCGCAACCCTGCCGTCACCGAGGCGGTACGCGACCTGCTCCAGGCGCGCGACGGCCTCATGCTGGGCGTCTGCAACGGCTTCCAGGCCCTCATCAAGCTGGGGCTTGTTCCCTACGGTGACATCGTGGACGCGCGCGAGGACTCCCCCACCCTCACCTTCAACCCCATTGGGCGCCACCAGAGCCGCCTCGTGCGCACGCGCGTGGCGTCGACCATCTCGCCGTGGCTCTCCAAGTGCAAGGTTGGCGACGTGCACAACATCGCGATCAGCCACGGAGAGGGACGCTTCGTCTGCACCGCCGACGAGTTGGAGCGCCTGGAGGCTGCGGGGCAGATTGCCACGCAGTACGTGAACGCCGACCGACTGCCGTCCATGAACCTGCGCTCCAACCCCAACGGGTCCTTCATGGCGGTCGAGGGCATCACCTCGCCCGACGGCCGCGTGCTGGGTAAGATGGGTCACACCGAGCGCAGCGGAGAGGGCCTCTACAAGAACGTGCCCGGCAACGCGTACCAGCCGCTGTTCGAGGGCGGTGTGAGCTACTTCGCGTAAGCGCAGCTAGGGAGGCTGGGCCTCAGCCCTTGTCCCCCAGGCGTCGAAGTGCATCAAACCCACGACCCCTGGGGGGACAAGGGCTGAGGCCCTCCCTGGGGGTCGCTTTCTTACCGGCTGACGTTGCTGCGAGGATGCCGGTGTTGTCACCATCTTGCGGAAGCCTGCGCGAGGCGATCCGCCCGCGTATACTGGTTCGCCGGCTACGCGAGAGGAGCAACATGGCACGAGAAGACAGCGCAGAGTTCCACATGAGCGAGCGACGCGAGCGCTTCCTCACGAGCACGTGGGGCGCCCTTCTCGCCGCCGCGTTCTGTTGCCTGCTCTGGGGGTCGGCGTTCCCCTGCATCAAGATTGGCTACGGGCTGTTTGGCATCGCGGGTGCCGACACAGCGTCCCAGATGCTCTTCGCGGGAACGCGCTTCCTTCTCGCCGGGGTCATGGTCATCCTCTTTGTGAGCGCCACCAGCAAGATGGCGCTTGTGCCTCAGCGCTCCGACCTGGGCGCCATTTGCCTGCTCGCGCTCTTCCAGACCTTTGGGCAGTACGCCTTCTTCTACCTGGGACTTGCGCATGCCGCGGGAACCACAAGCTCAGTCATCGAGGCAAGCGCCAACTTCTTTGCCATCCTGCTTTCGGCGCTGGCGTTTCGCCAGGAGCGGCTAACCAGCAGGAAGGTCGTGGGTTGCCTTCTGGGTTTTGCAGGTGTGGTTCTCATCAACCTTGGCGGCAGTCTGGGCAGCCTCTCGTTTTCCTTCTCGCCAGACGGCGAGGGGATGATCCTTCTGAGCACGCTGTGCTCGGCCACGTCATCTTGTCTTATCCAGCAGCTCTCCGCGCGACACGACCCAGTGCTTCTCAGCGGATGGCAATTCGTGCTGGGTGGGCTTGGTCTCATGGCGATGGGCGTGGCCGGCGGCGGGGTCCTCTCGCCCACTGGGCCGAGTGCCATTGCGCTGCTGGCATACATGGCCTTCATCTCGGCTGCGGCATACAGCGTGTGGTCGCTGCTGCTCTCTGTGAACTCGGTCTCGCGCATCTCTGTCTATGGGTTCATGAACCCGGTGTTTGGCTTCGTGCTTTCTGCAGTGCTCCTCGGCGAGTACCAGCAGGTTGACCCCGTGCGCTCCATCTGCGCGTTGGTGCTGGTGAGCGCCGGCATTGTGGTGGTGAACCGGGTGGGCACGAGGGCTGGGGGCGCAAAGGACGCCTCGAGGAGCGAGGCGCGTTAGAGAACGCCCCCGATCTGCGCGCAAAAGCGAGGTTCTGTATAAGTCGGGCTGGGAACAAGGGCCAGCACACGACCCACGATTCCCTCTGGACATGCTCGTAAAGATTGGCAACAGGGATAACTCTGATATCTCTCTGTCCACGGCTCATCCGCGACTTCCGGATAAGCTCCGCGACGGGAAAATAACCCACATATCTCAGTTTTTGCACGTAGTTTAGGCCAATCATCTTGCGCAGAGCGCCATATACCCCACGAGAAAAGCTCGGACGCGTTGGAAAAAGCCAAGCAGAGCCATCAGACGCGGTCACCGATTTTTCTCTTTTTTAGGGAACATCCGACTCTATTGAAGCGTGTAGAAAGTATACAGCCACGAGACGAAGCGGAGATTACAAATGCGAGGTGGTAAGCATCACACTTCGGGCTGCAGAAGCGAAAACTTCATGCGTCATGCAATGGACCTCCATGGAGACGCCGTCTATCTTGTTGCCCTTAGTCAGACTCGCTCTCGTACCGATGCTCAAGACGTCTCTCAGGACGTATTCCTGCGCCTTCTTACGAGCGAAACGGAATTTGCCGATGAAGAGCACCTCCATGCCTGGCTATTGCGCGTAACCATCAATCGTTGCCGTGAGCTGTATAGGTCTCCTTGGCGCAAGCGTATTGCCCCATCCGATGAGATGATCGCTGCAATCCCCTCTGCAGATCTCGATCCTGCGGAAGCAGCGGTAAATGCCCTTGCGCAGAATCCTGTCTGGGCGGCGCTCAAGGCCCTGCCCGAGAAGCTGCGGGTGGTCGCTCTTCTTCACTACGTTGAGGAATACCCAACCGGGACAATCGCCAGGATTGTGGGCTGTCAACCTGCCACTGTGCGTACACGACTCCACAGAGCAAGATTGCAGATGAAGAGGTATCTCGAATCCATGGGAATGGAGGGTAATTATGAGTGACGAGCGGCTAGAGAGGGAGCTCAAAGCACTGGCCAAGGAGGTACGGCTTCCCAATAAGGTGCGAGAAGGGGTTGAACGCAAGGCTCGGCAAACGGATAACGCCGCAATCGTTCGGACCGGAACTGGTCGATCCGTCACAAGACGAAATCTCCTGTGGGGTAGCGCCGTATCAGCAGGCGTTGCCGCTTCTCTGTTGGGTTTGGCGATTCTCGGTAGAAATCAGCAGAACGACCAGGATTCTCCTACAGAGAGCCCGAGTAATCCTTTTGTGCTGCGTGCATACGCCGAAGGCATGCCCCAGGAGGACGGAAGCGTGCTTACCACGAGATTCATTAGCACCCTTGGATCAGCGGGCACCACAGATACCGGAACGTGGTATGCCTCGAGAGATATCGACCTTACCTGCATGGGAGATGGAATCACATCAATTGAGTATTCACTCTCTGGGCCAAACGTAAGTCGTGTGGCTGATCAAGAAGCGACTGGGCAAGCTATCGTAAGGTTCGATGCACTGTATAATGGGGAGACAGGCGAGAACGAACCGCTTCCAGAGGATAATGGTACCGCCACAAGCTACGTAGTGGCTTATGATGGGCAAGCAGCAGATGAGCGGGCCTTTAACAGAACTCTGTATGCTATGTTTCCTACAGACGATGCTCTCGATGCGGCGGAGGCGCTCTCTCAGCAACTATCCGAAATGGGCCATTCTGGAGCATCAACCTGGGAAGACGCTGTCCAGCAAGCCAAAGCCGACAATGCGCTTCATAGGCTCCTCGAAAAACGAAGTGCAGATTTGTTGGCGTCAACCACTCTTACCATGACAGCACACCTCCAAGAGGGTGGCGCGCAGAGTCACGCGTATTCCATCTCTCTGCGAGAGGATTTTGACGACGTTTTGGACGAATGGCTGGATTCTCAGGTCAAGCCCACAGCAGCCATCAATTGCTACCGTGATGACCCAGACCATGCGGATGACTATGCCGCTGCACAAGAGCGTATCCAATACATCTACAGCCAGCCACCTGACCTGTTCGTTTTAACTGAGCTCGAGCAGAAATAGGAATCGACCGCTGCACCGCAGCTATGATCTGCACGGTTCAACCAACACCGTCTCGATGCCCGCAAGCGCTAGCTCACTAGCTGGCAACTCCAATCTACGTGCAAAGACACTCATTCGCCGGCTCACAGGCAAAACCCGGGGACTCCTCTACGTATAATTGCGTTACGCAATGCGAAGGAGGTCCCCATGGAACGCCTCGTTGGACGACGCACTGCCCTTGCGCTCCTCGGTATGCCTGCAGCGCTCTCGCTTGGTACGGCGCTTACGGGCTGCGGCAGCAATAATGCGCAGGATAATGCCCCAGACATCTCTGCCACGGAGCTTACCGCAGGCGTCGAGGGAGCTGCACTTAAGCAAGAATCCATCGCTGACACCCTTGCAGGCCAGACGGCAACGCACGCGCCGTTTGACTTTGCTGTTCGTCTGCTTCAGGGCACATATCCCACAATCCAGCAGACAAACGTGCTTGTCTCTCCCCTCTCGGCGCTCTTTGCCCTGGCCCTAGCGGGAGCCGGTGCCGCAGGCGATACGCTTTCCCAGCTAGGGACCGCAACGGGCATGGATATCGACTCGCTTGCGACCTACCTGGGCGCTTGCGTCCGTCGCATCTCTGGCGAGGACCTCTACGACACGCAGCAGAAGGGTGACGCCCTTGCCCTCAAGTGCGCAAACTCCATTTGGCTGAGGTCGTCAGATGACCTCAGCGTCTCGGAGGATTACCTCGCCGCCTGCAAAGACTCCTTTGACGCGCAGGCGTTCTCGGCGCCGTTCGACCCAACGACCGCCGAAGACATCAATTCTTGGGTCAGTTCCAAGACCGATGGCATGATCGACCAGCTTGTGGACCGTATCGCCGCAGATGATCAGCTCTTTCTCATTAACGCCCTTGCTTTTGATGATGTTTGGCAAGAACCGTACGAGGAAAGCGACGTGCAGGGCGACACCTTCGCCACCGAGAAAGGAGACGAGCAGAGCGTCCGCATGATGCATTCGCACGAGACTGCCTACCTCGAGAACAGCCTTGCAGAGGGCTTCCTGAAGCCCTCTGAGAACCACAACTTTGCCTTTGTCGCGCTGCTCCCCAAGCAGGATGTGCGGCTCGCAGACCTTGTGGCATCGCTAGACGGATCATCCTTGCACGGCATGATCACCAACCCCGTCCCCAACATCGAGGTATCAGCCGGTCTCCCCAAGTTCTCGCTTGACTACCAGACCACGCTCAACGACCAGCTGATAGCCATGGGCGTGCGCGATGCCTTCGACGCAAACCTCGCCAACTTCTCGCGCATGGCCACCCTCAAGGACGGCAACCTTGCCATTAGCGCCGTGCTCCAAAAGACCTTCATTGACGTAAATGAGGCAGGCACAAAGGCGGCAGCGGTTACCGCAATAGGCGAGGCCGGTTCAACTGCAACGCCAGATGAGCCCGAGGTCCGGGAGGTCATCCTAGACCGACCCTTTGTCTACTTCATCATCGACAACATGACTCTGACGCCACTGTTTGCGGGTGTTCTGACGCAGGTGGAGTAGGCGCCGTGCAAACCCCTACGCCAGTCCGTCAATCTGCCCTATAGCCCAAAGCGGGATGTTCACGAGCCATCCCTCATCGCGGTATAGCGAGAGGGACGTGCGTACGGCACGAGACAGGCCGAACTTCTCGCATGCCACCTTGAGGCTCTTCGACTTGAGATTCTCGGCTGCCTTCACTTCTATGGGGAGCAGAGCGCCGTCTTTCTCGATGGCGAAGTCCGTCTCTGCAGTGCCATTCGACGAAGACCAGTATACGGGCGAGTGCCCATGCGCCAGCAGCTGCTGGTCTACGTACTGCTCGGTAAGCGAACCCTTGAACCCCGTGAAGAGCCTTGATCCATCGAGAACGACTTTCTGATCCAGCCCAGCCAGTGCACCCAACAGCCCCACATCCACGCAGAAGAGCTTGAAGCTTGACACGTCTTCATAGCCCACGAGGGGATACCTCAACGCGTCGACGCGGGGAACCTTACTCGCTACTCCGTAGTCAACCAGCCACTGAATGCACTCCTCGAAGTCGCGGGCACGCGCTCCGGGCCGCACCGTCCCGTACACGAAGCGCTTGTTCTCGTGCGCGAGCTGACCGGGGAGCGATTTCCAGACCAGACGCATCCTCTCGAGAATACGTGCTGGAGCATGTTTTGAGAAGTCCGCCTCATACCCGTCGATAATCTGCCGCTGTAGTCGCCGACACTCGACGTAATCCCGGCTCTGCACAAATGCCTGGGCAACCTCGGGCATACCGCCAACAGCAAGGTAATCTCTCAGGCGAGAGGAAAGCACATCATGCAGGCTCTCTAGCGCCCTCAGGTCATGCGCCTCAAGCACGTCTGTAATAGGGTCTCCATTTGTTGCCCTGAGAAACTCTTCGAAAGAGAGGGGACGCAACGTGAGTTCGTCGACTTTGCCAACGGGATAGGACTCGCCAGCTCTTCTCAGTGCCAGCCCCATGTACGAGCCCGCGGCGATTACGTGATACTCACGCGCTTGTTCGCAGAAGTACTTGAGTGAGGTCAAGGCACGAGGGGCTTCCTGAATCTCGTCAAAGGCGAGAAGGGTCGTCGAAGGTTCAATTTGGCGCCCAACTCTAAGCTCCACATCTCGAACAATGCGACGCGGATTCAAGTCACCGTCAAAGATGGTACGAGCACCCTCATCCTGCATGAAGTCGATACGCACAACATCCTTGAACTGAGAGCGACCAAACTCATCGATGAGCCAAGTCTTGCCGGTCTGGCGAACCCCCTTTAGAACCAGGGGCTTTCGATTCTCGCGGGCCTTCCACGCAAACAAATCATTCATGAGAGTTCTTTGCATTGGCTCTCCCCATTCATCGCTGGTACGGCCCATGATACGCAACTTACACGCTATTCGTTGGAAAAATGTGACTTGCTCCCACATTATTCGTTGGAAAAACGTGCGAGCACCCCACATTTTCCTAGGGAATCACTCGCGGTCTAAGCGCCCAAAGGATTCAATAACGGGATCGTCAGAGAGCCGAGCGTCATCTGGCACTCGTCGGGTGCATCGAAACGGCCTTCGTTACACTAGATAGGACACCGATTGCATCGAACTCGCCTTCGTTACATGCCAATTTGGGCAGGCTAGAAAAATCCGAAATTGATTGCATGGTTTATTATTAGCTCTACCTGCGGTTTTCTCCTTCGACCACCCCTTTGCTACTTGAGGGGTTCCCAAAAACACATGTAACGAAGGGCAGTTCGATGCACGAGGGTGCCTCGATGTGTAACGAAGGCGAGTTCGATGCAGCGAGTGAGCTTTGTACTCCAATTTGCGGCACGTAAGGTGGCAGCCCGGTCCAAGTAACGTGCGAGCGTAACCTAAAAGAGGGGGCAGGCCGCTGGCCTGCCCCCTCTTTTGCTCTTTTCCGGGCCTGCGCTTCGCCCTGACTCAGCGCTACGCCCTTGCGACCCCACTCTTGCGCGCGGCATCGGCAACGGCTGCGGCGACGGCTGCGGCAACGCGCTTGTCGAAGGCGCCAGGAATGATGTAGTCCGCGGCACGGTGCTCGTCATCTACCAGGCCGGCGATGGCATAGGCCGCGGCCTCCATCATGTCATCGTTGATGTCGCTCGCGCGCACGTCGAGCGCACCGCGGAAGATGCCCGGGAAGGCCAGCACGTTGTTGATCTGGTTGGGGAAGTCCGAGCGGCCCGTCGCCGCAACGGCCGCGCCGGCGGCCAGCGCCTCGTCGGGCATGATCTCGGGCACGGGGTTTGCGCAGGCAAAGATGATGGGGTCCTTTGCCATCGAGCGCACCATGTCCTGCGAGACCAGGTTGGGCTTCGAGACGCCCACGAAGACGTCCGCACCCTTGAGGACGTCGGCGAGCGAACCCTGGGCCTTCTCGGCGTTGGTCCAAGTAGCGACCTCCTGCTTCACCGGGTTCAGGCCGTCGCGGCCCTCGTAGATGGCACCCGTGTGGTCGCAGATGATGATGTTCTTCACGCCCATGCGCTTCATGAGGCGAGCAATAGAGATGCCAGCAGCGCCCGCGCCCGAGAAGACCACCTTGACGTCGCCGAGATCGCGGCCGGTGAGTCGGCACGCGTTGATGAGCGCGGCGCAGGTCACGACAGCAGTACCGTGCTGGTCGTCGTGGAAGACGGGGATGTCGCAGGTCTCCTTGAGGCGACGCTCAATCTCGAAGCAGCGCGGCGCAGAGATGTCCTCGAGGTTCACGCCGCCAAAGCTACCGGCAAGCAGCTGCACGGTGCGCACGATCTCGTCCACGTCGTTGGAGCGGATGCACAGGGGGAAGGCGTCCACATCGGCGAAGGTCTTGAAGAGGGCGCACTTGCCCTCCATGACGGGCATGCCCGCCTCGGGACCAATGTTGCCAAGGCCGAGAACAGCGGAGCCATCGGTCACCACGGCGACGAGGTTCCAGCGACGGGTGTACTCATACGAGAGGCTCGGGTCCTTCTGAATCTCCAGGCACGGTACGGCGACGCCCGGCGTGTATGCCACGGCAAGCTCCTCCGGCGTGCTAATCTGGGCCCTGCTCACGACCTCGATCTTGCCGTGCCACTCCTTGTGCGCGTCAAGTGCGTGCTGCTTAGCGTCATCGGCCATCTTGGCTCCTTCGACGAATGAGGACAACTAACACGACCTTTCTATCTTAAGCCATCTCGCGACGCACCGACCCGACCTCTGCGGCCTATACTCCCAAGGGAAATCACTCGTTAGAGGGAGCAACGTATGTCACAGAGCGTCCTCATCAAGGACACCACGCGAGAAGAGCGCGAGGAGATCGTGCGTCGCGGACTCAACTTCTGCGGCGACGGCTCATGCGAGCAGTGCAGCGGCTGCTCGATGGGCGTGGGCTCCATCGACGCCATGTACCAGCCCTACATTGACGGCAAGCTCGAGCTTGCGGAGGTCAACATGTTGCACGCCGCCACCACCTTCACGCTGGGTGGCGGGAGAAGCGCAAGCGCCGCACCAGGAACTAGCACCGAGACGAACAAAGAGTAGCCGAGGTCCCATGCACGCACGCACCCCCAAGCACTTTGTCCTCGAGGAGCGCCTTGAGCGCTACGCGGACTTCATCGAGCCTGCGCCGCAGGACTACGCTGGCCGCTGGGCGGAGGCCTGCTACCCCCTGGGCGGCCCCACCACCCCAGCAGGCGCCGGTGCCCAGGCGGGCGCCGCCGCGCGCACCGGACGCTTCCGCGAGGTCCGCCTCGACCTTGGCTGCGGCAAGGGTGCCTTCACGGTGGAGGCCGCCCGCCGCGAGCCGGACGTGCTCTTCCTCGGCATGGACGGCGAGCCGCTCTGCATGGCCTACGCCGGCGGTCTCGCAGCCAAGAGCGGCCTTGAGAACGTCGTCTTTCTCGCCTGGGACGGCCACCGCGTGACCGAGGCGTTTGCCCCGGGCGAACTCTCGCGCATCTACCTCAACTTCCCCACGCCATTCCCGCGCAAGCGTCAGGCGCGCCGTCGCCTTACCGACGCCACGTGCCTCATGGAGTACCGCCGCATTCTCACGCCAAATGGCACCGTCCGCCTCAAGACGGACAGCCGGCCCCTCTACCTTTTCACGCTCGAGGAGCTTGCAGCGGCAGGCTACACGGTGCTCTGGACCAGCGAGGACGCCCGCGCGGACTTCCCCGACGACCCAACAAGCGGCTACGAGGAGCGTCTTGCCGCCAACGGCGCCAAGGTCTTCGCACTGGAAGCGACCCCGGGGCCCGCACCCGCGCACTTCTCGCCCACGCCACAGCGCGGCCTGGTGGAGTATCTCCCCCAGGATCTTGAGAAGCTGGACTACGTCCCCCTGGGCATGGAGGCCACGGTTTGGAACATGCGAAACCGCGAGGCAAAGCTCTGGGCAAAGGGCCACAAGGGCACGGGGCGTGCCGATAATAACGAGAAGACCAGCTAGCAACAAAATGCGCCGCCTTGCAACAGACAAGGCGGCGCAGATAGCAGGCGGTATTTCTCGAACCCCTACGCGGTGGCATCGCCGCCATGCGCCACAACGCAGGACTGCGGAGCAGGCACAAAGCCCTCGAAGATCACCGGCGCACCCTCCGACTCGGAGGCCAGCATGTCTTGCTCGCTGCGGATGGTCCACGTGACCAACTTGCCGCCAAGAACCCCACACACCAGGCGCACCGCAGGCTGCTCGCGGTCGTCAAACTTGTACGCAATAAAGTCGGGCTTGGCAGCCACATTGCCGAGAAGGGCGGTTGCCCCCACGCGCAACGGCAGCGGCAGGGCCTTGGCGCTGGCGCCGGCATCTTCGGCGAGGAAGTTCATCGAGAGCTGCCCGCGAATGACCTCGGGACGGTTGCGGCGCAGCCACACCAGCACGGCGGGGTCGAAACTCTCGATGCAGTAGCGCACGTCGAAGGTGTCCAGGCACTCCATCACGCGGCTGGTGAGGAGGTCGGCGTTCTCGCAGTAGGTCTTGATCTCAATGATGAGAGGTGCGGGCATGGATCCCCTGCCGTCCCACTCGAAGATGCGAAGGACCTCGCCAAGCGTAGGGATGCCCTGGTCGGTCCCGTTGAGACGGTACTCCTCAAGCTGTGGACGCGTGAGCTCCTCGACGATGCCCTCTTTGCCCGTCATGCGCTTGAGGTCGGAGTCGTGAATGACAACCAGACGATCGTCCGCCGTTAGGTGCACGTCAAGCTCCACGCCAAAGCCGTACTCGCGAGCGCGCCTGAAGGCGGCCAGCGAGTTCTCCGGCGCGCCCAGGGAGTCATCGTGGAGGCCTCGGTGCGCATAGCGGTAGCGCAGGAACTCCTCCCAGCGCTCGTCGACGGTCTTGTTGCCTGCGCGAGGGGCCATGCCACACACGGTAGCAGCTCCCAGCCCCACGACCATACCGGCTGCGAAGAGCGCCGGATGCTTGCGAATCATGCAGTTTGCCATCGACAATCCTCCATCCAGGCGTCGACGGGACAAACTTGCCGCACCGGCGGCGCGCTAGTCGACGTCGAACGACTCAAGTCCTCTCTTCTCGACCAACTTTGAGTCTCCATGGTGCACGAACAGCATTGTAATGAAGCTTGCCGCAACAAACACCGTTGCGTAGATGAAGAGCGAGCGATAGCTTACGTTATGCATGAGCCAACCCGCGGCGACGGGCGTAACCGTCTGTGCCGCCATTGAGAAGGTGTAGTAGAGGCCCGTGAACTTGCCGGTATCGGAACCCTTGCACATCTCGACCACCATGGGCAGCGAGTTCACGTTGATGCCCGCCCAACCCATGCCGAGGACGATCATCACCACGTAGAGCGCGGGCGAGAATCCCATGCCCACGAAGGTCCAGGCGGCACAGAACGCAAAGCCGCCGGCGAGAAGCACAATACCTCCCTGGATGGTGCGCTTGCGCCCCACACGGCTTGCGATGGCGCCCACGGGGATGTACGAGACGATGGCACCCACGTTGGCCACGATGAGGCAGCGGCTGGCCTCGCCCAGTGCCATACCCCACTCTGCCTGCGCATACGTTGTGAACCAGGTCTCCATGGCGTTGTAGCCAATGAACCACAGAGCAATGGACGCGAGAAGGAAGCCCAGCGAGCGCCTGACCGGCGCGGGGAGCACCTCCTTGCCCGTGGAGGCGTCCGTCTCGACGAGGTTCTCCTCGGGGTGCTTGGCCTCGTAGGCCGCGACCTCGGCCTCGAGCTTGGGCTCCTTCACGGTGAGAAACACGATGGCCACCGAAGCCACCATGATGGCCGCCACGATCACAAAGAGCGGCAGGTAGTCTACGTGGTCGAGGCCGGCGGTGCGGCTCTTGTTGTAGAGCACGGAGGCGATTCCCAGGTAGATGATGCCGCCCACGGCGCCCATGAGGTTGATGATCGCGTTTGCGGGTGAGCGCAGCGGCTTGGGCGTGCAGTCCGGCATGAGCGCCACGGCCGGGCTGCGGTACGTGCCCATGGCGACGAGCACAAAGAGCAGCACGCCAATGAACGCTGCGAGGAGTGCACCTGAGCCGTCCGCGTAGTATGCGTTGTCAATGATAGGCAGGAAGATCATGCCCACCACGGCAAGCGCCGTGCCCACTAGGATGAAGGGCATGCGACGGCCAAGGCGGCTGTGACACCGGTCCGAGAGCGAGCCGAAGAACGGCAGGAGGAAGAGGGCGAGGACGTTGTCGGCGGCCATTATCATGCCCGAGAACGTCTCGTCCAGATGGAACGTGTTCGTGAGCATGAGGGGGACCACGCTGTTGTACATCTGCCAAAACGCGCAGATGGAGAAGAACGCGAAGCCTATAAGGACGGTCCTGCGCACATTGAGTTTCACGGGGTTCCTCCTCGCGCCGGTGCTGCCATGCATCCTTGATGCTAGCCGGGGCCGTGGCTGATAGCGGCGTTGGCCGTCGGCGGTCTGGCAGGCGGCTTGGGATGCAACGGTGGAGCAGCGAGTCGGGCGAGAAGGCAGCACTGGCACGCTACCCTTAGCGCCGAATCCACCGGACGCCAGCGGGTGATACTGTAGAAGCTTGCAAACTCAGCCCTGCAGCAGAGGGACCCCACTGCGGGACTCGCAAAAGGAAGGCCACAAACGATGCCCAAAATCACACCAGGAAACAGGCTTTACCTGTACAGGCTTCTCTCGTCCACCCTTGGCACCAACCGTCAGGCGCTGCTCTCGCACGTCGAAGAGGTTCTCGAGGAGGACGGCATCGCGCCGCAGGACCTTGGGCAGAACGACGTCCAAAGTCTTATGGAGGCGCTCCCCGAGTTCGTGAGGCTCACCGTCTTCAAGAAGGGGCGCGTCTACGCGACGGTGATGCCCAACGAGGAGTACGACGGCTACCTCGAGCGCGCGGGCCAGTCTAGCTCCGACAACACAGCTGAGAAGGGCGGTAAGGGGAAGCCGTGGAAGCGTCGTAAGGGCTCGCACGACCCCAAGCCAACTAAGCCGCGTCATGTTGAGCAGTCCACGCCGGTGCCGTCGCCCGTGGTGGAGGCGGAAACCGTAGCTGAGCAGGAATCGGCACCTGAGCCCGCGCCCACACCGGCAGCCGAGCCCGAGGTTGAGGCCGAGGTCGCACCCGAGCCCGAGCCCGCACCTGCCGACGAATCATCCGATAAGGCCAATACACCGCAGGTAGAAGCCGAGGAAGCTGAGAAGCCCGAGACAACCGCCAACCCTGGCATCAGTCTCACCATCACCTACGACCCCTACGCGGACATGGAGGCGGACCTTGCGGCGGCTGCCCAGCCGCAACCCAACGCGCCAACGCCCGCCGTGTCACCGGCACCGGAGCCCGCCGCGACGCCCGCACCGGCACCTGCCCCGGCTCCACAGCCCCTCGCCCATCAAAACCTCCCCGAACTCTTCTCGGCAGAAGTCCACTGCAAGGACGAGCTTCTCCGCCTGCTCTACCAGAAGCTTCCCATCGACGCCGACGTCACGCGCACGCTTGACGAGGATTGGCGCGTGGCCCGCTCGACGGGCGCCCTCTCGGGCACAAGAAGCCGCGTCACCTTCCCGCTTCGCTACCTTCACGAGGACGGCTCCGGCCCGGTCGAAGTCACGATTCGTCGCACGTCGCGGCCTTCGTCCGGCAAGCAGTGGAGCCTCGCGCTGGTGGACGGCGATGACGGGACCGGGGCGGTCCACGAGCAGGTTGGCCTCGAGGGCCTGCCGGCCGCAGACGAGGGCGCCTGGAGCGACCTTGCCGGCACTCCGCTGCAGAACGCGGGAGCCCCAACCGTAAGCCCCCTCCGCGAGTTCGCCCAGTTTGCGGTCATCGGTTCTTGGGAGCGCGTGCTGGGAACGCTTGCCACAATGGCGGCGCCGGAGCGCTGGAACTTCCCTGGCGAGGGCGTTGGCAGCCCCTCTCGCTACGGCATCCTGCGCGAGTACCTCACCGTGACCTTCCACAGAGCCGTTGAGCAGGGACGTGTCACCATCTCGGCAGACGGCACGCTGGCAGCCTTCAACACGGGGCTGCTCACCCCCTTTGGCGAGGACGTCTACGCGATCTTCTCGCCCAACGCAGGCGACATCCCCTGGAAGCTCGACGGCTTTGCCGCCGCTGGCTCGGGCGAGCTTGGCGCCCGACTTGTGGCAACGCTCCCCGAGCTGCCGGAACCCGCGAGCTACCTCAAGCGCGTCGAGGACGTTGCCTGCCAGCCGGGACGCATGCTCATCCTCGACACCGAGGCGCTTCTTGGGGAGAAGGTCGGCCGCCTGCCACGGGCGTTTCTCGCCGAGCAGCTGGCCGACAACCCCGAGGCATCGCGCCTGCTTCGTGGTGGCATGAACGCCGGCGATGGTCGCCTGGGACGCAATGCTTGCAGGAACCTGGCGCGCGCCATCAAGGCGGATCCCAGCCTCTATCGGCGCATGGCAAGGGCGCTCCAGGATGCAACGTCCCTCTCGCTTCACCTTGCACGGGCAAGCTATCGCATGGTGGTGCCAGCATATGATCCAGCCACCGGCACGATGCGGCTCCTACTCCCGCTCTGCCTGGTAGACGATGGTGTGGCCGATTGCGCCGTGTCGCTCGAGCTCATGCCGTCGGGCGCGTACCGCGGGGCGGCAGTCCTCTCGCTGTCTCGCGCGTATGCCTGTGCGCGCGTGGTGAGCCGTGACCAGCCCGCGTGGCTCTCCCCCGAAACCGTCCTGTAGCCTTGGACGGCTAGACTGGAGCCACAGAGTACCGAAGGTTCGCAACGACACCCCGCTGGAGGTATGCATGTCGAAGATCGAAATGAAGACCCCGCTCGTCGAGATGGACGGCGACGAGATGACCCGCATCATCTGGCAGATCATCAAGGACGAGCTCATCTGCCCGTATGTCGACCTCAAGACCGAGTACTTTGACCTGGGCCTCAAGCACAGGGACGAGACGGGCGACCAGGTGACCATCGACTCCGCCGAGGCCACCAAGCGCCTGGGGGTAGCGGTCAAGTGCGCAACCATCACCCCCAACGCTCAGCGCGTGGAGGAGTACCACCTGCACCAGATGTGGAAGAGCCCCAACGGCACCATTCGCTCGATGCTCGACGGCACCATCTTCCGCGCGCCAATCGTGGTCAAAGGCATCGAGCCCGTCGTGAAGTGCTGGAAGCGCCCCATCACCATCGCGCGTCACGGATACGGCGACGTCTACAAGAACGTCGAGTACCGCGTGCCGGGCGCCGGCAAGGCGGAGCTGGTCTTCACCGACGGCGAGGGCCACGAGGAGCGCCGCCTGATCCACGACTTCGACCAGCCCGGCGTCATCCAGGGCATGCACAACATCGACTCCTCCATCGAGGGCTTTGCGCGCAGCTGCTTCGAGTACGCGCTCTCCACGCACCAGGACCTGTGGTTTGCCTCGAAGGACACCATCTCGAAGATCTACGACCACCGCTTCAAGGACATCTTTGCCGACATGTACGAGGCAGAGTACCGCGAGCGTTTCGAGGCTGCCGGCCTCACCTACTTCTACACCCTCATCGATGATGCCGTGGCGCGCATCATGAAGAGCGAGGGTGGCTTTATCTGGGCATGCAAGAACTACGACGGCGACGTGATGAGCGACATGCTCTCATCGGCGTTTGGATCGCTCGCCATGATGACCTCGGTGCTGGTCTCGCCCCACGGCCAGTACGAGTACGAGGCCGCGCACGGCACCGTTCAGCGCCACTACTACAAGTACCTGCGCGGTGAGGAGACGTCGACCAACTCGGTGGCCACAATCTTCGCGTGGACCGGCGCGCTCGCGAAGCGCGGCGAGCTGGACGGAACCCCTGAGCTCGTGGACTTCGCGAAGCGCCTGGAGCGCGCAACCGTCAAGACCATCGAGGATGGCCGCATGACGGGCGACCTTGCGCGCATCACTACGCTTGAGAACCCCACCAAACTCAACACGCGCGACTTCATCCTCGCCATTCGCGAGGAGCTTGAGGCCGGGGCGTAGGAGACGCGTTCCAGGTGCCAATATCGCGCGCGGGGGGGCGAGGCCGCAATGGCCTCACCCCCTCCCGCGCTCTATGAATGCTCGTAACGAAATCTAGAGCTTCCTACACCAGCGCCTTGACCTTCCCAAGCAGGGCGCGGACGTCGTCGGTCCTGGTGAGGCCGGTCTCCTTGTCGATGATCGAGCTGTAGACGTGAGGGATGACCCTCCTCACGCCGGCATCCAACACGACGTGCATGATCTCGTCGAAGTTGTCAAGGGTTATACCACCCGTGGGCTCGAGCACGAAGTCCTTCCGCGCGCATGCCTCCGCGAGCGCCCTCAGCTCGTCCTCGCAGCGGAGACCGCCCATCGGGAAGAATTTGATGGAGTTGCCGCCCATCTCGCGGACGATGTCAATGGCCGTGTCGGCGGGAACGAGTGCCGGCGCCTTGGAGTCCTTGGAGATGGGGCCTGTCGAGACCTTCACGAGGCCGGGGACGCCAGACGGCGCGCACATCGCATTGATATGGCACTCGTCATTTCCAACGTTCGTGCGGGTCGCGCTGACCTGACAGAACGCCTGGTTGAAGTGGTTCGCCTTGACGCTCTTCGCGACCTCGGCGACCATGTAGCACTGCTTGGGGTTGCCGCCACCTAGGCCTACCGAGAGGTTGCCATCGAGAACCTCCATATAGCGCCCCATGTCCTCGACGCACGTGGGGACGTCCGGGTAGTCCGCGGTGAGCACACCGACCTCAACGTGGTGCTCCGCGGCCTCGTATATCTCCCGAGCATTCTCCAGGCTCCCGCCCAGGACGTTCAGGCAGACGCGGTCGTTATAGTAGTTGATTGCCATGATTTATCCCTCCATGATCTCTCTCAGTCGCTCCGCAACAAGCTCCTTGTCGCCTTCGAGCATCGGGCGCGGGTCGAGGTCCAGGAGCCCGAGGTTGAGGAACTCGGTGCGCGCCCAGACGATCGGGTCCCCCGCACGCAACTTCTCGTTGACCGCCTGCATGGTGATCCCGGCGGGAGCCCCCTCTCCGAGGGACACGCGGCAGCGGTAAATCGCTCGGCCCGCCTCGTCCCGAACCTTCTCGGCCCTCAGGCCGGGAATCCCGTTGACCGCGCTGACAAGCCAGTCTACCTTCTCCTCATTGGCTGCAGCCTCTGTCTCGTGGTCACGGGCGTCGTACTGGTCGAGGGCTGCGAGGAGGCCGACAATCTGCTCCTTGCCGACCTTCATCGCGCGACCGATGCCCGTGTACTGCTTCCGGACGTTGGCCATGATGTCTGCCCGCCCGGTCACGAATCCGGACGTCGTCGCCTCGATGGCCTTGGCGCCGCTGTACGTCACGGCGTCCGCCCCGAGTGCGATGTACTTCCGGAGGTCCTCCTCTGCGGCGCAGTCCATCACGAAAGGGAGTCCGTGGGCGTGGGCGATGTCACGCATGACCTCAGGGGCAACCATGCCCTTCTGCACACAGTGGTGGCTCTTCACGTAGAGGAGCGCCACGGTCCTTTCGCAGATGGCCTCCTCTATGTCCTCCGGCCTCACCTCATTGGCCTGGCCAGCCTCCACGGGCACGCCTCCACCGAGCCTGATCATCGTCGTCATGGGGGCGCCGTAGTTGATTGAGTGGCCCTTCTGGAGGATGACCTCGTTTGGTAGGCCCGACGAATCGGGCAGGCGCATCATGTCCGACCAACGGCCGCGCGTAACGAGCGCTGCGACCGTTAGTGCTATCGCGGCCGAGGCACATGACGTGGGACAGGAATCCTCCGCGCCGGTATGCCGGGATATGAACTCGCCGGCGCGCTTCATAAGGTCCTCGATGACCACGTAGGACTGGCCACCCTCCTTTGCTGCCTCGGCGACCCGGTCACTGAAGGCCGAGACACCGAGCACCGTCACCCTGCCGGACGCGTTGACAACGCGCCTAAGACCGAGGTCCTGGTAGATTCCCAAATCAAACCTCCTAACCGAGCAAAGCGCCCAGAATCATCGCACCGAGAATGGCACCACCGGTCATTTCCTTGCCCATCTTGTAGAAGATTGCAGCACCAATAATTGCGCCAATGCCCGCATACACGTTGTAAGAAGCAGCAGAGATCATGATGAGGGGAGCGAGGTAACGACCGGTTGTGTTGCCTGCGCCCATCATGATTCCGGTTCCACCAACCGCAACTCCCTCAGGCATGAACTTACGAATCAGAATGACCACGGCGCCAATCGCAGCACCGATAATCGCACCGGTAATCAGGGCAATAAAGAAGTTCGAGAACGGAAACTCCCATCCCATAGAGAGGAAGAGACCTGGAAGACCGATGCCTACGCCTGTCATGAGCGAGCCACCGATATCCATCAGGCCGACCAGCGGGCCCTCAAGGATGCGGGCGATTAGAAATCCTGCGGCAAAGCCTGCAGCGGCTGTGAAGTCACCGGTGTCGATACCGCCCTGGAGCATGGCAACAATCGACACCTCGTTGAAGGCTCCAGTGTGGAACTTGAGGTACATGAAGGTGCCAGCGAAAATCGCCGCCGCAGCTCCCATAACCAGCAGAATGAAGGTTGAATCCTTCATCATGAACTTGCTAAATGCAGACATCTTTGGCGCCTCAGCGACCGCCTGATCGTTTGCTTCGTTTGCCATAGTCAGATCCTCCGTTTCTAGAAGTTGTTGAAGAAGCCGCGGAAGTAGGCAATTGCGATAAACATCACGACAACGATTGCGATGAGGATCTTAACTACATTGCTCTTGTAGCCATTCTCATCTGCAGTCTTGCCAATCAGAATACCGAGGACAATTCCAGGAATAGCGTTGCCGCTCACGAGCGCAGAGATGCCACCGAGGACGGTTCCCCAGATGCCGGTGCTCTTTCCGCCATCAAGCGCCGCGAGCCAGAACACCGCAGGCATGACGGGGTTGATCAGCCACGTAGTTGCGGGCACGAGAACTCCAGAGGCAACGTCAGAGAGCTTTTGAGGAATAACCGAAGACAGGGAGTTCAGGAAGGTAACGAGAACCGCGCCTACGCCAGCGCCAGCAATTGCCATCTTGCCGGGATCTTGAACGGTCTCTTCGACATTCTTGTTCCTCGCCAGGAGAATACCGGCTGCCCAGTTAGGAATGATACGGTGCATGACGTCCTGGGTAAGCGCACCCGCTGCAACAGCAGAAGCTGCAGAGGAGAAGAGAAATCCCAGGCCAAATGAGAAGTGCGCAACGGGATCCCCACCGCATGCGTTCATCTCGCCGAGAGTTCTAAACGAACCCATTGACTGAACCTCTGGAGCATGGAACATGCGGGAAGCACCCGCTGCGATGCAAGCGCCACCAATGGCTCCGATGATGATTGAATAGATAACGATTTCAACCATTAGACCTCACTCCTCTCGAACTTCAAGTACTTAACGTTCACCTTTATGCTTGCCGTGACGTCATAGCGCGTTCTCTTCCTAGGCATAAACACGCCCAAGAAATGCTCAGTGAACTCGTTCTTGACGACTCGGTCGAACACCACGCTTTCCGCGGTCATTTGGACTATCGGAGCCTCAATCTCCGAAAAGACCCTGTTTCGTAGCGCCTTGAACAAATCGTTGGAGGCATCGACGAGGGTCTCACCTTGGGCATGAACCCGTATCGTGCGAACGTCCTCTGCTAGGAGTTCCTCTCCCTCAAGTGCGCCCAGCTCCTCATCAACGCCCTTCTCGAACACGGTATCCATGACTTTGCCGGCAGCCCGAACCGCATCTTCCTTACTCGTCATGGGTCTCACGCCATGCCTGGACTATCTTCTCGCCAAGCTCCTCGACATCCAGAAAGCCTAGGCCGATGACCTTGTTGCCTTCCTTCACGGCCGTATATGCAGCATCGGTGCTTCGAAGCTCGGAAACGGCAGGCCATCCATACTTGGTGTGAGCGGTCAGAGCGCCAGCGCCACCAGACCCGCAGAAGCTCACGCCGAGGTCGGCGCCCTTCTCGTTCATCACATCACCAAGCTTCATGTCCGCGGCCATGCCGGGGATAACGTAGGCGGTTCCGCCAGCCTTTTCGACCCCGCGGGCTACGGCCTGGCCCTTTCCAAGCCTGTGCCCAATTACAACCAGAGGACGCTTTTCTTCGCTCATTGCATGCCTTCCTTTCTCAACGCAACTTCGATATGAGTAGCAAGGAGGAAAATCTCCGACTCGCTAATCCCCTCCGACTCGTCTCCATAGGCGAGTCGAACTACCTCACGGGCAAGGTCAAACGCATGGGAAGAAACCTCTCCGAAAGCATCTTCGAGACCCTCCGTAAACTCACCCGCTTCTATTCGACGCTTCAGGGCATCAATGTGGTTGCGGAACATGGGCTCCTGCGCGTCATCGAAGACAACACCCCGAGACGATAGGAAGCTTTCGACACGATTGACCGTCGAGGACAAATCAAACGTTTTATAGGAGGCCACAGGAGTGGATTTAGTGGCGGTATCTTTCAATGTCCTCCCCCTTTGAATAAACGCTCTCGATAACCTCGACCTTCTTCTTAAGAGAGATGGTGTCTCCGGTTGAGTCTGCGACCACATCATCTGATTCAGTGAGGGAGACAAGGTTGACGTCGCCAACCATGCCCGGCTTGAGCTGGCCCAGCCCCTTGAGATGGAATTGTGCGGCGGGGGCGCTCGTAACCTTCCTTACGGCGTCAGGGAAAGACTCTCCAAGACTTATGAGCTTGCTCATAACAGCGGCGATGCTGTAAACGGGACCCTCGTAATTCTCAACATGAAGATCGGTGGAAATCGTGTCGCAGTCAAAGCCGAGGGCAAGTGCCTTCTCATACGTCTTGAAGCTGAAGCTCTCTATTCCATGGCCAACGTCGAACCGAACTCCACGGGCACGTGCATGCAGTGCCTGGGGAAGAATTTTGCCTTCTTCCGTAACAATGCCACCTGGCTTGCCGTGGTACGTATGAGTGATTCCGTCGCCCTTCTCAAGAAGGTCAAGAACGTCATAGAGGGCAGGTGGGAAGTTGCCTACATGGACGAAGAGCGGAAGTCCCAGCTCATGGGCAGTCCGTGCGGCGACGACTATCGGACGCAGGCCCTCTTCCCCCACAACACTCGATGATGCGCGTGCCTTGATGCCCACAATGTTGTCGGCATGCTCACACGCAACTCGTTCGCAGGCTTCGACATCAATCTTTGATGGGTCGTTGAGCTCGTGACCTCGAAGAATTCCCTCCTCAGAGATGTTGAGAAGGGTGAAGACTTTCGTCTGGGCCTTATCGATATAGTTGGTCTTGAAGTCATCGTACGTATCGGATCCACTGCTGCCTGCGTCGAGAACCGTAGTGGCTCCCCGCTCAAGCCCAAGCACATCGGGCTCCAGCCCCAGGAATGACTTTGGGTAGACGTGAGTGTGAATATCGATGAATCCTGGGGTGACGTAAAGCGAAGACGCATCAATTACCTCGCCTTCCTCAGGAAGGCCCTCTCCAACTTTGGCAATTCTGCCATCTCTGAGAATCACGTCTCCGCGCTCGCCCATTAGGCCATTAACTGGCGAGAGGAGCATTCCGTTCTTTATGGTTACCGATCTCACGTTAACTTCTCCCTTCACTGAGGCCAAGCAATAGCACTCACCCGGAACAGTGTTGATTATTGTCCCGATACAATTCTCGTGTGTCTCGATTGTGTTTAACGGTCGTTTCGAGACTGCAAGCGGTATCGAAACGGAGGAAGGCACGGAAGAATACTAAAGTGTGTGGAAGGGCCGCTTGCTATATCCGCGCTTAGGTATCGACGAGGAATCATGTACAAGTACGAAGAGATCGTTCGGGACATCGAGGAATGCATCGCAGATGGCACTCTTAAGCCGTATGCGAAGCTTCCTCCCGTTACAGAGCTCTGCTCTGCATACGGAGTCAGCAAAAGCACCATCAATCAAGTGCTCCAAACTCTGTCTGATGAGGGCTTGATATCGCGCAGGCAAGGATCAGGCATATATGTCAAGGCAATTGAGACCAGCTCGATAGGCTGGAAGGTTCCCAACCAAGTTGTTCAAATTGCCCCGAGAACAGCGAAGATGCCAAGCAATGACTCCATCGACGTCATTGATTTCAATGTCATTAGGCCAGAATCCCGAATTTCTCGTCTGCTGGGAATCAACGGGCAGTCATTCTTGTACTTTGTGACGCGTATGCACCGCAATGGACCGTTACCCATTTGCATGGAATATGTTTATCTTCCCATCGAGTCTGTTGGCAGTCTCTCTATGGCCGCTGCCGGCGGGGACGTCACCACTGAGGTTACGAAGCACTCTGGAGTGCCTGTTGGGAGCTTCGAGAAGACCGTACGTTCGGTATTGTCAACAAATGACGAAAGGGCAAGGTTAAAGCTCGAATATGGGACACCACTCCTCGAGGTCGAAGAGGTGGGATACCTTATGGACGGCAAGCCCTTTGGCGTCTTCATAAAAAGATTTCCCGGCGATCGCTTCGAGTTCAAGGCAACAGGCAGCGACGCCAGCTCTTCTGGAAGCTCGGGAAAAGGGCTCTAGCAAACCAGGGTTTGTCCCACGCTTTCGACAAACAGCACTTAAGCCGGCAGCGAGTCCAAGTCCCACCATCTGAGATCAGCGACCACAATTCTCAGATGGTCTTCAATCATTGAGGCACCTATCTGCTCAATCTCCGGAGGGAGGGGCTCCGATTCGACGCCAACTATCTCACGTCAATTCGCACCGCTCGTGACCATCTGTCGTCGCTCGAAATCCGCCAAAGCCTCAGCGACGTCGTCCACCAGCACATCGGCACCCGCACGAACGGCCTCCGGCGCGCGGTTGAACGTATACGCCACATCTGCCTCGCCAAGAAGCGGCAGGTCGTTGAAGGAATCACCGATGCCGCCAACCAAGCCCAACCCAAAGCGCTCCCGTGCGATTGCCAACCCCGTGCCCTTCGAACACCCCGCGGGCACCACGTCCACCGACTCGAGGTTCTGATACGCCGCAACCCTTCCACCAAGTAGCTCTCCCACCCTGGCAGCAAAGCTCGAAGCCCTCTCCTGACTGGCAAAGCCCAGCGAGACAACCTGAACCGATCCTCCACGCTCCCCCGGCTCGACCGAGAGTGCCTCATCGACGGAACCCACGACTCTCAGCCGCTTGAGAAACGCCTTGGGCAGCCCAGGAATGTCGCTCTTACCCAATACCAGATAGCCCGAGTTCACAGCCAGAAATGGCGGCCGCGAGGTCTGCCCGCGCGCCACGTCCAGAATCGCCCGCACGTCGTCGTTGGGTATTTCGCGTGAGAACAGCGTGTTTCCTTCGGCGTCACTCACACACGCGCCGCTGCTCGTGATGGCGAAGTCAAAGCTGAGGGCGTTCCCCATATCGTCGAGAACGGCGCCAAGCGGCCTGCCTGTGCACACGCCAAAGAGGCCGCCGCGCACCCGGAACTCCTCGATAGCCGCGAGGTCACGGGGAAGAAAGTGGTGGAACGGATGGTCGTCCCCACCAATCCCAAAGAAGAGCGTCCCGTCGAAGTCGCTTGCCAACGCTCTTCCCGAAATCGCTGCGTTTTCCATTACTGGGCAGCCTCGAATGGACAAGCCTCCTTCACTTTCCTATTGACTCCGTTGGACCCACGAGCCGGTGGAGAAATCCTGAATCCAGCCAGTTGGATGCCAGTTTTTTATGTCATTGGCATCGCCGGTTATCTCGTACTCGACAAGCCCATGCTCGACACCCTCGCTGTCTTTGCTCAAGAGACTGAAGTACCTCACGCGGCCGGGATCATCCTCCGTAAGCATATCGACGCCATACTCTGACTTGTCACAGTCAAGCCCAGCCAGCGCTGTGGGCAGAACATCGGCATTGCTCACCGGTTCTTGAGAGACGACATAGGGCTGGCTTCCCTGTTCATGAGTCTCGGGTGGTTTCACGAGCATAATCGGATTTGCAGCAAAATCAGTAAGGGCAAACGCGTCGGATGACGCGAAGTAGCCGTGGTCAGCGGTAATGATGATCGTCGCATCATCATAGAGCCCCAAGGCCTTGAGCTGCCTCAAGTACTCGCTCACCGTGTTCATGCTGCCGACGGCCTGCTGCGCACGAGAGAGACCGGTCCCAGGCTGACCGTACTCGTCCATCGTGTAGGGATAGTGCGCCCCGTTAAGGTGGATGAACCTAAAGGCGCCCGTCTCGCCCTCGTCCACCGCAGCGAGCCCAATCGACTTCAAGTCGCTCGCATATCCGATGTCGTTCGTCGTGTAGGGAACCTCCGAGCCGCGATTGGGGTCGACCTCGCCTGTCGGCTGCTCGCTAGCCTCTACCATCGCCTGGTTGATATCGTCCGTGTAGAACCAGAAGAACGGCTTGAACGGCCAGGGAAGGTCGCGGAACAGGGCGCATCTGTAGAGCGCACGCAGCGTTCCCTCCTTGTCGAGGGCCGCATCGGCGGGCCGCCCGTCAGTGGGAACAATGTTGAACGCATTGTCCCGGTAGTAAGGGTTGTCCGTCGGGAGGATATCGCTGTAGAGGCCTACGTCATATCCGGCGCTGGTAAGGTCGGTCAAGTACTGGTGTCCCTCCGTGTAGTCAGGCGCCGCACTGTTGACGCGTTGTTGCCCTACAAGCATCGTGGGAATGGCGTTTCGGGTTGGCGTGACGACGGCACTCGAGTTCTGATACCACGTGAACCCCGTCATCTCGTCGAGAAGGGCGGGATTCTGCTGGACAGCAGGAACAAGGTCCATCGAGGTGTCATACATGTCGAGCACGAACACGATGATGTTCTTCTTGGGAGAGACCGTGAACAGTCCACGCTCCGTCATCGTGTATTCTGAAACCTCTTTGGTCGTGGTTGCCGAACCTGAGGAGAACAGGCTCGCCACGCCAACACCCTGGATCACGATCAACGCCGCGGCCACAAAAGAGACGACGCTCTGCGCAACGGAGCGGTTGATACGGCTCAACTCGAGTGGCGCAAGGAGTATCGCTGCCCAGACCAGGGTGGTCCACACCGCCGTCCTCGCATACTGGGTCCAGTCGACCACAGAGCCATCCGCACTCGGAAGATTGCCGTTAAGGAAGATGGCTTGAGCGTAGGAGGCAAGCACGAAGCCAAAGGCGAGCATCAGCGCCACATTGAAGGCACGCCCGCGAAGGAGCACGAGAACGGAGGCGATGGCAACCGCCACGGCAACCGCCGGCAGCACGAACACCTGCCATGTCTGCGAGAGGGAGAAAATGAGGCTTGCGCTGTTACCGGCGATGAGCTCGTACGGGGCGGAAATCATAAGCGTCAACGAGAAGAGCGCCCCGACCAGGAGGCCGGAGACCAGACGCCTCGGCCAGCTGGGTGAGTAGCCGTTCTCGGGCCTTTTTCCGCCGTCCCCGCGAGCCTGGCCGCCCGCGGCGCCCATCGCCTCGCGGGCCGCCGCGTCCGCCGCGGGCTTCCCGGACGGGTCGATGCGGGAGACCGCGGGCTCGGCCACGCGGCCCGCGTCCTCGTCGATGTGGAGCAGCCTCATGAGCGCCCTGCGCGTGCGCCTGAAGGCCACGCCCAGCACCGCCGAGAGAGCCACGGCCACGGCGGCGAGCGCCTGAATCGTGTAGGTCATGACCGAGGGGTCCACGTAGGCGTAGGCCGGGGCGGCCGGGACAAGCACCCACACTGCAGTGAGGGCAGCAGCGTAGAGCCCGTCATGGAGCGCAAGCGCCGGCATCACTTTTCTTCTCGTACTTCTCAAGATCGAGCCTCCTTCATGTTCCCGCCGAGGTCAGTGCCAGATGCGTTTTGCATCCTCGTCGGTGATGATCCATTCGTTGCCATCGAGGTGCCAGTTCGAGAAGTCCTGGGAGTCCCCAGAAATCTGGAATTCGCGCCAGCTGGTATCAAGCTTGCCGTTGCTCGTCGTCATGAGATAGTAACGCAGGCGGTCTGCAGGGTCCGTGCGGTCCTCAATGGCCTGGTTGTACTCGCCATAGTGGTCAAGCACATCCTGCGATGCCCCCATGCCCTTGAGCATCGTTGCCTGCAAGTCGTAGTGACTCACGGGCTGCTGCGAGATCTGGCAGGGCACCGAGTCAGCCTCGGCAGACTGCGCAGGCTTCACAAAGATGATGGGGGTCGTGACGTCGTTGATCTCGTCGGGCGTAAGGTACCAGGTGCCGTGGTCCGCAGTGATCACGACCGTCGTACTGTCATAGAGCCCCAAGCGCTTGAGCTCGCCCAGATACGTGCGCACGATCTTGAACGCGCCCACCATCTGGGACTCCCAGTCATTCGACTCCGCGACACTGTTGCCCTCGGCATCCATGATGAAGGGATAGTGGGTCCCCTCAAGGTGAATGAAGCGGAACGAGGCATTCTCGCCGTTGACGGTTAGGCCACTCTCCTTGAGCTTCTGGAAGTATGCGGGATCATCGATGGCGTAGGGCGTGGTGTCGGGAGACGAGACGCCCTCGCTCGAGACCATGCCCTGGTTGAGCTGGTCGGTATAGAACCAGAAGAATGGCTTGGCAATCCACGGCATGTCGCGGTAGAGCGCGCATTGGTACAGGATGCCCAGCGTGCCCTGCCAATCGAGGGTCTCCTTCGCGACCTCGGAAGTTGATTCGAAGTTCTCGACGCGCTCTCCCAGATAGCCGTCCCAGCCGTCAATCCAGCCAGCAGTATCAGAGTAGACACCCGTCGTGTAGCCCTGGGCAGCAACGTCATTCAAGAAGTAGCTGCTTGTGTACATGTTTGCGAGAAAGTCTGCCGCATCCTCGCCCGGCTTGGGCCGCACGCCCGTGAGCAGGGACGGAATGCCATAGCGCGTAGGGATCATCGACCCCACGCTGTTCTGGTACCACGTGAAGCCATCCAGGCCGTCGAGCATGGCGGGGTTGTCGGCAAACGCCTGCTTGGCATCCGCAGTGTCTGTCATGTCCAGCACAAAGCACACCACGTTCTTCTCGCCCGAGACGTCAAAGAGGCCCTTCTCGGTAATGGTGATGGACTCTGGCTCGGATGCCGCCTTAGACACAATGTCAACAACGCCGGCAACCTGCACGACGATCAGAGCAGCGCTCAACGCTGCGGCAGCGGCCCTCCCCACGCGCGGACGCTTGACCGCAAGAGCAACAAGGAAGACGACGATCGCCGCCCACACAAGCAGGCTGATACCAGTGATGGATGCAAACTGGGTCCAGTCCACAAGGTTGCCATCGGCGACTGGCAGGTTTGAATTCATGAAGAGCACCTGCACATAGGCGCCAACGCCAAGTGCCACGGCAATGGCAATGACCACGTCAAAGACGCGCCCACGAATTGCCGAGATGGCAAGGCTGGAAACAGCTGCGATAACGAGACCAGCCACCACCACAACCTGCCACACTTGCTTTACGCCAAAGAGGAGGCTATCGGAGCTGCCGGCAACAAGCTCGAGCGGTGCCACCACGAGCACCGTAAGGACGAGAAGCACGCTTGCGAGAAGAGAGAGCCCCAGGCGGCGACGCCAGGGGAGGCCCTCCGGGCGACGCGCGCCGGCCCCGCGAGCCTGGCCGCCCGCGGCGCCCATTGCCTCGCGGGCCGCCGCGTCCGCCGCGGGCTTCCCGGACGGGTCGATGCGGGAGACCGCGGGCTCGACCACGCGGCCTGCGTCCTCGTCGATGTGCAGGAGCCTCATGAGCACCCTGCGCGTGCGCCTGAAGGCCACGCCCAGCACCGCCGAGAGAGCCACGGCCACGGCCGCCAGCGCCTGGATCGTGTAGGTCATGACCGAGGGGTCCACGTACGCGAGGGCCGGGGTGGCCATCGCCGTGAGCAGGCAGGCGCTTATTACAGCAAGGCCAAGGACGTCCCACACAAGGACCAGCAGGTTCCCAGCAATGCGGTTCGCACCCTTCAGGGAGCGGCTACTCATCATCGCTGCCCTGATCCCCCGTCCCAAACGCGCCAGCCGCAGTGATGTCCTTGCCGTCCTGCTTTGCGAGGACCTCGCCGAGGATGTACTCGCCCGCCGCCTCGCCACCGTGGCCAAGGTTGTAGATGAAGCCATCGCGGATCTGGCGGATCTTGTCGTTCCAGACGGAGGAGTTGGTGACCATGTCATCGATGACGCCCTCGAGCTCGGAGAGATCCTTGGGGTCGAGCGAGCGACCAATCTGGTTGCGCAGCGTGATGTCGGTGGGCGTGATACCAACCTGCTCGTAGTCCGGGTTGATAACCTTCATGGGAGTGTCGATGAAGAGCGAGGGCTTGAGCGTGGTGAACGAGAACTCCTCGGCAATCGTGGACCAATCGGTCACCAAGACGTCGGACTCGAGGATGGAACTGTGGCCGGAGAAGTCCGCCTCGATGGTGAGCTCATCGGGGCTCACCTTGGAGTAGCGCTCGACGAGCGCTTCCCAGCGCGGGCGGTAGCGTTTCACGTACTCGGGGTGGGGACGAAGAATCACGTGGTAGCCGTGGCCAAGCAGGCGCCCGAGCATGTCGTCGATGCAGGTGTCGAGGATGTTGTCCGTGTTCCACGAGGGCGCGATGAGGATGATAGGGCGCTCGTGCTTCTCGTGCGGCATCTTCTCGTAGTCTGCCATCTCGCGGTCGAGAAGGTCGTAGCCAATCTCGGGGACCTTCTTCTTCTGCGTGTGATAGGCCTTCTCCATGGCGCGGATCTCTGCCTTCTGGTGAGGCCCAACGCACATGATGGTGTCGTAGTTGTCGTACTCCTGCTTGGTGCCCGTCATGTGCATCGAGGTCATGTGGTGGCACATGTAGATGTACTCGATGTCCTTGCGGATGTACGAGCGCTTGATGTAGTACACGTCGAGCGCGCCGAGCGAGGTGACCACAACGTCGGCGTCCATCTTCATCATGAGGGTGATGAGGCGCTTCTGGTCGAGGAAGTACGGGATAAGGCGTGGCTCGCGCTTGGCGATGTCAAAGACCTGGTCGTTGGGGTCGCTCGTAAGGTAGTGGATGCGCACGTCGGAGTTGTTGAGCAGCCACTCGATGGCACCCTGGAAGTACTTGTAGAAGCCGGAGCTCTCCGAGTAGAAGACCAGGTGCTTGCCGTCAATCTTGAAGAAGCGCTTGTAGTCGGCCTTCGCGCGGCGGGCCAGCGGGTCTGGCTGGTACCACTTGCGGTCGCCCTTAGTGGCCTCCTCGATGGCATTGAACTCGTCGCGCGCGGCATTGAGGTCCTCGTAGTCGATGTAGTCGCGCGGCTTCACAATCACGTTGCACAGCGCCTGCACCGCAATGGAGAGCAGGTTGGAGCACACCCAGTAGAACGCCATGCCACACACCACATAGAAGCCCAGGAAGAGCGAAAGCGCGATGGAGAGGCCGTTGGTCATGTTCTTCTCGGCGCGAGACTGCTCGCGCTGGAGGGGGTTGATGTGGTTGGAGGCCCAGCCCATGATTACCGCCGAGAGGCCGGCAAGCAACGGCATGATGAGCGACGCACCGCCGCTCTCGATGGGCACGAGGCCCAGAAACTCGGTGCCGGGCGCGCCAGAGTCCGTGATGGAGTGGATGACGTCCACCAGGCCAAAGAGGATAACCACCTGGATGGCCAGGGGGATGAGCGAGAGAAGCGCATGGTAGTGCTTCTCGTGGTAGAGCTCGTTTTGCTTCTCCTCGATGGTCTCGCGGTCACCGTAGTAGCGGCACTTGATGCGGAAGAGCTCGGGCATGAGCTGCACCATCACGATACTGTTCTTCTGGCACCACACCGAGAGCGGCATGAGGATGACCTTGGAGAACAGGGTGAAGAGAAATATTGCCGCCCACCAGCTGCCGGTGAGGTTATAGGCCGGCTGCACGATAAGCGAGAAGAAGCTCGCAAGCGCCTCAAACATTGTGTGACTCCCGGGGTTTTAAGCTGACATTGGGACCGAGATACCTTACCACGCGCAAGCGGGGTATTTACCGCTAGTTTACGAGCTAGGGAGCGATAACACAGTCTCGGTGCGGGAGGGGCCCACCACAGCTGCGTGCGGTATCCTCTTTCCAGGTAAACGCGCACGAGAGGGGCAGACATGGCTTTGGGCAACACTGTGCTGGTTGGGCAGTCTGGCGGACCCACGACGGCAATCAACGCAAGCCTGGCGGGAGTCGTGGGCGCCGCGCGAGCGGCCGGCCTCTGCGCGATGGGCATGCGCTACGGCATCCAGGGCCTTCTCGACGGTCGTACGGTAAACCTGGACGAGAAGCTCGCCGGGCCGGCGGGGCTCGAGCTTCTCTCGCACACGCCATCAAGCTACCTGGGGAGCTGCCGCTACAAGCTGCCGGAGCCCACCGAGGACGAGACGCCGTACCGCACGCTCTTCAAGCGGTTTACGGAGCTAGGTGCCCGCGCGGTGCTCTACATTGGCGGGAATGACTCGATGGACACCATCGCCAAGCTTTCTCGCTACGGCGAGGCCACGGGCTCGCAGATTCGCTTTGTGGGCGTGCCCAAGACCATCGACAATGACCTCATCCTTACCGACCACACGCCTGGCTATGGCAGCGCGGCCAAGTTCATAGCCGCTACGGTCGACGAGCTTGCCTGCGACGCCGACGTCTACGACCTCAAGAGCGTGACCTTCGTCGAGATCATGGGCCGAGACGCCGGCTGGCTTGCTGCGTCGTCGGCGCTTGCCGGTGAGGCGGGCGGTCACGCGCCCGACCTGGTGCTTCTTCCCGAGGTTCCGCTTGACGAGCAGGCACTGCTCCAGAGGCTCGCAGGGCTTCTCGCCGAGAAGAACACCGTGGTGGTTGCCGTGAGCGAGGGCGTGCGCACAGCAGACGGCACGCTCATCTGCGAGCGCGCGGGCTCCACGGCGCGCGTCGACGCCTTTGGACACGCGGCCGCGCTTTCGGGCACGAGCCGCTACCTGGCAGACGTTGCCAAGCGCGAGCTGGGGTGCAAGACGCGTGCCGTCGAGCTCTGCACCACACAGCGCTGCGCCGCCCATCTGGCCAGCCAGACCGACCTCACTGAGGCAGCCGGCTTGGGCGTCCGCGGTGTAAACGCCGCCCTCGATGGCGCCTCGGGCGTGATGAGCGCCCTGGTGCGCGCATCCGATGCGCCGTACGAGGTGCGCTACGACCTGGTGGACGTGAACCGCGTGGCCAACGCCGTGAAGGCCGTGCCTGCAGAGATGATTCGCGAGGACGGCACGGGCGTGACCGAGGCGTTCCTGCGCTACGCGCGGCCGCTCATTGCCGGCGAGCCGTCTCTCTCGTACGTGGGCGGCATACCAGCACACGTGAAGCCGCTGGCGTAGCGGCCTGGGGACTGGCTACTCGCGAAGTAGCCAGTCCCTCATCGACCACACCGTTCTGCCTCCTACCATTACGGTCTTGTCCGCATTCATGACAACTGACTGGTTGGCAACATCAACGCCGATCAGATTCCCGACGCTGGCCAGGTGTCTCGTGAACGAAGACCTATACGTCGCCGAAGACTTTATCTCCACTAGCTCTGTGGCCGTAGGGTTGGTCATGTCGAGCAGGTCGACCTCAATTTTGCTGTCATCGCGATAGAAGTAGAGCTGTGGTTGCCTGCCAGCATTCATGTGGCGCTTGGCCGTCTCGGAGATGACGAAATCTTCGATGACCGCCCCCCTGTGACGCGAGGTCAGGAGCTGGTCTGTCGTCCTTATTCCAAGTAGGTGGCAGAGAAGCCCCGTGTCATAGAAGAAGAGCTTTGGGGTCTTTGTGAGCCGCTTCCGGAGGTTGGCGTGGTATGGCTGGAGGAGCTGCACCACGTAACTTGATTCCAAAAGCGATAGCCACGACCTTGCAGTCTTTGGACTTATTCCCACGTCATTGGCAAGGCTGGTGAGGTTAAGGAGGTTGGCGCACCCCTCTGCGCAAGCCGCTATGAAGTTTCTAAAGACGCTCAAGTTGCTTGGATCAACATACCCGGATGCGTCACGCGTTATGTAGGTGCTCAGGTAGTTCTCGTAGTAGACCTCAGGTGGGATGTCCACATCATATAAGCGTGGGTACCCACCACGAATGACAAAGTCCTCCACCCCTAGCTCAGATACCGCTCCATGCGCCTCCCTATACGAGAGGGGCATGAGCTTGAGCAGACCAACCCTTCCCGCAAGAGACTGAGTAATCTGTTTAAGCAGCATAAAGTTTTGCGAACCCGAGAGCACATACTGCCCCGGCGTGCCCACCTCGTCAGAAACCACCTGAATTACGTTGAATAGCTCCGGTGCAAGCTGGGCCTCGTCAATAATGAGCTTCTGTGGCCTGTGGCGGATAAATCCAACCGGGTCATCGAGCGCCATTGCCAATACGCCGGGATCTTCGAGATTCTCATACTGGTACTCGGGAAACACGGCTTTGACTAGGGTCGATTTGCCACTCTGCCTCGGGCCCGTAATAGAGACCACAGGAAACCAGTCAGCGTTCTTTCTTGTCCACGACGCAATGTCTCGCTGTATCACCGTAGTTCTCCAATCAAAACCCCACAATCGATAAGTGAACAGTACCATAATCAGGAGTTGATAGAACCATAATCGGGAACCGATAGGCACCATAATCGGGAGTATGACGTACCATGATCAGGAGCATATTGACAAACGAGCAGCATATGGGGTGTATCCGCTTGATGGGCAAGAGACACACCGCACCCTCGACCCTCATCGTTCTCAACAGCTCCGGCGACAGCGCTTCTCGACGCAACGCGCCCCTCGCGGCCAGGTGCCGAGAGGGGCGCTTGCCTACGGTGCTTGTCACGCTGGCGCTACAGAGCCGCGCGGTAAATCTCCACGATATCGTCGGCCGTAAGGGGCACGAAGCTGCCCTTGCTGCCAGTAGCGGCTTTCTCGGCCATCACACGGAAGTTCTTCTCATCATCGATGCCAACCGCACGCAGGTTGGCGGGCATGCCCATGGTGACAAAGAAGAACTCGCGCGTCTTGGCGATGGCGTCGCGTGCCACGGACATGTCATCGGTGCCCTGGAGACCCCAAACGTTGCGGCCGTACGTCGCGAACATGGGCGCCGTCTTGACGGAGAGCACGTGCTCCATCCAGGCCGGGGTAAGGATGGCCAGGCCCTCGCCGTGGGTGATGTCGTAGAAGGCAGAGAGCTCATGCTCCATGGGGTGCACGCACCAGGCATTGGCGGCACCGGCCTCTACCAGGCCGTTAATGGCATGTGAGGCAGCCCACATGAGGTTTGCGCAAGCCTCGTAGTTGTCCGGCTCCTCGAGCGCGACGGGGCCGTAGTGAATCATCGTGCGAAGAAGTCCCTCGGCCATACGCTGCTGTACATAGGCGCCCGGCTCCATGGTGAAGTAGTTCTCGAAGGTGTGGCTCATCATGTCCGCCGTACCCGCTGCCGTCTGGCGGCGCGAGACGGTGAAGGTGTAGGTGGGGTCGAGAACGGACATCGTGGGCTTCATGCACTCGGCGGCGGTGCCCCACTTCTCGTTCTTGGTCATGTCCGAAATCACCGCAAAGGGGTCCATCTCGGAGCCAGTCGCGGAGAGCGTGAGGACCGAGAAGATGGGGAGCGCATCTGTGATCTTCTCGGGATGAATGACCAGGTCCCAGGGGTCGCCATCATAGCGGGCGCCAGCAGCGACCACCTTGGCGCAGTCAATCGTGGAGCCGCCGCCGATGGCGAGGACCATGTCAACGCCCGACGCCTTGCACGTCTCGACGCCGCGGCGGACGGTCTGGATGCGCGGGTTGGGCTCGACTCCGGAGAGCTCCTCAACCTCCACGCCAGCCTGGCCGAGAATGCGCAGCGCCTCATCGTAGATACCGTTGCGCTTGATCGAGCCGCCACCATAGCAGAGCAGGACTTTCTTACCGTACTGGGCAAGCTCGGCAAGATGCGAGATCTGGCCCTTTCCAAAATGGATGGTGGTGGGAACATGGAACGTGAAGTTGTACATGCTGATTCCCTTCTCGTGCAAACAGGCACCCGACTGCCGGTGCTGCGTTGGTCTCATGGTAGCGCGCGGAATGGCCGCCGCAGCTCTCGCCTCTCGTCGGCGGCCCGCACCCGGTCCTTCTCGCTTCTCGCCGCCGGTTCTACCCGGTCCCCTTCAACCGCCGAATTATTGCGCGAAATTGCTTGATATACAGTTCTTACCTGGTGAAACTTCATCTAACCTAGGAATAACGCGCAATAATTTCTGCCAAACAGGCTGGAGATACCCATGAACCTTACGCTTGATCGCCTCAGCGCACTTGCGACCATCAGGTCCATCCGTTGCGGCATGGCTCCCGGCATACAGGGAGGCATTACATCGCTGAGAAGAACCGGCATCGCCGCCCCGGAACTCCCAGAGGGCAGGCGGCGGTGGAGCGCAAGCTGCATTGACCTCTCCAACCTAGGATTAGCGCGTGGCGCGCTGGGAAACCGTCCCATTGAGGTCGCCGTATCAAGCGAACGCGCCCGCATCCGCTCCAAGGCCTTCTCGTCAATCATTCACACCGCCTCGCTCCCCAAGAACGCGTACATGGACGCAGGAAACGGCCTTCGCGTTGCCTCGCCCGAGCTCGTCTTTGTGGAGATGGGCACCGTTATGCAGCCAGAAGTCCAGGCACTTCTCGGCTACGAACTAACCGGAAGCTTCTCAAGAAGCCCCTCAGACCCTCGCGGGGGCGCCATTGCCTACGGCATTCCCCCTGCAACAAGCGTCGAGAAGATCGAGCGGTTCCTCTCTCAGTGCGGGGGTAATGCAGGCGTTGCCCAATCCAGGAGAGTCATTGGATACGTAGCAAACAACGCCTGGTCCCCTGCGGAGGCGGTTATCGCGGCCCTTATGGCCCTGCCGCTTGAGTACCTAGGATACGGCATGGGACGACTCGTGCTCAACGACCGCCAGACCGCAGTGGACGAACTGACTCGCTCCGGGGCCAGTACGTCGCGCGTGCCGGACATCCTCGTCCCTGGGACCTGCGTCGGAATCAATTACGACAGCTTCTACCACCTTGACCTAGACAGCGTCATCGAGGCGGCGCAGGCGTGCGCATTGGCACCAAATGACAAGGCAGCGGCAGACATCCTTGAAAGCACGCGCCGAGCAGTGCGCGAGAAGGTCCTTGATGACCTGCATCGGAACAGGGAATTGGCTGCTCAGGGGCTTGTGGTTCTTCCGGCTACGAGCGAGGACCTCTACCGGAAGGGCGGGCTCGACGCCCTGATGCTCGAGGTGCTCCGAACAATTGAGCTTCTCTCCGGCAAAGACATGACCGAAAGCCGGCGCGCTCTTGCGTCGCGAGCCGTATGCGAGCGAAGGCAAACGCTCGTCTGGTCGCTTCTCCCCTGGGAACAGGGGCGCAGCTATGCGCGCAAGCAGGTCGAGCGCGATCAGCGTGGAATCCAGCGACTCAAGGACCCCCAGATTGTGGAGGTAGACATGGTCCTATAGGGGCCGAGAAGGGCGCTGCCGGCAGGGTGGGCCCGGCTGCCCGGTGGGCGCGGCTGGCCAGGGCCTTGGAGGCCAGGCGCGATGCTATTTCTTCTCAATTATTGCGCGATTTTCCGTGATTCGTTTCTCTCAACTGGGTGAATGTAATTCTTGCAAGAATTTTCGTTCAATAATTGAGTCCCTCATGGGGCTTTGGATTGACGTGGCCGCATTGCACTGCAGCCTTTTCCGGCACGCCCCGGCAGCGCGAACTACGCTCGCGGGGTCATTCGGGCAAGCGGGTATGAACTGCGCATTCCTTGCGTAGACTGTTCTCGTCTAGATAGATCGGGACCCAGCCAGCGGGAGGTAGCATGAGCGAGATTGGCTTCCACATCAAGGAGGCGGGCGAACTCTCCGACGACGAGTTCAACGCCCTGCGCCGTCACTACCTTGTCTACGCGTGGGCCGAGAGGGACGAGCACCGCAACCTGCATAGGGACCTCGACGCCATATATACCGAGATAGATGGGCTTGTCGCCAGAGGCGGGCTGCTCCCAATCGTGAACTCGCTCAATACGTGCGGACGCATCGTGGTCTTCTCGACGGAGTCATCGACGCTGGCTCTGCGCGAGTTTCAGCAAGCCATGCTTGTGGAGGACAAGACCGTCCACCTGGTTCCCGAAGATTCGCCCAGCACTGCGCTGCTCGACGCCCTCACCCCCAACGACCTGCTCATTGTTGTGACCACTTCGAACGGCTTCGCCCGCAGGCAGCGCTCGGTCATTGAACGGTGCCACGCCTACAAGGTCATCGTGACGGCCAGCGAGGATGCGGCGCTGCACGCCATCTTCGATGACGTGCTGGCATTTGGTAGGGACGCAAGTGAGGGCTCGTCGCTCCACCGAATCTATGCCACCTTTGGGGTCACGTACTTCTTCGACCGGCTGTTCGCCCAGTACGCACGCGCGTTTGACCCGCTGCTGTAGGGATACAGCGCTGTTGCGTGAAGTTGAAAAGGCCGCGCAAGCTCCAAGTGCTACGTGGCAATTGCCCCTAGAAATAGGGTGGCCCCCATCGTAGCGATGGGGGCCGGGGGGGAAGGGACATGCTACTGGAAAAGGGGAAAGCAAATACGCTCACATCAAATCACTGGAAAAAAGCCAGCAAGGAGTTGTACAGATCAAGAATCCAGCAATTATATGAATGTGTTCCACCGTCAAAGCACACCCATGCGTAGTTATCACCGTCTCTGAAACGATCAGGCATTTGCTCCAGGGCTTTCCCAACAAACTCCTGATGATTGTCGAGAGAGAAATCCGCAGTCCCGTTGCCGTTGTACCAGAACTTTACGGGATAGTCGGCATACTCCCCGTCCAGTGTTGACTTGAAAGTGTCGAAATCTGCCCAAGCGCCAGAGTAGGAACCGATCCAGGAGAAATAGTCAAGGCAGTGCATCATAGCGGAATTGATTGAGGTCATCGAACCCCTAGAAAGACCGGAGAACGCACGATGATTGCGTGAAGCTCTCAAGCTGTCCTCGGATACGTCGCCACCAGCGTAGGTCGAATACTTTGCCTCAACCAAGGGGATAATGTCATTTCTCAGTTCCTGCCAGAAATACATGGGCCATTCGTCGGCATAAGGGTCATCTCCACCCTCGAGAGCAGTATTGATGGTATAGCCATCAGGAATTGAGTAATAACAGGGAGTGACAATGATCGTATCCGGGCATAGTGCCTTGTCGTGCATCATATCCAAGAGATTGCACGTACTCGCGCCTTTGTTGAGGCCGTCGCTAGTAAGCCAATACCCTTCGTTATCGCCAGTGCCATGCAGGAGATACATAATGTCATACTGCTTGGAGGAATCGTACCCGTTGGGAAGGTAAACGTAGAGCGTTTTATTAACCGAGGTCCCGGTTATGCCGTCCACTGCCTCAATCGTATACGAAGGGCAGGTATACGTCATGCTCTCAACGCTACCGGGCGTTGCGCTTGCATCCGCATAGAGCTTCTCGGACTTCTTTAATTTAGTGACAAAGTCGTACTTGTAATCAGTTTGTTCGCCACTTGAACCCTCACTTTTCCCAGCAGATTCATCCGCTGTAGTAGACGAAGAATCCGTCTGGGGTTGCTGGCTACTTCCACATCCAGCAAGTAATGCTGCCGTTGACGTAGCGCCAAGACCCGCAAGGAACGTACGACGAGAGAACACATTGCTCATCAAAACAATCACCTATTTCTTGAAGAACACAAGCATGCAGTTGTACAGATGGAGAATCCAACAGTTGAAGGAGTGCGTTCCGCCCTTGAACTCCACCCATGCGTAGTTCTCGGCGTCTTTTACCTTGTCGCCCAGCTTAGGAAGAGTAGCGTCAAGGAGTCCTTTGTGCTCGTCGTGAGCAATGTCAGCAGAGCCATTGCCGTTGTACCAGAACTTCAAATCATAGGGCGAGAAAGTCTGCAGAATCGCTCCGGCAAGCTCATCCGAATCGGCTAGGCCTCCCGAAAAATTGCCAAAGTAACCTATGCAGTCAAGGTTATGCATGATTCCGGCATGAAACGTCGTGCAAGAACCCATCGAAAAGCCTGCAAACCCACGGTGATCCCTAGTCGCCACGAGGTTCTCATCGCTTACATCCCCACCGGCAAATGTTGAGTACCTGGACTCAATCGTGGGAATGACCTCATTTCTCAGCTCATCAGCAAAAGCGACCTGAAAAGCAATCTCTGGATCGCCCTCCTTAGGCTCCGAATCTCCCGAGGGCTTCCCACCGTCCTTGTCATATCCCAAATAATCAGCGACGACGTCCTCGTAGCCTTCGGGAGTAGCATTGAACGTAGGAGACACCACAATGGTGTCGGCACACTTGCCTTCCTTCACGAGGTTATCAAGCAGGTTGCAGGTTGACTGGCCTGGCTTGCCATCCTGGGACGTGAGCCAATATATCTCGGACTCCCCACCCCCATGCATGAGGTAAAGCACGTTGTATTGCTTTGAGGGGTCATATCCATATGGAAGGTAGGCAAACATGCGCTTTTGCATGGGGATATTCGACTCGCCAGTAATCTTCTCGACGGCATAGGCGTGAGTGTCGTAGTAAATCTCCTCGACCGTACCCTTTTGGTCGCACTCCGTATAGAGCTTCTCGCCATTTTTAAGCTTCATGACAAAGTCATTGCCATCGAAGCTGTAGCTCGTCTTCTCGGTGGAAGCCTCCGCGCCTGCCGAAGAGGCTTCCGGCATCTTGCTCTGGGCTTGTCCTCCGCCACACCCAGAGAGTGTCGCCCCGATTCCCGCAATTGCCGCAGCCCCACTTAATTTGAGAAAGCCCCTCCTGCTCACGCCATCAAACATGCCCTCTCTCCAATCTATGAAAACCGTTTCCCAGCCAATAACACGACTGTATTTCCGAGAGGGGAAGGACGACAATCCACATGGCACGAACTGTCGTGTTTCATGCACGCGATGATGGGGCGGACTGCACCGGAATAACCATTGATACCGTAAAGACACCGTCTTTTGCCAAGAAGCTCAGTGAGCCATCGTACTTCTGAACGATCTGAGTGATGGAGAGGGTACCGTACCCATGGTTCGACTTGTCAGCCTTAGTTGTCACAGGTAGGTCATTTGAAAAGCTCACTTGTCCATTGAAGCAATTCTCCACCTCGATATAAACCATGCAACCATGCCGGTTTACGCTCACTCGCACATAGCGTCTTCCAAGGTCATCTACACCTAACGCGGCTTCAATAGCGTTATCGAGGAGGTTGCCAAAGAGGACATATAGGTCGGAAACGTCCATGAACGAGAGACAGGATCCATCGGCAATGCAAGCAAGTTGGATGCAGTTGTGCTGACAATAGAGACTCTTTGAGGTCAGGACAACATCCAATGGTTCGGAGCCAGTGTTAATCGACGAATCATAGATTGCAACGCTGTCAGCGATATCCGACAAGTCAACCGCTCCGTCATTTCTTGACTGAACCTGGAGCAACCGGTGTTTGAGATCATGGCACTTGCAGTTGATAGCCTCGATGGTTGTCCGTTCGAGCTCGTACTGTTGACAAGCCTGGTCCCAGAGCGTCCGAACCACCTCAAGCTCACGCTCGGTTTGACTCTCGGAAAACATTCCAAAAAGAAGAAGGAGCAGCAGAATGTCGGACAAGATAATGAGCGCACAGTACACCATATCTCCGATAATCCCCTCGGAATGTACAAGGACCCCCCAGACGATGTCTGCCCAGACGTTAATCGCTAGAGAACATATGATTAGAAAGCGTATTGATGACCGTTTCACGATTTCTGTCCCATTCACCTGGAAATGATGGGCAAATGTCCGATAGCAAATTGCATAGACAAGCAGAAATGAACCCAAGAGGTTTAGCATCGCAAACCCAACGGGAAAGTGATTCTCACTCATCCCTGCAGAAATTGCCACATTGAGCACCTCCGGGTTCAGGAGCGATACTCCGAGGTTGAGACATGATGCAAGGCTCTTTGTCGTAAAGCCAGCTATTCCGACAAACCATAACGTATGCGCAGGAGCCATGTAGCATACAAATAGCGGTAGCATCGCGACTATCGAGAGGATGGTATAGCCAATCAGTCCAGCAAGAAGGGTGTATGTGATGGGCGCACCTGTATCGATCTGCCGTAGCACTCTCTCGATGACAAAGGAGATCACTAGCACGACCACCATAGATCCAACGAAACGCACTACATAATGCGATTTATGCTCGAGACCCCTGCAATACAACAGCGCACCGAGCATGATTGCGATGCCGGTGAATACCTGCATTGCGTCCTCCTATGAGTTTAAATGCCGTCCGCCGTAATAGTCATTAAGCGCTGCTAGGACCTCGTTTCGCTTTAATCTGCTCACCTGAATGACCTCTCCACCAACATTAATGTCTTGCTTCCCCATTGCCTGGACACGAGCGAGATTGATTAGGTAGCACTTGTTGCAAAGCACAAAGGAAGCATCTGAGAGTTGACTCTCCACTTCCTTGAGCGAGCCCCGCGCCTTGAAAATGCCGTCATCGGTATGGAAAAACAAATAGTGGGCCGAGACCTCGACAAACCTGAGAGACTCCAGACGAACTATACGAATCCCGTCGCTGGTCTTCACCATCACCTTGCGCACCCGATCTCGTTCGACAAAGCGTAGTACCCTATCGAGCTTCACCTTGAACAGGTCGTACTCAACAGGCTTAACGATGAAATCCAAGGCATTTACTTCATAGCCGTTTGCGGCGAAGCGTGCCAAGTTGGTCACAAAAACCAGGGCAACCTCCTCGTCCATCTTGCGCAATTCCCGTGCCGCATCCATACCGTTCATCCCAGGCATGTCGATGTCGAGAAACACAATGTCATAATCCGCACGGTATCCGTCCAGGAAGCGAATCGGATTCGCAAACATGCGCACGTCAAACTCCAATGACGCATCTTCACCATAGCGCTCAAGAACGTCCTGCAGTCGCCTTATGGAGTCCTGTTCATCCTCGATAATCGCAATCCTCAGCATGTCTCCTTACTCCTCCCCCCCGCTGCAGTACGCCATGTCTCCCATGCACAACGCACAGGGGGGCGATGCCGACCTGCGACATCGCCCCCGGACCCCCCGAGCCTACTTGTCCTACTCGTCGTAGGTGAAGGTGCCGTTCGTCGTATTGACACTCACGGTCTGCTCCCCGTAATCCTCGAGGATCGATGGATCATCCTTCGAAGTGGTGGGCGAGCCAGCCGCAACCTCAGTGCCCTCGGTTGGAGCGGACAGAGTCACCTTCTGGATGCCATCTGAATCCTTATCACCAGCCTTGTATGTGCCTTGGTAGTTTACGGTGGTGTACATAACAACTACACCCGACTGCTGGACGATGTAGTCGCCGTCGACCATAGTGTAGGTTCCGTCCGAGTTAAGAATAAGCTGGTCGACAAACGCATCCCAGCAGTCACCCTCATAGCCTGGGGTTTGCTGAGCAGAGTTGGCAGTGTAGGTGGTATAGGATGGGCCAGAGCTGTTCGAGCAACCAGCGAGACCAACTGAAGCAGCAAGGACACCGGCGAGGACGACTGGCGCAAGCTTCTTTCCAAACTTCATTTTTCTCTTCCAATCAATCGTTGAAACATGATTCATCATGCAGAGCTAAACCCAACCGGATTCCCAATCGCCTCCCACACCTCCCTCAAAATCACAGGGAAACCACTGGGTGAGATACCTACTTAGCCTTTGCCTCGGTCTTGTTCTTTCTGCGTGAAAGAATGCCGTGAGCAACGAGGGCGATACCGGAAACACCAAGGACTGCCTCAACAACATATGCAGCAATTTGCCAAGTCGAGAGCGCGTAGACAATCTGGTCGCCCGCTGAGGTTTCGTTGACGGTGTTTGAGTTTGCCTGGGTATACAGGCAATTTTTCATTGCTGCCCTCATAGCCTTGATGGACGAGGGGTTAGACTGATCCTTGAACTTTGAAGGGAGGGTGGCCGTGTTTGCCAGCATGAGATCGTTTCCTGACGAGACACCTTCCTCCATGTTCATGAAATCGGAGGAGTTGTAGTCGGTAATAACGGTGCCCTCAAATCCCCATTCGTCGCGTAGAACACCCTTCAGAAGTTCGTCGCAACCGCCAGTCCACGTGTCACCAATGCGGTTAAAGGAGCTCATTATTCCCGTAGTTGCACGGATAGTCTTAGTCTGGGTATTGCCCTGCTCGTCAAGATAGCTCTCTTCAACCACAGGCATCTCCACAGCAATTTGGAATGCCTTAAGATAAATCTCTCGCATTGCTTGCTCGTTTGCCCAAACACAAAAGCCATTGTTGGTGCGGTGAAGCTCTTCGTCATTTAGCGCAAAGTGCTTCATGTAGCAGGTGACGCCCTTCGTCGCAGCCCCCTGGATGGTGCCAGCACAGATAGTGCCGGAAAGCACTGGGTCTTCGGAGTAGTACTCGAAATTGCGCCCCGAGAATGCGCTGCGATGAATATTGCAGCCAGGGGCATACCAGCCGTTCTCCGAGCCAGCAAGCGCCTCATTGCCAACTGCAACGCCATATTCCTGGGCGAGCTCAACATTGAAGGTGGCAGCTGTAAGGGTAGAGGAGCAGTTAAAGTTACCGGTAGTCGACATTCCCACGCCACCATACTGCTTAAGGCCGGCAGGTCCATCGGTTGCTTTTGATGCGGGGAGATTCACGCTGGCTATTGCGGGAGTACCCTGGTTGCCACCGGAGATATATGCCACCATATCCTTGACGCTCAGCTGATCAAGCAACTCATCCCATTTGGGATCGTCATAGGTAAGACCACGCATGCCCACCACAGAGAGTCCATTGGAGGCTTCAGTCGTTGGCTTGGAATCCGATGAGTCGTAGTAATCAGGAGTGTACTTGCCAAATGCGCTGATGACCTCATCGGAAGCAGTAAGATCTGCTGCCGTCGGTGAAGTTGGCCAAGAGCCAGAGAAATTGGAGCGCGTGAGGTTTACAGCCTTACCTTCTTTAGGGTTACTGTAGTCCACAAAATGCGAGCTTACGTTGTCAAAACGATTTGTAGCTGCAACAACCTCGTGCGATGACTTATAGTCCTCGCTCATGTTGACAGCGTCACCGGTTTGGTCCTCTATCTCAGTAGGACGAGGATTCGAGGAGTCGTAAATAACTTTCTCGGGGACGTTGTACGTATAGGTGCAGTTCTCACCATAGACCTCGTGAGCATTCTTGCGCACGCTGATAACGTAATCTCCAGCGTCCAGGACATAGCAGCCAGCATCCTTATAGTCATAAGAGGCCATTTCGTCCACATTCCAGCTGACCGTAACGTCCTCGGATTCGCCGGGCTCGAGGAGCTTTGTCTTTCCGAATCCGCCAAGCACCACGGCGCTCTTCTCAACCGTGCCGTCATATGGAGCAGAGTAATACACCTGAACGGCGTCACGTCCGGCAACATCACCAGTGTTGGTAACTGTCACCGTGGCGTTCACTTTCCCATCGGAAACATCACAGGACTTTAGCTCCTGGTCAAACGTAGTATACGAGAGCCCATATCCAAAGGGATACACAACTGCTGAGTCATAATCAATTGCCCCGTCGGCGTAAGCGGTCTCGTAGTACCTGTAGCCAACGTAAATGCCTTCCTCATAGTCAACGGTATAGGCATCGCCAAGAGCATTGCTCTTGTCTACGTTACTGTACTTGCGAGAGTTGGTGTTAGGAAACGTTGGATCAGCAGTAAGGTCAGCGGCCCAAGTATCAACAGTATGCCCAGAGGGGTTGATCTCGCCCTTGAGAATTTCGGCCAGAGCCTCGGTTCCCGTCGAACCGGGGTAGCTCATCCACACAATTGCAGAGATCCGGGGGTCATTCTGAAGGTCTCCCAATTCCATAACATTTGCTGAGTTGATAACCACAACCACCTTGTCAAAGTGGGACTCAGCAAGCTGGATAAGATCTATTTCTTCCTTGCTAAGCTCAAGCTGGTGCTGTCCGTCTTCGTAGTTAGCTACCTCAGCTATCGAAGAGTCCATGGCAGTTGACCCGTCAAGCGTGGATTTAAGATTCGTAGAGAAATCAACGCCTTCGCCACCCTGACGACCTAGAACCACAATCGCTGCGTCGTTGTAGTCAGCGAAGCTCGAAAGAACCTCTCCCGAATAATAGGACTGGGGAAACTCGCCAATGTAATAAGTCTGCTTTGACGGGTCATCCATCTGGTTATTTGCCGTCGGAACGCTGTCGAGATTGGCCGAATACATGTCGGTAACGGTGGTGTTCACCTGGAAGCCCTCGTTTGTGAGAGCATCAACCAAACTCGTTGCCTGCGAAGCGTCGCCGGAACCAGACCCCGTACCGCCAATAATGGTGTCTACGCTTCGACGACCAAGCAGGGTTACCTTTGGGCTGTCGCCCTTGATGGGCAGCGTACCATCATTGTTTTTGAGGAGTGTGATACCCTCCTCAGCAATCTTTCGGGTAACTTCACGTGCCGCACTTGTCGCCTCATCCCCAGAGGCATAGTCATTCTTGTAGTAGGCGGTATCCCAGTTCTCGGAGCCTGGCTTGTGCGAAACTGTCATTTGCCCGCGACCAACATAGGCGTCGAGCACACCAGAGAACATGCTCGTACCCACGAATACCAAAGCCGCAAGAACAAGAAACGCCCCACCGAGAACGACTGAGACTTTTCCCCTCCTCTTTCCCTTGGGCTTCGAAGCCGGTAAGACTATATTCTTCTCCGCTCTGCCCTTTCCCATCTTCACGCTTCTTCTCCCTCCTTGTCAGTGGGTAAACGCGTTTCGGGAACAACCGCAGCACTGCGATGACATGAAAGCCATCCGGGCAACCAGCACCACACGACTTGGTCTACCTCGAAAAACGCGTATATATTGCTTTGGGAAAGGTTATAAAGAAGGCCAATACATCCCAACCACACTGGCAGGAACTGTAGGGATACGGGCCTGAAATGAACACGTGACAGCCTGAAGCTGCCCCTTCGTTTTTGCCCGCAGGCAGCGAGCGGTCATCGGGCGGTGCCGCGCCTACAAGGTCATCGTGACGGCCAGCGAGGATGCGGCGCTGCACGCCGTCTTCGATGACGTGCTGGCATTTGGTAGGGACGCAAGTGAGGGCTCGTCGCTCCACCGAATCTATGCCACCTTTGGGGTCACGTACTTCTTCGACCGGCTGTTCGCCCAGTACGCACGCACGTTTGACTCGCTGCCGTAGGGATACAGCTGCAGCATTTTTGGGTGCAGCGTGGCGGGGTTCTGAATGTGTACGATTTGATGGCGGCAGATAGTAGCAAACTGGGCTTTTCAGTCGCTTGAATACCAAATTGCACACATTGCGATAAGAACTCCGAGATTTTGGACGGTTAGGTATTTATCGGACGGTTAGGGTCCTCTAACCGTCCGATAAATGCGGCACCCCACCCTTCGACGCCGGATTTCGCCATGTAGGAAGGGTTAAACGGAGAGAGCACGCGTCACTGTTGTTACCTAGCGCGAGGACCCTTGGCCACCGGAGGACTTGCGCGTGCGAGAAGTGCGCTTGGTGCCGGTTGTGGGCTTCTTCGCTGCCGCAGGCTTCTTCCTTGTCGCCGGCTTCTTCGCTGACGCGGGCTTCGCTGCCGCAGGCTTTGCTGCCGCCTCGTCAAGCACGGATTGCAGCTTGGCCTTTGCCGCTGCCTCGCGCTCGCGCGTTGCCTCGACAGCCTCCTTTGCCTGCGCAACATCGCTCTCAGCCGCGACACACTCGGACTTCGCACTGGCTACCGCCGCCTCGGCCTCACCGGCAATCCACTGCGCCGAGGCAAGCTCGGCGGCCGCCTTGTCGGCTTCCACCTGGGCCTCGTTGCCCTTGCGGATGGCATCCTCGAGCAACGCGGCAATGCGGTCCTTCTCGGCCCACGCATCCCGCGCAAGCGCCGAGAGACGCTCGGCCTCGCTTTCGTGCTCGGCAACGGACTGCTGCTCTGCCTTGGTGCGCTCCTCGGCGGCAGCAAGCACGTCGCGCGCCTTGGCGAGGTGCTCCTTGGCCTGCTCAAGCCTCTTTCCTGCATCAGCAAAAGCCGCGCTGGCGCTCTGAGCAGCTGCCCGCGCATCTCCCACAACAGAGGCAGCGTGTCTGCGCTGCAGCCCGCCCTCCTCGACCAGGCACGGAAGCAGCTGACGAGCTTCCTCCTGCCACCAGCCCCAGCTATGGTCAACGTCGGCACCCCAGTACTCAAACGTGGCGGCAACGCCAGCAGACGCGAGCTCGCCCTGAAGCGTGCGCTGGGTCTCGCCGCCCTCCTCGCCAGCACCCGTCCCGCACACAAACGCAAGCTGAGAGCCGGACAGCCCCTCTACCAGAAGCGGATTGTCGCCAAGTCCCCGCGCGAGGTCAACGGGCGAGAAAGCACGCCATCCGTCGTTCATGGCGTCGCCCACCACCCACGCGGCGTCATAGGTGCCAGAGAGCGCGAGGAGTCCGCCATAGAGTTTGGGTCGACGCAGCATGGCGATGGTCGCGTTGAGGGCACCGATTCCCGCGCCGGCGACAATGGGGGCCCCGGCGCCTGGCGCCTCGTCGCTCACCAGCTGGACAAGCTCGTTCTCGACCAGGTCGAAGTAACCGCCAAGGCTCGCAAGTCGGTAGTCGGTGGGAGCAAAGCCCGCATACCAGCTGGCCCCGTCGGCGGAGTCCACGCAGAAGAGCCGCACGCGCCCGGCGTCAATGAGCCCGGCCAGCGCGTCGACCATACCGCCATCCTCCCAGCTTGCGCATGAGGAATTGCCCTCCGGAAACACGATAACCGGCCGGCCGGCAGTGCCGTACAGCGTCACGTCAAAATCTCCGTCGACACCATCGCGGTGCAGGGTGAAGTCCTTGGTCTCCATGTTGCCTCCGTCTCGCGTTCCCGATGCCTCCATTTTGCGCCATTGCGGCCGGTGAGCCAAACGCCATTGCCGCCCACGTGCCGAACGGCGGTCCAAGCCGCTCGCCAAACGTCCCGTCCCCCCAAAGCGTTAGGTATTGTTATGATGACCGGCGAGCGGGGAGTTGGGGCCGGCGGGCAGGCGCGTGGCCGTTGCCTGCCTCGCCGCGCTCCTGGTAGTCCTCGCGTTTGTCTCGTTTACCGTGGGCACCTACAGCATGACGGCCGAGCAGCTCCTCTCGACGATACGGGCGTTTGTTGCCGGCTCCATCGCGGACGCCGAGACCTCGCGCTCTGTGGCGGTGCTCTTCTCCATCCGCATCCCTCGCGTGCTTCTAGCCTGCGCCGTGGGAGCAGCGCTTGCTGTGTCCGGTGCCGCCTACCAGGGCATATTTCGAAATCCCATGGTGAGCCCGGACATCCTGGGCGTGAGCAATGCCGCAAGCGTGGGCGTTGCGCTGGGGCTCCTCTGGGGTTTCCCCACCGTGGTGGTGCACGCGATGTCCTTCGCGTTTGGCATTGGCGCCGTGGCGCTGGTACTTCTCGTCTCCCACGTGGCAACGAGAAGGTCCGCCGACGCGACGCTGGTGATGATCCTCTCGGGCGTGGTCATTGGCTCGCTTGGCCAGGCGGTTCTCTCGCTGGTGAAGTACATCGCCGATCCCGACAACACGCTGCCTGCCATCACCTACTGACTCATGGGCAGTTTCGCGAGGTCCGGCAACGCGCTGAACGTGCTCATCATGGCAGGCGTGCTGGCGGTTGGCTCCGTCACGCTGCTGGCACTTCGCTGGCGTCTCAACGCGCTCTCGTTTGGCGACGAGGAGGCGCGCTCGCTCGGCGTCGACGTGCGTCGCTGCCGCCTGTTGGTGATTGGTGCCTCCACGCTCATGACGGCCGTCTCGGTGTGCTTCTGCGGCGTCATCGGCTGGGTGGGCCTCGTGATTCCCCACATCGTGAGGCTTGCGACCGGTCCGGACTACCGCTCGCTCATTCCCGCGTGCCTTCTCACCGACGCCTGCTTCATGCTTGCCGTCGACGACGTGGCGCGCGTCCTGGTGCCGGGCGAGCTTCCCGTTGGCGTGCTCACCGCACTTGTCGGCGCGCCGCTCTTTGTCTACATGCTTGCCCGCAACCAGCGGCGGGCCTACTAAACGGCGGCCAGACTTCCCAGCCGCCGCACGAGGGGAGAAAGGCCATGAGGGACCACTCCGCACACGTCACACTCACAAGGGAGCAGGCCATCGATGCGCTGCTCACGCATATGGGCACCGCATCCGCAACGGAACTCGTGGGCATTCGCGACGCATGGGGGCGCGTCTGCGCCGCAGACTGTCGGGCGGCTACCGACGTACCCAACGCCACGTGCGCCCAGATGGACGGCATTGCCGTGCGCTCTGCGGACTTCGTGGACGGCATACCGGACACCTCTCTTTGGAGGCCTGGCCGGGACTTTGGCTGGGCAAACACCGGGACGGCCATGCCGGCGGGCTTCGACTCTGTGATTCCCATCGAAGGGGTTCACTTCCCCAAGGCGCCAACGCTGGACGAGAAGGACCCCGGCGCGCCCCTGCTCGACGCCGCGCCGCGCACGGCGGGCGCCTTCTGCCGCCAGCGCGGCTGCGACTTTGCCTTCGGCGACGTGGCGCACGCGGGCGAGCTGGCGTGCATCCTGGGCGCAAACGGCAGTGGCAAGACCACCACACTCCGCGCGATTCTGGGCCTAGTCGCCCCAACAGAGGGAGACGTCCTGGTAGAAGGCGCCTCCACGCTGGGCCTCTCTGACCTTGCGCGAGCGCGCATCTTTGCCTACGTGCCGCAGGCAAGCGAGCCGCCCTTTCCCTACCTCGTGCAGGACGTGGTCATGCTCGGGCGCACCCCGCACCTGCGGGGCTCGCAGGTCCCGGGGACACGGGACGAGAAGGCCGCCCGCAACGCCATGGCGCGCATGGGCATCCTGGGCATCGCCGAGCGACCGTTCACGCAGCTTTCCGGCGGGCAGCGCCAGCTCGTGCTCATCGCGCGCCCTCGCTCAAGAACCGCGCGTGCTGGTGATGGACGAACCCACGGCAAGTCTCGACTTTGGCAACCAGCTTCACGTGCTCACGCAGGCTCGGGAGCTGGCACGCGACGGCATGGCGGTGCTGATGGTCACACACGACCCGGACCACGCGCTTGCCTTTGCCGACAGGGTTGTGCTCGTGGAGAATGGCCTGGTTACGGCCGAGGGAACACCAGACAGCGTTCTTACCGACGCGGTTCTCAGCCAGGTCTACCGAACACCCGTCCACGTGGCCCGCGTCGCCGGCGGCGTGGGTTGGTGCGAGCAACGCGTCTGCGTACCGGGCTTACGCCCCCAAGGCCGCTAGGGGCTCGCCCGCGGTTTAACCCAGCTTCAAGTCCGCGAGGCACATTCCCGTTGAGCGCACGAAGTCGCTCAGGTACTTATTGACCTCATCGATCTCAACGCCGGGGTAGTCCCCCACAAGCCATGACCTATACGTGTGCAGCACACCCCCGGCAAGGTAGTCGGTGAGAAGGGCGCTCGCGCGCTTCTCCTGCGGTGTGTTTGCCGGAATGCGCTGCTGCACCCACTCGCGGAAGCGGTTCTCCAGCGCAAGAAGGAAGGGCTCCACGCTTCTCGACTCGACGAGCTTGCACGTGAGCTCCCTGTTCTGGTCAAGGTAGTCGCCCACCTGCGTGAGCACGGGCAGCGGGTCCTCGAGAAAGCCCGCCTCTATCGCCTTTGAAAGAAACTCCGAGATGGTGTCTGCCGTGTCGGCCATAACGGACCTCATGAGGTCGTCCACGTTGTCGAAGTGCGCGTAGAACGTGCCACGGTTGAGATCCGCCTTGCGCGCCACGTCGGAGACCGTGATGCTCTCATAGGGCTTCTCGGCAAGCAGCTCCATGAACGCCTCCTTGAGCAGGCGAATGGAGCGCTGCGCGTTCCTGTTCATGCCCTTCTCTGCCATAAGTGCCTCCTCCAAAGTGCAACAGATGACGAAGTTAGTGTACAAGTCCAAACGAAATGGGTCCCATGATGACCCGAAGTTCCTCAGTTCCCTTCATGAGAATTGAATTCGGGTAGAAATTCACCAAGTGTCTAACAACGTACAGCTGAGTGATTTATACCCGAAAGGAGCAGCAAGCAGATGGAACGCTTTTTTCGTGGGGTGCTCCGCCACAGAAAGCTGGTCATCACGATCTTTGTGATTCTCACCTGCCTGAGCGTGGCGTGCATCCCGCAGGTGAAGATCGATGCCAACATGAGCGACTACCTGCCTACCAGCGCAAAGTCCTCGCAGGACCTCAGCGACATGAAGGCGATCTACGGCAACGACATCACCAACGCCCGCATCTACGTGACGGGCATCTCGCAGGTGGACGCCGCCTCGTTTGACGAGCAGCTCAAGAACCAGCCAGGCGTCACCTCGGTCACTTGGCTCGGTGACGAGGTGGACCTCGACAAGCCCATCGAGGTTGCAAACGCAGACACCGTCAAGGAGTGGTACGACGGCGATGGCTACCTCTACCAGTGCGTCTTCACGAGCGACGTGGACCAGGCCGAGATAGACTCCATCCGCTCGATGGCGCAGGCGCTCCCCGGCGCGCAGACCGTGGCCATCGACGGCTCGGCCGTGTCCGACGCCGCCAACATGGCGACGATCAACACCGACATGGCCAAGATCATGACCATCGCCGTCATCGTGGTGTTTGTGATGGTACTTCTCAACACCACGAGCTACCTGCACCCCGTTGTGATGCTGCTCACCATTGGTGTGGCCATAGCGCTCAATATGGGCACCAACATCTTCCGCGGCACCATCTCCTCCATCACGCAACTGGTAGCAAGCGTGCTGCAGCTGGCCGTCTCGATGGACTACTCCATCGTGCTGCTAACCAACTTTGGACGCTACCGTGAGAAGACGGACGGCCAGTTTGAGGCCATGGTCATGGCCATGACCAAGTCGTTCCCCGTCATCCTCTCCTCCGCGGCCGTAACGTTCTTTGGCTTCCTCTCGCTGGCCGCCATGCAGTTCCTCATTGGCGCCGACATGGGCATTGCGCTGGCCAAGGGCATCGTGTGCTCGTTCTTCTCGATCACGCTCTTCATGCCCTGCCTGCTGTACAACATGCGCAACGCCGTTGAGAAGACCTCACACGCACCGTTCTTCAAGTCCTTCAACCGCATGGCAAAGGTGTGCCGCGCCGGTGCGGTGCCCGCGCTGATCATCGCCATTGTGCTTGCCGTGCCCGCCCTCAGGGCTTCTGGTGCCGTGAGCTTCACGTATGGCTCTGCGGCAAACATCGCGCAGGACTCGCAGGTCAAGATTGACGGCGACATCATCAACAAGGCGTTTGGCGAGTCCCAGACCTGGGCCATCATGGTTCCCGAAGGCAACTGGGCCGAGGAAAACGCCCTGGTAGACGAGCTCAAGGCCCTCCCCACGACCAAGAGCGTGCTCTCGTACTCAACCATTGCCGGCTCCGCCCTGCCGCACGAGCTTGCGGACGAGAGCCAGGTAAAGCAGCTGCTCAACAGCGGCTGGAGCCGCATTGTGCTCACCTCGAACATCCCCGACGAGTCAAAGGGTGCCTTTGACCTGGTAACCACCGTGCGCAACATCTGCCAGGAGCACTACGGCGACAACTACAAGCTTGCCGGCAACGCGGTGAGCTACGCGGACATCAAGTCCGTCACCACGACGGACAACACCACCGTCAAGATGGCCTCGATCCTTGCCATTGGCGCCGTGCTTCTCGTGATGTTCAAGAGCATCTCGATCCCCATCATCCTGGTGAGCGCCATCGAGGTCTCCATCTGGATCAACGAAGCCGTGCCGTACTTCACCGGCGACACCATCAACTTTGTGGCCTTCCTCGTGATCGATGCCGTGCAGCTGGGCGCCGCCGTAGACTACGCCATCATCTTCACCGAGGAATACCTGGCGCGCCGAAAGCGCATGAACAAGAAGGACGCGGCATTCCAGTCTGTGGAGAAGACCGCACAGCCCATCATCACCTCCAGCTCGATCCTTATCCTGGCCTGCATCGGCATCACCGTGGCCGTCTCCAGCCCCATGATCCAGCAGGTGGGCGAGCTCATCGCCCGTGGCGCGTTCATCTCTGTTGTCGAGATCTTCTTCGTGCTGCCGCTGCTCTTCCAGCTGCTTGACGGCTTTGTGCGCCACACCAGCTACAAGATTGGCTTCTACCAGGAGGGCAAGGAGAAGAGCTCCCTGCCGGACTCCCCCACCACCACGCCCGCAGCCTAGAGGCGGACAAGACATGCATCGACCACGCGACGGGCACCGCCCGCCCCAGACGTTTGGAGTGACAGCAATGACCACCAGGAACAAGAAGAAGAGCGTTGCCGAGAAGGGCGCCCCCTCGCTTGGACGCAGGGCGTTCGTTGGGACCATGGGCACGCTCATGGGCGTTACGATGTGCGTGCCGTTTGGCGCCACAAAGGCGCTGGCAGACGAGGTGAACGGACAGTCCACCGAACCGGATTCCAACGCGCAGGCAGGCGAGTCCCAGAGCGCAAAGACCGAGGTCGTCTACGCGAGAACCGACGCCACGGGCAAGAAGAGCGGCGTCTACGTGGTGAATGACTTTGACGCCCCCACGCAGGAGACCGTGACCGACCCCGGCACCTATACCAAGGTCCAAAACCTCTCGACCTCCGAGGAGCTCACCAACACCAACGGCTCGGTGACGCTCACCACCACGGCCGGCGAACCCGTCTACTACCAGGGCAACCTTGATGCCTCGACGCAGCTACCCTGGGACGTCGAGGTGACCTACCGCCTGGATGGCAAGGTTGTCTCGCCAGATGAGCTCTCGGGCAAGAGCGGCAAGCTTGACATCGGGCTCAAGGTGATGGGCATGGACGATGACTCGTCTACCTCGGACTTTGCCAAGAGCTTCATGCTGCAGGCGCAGGGCACCTTCCCCAACGACAACTTCCACCTTGATGACTCCGACGACGGCACCGTTGCCGTGGCGGGCGACAACACCCTCGTCACCTACCTGCTGCTCCCCGGCACCAACGGCGACTGGCACATCACGGGCGAGGCCAAGGACTTCACCTACTCCGGCTGGCAGATAAGCGCCATGCCCATCTCGGTGGACCTCAACGTACGCGACACAGACACCTCTCAGCTCACGGACGCAACCTCAAGGCTCACGGATGGCGTTGACCAGCTGGCCTCCGGCGGACATGAGCTGGCAGACGCACTCGACCTCATCGACGCCGGCGCGGATAGCGCCCAAAGCGGCTCTGGCGAGCTGGCGAGCGGTGCAGACCAGCTTGCCGCGGGCACGGGCGAGGCCGTGAGCGGCACGGCGCAGCTCTCTTCCGGCGGGCACCAGCTTGAGAGCGGGGCTGCGCAGCTAGACGCCGGCGCGCAGAGCGCAAAGGCAGGCTCCTCGCAGGTGGCCGATGGTGCGGACCAGCTGTCCGCCGGCACGGCGCAGGCCGTGAGCGGCACGGCGCAGCTCTCCTCGGGCGCCACGGAGCTCTCGGGCGGAATTGGCCGCCTGGATGCCGGCGCGCAGAGCGCAAAGGCCGGGTCTTCTCAGCTTGCGGGCGGCGCAGCGCAGCTCAAGGCAGCGTTGGAGGCGAAGGATGGCTCGCTCACCGCGCTGAAGTCCGGTGCGTCGCAGGTGGCGGACGGCACGCAACAGCTCTACGACACCCTCTCGAGCACGCTGCCGCAGCAGCTTGCGGGCATGAACGCCCAGCTCAACACCGCAAAGCAGTCCGTCGACGGCATACAGCAGGAACTTGCCGCCATTGAGGCCTCTGCGCAGAGCATGGGCGAGAAGGGCCAGACGGCCGTCTCGCAGGCAGAGGCCGTGAAGGCAGATCTCGAGGCGCTCTCGCAGGCCACCTCGGGCATGGGGGCGGCGCTGAGCTCTGCGGGAACGAGCGCCGGAACGGCTGCCGGCAAGGCCACGGCGGCCCAGGGCCAGGCGTCCCAGGCGGCGACCGACGCAACCAACGCATACAACACGCTTGCCACGCTCGACCAGGACGCCACGCTCACGGCGGAGCAGAAGGCCGCCGTCGAAAGCGCCATGGCCTCCGCCAAGAGCGCGGCCGGCGAGAGCACCGCTGCCGCCGGAACCGCCGGCAGTGCCGCAACCGACGCCTCTTCCGCAGTGTCCACCATTCAGACGCTGGCGCAGGGGCTGCAGGGTATGAGCTCCACCGCAACGCAGCTCCAGACCGACGCGCAGGCGCTGAGCGGCACGCTCTCCTCGCTTGAGGGAAGCGCCACCGCCGGCACGGGCATCCAGGGGATGCTCGCGCAGTCGCAGACCGTAGTCACGCAGTCTAACGAGCTGGTCAAGAGCTCCCAGGGGATGGTGAGCGGCGCGCAGCAGCAGCTGGCGGCCGTCGACCTCACGAGCCTGAAGACGCTCAACGATGGTGCGCACCAGGTGTCTGCCGGTGTCGGCACGCTTGCCGGATCGCTCCAAGCGGGCGGCGAGCTCAAGGGTGGCGTGGATGCCCTTGCATCCGGCGCGTCGAGCCTCGACAGCGGACTTGGCACGCTTGCGGATGGCACTGCCTCCGCGAAGGACGGCGCAAAGCGCCTCTCGGCAGGTCTCGACACGCTGAGCAGCGGCTCCACCAAGCTGGATAGCGGCGCCAAGAGTCTGGCCTCCGGCGCGCACCAGTTGGATGACGGCCTGGGCACGCTTTCCGCTGGGACCTCCTCGGCAAAGGACGGCGCCAAGCGGCTTGCGGATGGCATCGACACGCTGAGCAGCGGCTCCACCAAGCTCGACGCCGGCGCCAAGGCGCTTGCGTCCGGCGCGCACCAGCTGGATGATGGCCTGGGCACGCTTGCAAGCGGCACCTCCCAGGCAGCCGACGGCAGCCACACCCTCTCCGACGGCCTCGACGAGCTGCAGGAGTCCGTCGATGGCATGGACGAGAAGGTCCTGGACGAGCTACAGGACACCATCGACGAGAAGCTTGGCCGCAGCTACCAGCTGCACTCCTTTGTCGACCCCAGCAATACCAACGTACGCGAGGTGCAGTTTGTCTACGTGGTGGACGGCGTGAAGAGCGCCGACGACACTAGCAGCAGCTCCGACGACCAGTCGCAGCAGGTGTCCGACGACGAGCAGCAGGACCAGTCGTTCTTCGGTCGTCTCGCCGCGCTCTTCAAGCAGTAAGACAAAGGGGGGTTCCCTTTGTCTCGTCCTTGAATGAAATCAGCCCTCGGGTGCCAATTTGGCGCCGGAGGGCTCGCTATTGAGTGAATCCTGTCGAAAAGAGGCCTATCGGCGCCCGTTTTGCTCCGAAGCCGAGAAAAAGAGTCGACGCGATTGCGAAAATCACTGCTCGGCGCCGTGAATGAGACAAAGGGACTGTCCCTTTGTCTCACTTGGGAAGCTTGCCCTCGTCCTGCGCGCGACGGATAGCCATCTCCATGTGCGCCAGCATGGGCCCGGAGGACGACGTGTCCGGAAGCGGCTCGCCGTGGAAGGAGTTGTCGAACAGCACGCTCATCACGTCGTTGAGGGGGCTCTTGTAACCATCGTCTGTGGCCTTGAGGCCCTGCACATCGTAGCCAGAAGCCTCGAGTGCAAAGGCAATCACGCTCGTCTCGACACCTAGGTCTGCTGCAACCTGAGGCAGGGTCTTCTCGGCATCCACATCCTCGATGCCCATCTCGGCGAGAAGGCCGGGAAGGTCCGGGTACTGCGCAAAGAGCGTGCCCGCAGGCTGCTCGAGGTCGATGACGTTCTTCTCGTCCGCCACAGCTGCCCCCTAGACAAGCTTGCCGTTGCAGTGATCCACCATGTGCTGCACCATCTGGGCCTCCCAGCCGGCGAGGTCGCGGCGGCGCGGCACAAACTTGCCGTCAACCAGCTCGTCGTAGGAGACCTTGACCTTGCCGTAGCGGGTGACCTTGGAGGGCTCGTCGTGCGAGAGGCACCCCTCGACCGTGCGCGTGGCGTTGAGCCCCATCATGATGCGGGGGTTGTAGAGCACGTGAGCCTCACCCTTGTCGTCAAGGTAGACCACCACGGCCTTGGTCTCGCCAATCTGGTTGGCCGCCAGGCAGGCCCCGTCATCGACGGAGCGAAGGGTGTCAATGAGGTCCTGCGCCAGGGGTGCGTCCTCGGGCGTGGCGCGCTGGCACTTCTTGGAGAGAATGGCGTCGTCCTTGCAGAGCTCGCGAATCATGCATCTTCCTTTCGGGAGGGCCGCTGGCAGCCTGGGCCGCCACCAAGGCGACCGGTCCGTTTGGGCTACTGCGGCCATTTTCAAGCAGGCCATATCTTACCGCCTCGCGCACCTTCGCGTGCGAGAAGCTCTTCACAAGCAGTCGCGGCAAGCCGCGGATTTCGAACGTTTAGGATGGCTTAAACGTCGTAATTCGGCGGCATCGGAGTTTTGCCGCAGGCATTCGACGTTTAAGCAAGGCTAACCGGCGAACGCTCGCGACGTATTACGTACGGCAAAGAATGCGGGCCACGAACGCCGGACAAAAAACGAGCGGTTAGGCCGCCCTAACCGCTCGAAAACTGCGAGAAGGACGTGCGCGGGACCGCCCCACCTGCCACCGCCTGCCCGGCGTCGCCCGCGACCAGTTAGTACTTAACCCAGGCGTTGGGGTCGCCGGTCTCCTTGGCGAGACGGTCGGACAACCTGCCCTTGGGGCTAGCAGACCAGATGGGCGCGGACTTCTCGGCCCAGGCGGCAGCTGCTGCCTTTGTCTTGCTCTCGAGCTCGTCCACGTCCTCGGGGTGCACGTAGTCCGTGGACTTGGCACCGGTCTCATGCACCATCTCGGAGAGCTTGCCAGGGTTGTCCAGCAGCGGGCACGGCCTCAGCATGTTGGAGTTGAACGGCTGGTGCGCCTGGTAGCTCTTGAAGAGCGGGCTCTTGTAGCACTCGAGCAGGCTCTTCTCGCGAATGTTGGAGTCAGAGTAGTGAATGAACGCGCAGGGCTCCACGTCGCCGGCGGCGTTGATGTGCATGTAGCGGCGGGCGCCAGCGATGCAGCCACCCGTGTACTCACCGTCGTTCCAGAAGTCGGCGAAGAAGATGGGCACGTTGTTGCGCCAGTTCTTGCGGACCTTGTCGTACATGCCGGCGCGCTGCTCGGCGGTGGCAAGAAGCTCGACGGGAGCGCCCAGGCCAACGGGCATGTACGTGAAGATCCATGCAAAGAGAACGCCCTTGTCGACAAGGAACTGAATGTACTCGTCGCTGGTGATGGAGTCGTAGTTGGCGCTGGTGTAGCACATCGATGCGCCAAACGGCAGCTTGCGCTCGCGCAGGATGTCCATGGCATGCGTGACGCGCGCAAAAGTGCCCTTGCCGCGGCGAGAATCCGTGGCCTCCTCAAACCCCTCGATGGAGAAGGCGGGCATGAAGTTCTTCACGCGCAGCATGTCGTCGGCAAAGGCCTCGTCCACAAGCGTGCCATTGGTGAACGCCGAGAAGAAGCAGTCAGGGTGCTTCTCGCACAGGCGCATGAGGTCGTGCTTGCGCACCATGGGCTCGCCGCCGGTGAAGAGGTAGATGTAGGTGCCCAGGTCCTTGCCCTGGGTGATGATGGAGTCAAGCTCCTCGAAGGTGAGGTCCTTGTGGTTGGCGTTGGTGTAGTTGGCCGCCCAGCAGCCGTTGCAGTGCAGGTTGCAGCGGGTGGTGGGGTCCATGAGGATGGCCCATGGGCAGTTGCAGCCCTCGGTGTCGTTAACCTCGCGCTGGCGTGCGCCGCCAATGGTCACGGAGTTCACGAAGAAGTTGTGCACGAAGGTCTTGACGACGTCCTTGTCGACGTTGTTGATGATGTTGTCGACGAGACGGCGCCAGTTGTTGGTGGGGTCCTTCATGTAGCCCATGACCATGTTGAAGAGCCTGAGCTGGGCATCGTTGATGGAGTCGCCGGAGCCGGCAAACTTGTTGATGAGAGACTCGACCTTTGGCAGGTTGCCATCAAAGTCGTCGTAGAGCATGTTGACACCCTGGTCGACGGCGATGCCGATAGCCTTGGCCTTGATTGACGTGAACGCGGGCATGAGCCTCTCCTTCTCCTGCGGATAACCGCTCTCGGGGCAACCCCTACCTATGCGGAAACGCAGGGCCCGGGGTCTTGATAGAACAGAGAGTATCATCCTCCAAGCTTATTGAGATGATTCCATTTTTTGAAATATGTTCAAATTTAGTACGCAGGCGGAAGGCGATACGCCCAGAAATCCGAAGCTGGCACAGCTGGAGCGGCGGCACCGAGGCATCATTTTGAGAGGCTAGTTGGCTCCGCCTTTCTTCAGGCAGAACGCGGCGTAGAGCGGAATACTCTCGATACCATCGCTCATCCCAAAGTTTCGAGTTGACAAGCGCAGCGTTCGTACGGGCTCGTATTTCTCGCGATAGACAGAGAGGCTGCGCGAGCGGACGTTGTCAGACGACTTAACCTCTACGGGCACGGCTTGTGCGCCACCATCTTCGATGACAAAATCGACCTCGGCGGTTCTCCCGCTCGTCCAGTAGCGAGGCACAAAGCCACCAGCAACAAGGTTCTGCGCCACGTAGTTCTCGGTAAGCGCGCCAGCATCAAGAAACTTGCGGGCGGCCGCGTCAAACATCACCGCTGGCGGAATCTCCATCATCGCGGAGAGAAGCCCCGTATCTGCAAGATAGATTTTGAACGACGAGCGGTCTTCCTGCATCTTTAGAGGCACCTGGCCCGACGAAATCCGAACGCAACGGTTCACAAGTCCAGCAGTCTCGAGCCAATCAAGCGCCACGGAATACTGGCTCGCTCTCCCGCCCGACCGCACTACCTTGTATTGGAACTTGTGATTCTCCTTCGCAAGCTGCGCGGGGACGCTCAGCCATGCTTCACGAATGCGAGCCGTCTCAATTGGTTCGGCATACTTTGCCATGTCCGCAACATAGAGATCTAAGATGTCGCGCTGAATGCGCGAGACATCTGCAAAGTCCCCGTGCTCGGCATATGAGGCGACCGCCTCGGGCATCCCGCCGGTCAACACGTATGTCCTGTAGAAATCGAGAGCCTGCTCATGAAGGGGGTATGGGGCCTTGCGTGCATACGCTTCCGAAATGCCCTTGATCATCTGCCCGTGACCTGTAGCCTCAAGCCACTCGTCAAAGGTCATGGGCAGAAGCGTGAGCGTCTCCACCTTGCCCACGGGCGCTGAGAACCCAATGCGGTTCACAGCAACGCCCAAGAGGCTCCCCGCAGCAACCACATAGGAGTCCGGAAGCTCCTCGCAGATGTACTTGAGCGCGGCAAGCGCGCGCGGCGCCGCCTGAATCTCGTCAAAAAAGATGAGGGTGCGATGGGGATCGATTCGATGGTTAGTAACCTGTTCGATATTGGAAATCACCCGGTTGGGATCCAAGTCGCCATCAAAAACCTCACGCGCGACAGCCTGCCGCTCAAGGTCGAGAAAAACGTAGTCGTCAAACTCTGCCTTGGCAAACTCTTTGATGAGGTAGCTCTTGCCAACCTGGCGGGCGCCATAGACCAGGAGTGGTTTGCGAGAGCTGCGGGACTTCCATCCCATGAGAGCGCTCATCGCGTTACGTTTCATATCAAGCCTCCCATCTTGGTTTCCCGATAGCAGACTACCACATAAGTTGCAAAAAATGTAATCTGTGACATTTTTATCTGTAGAAAAGTGTCACGGATTACATTTTTCATCATTTAATTCATGCGCGAGAGGCGAAGCAATACGCCCCGGCTTCGCTGCATGAGTTGCGAAGCCGGGACGCTCGTTGCCGAGAAGGCCTTCCCTACTCCAGGAAGCCACCGGTCTGGCGGTTCCAGAGGCTCGCGTACTCTCCGCCACGCTCGACCAGCTCGTGATGGGTGCCGTCCTCAACGACCTCACCGTGTGCCAGCACCACAATGCGGTCGAGAGACGCAACCGTGGACAGCCGGTGAGCAACCACGATGGAGGTGCGACCCCGCATGAGGTTCTCGAGCGCGCCCTGCACGAGCGCCTCGGACTCGGAGTCAAGCGCGGAGGTCGCCTCGTCGAGCACCAAGATGGGCGCGTCAACCAGGATGGCACGGGCGATTGCCACGCGCTGGCGCTGGCCTCCCGAGAGCTTGACGCCCCTCTCGCCCACCATGGTGTCAAAGCCGTCCGGCAGCCGCTCGATGAACTCGAGCGCGTTTGCCTCCTCGGCGGCTCGGCGGATCTCCTCGTCCGTTGCGTCTGGCTTGCCGTAGGCGATGTTCTCGCGGATCGAGCGGTGGAAGAGAAGCGCCTCCTGCGGGACGTAGGCAACCTGGCGGCGCAGGCTCTGCTGGGTGCAGTGGCTCACGTCCTGGCCGTCCACCAACACGCGGCCCTCCTGCACGTCGTCCAGGCGCAGCAAGAGCTTGGTGAGCGTGGTCTTGCCCGAGCCGGAACGACCCACCAGGCCAACGCGCTGGCCTGCGGGAATACGGAGGTTGAGGTCCTCGAAGACGTAATCGTCCTGCGGCGCGTCAGGATAGCGGAAACGCAGGTTCTCAAAGTCGATGCGCCCCTCGATGACGGCAAGCGGCTTGGCGTCTGCGTCGTCTGCCACAAGCGTGGGCTCGTCCAGCACGCGCGTCATCTCGGCGGCATCGCCAAACGCGCGGTTGATGCGCTGCATCATGGAGTTGAAGTAGTTGAAGCGCATCGTGAGGTTGTAGGTGTACGTGAACATCATGACCAGCGTGCCGGCGCTTATCCCAAACCACGCGTTGCCGCCCACCACGAAGATCGAGACCACAAACATGATGGCGGTGATGAGCGCCGACGTGGTGAAGCCGCGTCGCATGGTGGCGCGCATGTTGACGTTCTCGGCGGCCATGGCCTCTCGGTCAGCCGTGGTGAAGAGCCCGCGCTCGTAGTCCTCGCGACCGTAGGTCTTGACGGCAAGTATGTTGGTCACGGCATCGGAGAGCACGCCGGAGAGCCTGTTCTGGGCGCGCGACGCCTCGGCAGAGAGGGGAAGGATGCGCCGGTACATGCCGTAGGCGATAACCACGTAGAGCACGAGCATCGCCACGAGAATAGCCACGAAGAGCGGGGCTATGGGTGCGAGAATCCCCACCGTGAGCACGATGGAGGCCAGCGTTGGCCACAGCGAGTACGTCACCACGTCCACCAGGCCGGAGTAGCCCGAGACAAAGCGCGAGGTCTGGCTGACCAGGCTGCCACCAAAGCGACTGTTGTGGAATGTCATCGACTGGTTGGAGAGCGTGTCGAAGCACAGGCGCGACAGCTGGTAGTCGCCGTTGATCTCCAGCTTGTAGACCGAGTAGTCCTGCAGCTTGGAGAGCGTCTGCCCCACGGCGTTTACCACGAGCAGCGCCAGCACGTAGGGCCCAAACACGGGAAGCACCTGATCTGCCGAGACGGGCGAGGCCTGCACGCGGTCAACGATGAGGCCCATCACGTAGGTGTTCGCAAAGGTGAGCAGGGCGATGTAGCCTACCGAGCTCACGATGGAGAGCACGAAGGCGCCAAGCTTCTGTCGCGTGACTCCCCAGAAGTAGTGCAGCGTGCGTCGGATGGTCGCACGGTCGTTCTTGTCGGTTGGTCGAGCAGCCAAAACAATCCCCCTCAGGTTCTTTCGCCACAAGCAGCGTTGGTGTAGCTGATGTAGCTTGCCCCAAGCAAGCCAAGAGTTACGCCACACAGCAGACGTCGCAGCTAAACCACAAATGAACAGGGCGCGAAGGCTCCTACAATCACCTCTGCGGTCACATATGGCAACCCGGCGCATTCTTGATGCCAAGGCACGCAGCCCCTCTCGGCGTGATACAGTGAAGCCACAGGAAACGCGCTGTTACTGACGGATAATCGTGGGACACCACGGGGAAGCAGCGTGAACACAACCCGCCGACCGTCTGGGCAAGCGCACCTGAGTGGGTGCTTGCCCGCTGTTGCCTTTTGGGGCCGGGTCCACTCGCGTGCGCACGAGAGAAGAGAGGACCCATGGAGGATCTGCTCGAGCTGCTGCGCGACAACCCCTATCCCGGACGCGGCATTGTGGTTGGCAGCAACTGCGTCTACTACTGGATCATGGGGCGCAGCTCCAACAGCCGGAACCGCGTGTTTGTGAAGACCGAGGACGGCATCCGAACCGAGGCGCATGACCCTGCGCTTCTCGAAGACCCCAGCCTGATCATCTACCACCCTGTTCGCACCATGGGCAACGACCTTGTGGTGACCAACGGCGACCAGACCGACACAATCGTCGAGAAGGGCGACTTTGTCGCCGGCTGCATGGCGCGCGAGTACGAGCCGGACAAGCCCAACTACACGCCGCGCATCAGCTCGATCCTGCACCCCAACGGCTCATTTGAGCTCTCCATCCTCAAGCGCGCAAGAGACGGGCGCTGCGCACGCGAGTTCTTCTCGTACGAGGGCGCCGATGGCGGCTGTGGCTACTTCATCAGCACCTACCAGGGAGACGGCAACCCACTTCCCAGCTTTGCCGGCGAACCCATTCACGTGGGCATGGGGAGCCCCGAGGAAGTCTGGGAGGCGCTCAACCCCGAAAACAAGGTCTCGCTCTACACCAACGTGAATGGCGAGGTGCGCATCTTCAACAAGAACCTCGGCGACTAGGACCGGCGGTGGGTTGGCACGGCATGTCTTTCCTGCGGGCTCAAGCAGCGCTTCGCGAACTCGCCGCAGGAAAGACATGCCGTGCGCCCGCCGGTCCTCGTCGCCTCCACCCTCCTGTTCTGCTTTCAGCTCTATCAGGCTTGTTTGCGTGTCGTGGCTGATGGTCTTGCAGCCGTACCACGTTAAGTCTGGACTTCCTTCCCCCGCTGGCCTTTTGCCTCTTTGCCTGCGGCGAGTTCGCGAAGCGCTGTTTGAGCAGCAGGCAAAGAGGCAAAAGGCACAAAGAAGAAAGGAAACGTATGAACTCGCTTGAACTTAAGTACGGCTGCAATCCCAACCAGAAGCCCGCACGCATCTTCATGCGGGACGGCTCAGATCTGCCCGTGACGGTGCTCTCGGGCACGCCGGGCTACATCAACTTCCTCGACGCCCTCAACTCCTGGCAGCTCGTGCGCGAGCTGCGCGAGGCAACGGGCATGCCCGCAGCAGCGTCGTTCAAGCACGTCTCGCCAGCTGGCGCGGCCGTGGGCACGCCTCTCTCCGATGAGGACAAGATGGCCTTCTTCGTGGACGACGAGGGCGAGCTCACACCCATCGCCTGCGCCTACATTCGCGCGCGCGGCGCGGACCGCATGAGCTCCTTTGGCGACTGGGCGGCCCTCTCCGACACCTGCGACGAGCGCACGGCCCGCTACCTCAAGCACGAGGTCTCGGACGGCATCATCGCGCCGGGCTACACGCCCGAGGCGCTCGAGATCCTGCGCTCCAAGAAGCATGGCAAGTACAACGTGGTCCAGATTGACCCCAACTACGTCTGCCCGGCGGTCGAGCACAAGGACGTCTTTGGCATCACCTTCGAGCAAGGGCATAACTTCTCGAAGATTGACCGCGATCTTCTCGCCAACGTGGTCACCAAGAACAAGGACATCCCCGAGGCCGCCAAGATTGACATGATTGTGAGTCTCATCACCCTTAAGTACACGCAGTCCAACTCCGTGTGCTATGTGAAGAACGGCCAGGCCATTGGTGTTGGGGCAGGCCAGCAGAGTCGCATCCACTGCACGCGCCTTGCCGGCAGCAAGGCCGACACCTGGTGGCTGCGTCGTCACCCCAAGGTGCTTGGCCTGCGCTTTGTTGACGGCATCCACCGCCCCGACCGCGATAACGCCATCGACCTCTACATCTCAGACGACCACGACGACGTCCTGGCCGACGGCGCCTGGCAGCGCATCTTTGCCGAGAAGCCCGAGGTGCTCACGGCGGACGAGAAGCGCGCGTGGCTTGCCCAGCAGACGGGCGTGACACTTGGCTCCGACGCGTTCTTCCCCTTTGGCGACAACATCGAGCGCGCACACCGCTCCGGCGTGAGCTATGTGGCCGAGCCCGGCGGATCCATCCGCGACGACAACGTGATCGAGGTTGCCGACCGCTACGGGATGGCCATGTGCTTCACGGGCCTGAGGCTGTTCCACCACTAGAGTTTGGGCTTAGGCCTCATAAACGGCGCCCTTGTCTTTCTCGCCGTCCTGCTTGTCTCCCTGGCAGGACGGCGAGTTGCTTTATTCGGGCTACTTGCTTCCTAATGTGGCTACATTCTTATATAATGTAGCCACATTCTAAGGAGACGACATGGCAACAGCACTTACACCCGTTGGGGTCCGGGAGGCAAAGAACCGCTTTAGCGAGCTCGCCACAGAGGTGAATGCGACTGGCCGAGCACTGGTTGTGCTGCGAAACAACAAGCCCTGGGTGACGATTGCCCCAGCAGACGCCGAGTCGGCTGAGCGGAGAAGGCGTGCAGAAGCGCTCAAGGCCCTCACGCAAAGCATCGAGTCGGCAGCGGATGAACCCGCCTGGGACGCATCCCTCTCGGACAAGGAGCTTCTGGGGGAAGAGAGGGAGAGGCGCTTTGGCTAAGGTTGTCTTGGATACAAACATTGTTCTCGACTACCTCAGCGCAGGCCGGCCGTGCCACGCCGAGGCAGCTAGTTTGCTTGAGGGCCTCATCGAATGTGACGTTGTCCCCGTGGTTCCTGCCGGCTGCCTCAAAGACACGTATTACATCTTGTGTCGGCATTACCACAACGAACCACTTGTACGAGAGCGTTTGGATGCATTCCGCAGGGTTGTTGAGGTACAGCCGCTCACAAACGAGGTGCTTGATGCGGCGTTCTCATCGGACGAGCCGGACCTTGAGGACGCCATGGTACGTGCGACTGCAGAGCTTCTCGGCGCCAAAGCGATTATCACGCGTGATGCAACGGCATCCCGTGGCTCGAGCGTGCCCGCCATGGACGCCGCCGTCTTCTGCCAGTCGCTTTCCCCTTCCTTCCCTCAATAGCAAATCGTCCATCGCCGCTCCTTTCCGTTCTCGTTCTTTATCGGTATCTGTGAATGTCGCCTCTCGCTACCTGGGTAAATGTTGGGCCGACTTAGCAGAAACCGATAAAGAGCGGAGGAGAAGGGGAAGAGAGCGAGGAGAGGAGAGAAGGGCAAGGGGCGTCTCGCAGGCAACGACGTTGGAAGCCAGCCTAAGGAGCAGGCCACCCCGGATGCCCTGAGCGTGGCATCCGGGGTGGCGGCTTACCGCAATAGACATCTCGGTGACAAGGAACCACCTAGGCAAAGGCGCGACGAAGCGCTCCGCGAGCCTTCTCGCTCGCAAAGGCAAGGATGTTGTCGCCCTCGCAGAGGCCGGTATCCCCCTTGGGGATGATAGTGTCACCGGCGCGGTCGATAGCGATGATCACCGTCTCGTCGGGGAGCTGCAGCTCGCTCACGCTCTTGCCGGCAGCGCCAGACCCCGGGCGAATCTCAATCTGCACGAGTGCGTGGTTGTCCTTGCCCAGGCGCATGATCGTGAACACGTCCTCCATGTCGAGCCCCTCCTGAACGGAGCGCGCGAGGAGGTCGGCCTGGTTGATTCCCACGTCGACGCCCATTGACTCGTTGAACATCCAGGCGTTCTTGGGGTTGTTCACACGCGCAACAACGCGGGGGACCTGGTACTCGACCTTCGCAAGAGTCGAAACAACCAGGTTGACCTCGTCACTTCCCGTCGCGGCGATGACCACGTCGGCGTTGAGGATTCCAGACTTCTCGAGAATCTCAGGACTCGTCCCGTTTCCGCAGATGATGTCCAGGCCGGGAAGGGCGGCGCGGATCTTCTCGACAGCCGCCTTTCTATTCTCAATGATCGTGACCGAGGAACCGTCGTCCTTGAGGATGGGTGCGAGGTAGGTCCCCGTCTTGCCACCGCCCACAATGATGATTTGCATGAGAAATCCCCCTACTCCGTCTTGCCCAGAATATGAGCGAACTTCTCCAGGGAGCTGCTCGCCACTGCCGCATACACCACGTCACCGTGGCCCAACAGGGTCCCAGACGTTGGAATGAAGGTCTGGTTGTTGTGAGAAAGCGCGATGACCTTGATCTCGCCGACTACCGTAATCTCCTTGACTGGCCGATTCTCCAGCAGGGACGGCACGTCGGCACGCACGATCTGTACCGCGCCCGTACCCAACTCGAAGACGGAGTCCTGCTGGTGATAGGTGAGGAGTTCGCAAGCCCTGCGCACGCCCCAGTCGGTTGTCGAGATGGTCTGGATGCCCAGCCTACGATACGTCTCGGCCTTGGTCACGTCGTACATTCGGGCAATGACGCGTGGCACCCTGTAGGAGTCGCGGGCGATGCGCGCAATCACGATGTTCGCCTCGTCCGAGGTGGTGCAGGAAATGACCGCCTCGGCGCGGTCGATGCCAGCCTTCGCGAGGACGTCACGGTCGAAGCCAACGCCCGCGAGCTTGCGGCCGGTGTATCCCTCGCCGAGTTCCTCGAGGCGCTCGGGGTTCTGGTCGATGGCGCACACGTTGTGCCCCTGGCGATCGAGCTTCCTCGCGAGCCCTATGCCCATGCGTCCGAGTCCAACGATGATAACGTTCATGACGTCCTACCTTTCACTCTGGGTGTCCATGCGGACGCCGTTGCGATCATAGTGGCCATGCCTGCGAACCATGGCCTTCCTCGCCTCTTCGAGCGCAATCACCACGGGGGGCAGAAGCACGAGGTAGAGGTAGTCCCATGCGGTGAGCGGGCAGGTGTGGAAGACGTCCTGGAGCGGCGGGAACAGGGTGATGAACACGATGAGCGCCACTTCGAACAGTATTCCCTTATTGACCTGCCTGTTCGAGAACAGACCCACCGAGAAGACCGATGCAAGTTCCGTGCGGCAGTTCATGACCTCGCCAATCTGCGAGAACACGATGGCGGCGAGCGCCATGGTGGTGGCCCTCACGTACGTGGGGTCGAGGTCCGTGCCAACGCCGAACATCAAGGCGCCAGGACGCCAGCCCGCCGCCCATTGGGCGAAGAAGAACGCGCCAAGCGAGGAGATAGCGCCGAGAATGCCGTACCACAGGAACGCCTTGCGCATGACCTTCCCAGTGAGCAGGGGCTCGGAGGGGTCTCGCGGAGGACGGTTCATGACGTCCTTCTCCGGGGGCTCGGAGCCCAGGCCGAGGGCAGGGAACATGTCGGTGCCCAGGTCGATGGTGAGAATCTGCATCGTGGTGAGCGGAAGGGGCACGGCACCGCCAGAGAACAGGTAGACCGCAGAGGGGACAGCCTCAGGCACGTTGGAGTTGAGGATGTAGAGCATGAACTTCCTGATGTTCGCGTAAACGGCCCTGCCCTCCTCGACCGCGCTCACGATGGAGGCGAAGTTGTCGTCCGTGAGAATCATGTCAGCTGCTTCCTTGGCGACGTCGGTACCCGTCACGCCCATGGCAACGCCGATGTCGGCCTTCTTGAGCGCAGGGGAGTCGTTGACGCCGTCCCCCGTCACCGCGACGACCTCGCCCATTGCCTGGAGGTTCTCAACAACGCGGAGCTTCTGCTCAGGAGCCATGCGAGAGAAGACGACTTCGCCCTTGAGGGCCTTGCGTAGCTCCTCGTCAGAGGTCTTCTCGAGCTCGGGACCAGAGAACACCTTGGGGTGGGCGCTCTTGACGATGCCGATCTTCCTGGCGATGGATACCGCGGTCAAGCCATAGTCGCCTGTGATCATGATGACGCGGATGCCAGCGCGACGGCACTCGGCGACTGCAGCGGCAACCTCGGGACGCGGGGAATCCTGCATGACCTCGAGGCCAACGAAGGTCAGGTCATGTTCGATAACGTCTGGGGTGTACTCGCTCACAGAAGTGGGGACGCCCTTCTCGTCACGATGGATCGGACGATAGGCAACCGCGAGAACGCGCAGGCCATCCTCCGCATACCCGTCGTTGGCATGCATGATCCTGTTGCGCAGGGAGTCGGTCATCTCGACGACCTCCCCGTTCACGCGAACCCTCGTCGAGAGGCGCACAACCTCGTTGGGGGCACCCTTCACGAACGCTACGCGGGTAGCCCCGTCAAGGGGATGCTCGAGCTGGTGAATGGTGGACATGCGCTTGCGACGGCTCTCGAAGGGCAGCTCGCGCACACGCGGAATGTGGCGCTCCTCCTCGGAGAGGTCAAGGCCCGCCTTCTGCGCGGAGACGAGCAGGCATGCCTCGGTTGGGTCACCAAGCACCGTGTAGCGTCCGCCCTCCTTCTCGGGCGCAAGCAGGCGCGCATTCGAGCACAGCGCACCGCCAACGAGAAGCAGGCGGAGGTCATCGTCATCTGCGGCCGAGAAGCTGCGCCCGCCAGCGCGGATCTCCCCCTTGGGCGCATAGCCGACCCCTGTGACCTCGTATTCGCGGGAGGGCGTCCACAGGTGGTTCACGGTCATCTCGTTCTGGGTGAGCGTGCCCGTCTTGTCGGTGCAGATGACGCTCGTCGAGCCCAGGGCCTCGACCGAGGAAAGCGACTTGACGAGGGCGTTGCGCTTGCTCATGCGCTGAACGGCCATTGCAAGCGAAAGCGTGACCGTGGGGAGCAGGCCCTCGGGTATGAAGGCAACCACCATCCCGAGCGCAAATATGAAGGACGCAGCGATGCTGTTGTGAACGAACGCCACGTCAAGCACGAGAAAGACGATGCCCATGAACAGGGCAAAGACGGTGATCTGCTTGGTAAGGTGATCAAGCTGCTTCTGGAGGGGGCTCTGCTTCTCGCCCATGTTCTGGGTGAGGCTCGCGATCTTGCCAAACTCGGTCGACATGCCGATCTGCGTCACGACCACGCGACCGTTGCCCTCGGAGACGGAGGTGCCCTCGAACACGAGGTTGGGGGTCTCGGAGGCAGTGAGGTCCTCGTCGATCACCGCATCGGAGGTCTTGCGTACGGGGCTTGACTCGCCTGTGAGCGTCGACTGGTCTACCTGCAGGTCGCTCGCGCGAACAACCCGGCCGTCGGCAGAGATCTTGTCACCCTCCTCGAGGAGCATCACGTCACCGGGAACGAGGTCCTCCGCAAGTATCTTCTGCTCGTGACCGTCACGAATGACGTTCACGTAGGACGGGAGCATCTTCTTGAGCGCTTCGGTGGCCTTGTCTGCCTGGTGCTCCTGCCAGTAGCTAAAGCACCCGTTGATGACGTTCACCAGCCAGACCGCCACACCAAGCTCGGGCATGCCCGCAACAAAGGCAATGATGCCGGCGACCCAGAGCAGTATGGCCATGAGGTGCGTGAAGTTGGAGAGAAAGACGACGACCTGGGACTTCTTCTTGGTTGCCTGAATGGTGTTCTTCCCGCACTGGGCTTGGCGGCTCGCCGCCTCGCCGGACGTGAGACCAGCCGCAGCCGTTCCCATCGCAGAGAAGACCTTGTCAGGCGTGAGCTTCGCTATCCCATCAATCGGAGAGGACGAAACCTGCTTGGGAGCTTCCACGAAGGCCCTCCTTTCAACTAGGTGCACACCATCCCGCCATGGGCGGCGTGCATGGCATCGACAATGGCGTCGACGCAAAGGAAAGCCTATCCATCGCGGCACCCCCCGAAGCCTAGTTTGGGAGCACAGCCGGATTCAGCATACCTGTAGCATAAAAAACTAGTGAGTCAACAATAAAGATGCTATTAAAACCGCAGGTATATTTAGTAATGCTGTCTTTATTAATCCTTATTGTGTGAGAGCAGTCCACAAGCGCGAGGGCCTGGCCCAAACCATCCTGGGCTATGCGTCGCGCGTGGCGCCCTCGCCCTAGCCCATGCCAACCATGCGATAGCCAACGCCGACATGCGTCTGGATGTAGCGGGGATGGGCGGTGTCGGCTTCAATCTTCTTGCGAAGTGACCCCATGTACACCCGAAGCGAGGCAAGGTCACCCCCCTGGCCATCTCCCCACACCTCGCGAAGGATGTAGTCGTGGGTAAGGACCTTCCCAACGTTGTGCGAGAGGAGGCAGAGGAGCTTGTACTCGATGGGGGTAAGATGCACCTCGTTGCCAGCGAGCGTCACGATTCCCGCGTCATAGTCGATGCGAAGGTCTCCGTCCTCGAAGACAGACGGACTGGGGGTGGCCGCGGCATTGGCCGCTCCCGAGTAGCTCAGCCGGCGAAGGGTGCTGCGAATCCGGGCGAGAAGCTCCCCCACCGAGAAGGGCTTTGTCACATAGTCATCGGCACCGGCGTCCAGGGCGTCGATCTTGTCGGCATCCTCCGCTCTGGCGCTCACGACGATGATGGGCATCTGGGACCAACCACGTATGGAGCGCACGACCTCCACGCCGTCGATATCGGGAAGGCCAAGGTCGAGGAGGACCAGGTCCGGGTTGTCTGTTGCAGCCCGAGCTATTGCCTCACGGCCGGTAGCTGCAACTACGTGCGCGAAGCGATATGAGTCTAGAGCGGTCACGATGAGGTTGCGCACCGCGGCGTCATCCTCGACCACGAGTATTCTGGGCTGGTCGTTGGCGCTTGTCACCGGCATTCCCCTCCAGACAGGTCCCGCGCGGGGAGCGTGAAGGCGAACACGCACCCATGCGGAGTTGCGGAATCAAGCCAAATCGACCCGCCATGAGCCTCAACTATGGACTTGCAGAGCGAAAGCCCGAGACCAAAGCTCCTGTGACCATCGGCGAGGCCCTGATCCACAGTATAGAAGGTATCGAAGACTTTGCTGCGGTCCTCGGGTGGTATCCCCGGGCCATCGTCCGAGACGCTGGTTTCCACCCACTTGCCGGCTCTCCGCAAGGTAATCGTGATGTGCGAGCCAGCCGGCGTGTACTTCACCGCGTTGTTCACCAGGTTCACCACCACCTGCACCATGAGGCGCGCGTCCACGTCTACCAGGCAGTCACCATCCGATGGCTCAACGACGAGCGAATGCTCCGAGACGCGTCGGTCCACGTGGCGAAGAGCCTCCTCGATGACGTCGTCCATGAGCTCGAGGTTGGTGCTGAGGCGCATTCCCCCATTCTCTAGGCGGGTGATCGCCAGGAGGTTCTCCACGGTTTCGCCAAGCCAGGTCGCGTCGGACCTCACGCCCCCGAGGAGACGACGGGACTCCACGTCATCGAGGGACCCATCCCTGTCGAGAAGAATGTCGACGCTACCGATGATCGAGGTCAGGGGCGTCCTCAGGTCATGCGAGATTGAGCGGAGAAGATTCGCACGGAGCCTTTCCTTCTCCGCACTCATTTGAGCTTGTTCTCGTTCCCTTAGTGCTCGGATGCGACCCAACGCAAGCGTTGCTTCCCCCACGACTGCCGAGGCAACGCCTCTTTCTTTGGACTCGAGGGGTCGGTCGCCCACAAGAAGGCCCATGACGCCCTCAGGTGGATGTGCGTCCCCCACGGGCAGGTACAGTCCAGAGGCGGAGGAGAAGCGGGGCGTGCCCTCTCCCGCAGGCTCACCATTCTCGAAGGCGCGCATTGCAACCGAGGGCTCAGTGAGGACATCAAGGCCCCCAGCAGGACTCTCTCCTCCTGGAGAGAAGCTCCGTCGAGGCTCGACCTTCTCGCCCGTAGACTCATACCAAACCACATCCCGGTCGAGGAGTTTGGAGAGCTGGGCACCTGTCGCTTCAAGGACATCCGTAGGGCTCTCGAGACCCTGGAGCATGTGGTCTGTCTCGAGGAGCACCCTCAGGAGCCTGGAGGTCTCCTGCTCTCCTCGAACCCTTTGTCGCAGTTCTACAGATACTTCACTCGAAACAAAGGCGACAATGCACATGACGATGAACTCTCCGGGATACTGGCTGCCCCATGCCGCAAGGGAGAGTCGCGGTGACGTGAAGAAGTAGTTGAACGCGAGCACCGAGAGGGCGGTAGAGATCACGCAGAGGGCACGACTTGTTGTGAAGAGAGCGACCAACTGCACGGAGAGCACGTAGACCACAACAATTGGCGCGTCACCCATCCCCATGGAGTCAAAGCCCATGCCTACGGCCGTGGCAATCGCAAGGAGCCCGATCGTGACGATGGCGTCGACAAGGCGGCGGGTACCTCGAGACAGCCTTCCGCGGAACTCGACAATCGACGAGAGGCGCCCGAATCGGGCGACAGATTCGCTCCTCATCGCTCTGGCCCCCTATGCCTTGGGACCGCAGTATACGTAAGCCAAACGCTCATCGCCGTTGCGGCCCAGCTTGATGACACCGCAGTACGAGAACCCCCTGCTGGCGAGAAGGCCCTGCATGGGCCTGTTGTCGCGATGGGTGTCGACGTGGAGGTTGCGTCCATGCTCTAGTGCCCAGTCGAGCATGGCACCGCCAACCCCCTGGCCCTGCCGCAGAACCGCAAAGCGATGCACCAGGTCATACGGCTCGTCGTTTGGCCAGGCGCCCTCGTAGATACGCGCGTAGTCAGGCTCCGGCCCGGGGAGGAAGGCAAAGCAGCCAAGCACCTCGTCATTCTCGTCCACGCAGACGCGCAGAGCGCCCGTGGCAATGTCTTGCTCTACCAGCTCTCGAGGAGGGAAGCTGTCGCCCCACTGGTTGGGATTGCCGGCTTCTCGCATGAACGCGCGTGCGCTCTCGTAGACCGCAAGGGCGTCGTCGAGGTCAGCGGCGGTTGCTGGACGTATGTGCATGGTGGCTCCTAAAAGTAGGGTCATTACAGGAAAGACCCGGCTGCGAATTCATCGCAACCGGGCGAGAACGGTCCTTTAGGCTTGATTCTACTCGTGCGTATGAGACAAAGGGACTGTCCCTTTGTCTCACTGCTCCGTGGTCAAGACCTCGGTGTCAACCTGGGAGCCATAGACCGTGGTCAGCGTTCCCCAGAACAGCACGTCGGCATCGCCGGCATCCTGGTAGCGCACCTCGACGTTAGATGGGTCGGACACCGTGATGACGTTGCCTTGAAGGGTCTCGACCCAGTTGCCTTCGGAGTCGAAGTAGTCAAAGATCGGCGTCAGCGTGTCGCCCGCCTTGAGCTGGCCCAGGCCACGACCGAGGACGTAGCCCTGCCCAGACATGCGGTAGCCCTGAACGTACCCCATGGTCTCGCCCTCGCCGCGCTCGCTCGCCGTGGGCCAGCTCACCACCAAGTCGATCCGCTCTTCGCCGTTGAGAATCGCCGGAATGGTTCCGGAGTAGCGAATCTCGCCATCCTCGGTCTCCTCGGGTGCGTCGCAGTAGAACGAGAAGAAGCTGCCGTCGATCGAGAGCCACTCGCCGTCAAAGTCCACCGCGATGTTCTCGTCATCCGTTACCTGGTAGGCATCGTCGGTGCCCAACATGAGGTAACCGTCGCCATAGTTCTGCATGACCGTAATCTGGAAGTACGAGAAAGCATCCCACAGGTTGTCATCCATCTCCACAACCCAGTTGGAGCCGTCCCAGGCAAGCTCAAGCTCGTCGGGAAGCTCCTGGTAGGAGAACTCGCTAGCGAGGTCCTCGAACCAGCCCTCGGACGAGAAGGACCCGTTTGCATAGCTGTCGCTCGATGATGACGCGCTTGCCGCCGTGTCCGAGTTCTGGGCGACCTGCGCACTCGCATACAAGCTCACGAGGCCCAGGCTCGATGTTGTGGGAGAGTTGCCCATGACACTCAAAAAGTAGTCATAGAAGACAACGGGCTCTGTATAGCCGATGTCCTCAAGAACCTGACGCACGTCAGAGTACTGGGGGACCTCGGAGTACGGGAAGTACATCGCAAGGCCGTTGGAGCCCGAAGACGTGTTGCTTCGATACTTGACGCAGCTCGCCACCGCCTCGGACACGTCGTCTGTCCCCTCGAAGTCCGTGCGGTCGATCATGTCAACGAGGTCGACCTGGCCGACGGAGTCCTCTGCATAGGACTTCGCGCGGGAGCGGGCGCCAGACATGGTCGTGAAGAGGTCGTTGTCTGCCCTGATGCTATCGGCAGCCTCATCGAGGAAGGTTGACAGGCGCTCGTAGACACGGCTTATCTCGCGCAGGTCGATGAGGGAGAGCGTCGTGTTATCATCGCCCGTTTCCGCGTAGTGGGCCGAGAAGTCGTCAATGATCGTCCTGCCAAGATCTGTCGTGGCAATGGAGGGATCAGACCCCAGCCGATTGAGGAAGCCGGTCCACGACCAGCCGTCGCCAGGCTCGGTCTCCTCGGAAGCAACGAGGTAGTCTGCCACGGGCTCCATGGCCCAGGCGCACTCGACCGTGGCCATGAGGCAGGCATCAAAGCCCACCATGTCAAACGTCACGCCGCTCGCCTTTATGGCGTTGCGGAGCTGGGAAAGCGTGAGGGCGGAGGCATCGGGGTAGTTCTCGTCATAGCCAAAACCGCCGATGGTGCCGCCGCCATGGTCCCAGAAGATGAGGATGTAGCGGTCTGCAGGGCGCTCCTCGGCCGCCCACGAGCAGAAGTCCGCAACCTCGCCCTCGTCGAGCATCGTAGCTTCCCCGGAGTTCTGGACGAGTTTTGCCTCTCCGTTCTCGAGAACCCAGCGCTGGCGCGTAGACGGGTCGGCCTCGGACGAGAAGGACCACTCTGACGCCCCACCCGTCTCCAAGACCACGTTCACGTTGTCGCCGAGGTCCGCCTCGAGCATCTCCTCGATGTCGGCGGATGCGGCGCCGTAGCCGGACTCGAGGTCCGACCCACACATGTAGACCATCACCGTGGCACTCTTTGCCGAGGCGACGTCCACGTAGTAGTCGCGCAGGCCCGCCGTGCTAAGGTCCGTTCCCGAAATACCCGCAGGTGCAACTGCAGGCTCATCGTCCGCGCACCCCACAAGCCCTAGGCACGAGAGAGAAAGGATGCCCGCCAGAGTAAGCGTGGCTAATCCGCGCGTACTCCACATCCTGCTCTTCGTCATCTTCATTCTCTCCTTGCGTGCCTAGGGATGCGTTGCCTTGCGACATGAGACAAAGGGAAACTCCCCTTGTCTCATTACGCGATGCCCTTCCTGGTCTGGATAACACCGTAGAGGTAAAGCGCGGGCAGGATGATGCCGACAAACGCATTTGCGATGGAGCCACCGTCACCGGTGCTGATGGCGCTCACGATGCTGTAGATGCCGTAAATGACGCTGATGATGCCAAGGACGAAGGCCAGGGTGTTCTTGTCGTTGCGCTTGGACGCGTTGAGGCCAACGACGCCCACGAAGAGGTTGAGAAGGCCGCCGATAAACGCCACGATGCCAAGGACTGCCGCAACGCCTGCTGCGATGCCCACCATGTCATCCGACGAGGCGATGAAGACACCCATCATCATGAACAGGCCAATCACAAGGTTGACGATGGCAAACACGATCATGATGATCGAAGCCACGCGCAGTACGCTGCTGCCAGAGGCCATGCTGTTGCTGTTCTGATTCATTAATCTCTCCTTTGCGAGTTTCAAGCCGAGGGCCCGTTGCCCTCCGCTTGCAGGAATGGTACGGAGCTGCATTTGCCGGCGCGTCATACCGAAGTATGACTGGCACCTGAGAGCGCTTAGTTACTCGACGTCGTTGGAGTCGAAGCGATCGCCGCACTCGGGGCAGAACTTGGGCGGGTGGGTCTGGTCCTCCGGCACCCACCCACACTTGTCGCAGCGATAGCGCGGCTGGGGGGCCGGCTGCGGCTTGGGCGTACCGCACTCCTGGCAGAACTTGCTGCGGTTGGCGGTACCGCACGAAGGGCAGGTCCAGCCTTCGTCGTCAGATGCTGCGGGCGCTGCGGGTGCCGCCGGAGCAGCATCAGCAGCGGGCTGCGGCGCGGCGCCCCCCTGCGGAGCCGGCCCGTCCGGATAGCCGCCCTGAGGCGCGCCGGGGTAGCCGCCCTGCCCCTGTGGGAACCCGCCTTGACCACCCTGCGGATAGCCGCCCGGGCCGCCTTGCGGATAGCCCTGTCCACCCTGCGGATAACCGCCACCGGGGTAGCCGCCCTGGCCCATCTGGAAGAGCTGCTGGGCGTTCATGCCACCCATACCGCCTGCCATCTGCGCCATGTTCATGCCGGCAAAGCCCACGAAGGCACCGGCATCGTTGCCCGCCGCCGTACGCATCGCATCGCCCTGCGCGGAGGCGAGGTTCGCTGCGGCCATGCGCGGGTCGCGCATGACGGCCGTGCGCTGGAGCTCCTTGATGGTCTTCTCGTCCTCTGGGTCTGCCGCAATGGCGTTGACGCCAAACGCCACGATCTGGATGCCTCGGGTCTCTCGCCACTTCTTCGAGAGGATGTCCGAAAGCGCCTGGGAGACCTCCTCAGTGTGCGCCGGTACGGCCGAGTAGCGAATTCCCATCTCGGAGATGCGCGCGAACGCCGGCTGCAGTGCCGTGAGCAGCTCGCTTCTCAGCTGAGAGGCAATCTGGTCGCGCGTGTACTCGTCCTCGACGTTGCCGCATACGTTCTGGTAGAACAGCAGCGGATCGGCGAGCTTGAACGAGAACTCGCCGTTGCAGCGCACGGCAATGTCCATGTCGAGGCCGATGTTGTTGTCCACCACGCGGAAGGGCACCGGCGTTGGGGTGCCATAGCGGTTGCCCATAATCTCTTTGGTGTTGAAGTAGTACACGCGCTGGTCAAGGCCAGTGTCGCCACCAAAGGTGAAGCGCTTGCCAATGTTCTTGAACGTATCGACGATGCTCGAGCCGAGATTGCCCGCAAAGACGGAGGGGGCGGCCTTGGAGTCGTAGGTAAACTCGCCCGGCTCGGCGCAGAAGTCCACGACCTTGCCCTGCTCAACGATGACCATGCACTGGCCATCGTTGACCACGACAATCGAGCCGTTCGAGATGATGTTGTCGTCACCTTTCGTGTTGGAGCTGCGAGACCCAACGCGCTTCTGGCCCTTTGCGCACAGGACGTGCGCGTCGAGCGACTCGCAGTAGATCATTTCCTTCCACTGGTCGGCGAGGTTGCCGGTGAGGGCACCGAGGGCCGCCTTGATGAGTGCCATGGGAAAGCCTCCTTACTTGTGATGCCTCGCGCTACTCCTGCAGATCGCGCATCACGCGGGCCACGATCTTGGCCTCATCGCTGGACATGATGAAGGGGTGACCGCCGATGATGACCTTGCCCCCGTTTCGCTCAATCCTGCAGTCGTCGTAGTCGTCCCAGTCGACGAACGCGGAGTCCCCGTCCTCGTCGACCATGTAGACTCCCGAGACGGTCACGGCAAAGCCGACCTTGCAGCTACCGAAGATCGTGGTGTCGACAACGCAATAGACCTCGTCGGCGTCATCATCGTCGATGCCAAAGTGCTTGACGGCCGCGTCAATCTTGTCCGGGTTGTCGTCAAGCCGGTCTCCGAAGTACGCGTCGGACAGGTCGGACTCGTCATCGACGTGCTCGTCGTAGGCGTCCCGGAAGAACTGCTCGAAGTCGAAGCCCTCCTCGTCGTCCTCCTCGTCCTCGACGTCATCGGAGACTGCCGCAGCCGTCTCCGCCTCGCCGTCCTTAAGCTTGAAGACGCTGTCGCAGCTGGTGCAGCGGCCGTAGACGCCGTTGCCAAACGGGACGACATCACCCATGCAGTTAGGGCACTTCATCGAGATTGCTTCCATGATCATTCCTTTCAGGCAGGGGGTGGGATTTCGTGCGTCGCCGTGATTCTAGGAAGGCTGGAAGCGTCCTACCTCATACCAAAGTATGAGGGTCAAATGCCGTAGGTCGATCGTGCGCTGCAGACGGCACCTCATACTTTGGGATGAGGACATGCGATGTTCGTAGCGGCAAACTGCGCTCAATCAGGCGGATCAGGGTACCGCCTCACGACCATCGTGGATAGGAGTTTTCTCATGGCATTTGGATTCAAGCTCAAGACCGTCAAGACCAACGAGAGCTTCGAGAACTACCAGCAGCTCTTCGACCGTATCAAGGACGTCGACTTCACCGCGGGCAAGCCTGAGCTTGTGAAGAACGGCTTTGCCGACGTAATCGTGTTCCCGCCCCTCGACCGTCAAAACCAGATCTGGGTCATGCTCCAGGGCAAGAACAAGATCATCATCCAGAAGAACCAGGTGGTGGGCGTTACCGATCAGGCCATCAACGCTGCGTTCGACGCCGTGACCGGTGGTCTGTTCTCCGTTGGTTCGATCATGGGGAAGAACGCCAAGAACATCGAGAAGCTCGTCGAGACCACGGCCTCCGAGCTTGAGGCGCTCAAGCTCTAGCTCCTGGACTCAATGCTGACGCTGGACACCTGAGCAGAATTCGATATCCTCCCCTCCGTACCCGACCGACGTGGTCTATCTTGGATAGGCGACGGTCGGGTACTTGCTGTTCGCGGGGAGAACGCAATGCCTGCGCCTTGCAGAACCAGTGGCGAAGGCATCTACGTTGCAAATTGCTATGAGATGGTGGTTGACCTTGGTAAAGATGGTTGCCCTCGAGCTTGACGAATATCTGTGGGCGCAGTGGAGCTGCACGCGCTTGGCGTTTATCTGTGCGCCCTTGGGTTTTGGCAAGACGGAGTTTGCCCGCCGTATGCTCCAAGGTCAGAACACCCTTGAGGTCGACGCCGAGAAGGACGACGTCACCAAGCTCGTAACCACACGAAACGCCAGCAACTACGATGCCGTTCTCTTGGACAACATCCATGATGACCTCTCGACTGAAGCAGGGTCGAAGCTCTCGTCCGTCATCAGGCAGTGCGACAGCACGCGCTTTGTCTTCACGTCCCGTGCGCCGATGCCCGGATGGCTCACCCCATTCTTCGCCAAGGGCGAAGTGCTCGTCGTGACCACCGAGGACCTGTACGTTTCGGACACTGACATCGCACACCTCCTTGCCGCGAACAACCTTACAGCCACGCCCGAGCTTGTCGATAAAGTTGCCGACGTGACGTCTCGTTATCCCATGGCGACATCGCTCGCCGTTGCCCACATGCTGCGCGGTGATGGCGACACCTGGGAGAGAAACCTCTTCGACGAGGTGATGTGCTACTTCGATGCAGAGTTCAGGCGGCGCTTTAGCCCCAGGGTGCAAGATCTCCTGATGCTCGTCCCCTTCTTCGACCACATCGACAAGGATCTGGTCTTGGGGGTGCTTGGGGAGGAGGACGGCAAGGAGCTTCTCGACGTACTCCAGCACACCACATGCTTCGTCACCCCCGAGGGTGACGCATGGGCGGTAAACCCGGGCGTAAGGAAGTTCTTCGAGTGGGAGCGTACGCGCCGGCATGACGACGCCTCGTATTATTCCGTCATCGACCACGCAGTCGACTACTACGTGACGCACGGGAGCTACATCAGGGCCCTGGAGCTGTGCTCGCGCACGAAGAACAACAAGCGCATGCTCGCCATCCTGGAGGAACACGCAAAGCTCAACCCCGGAAACGGCAGCTATTGTGAGCTCGAACGCTACTATCACGCCTTGCCCGAGGACATTGTGCGCGAATCCCCCAGGCTCATGCGCATCATGAGCCTCATGGACTCCATGCTCATGGACACTGTTGGCTCCGAGCGTTGGTACTCGGAACTCGAGGACTACGCACATGCGCCCCAGCGCACGCGCGAAGAGCTCAAGCTCGCAAACGCCAACCTCGCGTACCTCGACATCGCGCTGCCCCACCGGCGGCTGACCAGTCTCACCGACGCCGTGGCCGCACTCGCGAGGGTCAATGCCAGCAACGATCCCGAGCTTATGCCGTCCATGACAAGCGCAATGCCCAGTGTCATCAACGGCGGGCGCGACCTCAGCCCCTGGGTTTCCTCAGACGAAGAGACCTGCATCCTCATTGGCAAGCTAGCCGGGCGGGCGCTTGGCAGGCTTGCCGTGGGCTGCACCGAGGTGGCCTTGTGCGAGAGCAAGTTCGAGAAAGGCGAGGATGTCACGCCGTACGTCTCCAAGGTCAACGCCGTCCTCCCCAAGATCAGGCGTAATGGAGACCCCTCTGTCGAGTTTGCCGCAACGGGCATTGAGTGCAGGAACCTCGTCGACCAAGGTGACGCGCGACAGGCACTCTCCCTTCTCGACCTCCAGCGCAGGCACCTGTTGCAGGTGAAGCCACACGAGTGCGGGCGCATCATCGCAAACCTCGATGCCATGCGCTGCCGCATCTGGCTGCGTTTGAACCAGACGGAACGCGCTCACGCATGGCTCGAGGAGAACGAGCCGGACCTCTCGAAGCCCCTCGACTTCCTGAACCGCTACATCTACAAGACCGTGAGCCAGGTGCTCATCTCGGAGTGCCGCTACGACGAGGCCCTGCGCCTTATGTCCACGCTCAGCGAATACGTGCAGTCCCGTGACATCTTCATTGACTTCATCAACTACAGCGTCCTTGCCGCAATTGCCACATGGCGAAGCAACAAGGGTGACTGGAAGGCATGGATGGTTCGGGCACTCAACATGGCAAAGCGCTTTGGCTATGTGCGCACCATCTCGACCTACGGGGCTGCCGTGCTGCCGCTTCTCATCGAAACGCAAAAGCATGCCGAGGAGATGGGCGTCGACCCCAGCCAGGTGTCACGTCTCATCAAGGCCGCGCGCGTGCAGGCAACGCATTACCCCAACTTCATGGCTGTGCCCTCGGGCCCGACGGAGCCCCTCACCGACACGGAGCTCCAGGTGCTACGCCTTATCTGCCGCGACAAGAGCAATGCCGAGATTGGCGAGATCTTGAGCATCAAGCTCCCCACGATGAAGACGCACGTGAGCCACATCCTCACGAAGCTTGATGTGAGCCGTCGTTCGCAGGCCGCAAGCGAGGCCCGCCGCCTTCACCTCGTGTGAGGCATGAGACAAGGGGACAGTCCCCTTGTCTCATGCCTCTCCACCAATCTTTCATTTTGTTTTGCCGTCTCATACTTTGGAATGATGTAGACGCATCTGCCTTTCCATAGGATTCCTTTCAGCAGCTAGGGCACGCCCTGCAACAAGCCCAGCCAATCAGATTCTCTGAGAGAAAGGAATCACAATGCTCAGCAGGAACCGCATCGTCACCATCGGCCTCGCCCTCGCACTGGTCGCCTCCCCTGTCGCCCTTACGGCTTGCGGCGGCTCCAGCTCCTCTGACTCCGAGAGCACCGCTACCGAGGCAACCACGGACAACACCGCATCGAGCGAGTCCACAGCCACCGATAGCTCCTCCAGCACCCAGAGCTACTCCATCTCCACCAGCGAAATCACCGAGGCCTACATGGGTGCCTCCGAGGCCGGCGAGACCATCTACTACGTGGGCAACAGCGACGGCTCCAAGACCGGCATCTTCTTCCTCGACGCCGACAACATGGCGAACGTGAGCTTCATGGGCCCCGCCACCGTGACGCAGCAGAACGGCGAGAACCTCATCACCATCACCGACGAGCTCTCCGGCAACACCCTCACCTTTGGCGTTACCAACAACGATGACGGCACCATCACCATCGACATGGGCAACGAGCTAGGCAAGGCCATCCTTGCTCAGGCCGATGTCGCTGAGACCGTCAACGCCATCAAGACCATCCAGACCAACACCACGTCGGTCCAGTAGGCTCGCACCCTACGCATTTCTCGTCTCCCCCTCCCTCGGGCCTTCCCAGCCCTTGACCCCCGGACGAACGCGACTCGGCCGGGGGCCATCTTTTACAAACAGGGGCGGGAACCCTAGGCGAGTAGAACAGTGGCACCGTTAGTGCTGGTGTGGCCTCTCGGACACGGGGCGTAGCTCCGCGCGGCAGCGGATCATCTCCGCCGCAATCGAGATGGCAATCTCGGGAGGCGTCACCGCAAGGATGGGGTCACCGATGGGCAGGTGGATGCCCTCGTCGACCCACGTGGGATCAACGCCGCGCTCCTTCAGCGTCTTGCGTGCGAAGGCCGCCTTGCCACGGCTGCCAATGCAGCCCACGTAGGCAGGACGCACGCGCGAGACCTGCTCGAGCACATCGATGTCCCAGGCATGCCCGTGCGTGGTAACCACCACGTAGTCGCGCGGCGTCACCTGCACCTTCTCGCCAAGCTTGGTGAAGTCGCCGAGCACCACGCGCTCCGCTGTGGGGAAGTCTCCCGAGACCGCGACGCCCTCGCGATCGTCGAAGACCACCACTCGAAAGCCCACACTGGCAAGCACGGGCGTGAGGGCACGGCCAACGTGGCCGCCGCCAAAGATGTAGGCAATGGGGTCAGGACCAGCCGGCTCTGCGTAGACTTTGGTCTCCTCGTCCCAAAGGGTGGTCTCGGTGGTGGCGCGCGGATCACCCTGCGGTAGCTCGTCGAGATTTGAAAGCTCGACGGTGATATCCGAGAGGTTCGCCCAGCTCTCGGTAATCACGAAGGGCTTGCCGGAGCGCAGGCGCTCAAGCAAGTCACCCAGCACGCCCTTGGCAAACGCCGGCTCCCACAGCTTCACGCCCACCAGTGCGTCGCCGCCGCAGGCCATGCCCGTCTTGGCGTGGGTCATCCACTCGAGCTGGTTGGGCTCCTCGCCTGCCAGCACGCGCTGGCACCTCTCCTGCATCTGCTGCTCTATGCGGCCGCCGCCAATGGTGCCCAGCCAAGTTCCGTCGGCGAGAAGCGCCATACGCGCACTCGCGCCACGCGGCATGGAGCCGCGCGTAGCGAGGATGCTTGCGAGGGCAAACGCGCGCCCCTCCTCGGCCTCCTTCAAGAGGCGTCCCACAAAGATGATGTCACGCAGGGTCTCGTGCGAGTCTGTCATGGGGTTCTACCTGCCATTCATTTGTTTGGCGTTGTGCGTGTCAGGACGTTTCTACCCAGCGTAGCTCAGGCGGATGCGCGACCCGCCGTCGTAGGCCTCCACGCGGCCCACCACGCGTGCGTCCGGAACGCGCCCGTCGGCGAGAAGGTCGGCAAGCAGGGAGTCCGAGTCTTCTGCAGCAACCGCCACCAAAAGCCCGCCCGAGGTCTCCGGGCAGAACAGGAGATCGGCGAGGTCCTGCGGCACGTTCGTCGCATCCGCGGACGCCTCCGCAAAGTGGCGGTTACGATACATTCCCGCAGGCAGAATGCCCAAGCGAGCCCAGTCGCGCGCGTGGGTGAGAAGCGCCGGCGCCTTGGCGTCGATCACCACACGCACGTCCGCGCCCTGCGCCATCTCGAGCGAGTGTCCCATGAGGCCAAAGCCCGTGACGTCTGTCGCCGCATGGACGTCGTGACGCACGATAACGTCGCGCGCCCAACGGTTGAGGCACATCATCTGGCGCTCGGCAGCCGCGACATCTGCGGGATCTGCCAGGCCGCCCTTCTCGGCAGTGGTTATGACACCCACGCCAAGTGCCTTGGTAAGCACAAGCACGTCACCCGGGCGTGCGCCGGAGTTGGTAAGCATGCGGTGCGGGTCCACAAAGCCCGTGACGGCCAGGCCGTACTTGGGCTCCTCGTCGTAGATGCTGTGGCCGCCCACGATGGAAGCACCTGCCTCGTAGACCTTCTCGTAGCCGCCGCGCAGGATCTCGTGTACAACGTCGGACGGCATGTCCTCGGGCACGGCCATCACGTTGAGCGCCACCTTGGGCTCGCCGCCCATGGCGTATACGTCCGAGAGCGCGTTGGTGGCGGCAATGGCGCCGTAGGTGTAGGGATCGTCGGCGATGGGCGGGAAGAAGTCGACCGTCTCGACGATGGCCACGTTGTCCGTCACACGGTAAACCGCAGCGTCGTCGGACTTGTCGAAGCCAACCAGGAGGTTGGGGTCGCGCTGGACCTTGATATCCTTGAGGAGCTTCGCGAGCTCTCCCGCTCCCACCTTGGCACCGCAGCCCGCGCACTCCGCGAGCTTGGTGAGCTTGACGTCGTTGCCGCCAGCCGATGCCACGTTGTTCTCGGCCATCGCTATCCCTCCAACCTGTGCGAGAAGTGCAGCAGCGCCTCGAGGACGCCACCGCCCACGGCCCGTGCCTTATCCGAGACGCTGAAGCAGTGGCCCACCTTGCAGCGCGGATCGATGTCTCCGGACTTCATTCCCTTGGTGACGGGGCAGCCCTCCTGTAGAAGGCCGCGAAGCACGCCGTCGATCGTTGCATAGAGGGGCTCTCCCGAGACCTTGGCCACAAGGTCGCCCTTCTTGACCTGGTCGCCGATCTTTGCGATGGGCTCGAAGGGGCCGTCTGCCGGCGCGCGCAGCACGCGCTCGGTGGTGAAGCCGCCGATGTTTCCCGGCACGCCGGTGTTGGGGATGGGCGAGCCGTCGTAGATAACGCGCCCAAGGTAGTGGCCGCGCTTGGTCTCGATGGCAGCGTGGCAGTCAGCGCTCGAGTTCTCGCCAGCGTGGAAGCCTGGCCCCACGCCAATGACCACGGGCGCCATGTCCTTGGTGGTCCCCAGGTTCTCCTTGGCGAGAATGGCGTCGACCACGGCCTCGGGGGCCAGCTCGGGAATGCTCTCCCCCTTGGGATCAACCAGCACGGCGATGGTCCCGGTGGCCGCGACCTTGGCAGCCTCGGCCGCGCTCTCGCAACGCACGGCACGGATGCCCTCGACCTCGGCATCGCCCAGACGCACCGCCTCAGAGAAGCACACGGTGCGCCGCACCGAGGTGGGCACCGCCACGTCCAACATCACGATAGACGCCCCCGAGCGGTGAAGCCGCACGGCAATGCCCGAGGCGATGTCTCCCGCCCCTCTCACAACAACCAGCATGTCTCCCCCTCCATCCAGCTAGGAGCAGGTGCCCCTAGAGTTCCAGCTCGTACAATCCGGCGCAGGTAAAGCGCCCCTTCGCAAGCCGCTCGAAGTCGCCGCGCGCCTCGGGCGGCATGGACCAGGCAAGGCCGCAGTCCGCACGGATGCTCACGGGCGTTGGGATGATCCTTCCCGCAACGCCAGCCTCCTTGCAGGCCGCCTCGCAGGCAAGCGCCTCGTGCGTGGAGTCAAACGACGCCACCACGCGTGGCTCGCGCCTATGCCGTGGCATCGTCGCCCTCCCCCTCCGAGGCCAGCTCTGCCAGGGCCGAAAGTGCCGCGTCCACGTCACCCTCGGTGGTGAAGCACCCAAACGAGAAGCGAACGGCACCCGTGTCCTGCGTCCCCAGCGCCCGATGCATGCGCGGCGCGCAGTGGCCGCCCGCGCGCACGGCGATGTCGTAGTCGTGGCCAAGCGCGTCTGCGACCTCGGAGGAGTCCCAGCCCGGAAGGTTCACGCTCACGACCGGCGCGTGGTCAAAGCCGGTGGCGAGAAGCCCCTGCTCCGTTGCTGGGAAGTCCCCGTAGACCGTGGCGCCCACGCGCCGCGCGCCCGCCACGAAACGCCTCACGAGCGCGAGGTCGTGGGCGTGGATGGCGCCGAGGCCCTTCTCGGCAATCCATGCAGCCGCCGCCGAGAGGCCCGCGATGCCGTGGCCGTTGAGCGTGCCAGCCTCGAGGTGCTCGGGGTAGCCTGCGGGCTGGCCCTCCTCGAAGGAGAGAACGCCCGTGCCGCCGCGCAGCACCGGGTGCACGTCCGCGCTGGGTGCCACGGCAAGGCCGCCCGTGCCCTGTGGGCCCATGAGGGCCTTGTGCCCCGTAAAAGCCACGAGGTCTATGCCCAGCTCGTCCATGCATATGGGACGCGCGCCTGCGGTCTGCGCGCAGTCGAGAAGCACCGACGCACCCGCGCCGTGGGCCGCATCGACCACGCGGGCAAGCTCCTCTCGCGAGAGGACGTTGCCGGTGAGGTTGGAGGCATGCGTGAGACAGACAAGGTTCGTACCAGGCACTATGGCGTTTATCAGGGCATCTATGTCCAATGCGCCGCGGCGGTCCGCCGCCGCAAAGCTGAGCGTCACGCCCCTCTCGTCACGCAGGCGATAGAGCGGCCGCAGGATCGAGTTGTGGTCCCAGTCCGTTGCCACCACGCGGCCACCGTCGGGCACCGTGCCCAGGATGGCCATGTTGAGCGCCTCGGTAGCGTTGGCAGCAAAGACCAGACGCTCGGGATGACCAAAGCCGAGAAGCGCCGAGACCCGCTCCCGCGCAAGGGCGATGGAGCGGGCGGCTGCGAGCTCTGACTCGTGGGCACCGCGGCCGCACGAGCCAAAGGTGCGCAGGGCATCCGCGACGGCGTCAATCACGCACTCCGGGCGCTGGTGCGAGGTGGCGGCGCAGTTGAGGTAGATCATGGTGCCGGCCTTGGGCTACAGCGTGGTGACGCCCGGCTCGCCGGCCATGACCTTGGCGATCTCGTACAGGTTGGTCACGCCGCCCACGGCGAGCTTCTCGCGAATGCCGTAGAAGTCAAGGCAGGTACCACAGGTGAGGATCTGCGTGCCGCGGCTCTCGAGCTCCTTGATGTCCTCGAGCGACTCAGAGCCCTCGCAGGTGAGGTGCGCGCCGCCGTTGAAGAAGATCATCTTCTTGGGGACGGAATCGCCGTGCGCCAGGGCGTAGATGAGGCCCTTCATGAGGATGTGGCCGAGCTTCTCGTCCCCACGACCCATGGAGTCAGTGTCAACGGCAATCACGGAGGCGCCGGTGGCTGGTAGGTCGCAGAAGGCCTGGGCCTCGGAGGCGGCGTTCTCGGAAGCGCTCACCTCACCGCGCGGGGTAAGGGTAAGGGTGGTCTCGTCGCCGGAGGCGGTGGTGGTGAGGTCGCAGTTCTTCTCGGCTGCAAGGCGCGTGAGGTTGCCCAGGGCAACGGAGTCGTTGACGACGACCTCGAGGGACTCGCCGGCGGCAAGCTTGGGCAGGGCCTCCAGCGTGAGCACGACGGGCTTGGGGCAGGTGAGATTGCGTGCGTCGATCTTCATGGTGACTCCAATCTGTTTGCCGACGGAGCACTGCGACTTTCGTTGGGTGACGTCGAGCGTTAACCACATGAGTGTATAACGTTAGGGCGAAAGAACCGTGAGACAAAGGGACAGTCCCTTTGTCTCATCCGATATGCTGTGAGACGGGGATGTTCTCTCGCCTCATTAGAGCATATGACTTTTTGTAAGGGTTCCTTATGAATCTTACGGATTTGCTGCGAACGGATAGCGGGGTTCTCTCAGTGGTGGGGAGCGGCGGCAAGTCGACTCTCGTGAACGAGCTTGCGCGCGAGCTGGGCTGCACGGTGGTTATCGCCACGTCCACCCACATGCTTGCGCCCGAGGGCTGCCCGCTCCTGCTTGACGCCACGGAGCTCGACGTCGAGCAGGCGCTTTGGTACACCCGCGTGGTCTGCGTGGGGACTCGCGCGAAGGGTGCCGACGGGGCTGCCGGAAAGCTGTGCGCGCCTTCGCTGGGCTTTGGGACGCTTGCCGTCCTCGCCGACCGCGTGCTGGTGGAGGCCGATGGCGCACGCAGGTTGCCCCATAAGGCGCACGCGGCACACGAGCCCGTGGTACCGACCGAGAGCAGCCAGACCATCCAAGTGGTAGGCGCGTCTGGCTTTGGTGGGCGCGTGGGTAAGGTTGTGCATCGGCCGGAGCTTATGTGTGCGGCGGTGGGCTGCTCCCAAGCCGACGAGTGCACGCCCGAGCTCTATGCGCGCTTTGTCGCCACCGAGCACGCGGCGGGAGTGGTGCGCGCGGACGACATCGTGGTGAACCAGGCCGACGACCAGGCCGGCATTGAGCTTGCCGCGCGGTTTGCCGCAGCCCTGCGCGCATGCGGGGACGAGACGCCCGTCGCCGCCGGCTCCGTGCGCGAGCACCGCCTGGAGCGGGTATAGCCGCGCTGGGCGCGGAGTGCACGGGCCGCGGGAGGCGTCCCCGCGGCCCGTGCCTGGAAAACTGCGGGTTAATTGCAGTCTTGGCGGGTGGCTTCAAGAAAAACCGCAGGTAGATAGCTCGGTCCTTCTCGGCAACGTGCAATTAAGTCGCAGTTTTCCCGGGGACTAGGGGGAACGGAGGCCGGGGGGAGAACGGAGGCCGAGGGGCCTCGGTCCTACGCCGCCGCAGGCAGGACGCACGCAATCACAACGCTCACCATGCCGATAAGTGCCAGCGGAACGCACCCGTCGACAAACGACGGCAGCGGGTCAAGACGGTAATAGAGCACATAGCACACCAGGCTCACGACGAACCCCACCGCAGCAAGCACCGCCACGAGCGTGGCCGCACCGGTCTTTCCCGTGCCTCCAAGCGCCAGCGCGCAGAGCACCTCCATGCCAAGCCACGCCACAAAGAGCACAAGCTCGGTAGTGGGTTGACGCTGGAACACGCGCTGCGTGATGACGAGAAGAACCAGGTAAAGCACAACGGAACCCACCAGGCATTCGACCACAGCCCCCGTTGGAGCCAGGCCCGCCGCTCCGCCGCAGACGCGCGTTGCTCCCAGGACGCCGCATGCCACCGCGCCGAGAATCGCCACGATACCGACGGTTCGCAGCGCTCCTCGCGCAGAGTCCCCGCCCACCTTGGGCCAGAAGAAGATGGCCCACCAGGCAAGATACAGCGAGCAGCACACTGCCATGAGTACGTGCCCCTGCCTCATCTGCGCAAATGCAATGGCGTCCACGGTAGCCTCCTGCTCTACCTGCCCAAACATCCAATGGGAATAACGTACACCCCATCACTCCTACGGTACGACCGCTCTCCAAGTCCAACGAGAACAGCGAGAAACTCCGGCTCACGGGTCCGAGCCAGCGAGTTTCTCTCCAACTTGTCACGGATTCGCAGGAGATTCTCGGCGGCCTCATCGACCTTGTTCTCTCCGAGCTTTACCTCGATTGCGCCCCATCTCCCGGCTGCGTCCTCCACTATGGCATCCGCCTCAAGCCCATTGTCATCGCGATAGTAGTGGACGGGGTCCTGAGCTGCTTCGGGAAGCGCGCGGGCATACACGGACAGGTCCCGCATACAGAGGTTCTCGAACACCAATCCAAGTGTCTGCCAGTCGCTCTTGAGCGACTGCTCGTTCATCTGGAGAAGCGAGACCGCCAATGATGGATCTACCAGGTAGCGCTTGGGGCTCGTACGAAAGCGCTTGGGAGAACGAGCGGGAGGCTCCCATCCGCGGATGGAGAGCACCAGATAGAGCGATTCGAGAAGCGCCGTATAGTTCGATATTGTCGCCAGCGACGCGGCGTCTGCATTCTCGGACTCTCCGTACATGTCCCGGACCATGGTCTTTCTTGTGACTGCCTGCCCAAGGTTTCTCGCAAGGCTTCCCAGAAGGCGCCTGGCAACGTCAGGGTTCCCGCCCTTCGAGGGAACACTCTGCTCGATAGTCGCGTCCACGTAGTCTCGTGCGATGCGAAGCGCACGGATGGGCTTGATTCCTATCGCCTCTGGCCACCCTCCGCGACAGCACAGGGATACCAACCTGTCCGCAGTCATGCTGCAGGTAGCATATGCAAACTTGCCCTCAAAGAGCGCCGCCAGGGACACCTCTCCCGTGGAGTCTCCAGACTCTTGGAGCGACATTGGGAGCATGCGCACCCTACCAATGCGACCCGCGCCGCTGTGATGAACCTTGTCCTTCGCAGGTGTGGATGACCCAGTGAGAATCCAGAGGCCCCTTTCCCCAGAAGCATCGTCGACCTCATGGCGCACAACATCCCAGAGCGCAGGTGCGAGCTGCCATTCGTCAATCACATGCGGACGCTCGCCAACAAGGGCTGCCATGGGGTCCGAGAGCGCAATGTCCAGGTTCTGTCCCTCGTCCAGATAAATGATGCTCTTGGCATGCCTCCGCGCCGTCCAGGTCTTGCCACACCACTTGGCACCCGCAATCTCGATCGCCCCATAGGTCGCGAGGCACTCGTCAACCTCGTCGTCGACAATGCGTGGCAGATATCCCGCTGGCGTCACCGACATGCCTTTCCTCCTTCACCATCTACTGCATGGTTTTCTGTGAGTATTATCACCCTTATCTAGCTGCTATGTTGTCGGATTCCGCGATTCTCGTTGTCACTTTCCGCGTTTTTCGTTGTCGGATTCCGCGATTCTCGTTGTCACTTTCCGCGTTTTTCATTGTCGGATTCCGCGATTGTTGCTGTCGGATTCCGCGACGCTCACCGTCACTTTCCGCGATCGCAGCCATTCCGCGGTGCAAAAACGGGCGGCACCGGCTCCAGCCAGCACCGCCCGCCTTGCGAGCCCAAGCCCTGGACCAGCCAGGCCTACACCCTCGCAACAGCCTTAATCTCGACCCTGCCGCCACCGGGAAGCGCGGCAACCTGGAACGCCGCACGCGCGGGATACGGAGCCTCGAAGAAATCGGCATAAATCTCGTTCATGGCACCAAACTCGTTGATGTCAGCGAGAAGGACGGTGGTCTCGACCACGTCGGCCATGGAGGCGCCGGCGGCCTCGAGGATGTTCTTCAGGTTGGTCAGGCTCTGGCGGGTCTGGCTCTGGATGTCATCGCCGGCGAGCTTGCCGGTGGCAGGATCGATGCCCAGCTGGCCGGAAACGTTGATGGACCCGTTGGACACAACGCCGGCAGAGTAGGGACCAAGCGCCTTGGGAGCCTTGTCGGTGACGATGGCGGTCTTGCTCATGAGAAACTCCTTCGCTTCCTGCCCGCTTACGCGGACGACCAATGGATGAGAGAACAGAGGGACGAGACGCCCGCGGCAAAAGCACCGGCAGAAAAACGCGCCTGCGTCGGCACGCGCCTCTAGCGAGCCACGTAGCGCCCGGGCTTCTCGCCCGTGGGCTCCCCGTCACGCACGGCCAGCGTGCCGTTCACAAAGACGAGCTTGGCGCGGCCATGCGCCTCGAAGCCCTCGTAGGTGGTGTAGTCAACGGCCTGGTGCTGGTTGGCCGCGCTGATGGTCCAGCGGGCCGTAGGGTCCCACACGCAGATGTCCGCGTCGGAGCCAGCGGCAAGCGCACCCTTGCGCGGGTACATGCCAAACACGCGCGCTTGGCCTTCGGAGAGCAGGTGCAGGTAGTCCATGGGCCCGAGCTGCCCCTCGAACGTGGTCATGATGAGGGCCGGCCTGTGCTCGACGCCAGGTCCGCCGTTGGGGATCTTGGTGAAGTCCCCGCGGCCGCGGTCCTTCTGGCCATGCAGGTTAAACGAGCAGTGATCGGTCGAGATCTGGTCGACCTCGCCGTCTGCCACGGCCTCGCGCAGTGCCGCGATGTCCGTGGGCTTGCGCAGCGGCGGGCTCATCACGTACTTGGCGCCGGCAAAACCGTCCTCGCCCTGCTCAAGGTAGCGGGTATCGTCCAGCAGCAGGTACTGCGGGCAGGTCTCGAGCGAAACGCGCACGCCGCGCTTGCGGGCGGCGCGCACCTGCTCAAGGCCAAGCCTGGTCGAGCAGTGGACCACGTTCACGCGGGCGCCGGTGAGCTCCGAGAGGTACATAAGGCGGCTGATGGCCTCGGCCTCACACTCGGCCGGGCGGCTCAAGGGGTGCCCCTCGGGTCCCGTGATGCCCTTGGCAAGCACTCTGCGCTGCAGCTCGTTGACAAGCGTGCCGTTCTCGCAGTGCACACAGAGGATACCGTCGAAGGGCTTGATGGCCTCGAGCACCTCCATGGTCTGGGCGTCATCCAGGCGAAGGTGGTCATAGGCGAAGTACGTCTTGAACGAGGTGATGCCCGCCTCGCGCATGTCGGCGATCTCCTCGCGGGTGTGCTCGTTCCAGTCCGCAATCGCCATGTGGAACGCGTAGTTTGCCGTGCAGGTGCCGTCGGCGCGCTTGTGCCACTCGCCGAGAGCCTGGTGAAGGGTCATGCCCTTGTCCTGCGTGGCGTAGTCCACAATGGTCGTGGTGCCACCGCAGGCCGCAGCGCGCGTGCCGGTCTCAAAGCTGTCCGCGGTCCAGTCCATGCCCGTCCAGCACTGCATGTGGGTGTGGGCGTCAATAAAGCCCGGGTAGACCCAGCAGCCGGAGACGTCAAAGACCTCCGCATCCGCCAGCCGTGCCTCGCCGACGCCGCCGGGGACAACGTCCGCGATCTTGTCACCCTCTATGACCACGTCGCCGAGAAAGACGCCGTTCGGTGTGACTAGCTGGCCGTTTTTCAAGATCTTGCGTGCCTGCTCGCCCATACAACCATCCCCTTACAGAGAAGAGCCAGGCCCGCCCTGGGCGCCGTTTTCAGCGTCAGCGACGGGCCAAATGTCCTGCCCGGATTCCGTTGCCTCGCGCAGTGCCGCAAGCTCTTCGGTAACGCGCTCGAGGTCAGATGGGGTATCAATGTCATCAAGCTCGGCAGCAGCGCGCGCCTCGACAAGCCGCGTGGTGGCGGCCAAGTCTGGGTTCCTGCGCAGCAGCTCGCCTCCGCCTACGTCACCCTCCAGGCCGAGAAGCGCCTCTCGCAGGTTGCCCGGGAAGATCACCGGACTCCCCGCCCTGCCCTGCCATGCCAGCCGCGCAACACAGGCGGGGTGCGCCGCAAACTCGTCGAGCAGGGCCTCGACGCTCGCGCTGGAAAGCAGCGGCTGGTCGCCCTGGACAAAGAGGTAGCCGGCCCTCTCGCCCAGCGCCTCCACGCCAGCCCAGATGGTCTGGCTCTGGAGCGCCCCCGCAGGCTCCACGCACGCCACGTGCCTGGCCTCGCACACGGCACGCACGCGCTCCCACCTTGTGGAGACCACCACGTCTAGGCGCGACGACACCAGAGCATCAAGCGTGTGCGAGACCACGGCACGACCACGCAGCGGCTCGACGAGCTTCTGCCTGCCAAAGCGCGTTGCCTCCCCGTTTGCCATGACCACGCAGCCCAGGCGCGGCACGCCGCCGATGCCGGCAAACGCCGCCGAGAAACCGGCGTTTGCCGCAGCGGTAACACCCTGCCGCCAAGCATCGTAGCGATTGAGGAAGTCCTCCCCCTCGGGCGTGAGGCTTGAGCTTCCGCCCTTCTCGCCGCCAATGGAGCGCACGGTAAGGGGAACCCCCAGGGCATGCTCGGCATCATGCAAGATGCGCATGGCCTTGGTGTAGCTCATGCCCATCGCCTTGGCAGAGGCAGAGAGACTGCCCGTCGTACGAACGCCAGCGAGCAGGGCCAGAGGGCCGGGGCCAAAGAAGCGCCTGCCTTCCCCATCAATGAGGAACGAGAATGTCCGTGGTTCCATGGCCCTCACCTCGCGCGCATTGCCGTTGCGATGCCTACATGCTACCCACGGACGATGGTACCAGTCTTGCCGGCGATGCCGTCCGCCGCACGGTCGAGCTCGGTGATGAGCGACATGCGGCCAGGGCCGGACTGGGCAAACTGCAGCGCCGCCTGGACCTTGGGGAGCATCGAGCCCGGCGCGAACTCGCCCGCGTCGATGTAGCGCTGAGCCGTCTCGGGCGTAAGCTCGTCGAGCTCAGTCTGGTCGGGCTTGCCAAAGTGGATGGCGACCTTCTCGACAGCCGTGAGGATGACAAGCGCGTCGGCATTGAGCTGCTCGGCCAGGCGGGCAGCGGCAAAGTCCTTGTCGATAACGGCAGCAGCGCCCTTGAGGTGGTGGCCCTCGGTGTGGTAGACGGGGATGCCGCCGCCACCGCAGGCGATAACCACATGGTCGGCCTCGACCAGCGAGCGGATGGTATCCAGCTCGACGATGGCCTGGGGCTTGGGGCTTGCGACCACGCGGCGCCAGCCACGGCCGGAGTCCTCGACCACCGTGTAGCCACGCTCCGCGACCATGCGGTCGGCCTCCTCCTTGGTCATGAAGGCGCCGATGGGCTTGGTGGGGTGCTCGAAGGCGGGGTCGGTGGGGTCAACCTCGACCTGCGTGAGCACCGTGGTCACGCCGTGGTGAATGTCACGGTTGGCAAGCTCCTCGCGAATGGCGTTCTGGAGGTCGTAGCCAATGTAGCCCTGGCTCATGGCCACGCACACCGAGAGCGGGCAGGGGATGTACTTCTCGGGATCAGAACGCGTGAGCTGGGTCATGGCCTCCTGGATCATGCCCACCTGCGGTCCGTTGCCGTGCGCCACGATGACCTCGTTGCCCTCGGCGATAAGATCGACGATGGCCTTGGAGGTGTGCTTCACGGCCGCCATCTGCTCTGGCAGGTTCTTCCCCAATGCGTTGCCGCCCAGTGCGACGACGATTCTCTTGCCCATGCGTTCCTCTCCGTTCTCCCCTATTCGTGTGAAAAAGAGCGCGGGCCGGCCAACCGAGCTCCCCGGCTCGGCCCGACCAGCCCGCGCGTTCCCTTGTGGGTACTGCGCCAGTCGCCCCGATGCCCGGGTTAGGCCTCGAGCCAGCGGCTGCGGCCGCGCTGCTCGAGCTCCTTGAGCATGGCGACGGGATCCTTGGCCTTCTGCAGGAAGATCATGGCCGCCACGGCGTACGGCTTGTAGCTGGCCTCCTTGTACAGGCCGTCACGGTGAGCGTCAAAGACCTCGTTGGCAACCTCGCCGTGCTCGCAGGAGACGCCCTCGATGTCGGCCGGCAGCGGGTGCATGTAGATGGTGTCCATGCCGTTCGCGGTCTTGGCCATGAGCTCGGGCGTGCAGTGCCAATCCATATGCGTGGCATTCTGGGCGAGAAGCTCCTTCTCCAGGGTGTCGATGCCCTCGGAGTCACCAGCGGCGTAGAGCTTGGTGCGCTTCTCCATGGCCGCGTAAGGTGCCCAGCTCTTGGGAACCACGATGTCCGCGCCCTCGAAGGCCTCCTCCATGGAGTGCGCCTGGGTGAACGTGGCGCCGGACTCCTGGGCGTAGACGCCGGCCTGCTTGACAAGCTCGGGCATGAGGTCGTAGCCCTCGGGGTGCGCCAGGGTAACGTTCATGCCAAAGCGGGTGAGCAGCATGATGAGCGACTGCGGGCAGGAGAGCGGCTTACCGTAGGAGGGGCTGTAGGCCCAGGTAACGGCGACCTTCTTGCCCTTGAGGTTCTCAAGACCGCCAAACTCGTTGATGAGGTAGAGCAGGTCTGCAGAGGACTGCGTGGGGTGGTCGGAGTCGGACTGCAGCGAGACGAGCGTGGGACGGTGGTCCAGGATGCCGTCGGCATAGGACTGCGCCACGGACTCCGAGACCTCCTTCATGTACGCGTCGCCCTCGCCGATGAACTTGTCGTCGCGGATGCCGATGACGTCAGCCATGAAGCTGATCATCGTGGCGGTCTCGCGCACGGTCTCGCCGTGGGCGATCTGTGACTTGGACTCGTCGAGGTCCTGGAGCTGCAGGCCCAGCATATTGGTGCCGGAGGCAAACGAGAAGCGCGTGCGCGTGGAGTTGTCGCGGAAGTTGGAGACCGCGAGGCCCGAGTCGAAGATGCGCGTGGAGATGTTGCGCTCACGCAGGTTGCGAAGGGCGTCGGCAACCAGGTAGAGAGCGCGGAGCTCGTCGGTGGTCTTATCCCACGTGTGCAGGAAGTCGCTGTTATACATCTTGGAGTAGTCGAGCTTCTCGAGCTGGTCGAGGTAGTTCTGGAACTTTGCGTCCATTCTCGTTTCCCTTTCTTGATTCTTGGCCTGCTGGGTCTTCCCGATGACCGCTGGGTCTACGTGCAAGGGCCCCGGCCGCGACGATGCGCCGCGACCGGGACGCGGTTAACTACTTGATGTCGTTGCCGGTGAGGCTGGCGCGGAACTCGGTGGCGTCGCCGGTTGCCTGGCTGGGGTCGTAGAGGTTCACGGCCGCAACGTAAAGGGCAGCGCACGTGGAGAGGTCCTGCTTGTAGGTGACCTCGTTGGGCGCGTGTGCCTGGGACTCGGCGCCGGGGCCAAAGCCCACGCAGGGGATGCCGTAGCGGCCCTGGATGGAGACGCAGTTCGTCGAGAAGGTCCACTTGTCGCACAGAGGCCTGCCCTCGCGCTTGTCCATGGACTTGGGGCAGCCGATGCGCTTGTCGCCAAAGAGGGCCTTGTGCGCGTCGACGAGTGCCTTGACGTGGGGTGCAGACTCCTTGTTGATCCACGTGGGGAAGTACGCCTCGGTCTCGTAGACCTCGCCGGTCCAGCTGGGACGGTCGTACATGTACATGGAGACCTTCACGTCGTCGCCGTACTTCTTGACGGCGGGGAGGTTGCGGACCTCCTCGAGGCAGGACTCGTAGGTCTCGCCAGCGGTCATGCGGCGGTCGATGGAGATGGCACAAGAGTCAGCCACAGCGCAGCGCGAGGGGCTGGTGTAGAAGATCTGGGAGACGGTGCAGGTGCCGCGACCCAGGAAGCGGGCGTCCTCATAGTGCTCGGGGTTGTACTTGGGATCGAGCATCTTGACGAGACCCTTGATGGAGGTGGACTCGTCGCAGCCGTTGTTGTTGAGGGCACGCACGTCGTTCACGATGTCGGCCATCTTGTAGATGGCGTTGTCGCCGCGCTCGGGCGCGGAGCCGTGGCAGGAGACGCCGTGGACGTCGACCCTAATCTCCATGCGGCCGCGGTGACCACGGTAGATGCCGCCGTCGGTGGGCTCGGTGGAGATGACGAACTCGGGCTTGATGCCGTCCTTGTTGTAGATGTACTGCCAGCACATGCCGTCGCAGTCCTCTTCCTGGACGGAGCCCACGACCATGATCTTGTAGCCCTCGGGGATGAGGTCCATGTCCTTCATCATCTTGGCCGCGTAGGTAGCGGAGGCAACGCCGCCCTCCTGGTCGGAGCCGCCACGGCCACCGATAAGCTGGTCGTCCTCGAAGCCCTTGTAGGGGTCGAAGTCCCAGTTGTCGCGGTTGCCGATGCCAACGGTATCGATGTGGCCGTCGATGGCGATGATCTTGTCGCCCGTGCCCATGAAGCCCATCACGTTGCCGAGGCCGTCCACCTTGACCTCGTCGAAGCCGAGCTTCTCCATCTCGGCCTTGATGCAAGCCACAACGTCACCCTCCTCGCAGGACTCGCTGGGGTGGGAGATCATGGCGCGCAGGAACGCGGTCATGTCCGCGTTGTAGGCCTTCGCTGCTTCCTTGATCTTGTCGTAGTCGAGTTCCTTCATTGGGTCCTCCTTGCATCGAGCGACGTTCTTGCTGGCTTGGTACCGTAAACAATAAGTCTGCTTACCAAACTTTTTGTTTGGTTGACCTAATTAAAGCACGTGCGAGAGGGAATTCAAGGGCCTTTGCCAAACTGCTGATTTTTGTCGCAGACGGTACTCTTGGCGCGGTGGACGGCGGGGCGCGAGGGCGACGCCGGGGGGGTGACGCCGGAGGCGAGGGCCGGAGGCGAGGGGTAACGCCGCAGAAACGCCCCCTCCGGCGCCGGGGTGGCGCCACAGCGAGGGTTTCGTACGCAGTTGCTGCGGGAGCGCGCCCTCCGGCACCAAGCTGTGACGGTCTTCTCGCCGATGCCGCGTCATTTCGCCATTTAAGGGTGCCTAACCGTTCGAGAAAAGCCTAAACGGCGAGAATCCGCGGCATCGGCCCCAGAGGTCAGCGGAGAATATCGCTTTTCTTTAAATGCAAATCGCGTTTGCCCAGTTGGCGAGTACAACTTTTAAGAAATAGCGATATTCTTCGCAGGCCTCTCCGAGGAAGAGCTCCGGGCGCGGGGGGCGCCGCAGCCGGCGCGGGTCCAGCGCATGGGGCAAGCCGGCGGTCCATCTCTCTGGTGGTGCGACGGGTGATGGGCGTGACCTCCGTGAGCGTCGAGGATTACTACAGCCCCACCGCGCAACCGAGCTTTGAGGATGGGCTGCCGCAGACGACGAAGGCCGACAAGGCCAATCACGGATTTGGCATGCGGTCCATGCGTGCAATTGTCGAGCGATACGGCGGGACGCTCGTGGCACGGGCCGAAGATGGGGTCTTCCACCTGGACATCATGCTGTAAGTTGGATCGCGGCGGGCTGTTCGGCGAACCCCCGCTCGCCTGTTCAGCTGCTAAGGCGGGATGACAGCACCGAGGTCACAACGGGACAGCCACAGGCTGCTGGACGCGGGCGAAATCCGCGCCGCAGACCCCGGCGGCAGACACCCGGCGGCAGGGCCCGGCGACAATAACGCACGCGAAAACGATTCGGTCTTCTCGCCAGGCGCGTTTTCCCAGGAAACTGGTAGTAACCGGTCGTTTTCGTGTGCGCTTTTTTGGAAGGCGGGACACGGCGCCGACCCCGACGCCACCGCCCGGGCGTGGGACGCGGAGTTTATCGCCATTTTGTAAACTCGGCCATCGCGACCTGCGGAAACGCAACCAGCGATTAAGAAATAGCGATATTCTCCGCGATGCAAGCGTTAGGTGGGACGAGAAGAACGTGGCGCCTCCCGCCGCGCCCCTACAGCGAGCGACGCGTGGTGCGCACGGACGCGCGCACGATCCCGTGCGCCATGCGGTACGTGAGCGCGAGGTACCCGCCGTACACCAGGGCAAACAGCGCCAGCCCCAGGGTCATGTTGCCAATCATGTCGCTGTAGCCCAGCACGCTCACCAGCTCGTTGATCGCCCCAAGAGCGCACAGCGAGTGCGCCATCCCCACGGCCAGCGGCAGGACAAACGCCATGGCGACCTGCGTCCTCAGCGAGCCAAAGATCAGGCGTTCGGAACAACCCAGCTCAGAGAGGGTCCGGTAGCTCGCCGAGGCGTCGCTGGCGGAGGAGAGCTGCTGGATGGCGAGAATGGCGGCGCACGCAATGACGAGAACAAACCCAATGTAGATGGCCATGTACGAGATGAGTCCCGTGGTGGAGGTGCCGTCTGCGAGCACGTCTGTGGCGGTCTGCACGCCCACCATGGCAGCGCGCCCATCCAGGTTGCTCGCAAGCGCGGCTTCCAATCCCTTGAGCGCGGCGTCGCCCTCCTCGGTCGATCCCTTGTACATGATGTTGATGATGGCGCTGTACTCCGGGGTGATTGACTTGGCGACGTCGTCGGGCACGACGTACGTGCCAGGCGTGAGGCCACCGGCGCTGTCCTGAAGGACCGCGGAGGCGTCGTCAATCACCGTGGATCGCTCCGGCGAGAGCGTGACCCCGTCAACGTCCAGGGTGAATCCCTCCTCGAGCGCCTTATTCACAAACCCCTTCGCGTTGTCCATGTTGCACAGCATGAGGTAGTGGCCGTCCTCCAGGGAAACGGGCTCCAGCCCCAGCAGGGAGCGCATGGCATTGTAGTCCGAGATGCCCACCGCCTCGCAGAGCACGACGTGCTCGTAGCCCTTGGGCACGCTCTCGCCGGTGAGCTGAGACATGCGCTGGTATGCGGAGGTGTCGCCCCGGAGCTCCGACTCGATGAGCGCGACCCTCATGCTTGCGTGCCGACCCACCCCAGAGAGGTCGACGCCCGCCTTGGCAACCTCTGCCTTGAGGTCGATGGCGTCCGTCGAGTCGCCCGCGGGCGTCACCGAGATGGACGCGCTGTACGGTATCCCCTGCCTGGTCACGCTGTTGATAGTGCCGCAGATGCTCATGCCCGTGGTCACCGCGGTCATGGCAAGAAAGAGGATGAGCGCGATGACGCCCATGGAGAGAGCCGTGGTGTTCACGCGCGAGGCAATCTGGCGCGTCGTGAACATGTGCAGGTCTCGCCAGTAGAAGCCCCTGAGGTGCGTGATCAGCGCGGTAAGCGCACCGGCGAGCCCGTAGAAGAGGACGAAGGTCCCCACTATCACCATGGCCGTCGTGATAAGAAAGTCATTCCGGGACTCGGCAGAGCCGGACGTGGGGAACCCGTCCCTGGTCAGCCGCACGTACGCGACGCCGATAAGGGCAAGGCCGGCCACGGTGAGAATAACCGCGAAGGGCAGCTTACGTACGAACTGCCGCTCGTTGTGGCGGGCGGCGCCCATGAGCTCGATGAGCCTCACACGGCGCAGCGTAAGCCAGTTGAAGACCATCATCACCGCAAAGATCACGCCGAAGCACCGGAGGGTAAGCAGGAAGGCATCGGTCGAGAAGAAGAACGAGAAGTGCTGAACGGTGGTCTCGAACATGCGCGCGGTGACAAAGAGCAGAACCTGCGAGAGAAGCGCCCCTAGGGCGATTCCCACTCCAAACGAGATCGCGGCCACCAGCAGCGTCTCCAGCGCGAGAACCACGGTAACCTGCCCCGTGCGCATGCCCAGCACCTGGTAGAGGCCAAGTTCCTTCTTGCGCCTGCGCATGAGGAAGTTGTTTGCATACACCATGAGAAACCCCAGGACCACGGCGAGAAACACGGTGACGCCGTCGAGGACCTGGCCTGCCGCACCAAGCATCTCGCCCACGTCGCCACGGAGGAAGTCGCCCTGCACGCTGATCGTGTTGAACGCGTAGAACACGGCCACGCCCAAAACCAGCGTGAGAAAGTACACGGCGTAGTCGTGAAGGAGCTTGCGCATGTTGCCAAAGGCGAGCTTAGCGAGCATCGTCAACCCCTCCCTGCACGGCCACGACCTGCATGATCCGCTCGAAGAAGGCGTGACGGGAATCGGCACCGCGGTCAAGCTCGGTGAAGACCCTGCCATCGCGAATGAAGAGCACGCGTCGGCAGTAGCTAGCGGCGGTCTCGTCGTGGGTGACCATGAGGACCGTGGCGCCTCTCGCCTGGTTGATGGACTCGAGGCTCTCGAGCAAGAGCTTTGCGTTCTTGGAATCAAGTGCGCCGGTGGGCTCGTCGGCAAGTACCAGCTGCGGGTTGGTGACAAGCGCCCTCGCCGCGGCCACGCGCTGACGCTGGCCGCCGGACATCTGGTAGGGGTACTTGTCGAGCACTTCCTCGATGCCAAGCGAGGATGCGGCCGCAACCACGCCCGTCTCGATCTGGGCCGCCGGCACGCGTCCAATGGTCAGCGGCAGCGCGATGTTCTCGCGCGCGGTGAGGCTGTCCAGAAGGTTGGAGTCCTGGAAGATGAAGCCCAGCTTCTCTCGGCGAAAGTCTGCAAGGCGCGAGCGAGAGATGCGCGAGACGTCCGTCCCGCCGAGCATGATGGTTCCCGAAGTGGGCGCGTCAATCGTGGCGATGCAGTTGAGCAGCGTGGACTTGCCCGAGCCCGAAGGCCCCATGAGGGCGACGAACTCCCCTGCGGCAATGGTGAGGCTAATGCCGTTGAGCGCATGGGTCGTGGCGCTGTGACCACCGTAGGTTTTCGTTACGTCCCACACCTCGAGCACGGGTGTCGAGGCGCTGTGCGCTATGCTCGCGCTGCCGCTGTCCATATGGCGTGCCATGTGTGGCTCCTTCTCGTGTTGGTGTGGGCGGCCGATGTAGCCGCCCGCCGCGTGGCTGCGAGATACATGGTGGACCGCCGGCATCTGGGCTGCCATCGATTGCCATGACACAACCTTACGTTTGCGTCACGTTTGGCATCATGCGAGAACCGCCTGCTAGACGGCGCGAGAGCGCTCCCTTGGGAAGGCGATGTCGATGGTGGTCCCAATGCCTGCGGCACTTCTCGCCCCCACGGCGAGCCCCATCTTCTCGCAGAGCGTCCGCACGAGGTAGAGCCCCATGCCGGTCGAGCGCTCGTGCGTCCTGCCGTTGGTGCCGGTGAAGCCACGCTCGAAGATGCGGCCAAGGTCGGCCTCGGAGATGCCACACCCGTTGTCGGCCACGTGGAGCACCACGCGCTCCTCGGCACTGCCCGTGCCCTCAACACTGGCCGAGAAGCACAGGCGCGCCTGGCGCCCGTCACGCTCGGGAACGGCGCGATAGCGCACGGCGTTGTCGATGAGCTGCCCCAGGATGAAGGTCATCCACTTTGGGTCGCAGTAGGCCCAGAGGCCCTTCTCGCCTTCAAGTCCTGCCAGGTCGACGGCCACGTGGGCTTCGATGAGCGAGCGGGCGCGGGACTTCACCGCGTCGCGGGCAAGCTCCCCCAGATCGCACCTGCGCAGAAGGTAGTCCTTGTCAACCGAGGTGCTGCGGGCGTAGTAGAGCGCGTTCTCGACGTCAGCCTCCACGCGCGCGACCTCGCGCGAGAGGGTACGGGCATCCTCGCCGTGGCTGTTGGCCAACGTGAGGTTCATGGCTGCGAGCGGCGTCTTTATCTCGTGAACCCAGAGTTCGACGTAGCGGCGGTACTCCTGCATCTGTTGCTTAAGCCCCGCCTCTCTGCGACGTGACGTGCGCACGACGCCCTGGATGGCCTCCCAGGCAAGCTCACCCTCGGGGTAGTCGGGCTCCGGAAGGGTGGCGGCAACGTCGAGCGCGTCCTCCTCGCCCTCGGCAAGGCGCGCGAGCCCCCGCGCAAACGAGCGCCCGCGCAGCCACTCCCAGACGAGCCCCGTCACCTCGAGCACGGTGACGAGAAGCATGACCAGCTCGGTGGCCCCCCTCTCCACGCCAACCACGGGCAGCATCACGGCGAGCAGGGCAACCACCGCCACGGAGCAGACCACGCGAACCGCGTGGCTTCTCAGGTACGCGCGGAGGCTCATGCGCCCTCCACCCGCAGCGAGTAGCCCATGCCGCGATGGGTCACGACGGCATGCGGCAGCCCAATCCTGCCAAGCGCCTGGCGCAGGCGGGTAACGTTGACCGTGAGGGTGTTGTCGTCCACGAAGGCGTCTGTTGCCCAAAGCGCCTCCATGAGGTCCTCACGAGACACAATGGCACCCGGCTGACGCATGAGACACTCAAGGATGCGCAGCTCGTTGCGGGAAAGCTCGACCGTCTTGCCGCCAAAGCTTGCCTCTGCACGCACAGCGTCGAGGGAGAGGCCGCCCGCATGGACAACGGAGGCGCGCGCCGGCTGCCTGCGCCGGAGGAGGGCCTCAAGGTGAGCCAGGATAAGCTGCGGATTCGCGGACTTTGCTACAAAGTCGTCGGCCCCAACGGAGAGGCTCATGAGCTCGTCCAGCTCGGAGGTGCGGCTGGTGAGCACCATGATGGGTACGTCGCTTTGCTGCCGCAGGGCTCGCGCCACGTACTGGCCGTCGGTCCCGGGAAGGCCCAGGTCGAGCACGACGGCATCGGGCGAGGCGGCGGTGATGTCCTCTACCAGGCGGTCAAAGCGCGTGGCGCACTGGACGTGGTGGCCCGCGTTTGCGAGAAGCACCGACAGCTGCTCACGCACACCGGGGTCGTCCTCCACAAGGTAGAGATTGGCCATCAAAGCCTCCGCATCCAAACTGGTTGCCGCGTATGGACATTCTTCGCGTATGGGCAATCTTAGCATCGAGAAGGACGCGGCCGGCACGCCTGCGCGCACCGGCCGCTGTAGCCCTGGGAGGCAGGGCTCGTCCTTTGCAATGACGCCCTCAGGCGTTGAGGTGGCCCTACTCGGCGTCCGCGCTCTGCCATGCGCCGTTCCAGACGATCTGGCGGTAGCGGACGGGATCGGTGTCGCCCTCGGTCGAGAAGAGCAGGACCTGGGAATCGGGACCGAGCTCGAGCGCCTCGCGGAACTCGGCGTAGGCGGGGTCGCACATGATGGTGGAGATGACGCCCATGCCGACGGCGCCGGACTCGCCAGACGTGACCGCGGGGTCGCCCTTGACGGGGGCGGCCAGCATGCGCATGCCCTTGGCGCTGACCCAGTCCGGGCAGCTCACGAACGCGTCCGCGTGGTTGCGCAGGATGTCCCAGCCGATGGTGTTGGGCTCGCCGCACGCGAGGCCGGCCATGATGGTCTTAAGGTCTCCGCCCACGATGCGCGGGTCGCCGTCGGCCGCGACGGCGCCCTGGTAGAGGCAGTCGGCGGCGCCGGCCTCCATGATCACGAACTTGGGTGGGTTGCTCGGGAAGAGGTTGGAGAAGAAGCCGACCATGGAGCTTGCGAGCGAGCCCACGCCAGCCTGGACAAAGACGTGGGTGGGACGGTTGACCTCAAGCTGGCGCAGCTGGTCCGCTGCCTCAGCGGCCATGGTGCCGTAGCCCTGCATGATCCACGACGGGATCTTGGTGTAGCCCTCCCACGCGGTGTCCTGCACGATCACGCCATGCTCGGTCTGCTCGGCCTCCTTGGCGGCAAGGCGCACGCAGTCGTCGTAGTTGAGCTCCTCGACCGTGACCTTGGCGCCCTCCTTGGCGATGTTGTCGAAGCGGGTCTTCGTGGAGCCCTTGGGCATGTGCACCACAGCGTTCTGGTGCAGGCGGTGGGCAGCCCATGCCACGCCGCGACCGTGGTTGCCATCGGTTGCGGTGAAGAAGGTCGCGTGGCCAAAGTCGTGCTCGAGCTGGTCGGACGTGAGGTAGTCAAAGTCGCAGTCCGCCACGTCGCGGCCGGTCTCCTCGGCGATGTAGCGTGCCATGGCAAAGGAGCCACCGAGCACCTTGAACGCGTTGAGGCCAAAGCGGTAGCTCTCGTCCTTCACGTAGAGGCCGCCCAGGCCAAGGCGACTGGCCATGCCGGAGAGGTTGGCGAGCGGAGTCACGGAGTACTGCGGGAAGCTCTTGTGGAACGCGCGGGCCTTGGCAACGTTCTCCAGGCTCATGACCTGCAGGTTCTTGTCCTCGCTCTTGGGCATGTGGTTGGTGACCCACTTGAACTTAGGCTCCATGGTGCTCCCCTCTCTACGCGCCGATCCCGGCGCCCAATGGACTAGAAAAAGAAAAACTGTCTTACTGCCTAACTATTTGTTAGCACACCAATTACACCACTTCCGGGGCACATTGCAAGGGCTATTGTCGCCCCGCCGGCAAAAGGTCGGTCGCGGCCTTTGGACGGGACGGATGAGACAAAGGGACAGTCCCTTTGTCTCATCCGTCCCGACTCGCTAGACTCGTTGGTGCGTAGGCAACAAAGGAGAGGTCGGCGGCATGGCAGCAGACGTTCGGCAGGCATTTCTCGGCTCGTTTTTCCACACGCCCACGTATGGCGCGTTTGAGTACCTGGAAAACGCGCTTATCGAGGTTGACGCCAACGGCACGATTGCGCGCGTGCTGCGTGCCGACGATCCCCGCCATGACGAGCTCGTGCGCGCCTACCAAGAGTCCGGCGTCCTTGTTGAGCTGGGCGAGGGGCGCTATGGCCTCCCCGGCTTTGTAGACCTGCACGTGCACGCGTGTCAGTGGCCGCAGGCGGGCATTGCGTTGGACGAGCCGCTCAACCGCTGGCTTCTCGAGCGCACGTTCCCGCTTGAGGCAAAGTTCGCAGACGTCGAGTTCGCCCGCCTGGTCTACGGCGACCTTGTGCGCCAGCTTCTGTCGCGTGGCACCACGACCGTGGTCTACTTTGGCAGCGCGCACCTCCCGGCCACGGTGGAGCTTGCCCGTGCCTGCGTTGACGCAGGTCAGCGTGGCCTTGTGGGCAAGACCGTGATGGACGACCCCGCCGCGAACCCCACCTACTACCGCGACGCGTCCCCCACGGAGGCCGTCAGGCAGACGGCCCAGCTCATCCGCGAGGTCGAGTCCATGCGGCCGGACGCGCCCCAGGGCGTCTGGCCAGTGATCACACCCCGCTTCATTCCAAGCTGCACCGACGAGGTCCTTCGCGGGCTTGGCGACCTTGCTGCGGAGCACGACGCCTACGTTCAGAGCCACTGCAACGAGGGCCAGTGGGAGCACGACACGGTGCTTGCGCGCTTTGGCAAGGAGGACCCCTACGCCCTGCGCGACTTTGGCCTTCTCCGCGAGCACTCGATCATGGCGCACTGCACCTTTCTCACGCCGGACGAGGGCGCGCTCTTTGCGCAGGTGGGTGCCGGTATTGCCCACTGTCCCATCTCCAACGCGTACTTTGCGAGCAGCGTCCTGCCGGTTAAGCGCCTGCGCGCGCAGGGCGTGCACATTGGCCTGGGCACGGATATCTCGGGCGGGTTTAGCCCCAACATGTACGACGACATTCGACAGGCGGTCATGGCCTCGCGCATGCTCGAGACGGGCGTCGATGCGCAGAGGCCTGAGGCGGAGCGCGGAGCGGGGAACGCACGCATCTCGGTTGTAGAGGCGCTCTACCTGGCTACGGCCGGCGGTGCGGAGGCGCTTGGCCTGCCCGTGGGAACCTTTGAGCCCGGGCGTGCCTTTGACCTGCAGGTTGTTGATACGCGCCTGCCATATGCGGACCTCACCGGCTTTGGCGTCTTCGATGCGCCGGAAGATCGTCTGGCGCGCATCCTCTACCTCTCCACGCCCGACAACATCCGCCAGGTCTACGTGCAGGGACGCCGAGTCATCGAAAAATGAGACAAAGGGACAGTCCCTTTGTCTCATCGACGCCGCCTCGCAGGCAATCCTGCGGGGCGGTGAGCTTTTTGGTGCAGGTTGTGCTACGGGAATTACTTCTCGTCACTCGAGCCGTTGCCGCCATTCCGGAGCGGCCTGAGGTTGCGCTGCTCGGGCGTGTTGTCCTCGGGCGGCAGAACGCTGTTCAAGATGATTGCCATGACGGCGCAGGGCGTGATGGCCGAGGTACCAAAGATCGTGGAGATCCACTCGGGCATACCAGGGCCGGCGAGCGAGCCAGAGACCTGCGCGATACCAATGCCAAAAGCCACCGAGATGCCAAAGACGGTGCAGGCGCGCGGCGTGAGGCCGTCCTTCACGAGGATTCGGATGCCGTTCAGGGTGATGGTGCCAAAGACGCTGATGGTTGCGCCGCCAATGACGGGCTGCGGAATCATGAGGAGCAGCGCCGAGAGCTTGGGGCATAGGCCAGCGGCGAGAAACACGAACGCCGCTCCGCCAAAGACCCACTTGTTGATGACTTTGGTGCTCACGATGATACCCACGTTCTGGCCGAAGGCCGAGGTGGGAAGGCCACCAAAGAAGGACGAGATGATGCTCACCAGACCCTGCGCCTTGATGGCGCCGCCAATCTCGCGCTCGGTGGGCATGCGGTCCATCGAGCCGGCGGATGCCGCGGAGAGGTCGCCGATCAGCTGCACGTTGACCATCACGTAGACCACGCCGAGCGTGATGCACGCGGCGGGGTTGAACTCGATGGCGTACGGCATGAACTGTGGGAGCGAGAACCACCCAGCGCTGAGCACCTCGGAGCCATCAACCATGCCAAACGGGATAGCAACGACGCAGCCGATGATGATGCCAAAGAAGATGGAGCCGAGCTTGAGCACGCCCTTCCCAAAGTTAGCCAGCGCAAAGACCACAGCAAAGGTGATGAGGCCAACAACCCAGTTGTAGATGCCGCCAAAGTTTGCCGAACCAGCGCCGCCCGCCATGTACTTGATGGCCGTGGGATACAGCGAGACGCCGATGGTGAAGATTACGGTACCGGTTACCAGCGGCGGGAAGAGGCTGCGCACCTTGCTGTAGAAGACGCCAAAGAGAATGGCCACGATACCGCCCACGAGCTCGGCGCCGAGAAGCACCGAGAAGCCAAACTGCGCGCCAACCGCCTGGAACGCAGGCAGGAAGGCAAACGACACACCGGTGAGGATGGGAAGCCCCGCGCCGATGCGGCCAAACAGCGGGAACTGTTGGAGCAGTGTGTCGATGGCGGAGAGAATCAGCGCCACTTGGATGATGGCGGTCTCCTGCTCCTGCGTAAATCCGCAGGTAGTAGCTATCATCATGGCCGGCGTGATGACGCCTGCGAACGACGCAAGCACGTGCTGCAGAAACATGGGAACGAGCGACCCAATTGGCGGCAGTCCGTCTCGCCTGAAGAGCGATTCGTCGAGCTCCCGCTCCGCCTGTGCCTGCGCTGCCATGCGAGCCTCCCCCGAGCGCCTCCGCGCTCCACCGGATGTCCTTGACGTGCTCAAGCGTGCCATAGGCCGCTTTGCCGCGACAAATTATTAGTCTGATTGCCATACAATTTGTTTGGCAATCGAGCAGGCACCGCAGGCGGTAGCATTTCGCCCGCGAACGGGGCGGTTCACCCCTCTCCCATTTTTCTTCTCGTCTCGCTCCGCCCTTGCCTCCCCGAACCGCGCCGGTCCGTGCCCAAAATTTGCGGTTGACGGCCCATTTTGGGCGAATCGTCGAGTACGAGGACCTTTACTTTTTACAGACCCGCAGGTAGGAAAATGGCACCTCCGAGGTGATACTAAGCGGAACCCCCGAAAAAGGCCGTCAACCGCAAATTTTGGGCAGAGGGGCCGGGCAACCAGCGGCTGCACGGCCCCCAATAGGACAAATGCTGCAAACGCCTAGATCATCTCGAGGAACGCCTGGATGCGCGTTGTGAGCTGGCCGTCTCCCTCGGCGGAATAGTCGGTCGAGAGGTGCATGTAGGGAATGCCCGCATCCTGCGCGGCCTTCTCCATGTCGAACGCCTCCATCTCGTAGATGGTGCAGAACGAAAGGGACGCGTCGATGATGCCGTCAGCGTGGAGATCGCGCGCCATGCGGATGACGTCGTCGCGACGGCCCTGGTTGGGCGTGAAGATGGCGCACTGGATGTTGAGGTAGCGGTCGGCTATGTTGTCGAGCATCTCGTCGACGGTCGCACCGTCCTCGGGCACCAGATCCTTGTAGTAGCGGCTGCCGGTGCAGCACTCCTCGCCAACCACCACGCCGCCGGCCTTCTCGATGATGTTGAAGAGCTTCCAGTTGGGCACTGCCATCGGCGTGCCCGTGTAGAGGATGCGCTTGGCGCCCTTGGGAGCAGCGCCAACCCCCTCGGCCACGCGCTGCTCGCACTCATCGGCCATCTTGTTGATGGCGTCGGTCAGGCGCGCGGAATCATCCATAAAGGCGGCCTGCACGGTAAGAAGCGAGTCAAGGCCAGAGATGGGCACGGGATCGGCCGCGCGCGTGGCCGAAAGGCGCTGCAGTGCGCGACGCTTGTCGTTGGCAAGCTTGATGGCTGCGCGCAGGCTCTCCTCGGTAATCTTCTGACCGGTCTCCTCCTCGATGCGAGCGGCAAGCGCGTGGACCTCGTGGCGCCACTGGAGCTTAGTGTCCTCGTTACGCACGTGCGGCACGTCCATGATGTACATGGGCTTGAGCTTCGAGAACTGCTCGTAGGCCTTCTTCTTGCCGTCGCAGGTGTTCTCGCCCACCACGAGGTCGGCGCTCTCGATGTACGGGCACACGCGCCCCAGCTTGAAGCCCATAAAGCCCTTGATGAGCGGGCAGGTGTTGCGCGGCACGTACTTCTCGGCGACCTCGGGCGCCCACTCGGCGCCGGCGCACAGGCCAACCTCCACGGCACCGGCCGCGGTCACGACCTCCTCGGGCACGTACAGGCAGAAGCTGCCGATGATCTTCTTGGGATCTCCCTCGCTACGGCCGTCCACCATCTCGCGGATGCGCCCCGAGTGCAGGTTTGCGGCAACGCCGTCCAGGTAGGACGTTGAGGCAGGCCTGTTCTCCTGCGTGAGGTACATGCTCTGGTACATCTGGCCGACAACGCCCAAAAGGCCATCGTGTGCCTCGACGTCCATGCCCAGATCGCCCCACATCTTGTGGTAGTCGTACTCGTCTGCCATGGTGACTCCTCTCCTGCGTCCACGCACGGCCGACGTCCTCACGTCCAGGCAGAACCTTGCGAAAGACCTTCTTGACTGCAGCTTGCGTCCGTCTGGGGGCGTCCTCACGCCAACCCTGTCCCTGGCAGACAACTCTCATATATGCACCGTTATCCCTTTCCTTGCATAACGGTGCAGCAATCAAATCATAACTGTTTGTTAGGATGTCATTACAAATTATTTGGCGTGGGCCGATGAGCGGCAACCCTGCGCCCCCAAGCGAACTGTCCCCTGCGCAGAAGCACATCGCGGTATTATCGGCTCAGTGAAACCCCGCGTCCTGTCAGGCGCGCCGCCTTTGACGCGGCACCCCGGAACGGAGAAATCATGGACGAGATTAATACCAAGATTCCGCAGCCCACGGAGCTCATCCCCGCCGAGGAGGCCCGTGCCCTCACCGCGTCGGCCAAGCCCGGCCGCTCGCAGGCCGAGGCCGATACCCTTGCCGCAAACGCCCTGCGCTGGGCCATGCACAACGCGGAAGGCCAGACCAGTACGCGCATCCGCACGTACGCCATGTACGGCAGGACCTCGGTGATGCTCAAGTTTGCGCCTGGCGAGACGGACTGCGCCGGAGCCGGAAACGCGTTCTACAACGACCTTCTCGCCAACAGCAACGTGCTGGTTGCCGACGCCATCTCGAGCATCATCCACGGCCGGCCGCAGGGACTTATCTCTCCCCTGCAGGAGATGCGTCTGCTCAACGAGTACAACGCCAAGCTCGTTGCCTTCCTGCGGCGCCTGCGCCGTGCCGGCTACGACGTGAAGGCGGGCGAGGAGCTTGCCGCCGAGGGCGTGCACGACAACAGCACCGTCGTGGTGAGCTGGGCATAGGGAGCCGAGAAGCCCGCCTCGAGGGAATCCGAGACGGGCTTCTCGCAACGCGTTTTTTCGTAGTTCTGTGAGAGAGGGCGCGCCGCTAGATGAGACAAAGGGACTGTCCCTTTGTCTCATGCGCTCTCGCCCACGACGCCGTCCATCACGTCGACGGCCTTCTCGACGGCGTTCACGATGTTCTGGTAACCCGTGCAGCGGCACAGGTGGCCCGAGAGCTGCTTGCGGATCTCGTCGCGCGTGTAGGTCTTGCCCGTACGCTCCATCTCGAGGGCGCTCATGATGATGCCGGGGATGCAGAAGCCGCACTGTACGGCGAACTCGTCAATGAAGGCCTGCTGAACGGGGTCAAGCGAGCCATCTGCCTTCTGGACGCCCTCGATGGTGAGAATGTCCTTGCCCTGAGCCCAGTCGGTAAGGTAGAGGCAGGAGTCGGTTGCCACACCGTCGATGAGGACGGTGCACGCACCGCACTCGCCGACCTCGCAGCCGCGCTTGGTGCCCGTGAGGTGAAGCCTGTCGCGCAGCGTGTCGAGCAGGGACTCGCGCGGATCGTAGCCAACCTCAACCGGCTTGCCGTTGATGGTGCAGTTGAGAATGCGCATTGCCATTAGATATCAGCCCCTCCCTTGCGCGCGGCCTCAATGAGCGAGCGGCGCGACATCTCGCCAATAAGCTGCAGGCGGAAGTCCTTCGACGCGCGCCAGGAGTCGCGCGGGTGCGTCTCGGCCTGGGCGAGCTCGCCAATCTTGTCGACCGCCTCGGCCACGGAAAGGCCGCGCACAGCGTCCTCGGCACCCGTAGCGCGCATGGGCGTGGGGGCGGCGACGCCAAAGGCAAGGCGAATGTCATCGATCGTGGACTTGTCTGCGGCGAGCTTGACCAGGCAGCAGCAGCCCATGGTTGCGATCTCGAGCGCGCGGCGCTTGCCGTACTTGAAGTAGTGGCCGGTGAAGCCCTCATAGTGGTCGCGCGGGATGCGAATCTTGACCAGAACCTCGTCGCGCTCCCGGTAGGAGCGGCCGGGGCCCGCGTACCACTCCTCGATGGGAATGGTGCGCTTACCACGCGTGCTCACCACGTCGAGCAGAGCACCGTAGGCAAAGAGCGTCGAGGCGCTGTCCGCCGAGGTGGCGGCGTTGCACACGTTGCCGCCGATGGTGCCCGAGACGCGTAGCTGCGGGCCACCCGGGGTGTCGCAGGCCTCGCCCAGCGTGGGGACCGTGGCCTGGATGACGGGGCTCGTGGTGACGTGGTGGAACCACGTGATGGGGCCAATCTCCACGGTACCGTCGTCGGCAAGCGTCACGCCGTCCAGCTCGTCATGCAGGTTGTGAATCGAGACCAGGTGCGCACCCGCAAGCTTGCCTCCGCGCACCTTCACGAGCACGTCGGTGCCGCCGGCAATAACGATGGCCTGGGGGTCCTCGGCCAGGGCACGGCAGGCGTCCTCGACGCTTGTGGCCTCGTACAGGGATTCAATGTCGTACATCAGATCAGCCCCTCCCTCTTGAAGCCCTCAACAAGACGCTGCGGGGTCATGGGCATGTGGTAGAACTTCACGCCGGTGGCGTCGAGAATGGCGTCACGGATGGCGGGCGCCGGGGAGATGATGGGGGTCTCGCCAACTGCCTTGTTGCCATAGGGGCCCGTCGGGTCGTCGGACTCGACGAAGTCCGCCTTGAGGTCGGGCAGATCCATCATCGTGGGAATCTTGTAGTCGAGCAGGGTGTCATTGAGCACGCGGCCGGTCTTGGGGTCCACCTGGACCTCCTCGGAGAGGCCAAAGCCAATGGACTGACCCATGCCACCGTGCACCTGCTGCTCCACCAGCTTGGGGTTGATGAGGCGGCCGTTGTCCTGCACGGAGATGATCCTGTTGACCGTCACCTGGCCGAGCGGCATGTCCACTGTGACGTCTGCGAAGGTGCAGCCCGTAGCGATGGCGTTGGTGTGGACGTTGGCGGTGGCGTAGGCGCTCAGCTGGTCGTTTGCGTCCACGTTGTAGTAAGCCTCGAGAGCGAGCGAGGCAAGCGTGCATACCTGGCGGCCGGTGGCGTCCCAGATGGCGTGGTCGTGCAGGTCGAGGTTCTCGCCGGCGGCCGGGTACAGGCGGTGCGCAAAGGCGAGAATCTTCTCGCGCAGCTCAAGCCCTGCCTTCTTGACGGCCGTGCCCGAGACATAGGTCTGGCGCGATGCGTAGGCGCCGGCGTCATACGGCGTGACGTCGGTGTCCTGGAACGAGACGATGTGGACGTCCTCGGTGTCGATGCCAATGGCCTCGGCGGCCATCTGCGAGAAGACCGTGTCGGCTCCCTGGCCAATCTCGGTGGCGCCCATCTGGAGCTGCACCGTACCATCCTGGTTGAGCGTGACGCGCGACGTCGCCGTCTCGAGCGCGAACGGTGCGACGGCCGTCTTGTACACGAAGAACGCGACGCCCACGCCATGGCGGATGGGGCCGGTCTCGTTTGCGTACTCGCGCTTCTTCTCGTCCCAGTGGATCCACTCCTTGCCCTTCTCCACGCACTGCGGGAGCGTGCAGGTGTGGGCAGCAACGGCACCGCCGGGCGTGAACTCGTCCACGAAGCCCTCGCGGATGCAGTTCTTGAGACGGAACTCGACGCCGTCCCAGCCGTTGTCGTGGGCGATGTCGCCCATGAGGCACTCGGCCGTCCAGACACCCTCGGGCACGCCGTAGGCACGCATGGCGCCCGTGTGCGGGCCGTTGGTATAGACGGTCCACGCCTCGCTGCGGGAGGCAACCTCGTTGGTGTGGTAGAGCCAACGGAAGGAGTTCACCGAGTTGAGCACCAGCGCGTGCCCGTGGTGGATGTAGCCACCGGTGTTGGACCAACCGCGGATGGAGCGGGCGTGCAGCAGCATGTCGTCGCCGTAGGATGCCTCGACATCGAAGGACTTGGGCTGACGGCCCGAGGTGTCCCAGAAAAGCTCCTCGCGCGAGAGCTCGAGGCGCACGCAGCGCCCGCCGAGCTGCTGGCAAATCCAGGCGTTGAGCGGCTCGTAGTGGATGTCCTGCTTGGTGCCAAAGCCGCCGCCGATGTAGGGCTTGATCACGCGCACGTCGCCCCAGGGAATGCCCAGCGCCTGGCCAATGACGCGGCGCATGATGTGCGGGATCTGGGTGGAGGCCACGCAGACGATCTTGCCGCCCTCCATGTAGCAGAACGAGGTGCAGGTCTCAATGTGGACCTGGGACTGCTCGCCCGTCTCGGTGTGGATGGCAATGTGGTGGTACGCAGGGTCGTTGATGGCGTCGTCCACCGTCTTGTAACCGTACTTTGCGAGGTTCTCCGGACTCGTGAGGGCGCAGGTGTGGGCAACCAGGTTGTCGGGCTTGATGTCTTGGACCGGGTGCTCGGTACCCTTGAGAGACTCCTTGGGGTCGTAGACGACGGGCCACTCCTCGTACTCGACCTTGATCTTGCGCAGGGCGCGGTCGCACGCCACAGTGTCCTCGGCCACGACTACGGCGATGTTGTCGCCGTAGATGCGGATGCGGTCGTCGAGGAGCTTTCTGTCCGCAAGGTCACGCTTCTCGGCGTGGCTGTCGGCGTACCAGGGGTGACCGGCCACGGGATAGGGCCTGTCTGGTACGTCAAAGCAGGTGAAGACCGCAACCACGCCCGGGACCTTCTTGGCCTCGGAGGTGTCGATCGAGAGCACCCGCCCGTTACCGATTGTCGAGTGGAGGATCCTCGCCTCAAGGCAGGGCTTGGGGCAGAGGTCGTCGGTGAACATGGCACGTCCCGTGACCTTGTCGTACGCGTCGACGCGCGTGATGGGACGTCCGACCTCCCTCAGCTTTTCCATGACAAGCTCCCTCTCCTAGAAACCTGTATTGCTGCATAACAAAATGTTAGTGACCCCGCGAGGGTCAGAGTCGCGGCAGCGGCGAATGGTCACAAACCGCTGCCGACCGTTCATCCGTACGTAATGGTCTCACATGCCCTCTGAGCTGGTCGTTATTCACGAAGAAAAGCAACGGCTCCAGCAAGGCCGAGAGGCGCCGGGCACCCAGGATGCCCGGCGCCAACGCGCTTACAGCACGCGTGCACCAGCCACGTACTTCTCGACGAGGCGACCGCCCTCCTCGGCGAGGTACATATAGCGCTCCACGCGCTCCGCCGGGTTGCACTCGAGCGTCGTACGCAGGCCGGAGTCGTCCAGAACCAGGACGTCCGCCTCGTATCCCTGCTCGAAGGTGCCCACCTTGCCAAAGAACGCGCCACCGCCAACCGTGGCGATATAGAACGCCTCAGCGGTAGAGAGGGGCTTGAGGTTCTGGTCCACCAGACGCCAGCGGAGCTTTGAGCAGCCCACCAGGTCTGCCACCGCGCGGAACATCGAGAGGGACGCGCCGCCAGCGACGTCGGTGCCAAGGCCAACGTTCATGCCCTCGACCAGGTAGCGGCGGATGGGGGCAATGCCCGAGGACAGCTGCATGTTGGACTGCGGGCACGTTGCGACAAAGACGTTGTGCTTCTTGAGGATGGCAATCTCCTCGTCCGTGGAGTAGTTGCAGTGGGCCATGACGGTCTTGCCCTCACCGTCGAGCTGGCCAAAGTGCTCGTAGGTCTCGCCGTAGCAGGTAGACCACGGAGCCAGCCCATGCACCCAGTCAATCTCGGAAAGGTTCTCCGAGAGGTGCGACTGCAGCGGCAGCCCCCTCTCCTGCTTGAGCTTGCCCAACCCCTCCATGAGCTCGTCGGAGCAGGTGGGGGTGAAGCGCGGCGTCAGGATGGGCCTGGTGTTGGCGTAGCCCTTGGCCTCGACGTCGTTGAGCCAGCGCACCGTGTCGGCAAGCGACGTGGCCGCGTCCTTCTCGCACAGGTAATCGGGGCTGTTGCGGTCCATGTTGACCTTGCCCACATAGGTCTTGAGGCCGGTTGCCTCGAGCTTGTCCATGAGGAGCTCGGTGGGCTCCACGTGCATGGTGCCAAAGACAACCGCGCGCGTGGTGGGCGAGTGGAGCAGGTCGTCGCTAAAGATGTCGTAGGCGCGCTCGGCATAGGAGAGGTCGGCGTACTTGCTCTCCTCCGGGAAGGTGTGGGTGTTGAGCCACTCGAGGAGCTCGAGGTCCATGCCCATGCCACGGAAGCTGTACTGCGGCGCGTGGACGTGGATGTCGTTCATGCCGGGGATGACGAGCTTGCCTGTGTGGTCAACAATGCGAATGCCCTCGTACTCGGCAGGGAGCTCCTGGTAGACGCCCTGGACGATGCCGTCGACAACTACCAGGTAGCCGTCCTTAGCCCAGGAGAGCGTGTGGTTGTGGCGCGACCAGACAATGTCGCCCTTGATTGCAAATACGTTCTCGTTCATGACGTACTCCCCTCACGTAAGGCGCACAGCACGTGTGCCGTCGACTAGATGAAGAAATACTTGATGCAGAACAGCACGAACAGAACCCACATCACGCCAGAGATCTTCTTGCGGTTCTCTGCGCCAGAGCAGGCGTTGATTGCCACGTAGGAGATGATGCCAAGAGAGATGCCCTCGGCGATAGAGTACATGAAGGGCATGGCGACAATGGCGACAAACGCGGGCAGGGCCTCGGTCGCGGTGCCCCAGTCGATCTGCGTGACGGCGCCGAACATCATGAAGCCAACAATGACGAGGGCAGGTGCCGTGGCAAACGAGGGAATGGCCAGGAAGATCGGCGAGAGGAACAGCGACAGCAGGAACAGGACGGCCGTGGTGATGCCGGTGAGGCCGGTGCGACCACCCTGGGCGATGCCGGCAGTGCACTCAACGGCGGTTGCGGTGGAAGAGGTGCCGATGAGACCAGCGAACGTGGTAGCCAGGGACTCCGCGAGCAGGGCGCCCTTCACGTTGGGGAGCTTGCCGTTCTCGTCGAGGAGGCCTGCCTTGGATGCAGAGCCAATCAGCGTGCCAATGGTGTCGAAGAGGTTGGTAAACAGGAACGCGAAGACCACAGAGGCAAAGCCAACCGAGAAGAAGTTGGAGAAGTCCAGCTTAAAGGCAATGGGGGCAATCGAAGGAACCGAGAGGCCATGCGAGAAGTCGGGCAGGAGGCTCGCAAAGCCGGCGTCGGGGTTGGGCACGTAGACACCCGTGAGCTGGCACACAATGCCGATGCCCCAGGTGATGAGGATGCCCAGGAGGATGTTGCCGCGCACGTTGTTGCACACGAGGATAGCGGTGATGATGATGCCGATAAGCGCGAGAAGCGCCGAGATGCCGGCGGTCGAGAAGGTCCCGGCCTCGATGGAGCCATGGAACGAGAACATCGAGATGAGCGTGGCCTCGTTAGAAATCACCAGGCCGGAGTTCTTGAGGCCGATGATCGTGATGAAGAGGCCGACGCCTGCGGTGATTGCATACTTGAGGTTCATGGGGATGGCGTTGAAGATGGCCTCGCGCACGTTGGTGAGCGAGAGGATCACAAAGATGATGCCCTCAACAAAGATTGCGGTGAGCGCCGTCTGCCAGGAGTAACCCATGCCCAGGCATACCGTGTAGGCAAAGTAGGCATTGATGCCCATGCCCGGTGCCAGGATGAACGGGTAGTTGGTGAGGAACGCCATCATCAGAGTGCCGATGGTCGAGATGAGGACCGTCGCGGTAAAGAGGGAGTCCTGTGGCATGCCTGTTGCCGAGAGGACCGAGGGGTTCACCGCGAGGATGTACGCCGCGGTGATGAAGGTCGTAAGGCCGGCGAGAAGCTCGGTCCTTACCGAGGTTCCACGCTCCTTGAGGTGGAAGAACTTATCGAGTGCACTCTCCATGTCACACACCACTTTCTCGTAGTTGGATGCCAACACGTACTGCCCGCAGGCGAGCTTTTCTCGCCGGAGGGTTGGTTCCACGCTTGATGTGTGTCTGAAGGTGCCGCGCTCTTAGCGAGCCATCGGGGATCGCTGATGCAGCCAACGTGACTGCCGGCAGGTGCGCGGTTGAACTGACATTCGGGGTAGGTCGCTTGCTGGAAGGTCTTCTCGGCTCGTCCCATTTAATGCGGCACAGGGTGCCGATGGGAGCGCCAGGGACACTGCATTCCTGCCAACAAGTTTTGTTGTCACACTATTTGTTTTTTGTAATGTCGATATTAAGGGCGCATTTCAGATTGGTGTCGTCACTCCCGCAGGCGGTAGGCACTGTTCCGCAAGCGGCTGCATATTATCCAGAGATTGATAAGGCGTTATGCATATCAATACCTATCGGAGGGTTACATATCGCTATTAGGCGAGAAGTGAGGGCGCCGTGGCGGTGCCACAGCGAGGGTTTCGCACGCGCTTGCTGCGGAAACGGGCCTTCCGGCGCCAGAATCTCGCCGGAAGGCCCCGCCAGATGGCCCGCGTCCCTCACCTCATGCTACTAAAGCGTAGCCTTTACGGCATCGACCTCGTCGTCGGTAAGGAAGGTGTCGCCCTTGATCTGCTCGGTGTACTCCGCGACCTTGTCCTGAACCTCCTGCGAGACCTTGTCGGAGTAGCTCCCCAGGTAGACGCCACCGTTATCCATGTTTGCCTCGATCACGGCGCCGTTTCCGAACGAGCCCGCCTCGACCTCGTCCATGGCCTGGCCAAACATCCAGTCGGTGACGGTGGACGTGATCACGCTGGGGTTGTCGGCCCCAACCGAGTCGATAGGCTGTGCAATGTCGAAGTGCGTGTCGACACCTGCTTCCTCAAGCGCCTGGCGCGCGCCATTATCTACGGCAGACGCGTCGCCCCACATGACGTCGACGTTGTTGGAGGCGATCCACTGGTTAGTGATATTGGTGCCAAAGGACGCATCGGTGAAGCCGGCATCAAAGTTGTAATGACCCTCGACCTGCGGGTTCACCTTCTGTGCTGCCGCGAGGTAGGCGGCGTACTTGGTGAGCGTGGTAGGCAGGCGCATGCCACCGATGAAACCAATCTGACCAGTGCTGGTCATGAGGCCAGCCACCACGCCGGCGAGGGCGCCGGTCTGCTTAAGGTTCACCTGGACCGTCTCGACCTTCTCGAGAGTCTCGTAGTCGGCGAGGTCGGTGGTGGGGTCGGTATTGGTCATGAGGAAGTGAACGTTGGGGTTAGACTCCGCCGCCTCGGCCACCACGTCGCCCCACGCCGAGACAAACTCGTTGCCAGCGGCGATGATGAGGTCGACGTCCTGGTCAACATAGGACTGCGCTGCAGAAGCCGCGTCCGCCGAGGCGGTGTTCTCCTTGGGCTCGAGCATCTCCCAGTTGGGGTGAGACTCGATGGCCTTGGTGAGAGACTCGTAGTGACCCTGGCCCCAACCGCCATCGTTCTTGGGACCGCTGATGACCATTGCCACCTTGTAGCTGGTCTTCTCGGCGGTGCTATTGCTAGAGCCGCTCGACGAGGAACCGCATCCCGCAAGCGTGAGCCCGCATGCAGCTGCAGCGCCTCCCAGGCCAAGCGTAATGGCATCTCTGCGCGTAACGTTCGCTGACATAGCTTCCTCCCTCTCCAAGCAAGCCCCCATGCTTGCCCTAGTCCCAATACCCCTCGTGAACTGCCGCCGCCTCGGCCTCTAGCTCGGGGAATGGTCCCACGACCTCGATGGGCTTCTGCCCGGCAGCGAAGATCTTCCTACACGGCAGGTCAAACGTGGGGTTCTGCTCGTTGGAGCCGGTGAGCTCCAAGAGCCTGCGCTCGGTCATGGCGTAGACCACGCGACCGACGTTTCCCCAGTAGATGGCACCAGAGCACATCGAGCAGGGCTCGGCCGACGTGTACAGCGAGCAGTCCCAGAGGTAGCCCTTCTCGTACAGCTGGCTCGCGCGCTCCATGAGCTGCGTCTCCGCATGCCCAGTGCACTTGTGCGTCTCTATCTCGACGTTCTCCTGCTCGAGAAGGACTTCGCCATCGGGCGAGACGAGAATCGCCCCAAAGGGCGTATTGCCATGCTCGCGCGAGCTTCTGGAAACCTCTATGGCCCTTCTCAGCAGCGCCACGTCCTCATCGTGCGAGAACTCCTTGCGCGCCATGCACCCTCCCCCTTTTCCTGCCTCTCGAATACCAAAAGAGGCCGCCCCCAAAACACGGAGACGGCCTCGGAACGTTGGCTGTTTTACAGCGTGTTCTGGATGGCAGAGACTTCGTCGTCGGTGATGAACGAGCCGGCCTTGATCTGCTCGGCGTACTCGTTGATCTTGTCCTGGACGTCCTTCGAGACCTTGTCGGAGAACTTGCCCAGCGAGATGCCGCCGTTGTCCATGTTGCCGGTGATGGCCTTGCCGCCGCCGAAGGAGCCGGACTCGACCTCGTCCATGGCCTGGCCAATCATCCAGTCGGTGACGGTGGAGGTCACAACGGTGGGCTGGTCGTCGCCCACGATGTCGATGGGCTGTGCGATGTCGAAGTGGGTGTCGGCACCGGCGGCCTCGAGGGCCTGGCGCGCGCCGTTGTCGACGGCGGAGGCGTCGCCCCACATGACGTCGACGTTGTTGGAGGCAATCCACTGCTGCGTGAGGTTGGTGCCGAGAGAGGCGTCGGTGAAGCCGGCCTCGAAGTTGTACTGGCCCTGGATGGACGGGTCAATCTTCTGCGCGGCGGCTAGGTACGCGGAGTACTTGGTGAGCGTGGAGGGGAGCTTCATGCCGCCGATGAAGCCGATGCTCTTGGTCTGCGTCATGAGGCCAGCGACCACACCGGCGAGGGCGCCCGTCTGCTTGAAGTCGGGCAGTACCGTCTCGACGGGATCGAGGGTCTCGTAGTCCGCCATCTCGGCGGTGGGGTCGGTGTTGGTGATCAGGAAGTGAACCTTGGGGTGGCTGTCGGCGGCGTCCGCGACGACCTCAGCCCAGTCGGAGGCAAACTGGTTCCCATTGCCGATGATGAGGTCAACGTCCTGGTCAACGTAGGTCTGAGCTGCGGTGGCAGCGTCGGCGTCGGCCGTGTTCTCCTTGGGTTCGAGCATGGTCCACTTGGGGTGGGACTCAAGCGCCCTCTTGAGGGACTCGTAGTGGCCCTGATCCCAGCCGCCGTCGGTGATGATGCCGCTCATGATCATGGCGACCTTGTAGCTGCTCTGCTCAGAATCGGACCCAGAAGCGGAGCTGTCGGACGAGCTGGAGCTGGAGCCAGAGCCGCCGCAGCCCGCAAGGGCGAGCGCGCCCATGCTGCCAAGACCCAAAGCGATGGCCTGACGCCTGTCGAGCATGGCGGCGGACAGAGACTTCTTGATTTCACTCATGATGTGCCCTTTCCTTCCTCCGTTACGAGAAGCGCAGGTTGCGCCCCTCATCCCTGAAACCCTCCCCCAAGCACGCTACACGGATAGCTTGGGGATGAACCAAAGAGTAGCGTAAGCGGCACTCGGTGTTCGGTGACGGGCCGAGCGCCGCCGGGAACTATCGCTGCTCGCGGAAGTACGGCTGCCCGTTTGCCTTGGGGCCAGCGTGCTTGGAGCCAAAGAAGATAAGAGCGACGATGGTGAAGATGTACGGAATCATCTTGAAGAACATGACCGGCGCCGCCTGGAACTGGGCCTGGAGTGCCACGTTGAGGCCGTCGAAGAAGCCAAACAGGAGGCTTGCGCCCAGGACGCCAAGCGCGCTCCAGCGGCCAAAGATCACCGTTGCCAGAGCAATGAAGCCGCGTCCCATCACGATGCCGTCGGTATAGATGGGGGTGTAGCACAGGGTGAGGAACGCGCCTCCCGCGGCGGTGAGCGCACCGCACACGATGCAAGCAAGGTACTTAACGCGCACAACGTCGATGCCCAGGGTCTCGGCGGCGTGGGGGTTCTCGCCCACGGAGCGGAAGGAGAGGCCCGCGCGGAAGTGCTTGAAGAAGTAGCGCACAAGCGGGACCAGGATAAACGCCAGGTAGGCAAGAAGCGTCTGGTTGAAGAACGCATTGCCTATGAAGGGGATGTCCGAGAGCCCGGGGATGGCGATGCTTTCCATCTGGGCACCCGTCGCGTTGGCGGAGTTCGAGCCCACGAAGAGGTTGTAGCCAAAGAGCGCGATGGCGGGAGCCAGGATGTTGATGGCCATGCCGGTGACCACCTGGTCGGCGCAGAGCGTGACCGTGCAGAAGGCGTAGAGCATGTTGACCAGAACGCCAGCGACCATGCCGGCGAGAAGGCCAACCCAAAGGTTGCCGGTCATCTTGCCAACGGCGAAGCCCACAAAGGCGCCGATGGCCATGACGCCCTCGAGGCCAATGTTCACGAGGCCAGCCCGCTCTGAGAAGACCTCGCCAAGCGCCGCCAGCAGAATAGGCACGGCGCCCATGGTCATGGCCTTGAGAATCGTGGGAAGTGCAGTCATGAAGTCCATTACGCGTTCACCTCGGCCTTCTTGGCCTTTGCGTCCAGCCTTGCGGCGACGTAGGCCTTGATCTTGGGGAGCTTGACGGCGGCCATGCCGGCGACGGCAAAGATGATGATGAGGCCGCGGATGATCTCGACGATGGCGGTGGGAACGCCAATGACGCTCTGCATCATGGTTCCGCCCGTGGAGAGGACACCAAAGAAGAACGCCACGAAGATGGCAGCGATGGGGTTGAGCTGCGCGATGAGGGCAATTGCCACGCCGTCAAAGCCAAAGCCCGAGCCAAAGCCGTCGGCAAGGCGGTACGGGGTCTTGCCAAGGAGCTCGACGGCTCCGCCCAGGCCGGCAATGGCACCCGAGAGGATGAAGGCGAGCAGAACCAGGCGACGGACAGGGAAGCCGTTCACCCTCGAGGCGATGGGGTTCATGCCAACCGCGCGGATCTTGAAGCCAAAGGAGGTGCGGAAGATGACGTACCAGATGAAGATGCCCAGCACGATGGCGAGAATCACGCCCACGTGCGTGCCAAGGACCTCGGGGAGACGTGCAGACTGCGGGATGGCGATGGTCTTGGGCAGGCCGTTATCGGAGTAGACGTTCTTGTAGATGTACTCCATGAAGTACATGGCCACGTAGTTGAGCATGATCGTGGTGATCATCTCGTTGAGGCCGCGGGTGATCTTCATGATGCCCGGGAGAAGCCCCCAGATGGCGCCAGCCACAATGCCGGCGAGAAGCCCCAACGCAAGACCGGCGGGGCCCTCGAGCCCCAGGCCGAGGACGCACGTTGCGGTGGCGCAGCCGCCCATGATGAACTGACCCTCGCCGCCGAGGTTAAAGACGCCGCACTTGTAGGCGAACGCCGCGCACAGACCAGTGAAGATCAGCGGGCAGGCACGCTCGAGGGTCTTGCTCAGCTTGGCGCCATCGCCCAGGGAACCCTGGATCATGGCCGCATAGCCCTCAAACGGGTTCTTCCCAAGGCACGCGATGATGATCGCGCCAATGATCAGAGCCAGGAGCACGGCGATGACCGGCGTGAGGATCATCATGCGCCTCTCGCTGCGCTCCTCCGGGCTCAGAGCCTTCTTTGCCACGTTTACCCCCTCCTACTTTCCTGCCATGGCGAGCGAGATCTCCTTGATGGGAGGGTTCGCGCCCGGATACGTACCCATGATCTGGCCCTCGAAGAGAACCACGATGCGGTCGGAGAGCTTGAGCACCTCGTCGAAGTCGGCCGAGATGAGAAGCACTGCGCATCCGGCGTCACGCTGGGCCACAATCTGGTTGTGGATGAACTCGGTGGCGCCAATGTCAAGGCCACGGGTGGGATAGACCGCCACCAGGAGCTTGGGATGTCCCTCGAGCTCACGGGCGAGAATGACCTTCTGCTGGTTGCCGCCAGAGAGGCTGCGAGCAGTCTGGTCGACGGAGGTGCAGCGGATGTCGTTCTCCTCGCGCAGGCGCTCGGCGTAGGAGTGAATCTCGCCCATCTTGAGCCACTTGCCGTGACCGAGGGAGAACTGATCGGACTCGGTCTGCTTGAGCACGAGGTTCTCGGCGATGGTCATATCGCCCACGAGGCCCATCTTGTTGCGGTCCTCGGGAATGTTGCCCAGGCCGGCGTCGATGAAGGTCTCGGGCGAGAAGACGGCGATCTCGTTCCCATCAGGGCCGATGACCTTGCCGGAGTCCGGCTTGACGAGGCCGGTCACGACCTCGGCCAGGGGGGTCTGGCCGTTGCCGTCGATACCTGCGACGCCCAGAATCTCGCCCTTGTGGATGGTAAGAGAGACGTCCTTCAGTCCACCGTGCTTTATCTCGGGGTGGTACGAGACGTTCTGGAGGATAAACTCGTCCTTGGTAGCGTTGGTGACCTTCTCGTAGGTGTTCTCGACGAACTTCTGGCCAATCATGAGGTCGGCCAGCTCCTGCTCGGTGGTGTCGGCAACGCGCACCGTCTCGACCGTCTCGCCGCGGCGAAGCACTGTGACGCGGTCGGAGATGCGCATGACCTCGCGCATCTTGTGGGAGATGAAGATGATGCCCTTGCCCTCGGCGGTAAGCGAACGCATGATGTCAAAGAGGCCCTCGACCTCGAGGTCGGTGAGGACGGCCGTGGGTTCGTCAAGGACGAGCAGATCGGCGCCGCGGAACAGCACCTTCATGATCTCCACGCGCTGCTGCATGCCAATGGACATGTCGCCGACCTTCTCGTCGAGGTCGATCTCAAGGCCATAGCGGTCCATGATCTCCTCGACGGCCTTGCGGTCCTCGCCCTCCTGCAGCAGAGGCGAATTGTGGCGCTTGTCGCCCAGGATGATGTTCTCGAGGCCCGTCATGTCCTCGATGAGCATGAAGTGCTGGTGGACCATGCCGATGCCCTGTTCAACGGCAATGCGCGGCGAGGAGATGCCCACCTCCTTGCCATGCATGAAGATCTTGCCTTCGGTGGGTTGGTAGAGCCCAATAAGGACGTTCATGAGCGTGGACTTGCCCGCGCCGTTCTCGCCCAGAAGGGTGTGCACCTCCCCCTCCTGAACATCTAAAGTCACGTTCTTGTTCGCGTAGAACGAACCGAAGCGCTTGCTGATGTTCTCCATTCTCAGCAACTCGGCCATGCCTACCGCCTTTCGCCGACAGACGCTATCAAACCGTCATCTGAACAAACAATAGTTTTGCATCAAAGTGTTAACGGGACTTTTCCGCCTCCTTGCCGGCCGTCTTCTTGCGGGAATATGGCGTCCCCTCAAGGGGGAGCTTGGTACGAAGCACACCGTCAACCCGGTGATAGGCGTTCTGGATGGCGGGAGCCGTGGGGATGGTGGCAATCTCGCCAATGCCCTTGCCGCCATACGCAACCGGAAGGAGGTGTTCCTTCTCGACGTAGATGGCATCGATGTGCGGAATCTGGTTGGCGCGAAGAAGCCCCAGGGTGCCGTAGTGCGCCTGAGGGACGCAGTCCTTGAGCGGGAAGTCCTCAGTAAGCGCGTAGCCCATGCTCATGAGGACGCCGCCCTCAATCTGGCCCTGGATGGCAATGGGGTTCACGACCTTGCCCGAGTCATGAGCCGCGTAGACCTCGCTCACGCAGCGGTCCTTGTCGAGAATCACGCAGGTAGTGGCATAGCCATAGCACACGTGGCTCTTGGGGTTGGGCTTGTCGGCACCCAGCTTGTCTGTGGGCTCGAAGTAGACGTAGCGGAACTCGTGGCCCTCGAGCGCGGCAAGTGCCGCAACGGGGTCGTGCGGCACCACGGCGTGTCCGGCCGTGAGGTCACCCGGGTGGTTGTCCACGTAGGGGGTGTCGTCGTCGTACTCGATGGTGGCGCCGTCACCGTGGGCGCACACGGGAGTTGCGGGAACCTCCCGGCCTCCCTCGACGGCGAGCATGGCATCGCGCAGCAGGAAGGCAGCACCGCGTACAGCCTCGCCGGTGATGACGGTCTGACGAGATCCCGAGGTGGTACCGGAGTCCGGAGCGGCCTCGGTGGAGCACTCGCCATTCTCGATGGCGGACTTGGGCAGCCCCGTTGCCTCAGCGACGTCCTGCTGGAAGACGGTGTTGCAGCCCTGGCCGATGTCGGAGGTGGCCGAGTAGATCACGGCGCGACCGCCCTCGACGCGGATGTTGGCGCGACCGGCGTCGGGCAGGCCCACGCCCACACCGGAGTTCTTCATAGCGCAGGCGAGACCAGCGTGGTCGGCGTTCTTCTCGTACACGTCCTTCACCGCAAGCAAGGTCTCCTTGAGGGCGGTGGAGCAGTCGGCAATCTGGCCGTTGGGCAGCGCCTCGCCGGGCTCGATGGCGTTGCGGTAGCGAATCTCCCAGGGAGAGATACCGACCTCGTCGGCGAGAAGGTCGATAAGGCACTCGAGGGCAAACTCGCTCTGGCAGACGCCAAAGCCGCGGAAGGCACCGGCGGGCGGGTTGTTGGTGTAGTACCCGTAGCCGCGGATGTCGGTGTTCTGGTAGGTGTAGGGGCCAACTGCGTGGGTGCAGGCGCGCTCGAGCACCGGGCCGCAGAGGCTCGCATAGGCGCCGGTATCGAAGTTGATCTCGCAGTCCAGGCCCGTGAACTTGCCGTCCTTGTCACAGCCCAGGGTGAAGGTGCCCACCATGGCGTGGCGCTTGGGGTGGAAGTCGATGGACTCCTGGCGCGTGAAGCGGCACTTCACCGCGCGCTTGAAGCGGTAGGCGGCAAGGGCGGCGAGGTGCTGGGCAGAGACGTCCTCCTTACCACCAAAGCCACCGCCCACGAGCATGGTCTGGACCACCACGCGCTCGGGGGTCTTGTCCCAGCCAAACATGTGGGCAACTTCCTTGCGCGTGTCGTAGGCGCCCTGGTCGGTCGAGAAGATCTTCACGCCGTCCTTGTAGGGAATGGCGACGGCGCACTCAGGCTCGAGGAAGGCGTGCTCGGTGAAGGGTGTCTCGAAGGTGTGCGTGACCACGTGGGCCGAGTTCGCAAGGGCCTCCTTGGCGTTGCCACGGGTCACGTGGCGGCTCTGGCAGACGTTGTCGTGCAGCTCCACGAGGTTGCCAAAGGCGTTAAAGCTCTTGTGGATGATGGGGGCACCCGGCGCCTTTGCCTCGGCAATGTTGCGCACCGGCTCCAGGGGCTCGTAGTCAACGTGCACAAGGCGCTTGGCGCGCTCGAGGGTCTTGGTGTCCTCGGCAACAACCAGGCAGATGGCGTCACCCACAAAGCGGGTGATGTCGCCCTCGGCGATGAAGACGTCCCAGTCCTGGATGAGGTGGCCAACCTGGTTCACCGGCACGTCCTTGGCGGTAAGCACACCAAGGACCCCCGGCAGGGCCTCTGCCTTGGTGGCGTCGATCTTGAGGACGCGGGCACGCGGGTACTTGGAGCGCACGGCAGACGCGTACGCCATATCAGGGAAGTCGCGCTCGTCGAGGTCATCGGGGTACTTGCCGTAGCCCAGGACCTTGCGGCGCACGTCCACGCGAAAGGCGCGCTTGCCCACGCCATAGTCGTCACCGTGCTCGAGGTCCTCGTCAATCTGCGCGTCACCGCGCAGGACGGCGGCGGCGAGCTGGATGCCCTCGATGATCTTCTTGTAGCCGGTGCAGCGGCACACGTTGCCGCGAATGGCCCAACGGACCTCCTCCTCGGTGGGGTTGGGATTCTGGCGCACCAGGGCGGCACCGCTCATCACCATGCCGGGGATGCAGAAGCCGCACTGCACGGCGCCCACGGCGCCAAACGCATAGACGAACGCCTCCTGCTCCTCGTGGGTAAGGCCCTCGACGGTGAGGATCTGCTTGCCCTGGGCAAGCTTGGTGGTCATGACGCAGCCCTTGGTGGCGATGCCGTCGATGACCACGGTGCAGGTACCGCAGGCACCCTCCGAGCAGCCATCCTTCACGGAGGTGAGATGCAGGTCATCGCGCAGGAAGCGCAGGAGCGACTTGTTCTCCTCGGTCGTGACCTCGCGACCATTCACATAGAAGCTGTAGGTTGCCATCTCTCCTCCTCCCTAGAGGCCCTTGGCAATGACGCCGAAGACGTCGTGGATGACCCCGCGCGGGCACTTGGACGCACACATGCCGCAGGAGATGCAGTCCTGCTGGTCGATAACCGCAAGGTTGTCGGTCACGTGGACCGCATCCGACGTGCAGGCCCGCTCGCAGGCACCGCAGGCGATGCAGCTTACCTGGCACACCGCGCGCACCGCAGAACCAATCTCGTGGTTGGAGCAGAGCACCTGGATGCGCTGGTGACGCGGAACAATGTCGATGATGTGCTGCTCGCACATGCGGGCGCACAGGCCGCAGCCAATGCAGGCATCGCGGTTCACGTGCGCCACGCCGTTCTCGTTGAGCTCGATCGCGTGCATGCGGCAGGCGGCAACACACGCGCCACACCCAATGCACCCATATGAACAGCGGTCGGGCGCGGGTCCCCCTGCGCACCGCACAACCGCAACCATATCCTTCTTACGTGCCATACCTCAGTCCCCCGTATGCGTTACGGCGGGACGGCCACGCAGCCGCCCCGCCCGTGTGTTTCTCGTGGCTCCGCGCTTACTTAGCGAGCAGGTAGCCGTAGCTGTCACGAACCGCCACGATGGTGGCACGCACCGCCTCGGGAAGACCGCAGGCAACGTCATCCACATCGTAGATCGCAGTAGTGCCGTCGAGCCTCACGAGCATGCCGCCCTCAGCGGGAAGGAAGCCCTCGTTCTGGGAGTTATCGAAGTCCTCCTTGCTCCAGAACAGCGTGAGCTTGTCGCGGTACGGCCTGCCTTCGGAGTATGGGCAGAACACCGCGCAGTTGCCGCACTCGTTGCACATGCCGTCCACGTGGACAATCTGGCGCTCGCGCATGCCGGGCACGCTGATGGCAACGTTCGCGCGGTTGGGGCAGACCTCGCAGCAGGTCTCGCACACGGTGGCGCAGCCAAGGCAGCGCGTGTGGACAAGCGACGCGACGTCGGCCTCAAGGGTGCCGCGGGACGCGAGGGGCTTCTCGTAGCTGGGGTCGACGTTCGACGCACCCTTTGCGTCGAACGTTGCGCCGGTGATGGCGGTGGTGACGGTCATGGCGTCGGCAATGGCCTTGACCACAGTGGCAGGGCCACGGCGAGCGTCGCCCGCGGCGAAGACATGCGGCACGCTAGTCTCGAGGGAATCCGACACCACAGGGCGGCCCTTCTCGTCCAGCTCGCAGCCGGTGGCCTGGTAGAGGCCCTGCTCGATGCGCTCGCCCACGGCCGTGATGACGGCGGTGGCGGGCACGACTACGGTCTCGCCCGTGGGCTCGGGGGCGCGGCGACCGGAGGCATCGGGGGCACCAAGGCGCATGACCTCGCAGGTCAGCGCACCGTCGGCAAGATCGCCCGGCGAGAGGAGCTCCATGAACTCAACGCCGTCCTCAAGCGCCATGACAAGCTCTTCCTCGTCGGCAGGCATGTAACGGCGGGTGCGGCGGTAGACCAGTCGCACGTGCTCGACGCCGGGCACGCGCTTTGCGGCACGGGCCACGTCCATGGCCGTGTTGCCACCGCCAATGACCACCACGTCAGAGCCGAGCTTGCACTGCGCGGGGTCTTCCTTGAAGTCACGCAGGAAGTCGATGGCGTCGAGCGCCTCGCCGCTGCGAAGAGCCGGACGGCCCGGAGCCCAGGCGCCAATGGCAACCACGACGTCGGTGAAGCCCTGGTCGAGAAGGTCGCGCGCGTTGGTGACCTCGACGCCCGTCTTGAACGTGGCGCCATATACTGAGCAGAGCTCCACGTCGTGGTCGATGGCCTCGTCAGAGATGCGGAAGCCGGGAATCACGTGGCGCACGATGCCGCCAAGCTGGCCGGTGCGCTCGAATACGGTGACGTCAACGCCGGCGCGCGAGAGGAACGATGCCGCGGCAAGGCCAGCGGGTCCGGCGCCCACGACGGCCACCTTGCGACCAGTCACGGAGCCACGCGAGGAGAGCGTGGGCAGAACCTCTGCCAGGCCCTTCTCGGCAGCCAGGAGCTTGAACTCGCGGATGTGCACGTGCTCCTCGTAGTAGTTGCGCATGCAGGAGTTGCCGCAGGTGTGCGGGCAGATGGTGCCCGTGGTGAAGGGCAGGGCGTTGCGCTCGAGGATGATGTTGAGGGCGTCGGCGTAGCGACCCTCCTCGCAAGCGCGAAGATAGCCGGGGATGTCCTGCTCGATGGGGCAGTCCTCGCGGCAGGGAGCCGTGAAGCAGTCAACGAGCGGCAGCTCATGGCCAACGTGACGCTCGGGCATGGGCTTGACGGGCTTGCGGTAGCGGGGGTTGGTGAGGGCATCGTCCACGATGGCGGAAACCTTAGCGGGGTCGACGCCCGAGAAGGGCTTCTCGTCGATGCCTGCAAGGGCCTCGTCAATCTGTCCAAGATGCTGGTAGCCACCGGGCTTGAGAAGCGTGGTTGCCACCGTGACGGGCCAGATGCCTGCGTCGACGAGCGAGCGCACGTTAAGGGCATCCGCACCACCGGAGAAGGAGATGCGCAGGCTGCCGTCGAACTCGTCGGCGATGCGCTTGGCAAGCGAGACGGTGAGCGGATAGAGCGAGCGGCCAGACATGTACATCTCGTTGCTGGGCAGCTCGGAGCGGGTGACGTCTACCGGGAAGGTGTTGGTGAGCTTGACGCCAAACTCTAGCCCGCGATCCGCCGCCAGGGCGATGAGACGCTTGAGCATGGGCACGGCGTCGGCCCACTGCAGGTCCTCGTTGAAATGGTGCTCGTCGAAGACGATGTAATCAAAGCCCAGCGAGTCCAGGGTCTTGCGCGCGTACTCATAGCCCAAGAGCGTGGGGTTGCACTTGATGTAGGTGTTCAAGCCCTTCTCGGTAATGAGGTGGGTGGCAATGCGCTCAATCTCGGCAGGCGGGCAGCCATGGAGCGTGGACTCGGTGACCGAGCAGGAGACGCGCGGAGAGATGGAGTCGACAAAGGCGGCGTCCACGTTCTGGAAGCGGTCGAGATTGGCCTTTGCCCAGGCAATGGCCTCCTGGAAGACGGGGGTGTTGGAGGCGTCCTTCATGTTGTTGATGTAGGTGTCGACCTTCTCGCCCTTGATGCCCTCGAGGTCGTAGCCAACCGACATGTTGAAGACGAAGCCGTCCGGGTCGCCGAAGCCAAACTCGCGGGCGAGGAGCTTGCAGGCAACCCAGGCCTTGACGTACTCGTTGAAGGCGTCGGGCACGGTGAGCTCGGTGGACCACTCGCAGTTGTAGCCCTCGTCGGCAGCCAGGATGCAGGGCTTGTTCACGCAGGCCGAGAGCTCGGCACCGTCCATCTTCTGGACGGTCTTGAGCTCGAAGAACCGCGCGCCCGTGACGTAGGCGGCGATGATGTTCTGTGCGAGCTGGGTGTTGGGACCGGCGGCTGGGCCAACGGGCGATTCGACCTTCTCGCCAAAGATGGGGCGGGCGTGGCCGCCGAGCTTGGCGAGACGAGACTCGCCGAAGATGGTTCCCTGGGTCTTCTTCTCGGTAAGAATCCAGTCCATGAGCTGGTCGAACGGGATGGGACGCATGATGTCGCTCATTGCGATTCCTCTCCAGAAACGCATTTCCGTGGGGACGTGAGGCGTGCGCGGCGCCACGGGATCCGCGCACGTCATGGCAGTGGCGCCTCAGGCGTCCTGCCGGGAAGACGCCTAGTACTCGCGGTCGTTGAGCTCTCCCCAGAGCTTCTTGGACTGGTCGAGCACGAAGGCGTCAATCCTATCCTTGTCGATGTCCGTGAACTCACGGTCACGGTAGACCACGCGGCCGTTCACGATGGTGGTACGGCAGTCGTGCCCCTCGACGCCAAAGAGGATGTGGCCGTCGATGTTCTCCGCACCGATGGGCGTGGGCGCCGGGTAGTCGAACACGGCGACGTCTGCGGCGGCGCCGGGCGCAAGCACGCCCAGGGGCTTGCCCTGCGGTTTTGAAGCAAAGTACATGTTGGCGACCTCGGCGTTGTTCTTGAAGAGCATGGTCATGGCCTCGCCCCAGGCCACGTTGGGCAGCGTGGAGTTGAGGCGCTGCAGGGGCACGAAAGCCTTGAGGGACTGCAGCATGTCGTGGGTGTAGGCGTCGGTGCCCATGGTCACGGTGATGCCACGCTTGAAGAACTCGAGCACCGGTGCGGTGCCCACGGCGTTGTTGGCGTTGGACTGCGGGTTGTTGACGATCTTGGTGTGGGTCTCGGCAACAACTTCCATGTCAGCGGGGGTGATGTGGATGCAGTGGCCGAGCATGGTCTTCTCGCCCAGGATGCCATGGTCCAGGAGGCGATGGATTGAGGTGCAGCCGTGCTTCTGTGCGGAGTCGTAGACGTCGTTCATGCCCTCGCACACGTGGATGTGGAAGCCGGTGAGGCCGTTGTTCGCCTCGACCATGCGGTCGAGCGCCTCGTCCGGCAGCGTGAAGAGGGCGTGACCGCCAAACATGGCGGCAATCATGTCGGAATCCTGGCTGGCCGCCCAGCGGGCGAAGTCGGCGTTCTCCTGGATGGACTGGTCGAGCTTCTCCTTGCCGTCGCGGTCGGAGACCTCGTAGCACAGGCAGGCGCGCATGCCCATCTCCTGCGCCACGTCTTTGATGGCGAAGAGGGACCCGGGGATCTCGCGGAAGCTCGCGTGGTGGTCGAAGAGGGTGGTCACGCCGTTGCGGAACGACTCCATCATGGTCACGTACGCGCAGGCGCGCGTACCGTCGAGCGTGAGGTGACGATCAATGTTCCACCACTGCTGCTCGAGGTTCTCGAGGAAGTTGGTGGGGTTGCAGCCCTTGATGGCAAGGCCGCGCGCCAGGCCAGAGTAGATGTGGGTGTGGCAGTTGATGAGACCCGGCATGATGAGACCGCCATGGGCATCAATGAACTCGGCCTTGGGGTAGGCGGCGTCCATTTCGGCACGCGTCCCAACGGCCACGATCTTGTCGTGGTCGATAACAACGGCACCATCCTCAATGAAGGGCATCTGGGGGTCCCTGGTTACGACCCGACCGTTTCCAACAAGTAGCATAGGACCTCTCCTCCTTGCTACATGCCGCAGATCAGCTACGGCCCAACCTGTGTTCGTCACGGCCCTCTCATGCCGTGACGGCCGGGCGTTGCGCGAACGCGACTGCGCCGCATGGGCACCCGACTACCCAGCTGCAAACGAAGCGCAGGTACGAGGTACTTCCCCGTTAGCCTCTCCCTGCGAATCACCCCTTTGGCGAATCTTCGCACTTCTTGTAATACAACCTAACAAATATTTTGCTTCAAAATGGCGTCTGGCTCGTCGCGGTCTGGAGAACATCGGCGTACGGTCGATTGCCGGTGTGGACGGTAACGTTATATTTTTAAGAATATAACGTGTCGCCATGCGCTTGGCGCCGTGGGAATCCAATGGCTGAAGATGGCTCTCAACTGGCGTTTATTCTCATCCACCCGAGTCCTCCGAGAAACGCCGCTGGGCGGCGGAGTCATACCGTCCGCCCCGTTGCACCCGCCACTCTCCCGCTGCCCGACAGAATAATCATCCAACCTAACAATTTGTTAGATTTCAGGTGCTAGTATTTGCTCGTTGTAGGTTTTCCTGTCCATCGCAACCGTACCCCGTAGTAGTACCCGTCGCGCCACCAGGTGCACGGCCAAGAGGCGGACCCGCCAGAAAGGGGTCGAGCAATCATGAAGAAGTCTGAGGTCGAGTTTCTCTCTCGCCTTGCGAAGGGCATCGCTGCTCAGTTTGGAAGCAACTGCGAGGTCGTTGTACACGACCTCGAGTCCGATGACCCCGACAGCACCATCGTCGCAATAGAGAATGGCCAGGTCTCCGGCAGAAAGCTCGGCGACGGCCCATCCAACGTGGTGCTCAAGGCCTTGAGCTCTGACCCGGACAAGCTCCAAGATCATTTTGCCTACCACACGCGCACCGAGGACGGACGCGAGCTGCGCTCGAGCACGGTCTTCTTCCGCGACGAGACGGGCAAGCCGGTTGCCATCTTCGCCATCAACTACGACTCCACGCCCATCATGGCACTCCAGAACATGCTCAAAGACTTCACCTCGCTTGCCAGCCCCTCGACCGACGAGCCGGACGTCATCCCTCACAACGTGAACGACCTTCTCGACGAGCTCATAGACCAGAGCGTACGCCTGGTGGGCAAGCCTGTTGCCCTCATGACCAGGGAGGACAAGGTCAAGGCGATAGGGTTCCTCAACAGCTCCGGCGCCTTCCTCATCACCAAAGCGGGGCAGAAGGTCTGCAACTACTTTGGCATCTCGAAGTACACGCTCTATAGCTATATGGACGAGGCCAAGGAGCAGAAGAAGGAGGGGTAGGCGCATGTGCGAGAAGCGCCACACCGACGACGAGGCAACGCGGCTCACGTCACAGCTCGTGGGCATCGAGAGCACGGATCCCGGAACGTTTGAGGGTCATATCGAGGAGTTTGTCCGCGCGTGGCTTGAGGAGCGGCGCATGCGCGCGGGCAAGCTTGCAGAAGCCGTGCGCATCGAGGAGCTCGAGGCGCTGCCAGGACGCAGTTGCCTGAGGGCGCTGATTCCCGCTGCGAGCTCACGTGGCCACGCTACCGCCCCCGCCGACCTCACGCTCCTCTGCCACATGGACACCGTGCGCGTTGGCGCCGGCTGGAGCAAAGACACGCCGGCCTTCTCGCCCGTCCTGCGAAACGGCGAGCTCTACGGCCGCGGCTCGTGCGACATGAAGGGTGGCCTGGCCTGCGCGCTTCTCGCCTTCTCCGACGCCCTTGACGAGGTGGGCAGGCGCGGTTGCCTGCCGGAACGCTCGTTGGCGCTTGTCTGCACCGTGGACGAGGAGGACGAGATGCGCGGCTCCGAGGCAGCCATCCGTGCGGGTTGGCTGGGAGCCACCGGGTGGGTTCTCGACACGGAGCCCACTGATGGCCGCGCACGGGGCTCGCACAAGGGTCGTACCTGGTACGTCATCGACATGCACGGCGTCACCGCACACGCCAGCACGCCGTGGCGCGGCGCGGACGCCATTGCTGCCATGGCGGAAGCCGTCTGCCGCATTCGAGGCGCCATAGCCGAGCTGCCCGCCCACCCCGAACTTGGCCACTCGACCGTCACGTTTGGGCAGATCGCGGGCGGATACAGCCCCTACGTGGTACCGGACGAGTGCCACGTGACCATCGACATGCGGCTTGTTCCGCCCACGGGCTCGGCTGATGCCGAGAAGATCGTGCGTGACGCCTGCTCCGCAGCCGAGGCGGCCGTACCCGGCACACACGCCGACGTACGCTGCACCGGAGACCGGCCACCCATCGAGCTTGACCCCGCATCGCCGCTGCTCGCAGCCCTTGCGCACGCAAGCGCGGAGGAATGGGGCGAGACGCCGGCAACGGACGTCTTCACCGGCTACACCGACTCAGCCGTGGTGGCAGGCACCTGTGGAAACCCCACGTGCCTCTCATACGGTCCGGGCAGCCTCGAGCTTGCCCACAAGCCCAACGAGCACGTTCCCGTGGCAGACCTCGCGCGCGTGCGCGCAGTTCTCTCGCGCCTTGCAGCCAATACGCTGTGGAGCTAGCGACCCTTCTCGGCAACGTTTTCCCAGGAAACTGGTAGTAACCGGTCGTTTTCGTGTGCGCTTTTGCGATGGGAATGCGCCCCCGGACGTGGGCAGTGCTCTCCGAGCGGGAGAGCAGCTCTCATAAATGCTACCAATCAAGTAGGGTATAAGACCTCCAGTGACCAAACCCGCAGTGCGGGCAAGCAGAGGAGAACCCCATGCTCAGACACGCAACCAACGTCGTTAAGGGATATCGCACACAGGACGGCGCCGGAGTGAGTCTCGTACGGGTGCTGGGCGACCAGACTGCACGCGACTTTGACCCCTTCCTCATGTTGGACTCGTTCGACAGCGTCAATCCCAACGACTACACCGCGGGATTCCCGCTCCACCCCCACCGAGGCATAGAGACCATAAGCTACCTGCGCGAAGGCGCGATGCACCATCGTGACACCATGGGGTTCGAGGACACCGTTGCCTCGGGCGAGGTGCAGTGGATGTGCGCCGGCTCGGGCGTGGAACACGAGGAGACCATTCCGGCCGCGCGACGCCTGCTTGGTGTGCAGCTGTGGCTCAACCTCCCCGCCTCCGACAAAATGGCACGGCCCACCTACCACGCCGTGAAGCGCGATGCCATCGAGTCCGTGCCGCTCGACGGCGCCGTGCTACGTCTGCTCACCGGGCGATATGTGGACGGGAACGGCAAGGCCCACCAGGGGTTTGTTGGCGAGCACCTACCGCTTGACTACTACGAGCTCACCGTGGATGCAGGTCGTAGCATCGAGGTCCCCGTGGGCGAGGACCGCTCGGTCCTGGCGTTCACGCTCGAGGGGCCTGCGCTTATCGGCGGCCTTCCGTTGGGCGAGAAGACCGCGGTCAAGCTTGTGGAAGGAGACCGCGTAGGCATCACCGCCACAGGCGAGAAGCCCTCGGTGGTGTTGCTCATGAGCTCCGTTGCCCTGCGCGAACCCATTGCATGGGGCGGGCCCATCGTGATGAATAGCACCACCGAGCTACGGCAGGCCTTCCGTGATCTGGACGAGGGAACCTTCATCAAAGAGGGCGTCCAGACCCTGTAGGCACCAAGGCCCGAGCGCCGCACGCGGTCTGACGCTAGGAGCGCTCGGCCGCGCAGTCGGCAGGACCCCCGCGCAGGATGCGAAGCCCGTGCGCAATGGGCCCGATAACCGCAGAGATGTTCTCGCACGCAGCCTTGGGGCTACCGGGCAGGTTCACCACGAGCGTGCGGCCCAAGATACCCGCCGCCTCGCGCGAGAGACACGCATGCGGCGTGATGGCCATCGATGCTGCACGCATGGCCTCGGGGATGCCGGGCGCCATGCGCTCGCACACGGCAGCGGTGGCCTCGGGCGTCACGTCGCGAGGCGAGAAGCCCGTGCCGCCCGTGGTAAGGACAAGCGCTACGTCGGCGGCAGCGGCCTCGCGGATGGCGTCCTCGATCTGCGGACGCTCGTCGGGTACCACGCTCGTGGAGACAATACGGTAGCCCCGCTCGCCGAGAAGCCCCGCAAGCGCCGGGCCAGATGCGTCCTCGCGCTCGCCGCGCGAGCATCGGTCGCTCACGGTAATGACTGCCGCAGTGTAGGTCTCACTGTCTGCTACCTGCGGTTTGTTTGTCTCGCTATGACTCATGTCTCCTACTTTCCAAATGGGCAGACGGGGAAGGTGCACGGCGAGCAGTGCAGGCACAGGCCGCCCTCGCCCAGCTGCACCAGGTCACGACGGCGAACCTCCACGCCTGCCGCAAGGCGGGGCAGCACCAGGTCGAAGACAGTGGCCGCGTTGTACATGACGCAGCCGGGCAGCCCTACCACGGGCACTGTTCGGGCCTCGCCTGCCGCGTCCTTCTCGTCAAAGTAGCCCACAAGAAGCATCGCGCCCGGCAGAACCGGCGCGCCGTAGGTCACGATGCGCGCACCGGCACGCTTGATGGCTCCGGGGGTGTTGTCATCGGGGTCAACGCTCATGCCGCCCGTGCACACCACCATGTCAACGCCAGTCGCGCGGGCCTCGTTGATGGCTGCTACCAGCGCGTCCATGTCATCGCCGGGCGTGGCGTGCCACGTGGCCTCGATGCCATAGCGCGCGAGCTTGCCCTCAACCACAGGCGTGAAGCGGTCCTCGATGAGCCCCTTGGCCACCTCGGAGCCGGTGGCGATGATGGCCGCCGTCTTGAGACGCCACGGCTCCACGCACATGAGCGGCCCGTTTTTCTCGACGTCCGCCGCACGCTCCGCCGCCTCGACAACGGACTCCTTCACGACCAGCGGAATCACGCGCGTGCCGGCAAGGTCGTCACCCTGAGACACGGCAAAGCCGCCCTTGCGGGTGGCCACCATGACCTCCTCGCAATTGTTCACGGCAACGAGGCGCTCGGAATCGACGAGAAACACGCCGTCACACGCCGCCTTGATGCCAATCTTGCCCTCACGGGGCTCGCCCGCAGCCACGCAGCCCGAGCCAAGGCAGAGCGCAGCCAAGCGCCGCGCGGCGTCGTCCTCGTGCAGCATGCCGGGACCGGCCTCCCACACGTAGAGGTGCTCCTTGCCCATGGAGAGCAGAACGGGGACATCCTCTGCGGTGACTACGTGTCCCTTCTTGAAGCGCGGCCCCTTGAAGCGCGGCGACCCCTTGCCGTCGCCGGGCAGAATCTGCGTCATGTCGTGGCACAGAACGTGCCCCATAGCGTCCTCGGTTCTCACAAGCTTCATGCCAATTCGTCCTCCCCCATCACGCGAACCTCGTCACCGGCGCGCACGATGCCGCCACGCGTCACCACGCAGAAAATGCCATCGGTAGGCATGACGCACATGCCCGTAAGGCGTCGAATCTCGCAGTCGTTATGGCAGGTCTTGCCAATCTGCGTCACCACCATGCGTGCCGGGCCAACTGCCACGGTGGTGCCCACGGGCAGGCTCTTGACATCAATGCCGCGCGTGAGCACGTTCTCGGCAAAGTCACCGGGCGCAAGGTCAATGCCCTTTGCGCGCATGAGGTCCACGGACTCGTCCGCCAGAAGACTCACCTGACGGTGCCAGGCGCCGGCATGGGCGTCGCCAGCGATTCCCTTGCCCACGACAAGCTCGATGGAGTCCACCGGGTGCTTGCGCGTGCCCTTCTTCTCCGAGATGCAAGTGGCGACCACAGTGCCGTGCGGCAGCTCTGGCGCAGCGGGTGCCACGGCCACACCCAGCGGCGCCGTGGGATCGTCGCCCTCGGCTCGTACGAAGTGGCCGGACTTGCCGCCGTCCTTCTCGAGCAGTCGCACCTCGGTGATCACCATGTCGCGCTGGTGGGCCTTGCACATGTCGTAGATGGTGAGGCCGGCAACGGACGCGGCCGTGAGCGCCTCCATCTCGACGCCCGTCTCGCCGCAGCAGCGCGTTGTTGCCGTGAAGGCAATGCCGTCCTTCTCGTACGCAAACGAGACGTCGACGCCCGTGAGCTGCACGGGATGGCACATGGGCACAAGCTCCCAGCAGCGCTTTGCCGCCATGATGCCCGCCACCTGCGCCACGGCAAGCACGTCTCCCTTGCGAACGCCGCCTGTGCGCACAAGCTCGAGCGTATCCGGACGCATGAGAACCTTGCCGGCGGCACAAGCCACCCGCTGGGTCTTGGGTTTCTCGGACACGTCCACCATGCGGGCGCGACCCTCCTCGTTGAAGTGCGTGAGCCCCATGGCTCATCCCCCTATCTCGTTCATGGCGCGCAGCGAGTCGCTCGCACGCCCGTTGTCCATCCTGTGCCCACGCGGCTTTGCCGCGATGCCGGCGCGTATGGCCTCAGCCAGGTCCTGGCCAGAAAGGCCGCGCAAGTTGACCTCGGCCGCAGAGTGCAGGCAGGGCTTGAGGCGACCATCTGCCGTCACGCGTATGCGGTCGCAGCTGCTGCAGAACCGGTGGGTCATGGGACGTATGAGACCCACGCTGCCCTTCCAGCCGGGCGCTTGGTACAGCTCGGAGACGCCCTGGCCGCCTACTCTCACAAGCTCCGGCACGGCCGAGAGAACCTCGTCTGCCGAGACGAAACGCCCCTTTGGCCAGCCGGCGCACTCCCCCATCCGCATGAGCTCGATGAAGCGCACGGTGAGGTCGCGGTCGCGCGCGAGCTCGGCCAAGGGCCGTAGCTCGTCATCGTTGACGCCTCCGATGAGGACGCAGTTGATCTTGGTGTTGGCAAAGCCTGCGTCGTGGGCCGCCGCAAGGCCGGCCAGCGCGTCGGCAAGCGTTCCGCGACGCGTGATGGCCTTGTAGCGCGCAGCGTTGAGCGTGTCCAAGCTCACGTTGAGGCGTGTGAGCCCCGCATCCCGCAGGCTGGCCGCAACGGGCGCGAGCAGCGTGGCGTTGGTGGTCATGTCCACTTCGTCGATGCCCGGCACGGCTGCGACCATGCCCACCAAATCAACGATGCCACGTCTCACCAGGGGCTCTCCGCCCGTGAGGCGCACCTTGCGCACACCCAGCGATGCCGCCGCGGCTACAATGTCGCGCATCTCCTCGAAGGAAAGGATGTCGGCGTGCGAGAGCATGGGCACGCCGTTTTCTGGCATGCAGTATACGCAGCGGCAGTTGCAGCGGTCGGTCACCGAGAGGCGCAGGTAGCGTATGTCGCGTCCAAACTCATCGCGCATGTGACGCGCCTCCGATCTCTTCGTTATCCATAGCGATTGTGTCATTCATCTTGTCGTTACTTGCCGAGACAAGCGGCATGACCGTCTGGGGCGGTGCCACGAGCACCAGCTGTGCGGGGTTGCCCAGCGCGGCCCACGCGCCCTTCTCGCACTCGTAGCGAAGCAGGGCCCCGCCTGGCGTGCGCGCCATCACGATTGTCGAGAACGTCGAGTCGATCACGCGCTCCACGGTGCAGGGAATCGCGTTCCCGCCAAGAGCGCCTGCCGCAACGTCACCCGCCGCATGTGCCTCAAAGTAGTGAGCGCGAATGCCCACGTGCGTGACGCCCTCGGGCACGGGCAGTGAGGTTCTCAGCGCAACGCCCCAGTCCTCGCACGCAAGCAGGCCCGGACCCGCCACATGCGCGCGGCTCACGTTCTTGCAGCCGCTGATGAGCGCCGCCGCAAGCGTGGCCGGCGAGGCAAAGAGTTCGTGCACGCTCACCTTTGCGTCCGAGCGACCACAATCAAGCACGCAGACCGTGTCGCACATGCGGTAGACCTCGTCGCGGTTGTGCGAGACGTAGACCGCCCCGCCGGGAAACCCGCGCAGGACGTCTGTCAGCTCAAGCTCGAGCTGCCAACGCAGGTACCCATCAAGCGCCGAGAAGGGCTCGTCCAGAAGGATGAGCTTCGGATTACTCGCGAGGATGCGCGCCATGGCGCAGCGCTGCTGCTGGCCACCGGAGAGCTGGGCGGGCTTGTGGTGCTCGAGACCACCCAGACGCATGGCGGCAATCTCCCTCGCCGCTCGCTCCGCGCGCTCCTCCCGCGTGGAGCCTGCCGCGCCGGCGCGCACGTTCTGCTCGACGGTCATGGTGGGAAAGAGCGCGTAGCTCTGGAAGAGGTAGCCCACGTGGCGCTGCTGCGGCGGCAGATTGATGTGCGCGCTGGAGTCGAAGAGCGTGCGCCCGCCCAGCACGATGCGCCCCGCATCCGGTCGCTCGATACCCGCGATGCACTTGAGGGTCATGGACTTGCCGCAGCCAGAGGGGCCAAGCAGCGCCATGATCTCGTCCGGGCGCTCGATGGAGAACGAGACGTCCAGCGAGAAGGACCCAAGCCGCTTGGTGATGTCGACCTCGAGCACCGTCATGCCGCAGACCCCCTAACGCGGGCAGAGCGCGAACGCGCCTCCAGCATGTTCATGGCGAGAAGCACCACGGCGCTTATCGCCAGGTTCACGAGGACCCACTGGAAGGCCAACCCGTCCTCGCCCGTACGCCAGAGCTGGTAGACCGTCGTGGATATGGTTGCGGTGGCACCAGGGGTGTAGCCGGCAACCATCGAGGTTGCGCCGTACTCGCCCAGCGCCCGCGCGAAGGCCAGGACCGAGCCCGCGATGATGCCCTGCCTGCAGGCCGGCATCTTAACGCGCCAGAACACCCACACGTTGGATTTGCCCAGCGTGCGACCTGCATCGGCCAGACTCTGGTCAAAGCTCTCGAACGCCCCGCGCGCCGTACGGTACATGAGCGGGAAGCTCACCACCACGGTGGCGAAGATCGCCGAGCACCACGTCATGGTGAGCCTCACGCCAAAGACGCCCATCACCCAGGCGCCAATGGGACGCCTGGGGCCGAGAAGCACCAGCAGGAGGTAGCCCACAACGGTGGGGGGCAGCACCAGGGGCAACGTGAGCACCACGTCGAGGATGCCCTTTACCACCCGAGGCGCACGCGCCACCACGTCCGCGAGCCAGATGCCAAGAAGATAGACAACCACCGTGGAGATGGCAGCTATTCTCAGCGAGTTGAGGAGCGGATACCAGTCCATGCCGTGCTACACCTCGGCAAGCGGCGTGAAGCCAACCTTTTCGAAGCAGTCGCTGGCGTCCTTGGTCTTGAGGAAGTCAAGGAAGGACGCGGCCAGCTCGGGCTGGAGGGCGTTTTTGGTGGCTGCGGCCGGATAGACCACGCGGCCACACATCTCCTCGGTAGCCTCGTCCGCCATCGCGAGGTTTGCCGAGGTGGCGTCGGTCTTGTAGATAACACCGCAATCGACGGCCGCCTCAGAGACCTGTGAGGTGACCTCCTTCACGTTGGTGCCATAGGTGATACAACCAGCGTTGGCCAACTCGGTCTCGTCGAGGTTGTAGTAGGCAAGGATCTTCTGGGTGTACTGCCCCACGGGCACGTCTGAGTTGCCCATGCCCAGCAGGATGTCGTGTGCCTGGAGCTTCTGCGCCATGTCATCAAAGCCCTGGATGGCCTTGGGGTTGCCCTCGGGCACGCAGAGCGTGACCTTGTTCTCGAGGATGTCAAAGCGCGTGTCGTGGTTAATGAAGTCGAGGCCCTCGTCGTTGCCGGAGGCGGCGCCGGCGTCGAGCTGGTTCATCTGCTTCTGGCCGGCGGAGATGAAGACGTCGCAGTCTGCCCCCTCCTGGATCTGGGTCTTGAGGGTACCCGACGAGTCGAAGTTGAAGCTTATGTCCACGCCATCATTTGTAGCCTTGAAGAGATCGCCCGCCTCGGTGAGCGACTCGGTGAGCGAAGCCGCTGCAAAGACGGTGAGCGTCTTGGGCTCTGCCGTGGACGTGGTGCCTGTCGCCACCGAACCCGTGGTCTGGGTCTGGGGCTGCGACTGTGTGCCTCCGCACGCCGCCAGTCCAAGGCCTGCCGCGGCAACCGCCGCCGACACAAACGAACGCCTGGTAATGCTGGAGCCTGCCATAGTGCTTTCCTTTCCCTCGGTGTGATGCCTGCCTGGGGCGCATCTCTGGTGCGATGCTTTTTGCGTACCGCCCATGTGGTGCCTGTGGGCATCGCCGACAAGGATGTGGTGCCTGTCCAATGACGGCGTTCTTGCTTACAAACTATAACGCCGTTCAAACAAAAAGTTTGAAAAAGCTGGTGGACGGGGCAGACGCGTCGCGGACGGCACGGGCGTGGCCGGGGAAACATAGCCTAGCTCGCCTCGCGCGAGCGCGTCTGGTCGTAGGCAAAGACCCACCAGAGCAGCTCCTCGGGCTGGCCCATCGCCGGAACGGCGCTGCGCCGCTCGAGGTAGAGCTCCGTCTCGTGTCCGCCAAAGCGCACGCGGTAGCAGGCCTGCCTTCTCCCGCGCGTCTCGGCGCCAAACGCCCCCTCCTCCAGCACCTCATCGATCGCAAAGCTCCTCCCGTCCTTCCAGATGACCGCGACGGGCTCCAGGGAGCCGTCACGTCCAAAGCGCGCGACGACGTCCACGTACTCACGGTGCACACGGCGCCGCGTCCCGTCTGTGAGCGTCCGATACTCCATGTCCCGAGAGTAGAACATGTGTTCCTTCTCGACAAGCGAACGAGTAGTGAATTCTCCGAGTGGCGCGCGCGTATTTGTGTCGCGTAGCCGTCGTATAACCATGCGTGAGGTAGAACATGTGTTCTTAGCTGGAGATGGAGGAGCCATGGCATCAGACACGCGGACGCCCGAGAAGACCTACCTGGCAATCGACCTCAAGTCGTTCTACGCGAGCGTGGAATGCGCCGACAGGGGTCTTGACCCCTTCACCACAGACCTCGTGGTGGCAGACCCAACGCGCAGTCCCAACACCATCTGCCTGGCCATCACGCCCGCGCTCAAGGCCAAGGGGGTGAAGAACCGCTGCCGCGTGCGCGAGATACCCCAAGGCATCCCCTACATCACCGCCATGCCCAGGATGCACCGCTACATGGAGGTCTCCGCGCAGGTGTACGCCATCTACCTGCGCTATGTGTCCAGCCAGGACGCATGGCCCTACAGCGTGGACGAAGCGTTTCTCGACGTGACGCCCTACCAGGCGCTCTATGGCCCTAACGCGCGTAGCCTCGCGCGGCGCATCACCACAACGGTGCGTGAGGAGACGGGCGTCTCGGCAACGGCAGGCATAGGACCCAACATGTTTCTCTGCAAGGTGGCACTCGATCTCATGGCCAAGCACGCCGCAGACGGCATAGGGCAGCTGGACGAGAAGACCTTCCGCCGCGACGTGTGGTTCCATCGCCCCATCACGGACATCTGGGGCATTGGCCCTGGCATTGCGCGCAGGCTTGCGCGGGCAGGCGTATACGACCTCGCGGGCATCTGCGCTACGGACCCAACGTGGCTGCGCGGGGAGTTTGGCCGCAACGCCGAGTGGCTCATCGACCACGCCTGGGGGCTCGAGCCCTGCACCATCGCGGATGCCCGCGGCTACATACCCAAAGCGCGCTCGCTCTCCAACGGCCAGGTGCTCATGCGCGACTACGGCTTTGACGAGGCGCGCGTGGTGCTGCGCGAGATGGCCTGGCAGAGCTGTCTGGACTTGCGCCAGCAGGCGCTCGCATGCGACACGGTGGGACTCTACATAGGCTATTCGGGCCAGGCCGAGCTTTTTGGGCACGGCGGCGGGCAGAGGAGCCTTGGGCACCAGACTGCCAGCGAGCGGGAGGTGACAGACGCATTTCTCGCACTCTACGACCAGACGGTCGCGCGCGATCTGCCCATACGGCGCGTGTGCCTGTGGCTGGGCGGCGTTGTCCCGGCGGCCGCGGCAGCTCCCACGCTTTTTGACAACCCCCGGAAAGACGCGCGAGAAGTGCGGCTGGCCGGCGCCGTTGGCTGTGCGCGCCGACGCTTTGGGCCCAACACCGTGTTTTCCGGCACGAGCCTCCTCCCCGCCGCCAACGCCCGCGAGCGCAACCTTCAGATTGGGGGTCACCGTGCGTGAAGACGTATTTCGCGAGATAGAGAGCCTGCCCGCAACCACCTCGTGGCCAGATGCGAGCCAACAAGAGCAGGAGCGCAGGGAGAAGGTACTCAGGGGCATTGTCCGGCGCATCGTCGAGGACGGGCCGCACCGCGCCGTGGCCTCGGCCGAGCGGGGACGGCAGTTCATTCCATTCGCTGCGCTCCGCGGCTACGACGAGATGATCGAGGAGGTGGAACGCCGCACCGCCAACGCCGAAGGGCGCGCTTCCACAGCCACGGCGGAGAGAAGCACGCCCCAGCACTTTCCAAACACCAACCTTGGCGGTCGGCATAGCCCCAACGTCGTGCACACATAGGCAACGTATACTGTGTACTTGGCTTATTCGCCGCGAGGTACCTTGGCACTAGACTCGAAAGGAAACCCATGAGCGAAGCAAAAGACCCCAAGAACACCTGCGTGCTCGTCACCGGTGGCGCCGGCTTCATTGGTAGCCACACGGTGGTGGAGCTTCTTCAGGATGGCTACAAGGTCGTCGTTGTCGACGATCTCTCCAACGCTTCCGAGAAGGTCATCGGCCGCATCAAGACCATCGTGGGGGACGCGGCTGCCGCCAACCTCACCTTCTATCGCGCCGACGTGAATGACCGCGAGGCCATGAACGCCGTCTTTGACGAGAACCACATCGACCGCGTCATTCACTTCGCCGGCTTCAAGGCCGTGGGCGAGTCCGTGAGCAAGCCCATCGAGTACTACACCAACAACCTGGGCAACACCCTCACGCTCGTCGACGTGATGCGCAACCACGGCTGCAAGGACATCATCTTCTCCAGCTCCGCCACGGTCTACGGTGACCCGGACAAGCTCCCCCTCACCGAGGAGAGCCCCAAGAAGCCCGCAACCAACCCCTATGGCTGGACCAAGTGGATGATCGAGCAGATCCTGACCGACCTCCACACGGCCGACCCCGAGTGGAACGTCGTGCTTCTCCGCTACTTCAACCCCATTGGAGCGCACCCCTCGGGACTCATGGGCGAGGACCCCAAGGGCATCCCCAACAACCTCCTGCCCTACGTGGCGCAGGTGGCCATTGGCAAGCGTGAGTGCGTGCATGTCTTTGGCAACGACTACAACACGCCAGACGGCACGGGCGTGCGTGACTACATCCACGTGTGCGACCTGGGTACCGGTCACGCAGCGGCACTCAAGTGGATGAACGGTCATACGGGCGTCGAGATTTTCAACCTGGGCACCGGCAAGGGCACCTCGGTTCTCGAGATCATCAAGGCGTTTGGCAAGGCCTGCGGCAAGGAGATTCCCTACCAGATCGACCCGCGCCGCCCAGGCGACGTCGATGCCAACTACGCCGACTGTTCCAAGGCCAAGCGCGAAATGGGCTGGGAGGCCAAGTACACGATCGACGACATGTGCCGCGACTCCTGGAACTGGCAGTCCAAGAACCCCAACGGCTTCGAGGGCTAGACCATGGCAGCAAGCAGCACCATGGGCACGGGTGACGGCGGCAAGCTCTTTGCGTCCTGGCTCGCCGAACGTCGGCCTCGCATCGAGGACTATATCTCTGCGCACCTTCCCGCCCCCGCGGCGGGACAGGGTGCCGCAGCCGACCTTTCGTGCTACCTCTACACCCCGCTCGCGCGCTTCACGCGCTCGGGCGGCAAGCGCACGCGCCCGGCGTTGGTGCTGCTTGGCTGCGAGGCCGTGGGCGGGGATGTCTCGCGTGCCCTTTCCTCCGCCGCCGCGATTGAGGACTTCCAGTCAGCGGCCCTCATCCACGACGACATCGCCGACGAGGGCGAGATGCGCCGCGGCCAGCCCTGCGTGCACCGCACCGAGGGCGTTGGCGTGGCCGTCAACGTGGGGGACCTTGGTATCGTCCGCACCTTTGCGGGCGTGCTCGAGGACGGCTCGCTTGATGGCGCAACCAAGCTGCGCGTGCTCGAAGAGTTCGCGCAGATGGAGCAGCGCACCGTGGAGGGACAGGCGCTTGACCTCGGCTGGGCGCGCGACGAGCGCTGGGACGTCACGGTGAGCGACTACCTCACAATGGCAACGCACAAGACCGCGTTCTACTCTGCCGCCTCTCCGCTCTCCATCGGCGCCATCTGTGGCGGCGGCACGGACGAACAAGTGGAGGCGCTTGGCTCCTTTGGCATGGACGCTGGCCTTGCCTTCCAGCTGCAAGACGACCTTCTCAACCTCGTGGGTGACGCCGAGACACAGGGCAAGGACTTCCGGAGCGACATCACCGAGGGCAAGCGCACCATGGTTGTGTGCTGGGCGCTGGAGCACCTTACGGGTGCCGAGAAGAACGAGCTTCTCGGCATTCTTTCGTCGCACGCAACGGACGCGCGGTCGCTTTCCCGCGCGGTCAGCCTCATGGAGAAGGCGGGCGCCATCGACGCCGTGCGCAGCTATGCACGCGGACTTGCAGAAAGCGCGAAGGGGCACCTTGACGGCATCGAGCTCGCCGGGGACGCACGCGCAATTCTCGATTCTATGGCAGACTTCTTTGTGGAACGCAGGGGCTAGGTTGGACGCCGCCTCACGCCCACGCTATCGAGGGGAACTAGGGTATGGAACCAATTCGCGAGGGCGCGTCGGGCGCCGCCGTGGAAGACATCCAGGAGCGCCTGGGCTCGCTGGGATACAAGATTGATAAGAGCGAGACGGCCGAGAAGACCTTTGGCCACTCGACCTCCACAGCCGTTGCGCGCTTTAGGCTCGACCACGGCCTGTCGCTTGGCGACGTGGTTGACACGGCGACCTGGGCGACATTGGTCGACGAGTGCTATCAGCTTGGGGACCGCACCCTCTACCTGCGCCTTCCCAACTTCCACGGCAACGACGTCCGCCAGCTCCAGGAGCGGCTCAACGTGCTGGGCTTCTCCTGTGGAGCCGTTGACGGGCAGTACGGCGCCCACACCGAGGCTGCGGTCAAGCAGTTTCAGGAGAGCGTTGGGCTTCTGGCCGACGGCATGGCCTTCCCGGACACGTTCGACGCCATCGACCGCCTGAAGCACGTCTGGGGCGGCAACCCCGCCGCCGGTCCGCACCCGCAGGGCGGCATGGGCTTTGCCCGTGCAGCCGGGGTGCTCGAGGTCGTCAAGCTGTGCATCACCGGCGAGGATCCCATCTCGAGAAACGTCGCTGGTCGCATCTGGAACCTGGCAAGCGCAACAACCAACGCCTCTGGCCTCGAGCTCGTTGATTCCGCTTCGTCAGACGCCTGCAAAGACGCCCAGGCAGTGCTTGTGCTTTCTGCCGCGCCGCTGCCCGATGGCTCCACCACCTCAAACGTGATGATGGATGACGTGGACACACTCCCGCTGCGCTTGCGCACCGCCGTGGAGAGCTCGCGCGACGCCGTGGCCGTGGTGCGCATCGAGCTGCCCGTGGGCCCCAACTTCGAGGGCACCTTCACCATCAGCGACGCCCAAACCTACGCTGTGCTGCTGCTCGACGCCATCTGCGCCGCCTTTGAGGGAATGTAGGGAAGGCCCGTGAGACAAAGGGACAGTCCCTTTGTCTCATCCTTCAGGTGTCAGATATCCTCGTTGTACCAGCGCGAGGCAAAGGGACTGTCCCTTTGCCTCGCTTTGTCTCACTAGAGGTGCCAGATGTCCTCGTTGTACTGGCGGATGGTGCGATCGGACGAGAAGGTACCAGACTTTGCGATGTTTACCAGCGACTTCTTGCGCCAGACATCGCGGTTCTCGTAGTCGGCGAGCACCTGCTCCTTCTTCTGGATGTACTCCTCGATATCGAGAAGCGCCATGAACCAGTCCTTCCATGCCATGTCGTCGTGCAGGCGATGCAGGCGCTCTGCGTTGCCAAGCGCGAGGAAGGCAGGGTTGGTGATGAAGTCCACCAGAAGCTTTACGCCCGGACGCAGGTAGTGTGCGTGCGCGTCGTAGGCGTGCTCGGCGTACAGGCGCTCGACCTCCTTGGAGGAGGCGCCAAAGGTGTAGATGTTCTCGTCGCCCACAAGGTCGGCGATCTCGACGTTGGCGCCATCAAGCGTGCAGAGGGTCACGGCACCGTTGAGCATGAACTTCATGTTCGAGGTACCCGATGCCTCCTTGGAGGCAAGCGAGATCTGCTCGGAGATGTCGGCGGCGGGAATCACGCGCTCGGCAGCGCTCACGTTGTAGTTCTCGATCATGACCACCTGCAGGTGGGGCGAGACAACCGGATCTGCCGCAATCCAGCGGGAAAGCAGCAGGATGAGGTGGATGATGTCCTGCGCGATGGTGTAGGCAGGTGCCGCCTTGCCGCCAAAGATGATGGTGAGCGGACGCGCGGGAATGTTGCCGTTCTTGATGTCGAGGTACTTCCAGATGATATAGAGCGCAAGCATCTGCTGACGCTTGTACTCGTGGATGCGCTTCACCTGCACGTCGATGATGGCGTTCTCGGGAATCCGCACGCCCTGCGTCTCCCAGAGGAACTCGCGCATGCTGGCCTTGGCCTGCGTCTTTGCATCATCCAGGCGAGCGAGAACCGCGTCGTCGTCCTTGAAGGCGAGAAGCCCCGAGAGGTCGCATGAGGTGCGCCAGTCGGTGCCCAGGACGTCATCGAGCACGCCGGAAAGTGCCGGGTTGGCATCCATGATCCAGCGGCGGAAGGTGATTCCGTTGGTCTTGTTGGAGAACTTCTCGGGATAGAGCTCATAGAAGGAGTGAAGCTCCGTGTCCTCGAGAATCTTGGTGTGCAGCGCTGCCACACCGTTGATCGAGAAGCCGTAGTGGATGGCCATGTGGGCCATGTGCACCACGCCGTCGCGCACGATAGCCACGGCGTCATCGCTACCGTTCTCGGCACGCTCCAGCTCGTCCAGCTTGACCACAATCTCGGCAATGCGCGGGGAGACGGTCTTGAGGCTCTCGAGGGGCCACTTCTCGAGCGCCTCCGCGAGGATGGTGTGGTTGGTGTAGGCCACCATGCGACGCACCACCGAGACGGCCTCGTCAAACTCGAAGCCGTGAACGTCCACGAGCAGGCGCACCAGCTCGGGGATGACCATCGAGGGATGCGTGTCGTTGATCTGCACAACGGCGTAGTCGGGCAGGTCGTGCAGGTTGGAGCCGCGCTCCATTGCCTCGTCGAGGATGAGCTGAGCCGCGTTGGAGACCATGAAGTACTCCTGGTATACGCGGAGCAGACGGCCGGCATCGTCGGAGTCATCGGGGTAGAGGAAGAGCGTGAGGTTCTTGGCGAGCTCGCCCTTGTCGAAGTCGATGGAGTTCACCGGCACCAGCGAGTCATCGACGCTCTCGAGGTCAAACAGGCGCAGGCGGTTCTTGGTCGTGCGCCCGTAGCCCAGAACGTCGATGTCATAGAGGCGCGACTTCACCGAGAAGCCGCCAAACTCCACGGTGTAGGCCTTCTCGTCCCTCACGAGCCAGTCCTGGCGGTCCAGCCAGCCATCGGGTTCGGCGGCCTGCTGCAGGTCAACAAAGCGCTGGTGGAAGAGGCCGTAGTGGTAGTTAAGGCCAACGCCGTCGCCAGGGAGTCCCAGCGTGGCGATGGAGTCCAGGAAGCACGCGGCGAGACGACCGAGGCCGCCGTTGCCCAGGGACGGCTCGACCTCGCGCTCCTCCACAGCACCCAGGTCGTGGCCGGCGCTAGCAAGCTGGGCCTTAACGTCTTCGTACACGCCAAGCTCGATGAGGTTGTTGGTGAGCAGACGGCCGATGAGGAACTCGGCCGAGAGGTAGTACAGGCGGCGCTTGCCCTCGTTGAGGGGCATGGTTGCCGCGTGCTCGCGGACAATGTCCTCGAGCATGGTGCAGATGGTGGAGTCGTCAAGCTCGGCGAGCGGACGACCGTACTTCTCCTGGGAGCGAGCCTCAAGATCGATCTTCATGTGTTGCGATACCTCCAAGTGTCGCGGTGACATGACGGAAAGGCGCATACCGCGCAAGGCGGGCGCGTGCCCAAGCACTTCCCTATTTGGGAAGCTCGGGTTCCTTCGTACCGGGGACCCGGTAATAGGTGGTGGTGAGGTCGGAGAGCTCTGCCTCCACCTCGGGCGTAATGGCCTCCGGCAGCATGCGCCAGCGCCAGTTCTTCCCGACGGTCGAGGGCGTGTTGATGCGAGCGGAGTTGTCCAGCCCGAGAAGGTCCTGCATGCGGAAGATGCAGGTGTCGCTCACCGAGGCGGCAATGGCGCGGTTGCAGCCCTGCGCCACGGTCTCGCCGGGGGCGAGGGCAAGGTAGCGCGTGGCCTTCTCGCGCACGTCAGGCGTGGCGGTGTCCTTGAACCATCCCATGGCCGTCTCGTTGTCGTGCGTGCCCACGTAAGCCACGGTATTTGCGACGTAGTGGTGCGGAAGGTCGAGGGAGTCGCCCTCGGAGTCAAAGCCAAACTGCAGGATCTTCATGCCCGGGAAGCCCGTGTGCTCGCGCATGGCAATGACCTCTGGCGTCATGAAGCCCAGGTCCTCCGCAATGATGGGCAGCTCGCCCAGATGCTCTGCCACGGCGTCGAAGACGTCTCCGCCGGGGCCCTTGGCCCAGCGCCCAAAGCTCGAGTCCGGCGCGCCAAAGGGCACGGACCAGTAGGACTCGAAGCCGCGGAAGTGATCGATGCGCAGGATGTCGTAGAGCTTGAGGCTTGCGCGCAGGCGCTCGACCCACCAGGCAAAGCCATCCTCAGCCATGCCCGCCCAGTCATAGATGGGGTTGCCCCAGTATTGACCGGTGGAAGAGAACTGGTCGGGCGGCGTTCCGGCAACGCACGTGGGGTTGCCGGTGGCGTCAACGCGGAAGAGCTCGGGCATGGCCCACATCTCCACGGAGTCGCGCGACACGTAGATGGGGATGTCACCAATGACAAGGACGCCCCGCTTGTTCGCGTACGCCTTGAGGCGCTTCCAATGGCAGTAGAAGAAGTACTGAGTCATCTGGTGGTAGCGCATGCGCTCGGGGCGCTTGGCGCACAGGGCGGCACTCGCCTTGCCACGGCTGCGGTACTCCATGGGCCACTCGTAGTAGGCCTTGAGGCCAAACTCCTCCTTGACCGTCATGAACTCGCAGTAGGGCTCAAGCCAGGAGTCGTTTGCCTGGCAGAAGGCCCCGAAGTCCGCTGGCGGCGCGGCCGAGAAGCTCGGCAGCGCCCGCTCGAGAAGCGCACGGTGACCACGGAAGAGCGTGCCGTAGTCAACGTTCGCGGGGTCGTCGCCAAAGGGCAGCACAACCAGGTCCTGCTCAGTGAGGTAACCCAGGCGGACAAGGTCCTCGATGTCAATGAAGTACGGGTTCCCCGCAAAGGCGGAGAAGGACTGGTAGGGCGAGTCACCAAAGCTTGTGGTGGTGAGGGGAAGAACTTGCCAGTAGCGCTGGTGAGTACGGGCCAGAAAGTCGACGAAGTCGTACGCCTCGCGGCCAAACGTGCCTATGCCCACAATGCCCGGAAGTGACGAGACGGGCATGAGAACGCCGCTTGCTCTCTCCATGGTTGTCTCCTTCTCTCGTTCTGCGCTCTCGCGCAGGCCATTGCCACAACCGTCTCCCGCAAAAGGGCCCCGACCCGTCCGAGAAAGCGGGCCGGGGCCGCACCAAGCCGATGTCGCGGGAGGGAGGGAAGGCTACGGCTTGATGATGTTCTTACCGGACGCCTTGTCAAAGAAGTGGACAGCGTTCGGCTCGAACTTGAAGGAGATGGGTGCGCCGTCGGCGAAGGACCTGCCAAGGGCGCCGTCGAAATCGATGGTGGGGATGACCAGGACAAAGTCGTAGCCCTTGACGCTCGCGTGCACGTGGACCGTCGAGCCCATGAGCTCGGAGACGTCGATGGTGCCGGAGATGGCGCCCGGCTCGTCCGCGTTGGCAAGCTGAATCTGCTCGGGACGCACACCCGCGGTAACGTCGAGCGAGGTGACACCGGCGGTCTCGAGGTCCTTGCCCGTCTCGGGCGAAATGACAATACGGGTGTCGAGGGCCTGGAGCACATAGCCCGAGGCCGTCTTCTCGAGGTGGCCATCGAAGAAGTTCATCTGCGGCACACCAATGAAACCTGCAACGAAGAGGTTGGCGGGCTCGTTGAAGACCTCCTGCGGGGTGCCGACCTGCTGCACCACGCCGTCCTTCATGATCACGATGCGATCGCCCAGGGTCATGGCCTCGGTCTGGTCGTGCGTAACGTAGACGAACGTCGCGTTGATGCGCTTGCGGAGCTTGATGATCTCGGCGCGCATCTGGTTGCGGAGCTTGGCGTCCAGGTTGGAGAGGGGCTCGTCCATGAGGAGCACCTTGGGGTCGCGCACAATGGCGCGCCCAATGGCCACGCGCTGCCGCTGGCCGCCGGAAAGCGCCTTGGGCTTGCGGTCAAGGTACTGGGTGATACCCAGGGTCTCCGCCGCCTGGCGAACCTTCTGATCAATCTGGTCCTCGGGAACTTTGCGGAGCTTCAGGGGGAAGGCCATGTTGTCGTACACGGTCATGTGGGGGTACAGGGCGTAGCTCTGGAAGACCATGGCGATGTCGCGGTCCTTGGGGGCTACCTCGTTCATGACCTTGCCGTCGATGGTGAGCTCACCGCCAGAGATGCTCTCGAGGCCGGCAATCATGCGCAGCGTCGTGGACTTGCCGCAGCCGGAGGGGCCGACAAGGACGACAAACTCGCGGTCGGCGATGTCGAGGTTGAAGTCCTCAACGGCCACGACGCCCTCGTCGGTGACCTTGAGGTTGCTCTTCTTCTCGGGCTCGGCGGCCTTCTTGCCAAAGTGGTGCTTCTTGGTCTTCTCGATGTTCGGATAGATCTTGGTAATGTGCTTCAGGCTGACTTCTGCCATGGTTCTCGGATTCCTTCCTTAGGTCGCAGCCGGGGCCCGCGTCCCCACGATAGGCTGCATGTCTTTGAGGAGGTCCCCCCTCCGCGGGACCCAGAGCGGGTCCCGCGAAGAGAGTGGGAAAGAGGGGGCAAACTCAGACGTGCCCGGTCGTTGGCCTAGCCCTTGACGGCGCCGGCGGCAACGCCCTTGATGATGTACTTCTGGCAGGAGAGGTAGAACACGATGACGGGGATGATGGCCATGAGGATGATTGCCATGGTTGCACCCAGGTCGACCGTTCCGTAGCTGCCCTTGAGGTACTGGATCTGAATGGGAATCGTGCGGTACTGGTTGATGTCCAGGACCAGATACGGGAGAAGGTAGTCGTTCCAGACCCACATGATCTCGAGGATGCCAACGGAGATGAGCGTGGGCTTGAGCATGGGGAGCACAACCAGGAAGAAGGTGCGGATTGGGCCGCAGCCGTCGATTGCGGCAGCTTCCTCGATCTCAAGCGGAATGGACTTCACGAAGCCAACGAACATGAAGATTGCAAGTCCGGCACCAAAGCCCAGGTAGACAATGGGGATGGTGAACGGCGTGTTGAGCTTCAGGGTGTCGGCCGTCTTGGACAGCGTGAACATGACCATCTGGAAGGGCACGACCATCGAGAAGATGCAGAGCGTGTACAGGATCTTGCAGAACTTGGAGTCCACGCGGGCAATGTACCAGGCCGCCATGGAGCAGCAGATGAGAATCAGCGCGGTGGAGAGCACGGTGATCAGGGCGCTGTAGCCAAACGCACTCCAGAACGGGTAGTTACCAAAGGTCATGCCGGTAATGAAGTTGGACCATCCGGCAAAGCTCTCGTCGGTGGGGAGGGCGAACGTCTCGGTCTTAACGAAGGTGTTCAGCTTGAAGGAGTTGATCGCCACACACACAACCGGGAGAACCCAGACAATGCAGATAATGGTAAAGACGATGGTCAGGATCTTCTTGTGACGCGCCTCGGATGCGAGCGTCTGTGGCTGGTTTGCCATTACTGCTGCACCTCCCTCTTACGGGTGTACGAGAGCTGCGCGAGTCCCATGGCAGCGACAAGGACGAAGAATATGACCGCCTTGGCCTGGGCCACGCCGCGCGACGCGCCGGTACCCGAGTAGAACGTGTTGTAGATGTTCAAGGCCATCATCTCGGTCGTGTTGATGGTCTTGCCGTCGGCGAGCTGCTCGTACGGCAGGCCACCCGTGAGCGCGAGGTTCTGGTCGAAGAGCTTGAAGCCGTTGGTGAGCGAGAGGAACGTGCAAATCGTGATCGAGGGCATAACGTTGGGAATGATCACCTTGAAGAGGGTCTGCGCCTTGGTCGCGCCGTCGATCTTGGCTGCCTCGATCATGTCCTCGGGGACCGCCTGGATGCCGGCGATGTAGATGATCATCATGTAGCCGATCTGCTGCCAGCACATGAGGATAATCAGGCCCCAGAAGCCGTACTTGGTCTCGAGGACCACCGAGGTGCCGTACTGCTGGAGGATGCCGTCGAAGATCATCGACCAGATGTAGCCGAGGACGATGCCGCCGATAAGGTTTGGCGCGAAGAAGATCGTGCGGAAGATGTTCGAGCCCTTGATGCCCTGCGTGAGCGCGTAGGCCACGGCGAACGCGATCACGTTGATGAGGACGAGGCACACGATGGCGGTGAGCGCCGTGTACCAGAAGGAGTGCTGGAAGGACTCGTCCGCGAAGGCGGAGGCGTAGTTGGAAAGACCGACGAACTTGGCGCTCGAAACGGTCTTAAATTTGCAGAAGGAAAGGTAGATGCCCTGGAAGAACGGCCACACGAAGCCAATGCAGAACGCGGCCGTCACGGGCAGAAGAAAGAGCCACCAGAAGCGTCTAGTCGATTTTATCTGGGAGCTCTGCTTTATGGCTTTGCTTTTCATGCTTTTCCACTCCCGCGTGAGAAAAGGAACGGGGACCAGGCGCCGTAATAACGCCCGGCCCCCGTATGCCAGTCAGAGGTCAGATGAGACTAGGCGTTCTCGATCTTGTAGTTCTGAGCCCAGCCGTCGACGAATGCAGTCTTGAAGGTATCCCAGTTGGCGTCGGACTGATCCGCCGTGTAGGCGTTGAGCGCGGACACCAGGCCCTTGCGGTACTGGTCAACGTTGGGCTGGTAGTTGGTAGCCCAGTCCATGGTGTAGTTGCCAGCCTTGGAGAGCTCCTCGGCCTTGTTGAGGTAGCCGTTGTCGCCCTTGGCAGCGTCGGTGTAGGGAAGGACGCCAAGCTGAGCGACCATTTCCTTGGAGGCCTCGGGGTCGGTGACGAGCCAGAGCCAGAAGTCCATGGTGGCCTTCTTGTCCTCATCGGAGGCAGCGTCGTTGATGGCGAGGCGGTTCTCGGTACCGCTGTTGAGACCGGCCTTCTCCTCGCCGGACACGCCGCAGTAGTACGGAATCATCGTGGTGTTCTTCTGGGCAGCCGCGATGGTGGCGTAGTCCCAGGAGCCGGTGAAGAAGAATGCGGCCTTGCCGGAGGTGAACTCGGTCGCAGGATCGTGGCCGCCGGTGGAGAGGGTCGTGGGATCCTCGGCAGAGTTGTTGATGGCCAGGTCGAAGATCTTCTTGTAGTTGGGGAGGTAGGTGCCCTTGATGGTGGCGGGAGTGGCGTCCCAGCCGCCGTCGTCCTTCTCCTCGTAGTAGTACTCGAGGTTGGCGAGGTGGCCAGTCACGCGCCAGGACGAGGAGTCATCGAGGTCGGTGGCAGCGAAGGCGTCAAAGCCGAGGGTGGCGGCGTTCTTGTGGATGTCCTCGACGACGGTCTTCAGGGAGTCGAAGTCCTTGATGTCATCAACGCTGTGGCCGGCCTTCTCAACCAGGTCTGCGTTCACGACGATGCCATAGGTCTCATAGCAGAGGCCGGCGCAGACCAGACGACCATCGGAATCCTTGTAGGTGTAATCGGTGGTGGAGAGGGCCTTCTCGATGTCGGTGCCGGAGAGGTCCATGGCGCTGGAGCCCCACTCCTTGACGCCGGCGGTGGTGCCAATGTTGAAGAGGGTGGGGGCGTCGGTCTTGTCCATCTCGGAGGTCAGGGTCTGCTCGTAGGTGCCGGAAGCGGCAGTCTGAACCTTGACCTTGACGTTGGGGTACTTCTCCATGTAGGTCTTGGCGAGGGCCTGGGCGGTCTCGTCAAGCTCGGGCTTGAAGTTGAGCCAGTAGACGTTGCCGGAACGGTCATCAGTGCTGGAGCTGCTGGTGTCAGACGAGCTGTCGCTGCTGGAGCTGCTGCCGCAGCCAGCGAGGCCAAGGACCGCCGCCGACGCCGCACCGAGCGTGATGAACTGCTTCCTCGAAATGTTCCCCATCGTGATCCTCCCGTTGCTTCCTGCTTGAACGACGTATCCCGTCGTTCTTGCACCTGTGCGGGGCCGGTGGAAGAGGTTTTCTCGGGCACCGCCCCGTTTCTTGCCTATGACAATAGCGTGATGAGCTTCTTGTTCAAACAAGTTTTGACTGAGCGGTATCTAATTTGTGGTGAACGGTAGGAATGAGTTGTACTCCGCGTATTGTTTGCGCAGGTAGATTGGTATATTTGTTAATGTGGTTACCGGTTACTCGTCCAACTGCCTTTCAGGAGGCCTAGGATATCTGATACCACCCATGTTCCGCTCACGCCACGGCCCTCTGGGGTCCGGCGTTCCGCAAGCGAGGAGATACCACATGCCGAAGGCAATCTTTGAGGGCATCTACCGCGACCTCAAGGGGAAGATTCAAGAGGGAACCTACTCGTACCAGGAGCTTCTTCCCTCCGAAGGGGAGCTCACGGCCGAGTATGGATGCTCGCGCAACACGCTGCGCAGGGCGGTCTCCATGCTTGCCGATGACGCCTACGTACAGCCCATGCATGGTCGTGGCGTACGCGTGATATGGCAGCGTGAGGCGCACAGCGCCCAAGGTTCGCTCGAAGGCGTGGAGTCTTTCGGTGAATATGCGAGAAGGAACGGCTTTGTCCCTGGTACGCAGGTCAAGTCATTTGAACATGTGACCTGCGGCGCAGGGCTGGCGCGGCGTACCGGCTTTGCCGAGGGCGTCGAGCTCGTGCGCGTGGTGCGCGTTCGCACGCTGGACGACGTCGCGCGCCAGATCGACCACGACTACTTCCTTGCCTCGGCGGTTCCGGGACTCACGGCAGAGCAAGCCGAGAAGTCCGTCTACAGCTACCTCGAGAAGAACCTGGGCATGCGCATCCTCACGAGCCGACGCCGCATTACGGTGCAGCTTGCGACTGACGAGGACTGCAGCTACATGGACCTTGACCCCTACAACTGCGTGGCCGTTGTCGAGAGCCAGTCCTACAACTCCGACGGCGTGATGTTCGAGTACACGCAAGTGCGTCACCACCCGGAGCTCTTCTGCTTCACCACCGTGTCGAGGAGGTAGCGGCGAGCGCCACAAGGAAGGGGCAGCGCCACAGCAGCGGTTCCGTACGCGATTGCTGCGGGAACTGGCCCTGTGGCGCGGATTTGACGCCACAGCAGCGGTTTCGTACGCACTTGCTGCCAAAAGTGGCCCTATGGCGCCAGCCCAGCGCGCAAAGTGCACCGGCGCATCTCCGACGTGACGCGCGGCGGTTACAGCCACCCCGCAAGCAGGCCGATCACTGCGGCAACGCCCAAAACGAGAAGAGCTCCGTCCACCACGCCACCGGACTTGCACAGTCCCACCGACTGCCCCCTCGCAACAGGCCAAAAGAGTCGCTCCGGCATCTTGTTGAGAAGGTCAATCACCAGGTGCGAGCAATACCCCACCGTCAAGGCCAGAGCAATCTCCGGTACTGCCAGATACGCCCCGCCAAAGAGCAGCGCCGCAGCCACAAGCGAGTGCGAGAAGCCCCGATGCCCGGAGGCCCGTCCGCAGGCGAGTATGGCAACGATAACGGCTCCTCCAGCAACCTGGTACACGCCGGCAGTACGGACAAACGCCACTGTCTGCGCACCGAGGTCTAGTCCCAGCAGGGCGTCCGCCGCAAACGTCGCGGCTATCACGGCGACGAGAAGCCACCACGCCCTTCTCAGCTGACGCGAAGCCTCGCTCGTCGACACATCGGCATCGGGGAGAAGTCCGCCCACCGCACCAGCGGCAAGACAGGCGAGCGTCGAAGCGTCCCCGGCAATCGTTGGCACCCCAGCTGTCAGCGCTGCAGGAACGTACTTCGCAACCGCAAGCGCGGCCGCGGCCCCAACAGCAATGTGCGTCTTTCCCGTCATCGCGTCGCTAATCCGTTGGGCCTAGATAAGGCCCAGCTTGGCGAGGGCCGTCGCCACCCCGTCGTTACCAACCGTGTCGGTCACCATCGATGCCGCAGCCTTTACCTCCACAGAAGCGTTGCCCATGGCAATGGGCACGTCAACCTGCTCAAACAGGCTGAGGTCATTCTCGGAGTCACCAAACCCATAGGTGGTGCCCGCATCCCCCAGATAGTCGAGAATGGCTTTCACAGCACCACTCTTGCTGTTCTCCACAAGGCCGACCTCGCTGTTGCCAAGCTCGAGCTCCATGATCGAGAGGCCCACCGCCCCGGCAAGCCGGCTGACCACAAGCTTTGCCGCGGGCGTGGGCAGCACGACCTTGTGCGCGCGCCCACCAGGAATGCGCTCAAGCGCTTCCGCAACGCTCGCAGGAGAAGGCCAGTGCGTCCCAGCCGTGCCCCCGCGCACGTCGACGGAACCACGCGCGGACTCCAAAAGCGCACCCATGCCCGTCTCGGCAAGCACCTCGTCCACGCAGGCAAGCACCTCGGGCGGCAAAGCCACGTCGCGAAGCACGACGTCCCCCACCTTCACGTAGGCGCCCGCGAGGCATGCCATTCCCGAGAAGGGCAGGGCCGCCATCTTGGGATGAATGTCGAGCGGCGAGCGTCCCGAGCAGATGAACGCGCGATTGCCCGCTGCCGCAAAGCGCCTGATGGCATCGGCAACGACAGGGCTGGGGACCGGCGAGAGCTTGCGTTCCGCATCACTCATGAGCTCGCGAGCAACCGGGTCGGTCCACCCAAGGGTCCCATCGATATCGAAGAACGCCGTCGTACGCTCGCTCACGTCAGTCCACGCCTCTCACACCATGCGGCGGGATGCAGGCGGGCTCGATAGCGGCACCGCGTCTTCGCCGGAATAACTTCTTGGCATGCCATTCAAGCACTTGTTTAAACTTTCAACAAGGCTGTGCACGTCCGCACGCAGCCCATGCCACCCTCACGCATCGATACCCAAGACCTTCTCGACCCGCTCCGCCACCTGCGTCACGTTGAGACCCACAATCACCTGGACCGCACGGCCCGTGCACACGGCTCCCCTCGCGCCGGCAGCCACAAAGGCTCCGGTTGCCGCTACCTTCTCGGGATCGCGGACGTCAACCCGCAGTCGTGTGGCACAGCTCGTGATGCCCTCGATGTTCTGAGCGCCTCCGAGAAGCTCCACCAGACGCAAGGCGTAGGCGTCATCCTGGCTGGCGTCGGCCTTCTCGCCCTCTGCTCCAAGTCGCCTGCCATCTTGAGCGCGCGGCATGCCGTGGGCGTCGCGGAACTCGTCCTGCGTGCGCAGGCGCACGTCCTCATCGCTTGCCCGCCCTGGCGTCTTGAAATCGAAGCGCAGAATGAGAAAGCGAAAGACCACAAAGTAGATGACCGTGAAGCACAGGCCAATCGCCAGCGCCACCAGATAGGTCTGGCCGTGCGTGGCCATGAGGGGCACAAAGTCGAGCGAGGACATCTCGATAAGTCCCCCAGAGAAGACGCCCACCACGCCAAAGGCGTTCATCATCATGGAGAGGCAGGCAGAAAGCGCCGCATGGACCACAAAGAGCTGCGGCGCAACAAAGAGGAACGTGTACTCGATGGGCTCGGTCACGCCGCAGAAGACCGAGGTGAGCGTCACGGGAACGAGAAGCGCTAGCACGCGCTTGCGGCGCTCGGGCCTTGCCGTGACATAGAACGCAGCGGCTATGCCGGGGATGCCAAAGATCTTCGACCATCCCGTGGCAGTAAGCGAGGCCCAGGGCGCGAGCTCCGCGAGCGGCTGGGTCGAGGCGGCAATCTGGGGCAGGGCGTTTGCCCAGGCGGCGTAAATGCCGCCCTGCACAAGCACGTTGTCATAGTAGAAGGGCGCGTAGAGCAGGTGGTGCAGGCCAAACGGGATGAGCACGCGCTCGAGAAAGACAAAGATCCCCACCCCCGCCGAGCCCGCGTCGACAATGATCTGCTGAAACACGTGCATGCCCACCTGCACCTTGGGCCACACCAGCACCGTCACCACCGCAAGCGGCAGCATCACGGCGAACGAGACCATGTACACAAAGGTCGAACCCGAGAAGACCCCCAGCCACTCCGGCAGGCGCGTGTCGAAGAAGCGGTTGTGAAGGGCGATGACCACACCCGAGACGAGAAGCGCGCCGGCAATGCCCATGTCCAGCGTACGGATGCCGGCAATGGTCGCGATGCCCTCGGCGCTACCGGCTGCTGCCGAGAAGTCCACGCCCAGCTCGGACGCCCACGACGAGAGCATCGAACTCACGAAGTAGTTGAACGTGAGATAGGCGACAAACGCCTCGAGGCAGCAGCGACCTGCCTGCTTCTTGGCCAGGCCGATGGGAAGTGCCACGGCAAAGAGCAGCGGCAGCTGATTGAAGACGGTCCAGCCACCGTCGAGAACCACGGTCCAGCACTTGTTCCAGGTGGTACCCGCCGCTGCGATGGGCCCCATGATGGACTCGGTGGTGAAGAGCGTCCCCAGCCCCACCACGACCCCCGCAAAAGCGAAGAGCATGGCGGGCGTGAAGAGCGCGCCACCAAACCGCTGGATGGCCTTCATCATGATGCGATTCCCCCTCTCAGCGCGCCCACACGCGGTGCCCCACGCGGCCGCACTCTGATACACTAGCCGAGAAGCCCGCTTTTTGGGGGCACACTCACTGGGGTATCGTCCAACGGTTAGGACACGGGTTTTTGGTGCCTGGAATGTGGGTTCGAATCCTACTACCCCAGCCAATTCCTTCTCGCATGTACGCAAGTGTCTTGGCAACCTCGCGAGGGTTGGCATGCCTCCCCTCCTCACGCCCGCCCCATCCCGCCGGGAACCTCTTGAGATACCCGTGAAACGCGCATGTAATGTGGCGGCAAGCGCATTGGCTGCGCTATCATCGTGCCGGCGCGAACAGCCTGAATGGCCGGGATAGATCCCAGACGGAAGGACGGCAGTCGATGTACGAAGACCTGAGCAAGCCCACCACCTACCAGAAGGAAATCAAGCTTTACTCCGGTACCAGCAACCCCAAGCTCGCCCAGGACATCGCAGACATCCTCCACCTCAAGCTTCAGGGCCTGAAGATCGAGAAGTTCGCCAACGGCGAGATTTACGCCCGTTTCGAGGAGTCCGTCCGCGGTGACGAGGTCTTCTTCATCCAGACCATCGCCGGCAAGAACGTGAACGACCTCATCATGGAGACCCTCATCGTGGCCGACGCCGCCACCCGCGCAAGCGCGGAGAGCTTCACCGCGGTCATTCCCCACTACGGCTACGCTCGCCAGGACCGCAAGGCGTCCAGCCGCGAGCCCATCACCGCCCGCCTGGTGGCCAACCTCCTCGAGGCCGCCGGCGTTGACCGCGTGATTACGCTCGACCTGCACTCCGGCCAGATCCAGGGCTTCTTCGACATCCCCGTGACGCACCTCACCGCCCTCTACAACTTTGGCGACTACTTCAAGACCAAGGACTTCGACTGGGACAACACCGTGGTTGTCTCGCCTGACATGGGCCGCGCCAAGGTGGCAAAGAAGCTCTCGGACTACCTGGGCTGCGAGGTCGCAATTGCCCACAAGAGCCGCCCCAAGCACAACGCGGCCGAGGTCATGGGCGTCATCGGCAACATCGTGGGCAAGACCTGCATCATCAACGACGACATGATTGACACGGGCGGCACCCTCGTGGGGTCCATCAACAAGCTCAAGGAGATGGGCGCGGGCGACATCTACGTCTCGGCCACCCATGGCATCTTCTCGGGCCAGGCCATCGAGCGCCTGCAGAACGCGCCCATCGTCGAATGCGTCGTAACCGATGCCATCCCCTGCGAGGTCGCCAACAAGCCTGGCTCCAAGATCAAGCAGATCAGCGTTGCCGAACCGTTGGCAACCTGCATCTACAACGTCTACACCAACAACTCGGTCTCCCAGGGTGCCGCAGGCCACTCCGAGGTCTAGGAACATGTCGGGCAAGACGAAAACGCATGAGAGAATCATCGGCGCCGCGGAGGAGACCCCCCGCGGCGTCGCGCTTGTGCATGCATCTCTCGTGCTGCTGCTCTGGGCACTCCTGGCGGGCGTCGTGGTGGGCGTGGGCTGCCTAGCCACGCTTCGGGTGGTCGACCTGCTCCAGGAAGTTGTCTGGGACGGCCTTGCCAAGACGCTCCCGCAACCACTCTCCGCGGTGGCGCCAGTGCTTCTCTGCACCCTAGGCGGTACCCTTGTGGGCATAGCCACCAGCCGTGCGGGCTTCTCGCTTGATACCCTGGGCGTTGTGGTGGGCAACTGCCGCAGCAAGGGTGGCTACCGGGTGAAGAGCTGGCCTTGGGCCCTGGTGCTGTTTGCGCTTCCCATCGCCTTTGGCGGCGCCGTTGGCCCCGAGGCGGGCGTCTCTGGGTTCACGGCCGCGCTGGGTACCATGGCCATGCACGGCATGCGTCGCTCGGGCGTGGCAGTGGTGCGCAACACCTCGCACCCGCTTTCGGCCGCTTGGATGGCGCTCTCCCCCGCCCAGAGCGACGAGGGCAGGCGTTATACCCGCGGGCCCCGCATCCTTCTCTGGTCAGCGGCTGCGGTGGGCTTTGTACTCGGCGCGCTCGGCGTCTCTCGCCTCTTTGGGCCGGGGGCGGGCTTTCCGCGCTTCGACGGCATTGACTACCTGGGGCTTAACGCAGGCGCGCTGTGGGCGCTCCTTGCGCTTCCCCTCGGCTGGGTGCTGGCGCGTCTCTCCGCGCTCGCCGGCAGGGCAACAAAGCTTGCGTGCGACCGCATAGGCACCGTCCCCAAAGCCACTCTCTGCGGCGTTGTCCTGGGGCTTGTCGCCATGGCGCTGCCAGAGGTGCTCTTCTCCGGGCAGTCGGCCACGAGGGACCTTCTTGGCAGCTGGCAGGCCATAGGCGCCGGAACGCTGCTGGCAACCTGCGTGGCAAAGCTTGCCCTCACGCAGCTCTGCGAGGAGACGGGCTGGGTTGGCGGAGAGTTCTTTCCCCTTATCTTCTGCGGCGTTGCCGCCGGCTATGCGGTTGCCGCCATCACCGGGACAGACCCCATGCTCGCGGTGGCACTTTCCACGGGCGCCCTGGTGGGAACTGCCACAGGAAAGTGGCTGCTCAGCACCTGCGTGCTTGCCCTGTGCTTCCCACCGGTCAGCCTGCCTGCAGTGGCCATCGCAGCCTTTCTTGGCGCAAGGGCGAACGGACGATCCCGGAACTAGTACCGTGAAATGTGCCAGCCCTCGGGCCCTGCACATGCCTGAGCTATCATTGAACTATCGTGCAACCGCCCCGCACACAGCGGGGCGGCATTACAAGACCCCTACCACCGCAAACATAGGAGGCAGCCATGCCCGTCACCGCAATCGTCCTTGCCGCCGGCGAGGGAACTCGCATGAAGTCCCACCATCCCAAGGTCATGCACAAGGTCCTCGACAAGCCGCTCGCGTGGTGGGTTGTCGACGCCGCGCGCAAGGCGGGGGTCGACCGCATCGTGCTGGTGGTGGGCAACGGCGCCCAGGAGGTCCGCGACTACTTCGCAGACGAGAAGGACGTGGAGTTTGTCGAGCAGACCGAGCGCCTGGGCACCGGCCACGCCGTGCGCGTGGTGCGCGACGCCCTGGGCGGCTTTGCCGGTCCCGTGGTGGTTCTCAACGGCGACCTGCCGCTCGTTCGCCCCGAGACCGTCTCAGCCCTGGTCGACGCCACCCGCGCGGGCCACAACGCCTGCACGCTGCTCACCATGACGCCGCCGGACGTCTCCGGCTATGGCCGCGTGCTCATCGAGGACGGCGGTGTGCGTGCCATCATCGAGGACAAGGACTGCACGCCCGAGCAGCGCGCCACGCTCCTGGAGTGCAACGCTGGCGCCTACTGCTTCTGCGGCGAGCGTCTCTCGACCAACATCGACAAGGTCACCAACAGCAACGCCCAGGGCGAGTATTACCTCACTGACATGGTGGGCATCTACGTGGGCATGGACGAGCCCGTCTCGGCAGTCCACTGCGACGACTATGAGGAGCTCCTGGGTGTGAACGACCGCGTCCAGCTGGCGCAGGTCACCAAGATCATGCAGCGCCGCGTCAACGAGGGCCTCATGCGCTCGGGCGTGTCGATGCTCGATCCCGACCAGGTCTGGGTTGGCCCGGAGGCCACCGTTGGGAAGAACACCGTCCTTCTCCCCCAGACCTTCCTCTGGGGCAAGACGTCTGTGGGCGAGGGCTGCACCGTTGGCCCCAACAGCCGTCTGGAGAACGCCACCGTGGGCAACAACTGCACCGTGGACGAGACCGTGATTGTTGAGTCCGCCATTGACGACGACGTCAACTGCGGTCCCCGTGCCTACCTGCGCGGCCACACCCACCTGCTGCGCGGCGCCAAGGCAGGCACGCACGTGGAGCTCAAGAACTCTGTTGTGGGCGAGGGCTCCAAGGTGCCGCACCTCTCCTATATTGGTGACACGCAGATGGGAGCCGGCGTCAACATTGGCGGCGGATCGATCACCTGCAACTACGACGGCGTGCACAAGAGCCACACCACCATTGGCGACGGCGCCTTCATTGGCTCCGACACCATGATGGTGGCGCCCGTCAACATAGGTGCCGGTGCCATCACGGGGGCAAGCTCGTGCATCACGCACGACGTACCTGACGATGCCCTTGCCATCGAGCGAAGCCAGCAGAAGAACGTCGAGGGCTACGCCATCGCCCGCCGCGAGCGCCTGGGCATCAAGCCCAGGAAGTAGGGCGCCCATGGTCATCAACACGAAGAACGGGCTCATGCTCCAGGCCTTCTCCTGGTACCTGCCAGCAGATGGCCAGCACTGGCGACGCCTCGCCAAGATGGCCCCGCGTTTCGCGGAAGAGGGCTTCACCTCGGTGTGGATGCCCCCTGCCTACAAGGGGCAGGCGGGCGCTGAGGACGTGGGCTATGGCGTCTACGACCTCTGGGACCTGGGCGAGTTCGACCAGAAGGGCTCGGTGCGCACCAAGTACGGCACGCGTCGCGAGTACCTGGCCGCCATCCGCGCCATTCAGGAGCAGGGCGTCAACGTGCTGGCAGACGTGGTTCTCAACCACCGCATGGGTGCCGACGGCACCCAGCTGGTTCTGGCACAGGAGTGCGACGCCCAGGATCGCACCAAGCCGGTGGGAGAGCCGCGCGAGATTCGCGCCTACACGCGCTTTGAGTTCCCGGGGCGCGCTGGGCAGCTCGACCGCTACCAGTGGGGCATCACCGACTTCACCGGCGTAGACTACGACGAGCTTGGGGACAGCACCGGCATCTACCGCTTTGTGGGCAAGGAATGGTCTGGCGAGGTGAGCCACGAGCTGGGCAACTACGACTACCTCATGGGTGCCGACGTCGACCTGGACGACCCGCGCGTGCGCGCCCAGCTTGCCGCGTGGGGCAGCTGGTACCTTGGCCTCACGGGCGTGGACGGCGTGCGGCTCGACGCCGTGAAGCACATGAGTCGCTCCTTCTACCTCGACTGGCTTGCCCGCATGCGCGAGAAGACCGGCAAGGAGCTCTTTGCCGTGGGAGAGTACTGGTCGCAAAGCGTAGACGAGCTGCGCGGGTACCTGGGCGACGAGGGCGCCATGAGCCTCTTCGATGTGCCGCTTCACTTCAACTTCTACCGCGCGTCCACTGCCGGCGAGAACATCGACCTCACGCACATCCTGGACGGGAGCCTGGTAAGCGCGGACCCCATCCATGCCGTAACCTTTGTGGACAACCACGACACCCAGCCCGACCAGGCGCTCGAGTCAACGGTGGAGCCCTGGTTCAAGCCGCTTGCCTACGCGCTCATCCTGCTGCGCGAGGCAGGCTACCCCTGTGTCTTCATGGGTGACCTCTTTGGCCTCCCTAACGACCAAATCCCTGCCGTGCCCGAGCTCGAACTGCTCATGGAGGTGCGCCGCCGTTTCGCCTACGGCGTACAGCGCGACTGGTTTGACGAGAAGGACCTCGTGGGCTGGACGCGCGAGGGCACGGCGCGACATGGGGTCTCTGGCGCCGCGGTTCTTCTCTCCACGCGTGCGGGCAACGCGACAAAGCGCATGTGCGTAGGCGCGGGCCACGCAGGCGAAACGTGGCGCTGCGTGCTGGGCGTCGATGGCACCGTGACGATCGACGACGAGGGATGGGCGGAGTTCCCCACCGGTGGCGCGCGGCTCACGGTCTACCTGCCTGCGCCCACGGCGGACAAGCTGGACAGCATCCCCATCCTGGTGAGGCCGGAGGCATAGGGGCCGGACGACCCGCCGGCCGCCGGTGCTTCTCGGCAGTCACGCACTTCTCGAACGGAGCAACGCATGAAGCGAATTCTCATGGTGGCCACGGGGGGCACCATTGCGTCCATGCCCGAGACAGACGGCACGGGCCTTGCCCCGGCGCTCACCGGCGAGGAGCTGGCAGGCTACGTACCACAGGCGCGCGGGCTGTGTGAGCTGGACATCGTTCAGCCCATGAACATCGACTCGACCAACATGCGCCCGAGCGACTGGAAGCGCATTGCGGCAACGATCATGGATGTCTACGACGACTACGACGGCTTTGTGGTGTTGCATGGGACGGATACCATGGCCTACACGGCTGCCGCGCTCTCCTATCTCATCCAGGGCAGCCCCAAGCCCATCGTGCTCACGGGCTCGCAGCAGCCCATGGCGAACCCCTTTACCGACGCCAAGCTCAACCTCTACCAGTCGCTGCTCTACGCCACCGACGACGAATCGCACGACGTGTCCATCGTGTTTGGCGGCTCGGTCATCGTGGGGACGCGAGCGCACAAGCAGCGCACCATGAGCTTCAACGCGTTTACCAGCGTGAACTACCCGCTGCCGGCCATCATTCGCAACAATCGCATCATCCGGGAGGGACGAGAGGGAATGACCATACCCAGCCCCACCGCGGTTGGCGTGTCCGCGCGCGCCTCTCGCCCGCGCGTCTACGACCGCCTTGACGAGCACGTTGTTGTGGTGCGTCTCACCCCGGGACTGGGCCCTCAGATTCTGGACGCGCTTGGACCAGACTACGACGCGGTGATTCTCGAGACCTTTGGCATCGGAGGAATCCCAGAGTGCAAGGGGGCCCACTTCGAGCAGGCCATCTTCGACTGGATCGACTGCGGCAAGACAATCGTGCTTACCACGCAGGTCTCGGAAGAGGGACTTGACCTGGGCGTCTATGAGGTTGGAAGCGCGTACGCCCACGAGCCCGCGATTCTCCGCGGCGATGACATGACCACAGAGGCGCTGGTGGCCAAGACCATGTGGGCCCTGGGACAGACGCGCAATCCGTCAGAAGTGGCGGAGCTCTTCTACCGGCCCGTGAACCACGACCGCGCAGCGCGGTAAGCCCGGTGGCTGCTGGAGGGGGGCCTGTGGCGTCGTTTTAGCGCCGCAGGGCCACTTCCCGCAACGACGGCCGGCGACGCCCCTACCCCAGCGACTCCTCGCGCCTGGAAAGCATCAACGTGACGTCAGCCAGCGCGGCAGCCGCCACGGCGAGCACCGCCCCCACCAAGCCAACCGCGCGAATCCCCGGACCGGAGACAACCAGACCCCCAGCAAAGGTGCCAAACGCGATTCCCACGTTGAACGACAGCGGCTCGAGCGAGCTAGCCAGCGTGAGCGCACCAGAGGACTTCTTCGTGCCCACCGGCTCGGGGGTGAACGTCACCCCCACCGCGAGCAACGCGCCCAAGACCGAGCCCAGCAGCATGCGGGTGGCAAGCAGCACCCCAAAGCCCGGCGCAAACGCCGAGAGGGTATTGCCAACGCAAAAGATGACAAGGTAGACAAGCATGACGGAGTAACGCCTAAAGCGACCAGTCACAAGTGCGAGCACCGGCGTCATCACCGCATACGGCAGGGCGAAGAGGCTGATGAGCTGGCCGGCAGTGGTAAGCGAGACGCCCATCTCTTCTGCCAGGTCCGACTCGATGCCAACCACGATGAACTCAGAGCAGCCCAGCGCAAAGCCCATGAGCACGAGAAGGGCAACGCACAGCCGCGCGCGGCCCGGCGTAACGCCAGTGACGGTCTCTCCCACGAACAAACCCCTCAGAAATCGACAGCAGCCGTGAAGCCTAGCACGCACGTTGCGCCGGTCGGCCAACTTCCCCCGAACTGCACGCACGTCTCGCAAAACGAGCGAGACACGGAGCCTCAGTGGCACCGCGCCTCGCTCGCCTGCTTCTCGCATACGCGACCAACGTGCCAACGCTACTTGACGGTAACGTCCGTCTCCATGATGAAACCGAGATAGCTTGCCTTGTAGTAGGAGCTCACGTCATTAGGCACGTCGTACCAACCCCACCGCTCATCCTTGTTCTTCAAAAGCGCAAGGCAGTTCTCGGTACCACCGTCGTTGTTGGGTTCGCCGCTTGCCCACGAGCTCCACGAGAAGTCATCACCGTTGACCCACTGCCACGAGTCTCCGTCACGGTAGCCACCAAGCCAGCACACGCGAACGTCGCTGCTGCCAATGGCATCCAGTACCTGCTGGTATTCGTCATCGTTGTGAATGACGGCAAGATAGCCGCCATTGCTCTCGCAGTACTGTTTGGCTTCCTCCCATGTCACGGCCTGCTGGACAAGCTCGAAGTGATGCTCGATTCGTGGCTCGGCACCCTGGGAGACAACCAGATCGACAGAGCTGCCCGGGTCAGCGTCAGAGCCCGCGGAGACACTCTGAGAAACCACGGACCCCTCCTCGACACTAGAGCTGTACTCCTTTGTGACCTGGCCAAGCTTAAGCCCCAGGTCCTGCAGCTTGTGTGTGGCCTCGTCGTACGTCAGCCCGCTCAAGTCGGGCACGGTCACAGAGCTAGCCTCCTGCGCAGCGTCATCGCCGTTCTCGGACGCCGCATCGGCGGTGCTCGCAGCGGCTGGCTGTGCATCACTGCCGGTGGTTGAGAATGGCCCCAGCTTAAGCTGGTACATAGCAAACGCACCGCCAGCGCAGACTGCGACGATGGCGACGATCACAACCGCAACTACCCAGCCATGAGACTTCTTGGTGCGCTCCGCCTTGGTCTCCACCTCGGACGGCTGCGCGTAGGGGGCACTGTATTGCTGGGACGCGCTGTACTGCGGCGCACTGTACTGGGGAGCAGACGAGGGAGCTGCACCACCAAAACCCTGCTGAGCCGGCGTCTGCAGGCGCTGGGTCTCCGCCGCCGTGGAATCCGCGGCGATACCTGGGTTCACGCTCTCTGCGGCACCTGCCCCCGGCCTGGATTCTGCACGCTTGACCGGAGCGCCACAATTGGTGCAGAAGGCAGCGTTGTCATCAATCTGTGCCCCGCAGTTCGTACAAAACATGACACAATCCCCTTTCTACGCTCAAGGCGACTATTTGCTCGTTCCAGAGGCGTTCGACGTTGCAACAACGACATCCGAGGGAGGTAGCACGCTTCCGTCCTCGCTCATCCGTCCAAGCTTCACGCGCAGTATGCGAGCAACGGACTCGTTGATGCGATCCTCTGTAATCTCGCCGCTGCCGACCGCGTCGAGAACGCCCTGGTAAGCGGCCTGTAAATCCGCCGGCATAAGCACCATGTCGGCACCTGCCTCAATCGCACGCACGGCAACCTGGTCGCTCGAGACCACATCGGTCACGGCGCCCATACCCATAGAGTCGGTAATCACAATGCCCTCGTAGCCAAGCTGCTCGCGCAGCACGCCCGTGATAATGGTCGGGCTAATGCTCGCGGGGTCATCGTTGCCCGTCACCTGCGGACACGAGAGATGCCCCACCATAATGAACGGCACTCCCGCGGAGATGCCGCTCTGAAAGGGAACCAGCTCCTCGGCAGACATCTCGTCCAGCGTCTTTTGAGAGTAGATGCTCGAGCTGTGCGAATCTCCCTCGGCGCCCCCTATCCCTGGAAAGTGCTTTGCACAGCACAGAATCTGGCCGTCCAGGAACCCCTTCACCTGGGATTCCACCATCGGCGCCACCACATCCGACGTTGAGCCAAACGAGCGCCTTTCCATAGTGGTGCTGCTGGTGTTCGCAATGTCTGCGTCGGGCGCAAAGTCCACGTTGAAGCCAAGGTCGGTGAGGTAGCCGGCGATATGATTGGCAACGTTGTACGCGTTCGAGGTGTCACCCGTAGCGCCCACGTCACGCATGTCCCCCACGTTTGCGATGTCAAAGCCGCTGTTGCCGCCAACGCGAGAAACCGTACCGCCTTCCTCGTCCACACAAAGGAACAGGGGTAGGCCCTCGACTTCCTGCGCATACGACTGGGTGTTCTGAAGCATCGCACGGGTTTGCTCAGGATCCTGCAGGTTCGCCGCAAAGTACACGACGCCTCCCACGGGCATCTGCTCCAAGGCAGACTTGGTGGCATCGCCAGCCTGGACCACCTGTCCAACGCCCGTAAGCGCCTCGGGCCGCACCACGAAGAGCTGAGCCACCTTCTGCTCAAGCGTCATCTCGCCGAGCTTCTCCTGTACCTGTGCCTCAAGTTGCTCTTCTGGCGAGAGGACCGGAGCCACGTTCTCCGATGCCGTCTCAGCATCACTTGCGCCGTCCGCCTGCTGTGGGGTGGAATCCGAAGCACCACTCAACTGATGCATGGCAAAGAACCCGCCTGCCATTCCCAACGCCGCAACAAGAGCAATGGCCAGCACGCGCCTCCATACCGCATGGTGCTTCTCGCCCGTCTTACCTGCATAGTGCTTTGCCATAGTTCATCCGTTCCTACTCGAACGACCCGCTACTTCGTATAGGTGTTCTGCGCCACTCCATCAAGATCGAAGGTAACCGCAGAATCGGGGGCGCCGCCTCCGTTGCCACCGCCAAATACAATGAGATGATCGCCGCTGGGGCAGATTGCACTGGGGATGATCAGCTTTGCCTGAAGATCCGCCGTGGTCACGTTTCCATCAGACCCAGCCATCACGAGCAAAGGCGTGAAGCTGTCGGAATCGCCAGAACTGGAGAAGCCGATTGCGTAGACCTTGCCATCGACAACGGCAAAATTGCTTTGGAGATGCAGCATGTCGGAGGACCGGCAAAGCGTTGCAGCATTCGAGCCGTCCACGTCCATCGAGACGACATCGGCCCGATATGACGAGGACGAGAGATCCCTGACGCACGCATAGAGCTTCCCGTCCTGAACGAGTAGGCTCTGAACGCCGGTGTCCTGGTACGACCCAAGCTGCTTTGAATCGGACCCATCAAGATTCATCGAAATGAGGGCAGTCGAATACTTGAACGAATCACCGGATTTGCTTCGAGTGTTGGCAGCATAGTAGAGCCTGTCTCTGTCTACAAAGACGGGGACGTCCTCCGAGCCATCAACGGTAAACGACGAGAGCTTCTGCTGGTTGGAGCCATCCTCATCCATGGACCACAGCTCGATAGTTTGCTGGGTACTGTCACCACGCCGCACGTCATAATCGAGAATGTAGTAGAGCTTCAGCCCGTACAGATAGAGCTGAGTGATGGCACATGAGCCATTGGTAAAGTTGAAGTGCCAACCCATCGTGTCAGCGTCAGACGTGGCGTACAGCTCCTGCGGATTCGACCCATCGGTTCCAACCGAACAGATTGATGCGCCAGCTCCCTTACCACTGCTGTGGTACTTAACGTAATACAGCGTATCCCCACTGACGTTGAGGCCATAGTCATACGACGTGTACTCGAAGCCTGTCTCCTTTTCGACGAGCAGCTCAGGGGAAGATCCATCATTCTTCGAACGATAGATGCCACCCAAGGTGTTCGAGTAGAAATAGTCATACGTGCCGTCGCTCGTGCCCCAGCCCGTGTTGGCGTAACCAGATGGCGTGTTGCCAACGAGGGCCGCAAGCGCTTCGTCGCGTTTGGCGGTCGCCGTTTGCGAGAGAGACTGGGCCTTGCCGTTGTCGTTGGGGTCCTTGGATGCCGCATCTACTGCAGCGGCAATCTGCTCATCCGTCACGTATGCCGGGTCGGTAGGAGTCAGCTGGACGACAGCGTCAGAGCCATCCGTGCTGTCCGCCCCGCCTCCATTGTTCTGGATGGCATCGGGAACCGAAGCGAGCGTCTCTATGGGGCCAGACGACGGCACCGATATTGTGACGGGCTTCTCGGGCACCTGATAGATAGACCCATCCGCCAGAATTGGCGAGGCCTCGACTGTGGCCTCGTAGGTACCCGGCGAGAGGGAGAGTCCGCCGCCATCTGCGTCAACATACACGGTCTTATCAACTGACTTGCCATCAGCGTCGGCACCCGTAACGTGCAGCGGAATGCGTGTGGCGTCGTTGCTGTAGTTGGGTGCCTCAACCTTTATCGAGACCTGGCGCTCTGCGTGATTGCCGTACCACCAGAGGCCAACGCCTCCCGCAACCACCACGGCAGCGCAGATGCCCGCAACCAGCACCCCACGGTGCTTTTTCCTGGGCTTTGGCGCAGCCTGGGGGGCACCGCTGTCGACAGGAGGCATGCTTGGCTGCACCGATGGCTGACGAACGGTTGCGGATGGCGACGGAGCTGGAGCTGCCGGCTCGGCAGGGGCAGCGTCAACCCTCTTGCCGCATGAAGAGCAGAACGTCGCGCCTTCCCGTAGTGGCGCACCGCACCACGGGCAGTGGCGGGCAGCATGCTCAATAGATGAGCCACATTCCGGGCAGAACGTTGAATCATCGGGTATTTCTGTACCGCACTTTGGACACCGCATCAAGACTCCCATCCATCGGGGCACCGCGTTGGTATCTGCAATGCCTAACGCTTCCACTCCCTACAAACCCCGGCGAACCTTCACTCAACCCTCAGCACCTCCACGGGGTCGCGCTCTGCGGCGCCAAGTGCGGGAATCAATCCGCTTGCCACGGCGATAGCAACTCCCCCACCCGCAGCAATCAACGCTAACAGAGGTGTCACCACAACTGCACCGTCAGCCCCAATGTGAGCAACCTCGTCTGCGACCTGTGCAACGTAGCCCTCAAGCTGGGGGATCACAAGACACGCAGCCGCTACGCCCAGCGCACTCGAGATTACGCCCAGCAAGGCGTTTTCCGTGAGAATCATCGAGACCACGCGGCCCTTGGAGAAACCCAGAGCGCGAAGGAGGGCAACCTCGCCACGGCGCTCCAGCGCGCTTACATACGTAACGCTAAAGACCAGGAATACCGCAAGACTCAATGCCACCACGAGTACTGCGACCAGCACGTAGCCAACCGTCTGGACCACGCCTTTGACCTGATCGACCCATCGCTGGGCATCGCTCGAGCACGAAATCCCGTTCTCTCCGCTCAAGCTCTGGTTGAAGCTATCGACCGCATCCAGAACGACCTCGCGTCCTACGGTGCCACGCGGATATATGCGCAACCGTTGTGGCTCATCCTCGTTGACGGCGCCAAGCCACTGCATGTTCTGCGCATAGCTTGCGTTGAGCGTCGCCGGGGCAATGCCCTCCAGATATGCCGAGAAGTCCTCGTCGCTCATCTCTCGCAGCTGCTCCGCGTCTTCCTCGCTCAGGACAAGCTTGCCCGTGCTGTCCCAGCTTGCGGTTCCGTCGCTTTCGTATTGCTGAATAACGCATTCCACCTGCTCGGCGTTGAGCCCGGCCACAAGGCGTATCTTGGCATCCGACAGGCCAATACGTTGGGCAAGTTCGACCAACGGCGCCGAACTCGATTGCGAGCTGGCCATTCCCCTACTTGATGCTTCGTCTGCAAAGGTCTGGCCGGTGAACACATCTACGCTCGGCTCGGCAACCTGCGCCTGCACCACCCCGCTTGACCAAGAGTCCTCGATAAGCGCAGGCCCAAGCCCTTCTGAGTATCCAAGGGATCCGCCAAACGCAGCGTCCTCATACTGCGCGCTAGGTTTTACCACGCCAACAACGGTGAGCGTACGAGCGCGGTCCATCACGCTCGCCATGTACGTCGTGTCGTCTCGCCCATCCTCCCAGTGGCTTTCCTGCTCGTAGTAATAGTCTGCGGTTGGGACCACCTTGTATGTGGTGCCAAGAATCTGTTCGAACGAGATGCTCGCCGGCTCCTTCAGTCCTTCCGTAGACCCGGTCGATGCCAGCTCCTTGCCGATGTCGCTGGCATCAAGCAAGCCAAGGGCATAGGCGGTGCAGTCGAGAATCTGACCTCGCGAGTTGGTGATGAGAACCACCTCGTTCTCGGCCTCGGGCATGCGACCGGCAAGCACCTCATAGGGAGAGTCCCCCTCGGGGTTCACAACAACTTGCCTCATAAGGCGATATCCGTTGAGAAGGCTATCCACCTGACTCTTGGTTGCATCACCCGCCACCTGGGCTAGATTCAGGCGGTCGCTGAGCACGGAGTTGCCGGCCTTGAGCAGCTGGACACCGTGTGCGTCGTAGAGATTGAGCTCGATACCGTAGTCGCGCTGCACATCAAACACTTGATCGGTAACGCTCGCGTTTGCAGTGATGGTGTTGTAGAGCACGTTGACTGTCTGGCCTGATAACGAGCCACTCGCGCGAAGCGTGCGCACCCCAGAATCGTCGACGGCAACGCCGTCAGAGACACTCCCGATGTCGTTCCCCGCCCCAGAAGAGTCAAGCGAGACGGTCTCGCCCACGCTTGCCACAAGGGGGTGCTCCAGCGTGGAAGAGGTCGTCAGTCCCTCCACAAGGCCAATACTCCCGAATCCGGCAGCTATCATCACCAGCAGTCCCGCAACGGCAAGCGCAATAGCCACAACAGAGATTGCGCTTCTACCACAGCGGTACCATGCGTGGCGAACGGCCATCGTCAGGGAAAGTTTTCGGCTTCTGCCAGCGGGATGCGACACTTCCTTTGGAGCGGCGGAACCACGCTTCTTCCCACCTGCGTGCTTTGGTTCATTGGGGAGGTCAGAGACGATGGCACGGTGGCCTATCCTCACAATGCGCGTGGCATATCGCATGGCAAGGCGTTCGTTATGCGTAACCACCACAACAAGTCGCGTGGCCGCCATATCTGCCAGAAGCGCCATTACGCGATTGCCATTGGCTTCGTCGAGAGAGCCCGTTGGCTCGTCAGCAAGCACGATTCTTGGGTCCTTTACCAGGACGCGAGCAATCGCAACTCGCTGAGCCTGCCCTCCAGAAAGCGTACTTGGCTCGGCTGTCGCGAAGTCTTCAAGCCCAACCTCACAGAGGGCAGCTGCCCCGCGCCTCTCTGCGTCACGATCATCCTTCGCCGCATCAAGCGCAAGCCCAACGTTCGATGCAACGCTCAGATACGAAACAAGCCGTGGTTCCTGAAAGACGAACCCCACCATACTGCCGTGAAACGAATCCCAGTCAGACGCGGAGAAGCTCTTGGCGTCACTGCCGTTTACGATGAGCTCTCCCTCATAGTCCTCGTCCATGCCGCCCAGAATGTTGAGTAGCGTGGTCTTCCCACAGCCAGACTCGCCAAGGATGGCAACCATTCCGGGACCCTCAAGCCTGAGAGAGATGTCCTCAAGGACTACCGTGCTGGCTGCATCCTCCCCGTACGCCTTCGAGAGACGACTGACGGCGAGGGTGCAGCCGTGGACAAGTTGTTTATCTGAGTCGTGCGACATTGCAACGATGGAATCCGTGCCGAAGCTACTTGTACGGGTCGAAGGTTACGGTTGTCTCAATGTTGCCGTTCTTGTCGTAGACGGTAATGCCTTCACTGGAGTCATTCTTGCGCCACGTGCCTTGGGTGGCCTGATCGTCAGACCAGCTGCCTGAAGAGATGGAATTAAAGATGGCGCTGCAATCTGGCCCGTCAGTGCTGCTGGACGTGTATTCCTTGAAGACAGCGGTGCCATCATCCTTGAGCTGAGCCCAGAGCAGCGCTTCACGTGGCTTGCTGTCGCCATTCTGGGTCACAGAAACATATACGCCGTAGTCTCCCGCATAGGACCCATTGCCGAACTTGCTAGGAAGCGCAAAGCTGAATTCGATGCTCGAGTAGTTCGACGATTCGTTAGAATGCGTATCGCTTAGCGAAACTATCTGATGGTCACCAGACCTTTTGACTTCGGTCTTGCCCTCGTAGTACACCCAGCCTGTCGAAAGGCTGCTGATGCCATCACTGTGGACGGAGTATAGCGTATCTCCACCATCAGCCTCGTGGAGTGTATAGACACCGTTTGGCAGGCTATGCCCCACCAGACCAAACCAGCTCGTCGCAAAACCGACCACCAGCACGGCAACGATTGCAACTGCCGCGATAATCACCGGAAGCTTGGGCTTTTTCTGCGGCTTTGGCGCAGGCACCGGTGTCACTCCAGGCGCGGGCGTTCCCGCAAATGGGGAATTTGTCGGCTGTCCACCCAATGGGGAACCGCATCCCTTGCAGAACTTGGCACCGTCCGGGTTTTCCACACCACACTTTGGGCAAAACACGATTCCCGCTCCTTCCCTTGCGGTTCAACACGTGCAATGTCAGGGCGACAAGAAAGGCTAGCTGCTGGCCATACCCTGCACTGATTACGTGATTGAACTCGGGGTTCCTCCCATCAACTCGACCGAAACCGTTACTTTCTAACTCCTGCGGCAGTGATGCCTAGCCGAGCTTGTGGCCACAGGAGAAGCAGAACTTCTCGCCAGGGGCAACCTCGGCACCGCAGTTGGGGCACACGTTTGGCGCAGGCGTTGCGGGGGCAGCCTCGACTTCCGCAGGCATGACGGTAAGGCCGGAGTCATCGGCTTCGATGGCGGGCGCGGGCTCGGGCGCCTGGACGGGAGCATTCTGCTCGGCTTGCTCCTGGGGGGCTGCGGCAACCGGCGTTGGCTCCGGAGCCGGGGCAGGCTCAGCCGTCGGCACTACCACGGGCTCGGGCGCCACAGCCGGTGCGGATGCAGGGACTGGCGCTGGCGCAGAAGCCGGTGCAGGGGCATCGACGCGGGCGCCGCAGTTCATGCAGAACACGTCATCCGGCCCCATAGGCGCACCGCAGGTTGGGCACGTACGACCACCGGGAACGGGAGCCATGACAGGAGCAGCCTGTGCCTGCGCAGCCATCACCTGAGCGATGGGAAGGCCGCAGCCCCTGCAGAACAAATCCGTCGCGGAGACAACGGACCCGCAGTTAGGGCAGCGATACGTCTGAGCTGCTGCAGTCTCCGCTGCCTGCTCGGCCTTTATCTGCTCAATCTGCGCCTCAAGCGCCGCTCGCTGCACGTCGATGCTCGCAATACCGTTGTAGAGGGGCTCGCGGCCAGCCGTGAAGGCGGGATTGCCCTTCGTGACATCGTAAAGGCTTGCGCCAAGCTGTGCGGCCATGTTCTGGCGCTGCTTCATGAGCTCGTTAATCTGCATGTTGAGCTGAGCGGTCTTGCCCGACCTGCTCACGGTGTTGACCCCACGGTTAAGAGAGTTCGAGACGCTATCAAAGAATCCCATTGCTTGTCCCCCATCGTTGTTGTTGCTCAGACCGGTACATCAACTTAGCGCTGGTTATGCCCTCTGCGGGTTGCCGGCGACAATCGCAAAGACAATGCCCGCAGCGCATGCAAACAGGCAGACCAGTTCGCCGGTAAAGTCGGACGTAAAGTCACCCGAGGAACCAAAAGCCATCATGCAGAACACTGCGAGTGCGGCATACACAATGAGGCCCACCAGCATGCAGCGCTTCCCGCCTGCGCTTCTCTTTGCCAGGTAGTACACGGCGCCACCCGCGATTAGGAACAGGGCGACAAGCCACACGATGAAGAACAGCATGAACCATTCGCCGCCGGACACCCCCACGGAACGGTAGCTGCCCCAATCGGAGGAAAGCTGGCTGAACTGCGCAAGTGTGTAGCTCTTCTGGAAGCTAGCTCCTACGCCAAAGAACGACGCCGCATTACTCACTGCGGAAGTGGCCGCCTCCATCGTCGCCCACGGCAGGAACGCCGAGAAGATAGCCAGTGCCGCGCAGGCAACCGAGATGATGCTCTGGAGAGACACCGACACATCAGGCTTTGAGGGCGCGGGGGTACCCACCGTGACGGGAGAGGAAGCCGGCATCGCAACGTTTGCCGCGCCCAGTTTGGCCCCGCACTTAGGACAGAACGCGGCTCCATTGGCAATTTGGGCGCCACACTTTGGGCAGAACATTGTCGTTCCTTTCGAGAGTAGTTGAACGATTCGATCAGCAAAGGCAGGGGCTTATCTCGCTAGCTCGTCTTGCTGAACTCGAAGTCTTCAATCTGGGAGTCACCAAAACCGCTGCCATCCGGGTAATACCAGCTGGTTGCCGTAGCCGTGAGTTCGGGAGTTGTCGCATTCTCATCGAGAGTGAACTTGATTTCGTACGAGTCGGAGTCGTCGTAGTCCTTGTTAAAGGAATGCATATCAAACTCGTAGGTAAAGAAGCCGTTGTTGTTCGTCATCGTGATGTCGTCGGCTTCGATGTAGACATCGTTAGGGGAGGAGTCAACGGGGTTATCGCTCGATGCGTGGGCGTGATAGCAGAACTTGAGATCCGCAGTGATCTTCCCCGCCGAATCGACGGACTTGACCGTGAGCACCGGAGGCATCTTCTGGGAGCCATAGCAATCCATCAGGCCACTCGAAGACTTCTTGAGATCTCCAGTCCAGGTGCCAACCAAGGCGTTTTCCTTCGTAGCATTGCTTGAGCCGCCCGTTGTAGAGGTCGAAGAGTCCTTGGGGGTAGACGACGCGCTGGCATCGGTCTTGTCCGTCGAGTCCGTCGAGTCGCTTGAGCTCTGGCTGTCCCGAGAGCTTGACTCGTCCGCAGGCTGCTCCTGCACCTGGCCGCCATTGGGGTCGAACGAGTTGCCGTGATCGAAGTAGTACATGGCTGCCGCAGCACCACCCGCAACGAGAACAACTGCGACAATTGCCGCAATGACCTTGGGAGCGTTGGACTTTCCGGCGCGCTTGCGAGCCTCCTTGAGCTCCTTCTTCGCGCGCTTGTAGTCCTCCTTTGCCTGCTCCGGAGAGTCGACCCCACCAGAGACTACGGTTTGGGGCGTCTGATAGTCCGCGCCAAGTGAGTCATACTCACTGGCCGGCGAGGCGGGCTGGCTCCAGGCATTGGAGGGCAATGGCGTCACATAGCGCTGTGTCTGGTCGATGGGGACCTCGGGCATGGCAGGACGCGCGTCTGTGTTGGGCGTACCGGCTGCAGGAACCGCCGAAGACGCATCATCCATCGCTGAAGCCTGCGCAGCGGCCTTCTCCTGCCCTTCTGCCTTTGCTCCGGGCGCGCCTGCGAGGTTTGCCCCACAGTTAGGGCAGAACGACGACCCACCTCGTTCAATCTCCCGCCCACAGTTCCAGCACTTCATTGCTCCACCAACCCTCATGCCATAGCTACAACCAACGTCCCACGTGCTGTGCACATGTTACGTCAAGGCTTTTTCAATATTGTTGCGCAACCTCCAAAGAAAGTGCCGACGCCTATTGTACGGAGCGTGTTATGGCCGCTAGACCCTGCTCAGAAAAACGTGGCTGGCACGCAATGCGCACCAGCCGCTGATAGCAAGATCGGATGAGGACAACGCCTATTCAGCCACATTAAGTGTGGGAGTCGCATCTTCCACAATCTGAGAGCCGCGTGCGGAGGAATCCCTGGGCCAGGTGAACTCAAGGGCCAAAATACGGGAGTCATTCACGTATTCGCGCACGTAATAGCCAGTGTCATCGTTCCAATACGAGACGACAAACCAGCCATCGCCCGTAGCGTCATAGTCAACATCATGGCCATTCTCCGCTACCTGCTTGACATAATCGAGAGACTGGCCGCTATCGTTTGCCTTTGCCCAGACGTTTATAACCATGCCCGAGCCGGAATCCTTGAGCGTGATGCCCGTCCCATCGGAGTACGTCTGCGATGTCATGCCACTAGGCAAGGTGACCGAGAGCCCATAGGTTGCCGAGGTTACCGATCCCGTGCTCTCGTCGTACGTGATGTCGGTTTTCGGCTTTGTGCTAGTCTCCGAGCTCGTCGTCTCTTCGCTCTTGTCAGTTGTCGTGGTGTTGGAGGTTGTCTGGCCTGTCGTGGACTCGCCTGTCTTCTCACTCGAGTCTGCCTCGGTAGAAGGTGCGGTGGTCTGGTCGTTCTGTTGCGCCTGGCTTGCTGCAGTTCGCTGCGACAAGAAGAAGTAGGCACCAACGCCGACAACGGCGGCCACGGCGATGCACGCCACCACTATTGCGGCGGTGCGCTTGGAGGAGTGGCGATTTTCGTCTTGAGATGCTCCGCCGGCAACTTGAGCCATCTGGGGCGCGCTTTGAGACGCACCGTACGGAACGCTCAGAGGAGGACGAACGGCGGTCTGGCCAGCGGGCGCAGCCGATGCCTGCGTGGGGCGGTAGACTGAATTTCCTTGACCCTGAGTACCAGGCTGTCCGGCAACCGGTGCGCCGCACTGTACGCAGAAGCTCGAACCCGCCGGAATCTCCGCGCCGCATGACGTGCAGAAACGCTTTTGGGGCCGTGTGTTTGCTGCCGTATCCAACCGAGTGCCGCAGTTGGTGCAGAACGTGCTACCGTCAGAAAGTTGCGCCCCACAATGCGGGCAGATCATTGTGACCTCCTCAAACCGGGTTATTACCATGGTAATCCGATGGCGGAGGCACTCCTGCACGAAATCCCATCTGGCTCGACTAGCACCCGATGCAGGCCAGAGAGCAGCCTTCGTGCGAGAATGTGCTCAAGCCGCATGCGCAAAAGGAGTCATCTTGTTTGGTCAGGACACACCAAGTTCGATTTTGTACCAGGATCTCAAGTCGTTTGGGGGAATCTCGAACAAGGAAGCGGCGCGCATACTGCTCTCCGGCAGGATCAGCGTGGGCGGCAGGGCGCCGCGCGATCGCGTGGACGAGCGCACGTTTCTCTCGCGCGAGGTGGTTCATGCTCAGCCGGGCCAGGTGAACCCCGGCATCTTTACCGACCTCGCGGGTGCCTCCCAAACGCTTCTTGGCCGCATGCTCGCAAACGGAGCAGGCCCTGGCAGAGACGGTATTCTCGCGCATTACCTGGGGCCGGCTGCCGCGCAGATGCAGAGCACGCTTGCGCAGTTTGGCCTTGATTCGCTGCTCTATGGGAACGAGGTCCAGCGGCTGGGACGCGTGCGCCTTCGCAACGAGTCCGACCGCTCTACTCTCGCCCTCATGCTCTTTGTTGCAGCAGGTTGCCTTGCAGATCCGGCAGCCGCCGTTGCCACCGTTGAGAAGTTTGCGCAGAGGTTCCTTGCGATGGACATAGGCACTGTGGAGACCTCCATGGGCACGCAGGTAGTGTCTGAGGTGGACGGCCCATCGGCGCTGGGTTTGCTTCGCATCGTGAACGGCGCCGCCCGACCGCCCATATACCCGCTCAGTCCTGCGGGGAGCACAATTGGGTCTCTCGCCTCGGGACCAAGCGCAATCACCGACGTAGACGTGGACGTCTCGCGACAGCACCTTCGCATCTGGCGCGACGGCTCGCGATGGGTCTGCCAAGGCCTAGGCTCCACCAACGGCACCATGCTCATTAGCGGCGCAGACAAGAGCGCGCAAGTAGTGGAGCCTCCACGCTCGGGAAGAGGCAAGAGCCCATACCCTCCCGTCGCCCTCGAGCGAGGGGACATCCTTTGCCTCGGGCGCACCACGCGCTTTCTCGTCATGGCGCTGCAGGGTGCGAAATGATCTTCTCAGGCACTGGGGCATCGCGTTCCCCGGGCGATGCGGGACCAGGCACGCCTTCCGGTTCCGTCCGACTCATTGAGCTGGACTCGCTTGACTGCTGCTCCCCCACGGCCGTTGGGGCAGCAGATACCGCAAGCAGGCAGTACATGACGCTTCTCGCCGCGAGCGGCGAGAGCACGCACCGCGGAGGCTCCGGACGCGCAACCAAGGTGTTCAACGCATATGGTGAGGCGTTCTGCCTGAAGTCGCTCCTAGGTGCGGGCGGGAGCAACGCAGACAGGCGGCGCTCCGAGGCCATATTCAAGGGAAGGGCGTGGGCATTTCGCGAGGAGTACCTCGCCCAGCGCACCGTGAGCGGTATCGAAGGATGGCCCGCAACGCAGGGTTTTGGAACGTATGCAGGCGGTCCCGTGATTCTCATGGACTGGGTCGAGGGCCGTACGCTGCGCTCGGTTGCCCCCTACCTACCGAGGACCACGCGCTACGGCATGGGCGTGGCGGCAGAGTGGGTGGCATCCGTTGGAGTGCGCGTGCTGCAAATCCTCATGGCGGCGCAGGACAGGACCAGCGGCTTTTCTCACCGTGACATCTCCCCTCGTAACATCATGGTTAGGCTTGACCGCCATCCCCTACGAGACCAGCTGACAAGCGGTGTGCTTGACCTGGTGCTTATTGATCTCGGTAGCGCAGCGTCCATTGACGCCCGCCAGATGGATCCCAATGCTGCCCCGGACTTCACGCAACAGACGAACATCTGGCGCAATGGCACCATCGAGTACGCCCCGCCCGAGATGCTCACACGCGACGCACCAGGCGTGCAAGCGCTGCGGCACTCCCCCAAGATCGACGTGTATGCGCTGTGCTCGGTTCTCTACGAGCTGTACTCCGGCCACACGCCCTACCAGCTCATGGAGCACGCGGACCTAAGCCCATATCGCGTGAAGTGCGATTACGCGCCCATCAACGTGACGCCGCGCGAGAGTGGCGACAAGGGGCTTCTGGATTGTCTTCTCGCCGGTCTCGCCGCAGCCCAGGGTGCGCGGCCAGGCATTTCGGAGCTTAAGGACACGCTGTGGCACTGGCTGTCTGGCCGCGCTCCTACCATGGCGCAATCGCTAGCGCAGAGGCCTCCTCGGATGATGTATGCGCCTCCAGCGCATGACCTGCGCCTTGTCCCCACGCCGCATGACGCGGGAGGGCTACGTGGCACCGACTCCAGACTTCCCGAGACAATCGAGCGCCGCATGCGATAACGCTGGTAAGAGTGCAGCTCGCGCCCCCGCCACGCACCACCCTGCATGCGCTACCCTTACCGTGACCGCAAACAGCCATGACGAGAGGAACGGCATGCCCGCACGCCCCAAGGAGATCCGGCTCGTGTGCGGCCTGGGCAACCCCGGCCCAGAGTACGAGCACACGCGCCACAACATTGGATTTGCCACCGTCGACGAGCTGGCCGAGCGCGCCGGCACGCGCTACTGGAAGAGCGAGGCCGGCTGCATGGTGGCTCGTGGCCGCATCGGCGGACGCGAGGTCATTCTCGCCAAGCCCCAGGACTTCATGAACACGAGCGGCGGCCCGCTCTCCAAACTCATGCGGCAGGAGCACGTCTCCCCCGCCGAGATCCTGGTGGTGCACGACGAGGTCGACCTGCCCGCCGGAGAGGTTCGCGCCAAGTGGGGTGGCGGGCTCAACGCCCACAACGGTCTGCGGTCCATTGCCAACAAGCTCGGCACGCGGGACTTCTCGCGCATTCGCTGCGGCATTGGCCGCCCGCCCGGGAAGATGCAGGTGGCAGACTACGTCCTGCGCGAACTCAAAGGCGGTTATCTCGACGAGTTCCAGATCCTTGCCCAGGACGCGGCGGCTCTCTGCGAGCAGATCGTGAACGAGGGCATGCCTGCGGACGCCCTGTGTTAGCGTCGGGGCGCCCGGCCGTTCATCCCGCATCCCGCAACGATGAATCGTGTAGGCGCTGTTGAGGTCAAATAACGCCCCTTTCAACAATTACACTAAGGTACTTGGAAGGCTCCGGGCATCTCCGCCTGGGGCCAAGTCTGAAGCGGCTTTAGGAGAGGAGTCAGGCTTCATGTATAAGATCCTCGAAAAGACGCAGTTCTCGGAGAAGGTGTTCAAGTTCCGCATCGAGGCGCCGGAGATGGCCAAGCACGCACACGCTGGTCAGTTCCTCATGGTTCGCGCCAACGAGACCGGTGAGCGCGTGCCGTTCACCTTTGCGGACTGGAACCCCGAAGAGGGCTGGGTGGAGTTCATCTTCATGGTGGTCGGCAAGACCACAAAGATGCTCTCTACGTACGAGCCCGGCGACGCCATTCTCGACGTCACCGGCCCGCTGGGTCAACCCACGGTCATGGGCCCCGGGACCACCTGCGTCATTGGCGGCGGCGTTGGCCTTGCCATCGCGTACCCCGTCGCGCGCACGCTGGTGAAGACCGGTCACGAGGTCCACGCCATCATGGGCGCCCGCACCAAGGACCTGCTCCTTCTCGAGGACCAGTTCCGCGAGCTGCTGCCCGAGGACCACATCCACATCACCACCGACGACGGCTCCTATGGCGAGAAGGGCGTTGTTACCGCCCCGCTCGAGCGCCTGCTCCAGGCCAAGGCCGTTGACGAGGTCTTCTGCGTTGGCCCCGTCCCCATGATGAAGTTCTCCACGCTCACGGCCGAGAAGTACGGCACCCCCATCACCGCGTCGCTCAACCCCATCATGGTCGACGGCACGGGCATGTGCGGCTGCTGCCGCGTCGAGATCGACGGCAAGACCAAGTTCGCCTGCGTCGACGGTCCCGACTTTGACGCCACCAAGGTCGACTGGAACGACCTGCGCGCGCGTCAGGCTGCATACCGTACCGAGGAGGGCCAGGCCCTCAAGGCCTATGAGGAGGCGAACTGCGCATGCCACAGGTAAACGGTCGCTTTGTTCCCGACATGAAGTCCCCGCGCACCCCTGACAACGAGGAGCCGGCGGAGGAGCGTGCCCACGACTTCCGTCCCGTCGACAAGGGCTTCACCAAGGAGATGGCGCTGGCCGAGGCTGAGCGCTGCATGGACTGCAAGAAGCCCCTCTGCGTCGAGGGTTGCCCAGTCAACATCAAGATTCCTAAGTTCATCGAGAAGATTCGCGAGCAGGACTTTGGTGCCGCTCTCGACATCATCCACGAGGACTCGATGCTCCCCGCAATCTGCGGCCGCGTGTGCCCGCAGGAGAACCAGTGCGAGGGGCGCTGCATCCGTGGCAAGAAGTCCGAGCCCGTGGCCATCGGCCAGCTCGAGCGCTTCCTGGGCGACCAGCCCGAGCTTGCCAGCAAGCCGCAGATGAAGCCTGCCAACGGCAAGAAGGTTGCCGTCATCGGCTCTGGCCCCTCCGGCATCACCTGCGCCGGCGAGCTTGCCCGCAACGGCTTTGACGTCACCGTCTTCGAGGCCTTCTTCACCGGCGGCGGCGTGCTCGTCTACGGCATCCCCGAGTTCCGCCTGCCCAAGGCCGTCGTCAAGCGCGAGATCGACGGTCTCAAGGAGCTGGGCGTCAAGTTCGAGTTCAACTCCGTCATGGGCAACCTCGCCAACGCCGACGAGCTCCTGGGCGAGAAGGGCTTCGATGCCATCTACGTGGCAACTGGCGCCGGCCTGCCCAAGTTCCTCAACATCCCCGGCGAGAACCTGCCCAACGTCTTCTTCGCAAACGAGTACCTCACCCGCGTGAACCTCATGAAGGCGAACAAGTTCCCCGAGTACGACACCCCCACCAAGCACGCCAAGCAGGTCGTGGTCTTTGGTGGCGGCAACGTGGCTATGGACGCCGTTCGTACGGCAAAGCGTCTTGGTGCCGAGCGCGCCATCATCGCCTACCGCCGTACCGAGGCCGAGATGCCCGCCCGTCGCGCTGAGCTTCACCACGCCAAGGCCGAGGGCGTCGAGGTCATGCCGCTTGTCTCGCCGCTTGAGTTCATCGCCGGCGAGGACGGCAACGTGTGCGCCGTGAAGGTTCAGAAGATGGAACTGGGCGAGCCCGACGCCTCCGGCCGTCGCCGCCCCGTGCCCATCGAGGGCGCCATCGAGGAGATCCCCTGCGACGTGGCCATTTCCGCCATTGGTACCAACGCCAACCCCTTCGCCAAGAAGATTGGTGGCATGGACCTCAACAAGTGGGGCTACATCGTGGCAGACGAGAACGGCCGCACCTCCAACCCCCGCATCTGGGCTGGCGGCGACATCGTCACTGGTGCTGCAACGGTCATTCTGGCCATGGGCGCCGGCAAGACCGCAGCCGCAAGCATCACCGAGACGCTCGCCGCCGAGTAGCGCAGTGCTTCTCAAAAGGTTTCCCGCGTGTTCGGGCCCCGAAGCCGGCTGGCTTCGGGGCCCGTTCTTCCAGATGGCTGAGTTGGACGATCGGGGAAGCATCTTCCCTTGCATCGAACTGCCCTTCATTACACTGTTTTGGCCGTATTTGCGCCGAACCGGCCTTCGTTACATATGGTTTCTGAGCTGCTCAAAGTAGCAACTCAAAGAATATGCATAGTTACGGATGATTATTTAAATAATATGCGCAATCATTGGATTCGATACTCGAGGCCACCTTGGAACCACGTGTAACGAAGGGCAGTTCGATGCAAATGACCCGTAATTCGATGTAACAAAGGGCGGTTGGGACCCCGGACGTTCCTCTGGACCGCCGCTACGCCGCGTAACCCAGCGCCGCACGGTGCTCCCTTATCGTCCTCCATCCTAGCGCCTTCTTCGGCTTCCCGCCCCTGTACCACTCGATGTAGGAGCCCAGCCTCTCGCTGAACTCCGCGAACGTCACGCCCCGCCAGTCGGTCCCGTGGAAGAAGTCGCTCTTGAGAGTGCCGAAGAACCCCTCGCACCTCGCGTTGTCCGGGCTCCTGGCCTTGCGCGACATCGAGCGCGTCACGTGGCCGGCGGCGCACGCCGCCGCCCACTCGTCCGTCATGTAC
>FOHD01000004.1 GCA_900111695.1 Olsenella sp. KH3B4
GGTTTCTCCCGCTCGACGCGGACGGGGCGAGGCTGCTCTTCCAGGTCTTCGCCGACGCATACGAGAGGCAGTCGGTGGTAATCACCACGAACCTGGAGTTCAGCAGGTGGGGGTCGGTGTTCGGGGACGACCAGATGGCCGCCGCCGTGATCGACCGCATCGTCCACCACGGGAGGCTCATCCAGTTCCGCGGCGAGTCCTACCGCGTCCGCCATGCCCTCATGCAGGAGAGCTAGCCGCTCAAAAAGCGTGCGCGCCTCCGATGCTCAGGCTGCTCAATATCCGATGCTCTTTTTGCTCAAATTCTCTTGACGAAACACACCGGCGACGCGTCCGGCCTCAGGTACAACTACGTGTGGCAGTGGGGCGGCTCCTGGGCCGAGGGCGACTGGGGCTCGACCGAGCTCTACGACGGGGCGGACACCAAGGAGGCCTCCCACACGGGCGCGCTCGGCGCGCCGGGCCGCTACACCCTCTACGTGGACGCCGTCTCGCCGCGCGGCGAGAGGCGCACCGCCTCGACGCAGGTCGTGGCCTGGGGCGCCACGGGGGTCTCGGTCTCCGGCTCCGCCGCCTCCGGCTGGACGGCGAGGGCCGACCTCTTCGAGGGCCACGAGGTCTCGGGCGCCAGGTACCGCTTCCGCTGGGCCTCCGCGGACGGCTCCGCCTCGGGCACGCTCGGCGACTGGTCGAGCGCGAGCTCGGTGAGCTTCTCTCGCGACGCCCTGAGCTCCAATTCGGCGGCATACGAAATCTATCTCGACGTGAAGTACCCCAACGGAAAGACGAGCGCGTTCGCTTCAAACAGTCTTTATCTGCTGACTAACGCGCAGAAGAGGGTCATCTCTTCGGCCTGCGCTACTCCTTCCGTTGGCGCTGGCTATTGCTCGGAGTGGGTTGACAACGTATTTGTCAATGCTGGCTTCTATCGCTACGGTATGGGCAAGAATGCAAATGACCTTTGCCGTTTGTACTGCAAGTATACGAAGCTCTCGGACTTGCAGCCAGGCATGATTATTGCAGTGGAGAAGTCCCCTACTCGCCTTGGAAGAATTTACGGGCACGTTGCCGTTTATATTGGCAATGGTAAGGTACATGATGATGAGGGATACATAAGGGAGATGTCTCTTGCGAACTGGCTTGCCTATTACAGCAAGGTCGATACTCCTCGCTGGGGTTGGTATGGCAACGTTCCTCTAGCCTAGAGTTCTGTTGAGTAGTGAGAGGACGCGGCTCTTGTAGATGGGGCCGCGTCCTTTTTGTGATTCCTCGCCCGGCCTCTCGTTCCTAATTGTGTCAGGGAGAAAAACAGATTGTCGCATGTGGCACAGATTCCTAGCCCTGTGCTATCCTGCACCCAACAAACAAAAGCAATCTTGCATACAAGAGTAAGATTATGCATTGTTCTGGGGTGATTGAGGGAATGGAGCGTATAAGGGCCTGCGTCGTGGGGGCAACCGGGTTCGCCGGGGTCGAGGTGTGCCGCATTGTCTTGGGGCATCCCTCCATGGAGCTCGTGATGGCCACGGACCGCAAGGCCGCAGGCACCAGGCTCGCCGATGTGTATCCCGCCTTCGAGGGCGCAACGGACCTCGTTCTTTCGCTCCCCGAGCCCGAGGCAATTGCCCAGTGCGCAGACGTCGCCTTCCTTGCGGTGCCCCACACGGCATCGCTTGCCATCACGCCGCAGCTGCTCTCCCTGGGCGTCACCGTTATCGACCTTTCGGCGGACTACCGCCTGCACGATGCCGCCGTCTACGAGCAGTGGTACGGCACGCCCCACACGAGCCCGGAGCTTCTCGGTCAGACGGTCTACGGGCTGCCCGAGCTCAACCGCGAAGGGCTTCTCGCATTGGGCAAGCGTCACGAGAATGGCCAGGCGGTTCTTGTTGCCGTGCCGGGCTGCTATCCCACGGCAACGGCCCTCGCTGCCATCCCGGCGCTCGAGGCCGGCCTTGCCACGGGTGACCTCGTGATTTCCGACGCCATCTCGGGCGTCTCTGGCGCGGGCCGCTCCGCCAACGCGCGCACGCACTACTGCCACGCCAACGAGTCCGTAGAGGCGTACGGCGTTGCCCACCACCGCCACACGCCCGAGATAGAGCAGACGCTCACGCAGGTTGCCGGCCGCGAGATGAACGTTGTCTTTACGCCGCACCTGGCTCCGCTCACCCGCGGCCTTCTCGCCACGGTGTACATGACGGCAGCCGATGGCATCACCGCAAACGACGTACAGGATGCCTACGAGCGCCGCTATGCCGGCGAGGCGCTTGTCTCCACACTTCCCGCTGGCCACATGCCGCAGACCTCCTCGGTTGCGGCAACCGCCCGCGCCCAGGTTGGGGTTGCCCTTGATGACCGACGACGTAGGGTCATCATCGCGTCCTGCGCGATTGACAACCTCGGCAAGGGGGCTGCGGCCCAGGCCATGCAATGCGCAAACCTGGTGCTTGGCCTCCCGGAGACCCAGGGCATTGGAGCAACCGCCCCGCTCATCTAGGCTCATAGCCGAGTCCGTCGACTGGCGCAAGGACCTCCCGCACCGTCCGCCTTGGGCGCGCATGCGGCGCGTCCCCGTCCAGAAGGACCTCTCATGACAAGCTACAAGCCCCTAGTCATTCCCGTGCAGGATGACGCACCCCAAACGTTTGGCTTTGCCCCCTGCGAGGGCGGCGTCTGCGCGGCCGCCGGCATGCGTGCCGCGGGAATCTCTGCAGGCTTCCGCAAGAATCCCGAGCGCAAGGACATGGCGCTCGTCGTCGCCGACAAGACGAGCGTCTGCGCGGCAACGTTCACGCAGAACCGCTTTTGCGCCGCGCCGGTGCAGGTGAGTCGTGAACGCGCCGCTTCCGGCCACGCCCGCGCCGTGGTGCTCAACTCGGGCAACGCCAATGCCGCCACGGGTGAGCCCGGCCTGCGGTGTGCCGAGAAGGCCTGCGCCCTTGTCGCACAGGCACTTGGCTGCGACGAGCAAGACGTGCTGGTTGCCTCGACAGGCGTCATTGGCGTCCAGCTTCCGTTTGAGCCCTACGTGACCGGTGTGCCTGCGATTGTGGACGCCCTTGCCGCGACGCCCCAGGCTGCCCACGATGCTGCCTGTGCCGTCATGACCACCGACACCCATCCCAAGGAGTCCGCCTTTGCGGGCCCCGCTGCCCAGGCGGACGGCAGCTCCATCACGGTGCACGTGGGCGGCTTTGTGAAGGGTTCCGGCATGATTCAGCCCAACATGGCGACCATGCTCTGCGTGCTCTCGACCGACGCTCCTCTCACACCCGAGGCCGCGCATGCCGCGCTCCTCTCGGCCGTACGCCAGACCTTCAACAAGGTGACCGTGGACTCCGACACCTCCACCAACGACACGTGCATCCTCTTTGCCACGGGGGCTGCCGGAGGCGAGACCATCGACGAGACGTCGCCCGCCTTCCCGGCTGTTGCTGCCGCCATCAAGGGCGTCTGCACCAACCTTGCCCGCCAGATTGCCGCAGATGGCGAGGGTTCTACCAAGCTCGTAACGGTGGACGTGCTGGGAGCCGCCACGCAGGCGGACGCCGACAAGGTTGCCTTTGCCATCGCAAACTCGCCTCTGGTCAAGACTGCTATCTTTGGACACGACGCAAACTGGGGCCGCGTCGCCGCGGCTGCCGGCAAGTGCGGGGTTCCGTTCTCACAGGAGGACGTGGACATCGACTTCATGGGCGTGCCCGTTCTGCGCGCAGGGCTTCCCGTCCCCATGGACGAGGAAGACATGCTTCGCCGCTTTGAGCAGCCCGAGATAGACATTGCCATCTCGCTGGGTGCGGGGGAGGCCCACTCGCGCGTGTGGACCTGCGACCTCACGCACGACTACGTCAAGATCAACGGGGAGTACCGCACCTAGGACACCCTATGCCCGGCCGCGCTCGACGCGTCTTCACGACCGCGGCACACAACGCGGGCCCACGACCAGATAACCCAATACAGGAGGTACGCATGCAAGGTCGCGAGGAGGGCGAGCTGGAGCTCGCTCAGAGGAAGGCAGAGGTTCTCACCGAGGCGCTCCCGTGGATCAACAAGATGCGCGGGAAGACCGTGGTTGTGAAGTATGGCGGGTCTGCCATGGAGGACCCCAAGCTCATGGCGCAGGTGCTGGGGGACATCGAGCTCCTCAAGCTCATGGGCATGCGCGTGGTGCTCGTGCACGGTGGCGGCAAGGCGATAAGCGCCATGCTCGCCCGTCTCGACATGCCCGTGCAGTTCAAGAATGGGCTGCGCGTCACCGACGACGACACCATGGAAGCCGTGCAGGAAGTTCTTATCGGCAAGGTCAACCAGCAGCTGGTCTGGTCTCTGAACGAATACGGCCACAATGCGGTGGGCATCTCGGGGGCTGACGGCAAGACGCTCAAGGCGGTTCCCGTCTCGCCCGAGCTTGGCCGCGTGGGCCACATTCGCGAGGTAAGCCCCGAGCTTATCGAGACAATCCTCGACGATGACTACATCCCCGTGATTGCGAGCGTGGCCTGCGGCCCGGACGGGTTCTTCAACGTGAACGCCGACGAGGCGGCAAGCGCGGTTGCCGAGGCGCTCCACGCCGACAAGCTCATCTACCTCACTGACGTCGACGGCCTCTTTGCCGACGTCAACGACAAGGGAAGCCTCATTCGCTCGCTCACCAAGGCCGAGACCAAGAGCATTCTTGAGTCCGGCGAGCTGGCGGGCGGTATGGTCCCCAAGGTTCGCTCGATCGTGGAGGCCATGGACCGCGGCGTGTCCGAGGTGGTCATCTTGAACGGCAAGTCCCCCCACTCGCTGCTGCTCGAGATCTTTACCGACGCAGGTGTGGGCACCCTCTTCACCCAGGAATAGCGCATGAGACAAAGGGACAGTCCCTTTGTCTCATTCAGAACAAGGAGAACAACATGGCAGACACCAGCTATGCGAGCGCCAAGGCCCTTGACGATGCCTACGTGATGCACACCTACGGCCGCCTTCCTGTCGAGTTTGTCTCGGGCGAGGGCGCGACGCTAACCGACTCCACGGGCAAGACGTACATCGACTGCCTAGGCGGCATTGGCGCCGTGAGCATGGGACACCGCAACCCCGCGGTGGCGGCTGCCCTGCACGAGCAGGTCGACAAGGTGTGGCAGGTTGGCAACTACTTCTACGTCGAGAACCGCGGCGAGCTTGCGCGCGACCTTGCGGGGCTTCTCTCGTCTGCGTGCGACGAGGAGGGCCACGTGGTTGGTTCCACGGGATCTGCGTGGAAGACGTTCTTTGCCAACTCAGGCGCCGAGGCAAATGAGGGTGCCATCAAGGTGGCCAGGCGCTGGGGCGAGAAGAAGCTTGATGGTGCGACCGGAATCCTCACGGCACAGAAGAGCTTCCATGGCCGCACGCTGGCAACGCTGGCCGCGACTGGCCAGGACGTGTTCCACAAGGCATTTCTCCCCATGCCGGCTGGCTTTGCCGCCGTGCCGCTGAACGATGCTGACGCGCTGGTGGCGGCGTTGGACAACCCGCCGGCGAGCTGTGGGCCCGTGTGCGCCGTGATGCTCGAGTGCGTGCAGGGCGAGGGCGGCGTGTGGCCGGCGAGTTATGACTACCTGCGGTTTGTTTCTGCCGAATGCAAGAAGCGCGGCGTGCTTCTCATCATTGACGAGGTCCAGACCGGGTTCTTCCGCTGTGGGGCGCCGTTCTGCTACCAGCTGGCTGGCATCGAGCCAGACGTGGTGAGCATGGCGAAGGGCATCGCGGACGGCTTCCCCATGGGCGCCGTTGCGGCGAAGGCCGAGGCGGCCGACCTCATGGGGCCGGGCGATCACGGTTCTACCTTCGGCGGGAATGCGCTGGCTGCCGCCGCTGGGCGTGCGACGGTTGAGGCGCTGGTCTCGCAAGGGGTGGGGGAGCACGTCATTGCCTGCGGCGGGCACCTGCGCCAGCGGCTCGAGGCGCTTCCCCACGTGACGGAGGTGCGCGGGCACGGGCTTATGCTTGGCGCGCAGCTGGACGTGCCAGTGGCAAACGAGCTGGTAGACAAGGGTCTTGAGGTGGGTCTCGTGCTTAACCACATTGGCGATTCAATTCTGCGCTTCCTTCCTCCGCTGGTGATCTCCGAGGAGCAGGTGGACGAGGTCGTTGACAAACTCGCCGCGCTGTTGGCGTAGGGGTCGGCTGCACCGCTTGCGCCCTCCGGTGGTGCCGCTTGCGACCTTCGGTGGCGCCGGAGGGCCATTATTCGCAGGGAATACGTACGAAGTCCGCCCTGTGGCGCCAAATGTTCCACAGGGCTGGTTTCGTACGGAATTGCTGCGAGAAGTGGCCTTCGGGCGCCGGCAGTGCACCGCCGTGAAACGCGCCATCGCCCGCCGGGCGCGCCCTCTACTCCTCCGAGGACGCCGCCGTACGCTCGGGAACGCGCAGCATCACCACAAACCCGATGATGAACAGCACTACGATCGAGAGCACGCCCAGCGAGCTGTTACCGGTAATCGCCGTCATAGTGCCAACGATAAAGGTGCCCAGGATTGCTGCGTACTTGCCAAAGATGTCGAAGAACCCAAAGTACTCGTTGGCGTGGTCCTTGGGGCAGAGCTTGCCAAACTCGGACCTCGAGAGCGCCTGCAGACCGCCCTGGAAGAGGCCGACCATGATGGCCAGGATCCAGAACTCGATGGCGGAGCGCAGGAAGAACGCGGCAAAGAGTGTGATGAAGGTGTATCCGGCGATGCCCACCAGAATCATCTTGCGGGTACCAAACTTGTGGCCAAGGCGGCCGTAGGCAATTGCCGAGGGGAACGCCACAAACTGGGTGACGAGCAGTGCCAGCACTAGCTGCGTGCCATCGATTCCAAGGTCCGCGCCGTATGACGTGGAGAGCTTGATGATGGTGTGCACGCCATCGATGTAGAAGAAGTAGGCGATGATGTAGTTTCTGATGGACGGGTCGCGCCAGATGCGCTTCGCCGTGACCCCAATGCCGCGCACGGCGTTTGTAAAGGCGTGCTCCTCGCGGGGCTTGTAATGGGTCTGCTCGACGTTCTTGAGCATGGGCACCGTAAACGCCACCCACCAGGCGGCCGTGATCACAAAGGAAATCTGCATGGCGGTCTGCAGGCTCATGCCAAATGGCCTTACCAGCACAAATGCCAGGCAGACGAGAAATGGCACACAGCTGCCAATGTAGCCCCACGCGTAGCCCTGGCTCGAGACGTCGTCCATGCGATCGTCCGTCGTGGCGTCTACGAGCAGCGCGTCATAGAACACGAACGACGTGTTGAGTGCCACCGAGGAAATCACGTAGATAACGAGAAATGCCATCGCGCCGGTGGGGAAGCCCATGGCCACACAGGCCACGGCGCCTGTTCCCACCGAGCCGATGATGAACTTCTTCTTCATGCCCTGCTGGTCGGCAATGGAGCCCAATATGGGCATGAGCAGGGCGATGACCAGCGACGCCACGGTCTCCGCATAGCTCCAGGCAACAAGCGCGGGACCGTCAGCCAGCGTCTTGAAGTAGATGGGGATGACGCTTGTGGCGAGAAGTACCAGCGCAGAGTTGCCCACGTCGTACATGACCCAGCTTCTCTCGGCCTTTGTCATCTTGAAAGACATCGTGTTCCTCTCTGTTTGGCTTCTCGTCTCGCGCTCATACACTTCAAAACGTTATCGTTTGGATGCCGGAGAAAACCACGGCTTCTGTCAGGATTATGTAATGGCTTTGACGACTCGGCGTGCACGTGGCGCTACACGGGCGCGTAGGGTCCGCAGGCGTGCGAGCTGCCGCGCACGCACGCCTGCGGTTGCCGCGTTTCTCGTCTGGTGTCTCTCGGATGGGGCATAATGGCGGAACGGGTGCGCTTCGCCAGCGGCGCGGCGCTGCGCCCACCCGCCCGAATCGGAAAGGGGTCACGATGCCAGCGATTCTCACGCACGACTTCTTTGCACGCGACGTTGCAGACTGCGCGAAGGCTCAACTGCCCCTTGCGACCCTGGACGAGCGCGACGCGTTTCTTCTGGGGAGCCAGGGTCCGGACCCGCTCTTCTACATCACGATCTATCCCATCATGGCCAAATGGGCTAAGGTCGGAAACCTCATGCACGACGAGCGTCCCGCGCGACTCCTGGCGGCCATGCGTGAGGCCGTCGATCGCCTTCCCAAGCGCGAGAAGGACGTTGGCGCGGCGTACCTGGCGGGCTTCTCGTGCCACTGGCTGCTTGACTCGATGGTCCATCCATTTGTGAATGCCTGGGCGTACGACCTCACGCACGCAGGCGTGCCTGGCCTGGGACCGGAGTTTGACGGAAAGGTTCACATGGAGGTCGAGCGCGACCTGGACGAGGCGATCCTCTATCGGAAGACCGCAAAGACCATTGCCGAGTACCGTCCGTTTGCAAACACACTGCACGCCTCGCGCGAGGTGCTCGCCATCATAGACAAGATTTACTTCTACGCGGCGCTCTGGACGTACGACCGACCCATTGACCCTACCACCTTTTCGGTTTCGGTGGGTTGCTACCGTACCATCATGCGTCTGCTGTATGCCACGCGCGACTCGCATCGCAATGCCGTTGCTGCCCTTGAGCGCACAATAACTGGCTCCCCCTACTCTACTTATGGGGCGCTTTCGCACCACGTGCGGGCATCTGCGTCCTCGGAGTTTGACAATAGCGAGCACCGTGCCTGGGCAAATCCGGCGACTGGTGTGGTGAGCAGGGATTCGTTCGAAGGCCTGTACGAGCGCGCCCTTGATCGAGCGCCCGCGGTGACGCAGGCTGTGCTCTCTCGTGACTTTGATGACGGCGCCGCATGTGCTCTCACGGGCAACCTCAACTTCGAGGGGGCGCCTGCCCCTGCGGACGCCCCGCTCGCATAGGTGGTGCCGCATCGTTTTGACGAGCGAGGCCACGCGCCATGTGATGCAGGCGAACAAGAGCAAGAACACCAAGCCCGAACTGCTCGTGCGGGCCAGGTTGCGCGAGGCCGGCTATACCGGCTATCGCCTGCATTGGAAGAAGGCACCGGGCAAGCCTGACATTTGCTTTCCTGGTAGACGCGTCGCCATCTTTGTGAATGGCTGCTTCTGGCATCGCTGTCCCCACTGCGCCCTGCCGCTCCCAAAGACTAACGTCGAGTTCTGGAAGTCCAAGTTCGAGCGGAACCGCGCACGCGACTCTCGTGACAATGCGTTACTGGTGCAGGACGGTTGGACCGTTATCGTGGTGTGGGAGTGCATGCTCAAGAAGGAGCGTCTGGAGCCCACCATGCGCAGGGTCCTGCTCGAGCTTGACCGGGCGAGCGGGGGCGCGCCGTGTGTCCCACGTGTGGTCGAGATTGGGTCTCCTCGTCCCTGGATGCTTCGCCGAGAGCGCCAAAAGCTACGCTTACGGCATACTTTGCTCTAAACCAGCCGCAGGTCTAAGCTAGTGCCCATGGCCAACGACGGGGGGTGCCGCCATGTCGACATACGTCTTTTCCGATGTCCACGGGCATCGCGCGACGCTCGAGCGGGTGCTCGAGCGCGTGTCCCCCGGCGCGGAAGACGTGGTGTTCTGCCTGGGAGACATGATCGACCGCGGCCCGGATCCCGTTGGCGTCATGCGCGTCACACGCTCGCTCCCCAACGTGCAGGTGCTCAAGGGCAACCACGAGGACCTCATGCTCGACGCGCTCGACCATCGTGATGACGTGGTGTCCCAGGCTAACTGGGCGATCAACGGTGGCATGGCCACGATTTCCGGGCTAGAGAGCTGCTCGGATGACGAGGCGAGCGAGCTCATTGGATGGGTGCGCGGCCTTCCGCTTTCGGCGCACGCTGAGGTGGCGGGGCGCTCCTACATCATGGCGCATGCCGGCATTCGCCCCGGCGGCCCGAAGCCTTCAGACGGAGCGTGGAATGATGCCGTGCTCGATGCGCTTCTCGCCGAGCAGACCCCTGACGACCTGCTGTGGATTCGTGACGAGTTCTGGTCGGTGCCTACCGGGCTGCTTGACGAGAGGGGAGAGGGCCCTATCGTTGTTGCCGGTCACACGCCCACGCCGTACCTGGCGTCCATGACCGATGAGTTCGATCGCCCGGTGAGAAACCAGGACGGCATTGCCCAGATGGTGCGCGTGGGGGCGTGCGATGCGACGGGCGGCGTGGCCGATCGCTGGGACATTGACTCCGGCGCGGCGGGTGGTGCTGGCTTTGGCCAGGTCACAGTGGTGCGTCTGGATGATGGCGAGGAGTTTGCGGAGCCCGTTCGCGATGGCGAGTAGCGCGGGAAGCTCGTTGGCCAACCATGCGGGCACGCGTGTCATTCACCCGCTGGAGCCCATATTTGATGGGGGCTGCCGCGTGCTTGTGCTGGGAACGATGCCCAGCCCCAAGTCGCGCGAGGTGCGCTTCTACTACGGCAACCCGCAGAACCGCTTCTGGCGCGTGATGGCGTCGCTGTGGCAAGAGCCCGTGCCTGCGACCAACGATGAACGTCGCGACCTGTGCCTGCGCCACCACGTTGCCCTCTGGGATGTCCTTGCGAGCTGCACCATCGTGGGGGCGAGCGATGCCTCCATTCGCGATCCCGTACCCAACGACGTGGCCAGGGTTCTCTCGGCAGCGCCCATCACGCATGTGTTCTGCACGGGAGGCACCGCCACGCGGCTCTACCGGCGGCTCATCGAGCCTGCGAGCGGCATGCCTTGTACGGGGCTTCCCTCCACGAGCCCGGCGAACGCCCGGATGCGCCTTGGCGACCTTGTCGTTGCCTACGAGCCGCTCCGCCGCGCGGCAGACGGCGAGTAGGACGTGCGGGTGCGCGCGAGGGGTCCTCGGCCGGCGGTCTCGCGCAAATCTGCGGGTTAATTGCAGCGTGTCGAGAAGAGCCACACAATCTACCTGCAGTTCTTCTCAGCGACGCACAAGGCTAACTGCAATTAAACCGCAGTTTTTGCCCTGACGGCTCTGGCACCGCGCCGCCCAGTTCCCACGCGGTTCTCGTTTCTGCCACAATGGATGCCCGCAAACAACAATCGCAGCGCACACAACGTGGCTGAATCGCAGAGAGGCGACGTGCGATGAGCGTCAGTGAACTCATGGACGAGAAGGACATGGCCGACCTGCTGGTGAGCGTTCCCGCGGTGGGACTGCTTCACGGTGCCGTGTGGGCAGAGCCGCAGGGCCACGGTTGGTCCCACCCCTGGCGCTTTGCAAAGAGCCAGCTCAAGGCCATTGGCAGCTGCCGAGCCTGGCACCCCGGCCTCTATCGCGCCATGGCCGCGTGCACGTCGGGCATTACCGTGGAGTTTGAGACAGACTCCTCGTCAATCGTGCTCGAGGCCCGTGTCGAGCCCTTTCCGCGTGGCTCGCGAGAAGTCCTCGAGGAGGCTGCCGCATGCGCCTTCGCGCCAGACGGCCCCCTTGACGGCTTCTCGTGCGACGTTGACGGAAGGCACCTGCCCTGCGTGCTTCCCGAGGAGGGCAGCGACGGCGTCACGCGCGTGGAGTTCGCGCTTGACGACCCTAACGAGGCGCCCGAGACCAACCTGCAGCGACTGCCCGGCATGGGCCGCCACCATCACGTGCGCGTGTGGCTGCCCTGCCTCACGAGCTGCTCCCTCCGCCACGTGGTGGGCGACGGCAACACAATCGAGCCCGTTGACGCCCGCGACCAGCTGCTGGTGATTGGGGACTCCATCGCTCAGGGGTTCGTGTCCGGCGACCCGGCTCGCAACTGGCCGGCGCTTCTCGCCACGCAACTCGACATGGACGTGCTCAACCAGGGCATTGGCGGGCAGGTCTTTCTGCCGGGCTCGACCGTGGGCCTGGCCGACGAGGCATCCCCTGCGGCCGTGGTGGTGGAGCTGGGCGAGAACTACCGCTACGAGCCCTGCCAAGAGATGCGCATCTCTCGTGACATCCGCACGAGCCTCTTCGAGGTCGCCGAGGCTTGGCCAGAGGCATCCGTCTGGACCCTCACGCCCCTTTGGCATCTGGACGAGACGCACCCCACGCATCGGGGAAGCTGCTTTTCCGTCGTACCGGACCTCATCCGCACCGCCGTGGCTGCCAACCCAGGCATGCACCTGGTAGAGGGCTCGCGTCTCCTGCAGGCAAGCCCCGTGCTCATGGCGGACGGATACGAGCATCCCAATGCCGACGGATCTGCAATCATCGCGGAACGCCTGGCCTACATTATGCGGGCGCTGGCGGAGCCCGCAGAGACCCGGCGCGCGCGGGCAATCGAGCTTCTCTCGGGCGGCCCGCGCGAGGCGTTTCCCATCCTCGAGTGCGCTCGCCGCGGGATTGGCGAGGTCCTTGTCGCAAAGAAGGGCGTATGCGTGCTTGAGGTGCCGCGACACGGGACCTTTGTGTGGGGGACCTCCCGAAAGGCCATGCGCGAGGCGCTCGACGTCTTTGCCTCGCGCAACCTGGTGTGTGTCCTTGGCTCCACGTCCGTGCATGACGTGCGCCGTGACCTTGGCCTTACCGAGGACGCTCTCTGCAACATGGTCATCTACGAGAAGAAGGACCGCCTCGACGTCGACCCATCGCTCGACATCCGCACGCTCACGCCGGCGTATGCCGAGCTTGTCGCCTCGCACTACTCGCACCCTGAGTACCTGGCTCCTGGCGAGCTGGAGGACATTCTCGCTCGTGGGCTTGTGCTGGGAGGCTTTGAGGCAGGACGTCTCTGCGCGTTTATCGGCGAGCATCCCGAGGGGGCCATTGGCATGCTGGAGGTCTTTCCCGAGCAGCGCCGCCGTGGGTGGGCAACCGCTCTCGAGTCCGCGAAGATCAACGAGCAGCTTGATCGCGGCCTGGTGCCGTGGGGAGAGGTGTGGCCCGACAACCAGGCGTCCATTGCGCTGCAGGAGAAGCTCGGCCTTACGGTGTACCCGGAGAGGGGCATGCACTTCATGAGCCGTCCGTAGGCCACTTGCCCCGCAGGGCGGCGTCTCTCGGAGGGGTCATCCGCGTGCGTTCGACATGTGCATAGTTTTGACACACAGTGTGCAGAATCAATGATGCTGTTTTGGAGCGACTACAATCGGGCAGCTTCTTACAGAAAGATTAATGACGTTCGCCGAATTGTCGCCCAGCGGCTGCGGCGACCAGGAAGTGATCTATATGACTAGCCTTCATGGACGCGAGCTCGAGGAAGAGTTTCTCTCGACGGCACGAGAGCTTGCCGGTGACGTAGAGAGCAGGGAGGCCGGTGACCGTTACCTGCTCACCACTCACGCGCTCTACCACGGTGGGCCCGTCTCCTGGGCCATGACGCCCAAGATCTTCGACTCGGCCCAGATTGAGATCCTGCGCAACGCGGCCGAGACCATGGGTCGCATCATGGACAAGATCACGGCAGAGTACCTGCGCAACCCCGAGTTTCGTGCTCTTTTCCACTTTTCCCCGGAGCTCGAGGCGCTCACGCTTGTCCCCACCGGCTACGAGCAGATGATCCCCATCGCTCGTGTGGATGTCTTTTTCAACGAGGAGACCGGCGACTACCAGTTCTGCGAGCTCAACACCGACGGTTCGGCCGGCATGACCACGACCGTCGAGGTGACCCGGGCCATCCAGGCCACGCAGACCTACCGCAGATTTGCCGAGAAGCACCCCGCGATCAAGACGTATGACCTGGTAAATGAGGCCATTGACGCAATCAAGAAAACGTATACCAGCTGGGCGAACGCTGACCGCTTTGACAGCGCCGTCACCCACCCGTCCCTGTGCATCGTGGACTATTCCGAGAGCGCCTCGACCGACGAGCTCGAGGACTTCCTCTGGCGCCTTTCCGACCGCGGCTTCTATGCCCAGTTCTGCGATATTCGCGACCTGCGCATCGAGCGCTTTGCCGGGACCGATCACCTTATGGCGCCCGGTGGCCCCGTGTCCTGCGTGTACCGTCGTGCCGTTACGTCCGAGATTGCCGAGAAGCCCTGTCCGGGTGCCGATGCCCTGGCAGAGGCCGCGCGCCGTGGTCTTGCCTGCGTCATCGGTGGCTACAGGACCTGGCCGTGCGCCACAAAGACCGTCTTCGCGATCATGCGCTCCGATGCGGTGGACGGCATCCTCACGCCCGAGGAGCGCGCCTTTGTCGACGCGCACGTCCCCGAGACGGTGCTGCTTGACGCCGATTCGGACCTCTCGCCTTATGCCGAGAAGGACCGTTGGATCGTGAAGCCCGCAGGCGGCTACAATGCCGTGGGCGTGGTGGCCGGCCTTGACTGCAAGACGCAGGAGGAGTGGGACGACGCGCTCTCTGCATGCGCGAAGAGCGGCGGCGTGGTGCAGGCGTATGCGCCGCAGTATCGCACGCCCACCATGCGTGGAGGCATGCTCAAGCCCGGCGAGGATCCGCTCGCCGCTCCCGAGATGAGCAACATGGAGGGGCTCTTCCTCTTCAACGGGAAGTTTGGCGGCGTCTTTACCCGCTGTGGTATGGAGAACGTTATAGGCGAGTGGACGCACCGTCTCAACATGGGGTGCCTCGTCGTGGAGTAGGGGCTTCTCTCGCGCGAGGTCCCAGATGCTGCGGGAACGGGCCCTGTGGCGCCAGTCTGGCGCCACAGGGCCCGTTTTGGCAGCAAGTGCGTACGAGGTCGCCGCTGTGGCGTCAATCCGGAGCCCGTAGCCGCGCGTAACCGCCCGCTGCCGAGAAGAGCGAGCCCTCAACGCCCTATTACTGTCGCGCGCCCTTGCTAGAATCTGCCTCGATCAACAACTCGCAGGAGGCAGCCATGGAAGTCATCAACAAGCTTGCGCCTCACCTCACGGGGCAACTCTCACCCAAGGCGCAGCAGGCCGTCGCAGACCGCCGGGCAAGCGGGTCTCTCTCGCCATACGCCACGCCCAACACTGCCGCGCTTCGTCGCGAGGAGACCGAGCGCGACCAGGAGAGCGTCTTGCGCCCGGCCTTTGTGCGTGACGCCGAGAAGATCATGCATATGTCCGCATATAACCGGCTTGCCGGGAAGACCCAGGTCTTCTCGTTCCGTGCAGACGATGACCTTGCGCGCCGCGGCTTGCACGTGCAGCTCGTCGCGCGTGTGGCAAAAGACATTGGTGCCGCGCTCGGCTTGAACCTGGACCTCATCGAGGCCGTAGCCCTGGGCCATGACATTGGCCACACGCCCTTTGGACATGCTGGCGAGCGCTTCCTGAACGACGTTTACCATGCTCGTACCGGCCGCTTCTTTGCGCACAACGTGCAGAGCGTGCGCGTGCTCGACGTCACCTACGGCAGGAACCTCGCGCTCCAGACCCTCGACGGGGTAATCTGCCACAACGGCGAGTTCGAGCAGCAAGTTTTCGAGACAAGCGGCCTCGCTGGATTCGATGAGTTTGACCGCGGGGTGGAGGAGTGCTGGGAGAAGGGCGGCCCAGCTATCGCGCGCCTGCGCCCCATGACGCTTGAGGGCTGTGTGGTGCGCGTCTCGGACATCATCGCCTACGTGGGCAAGGACCGCCAGGACGCCATCCGCGCTGGTCTTTGCAACGAGAAGAGCTTCGATGACGGCATTGGCGGGGCATACAATGCCTGGGCACTCGGTGCCTTCGTCGCCGACGTGGTCGAGAACAGCCTGGGCAAGTCGCGCATCGAGATGAGCGAGGAGGGCTTTGCCGAGATGCGTCGTGCCAAGAGAGAGAACTACGAGAAAATCTATGGCGCCTCGGAGGTCAACGGGGACTTCTCGCGTGGCGTCTCCGAGCTCTTCTCGCTGCTGTACGAGCACGAGCTTTCAGCCCTCCGCGAGGGCGACGAGTCGGCCGCCATCTTCCGCCACCACATCGAGCCTCTTGGCCGTCACCTCGCGCCCTATGGCCGTACCTACGATTGGGAGACGGACCCAGACCTCACAGTGGTGGACTTCATCTCGTCAATGACGGACGATTACTTCATGGCCACATGCTCGGAGCTCTTCCCCAAGGCACGCGAGCTCTTCCCGCGTCGCGGGTACTTCGAGGAAGTGCGTCCGTAGCCGCAGGCGGGCGCACGGCAATGGTCTTCACTACAGCGAGGGCACCTGCGCAGCGCGTTCGGCAGCGCCGTGCTCGCGTGCGGCGTCAACGAACGCCTCGAAGAGCTGCGGCTGGGTGCGGAGCTTCTCGGGGTGCCACTGCACTCCCAGGAAGAAGGTCTTCTCGCTAAACTCCAAACCCTCCGGGGTGCCATCCTCCGCCCAGGCCACAATGTGTCCCTCGGGCGCTTGCGTGTAGATGGCCTCGTGATGGAGCGAGTTAACCTCGCCCGAGGCGAACCCCAGAACCTTGGCAAGGCGGCTTGTCTCGGAAATGCGCACGTGGTGGACGGGGGAGTCGGGGGAGTCGCTGCGTGCGTGGAGGATGGTCTTGGTGGGATAGTCCTTGATGTCGCGCACGAGCGTGCCGCCAAGGGTCACGTTCATGACCTGCATGCCGCGGCAGATGCCCAGCACCGGCACGTCGGCATCCCAGCACGCGCGCATGAGCGCCCACTCGAAGGCGTCGCGTGCGGGGCAGGTGAGCGAGATCTGCGAGTGGCTCTCCGGTGCGTAGGCGTGGCCGCTAAAGGAGCTGTCGGCAATGTCTCCGCCGCCCGTGAAGAGGATGCCGTCAAAACGACGCACGATGTCGGGGACAAGGTCCGTTGCGTCAAAGCCAAAGGGGATGGTGAAGGGAAGGGCCACCGGGAGACCGCCCGCGTCCGCCACCGATGCGGCGTAGTGGTCATCGGTCATGGTCCAGTTTGGGTTCTCGGGGTCCTCCCGAGGCCTTGACGTGATTCCGATGAGCGGCCTTGTGGCGGCGACTGGCATGTTTCCTCCCCTGTGCAGTGTTCCGGGGGACTACCTTAGCCGACGGGCGAGGGCTAGGCCCGTCGCAGTTGCCAATCCAGAAAAAACGAACGCGTTAGGGCGAGGGACGCCGAGAAGGGCGGGGACATCGGCTGGGGCGCTCCTCTCGGCAAAACTGCGACTTAATTGCAGTCTCGGAGGGGGTCTCCGAGAATAACCGCAGGTAGAAGGCTTGTGGCTTCTCGGTGCGCTGCAATTAACCCGCAGTTTTTGCCGAGAAGGGCCGCCTTGCCGTCGCGCCCCCACCGCCCCGGCCGCAGCCCCGCCGTCGCCTCGTCGCCGCGGCCACCCCGCTCCCGCAGTCGTCGCGCTGTCGCCCTGGGCTACAATCGACACCATGGACAACCTCTTCACCAACATAGAGCGCTACAAGCGCACGATGAACGCCCCTCTCGCCGCGCGCATGCGCCCCCAGACCCTTGACGAGTACGTGGGCCAGACCGACGCCGTCGGCCCCGGCAGCTGGCTTCGCACCGCGATCGAGCATGACACGCTGTCGTCGGTGATCCTCTACGGGCCGGCCGGCACGGGCAAGACCACGCTGGCGCACATCATCGCCAACACGACGCACGCGGAGTTCGTCGAGGTTTCGGCTATCACGGGGACGGTCAAGGACCTTCGCCGCGAGATAGACGCCGCCGAGAGCCGCCTGCTCTCCCTTGGCCGCCGCACGATTCTCTTCGTGGACGAGATACACCGCTTCAACCGCTCGCAGCAGGATGCGCTGCTGCATGCCGTCGAGGACCGTACCGTGGTCCTGGTGGGAGCCACCACCGAGAACCCCTATTTCGAGGTGAACTCGGCGCTGCTCTCGCGCTCGCGCGTGGTTGAGCTCGAGCCTCTCGACGACGAGTCCATCCGGACCATCGTTCGCCGCGCGGTGACCTCGGAGTACGGCCTCAAGGGCGCCTTCACACTCGACGACGACGCCCTCGAGGAGATAGTCACCCTTGCCGGCGGCGACGGTCGTGCGTCTCTCACCTCACTTGAACTGGCAAGCCAGATGGCAGCTCCGGCTGGTACCGCCACGCCGGAGGAGCCCGTGCGCATCACGTGCGATCACGTTCTGGAGGCAAATCCTCGCCGTGGCCTGCCTTACGACAAGTCTGGCGACATGCACTACGACATCATCTCCGCCTTCATCAAGTCCATGCGCGGAAGCGATCCCGACGCCGCGCTCTACTGGCTGGCGCGCATGATCGACGCGGGCGAGGACATCAAGTTCATTGCGCGCCGCATCTTCATCCTCGCGTCAGAGGACATCGGCAATGCGGATCCGCAGGCGCTTCTCGTCGCCGAGGCCGCATTCAAGGCGACCGAGGTCATTGGCCTTCCCGAGTGTCGGATCAACCTTGCGCAGGCTGTCGAGTACATGGCCCTGGCGCCAAAGTCGAACGCTGCGGAGGCGGGGATAGATGCCGCCCTGAAGGAGGTCCGCGAGGGTCCGCGCCGAGAGGTGCCCAGCTACCTGCGCGACAGGCGCCGCCCTGGCTCGGACGAGTACGGTCCCTACCTCTATCCTCACGACTATCCCGCGGGTTGGGTCGAGCAACGCTACCTGCCCGAGGGTCTTGAGCGCGGCGCGTTCTATCATCCCAGCCCCCGTGGCTGGGAGGCCTGGCGCGTCGAGGCCACGGCGCGTGACCGGGCGGGGCTTCAGCCCCAGCCGGCAGACGGCGGTGACCAGGACGTCACGGGCTCCGTGGCTACGGGCGAGAACGGCGCGGACGCCACCGGCGCCGATGCCGCCGGCACCGAGGACGCCTCGCGCGAGGAATAATCGCGGGCGGCTGCCGTTCGCCGCTTCTCGCGCTACCGTCTGGCTCTTCCGTCTGCCGTTTCAGCTTGCAGGACACGCCAGAAAAACGACAGGTTAGTACGGTTCCCCTCATTTGAGAGGTCATCGATTTGTAATGACTCTCGAGCAAGGCGCACCGATTGCGGTGCGCGGGATGGCTGGGCAGAGTCCGGCCAGAGGGGAAGGAACAAAGCATGAAGAAGCAGGTACTGGTTGCAGGTCTTCTTGCCGCAACGCTCTGCATGCCGCTTGCGGCGTGTGGCGGCTCGTCGACTTCGTCTGCCAGCTCGTCGTCCTCCACGACCACGAGCAGCACGAGCACAACGTCCAGCTCGTCGAGCGATAGCTCCAGCTCCGAGTTCGACGCCAACAAGGCCTACGCTGGTCAGTGGCGTGGCTCCGTCGAGATTACCGGCCAGACCGTCTATGGCACCGCCGGCGGCAGCGAGCAGATGCTCGACGTCAACCTTTCCGACGACGGCACCTGCGAGGTCAAGCCCCTCGAGGCTCACGCTGACCTCCTGACTGATACCGGCACCTGGGAGGGCACCGAGGACCAGATCACGCTGCACCTCTCGTCCAAGGACATCACGCTCAAGGTTGTCGACAAGAACACGCTTGAGGGTAACGCCGCAGACTTCGGCATCGCCGACTTCGACACCATCAACTTCGACTTCTACGGCTAATAGCCACATGAGACAAAGGGACAGTCCCTTTGTCTCATGGGCCACGTGGGCGGGCGTTGGGAGCGCCTCGCTCGTAGGTCTGACGTTAATCGCGGGAATTGCCACGGTCTTTTGACCGTGCGGAGGGAAGGCTGCGGCCCCCTGTGGGAGGGGGACCGCACGACAAGAGGAGAAGAGATATGCAAAGCAACCTGACGCGCAGGAACTTCCTGGCCGGTTCGGCTGCCGCGGCGGTGCTCGCAGGACTTGCGGGCTGCTCGACGGGTGGCTCCGCGACAAGCACGGACGCCGCGAACAAGAAGGGCAACGGCTACACCGAGACTGCGACGGACTTTGGCTACACCGTGGTCGACAACGGCGATGGCAAGCAGCTCTCGTATTCGCCCGATTCGGGCCTCAAGCTCATCGAGAAGGACGGCTACGCGTTCAAGGACTTCGAGGGCACGGGCGAGCTGGTTCCTTACGAGGACTGGCGTCTTACTGCCGAAGAGCGTGCTGAGGACCTCGCTGGCCGACTCTCCATCGAGCAGATTGCCGGCCTCATGTGCTTCTCGGGCCACCAGAGCAAGGTCGAAGAAGACTGCTCGGTGACCGACGAGCAGAAGCAGTTCCTTGATGGCAACGTTCGCGCAGTTCTCAACGCTGCATCCGCGTACCCTGCCTTCAAGCAGGCAACATGGGCAAACGCCATGCAAGCATATGTCGAGGCGTCCGACAACAAGATTCCAATCAACTTCTCGTCTGACCCCCGCAACGGTAAGAACTGCGTTGACTGGCCGGGCAACCTTGCTCTTGCCGCAACCTTTGATCCGGAGGTGGCAAAGAGGGCTGGTGCTGGCATCGCGCACGATCTGCGTCTCATGGGCATCTCCATGTTCCTTGGCCCCCAGACCGATGTCGCTTCCGATCCTCGCTGGACGCGTTTCTCGGGGACCTTTGGCGAGGACCCGGCGCTCTCGCGTGATACCTGCAAGGCATTCATTGACGGCATGCAGTCAACGACCGACGAGAATGGCAACGATCTGGGTTGGGGTAAGGACTCCCTTGCCGCCATGGTCAAGCACTGGCCTGCCGAGGCTCCCGGTGAAGGTGGACGAGAGGGTCACAAGGACGGCGGAAAGTTCGCCATTTATCCCGGCAAGAACTTCGAAGCCTGCATGATTCCGTTCGTTGACGGCGCCTTCAAGCTCGACGGCAAGACCGGCTGCGCGTCTTCGATCATGACCTCCTACACCATCGCCTTCGACGAGGATAACGAGTACGGCGAGCTGGTCGGCTCCGGATTCTCCGAGTACAAGGTTACCGAGCTTCTCCGCAACCGCTTTGGGTTTGCCGGTTCTGCGTGCACCGACTGGGCAGTCCTCAACGACCCTGGCGCAGGTATGGCTACCTGCTGGGGCCTCGAGGACACCAATGTCTGGACGCCGGCAAAGCGCGCATCCAAGTCCGTCTCCGTCGGCGTTGACCAGATGGGCGGCTGCAATGACCCCACACTTCTCGTCTCGGCGTACAACGACATGAAGGACGAGCTTGGTGAGGACAAGGCGAAAGAGAACTTCAAGAACTCCGCGAAGCGCCTGCTGCTCAGCTACTTCAACACCGGAATCTTCGAGGATCCCTACGTCAACGTCGATGACACGCGCTCCGAGGTCGACAAGGGCGATGACGCAACGAAGGAAGAAGCGCTTGCTGACCAGGTCAAGGGCATCGTAATGCTCAAGAACCATGGCAACGCCATCAAGGCTGGATCCGAGGGAACAAAGCCCAAGGTCTACGTTCCTATGAGGTTCTCCAAGTCCTTCGTCGGCGCTGGCTTCATGGGCGGCCGTGCCGAGACTCCGGCCTCGTGTGAGCTCCCCCTGTCGGAAGGCACACTCAAGAAGTACTTCGATGTCGTCACCGATACGCTTGCTGAGACCCTGACCGGTCCGGTGGACGAGAAGACTGGCAATGCGACGCCTACGCTCGACGATCTTACGCGCCTCACTGCTGCTGACATCGCGGACGTCGACTGCGTGCTCGTCTGCGCCAAGGCCCCGAGCAACGCAGACCCCAGATCCTCTCAGGATGCGGACGGCAACTACATCCCGCTCTCGCTGCAGTATCGTCCTTACACCGCCGACTCCGAGTATGTGCGCCAGACCTCGATTGCTGGCGATCCTGCCGACGGCTCCAAGTGGGCCGAGCACGAGACTGCCAAGGGTGTCGAGATCGAGAACCGCAGCTACTACGGCCGCACCTCCGACATCACCAACGAGTATCAGCTCGACCAGATTCTCGAGGCGGCGGCGCTCGCTAAGGAGGCCGGTAAGCCCTGCATCGTGATCCTCGACATCACGCAGCCGATGTGCGTCCACGAGTTTGAGCCTGAGGTTGATGCGATTCTTGTCTCCATGTCTGGCTCTACTGAGGCAGCGTGCCGCATTGTTGCGGGTCTCGACGAGCCCTCCGGCCTGCTTCCCATGCAGATGCCCAAGGACATGCTTGACGTCGAGAAGCAGCTTGAGGATGTCTCCCGCGACATGGAGTGCTACACCGATGCGGATGGCAACACGTACGACTTCGCCTACGGCCTCAATTACTCCGGAAAGATCTCGGACGATCGTACGAAGAAGTATGGTGTCGATCCTCTGACCAAGCTGGACGACTAGCCCCACCCTCCCTGCCCGGCCGCACTCTCCCTTGTGGTCGGGCAGGTCCCCTCGGGGATGAGGGGTTCCTAGTAGGGACGCGTCATTCTTCCTCCTAAATCCCAGCGCGTCCCAGCGACCGGGGTCGGCACCGCGCCGATCCCGGTTCGTGTGTCTTTGTGGCGGGGGCGTTCCTTTGGCGCCGGGATGACGCCGTAGAGCGGGTTTCGTATGCAGTCGGCAGGCGCCCGGTCAGCAGGCGCTCCGGCCGTTCAATGCCGGCCTGGGGATCTCCCCGGCCCGCAAAAGCGCACACCAAAACGACTGGTCACTACCAGCTTCCTGGGAAAACGCGCCTGGCGAGAAGCCCAGATCGTTTTCGTGTGCGCTTTTGCCCCAACCGGCTGCGGAGACGCGCCCTCTGGCGCCAGAACGGCGCCGAAGCGGCGGTTTCCGCAGCCTTCACGTCCCCCGTCTCTGCCTCGGCGTGTCGACATCCCGCCCCATCCGCTATGATGTCGCGCGGACAACATTCGCATCGCAGATAGGAACCTCACGCATGGGCAACGGTACTTCTAGGTCCACGGCGCACCGTCGCCGCGGTCTCTTCTCCAGTTTTCTCGGCTACTACGCCGGTCAGATGCATCTCTTCATCGCCGACATCATCTGTGCCATCGTCGTCGCCGGCATCGACCTCGCCTTCCCGCAGATCCTCCGCACGCTTACGGGAGGTCTCTTCCGGGAAGGTCCGGATGCTATCACCTCTGCGCTTCTCTACCTTCTCGTTGGCTTTGTCGTCATGTACGCCGTGCGCTTTGGGTGCCGCTACTTTGTGGCCTATTGGGGCCATGTCATGGGCGCGCGCATGGAGAGCCGCATGCGCGAGGACCTCTTTGACGCCTACGAGCGCATGAGCCTCTCGTTCTTTGACCGAAACAAGTCCGGCGACCTCATGAGCCGTCTGGTGAGTGACCTCTTCGACATCTCCGAGGCGGCCCACCACGGTCCGGAGTTCCTGCTCATCGGCTTCATCGAGGTCGTGGGCTCGTTCGTCATACTCTCGTTTATCAACGTGCCCCTCACCGCCTGCCTGGGTGTTGTTCTCGCCGTCCTCGTGGTCTACAACCTGCGCGCCAACCTCCAGATGAAGGCCGTCTTTCGCGAGAACCGCGTGCGCATCTCAAACGTGAACTCGCGCCTCGAGGACAGTCTTTCCGGCGTGCACGTGGTCAAGAGCTTTGCCGCCGAGGACGTGGAGCGCGAGAAGTTCCGCGAGAGCAACGAGGCCTACCTTGACTCCAAGGTTCGCATGTATCGCGCCATGGGGCGCTACCAGGCCGGGATTGCCGCGCTCATGGGCATCCTCTACACGCTCATCGTGGTGATGGGCGGTTGGCTCATCTCCCAGGGCCAGATGGAGGCCACCGACCTCGCCACCTACGCCCTCTACATTTCGCTCTTCACCGCGCCCATCGAGAACATCCTCAACTTCACCGAGACCTTCCAGAAGGCCATCGCCGGTTTCCGCCGCTTCAAGGAGATGGTCGACTCCCAGCCCGAGATCGAGGACGCCCCCGGCGCGCCGGCGCTCAAGGTAACCGAGGGCGCCATCTCGTACCACGATGTCCACTTTGCGTATGAGGACGGGGAAGGCAAGGGCGCTGGCGAGAACCCCGAGGTCATTCGTGGCCTCAACCTGGACATCCGCCCCGGCGAGACCATTGCCCTGGTGGGGGCGTCCGGCGGCGGCAAGTCCACCACCTGTGCGCTTCTCCCGCGCTTCTACGACGTTGATTCCGGCTCCATCACCATCGACGGACAGGACGTGCGCTCGGTCACGCAGCGGAGCCTGCGCGAGGCCATTGGCATTGTGCAGCAGGAGGTCTATCTCTTTGACGGAACCATCGCCGAGAACATCGCCTACGGCAACCCGCACGCGACCATGGCGCAGATAGAGAGCGCTGCCGAGAAGGCCAACATCGCGGAGTTCATCAAGACGCTGCCCGATGGCTACGAGACCCAGGTGGGGGAGAGGGGCACTCGACTTTCGGGCGGACAGAAGCAGCGTATCGCCATCGCGCGCGTTTTTCTCAAGAACCCGAAGATCCTCATCTTGGATGAGGCGACCTCGGCCCTGGACAATGAGTCCGAGCACGCGGTGCAGGAGTCGCTCGCGTCGCTCTCCCGCGGGCGTACGACCATCGTGATTGCGCATCGGCTCTCGACCATTAAGGATGCCGACGAAATCGCGACAATCGATGCCGGGCGCGTGGTCGAGCGGGGGACGCACGAGGAGCTGCTTGCACGCGGTGGCACTTATGCGCGGTACTACCGCATGCAGTTCGAGGGCACGCGCGCGTAGGCGCCGGGGGGGCGCGGCTGGCGCCAGGGGTTGCGAGGCCCCCGTCGGACAAAAGCGCACACCAAAACAATGGCGGGCTCTTCTCAGCGACGTTTTCCCAGGAAACTGGTAGTAACCGGTCGTTTTGGTGTGCGTTTTTTCGAGGCCCGGCTTCGTTCTGGGCAGAGAGAAGCGGGCTCCGGTGAGACCTTGGCGCCACAGGGCCAGTTATAGCAGCAACCCCGTACAAAGTCGCCGTTGTGGCGTCGCCCCGCCATGCCGCGCATGCTCGGCGCGTCTCGCCATCCGACAGGTGTCTGGCAGGCGACCAAGTCCATCCAAACGGGTAGAATGTCGGCGTACGTGTGGTGCGCCGCGCCCGACAACACAAGGGGGCGTCGCAGGAGAAGGGACACAAGATGAGTCCTCTGGACATAGCCCTTGTCGTGCTTGTCGTTGTTGCCATCTGGGCCGTGGTCGAGCTCGCGCTCACCATCCGTAAGGCGCGCGCCTCGGTCGATGAGGTTACTACCTCGGCAAACGAGACCATCGCGCAGGTGCAGCCTATCATTGCCAAGGTGGACGGCATGGTCGACGACCTTGACCCTGCCATGAAGCAGGTCAACCCGCTCCTCATCAAGGCCGGGGAGACCATCGACGGTGCCACCCAGAGCCTCGACAGCCTCAACACCATCCTGGGCGACGTCTCCACGGTTACGGGCACGGCCTCGGCCGTGACGGACACGGTGAGCAAGGGCGTCGCGGGAGCTGCCGGTGCCGTTGCCGGCGCAGTCTCCAAGCTCGTGGGCAAGGGCGAGGCGCCCCAGGCACGCCTCGAGGAGGCCGTGAGCAAGAGTGACGAGAAGGTCGAGGAGAACCCCGACCGCGGCCAGCAGCGCGCCACCGCGTACGTGACCTACGCGCCGGTTGAGGTCGCAGACCCCGCTCCTGCCGCAGACCCCGCTCCTGCCGCAGACCCTGCCCCGTCCGCCGAGAAGCAGCCCCACAAACCCAAGCACGCCGCTCCCGTCTCCACCCCGGAGACCGCGGCAGATGGCGAGGAGAACAATGCCTAGTACCAGTATCGTCAAGCTCAGCGTGCCCGCTGAGGCGCGCTTCGCCCGGGCGGTCCGCATGACCGCCTCCAACCTTGCCGTCTGCTGTGACATGAGCGTCGACGACGTCGAGGACGTACGTATGGCCGCCGAGGAGGGCTTTGTCTACGCCTGCGCAACCAGGCCTGCCACCTGCGACATCGTCTTTGGCCTTGCGCCCGACGGCATGACCGCGGATTTCTCCCTTGGTGACGAGGACCCCGACGAGGCCACCGACCCTTCCGGCGAGCCCCAGCCCATCGACCTCGTCGAGGTGCTTCTCGGCGCCGTGTGCGATGACTTCAACATCTCGGAGGACGGTCGCACGCTGCACCTCTCCAAGAGAATGGGCGTGCAGCATGCCTAGCGCCAGCACCACGAATGCGCAGGAGGCTGCGAACACAACGGGCAGCGTGACGGAGACCGAGGAGGAGCGCTCCGCGCGCGAGGCCTCGGAGGCGCGTGCCGAGAGGGCTCGCCACCGCTCGCTCCACCGCACGCCAAAGGGCAAAGCCGCCTGGGATAAGGACCGCACGCGCGAGCTCTTCCGCCAGTACAAGGCAACGGGAGACCCCGATGTCCGCGACCAGCTCATCGTGAGCCACCTCAACCTCGTCCGCTTCCTCGCGTCAAAGTTCAAGAACAGGGGAGAACCCCTGGACGACCTCATCCAGGTGGGCACCATCGGACTCATCAAGGCCATCGACCGCTTCGACCCGTCGCGCGGCCTCGAGTTCACCACCTACGCCACCCCAACCATCCTGGGCGAGATAAAGCGCCACTTCCGTGACAAGGGCTGGTCGGTCCGCGTGCCAAGGCGCCTGCAGGAGCTCTCCGCCAAGGTCAACCAGGCCAACGACGAGCTCACCAACGAGCTCTCGCGCAGCCCCTCCGTCGAGGAGATCGCCAAGCGCGTGGGCGCGAGCGTCGACGACGTCCTTGAGGCCATGGAGTCCTCGAGCGCCTACAGCTCCGTGCCGCTCGAGGGCGGCGGCTCCTCGGATGACGACGACGCGCCCTCGGTCATCGACCACTACGCCACCGAGGACGAGGACCTCGCCGCGTCAGACGACCGCATCGTCCTCGAGGACGCCATCCGGGGCTTCTCGCCGCGCGAGAAGGACGTCATCCGCATGCGCTTCTTTGAAGGCATGACGCAGGTCGAGATTGCCCAGCGCCTGGGTATCTCGCAGGTGCAGGTCTCGCGCCTCCTGCGCCGCACGCTCCGTCGCGTGCAGGACAAGATCGACCCAGAGGGCCTCATGAGCAAGTAGCGTCTCGTGGCACTTCTTGTGGCTACGGACACGGCGCCGGGGCTGCGGCCTCGGCGCCGCTTTCTGTCCGTCGGCGTTGCTCGCCCGTCATCCGCCAACGGCCTTCTCGCCCCACCTTGCTACAATGTGGTGTTCGACAGTGAGGGGAGCGCAGGTGGGAAACAAGGACGCTGACGAGAAGTACGCCACCTGGCGCAGGCGGCTGGTGGTCGCCTGGGCAATCGTGGGCGCCATCGCCGTCTTCGTGCTCGCCGTTCGCGGACTCTCGACGATCGGCGACGCCGTCGAGCTGCTGCTCATGGGCATCATCATCGGCTTCATCTGCAGCCCCATCACCAATGCGCTTGAGGACCGTCATGTCCCAAGGGCGCTCGCGGCACTCGTCTCGCTTCTTGTGGTGCTCGCGGTGCTCGCGGCCGTCATCGTGGTTCTCGGCGGCACCTTTGTCCAGCAGTCCGTCGAGGTGCTTCGCCAGGTCCCCAGCTACGTGCGAAGCATCCAGGATGCCCTCTCCAACTTCTGGGAGAGCTACGGCAGCTCGGACAACGAGCAGCTCCAGAACATGGTGAACTCCCTTGTCCAGACCGTCTCGTCCGCTGGCAGCTCCATGGCGTCCGACACGGTGCGCCAGCTCTCGAACGGCGCCGTCACGGGGCTCTTCGATACCCTGGACAACCTTGTGAACTTCTTCCTAGCGCTTATCCTTGCGTATTGGTTTGCCAAGGACTACCCCGTGATCGCGCGCGAGCTTGCCATGATCGCCGGCCCCTCTCGCAAGGATGACATGACGTTGCTCCTTGCCGTCATGAGCCGCTCCATGGGCGGCTACATGCGCGGGCAGCTCATCTGCTCGTTCATCAACGGCGTTGCCGTGTGGCTTGGGCTTACTTTTCTCGGCCACCCCTACGCGGGCCTCATCGGCATCATCACGTTCTTCATGCACTTTGTTCCCGTGATCGGCCCGTTTGTCTCGGCGGCGCTTGCCACGCTGCTTGCCCTCTTCGAGAGCCCCTGGCTTGCGCTCTGGTCGCTCCTGGTGATGGTGATTGCGGCAAACGTGACGGACAACGTCATCTCGCCGCTCATCATGCGCTCGGCGGTCAAGATCCATCCCGTCCTCTCCATCGTGGGCATCGTGATAGGCAACTGCCTGGGCGGCATCGTGGGCATGGTCCTCGCCATCCCGCTCACGGCCGCCATCCGCGGCGTCTTTGTCTACTACTTCGAGACGCGCACCAAGCGTCAGCTTGTCTCCGAGGACGGGGCGCTCTTCCAGAGCACGCCGCACCGCGATGCCCAAGGCAACGTGGTAGCCGTCTTTGATGCCCTTGACGACGAGAAATTCTTCGAGAGCACGCGCCTCGTGACCTCATCAGCTTGGTCGCGAGCACGCGATGCCGCAAAAACCGTAAGCAATGACCATGAAAACGCTGTGTACGCGGCCGATATGAGTAAAAATAGGAACGTTGCAACCAACAAGCAGGACGATGGCAAAGCTGGTTCCGCGGCCAGTTCCCAGGCGTCGTCCACAGACGAGGAGAGACATGAGCGCGTCTGACTACAAGACCATGACCACGGCAGAGATCCGCGAGGACTTTCTCACCTTCTTCCAGGGCAAGGGCTGCAAGCTCTACCCATCCTCCTCGCTTGTGCCAGATGATCCGTCGCTGCTTCTTGCCAACGCCGGCATGAACCAGTTCAAGGAGTACTACCAGGGCACCAAGACCATGAAGGAGATTGGCGCCTGCTCCTGCCAGAAGTGCCTGCGCACCAACGACATCGACAACATCGGCGACGCACGCCACCTCTCGTTCTTCGAGATGCTGGGCAACTTCTCGTTTGGCGGCTACACCAAGGCCAACGCCATCGAGTGGGCCTACGAGTTCATCACCTCGCCCGAGCACCTCGGCCTCCCCAAGGACCGCCTCTACATGACCGTCTTCAAGGACGACGAGGAGGCCATCGAGCTCTGGCACAAGCAGGGCGTCCCCTACGACCACATCTCGCGCCTGGGCGAGGAGGACAATTTCTGGGCGGCCGGCCCCACCGGCCCCTGCGGCCCCTGCTCCGAGATCTACTTTGACCAGGGTCCCGAGTTCGAGGGCGAGAAGCCCGGAGACGACGGTGACCGCTACCTCGAGTTCTGGAACCTCGTCTTCACGCAGTACGACCGCCAGGAGGACGGCTCCATGCCGGAGCTCCCGCACCGCAACATCGACACCGGCATGGGCCTCGAGCGCATCGCTGCCATCATGCAGCACGAGGGCTCCAACTACGAGGGCGACATCCTGCGCACCCTCATCGGCGTGGGCGAGGGCCTCGCGGGCGTGCGCTACCACGACTCCGCGACCACCGACAAGAGCCTGCGCATCGTTGCCGACCACTCCCGCGCCGTCACCTTCATGATCGGCGACGGCATCCTGCCTTCCAACGAGGGCCGCGGCTACGTGCTGCGCCGTCTGCTTCGTCGCGCCGTCTACCACGGTCGCCTCATGGGCATCAAGGGCCAGTTCCTCAACACCTACGCCCACGAGGTCACGCGTCTTCTCGGCGACACCTATCCCGAGCTCGTTGAGCAGCAGGCGCTGATCGACGGCATCATCAACGCCGAGGAGGAGCGCTTTGGCGCGACCCTCGACAACGGCGAGGAGCAGCTCAAGGCCGAGCTCTCCCGCCTCGGCGAAGGCGAGCCCCTCTCGGGTGACGTTGCCTTCACCCTGCACGACACCTACGGCTTCCCCATCGACCTCACCCGCGAGATTGCGGGTGCGGCTGGCCACTCCGTTGACATGGACGCGTTCGACGCCGCCATGGAGGCCCAGCGCGAGCGTGCCCGCGCCACGGCCAACCGTGACGCGTGGGGCAAGGCCAACAACGTCTGGGTCGCCCTTTCCGACAACCTCCCCGCGACCGAGTTCGATGGCTACGACCACGACGAGCTCTCCGGCTGCGAGGTCGTCGCCATCGTCCGCGACGGCGAGTCGGTTCACGAGGCCGCCACGGGCGACCAGGTGGAGCTCGTGCTCGACCGCACGCCGTTCTACGGCGAGATGGGCGGCCAGGTGGGCGACACCGGCATCGTGGGCCCCGCTCGCGTGACCAACACGCTGCACCACGAGGGTGGCCTCGTGGGCCACGTGGCCGAGGTCACCGACGGCGCCATCTCGGTGGGCGACCGCGTGACCGCCGTGGTCGACCACGGTCGCCGCGAGCTCATCCGCCGCAACCACACCGCGACGCACCTGCTCGACGCCGCCCTCAAGAAGGTCCTGGGTGACCACGTGAGCCAGGCCGGCTCGCTTGTGGCGCCCGACCGCCTGCGCTTCGACTTCACGCACTTCGAGGCCATGACCAAAGACGAGCTCGAGCGCGTCGAGGGCATGGTCAACGCCGAGATCTTCGCTGCCGAGCCCATCGTGACCGAGGTCATGGGCATCGACGAGGCCAAGGCCTCGGGCGCCGTGGCGCTCTTTGGCGAGAAGTACGGCGAGCGCGTGCGCGTGGTCTCGACGGGCAGCTCCGACAAGCCCTTCTCGCGCGAGCTCTGCGGCGGCACCCACGCGCGCAACACCGCGGACCTGGGGCTCTTCAAGATCGTCTCCGAGAGCTCCGTGGGATCCAACGCCCGCCGCATCGAGGCCGTGACCTCGATGGGCGCAATCGAGTATGTTGACGAGAGGCTCGCGCTCATGGATGAGGCGGCGGCTACCCTCAAGTGCCGTCCCGCCGACCTGCCCGAGCGCGTCTCCCAGATGCGCGACGAGCTGCGCGAGGCCAAGCACAGCATCGGCGTGGCCAAGGGTGCCGCCTCGGGCGACGTCGTGTCTGCCGCACTGCGCAACGCTGCCGACCTTGGTGCCTATCGTTGCGTTTTCGCCAAGCTCGATGGCATCTCTGGCAAGGACCTGCGCTCCGTTTGGGATTCCATCCGCGACGGAGCCAAGGGCGAGCCCGTCGCCTGCGTCGTGGCCTCCACCACGCCCGACGGCAAGGTGGCGCTCCTCGCCGCCGGCACCGAGACCGCGGTTGCCGCGGGCTTCTCGGCTGGCAACATCATCAAGCAGATCGCCGGCTTCGTGGGCGGCCGCGGCGGCGGCAGGCCCAACATGGCTCAGGCCGGCGGCTCCGACGCCTCCGGCATCGCCGCTGCCCTGGACGCAGCCAAGGCTGCCCTTGGGGCATAGGTGCGAGCCCTGGCGCTCGACATTGGCGAGACACGCGTCGGCGTGGCGGTGAGCGACTCCCAGGGTCGTATCGCCACGCCGGTGTGCGTGCTTCCGGCGGCCGAGGTCTCCTCGGTCGCGCGCAGCTTCCGCAGGGTGCTGGAGGACTGGGAACCCGAGGTTCTCGTCTGCGGGCGCCCGCTTACGATGGCGGGGGAGGAGGGGCCCCAGGCACAGCGCGTCCGCGCAGTGGCCGAGCGCATTGCCGCCGCAACGGGCCTGCCCCTCGAGTTTGAGGACGAGAGGCTCTCCTCCGCAGAGGCCAAGCGCATCCTGCGCGAGCAGGGGCTTTCCGAGAAGTCCATGCGCGGCAAGGTAGACATGGTCGCCGCGTCGCTCTTCTTGCAGGCCTGGCTTGATGCTCGACAGGCGCAACCTACCGTCTGAGAGGCAAACGACATGCCCACGAACAACCAAAGCAACCAAAGTCCGCATCGCCGCGCGGCGCACTTCCGCACCGATGCGACTCAGCAGGGGACGGGTGCCTCTCCGCGCACCCAGGCGCAGCCTACCCCCATGCAGGGCCGCCCCGCGGCTCGCATGAGCACTCCTGCGCCGGGGTCTACCGGTGCTATCGGTGGCACGACGAGCCACCTCTCGGCGCGGACCGCCGCAGCAACCAGGCGTGCCCGTGCGAACGGCTCGCCGCGCCGCGGCTCTGGGGGCGGGCGTGGCAACGGCCCCAAGGGCGTCGCCATCCTTGTGGCCGTTCTCGCTGGCGTTGCGGCCTTTGTCGCCCTCTTCTTCGTGCTCGTGCTCCCCAGGCTTAGCCAGGGTTCCAACACCAACGAACCGCAGGTAGCAGCCGGACAGGAGGTCGAGGTTACCATCCCCGACGGTTCGAGCACCGCGAACATCGCCTCGATTCTCCAACAGGCCGGCGTCATCTCGGACTCCTCGGCCTTTGTGCAGGAGGTCCAGAAGCAAAACGCCGACCAGAAGCTCAAGAGCGGCACGTACTCGCTGCTCACGGGCTCGTCCGTCTCGAACGTGATTGACCAGCTCATGGCAGGTCCCAACTCTACCGCCTCGACCCTGCAGGTGCCCGAGGGCTATACCGTGGCGCAGGTTGCCGCACTCGTTGAGGAGAAGTTCGGCATCTCCTCGAGCGACTTCATCGCCCAGGCCAAGGCATCCAACTACGTGGCGGACTACCCCTTCCTCTCCGAGGCGGCAAACGACTCGCTGGAGGGCTTCCTCTTCCCGAAGACCTACGATTTCGCCGGGCAGACCGTCACGGCAGACTCGATCATCCGTGCGATGCTCGACCAGTACCAGGCCGAGGTTGCCACCCTCGACCTCGACACCGCCCGGCAGACGCTCGAGGCGCGCTACGGCAGGTCCTTCACCAACTACGACGTGCTCACCATGGCTTCCATCATCGAGAAGGAAGCCCTGACCGACGATGACCGCCCGCTTGTCTCGTCTGTCTTCTACAACCGCATTGCGGCGAGCATGCCACTCCAGAGCGACGCGACGCTTGCCTACACGCTTGGTCGTGAGGTCACTGCAGACGACCTGACGCAGGACGACCCCTACAACACCTATACCAACATGGGGCTCACGCCCACGCCCGTCTGCAACCCAGGCCTGGCCTCTCTCACGGCTGCCGCCAACCCCGACGACACCGGCTACTACTACTTCTACATCACGAGCTCCGTGCACGCCTTCTCTGAGACGTACGAGCAGCACCAGCAGGTCATTGCCCAGAACTCGGGAGCGTGAGCGACATGTCCCGAGGGATTCTCTCGCCCTTCCGGGCCACGCGCTATGTTGCCTCGGTCGACCTCATCGATGTGGACGAGCTTGTTGCGGCCGGCGTGCGCCTTGTCCTTCTCGACCGTGATAACACCTGCGTCCCCAGGGACACGCATGTGGCGCCTCCCGCCGTCAAGGCGTGGCTCGAGCGCCTGCGCTCCGCGGGCATAGCAACGTGCATGCTCTCGAACAACTTCCACTCGGGCGAGGTCGCTGCCTCCGCGTGCGAGCTCGGCTGTCCCGTGGTGGATCATGCCATGAAGCCGGCGCCCTTCTCGGCATGGGTGGCCATGGCCCGCATGGGCGTGGGGCCCGAGCAGACTATCATCGTGGGCGACCAGGTCTTCACGGACGTCCTTGCCGGCAACCTTGCGGGCGTGCGCACCATTCTGGTGCGACCGCAGTCGCGCCGCGACCTCTGGTACACGCAGCTCTTCCGGTTGGGGGAGGCTGTCGTGTTGCGTGGTGTCGAGTTCGAGGGCGAGACCAGCGCTACGTCTGGCAGCAGTGGCGGGTGCTAGAATCGAGCGCGTCAGGTACGTACGGGAGCAAGGAAGAGCGAGTTTTGGGCGAGGGTTACGTCATCCACGAGGGCTGCGACCACATCTTCTTCGTGGGGTTTCTTGGCGCAGGCAAATCTACCCTCGCACGCAACCTGGGCAAGCTCTTCTGCCGGCCCTACGTGGACACAGACCAGATGGTCGAGCGTGCTCTGGGCATGAGCGTGTGCGACGTCTTTGCCTCGCGTGGCGAGGAGGGCTTTCGCGACGAGGAGACCCGGGTCCTTGAGGGGCTGGCTTCTCGCAAGTCGCTGCTTGTGAGCTGCGGCGGGGGAGTGGTCGAGAGGCCCGAGAACTGCGTGCTCATGCATCGCATGGGCGTGGTGGTCTACCTCGATGGCGACCTCTCCGACTCGCTGCGTCAGATGCGCTGCCCGGAGCGGCGGCCCGATTTGGGTGACGTCTCGCACGCGCAGGCGCTCTTCCGCCACCGTCGCCCGCTTTACCAGCAGGCGGCCGACATCACCATCGACATTCGAAACAGGACCTTCGAGCAGGTGGCCAGCGAGTCTGGACAGCTACTTTGGGAGAGGGGGCTTTTGTGAGCGACAACACTCAGGACGAGCAGCCAAACGGTGCCGAGAAGGACGATGGTCCCGTGCGCATCCGCGCAAAGCGCCAGTGGGTCAACCTCCGTGGCAACTCCCTTGACGCCCGAGTTGGCGATGACCTCGTTGGCACCATGGGCAATGACCTGCGCGCCTACGTTGGCAAGCCTCGTGCGGCTGCGCTGGCGTCCGTTCCCGAGGCGCCCGCAGACGTTGTGGAGGCCATCCGTCGCGGTCTTACGGACGTGGGCTTCCGCGTGCATATGCTTGACCTTCCGTCCGGACCGGAGGCCTCCTCGACTGCGGCTCTCGAGTCCGTGTACGAGGGACTTGCGGAGACAGGCGTGAACGGCGACGATGTCGCCGTTGCCGTGGGAGGCGTGCGTGCCCTTTCCACGGCGTCGTTCGCGTGCCACACGTGGTGCGGCGGTCTGACGCTTGCGCAGGTTCCGCTCGACCCGACCACCGCGCTTCTCGCCGGCGTGACCCCGCTTGCGCTTGACCTGCCTGGAGCGGAGCGGATGGTCACACAGGACGGAAGTGCCCGGTACGTGTACTGCGACCTCGACGTTGTGGATGGCACGCGCACCGACGAGGCAGCCCTTTTCGCCCGCGCGCTCTTTGTGACCAGCGCCATGGCAGACTCGGACAAGTCGTTTGGACGTCTCTTTGACCGCGCAAACGACATCGCCGCGCTTGACCGCGCTGCCATCTGCGACCAGTTGGTCGATTGCATGAAGAGCCGCGGCAAGATCATCTCGTCCACCTCGGTCGCCGTGCGGCAGTCCATCGACTACGGCACCACGTTCGTGCATGCGCTTCGCCCCCTGGTGGGTGAAGGCGTTCCCTCGTCGACCCTGCTTGCCGAGGGCATGCGCTTCTCGGCACGCCTTTCGGTGGCACAGGGTGGGCTCTCGGTGGATGACATGCTCACGCAGGACGAGCTGCTTGACCGGCTTGAGCTGGGCTACGTTGAGTGCTCGGTCGATCCCGCGGCTATGGCGGCCGCGCTCAAGGCCGAGCGCTTCCGTCGTTCGAACAAGTTCATGCTGGAGCTGCCGCGCTCGCTTGGCCGGGTGCGCCTTGCGGCCGTCGAGGACGACCAACTTGCCGAGCACGCTGTTGCGTGGTGCTCTGCCAGATAACACGGCTTCACTTCCGCCGCCCGCCATTCAGCGGGCGGCGCTACCAGTCACTACTGTCCGCATTACAAGGGAGAAGAGAGAAACATGGCTGATGCACACGCCTGCGCCGCACGCGTCGAGAGGTTCCGCGCGCTTATGGCCGAGAGGGGCTATGACGCGGTAATCCTTCGCAACAACCCCGACCTTCGCTGGCTCACCGGTGCCGAGCGCACCTTCGACGACGAGGTTGCCCACTCCGCCTTCGTGACCGCCGACGGCCTCTGGCTTCACACCGACTCGCGCTACTTTGGCACCTTCCAGAACCGCCTTGGCGCTGACACCCCCTGGAAGCTCGACATGGACATCGTTGCCCCCGCGTGGTGGGCGGCGCAGCGCATCCGCGAGACCCGCTCGCGCGTCGTTGCCCTCGAGGACACCTGTGACCTGGCGTTCTTTGACGCCCTGGGCGAGGAGTGCTCCAAGGCTTCGGTGGCCGTTCTCATGCCGCGCCTCCATGGCGACATTGCCAACCTGCGCATCGTGAAGGATGCGGAGGAGGTCGAGCTCATGCGTCACGCGCAGTCGATCACCGACGCGGCGTTCGAGCACATCTGCGGCTACATCAAGCCCGGCCTCACCGAGCAGCAGGTTCGTGCCGAGCTGGAGGGCTGGATGCTCTCGAACGGCGCCGACTCGCTCTCTTTTGACTCGATCATCGCTTCCGGCCCCAACGGTGCCAACCCCCACGCACAGCCTGGCGAGCGCGTGATTCAGCGTGGCGACATGATCGTGATGGACTATGGCGCTGGATACCACGACTACCACTCGGACATGACCCGTACGGTCTGCGTGGGCGAGCCCAGCGACCTCCAGCGCAAGGTCTACGAAGCAACTCGTGCGGCAAACGAGGCCTGCGAGGCCGCCATCCATGGGGGTGTTATTGGTCGCGAGATTCACGAGCTGGCGCACAAGGTCATCTGCGAGGCGGGCTTCCCCGAGTACTGCTTCGCGCATGGTCTTGGGCACGGTGTGGGCCTGGAGATTCACGAGCAGCCCATGTTCAACATGAGGAACGACAAGCCAATCCCTGCGGGCTCGGTGATTACCGTGGAGCCGGGCACGTACCTGCCCGGGCAGTTCGGCGTGCGTGTCGAGGACTTCGGCATCGTGACCGAGAACGGCTACGAGGTCTTCACCCAGTCTCCGCACGACCTGGTGTGCATCCCCTGCTAGTAGGGGGCGTTTTGCTCGAGTACGTTGGGCCCCTCTGGTGTCGGATTGACGCCAGAGGGGCCCTTTCGTACGGGGCTGCTGCAGGAACGCGCCTTGTGGCGCCAAAACGGCGCCGCAGCGGGGTTTCCAGCGGCGTCTCAGCCCAAAAAACGCACACCAAAACGACTGGTTACTACCAGCTTCCTGGGAAAACGCGCCTGGCGAGAACCCCGTATCGTTTTCGTGTGCGCTTTTGCCCCACCTATTGCGGGAACGAGCCCTCCGGCGCCAGAACGGCGCCACAGCGGCGACCTCGTACGCACTTGCTGCCAAGAGTCATCCTGTGGCGCCGCCGCCCCCAGCCCCGGCGAAATAATCGGTGAACGGTGTTAGGAGAAACTCCTACCTTGACCTTGGCATTCTCGCCATTTCCTCCTGGATTTGACCCTGCAGCCTACCGTTCGCCAACTTGTATGAACAACTATCTCGTTAAGGTTTTACTATTCATGCTGATAACTGGCGTCTCATGCAAATTTGCTTGACCAAGTTGATTTTTCCTAGGGTTGATTTCTCCACATTCGATAGTTATCTGTGTCCTATAATGTGAAGCCGATGTGAACGAGGCATGAAGGATGGGAGAAGATAACATGAACGCCTCTTCACATTTGACGCGTTTTCTGTTGGCGGTACGAGAGATGCGTAAGGAGGAAGAATGGTCAGTATCGTTCTAGCCAGCCACGGCAAGTTCGCCGAAGGGATCATGGAGTCCGGCCAGATGATCTTTGGGCCGCAGAAGGATGTTGCTGCTGTTACCCTGACGCCTGACATGGGTCCCGATGACCTCAAGGCGAAGCTGAAGGATGCCGTCGCATCGTTCGATGAGCAGGAGCACGTGCTCTTCTTCGTCGACCTTTGGGGCGCCACTCCATTCAACCAGGTCAACGGTCTGCTTGCGAGCGAGGGCCACGAGGACTGGGTCATGGTAACGGGTCTCAACCTGCCCATGCTGATCCAGGCCTACGGTGATCGCATGAGTGAGGAGTCCGCGGCTGCCATTGCCAAGGACGTCTTCACCGAGGCAAAGAACGGCATCCGCATCAAGCCCGAGGAGCTTGAGCCCAAGGAGGCTGCTCCCGCAGCTGCCGCAGCTGCTGCTGCCGCACCCGCGGGTGCCATTCCGGAGGGAACGGTCATCGGTGACGGACACATCAAGATCGTGTTCGCACGTGTTGACACCCGTCTGCTTCACGGCCAGGTTGCAACCACCTGGACCAAGGCGGCCAACCCCGACCGCATCATTGTCTGCTCCGACGGCGTTGCCTCAGACCAGCTCCGCAAGACCATGATTATCCAGGCGGCCCCTCCGGGAGTCCACGTACACGTAGTTCCCATCAAGAAGATCTGCGAGATCGCGAAGGACCCCCGCTTTGGCAACACTCATGCCATGCTTCTCTTCGAGACCCCGCAGGACGCCCTTCGCGCCATCGAGGGCGGCGTCCCCGTCAAGAAGCTCAACCTCGGTTCCATGGCCCACTCCGTGGGCAAGGTCGTCGTGACCAACGCACTCGCCATGGATCAGAACGACGTTGACACTCTCGAGAAGATCAAGGCCAAGGGCGTCGACTTTGACATCCGCAAGGTCCCAGCTGACAAGGCAGAGTCCTACGACGCCATCATCAAGAAGGCCGAGAGCGAGCTCGCCGCGCAGTCGGCCAACAAGTAGGGTTAAGGAGGGGTTATGTCACCAATTTCGATTCTGCTCGTTATCATCGTCGCCTTCCTGGCAGGCATGGAGGGCATCCTCGACGAGTGGGAGTTCCACCAGCCTCTGGTCGCATGCACGCTTATCGGCCTTGTGACGGGTCACCCTGCGGAGGGAATCCTCCTGGGCGGCTCGCTCCAGATGATTGCCCTTGGCTGGGCCAACATCGGTGCCGCCGTTGCTCCTGATGCGGCTCTCGCGTCCGTCGCCTCCGCCATCCTCATGGTCATCGCCATCAACGGCGGCTCCGACCCCAACGAGGCCATGACCACCTCCATCGCCGTCGCCGTGCCTCTGTCCGTCGCCGGCCTGTTCCTCACCATGGTCTGCCGTACCATCGCAACGGCTATGGTCCACGGCATGGACAAGTGCGCCGAGAACGATGACATGGCCGGTATCGAGCGCTGGCAGGTCATTGCCATCTGCATGCAGGGCGCCCGTATTGCCATCCCGGCTGCGGCCCTCTGCTTCATCCCCGGTGACGCCGTGACCGCGGCGCTCAACGCGATGCCCGCTTGGCTCTCCGGCGGCATGGCCGTTGGCGGCGGCATGGTCTGCTGCGTGGGCTACGCCATGGTCATCAACATGATGGCCACCAAGGAGGTCTGGCCGTTCTTCGCGCTCGGCTTCGTTCTCGCTGCCATCTCCCAGCTCACCCTTATCGCCCTGGGCGTCATCGGCCTCTCGCTCGCCTTCATCTACCTCGGCCTCAAGGAGTACGCCAAGCAGAATGGCGGCTCCGGTGCCGTGGGCTCCGGCGACCCGCTGGGCGACATCATCGACAACTACTAGGCTTGCAAGGGAGTGTGATTAGCAATGGCAGAAGAGATTCAGGAAAAGGGCGTCCACCTTACCAAGCAGGATCGCCTCGCGGTCTTCAACCGTCACCAGTACCTGCAGGGCTCGTGGAACTACGAGCGTATGCAGAACGGCGGCTGGTGCTACGCCATGATTCCCGCGATCAAGAAGCTCTATCCCAACAGGGATGACCAGATTGCGGCCCTGAAGCGTCACCTCGAGTTCTACAACACGCACCCGTACGTCTTCGCACCCGTCATCGGCGTCACCCTCGCCCTCGAGGAGGGCCGCGCCAACGGCGAGCCCATCGACGACGTCACCATCCAGGGCGTCAAGGTAGGTATGATGGGTCCTCTCGCCGGCGTCGGTGACCCCGTCTTCTGGTACACGGTGCGCCCGCTGCTCGGCGCCCTCGGTGCGTCTCTGGCACTGGGTGGCTCCCCGCTCGGCCCCATCCTGTTCTTCGTGCTCTGGAACGTCATCCGCCTTGCCTTCCTCTGGTACACCCAGGAGGCTGGCTACCGCGCTGGTGCCGACATCTCCAAGGACCTCTCGGGCGGCAAGCTTGGCAAGATCACTGAGGGCGCTTCCATCCTCGGTATGTTCGTCATCGGCGCCCTGGTCGAGCGCTGGGTGACCATCAGCTTCAAGCCGGTTGTCTCCACGATCCAGCAGCAGGCCGGTGCCTACATCGATTGGTCGACCATCACCGGCGACGCCGAGGGCATCAAGAACGCCCTCACGCAGTACTCTGCGCTCGGTGCCAACGGCCTTGACCAGATGAAGGTCACCACCCTCCAGCAGAACCTCGACTCGCTGATCCCCGGCCTCGCCGCCGTGGCCCTCACGCTGTTCGTGTGCAAGCTGCTGAAGAAGAACGTCTCGCCGATTGTCATCATCCTCGCCCTCTTTGGCGTGGGTATCCTCGGCCGCCTCATCGGGCTGCTCTAGGCTTCTCTCCCCGGATTTCCGGGCGTTGCGCCAACGAGAATGGCGCGCACTGTGGGCCGCACCCTGCTACGCTGATGGGGTGCGGCCCCGTTTGATTGGGGTGAAGGCGCGGCGGTTCTTCTCGCCGCAGCCAGTAGTATGGTATCGAGAAGGGTGCTACCACATGGCGCAGTCTCAGAACACGAGGGTCGACTATACGGACCGCGCGACGAATCTCGACGGGCTTACGTCCGGCGGAAACGTGATGCTGGGCGACGTGGCGTTCGAGTATTACAACGAGAAGAACGTCGAGGACTTCATCCAGATTCCCTGGGACGAGGTCGATTACGTCTCGGCGTCGGTCATAGCGAAGAAGACGATTCCCCGCTTTGCCATCTTTGTGAAAGACGGTCGCCACTTCACCTTCTCGACAGGCGACAACAAGGCGTGCCTGCGTGCCATTCGCGAGCATGTGCCCGCCGAGCGTCTCCTTCGCTCTCCTTCGTTCTTCCAGGTCGTCGGTGCTGGGGCCAAGGGCCTGTGGAACAACACCGTCGGCCGCCTGGGGCACTAGCATGGCTGGGGCTCGCGCCTCTCGGGCGCTCAACGCGCAGATTGAGCTTTCGACCCGAGGCAACTTGCTGCAGGGACCGCTTCCTCGGCCCGGCGTCTGGGAGCTGGGCGAGAAGGGCATCGACTTTGTTCCCGAGGATCCCGCGCGCGGCAGGGTTCAGGTGGAGTGGGCGGACGTCGACGAAGTGCGTTGCGACATCGTGCGCGAGCACGTGCGCAGCCTCACGGTCGAGACCAATACGGGGGAGCGCCTGGTGATGATTGCGGCAGATTCCCTCGGTGCCCTGCGTGCGATTGCGGCCCATGTGGGGCGTGACCGTCTCGTCGATGTGAACGCCGGGAGGTAGCCCCGCCGGCCCAGATCCGGCGTTCCGGCGGCGCTCTCGCGATGCCGCGGGATTTCGCCAGTTAAGGGCCGCTAAACGTTCGGAGAAGTCCTAACCGGCGAGAATCCGCGGCATTATCTTCGAGGCAACGGGTGTATGTCAGCCGCTTGCCCAAACGTTCGCACCAATGCCCCTTTTTGCACGTTTTTGGAAGACGCCCGGAGCCGGTCGCGCCATCGTGCCAAGGCGTCTATACTGTACCGCCGTACGAAACTGCCCGGTGTGCCCGGGCAAGGGAGAAGGAGACCTTTTCGTGGCTACACTTTCCATCACCGACCTCAAGGCTGGCCTTGGCGTCAACATCAAGGGCAAGGACTGCGTCATTCTCGAGGCCCAGCACGTTAAGCCTGGCAAGGGCAACACCTACGTTCGCACCAAGTACCGTGACATCCGCACCGGCCGCGTGAACGAGGAGAACTTCCAGCAGTCCGCCAAGTTCGAGAGCGTCGACATGCGCACCCGCGAGATGCAGTACCTCTACGACGACGGCACCTCCTTCTGGTTCATGGACACCGAGACCTACGAGCAGATTCCTGTCGACAGGGCGCTCATCGGCGACAACGACAAGTTCCTCAAGGAGAACGACATCTGCCTTCTCCAGTACGCAAACGACGTCCTCTACGCCGTTCAGCCTCCCACCTTCATCGAGGTCGAGATCACCCAGACCGACCCTGGCTTCAAGGGCGACACCGTCCAGGGCGGCACCAAGCCTGCCGTCATCGAGACCGGTGCTACCATCCAGGTCCCCATGTACCTCAACCAGGGTGAGAAGATCAAGGTCGACACCCGCGACGGCAAGTTCGTCGCTCGCGTCTAGCATCGAGCGCAGGCACTGACGGCGCCAACTTCAACCCGCACACGCGCCCGCGTGGCCACTGCCGCGCGGGCGTCTGCTTCCCAAGTGCCGGCAACGTCTATACTGGCAGTGTTTGGGGTCTGCGGCGGACAAGCACGCCCGTCGCGTGGCGGCAACGAACCGAGCACAAGGAGGGCCACCTATGGCCGAAAGCGAGCTTTACGTTTCTGGCATCGGCATTTCCAAGCGAGTCATCTCGACCGTCGTGTCTCTCGCCGCCAAGCGCGTCGAGGGCGTTGCCTCTGTGGGTGGCAACGACATCACCTCGAGCCTCATCAGCGTCTTTACCAGCAACTCGGTTGCCCCCGAGTCCGCCGTCGAGTCCTCCGTCGAGGACGGCGGCCTACGTGTCTGCGTTCACCTCGCCGTCTTCTACGGCTATCCATTCACCAAGCTTGCGGCTGACGTCCGCAGCGAGGTTGCCAACGCCATCACCGAGCAGGTGGGCGTCGGCGTGACCGCCGTGGATGTGTGCATTGACAGCCTCGTCTTCCCCAAGGAGTAACGTGTCCGGTCGCTTTGGAGGGCGCACCCTTGCTCGCGCCCAAGCCCTACAGCTCCTCTTCCAGGCCGATGTCAACAACCGCACGGTGGAGGAGGTGCTCTCGAGAGACTACGCCATTAGCGACGGCCCGCTCGATCCGTACGGCGAGCAGCTCGCGCTCGGCGTGGATTCGCGCCGCTACGCCATCGACGCCGTCATTCGCGCCAGCTCCGCGAGCTGGAGCCTCTCTCGCATGCCCATCGTCGACCGCAACATCCTGCGGCTTGCCCTCTACGAGATGATCGAGGAGGACGACATCACGGTTGCCGTGGCCATCGACGAGGCGGTCGAGCTCGCAAAGGCCTTCGGCACCGACGAGTCGCCGCGCTTCATCAACGGCGTGCTGGGCAGCGTCGCTGCCGACGTTAACGCCGGTGTCGACGTGTACGAGAAGGCTCGCCAGGCGCTTCACTCGGCTGCAAAGGCAAGGACAGACGCTGCGCTGGACGAGACGGGCGAGGAAGACGAGACGCTCGAGGCTCCGTACGACGAGGCGGCCCCCGCGGGCGGTGCCGACGACGAGGCCTCTACCACCGAAGACGCCATGGAGTAGCCATGGCCAAGCCGGACGTCTCACAGTACCAGAGCTTCGACCAGATCACGCGGCGCCTCGATGACATCGTGGGCGCCGTGCGCGACCGTGACGTCTCGCTCGAGCGCTCGCTCGACCTCTTCGACGAGGCCATTGCCTTGGGCTCGAAGGCCGTCGAGCTCGTCGATGCCACGGACTTCTCGCCTGAGGAGAAGGCAATGCTCGCCGACGAAGGCGCCCCCAGCGAGAAGGCCGCCGATAAGTCCGCGGACGCCGCCGCGCCTTCCAATGACGCTGTGCCGGATGCCGCCGAGGGCGGCAGCGCCTCGTGACACGCCGCCGGAGGCTCGATGACGAGCTGGTCGAGCAGGGCTTCTTCTCCAACCGCGAGGACGCTATGCGCGCCGTGATGGCTGGCGAGGTCTCGACGCAGGACCGCCGCCTCGAGCGCGCGGGTGAGCAGGTCGAGCCGGGCATCCTCCTCCATGTGCGCGGACACATTCCCTTTGTGAGTCGTGGGGGCCTTAAGCTCGAGCGCGGCCTCGAGGCCTTCGACATCGATCCAACGGGTCTAGCCTGTCTGGACGTGGGATGCTCCACCGGCGGATTCACCGACTGCCTTCTCAAGCACGGTGCCGCCTCGGTGCTCTCGGTGGACGTGGGCTACGCGCAGTTCGACTGGTCGCTCAGAAGCGATCCCCGCGTGACCCTCCTCGAGCGCACGAACATCGTCGACGTCCCCACCCCGGAGCGCGCGGGCACCATCCGGCTCGCCGTCTGCGACGTCTCCTTCACCTCTGTGACAACGGTGCTCCCTGCGGTGCTTTCGCTCCTCTCGTCAGACGGGGCATTCCTCACGCTGGTGAAGCCCCAGTTTGAGGCAGCCCGCAATGAGGTGGGCGAGGGTGGCGTGGTGCGAGACCCCAGCGTTCGCCTGCGCGCGCTTGAGTGCATTGCCGCTGCGTTTTTGGCTGCGGACCTTGGCCCCGTTGGCTGCTGCGAGAGTCCCGTGCGCGGCCACAAGGGTAACGTCGAGTACCTCCTCTACGGGCACCGTGGTGCAGTGCCTGCCACCCTCGACCTCAAGGCGGTCGTTAACGGGGGAGCGGTGTCCCTGGCCTAGCAAGTGGGGGTACACTCTAGGTTGTGCTTCGTACACCTGTTTGGCTGGAGGTTTGCGTGAAGGTCTTTATCGTCCCAAACTACGCGCGTCCGGATGCGGTCGAAGGCGCGCATGCCCTTGAGCATTGGCTTGCCGGCCAGGGCGTCGAGGCGGTGTGGGCGCATGACAAGAAGCGCTTCCCCGATTACGCCGAGGACCCTTCCGGCTGCCAGCTCGTGGTTTCCCTGGGGGGCGATGGTACCCTGCTACGCGCCGCTCGCATTGTGGGCTACTCGCAGATTCCCATGCTGGGCATCTCCTATGGTCACCTGGGCTTTCTCACCACGGCAGGTCCGGACCGGCTCATCCAGACCGTCGAGAGCGCCCTTGCGGGGAAGCTGCACGTCTCGCACAGGGCAACGCTTGCCATAGAGAGCACCTTCGCGTGCGAGGACGGCAGTTCCTACCAGGTGGAGAGCTTTGCCCTTAACGACTTTGCCGTCTCGCGCGGCGGTCAGGGCGACATGGTTCAGTTTGAGGTCTCGGTCTCGGACAACCACATCGACACGCTGCGCGGCGACGGCTTTGTTGTCTCGACGGCAACCGGATCCACGGGGTATGCTCTCGCCGCCGGCGGACCTATCGTGACGCCCGAGTTCTCGGGCATGGTCTGCGTGCCCATCGCGCCGCATACCATCATGGCCCGCGCTTTCCTCACGGCACCGTCGGACGTTGTCGAGATTGAGATGAGCCCCGAGCGCCCGGTCGCGCGCCACTTCTTTGCTGACGGCCAGAACGTTCGCCAGCGCCAGGACGGCGTGCCCGTTCACGCCACGGTACGTCGCGGGCCCGGTGACATTCTCCTGCTCGACCACAGCGCCCAAAGCTTCTACAACTCGGTCTCGCGCGTGTTCTACGGCAGGGCTGGTCGCTGATGCTCGACGAGCTGCATGCGCGCGACGTCGCGCTTATCAGGGACGCAACTATCCAGCCCTCCGCCGGTCTTACGGTGCTCACCGGCGAGACGGGTGCCGGCAAGACGGCGCTCCTCTCGGCCATTAAGCTTCTGGTGGGAGAGCGTGCCGATGCCGGCTCGGTGCGTGAGAGGGCAGACTCCCTCGAGGTCGAGGGCCGATTCTTCGAGCGTGGGGGAGACCCCGATGGGTGCGTGGTACGCAGGCGCGTCTCGGCAGACGGCCGTGGCCGTGTCGAGATAGACGGCCATATGGGTTCGGTGCGCGAGCTTGCGGCAGGCGTAGGCCGGACGGTCGACCTCTGCGGGCAGCACGAGCACCAGCGGCTCCTCTCGGTTGCCTCGCACGTGGAGATACTTGATGCGTGGCTGGGCGCCCCGGCCACCGAGGCGCTCGATGCCTACCAGTCCGCGCTTGCCGCGGCACGCGCGGCCGCAGACGAGCTCGAGCGCGTTCGCGAGCTTTCGCGCTCGGGGGCCGAGAAGCTCGAGGAAGCCGAGTTCACGCTGAGGAAGATCGACGAGGTTGCCCCGCGCGAGGGCGAGTACGAGGAGCTCGAGGAGGCCCTGCCACGCGCCGAGCACGCCGAGGCGCTCGTGGCCGCCGCATCCGGCGCGCACAGCCTCGTTGCGGGTGACGATGGGGCCTCGGACTCGCTCTCGGCTGCGGTGCGTGCGCTTCGCGATGCCTCTTCCTATGACACCAAGCTCGGTAGCTGGGCCGACGCGCTCGAGTCTTCGCTCATCGACATCGAGGACGTGGCATCGAGCCTGCGCGACTACGCGGATGGCGTCGAGTGGGATCCGGAGTCTCTCGAGCAGATGCAGCAGCGCCTCTCTCGCCTCGAAGGCCTGCGCCGCAGCTTTGGCCCGCGCATGGAGGATGTCTTTGCGCGCCGCGAGAAGGCCGCTGCCGTGGTCGCCGCAAGCGAGGGTGGCGACGAGGCCGAGAAACGCGCCCAGCAGGCGCTCGACGCCGCGGAGGTTGCGCTTGCCAAGGCGGCGGATGCGCTCGATGCCGTGCGCGAAAAGGGCGCGCCGCGCCTCTCGGCCGAGGTCAGCGCGCAGATGTCGCGTCTCGAGATGGGCTCGGCATCGCTTGCGGTCTCGCAGACGCGTCTGCCGCCCGACCAGTGGGGGAGCATGGGGCCAAGCCGCGTGGAGTTCCTCTACCGGCCTGCCGCCGGCCTCACTGCGCGCCCGCTGCGACGCATTGCCTCGGGCGGCGAGGTGAGCCGCGTGATGCTCGCCTGCAAGGTTGCCTTGGGCGATGCCGATGGCTGCGATACGCTCGTCTTCGACGAGGTCGACGCCGGCGTGGGCGGAGCCACGGCCGTGGCGCTCGCACAGGTGCTGCGCGACCTCGCGCGCACGCATCAGGTCATTGTGGTCACGCACCTGGCACAGGTCGCCGTCATGGCCGACCGTCACTACCTGGTTCACAAGGTGTCAGGTGCGGCTGGCGCGCCCCCCGAGACGAAGATCGACGAGGTCGCCGGCGACGACCGCATCGCCGAGATTGCGCGCATGCTCTCGGGAGACACGGGCGACGCGTCGCTCGCCCATGCCCGGGAGATGCTCGAACACGCAGGCAACAGCAACGGAGGGGATTCCGATGGCACAAGATAGAGATCGTCAGCCCAAGGGCAGGAACGAGGGTGGCGCGCGGCGCGGGCCAAGCCGCGCCCAGCTGGCTGCGAGGCACATCGCCCGGATGGACCAGCTCTTCTCGTCAGAGATCGCATCGTCGCTCGCCGGCACGCGCGAGGTGACGGGCATGCCCGCCGCACCAACCTGCGAGGGTGTGGTGCCCCAGGTCGAGGTTGTCGAGGAAGATAGCACCTCGGCGGTTCTGCGTCTGGGCCGTGGCATTGCGAGCCGCTGCGACCTGGCGATGCTCGACTTTGCCTCGTTCGTGAACCCCGGTGGCGGCTACGATCGCGGCGCCTGGGCGCAGGAGGAGGCGCTCTGCTCAGAGTCGTTTCTGTATAACGTGCTCTCGCAGAAGCGTGACTGGTACGGTGAGAACCGTCGCCGCAATATCAATTGCGAGCTCTATCGCAACCGCGCTCTTGTCGTGCCCGCCGTGCGCTTCGAGCGCGACAAGTATCACTCGTACTCCGACGTTATCGTGTGCGCCGCGCCAAATGCCGTGCTTGCCCGTGCGAACTACCGCGTCTCCGATGACGTGCTGGTCACGGCCATGCGCGAGCGCATTGCTTTTGTGATGGCCATTGCCGACCAGCTTGGCTACGACAAGCTGGTGCTGGGTGCTTTTGGCTGCGGCGCCTTTGGCTGGGATGCGGCTACGGTCGCGGAGCTCTTCCGTGTCGAGCTTGCCGGCGGAACGCATGTGGCCTCCAGGGTAACCTTCCCTGTGCCGCGCGGGCGCGCCGACGAGAACCTCGAGGTTTTCCAGCACGTGTTTGCTACCTTCCCAGAGAAGAACGACGCCCCGTACCAGAGCCGTGCTGAACTTGCCGCCAAGCGCGCGTCCCAGCCTGCCGCCGAGGAGGACGCCGAGGACGAGGACGACTGGCGCAAGTACCTTTAGCACGTCCGGTTTCTAGCGGGATAGATGGCTTTCGTCGGGCTCGGGATGTGACCATCTCGAGCCCGACGGTGGTTTAGGACGTATTTGGGCGCTGTTTGCTCTTGAAAGGCGACCCCTCTGCCCAAAATTCGCGGTTGACTGCCCAAATCCGGGGTTTCGCTTAGTATCACCTCGTGGGTGCCATTTGCCTACCTGCGGCTTCGCAAAAAGTTAGCGTCTTCGTACTCAACGATTCGCCCAAAATGGGCCGTCAACCGCAAATTTTGAGCACGGGACTCCCGCGGATCACCCGAGGAACCCCGCAACCCCACGGGGAGGCGTCAGTAGTCATGCGCGCCGTAGCGGCGACCTGGTGTCTGTCGCCCATGTGGCCCGCAATTCCGAAAACCACTTGAACAACCGTGTGCAGTCGGTGAGCGGCGTCACGTCCACGACTTTCTCGCGCTAGAATAAAGACCCGTAGAAACAGCAGCTTCACTACGGGAAGGCAAACCCACATGACAAAGCACATCTTCGTGACCGGCGGCGTCGTATCCTCCCTCGGCAAGGGCATCACGGCGGCATCTCTCGGACGCCTGCTCAAGGCCCGCGGCTACAAGGTCATGATGCAGAAGGCCGACCCGTACCTCAACGTTGACCCGGGCACCATGAGCCCCTTCCAGCACGGCGAGGTCTTCGTGACCGAGGACGGCAAGGAGACCGACCTCGACCTCGGTCACTACGAGCGCTTCATCGACGAGAACCTCACCCGCGAGTCCAACTTCACCACGGGCCTCATCTACCAGTCGCTCATCCAGCGCGAGCGCGCCGGAGACTTCCTCGGCGGCACCGTGCAGGTCATTCCCCATGTCACCAACGAGATTAAGTCCCGCTTCCTGCGCATCGAGGAGCAGACCCAGGCCGACGTCGTTATCACCGAGCTGGGCGGCACCATCGGCGACATCGAGGGCCAGCCCTTCGTCGAGGCCATGCGCCAGTTCCGCAAGGAGAAGGGCCCCGGCAACACCCTCGTGATCCACGTGAGCCTTGTCCCGTACATCGCGGCCGCCCACGAGGTCAAGACGAAGCCCACGCAGCACTCCGTCAAGGAGCTGCGCTCCATGGGCATCCAGCCCGACTTCATCGTGTGCCGCTCCGATCACGAGGTCGACGCCTCAATCCGTGCAAAGATCGCGCACTTCTGCGACGTGGATGAGGATTGCGTATTCGAGAACTCCGACTGCCCCTCCATCTACGACGTGCCCATGCACCTCGCCAAGCAGGGCTTCGACGAGAAGGTCTGCAAGAAGCTTGGCCTTGAGCCGCGCGAGCGCGACATGAGCGACTGGAACGACTTCACCGATGCCATGCACGTGGCCAACTCCCTGCCCGAGAAGACCCGTATCGCCGTGGTGGGCAAGTACACCCAGCTGCCCGACGCCTACCTCTCGGTCATCGAGGCGCTGCACCACTCCGGCGTCTACTACGACCGCCACGTCGAGATCAAGCTCGTTGACGGCGAGGAGCTCACCGAGGAGAACGTGGACGAGGAGCTCGCTGGCTACGACGGCATTCTGGTTCCCGGCGGCTTTGGCCTGCGCGGCACCGAGGGCAAGATCCTCTCGGCAAATCGCGCTCGCGTGAACAAGGTGCCGTATCTGGGAGTTTGTCTCGGCCTTCAGATGGCGGTGTGCGAGTTTGCCCGTAACGTTGCGGGCCTGCCCGGTGCCATGTCCAGCGAGTTCGAGCCCGAGTGCACCTACCCCGTGATCGACCTCATGCCCGATCAGGAGGACGTCACCGAGAAGGGCGGCACCATGCGCCTTGGCGCCTACCCCTGCAAGGTTGTCCCCGGCACGCTTGCCTCCGAGGCGTACGGCGAGGAGCTCATCTACGAGCGTCACCGTCACCGCTACGAGGTCAACAACGCCTACCGCAAGCAGCTCACCGACGCCGGCATGGTCATCTCGGGCCTCTCGCCTGACAACCGCCTGGTCGAGATGGTCGAGCTTCCCGAGTCCATGCACCCATGGTTCGTGGCGTCCCAGGCTCACCCCGAGTTCAAGAGCCGTCCCACCAAGCCGGCGCCGCTGTTCCGCGAGTTCGTCCGCGCGGCCATCGCCCACCACGAGGGCGTCGACCGTCACGACGTGAACCCCAGGTAGCGGCGGGTCGCAGCGGCCGACCATGGCCACGATGGACCTCTCTCGCGCGCGGCGCGAGTACCTCAACTACCTCTCTATCGAGAGGAACGCATCGCCCAATACGGTCGCGGCCTATGGCCGCGACCTTTCTCGTTACCTGTCGGCGCTTGCGGAGAAGGGCGTCACCAGCCCCGACGACGTCACGCGCCAGGCGATAGAGGCCCACGTCGCCGCCTTGGTGGACGTGGGGCTTGCGCCGGCCTCAGTCGAGCGTGCGGTCTCGGCCATCAAGGGCTTCCACCGCTTCATGGTTGCGGACGAGATATGCGAGAACTTCCCCACGGCCGACCTGCCGCTGCCCGCCAAGCCCGCGCGCCTGCCCGACGTGCTGAGCGTGGAGCAGGCCGAGGCTCTTCTCGACCAGCCGTTCCCCAAGACCGCCGCAGGCCAGCGCGACCGCACCATTCTGGAGACGCTCTACGGATGTGGCCTGCGCGTCTCCGAGCTCTGCGGGCTCGACCTGCGTGACGTGCGGCTGGACGAGGAGGTTGTGCGCGTCTTTGGCAAGGGGTCAAAGGAGCGCGTGGTGCCCATCATGGGCTCGGCTGCGCGCGTGATGGGGGAGTACCTCGAGGAGTGGCGCCCGGGGCTGGTGGGGCGCACCCCCACGCAGGCAGTCTTTCTCAACCAGCGGGGCGGTCGCATTTCTCGGCAGTCCGTGCATGCGATTGTGGAGCGTGCGGGGCGCGTGGTGGGGGTGCGCGGGCTGCACCCGCACACGCTGAGGCACAGCTTTGCGACGCACCTTTTGGAGGGCGGTGCCGACCTGCGCGTTGTGCAGGAGCTTCTCGGCCACGCCGACATCTCGACCACACAGCTCTACACGCACGTTGACCGCACGCACGTGCGCGGCGTGTACCTGGCGGCGCACCCCCGCGCTCACGCGCGAGCGTAGGTCACGCGATACAACAGAGCGGGTTTCGTAGGGGTCGCTACTAGAACCGGCCCTATGGCGCCGGATTGGCGCCGCAGCGGGGGTTTCGTGCGGGGGTTGCTGCGGGAACGCACCCTCGGGCGCCCGGGTGGCGCCGCAGCGCGGGTTTCCGCACCCCGGCCGCCACCGCCCCACACTTTGCCCCACCGTCGCCTTCATCCCACCGACACAATTCGTTTCCCGGCGTTCGCCTTTCTCGCCGCCGGCGTTGTATCCCCGCTGCCGGCAACCACAACATGTGGGGCCACGGCGGCATCCTCCCTCGCTCCGTTGAAAGCTCCCTCCAACCGCCTGGGGCCGAAATTCCTCCTTGTGTGTCGTAAAGTGTTTTTAGGTGTGGCTAGGTGTCGGTTTTGGGCTATAGTTTGTTCACGTTCAAACGTGGGCGCGAGCGGCAACGAGAGGAGGGCGACATGCTGACTGGCCAGTACCAGCGCAGCCTCGACTCCAAGTCCCGTGTCACCCTTCCCGCCATCCTGCGCAAGCAGTTCGGCGAGCTCGTGCAGCTCATCCCGCGCAAGGACGCGCTCTACGGCTACACCCCCGAGGCGTTCGAGGCATGGGTCAACAGCCTGAACCTCGACCCCAGGAGCCGCAACGACGCAGAGACCCTGCTTCGTCTCAACGCCATGGCCACCACGGTGGAGATTGACTCCGCCGGCCGTGTTGCCCTTGGCAAGATCGACGAGACGACTCGCGGTCAGCGCCAGCGCCTGGGCCTCTCCGGCGATCTCATGATCGTCGGCGCGGGCGACCACTTTGAGATCTGGAACGCCGATCGTTGGAACGAGAAGTTCGCTTCCGACGACGCGGTCGACCGTCTCGAGTCTCTTCTCTTTAGCGAGTAGGCAAAGGGGAGGGGGAGCGCCTTGACATCCGAATATCGGCATGTACCTGTGATGCTCGACGAGGTCCTCGCCGAGCTCGACCCCAAGCCGGGAGAGGTGGTCTGCGACTGCACCCTCGGCGGGGCCGGACACTCCATCGCGCTTGCGCAGAGAATCGCCCCCGACGGCCTCTCGATTGGCATCGACCAAGACGACATGGCTCTCACGGCGGCGACCGAGCGCTTCTCGCGAGAGGCGCCCCAAGCGGAGTTCCTTCCGCTCAAGGGCAACTTCGGAGACCTTGACCAGCTGCTCGTTGGCGCCAGGGTCCCCGGTGTGGATTGCTTCCTCTTCGATCTGGGGGTCTCTTCTCCTCAGCTCGACATTCCGGAACGGGGCTTCTCGTACAACGAGGACGCCCCCCTAGACATGCGCATGGATTCGGGGAAAGACACCCCAACCGCACAAGAGGTCATAAACACCTACAACGAAGCCGACCTCACCCGAATCCTCCGCGTGTATGGTGACGAGAAGTACGCGGCACGCATTGCCCGCGCCATTGTGGAGACGCGCGAGAAGGCGCCCATCGAGACGACCTTCCAGCTCGTCGACGTGATCAAGCGAGCGATACCCGCTGCGGCCCGTCGCCACGGTGGTCACCCTGCGCGCAAGACCTTCCAGGCCCTGCGCATCGAGGTGAACCACGAGCTTGACGCCCTCGACCGCGGCCTTCGTGCCGCAATCCGCTGGGCGAACACCGGTGGCAGGATCTGCGTCATCTCCTACCACTCGCTCGAGGACCGCATCGTGAAGCACGTCTTCTCCGAGCTCTCGCAGGGTTGCATCTGCCCACCGGACCTTCCGGTGTGCGTGTGCGGACACGTGCCGATAGTCGACGTCAAGACGAGAAAGCCGCTCGTCGCAGGCGAGGAGGAGGTCTCCTCCAACCCCCGGGCGAGAAGCGCGCTCATGCGCGTGGCGGTCAAGCTCGACGTCACGCACGAAGGCACGCACTAGTCGCACCCGACCGCAAGGTCGTCTGCATAGCACCACAAACGTAGCAGTACGCACCAAAAACGCAGCTCAAACGCACCACCAACGAAGCACCAACGCACCAGCACGCACAACGTCCGGCATCGCCGGGAGACAAGGGACAGCAATGAGGTATCAAGGGTCAGAGGCCGTCAGGATGGACGCAGCCGAGAGGAGCCGCGAGCGCCGCGACGAACGCGTCGACGAGCGCCCGTCGTTCTCGGTCGTCACCGGTGGCGGACTCGACGCGCGTGCCCGCGCCGGCGTGAGCCCCCAGTTCCTGAGCCGCGTCCGCACCATCGTCGTGTGCGCTCTTGTGTTCATCGCGCTCGGCGCCTGCCGCGTGGCGCTCTCCACGGCAACCGTCTCGACGCTCCAGGCCAACTCGGCGCTGCGCTCCCAGATCAAGGAGGCGCAGACGCTCAACGAGGACCTTCAGGTTGAGAAGTCCGTGCTCTCCTCGTCCAGCCGCATCAGCCGCATCGCCACGCAGAACTACGGCATGACCCTCTCGACCAACCGAGAGGTGATCGACCTCTCGTCCGGCAGCGTCTCCGCCGACGCTGCGTCAGCCGACGCTGCTTCGGCGAATGGGGATGCTGCGCAGTCCGTGACGAACGCCGATACGGCCGCCCCTGAGGCGTAGACTACTCCCTCGTGAGAGAGAGCATGAGACAGAGCCGCCAAAGGCGGCGTGGAATGCCGGAGGCCTCGTACGACGAGGCCTCTCGTGCCCGTTACCGCGCCCGCGCGTCAAGGCCGGGCGGGTCGGGCCCTGGTGGCTTCGACAGCGGCACACGCATGATCTTCCTCATCCTCATGATTGTCTTCGTCGTTGTTGCGGGGCGCCTGGTGTGGCTCCAGGTGATTGACGCCTCGAGCCTCTCCGAAGAGGCCGCACAGCATCGCACCAACGTGATCACGCTGCACGCCAAGCGCGGCACCATCTACGACCGCAACGGCAACGTGCTTGCCATGAGCGTCGACTGCAAGACCATCTACTGCAACCCCAAGGAGATCACGGACCCCTCCGGCGTGGCTAAGATCCTTGCCGCCAACCTGGGTGGCTCTGCAAGCGACTACACCTCGGCGCTCACCACCGACTCGACCTTCGCCTACGTGCAGCGCCAGGTGGACACCGACGTTGCCGACACCATCAGGCAGCAGCTCTCCGATGCCAAGCTCAAGGGCGTCTACTACCTCGACGACACCAAGCGCGTCTACCCCTACGGCGACGTGGCCAGCCAGGTGCTGGGCGTCGTGGGCTCCGACGGCGACGGCCTCACCGGCCTCGAGTACTACTACAACGACGTCCTCTCGGGCACCGACGGCCAGATGATCGTCGAGACCGGCCTCACGGGCACGCCCATCGCAGGCGGCACCTCCCAGATCACCGAGGCGAAGAACGGCCAGGACCTCGTCCTGTCCATCGACATCGACATCCAGGAGAAGGCCGAGGAGGTCATCTCCCAGGCAGTCGAGGACTACGACTCCGACTCCGGCTCGGTCATGGTGACCAACCCAAAGACTGGCGAGATATACGCGGCATGCTCGACCCCCTTGGCCAAGCTCTCCGACCTGGCCAACACCAGCTCCGACGGCCTAACGCTCAAACCTGTGACCGCGTCGTACGAGCCGGGTTCGATGTTCAAGATCCTGACCGTTGCCATTGGCGTCGAGGATGGCCTCTTCAACGCCAACAGCGTCTACAACGTTCCCGTGCAGATTCTCGCCGGTGACGACTGGGTGACCGACGACGAGCCGCGCAGCGGATCCGAGGACATGACGGTGCGCACCATGCTCGTGCGCTCCTCGAACGTTGGCGTGTCGCTTCTCGCCCAGGAGGTCATTGGAGCCCAGCGTTTTGCCGAGGGTGTGGACAGCTTTGGCATTGGCCACACCACGGGCATCGACTACCCCGGCGAGTCCGCGGGCATCGTGACGAGCTACGAGGACTACACGGGAGCGACGCTTGGCGCCATGGCCTTTGGCCAGGCCCTCGCCGTGCCCATGGTGCAGATCGTGCGCGCGTTTGGCATCGTCGCCAACGACGGCATTCCCACCACGCCCCACTTCCTCATCTCCGAGGGCGGCGAGGAGGTCGAGTGGCCAACGGGCGACCAGGTCATCTCCAAGGAGACGGCGGACGAGGTCACCGACATGATGATTTCGGTCATGACCGACGGCACCGGTAAGCTCGGCCAGGTCGATGGCTATACCATTGCAGGCAAGACGGGCACGGGCGAGCAGGCCAGTGAGTCCGGCGGCTACCAGCAGGGCAAGTACGTGGCGTCGCTGTGCGGCTTTGCCAACGCCGATGACCCCGACGTCCTGGTGTACGTTGGCCTCAACGGCACGCCGCACCTTGCACTCTCCTCGGCGGCACCCACCTTCAAGGAGATAATGGAAGCGGCTGTCACAGACCTCGGCATCTCTCCGGATGCCTCAACAAGCGCCTCTTCGACAACCAACTAGGTCAGGGGGGAACAATGCTTTCCATGGACATCGCAGACCTCGTGCTCGCCACGGGGTCGCAGCTGCTCGAGGGGACGCCTTCCGCGCGTGTCGAGGGCACTGTCGAGATTGACTCGCGCAAGGTGGGCGCCGGTTCCGTCTTTGTGGCGTTTCTCGGCGAGAAGGTCGATGGCAACGACTTTGCGCCCGCCGCCGTCCAGGCGGGGGCATCCTGCGTCGTGGTGACGCGCGAGCCAGACGCGGCGCTGCTCGCCCTTGCCCATGAGCGCGGCTGTGCCGTGGTGCGCCCCCAGGACGACGACGCCGAGGAGTTCCTGCTCCGCCTGGCCCACGAGTGGCGGGCCCGACACCCCAACTGGCTCGTGGTGGGCGTCACCGGCTCGGTGGGCAAGACCACGACCAAGGACCTTCTGCGCGCGGGCATCGCGAGCGCGCGCCGCGTCCACGCTACCCAGGGCAACCTCAATAACCTCATCGGCCTGCCGCTCACCGTGCTCTCGGCGCCCGACGATGCCGAGGTTCTCGTCTGCGAGATGGGCATGAACCATCCCAACGAGATCCGTCGCATGGCCGCCTGCTGCGCGCCAACACTCGCTGTGATCACCAACGTGGGCACGAGCCACATTGGGCTTCTTGGCTCGCGCGAGAACATCGCCCGTGCCAAGGCCGAGGTCGTCTCGGGCATGGTGGCGTCGGGTGGCGTCGAGCCGCTGCTGGTGCTCACGAGTGCAAACGACTACTCGCCCTTCATTGCCGAGAACTTCGCGCGCCCCGCGGGCATCGACGTGGCGTACGTGGGCGAGCGCGAGGGCGACTATGTTCGCGCCACCAACGTCGAGCTCACCGGCACGGGGGTGGCCTCGTTCACCGTCTCGTGCAAGGACGGCTGGTCAAGGCGGGTCACGCCCTCGGTCCCCGGTCGCCAGGTGGTGCCCGACTTCCTTCTCGCCATGGCCGTGGTAGATGCCCTGGGCCTCGACCGCGATGCCGCGGCGGATGCCATGGCCGCGATGCCGGCCGCGAGCATGCGCCTGGCCGTCTCGGAGTCGCCGCGCGGCGTGCGCGTGATCGACGACTCCTACAACGCAAGCCCCGCATCCATGGCTGCTGCCCTCGATGTCCTCTCCGAGATGGATGCCACGGGCATGCGCGTTGCCGTCCTGGGCGAGATGGGCGAGCTTGGCAGCGAGGAGCGGCGCCTCCACGGCTACGTGGGCGCCTATGCCGCAGCCAAGGGTCTTGATATGCTTGTCTTCATTGGCGGGGAGCTTGCCGCCGAGATGGCCGAGGCGGCGCGCACGATGGGCGCCTCTGAGGACCGCCTGCAGCTCTTCCCCACGGTCGACGCTGCCGTGGAGACGCTCGCCCCCGTCTTCTCGCAGGGCGACCTCGTGCTGGTCAAGGCGTCTCGTTCCTGCGGTCTGGATGCGTTCGCGAGGGGAGTGCTTCGCTGATGTTCATTGTGGGAAATCCGGCGTACCCGAGCTACCAGGTGCTTCTTGCGGCAGGTGTCGCTGCCGTCATCACGGCAATCGTGATGCCCTTCTTCATCAAGCTCATGCGCCACGAGGGGCTGGGCCAGCAGGTGAGGGCCGACGGCCCCAAGCGCCACCTCGTGAAGCAGGGTACCCCCACCATGGGCGGCATCGTGATTCTTCTCGGCGTGGTGGTGACCACGCTCCTCATGGCCCCCTGGTCGCCCATGCTCTTCCTCGCGCTCTTCGCGATGCTCGCGACCGGCGCACTGGGCCTTCTCGACGACATCGAGTCCGTGGCGCACAAGCGCTCGCTTGGCCTCACGCCCTCGCAGAAGATGGTGGGCCTCACCCTCGTCTGCGTGGTCTTCTGCCTGGTCGCGGTGAACTACTGCGGAATCGCGCCTACCATCGAGTTCCCCGGCGGCGCGACGTTCGATCTGGGCGTTCTTACCTCCACTTTTGGAGGCGTGCGGGTGCCGTGGCTCTACATGGTCTTTGTCTTCCTGCTTCTGGCCGGTCTCTCCAATGCCGTCAACCTCACCGACGGCCTTGACGGCCTCGCCGGCGGCACGGTGCTCGTGGTCATGGTCGTGATGGCCATGGTCGCCTTCAACGAGGACCAGCTTGGCCTCTCGGTGCTGGCTGCCACCATCGTGGGTGCCTGCGTGGGCTTCCTGTGGTACAACTGCTACCCCGCCTCGATCTTCATGGGCGACACGGGCTCGCTTGCCCTGGGTGGCGCCTTCGCGGCGCTTGCCGTCCTCACCAAGACCGAGGTCTGCTCGCTCGTCATGGGTGGGCTCTTCATCGTCGAGGCGCTGTCGGTGATCATCCAGGTCGTGAGCTTCAAGAGCACGGGCAAGCGCGTCTTCCTCATGGCCCCGCTTCACCACCACTTCGAGAAGAAGGGCTGGAGCGAGACGAAGGTCGTCATTCGCTTCTGGATCGTCTCGGCCGCCTTCGCGGTCCTTGGTTTCGCGCTGTACTTCCAGCTTGGCTAGGGGGCATCTCATGCAGGTCAGCAGTTCCTCGGCGCATCTTGGCGACGTCGCCGTTCTTGGCATAGGGCACACGGGAGAGGCCGTCTGCCGCTATCTGGCGGGGCTTGGCGAGAGGGTCTCCTCCGTCACGCTCTTCGGCGGCGCCTCCTCGCACGAGGGAGAGGTCACGCACGCACTTGAGGCCCTGGGCGTGCGTTGCGTCCTGGGTACCGAGGAGGTTGCGGGCACCTTCGACCTGGCCATTGCCTCCCCGGGCATCCCGGTGAGCTCCGCCTTCTTCCAGGCGGCGGCCAGGTGCTCCAAGGAAATCATCGGCGAGCCCGAGTTTGCCTGGCGCGAGAGCCCGGATAACTGGGTGGGCATTACCGGAACCAACGGCAAGACCACCACGACCTCGCTTACCACCGCGCTTCTCCGCGAGGGTGGCCGCTCCGCCGAGGCCGTGGGCAACATCGGCACCCTCATCACGAGCCGCCTTGCCGCCCGCAAGCCCGGCTCCTGGTTCGTGGCCGAGCTCTCGAGCTTCCAGCTGGCAACCACGCGCCTTCTGCACCCGCGCGTTGCCTGCCTCATGAACGTGACCCCGGACCATGTGGAATGGCATGGCAGCATGGAGGCGTACGCAGCCGCCAAGGAGAAGATCTTTGCAAACCTCGAGGCAGGGGACCTCGCCGTTGTCTTTGACGGCGACGACTGGTGCCGCGCCGTCATAGGCCGCCTCGATGCGCGCGGCCTGCGCGTGTGCCGCGTAGACGTGCGCGAAGATCCCGGTACGCCGTGCGCCGCCTTCGTGCGCGGGGGGCGCCTCGTGGTGCGCCTCGATGGCACGGAGCACGAGCTTGTCCACGCCAAAGACCTTCTCATCAAGGGCGAGCATAACGAGGAGAACGCCCTTGTCGCCTCGGCAGTTGCCCTCGAGCTGGGCGTTGCCGAGGAGGACGTGTGCCGCGGGCTTCTCGCCTTCTCTCCGCTCGAGCACCGCATCGAGCCGTGCGGCGAGGTCGCGGGCGTTCGCTTTGTGAACGACTCCAAGGCCACCAACACCGATTCCGTCGAGAAGGCCCTCACGGCCTTCAGGCCGGGGAGCGTCGTGCTGCTGCTGGGCGGCCACGACAAGGGCACCGACCTCACCTCGCTTTCCCGCGCGGCCGCGGCACGCTGCCGCGTCGCCGTGTGCTACGGCGCCGCCGGCGAGAGGATCGCCCGTGCCCTCGAGGACGAGGTTGCTGCCTCGGGCGCTGCGCTTGAGGTTGTGCGCGAGCCGCACATGCGCGAGGCCTTCTCGGCAGCCTGCGAGCGTGCCCAGGGCGGCGACGTGGTGCTGCTCTCGCCCGCATGCTCGTCCTTCGACGAGTTCCACAACATGGAGGAGCGTGGCGAGCTCTTCAAGCGCCTGGCGGCCGAGCGCGTTGCCGCAGGGAGGCTGTGCTAGTGGCCCAGGCGTCCACATACCGGAGCTCCGCCGCACCGCATCGCCGTTCCTCCGCCGGGCGTGGCAGCCAGGGGAGGGGCGCCGGCCGCTCGTCGGTCGAGAAGACCATCCTCGGCGTGCCCGAGAGGTTCATGAAGCCGCGGCTCATCCTCATTGCCGTGGTGGTGATTCTCGCCTGCTTTGGCTTCCTCATGGTCTACTCGGCCTCGTCGATAACGTCGCTCACCTCTGACGCTCTGGGCAACGACCCTGCCTACTACCTCAAGCGCCAGCTCATCTTTGCCGTGGTGGGCGCAGGCCTTGCCGTCTTCATTGCGACAAAGGACTACCACCTCTGGGGAAAGGCGCTTGTACGAGTCATCTGGATTCTCACCATCGGGCTCCTGCTGCTGATCTTCCTGCCCATCGCAGGCAGTGACGCCTATGGCGCCACGCGATGGATCGCCCTTGGCCCCTTTACGCTTCAGCCGTCCGAGTTTGCCAAGATCACGATCATCCTTGTGGCGGCAGACCTCGCCGAGCGCTACTACGACGAGCAGGTCATGGGCTTCCAGGAGTTCGTGAAGAACCTTGCGGTCTTCGTGGGCATCCCGCTCGTGCTCATCCTTCTCCAGCCCGACAAGGGCTCGACTATGATCATTGCGGCAACCCTCATCGTGATGGCCTATCTCGCCGGCATGGATCGTCGCTGGATTCTCCTAGTGATTGGGGTCGGCGTCGTGGGGGTGCTTGCGATCTCGCTTAAGGACGACTACTCGCGCGCCCGCATTGTTGCCATGCTCAACCCCTGGAGTGACCCCACGGGTTCTGGCTACCAGCTCATCCAGGGCTTCTACGCCTTTGGGTCTGGCGGTGTCTTTGGCGTGGGACTGGGCATGAGCAAGCAGAAGTACTCCTACCTGCCCATGGCCTACAACGACTTCATCTTTGCCGTGGTTGGCGAGGAGCTTGGCCTGGTGGGAACGCTCGGCGTGCTTGCCGCGTTTGGCGTGCTGGCGTGGGCGGGCTTCCGCATCGCGCGCTATGCGCCCGACATGTGCGGCAGGCTCATCGCCGCCGGATGCACCTCGCTCATCGTGATCCAGCTCCTGGTGAACGTCTGCGGCGTCCTTGGCATCATGCCGCTCTCGGGCAAGCCCGTCCCCTTCGTGTCCTACGGTGGCTCGACCATCATTAGCTGCCTCATGCTTGTGGGCATGATCGTCTCTGTCTCCAACCACTCGACGCTGCCCGAGACCGTGCACGACCGCAGCCGCCAGTCCTGGCAGTTTGCGGATGGCGACGAGCGGCCGAGAGGGGCCGCGCCCGCGCCTGGGCCGGGCATCTCGCTTGTTGGCAGTCCCACGCCGCGCTCCTCGCGGCAGCGCGGGGACACCGCCTCCGGCCTGCGCATGGTCGACGGCGGCGGGCAGGGGCGCCCGCAGTCAAGGCCACGGGGCACAAGCAGCCGGAACGGCAGACAGGGCAGGTACGAGGGCGGAAGGATAGACCTTGGCCCCAGTGCCGCGGAGAGGCTCCGCGGGCGCGGGTCCGGAAGAGGGGATGGCAGGCGTGGCAGGAACTAGTCTTGAGGTGGCAATTGCTGCCGGAGGTACTGCAGGTCACATCAACCCGGCGCTCGCGCTGGCCGAGGAGCTCTCGTCCCGCGGCCACCACGTGCGCTTCTTTGGTCAGAGCGCCAAGCTCGAGGGGACGCTCGTCCCGCAGGCGGGCTTCGAGCTCGAGCCCATTCACGTGACCGGCTTCGATCGCTCGCGGCCCTGGACGCTCGTCTCGGCCCTGGTGCGTGAGGGGAAGGCCTCCTCGCGGGTGGGGGAGGTCTTTGCCGAGAAGGGCGTCCCAGACGTTGCCGTGGGCTTTGGCGCCTACGTGGAGCTCGCCCTCATGGACCGCTGCCGCAAGCTGCACGTCCCCTACGTGCTTCACGAGCAGAACTCGGTTCCGGGACTTGCCAACAAGACGCTCGCACCCCACGCGCGCTACGTGTGCGTGTCGCTTCCGCAGGCGCGTGCCGCCTTCGAGGGGCACGCTCACGGCGACGACGCCATTGTGCTCACGGGCAACCCCGTGCGCCAGAGCGTCCTGGGTGCCTCGCGCGAGGCGGGACGTGCGGCTTTCTCCATCCCCGAGGACGCCACGATGCTTCTGGTCTTTGGCGGAAGCCTGGGTGCCGCTCACGTGAACGAGGCCGTCACGCGTCTCAAGGAGCGCCTGCTCGCCAACTCCAAGCTCTATGTGGTGCACTCCACGGGCAAGGAGCTCTACGACAGCGTGACGTCCTCCCTTGGCCTTACGGACGCCGAGCGCGAGCGCTGGCAGATCGTGCCCTACATCTCCAACATGGGCGAGGCCCTCGCGGCGGCAGACCTCGTGGTCTCCCGCGCCGGCGCCTCCTCCATTGCCGAGATCGCCGCGCTTGCCGTGCCGAGCGTCCTCGTGCCCTATCCGCTTGCCACGGGCGACCACCAGACCACCAACGCGCACTACCTGGTGGACGCCGGAGCGGCAGACCTCTTCGCCGATGACTCCATCGACGGCGACGACTTTGCCCATGACCTTCTCGACCTTGTGGGTAACGCCGAGAGGCGCGAGCGCATGCGGGAGTGCGCGCGCGGCCTTGGCCAGGACCGTGCGGCTGCCAAGCTGGCCGACGTGGTGGAGCGCGCGGCTGCTCGCTAGGCGAGTGCGTTTGCCTTTGCGGCATGCCTGCGGAGTCCGTGGCGGCTTGACGCCGTGGGGCGCGACGGGTCGCCCATGGGCTAGAGTGAATGGGTTAGGCGAACCAGTTTCTGCGGCGGGTCTTCTCGCCGCGCACCTTTGGAAGGGGAAGCCATGGCAGACATCGTGGAGAAGTCCGGCGAAGATGCCGTCGAGAAGGGCAAGACCATTGCGAGCGCCCACTTCGTGGGCATTGGCGGTGCGGGCATGAGCGGCATCGCCCTCGTGCTCAACAAGCGCGGCTGCAAGGTTACCGGCTCCGACCTCAAGAGCTCCCACTACGTGCGCGAGCTTGAGGACGCGGGTATCGACGTGACCATTGGCCATGACGCTGCGACCATCGACCGCGTCTCTCCCGAGGTCGTGGTGACCTCGAGCGCCATCCCCGAGACCAACCCCGAGGTCGTTCGTGCCCGCGAGCTGGACATTCCCATCTGGCCGCGCGCCAAGATGCTCTCGTACCTCTCCAATAACGCCATCACCGTTGCCGTTGCCGGCACGCACGGCAAGACCACCACGTCGTCCATGATCGCAACGATGCTCGACCGTCTTGGCTGGGACCCCTCGTTCCTCATTGGCGGTGTGGTAGAGGGCTACGACACCAACGGCCGGAACGGTGAGGGCGGCTACTTTGTCTGCGAGGCGGACGAGTCCGACGGCTCCTTCCTCTACCTCAACCCCAACGTGGTGGTTGTCACCAACATCGAGGCCGACCACCTCGACCACTACGGCACCCTCGAGAACATCGAGAAGACCTTCTGCACCTTCATGGGCCTGGTTGGCGAGGACGGCACTGTTGTCGTGAACGGCGACAATCCCCACTACGTGGAGCTTGCCCGCTCGACCGGCCGTCACGTGGTAACCTACGGCTTCGACAAGGGCAACGACTACGTCTGCACCCCCGAGGAGGGGCTGGCGCCGCACCGCCTGGCCATGCGCTTCTCCGTGAAGGCTCCCTCCGGCGTCTCGGTCGACGTGACCATCAAGTCGAACCCCGGCCGCCACAACATGGCAAACGCGACGGCCGCCATCGCCGTGGCCGACGTCCTGGGAGCAGACCTTACCCAGGCGGCCGAGAAGCTCTCCGAGTTCAAGGGGGCGCGCAGGCGCTTCACCCACGTGGGCGACATCGATGGCGTCACCGTGGTGGACGACTACGGCCACCATCCCACCGAGATTGCCGCCACGCTCGACGCCGCCTCGCGGCTGGGCTTCGACCGCATTGTCTGCGTGTTCCAGCCGCACCGCTACAGCCGCACCAAGGCGCTCGAGCCGCTCTTTGCGCATGCCTTTGACAAGGTGGACGTCCTGCGCGTGATGGACGTGTTCTCGGCAGGCGAGATGCCCATTCCGGGCATCTCCGGCAAGACCGTCTCGTCCCAGGTCGAGGCGGCGGGCACGGTGCCCGACGTGGCCTATGTCCCCAACCGCCACGAGCTCATCCAGAACCTCTGCGACACCTGCCGTCCGGGCGACCTGCTCATCACGCAGGGCGCGGGCGACGTTACCCAGATTGGCCCCGCGTTCATTGCCGCCATGCGCGAGCGTGACGAGAAGAAAGACGAGAGGTAGGCGTGAGCGTCTTCAACGCATACATGAGCCTCTCAGGGGCCATTGACGCAGACGTGATTCGTGGCGAGCGGCTCTCCCACCGCACGACGTACCGCATCGGCGGGCCCGCCGCGCTGTTCGTGTGCGCCAACACCTACGAGGCCCTGCTCAAGACCGTCGAGGTCCTGCGTGCCGAGCGCGTGCCCTGGGTCGTCATGGGCAAGGGCTCCAACATTCTTGCCGCCGACGCCGGCTACGACGGCTGTGTCATCACGCTGGGCCGCGAGTTCTCGCGCATGAGCTTTGCCGAGGACGGCCACGTGACGGCAGGTGCCGCCCTTCCGCTCTCGAAGCTCGTCTCTGAGGCCATGAAGCGCTCGCTGACGGGTCTCGAGTTCTGCGCCGGCATCCCCGGCACCGTGGGTGGGGCCGTCTCGATGGACGCGGGGACCCGCCACGAGTGGGTGGGCGCCGTCATCGAGGACGTGGTGAGCCTGCGGCCGGGCAAGGGGCTGGTGCGCCACGCCGCCTCCGAGGTCGAGTGGGGCTACCGCGTGACCTCGCTTCCCACCACCGAGATTGTCCTCGAGGCCACGTTCCGTCTTCAGCCGGGCAACCATGACGCCATCGCGCATGACGTGGAGGAGAGGCTGCGCCGTCGCAGCCAGTCTCAGCCCATGGGAAGGCCCTGCTGCGGCTCGGTCTTCAGGAACCCGGGCTCGCGTTCCGCTGCGGTCATGATCGAGGCCTGCGGCCTCAAGGGCTACCGCGTGGGTGGGGCAGTGGTCTCTGACGTCCACGCCAACTTCATCGTGAACGACGGCGGCGCGCATGCCCACGACGTGGTGGAGGTCATGCGCCACGTCCACGATGCCGTGCGCGACAAGTATGAGATTGACCTCCAGCCCGAGGTCAAGCTGCTCGGGTTTGGGGCATAGGGAGAGCACGGCATGGCGTCAGACGAGAGAAGAAGGCCAACGGCGCGCAAGGCGACGAGGCGGCCAACGCAGGGGCGTCCCGCTCGCCCCTCGCGCCCTACCCCCGCACCGCGTGTCCGTGCCGCGCGTCCAACGCGAGCTCCCAAACCCTCCCCAAAGCCTGAGCGCAGGTCTAAGGCCGCGCCAAGGCCCAATCCGGCGAGGCCTGTCTCGACGTCGGGGTCCAGGCGGGAGCGACTGTCTGCCCTCCGGCCGCAGAGGGCACCTCGGCCACAGGGCGGGCGTGAGGCCAGAGAGGCGCGCGCACGAGAGGTTCGCACCGCGGATGCCATGGGCATTGCCCTGCGCGTCGCGATTGTCGTTGGTCTTGTCGCTGCCGCCCTTGGGGTGGTGTTTCTCGTCCTGAGCAACACCTCGACCTTCCAGATCACCTCGATCGATGCCGTGGCGAGCGACCACGTAAGCGCCGATGACATCCAGAAGCTTGCTAACGTCGAGGAGGGCACGACCCTGCTCAACGTGGACACCAACGCGATTACCCAGAACCTTCTGAAGAACCCCTGGGTGGAGTCGGTGAGTGTGGAGCGCGAGTTTCCCGACAAGCTCAAGATCTCCGTCACCGAGCGCACGGTTGAGGCGGTCGTGGTCATGAGCTCGCGAAGCGTCGCGTGGTACCTGGGGGAGGGCGATGTCTGGCTCGAGCCCGTCAATCTCGACGTATCCGACAATCAGTCCGCAGACGACGTCGCCCTCGAGAAGGCTACGTCAGTGGGGGCCATCCTCATCACCGGGGTACCCGCAACCGTCGATCCGGTGGCGGGCTCCAAGGCTACCGATGACGTGATAACTGCCGTCCGCAGCTACCTCGACGGGTTCTCGTCTGACTTCGCGTCCCAGATCGTGAGCTTCACGGCTCCCAGCGAGGCGAGCATCTCGTGCGTCCTTGCAAGCGGCGTGGAGATCTCGCTTGGGTCCCCCTCGGACATTTCCTCCAAGGAAGAGGTTGTCCAGAGCCTGCTTGCCGAGTATCCGGATGAACTTACCTATATCAACGTTCGCGTGCCCTCGAGTCCCTCGTACCGAAAAATCGAGTCCTCCAACGTGACCGCAGGCACGGGTGCCACGGGCTCCTCGGAGACTGCCTCGACAAGTTCGAACGCGTCCACACAGAGCACTACCTGAGGCAAAACCTCTTAGTCTCAAGCCTTACTTGAGTGTTTTTGTCGTCTAAGACCATGGTGTCTACCTGCGATTTTCACCGTTTGCACAAAGTGTTTGACGAGACCACACCCAATGTGCAAATATACGTCGCTTCGTGGGGAGCATCTGGCTTAACCTGAGGTTTAGGGTTTCTACCAGCGCTTTTCATGGGGCTGGTAGAAAAACGTTACATGAGCGAAGCACGAACGCACCAGCAAGGGCGCTGGCACAGGGCCGCCGCCAACGAGGAGGAAACGATGAAGGACACCGAGGTCCCCAGCAACTATCTCGCCGTGATTAAGGTTGTTGGCGTGGGCGGCGGCGGCACCAACGCCGTGAACCGCATGATCGAGGAGGGCATCCGCGGCGTCGAGTTTGTCGCCATCAACACCGATGCCCAGGCGCTCGCCATCTCCGATGCTGACATCAAGGTGCACATTGGCACCGACATCACCAAGGGCCTGGGCGCCGGTGCCAACCCCGAGGTTGGCCAGGAGGCCGCCGAGGAGAGCCGCGACGAGATCAAGCAGGCGCTCGCCGGTTCCGACATGGTCTTCATCACCGCTGGCGAGGGTGGCGGCACGGGCACCGGTGCGGCGCCCATCGTTGCCGACATCGCCAAGAATGACGTGGGCGCCCTTACCGTGGGCGTCGTCACCAAGCCCTTCTCTTTCGAGGGCCGCAAGCGCTACAACTCCGCTTCAGAGGGCATCAAGAACCTCTCCGAGAACGTCGACACGCTCATCGTGATCCCCAATGACCGCCTGCTCGACCTCTCCGAGAAGAAGACCACCATGCTCGAAGCCTTCCGCATGGCCGACGACGTCCTGTGCCAGGGCACTCAGGGCATCACGGACCTCATCACCGTCCCCGGCCTCATCAACCTCGACTTTGCAGACGTCTGCACCATCATGAAGGGTGCGGGCACGGCCATGATGGGCATTGGCACCGCCTCCGGCGATTCTCGCGCAACCGACGCTGCCTCCGAGGCCATCTCCAGCCCGCTGCTCGAGACCTCTACCGATGGCGCCACGCGCGTGCTGCTCTCCATTGCCGGCAACAAGGACCTCGGCATCCAGGAGATCAACGACGCGGCAGACCTTGTCGCCAAGAACGTCGACCCCGAGGCCAACATCATCTTTGGTACCGTCGTCGACGAGTCCCTCGGTGACCAGGTGCGCGTCACCGTCATCGCTACCGGCTTCAACGACGCCAACATCCAGCCCACGCTGCCCACCATGCCGGTGGCCCGCCCGCAGTCCCAGGCACCCAAGTCCAAGCAGCGCCCCTACAGCGCGCCGGCTCCCGCGAGCCGTCCCGCTGCCCCTGCGGCGAGCGGCGACAACAAGGAGTTCGATATCCCTGACTTCCTGAAGCGCAGCCGCATCTAGAGCCATGTCCGAGCCCACGCTCACAAGGTACCAGTCGCACGGTGTGACCCTTCTGGGGGACGTTTCCGTCCCCCAGGGGGTCTCTCTTGCGTTCACGGAGCGTACGGGCGGCGTCTCCAAGGGCGACTACGCCTCCCTCAACCTGGGTAACGCCTGTGGAGACGATCCGTCCTCGGTGGCCGAGAACCGCCGTCGCGCCCTTGTCGCGCTTGGTGCGGAGGGCTGTGCTGACGCGCTCGTGAACCCACACCAGGTGCATGGCGACAGGATTGTCGTGGTTCGATCCGCAGAGACGGGCTCCGTTCGCACCGCCCAGGCCGATGCCGCGTCGGGTGCAGACGCAATCGTCTGCACGGCCACCAAGGTGCCCGTGCTGCTCTGCTTTGCGGACTGCGTGCCCGTGATCCTCGTGGCGCCCGGTGGCTTTGCCGTGGCGCACTCCGGATGGCGGGGAACCATCGCCCGGATAGGCGCCAAGGCGGCGCGGACCCTTGCCACGGAGACCGGTTCGTCCGTCTCGCAGGTCCTCGCCTACGTTGGTCCCCACATCGGGCGCGAGGACTACGAGGTCTCTCCCGAGCTTGCCGCGCGCTTCTCGGCCGAGTTTGGACCTGGCGTCATCTGGGGCGAGCGCAACCTCGACCTTGGGGCTGCCGTTGTAGGCGCGCTCCTGGACGCCGGGGTGCCCAGACGCTCCATCGCCTGTTGTGATGTCTCGACCGCGTCGGCAACCGAGAGGTTCTTCTCGTACCGGGCCGAGCACGGGTCATGCGGGCGCCACGGCGCCATGGCCGTGATGGCGGGGGAGTAGCGAGGGATGCCCCCTGCGGGGCGTGGTTTTTCATCGAGTTTATGGGAGCTGGTCACCGATGGACGAAACAGAGGACGAGCGCTACGCGGCGTTTCTCGTCAAGCGCAGGGAGGAGATCCTCCAGCGCATAGCCGAGGCTGCCGCTCGTGCCGGGCGCAACCCGGCGGAGGTCGAGCTTCTCGCCGTCTCTAAGACCGTTGATGTGCCGCAGGTCGACCTTGCCTGGAAGGCAGGGTATCGCGCCTTTGGCGAGAACCGCCCCCAGGAGCTTGTCCGCAAGCTTGCGGGCATCGCTGCGTATCCCGAGATGGCCGGCGCGCGCTTTGACATGATTGGCCACCTGCAGACCAACAAGGTGCGCGAGGTCGTGGGCAACGTGACACTCATCCACTCGGTGTCCTCGCTCCACCTGGCCGAGGCCATCTCCAAGCGCGGCGTGGGCCACAATCTGACGAGCGACGTGCTTCTGGAGGTAAACGTCTCAGGGGAGGAGTCAAAGTCCGGCTTCTCGCCCGACGAGGTCCGCGCGTCGTTCGAGGATATCCTGGCGCTTCCTGCCCTGCGCGTTCACGGCCTCATGACCATGGCGCCGGCGCACGACATGGACGCGGCGAGAAGGACTTTCTCCGGTCTGCGCGAGCTGCGCGACGAGCTTGCCGCCCGCGGCGGCCTTGAGCTGCCGGTCCTCTCGTGCGGCATGAGCGACGACTTCCCGATTGCGGTCGAGGAGGGCTCCACAATCGTGCGGCTTGGCAGAACGGTGTTCGATCCCAGGTACGTTCTGGGTTAATCTGGCAATGGGGCGGGGTGTTGGACCCCGCGATACGGATGGGGGAATCATGGGCTTCCTCGACAACATCAGGGATCGTTTCCGTAGGGACGACGGCTACGACGACTACGAGGACGACTACTACGAGGGCGACGACGAGCAGCGCGACCGTGACCGCGAGCGCGGCTATGGCGACCGTCGTCCCACGGGCAGCGCGACCAAGCTCCTTGGCAACACTTCGCGCCCCGAGGCCGAGAGCGTCTCGGTCTACACGCGTTCCGGTCGCCCGGTGACGCAGAACCCCGCCGCGGCCTATGCCGATCAGCGCGACACACGGTCCCGCTCCGCGTACGCAGAGCCTCCTGAGCCCACCTATCGGCCCACGTACGAGCCTCCGGCGCCAAGCCCCGCTCCGGCGGCGCCTGCAGACCTCGGCCGTGGCAGCTCGTCGTCTCGTGTGACCTCCGGCCAGCTTCCTCCCTACGTGCTGCGTCCCGTCTCGTACGACGACGTGCAGTCCGTGGTGAGGCGCGTGCGCACCAACCAGCCCGTCATCCTCATCTTCAAGGGCACCAACATCGAGACCGCCAAGCGCATCCTCGACTTCTGCTACGGCCTGAGCTACGGCGTTGCCGGCTCGGTCGAGGCGCTCGGTGACCGCGTCTTTGCGGTGCTGCCCGCAGGCATCGAGCTCACCCAGGGTGACATCGACAAGCTCGTCGCTGACGGCGACCTCGAGGCGTAGCGTCATGGCTGAGAAGATCGAGCAAGTCATAGGCGTCATAGGCGCTGGGTCCATGGGGTCTGCCATCGCGCGCGGACTGGTGGCCTCCGGTGCCGCCGCGCCCGAGCGCGTCCTTGTCTCCAACCCCTCCGCAGGTAAGCTCGCGCCGCTGGCCGAGCTTGGCATCAAGACCTTCACCAGCAACGGGGAGCTTCTCGCCCAGGACCCTGACACGGTTGTCCTTGCTGTGAAGCCCCAGGTGCTTCTTGGGGTCCTTGCCGAGCACACGGACGGCCTTGCCGGACGTCTGGTGATCTCCATCGCCGCAGGCGTCTCGGTGGCCTCGCTCGAGGCGTCGCTTGCCTCGTCCCGCGTGGTGCGCGCCATGCCCAACCTGCCCGTGCAGGTGCTCTCGGGCGCGACGGCTGTCTGTCCGGGGTCTCGTGCCACCAAGGAGGACCTGGACCTCTCGCTGACGATCTTCTCGGCCTTGGGAAGCGCTGTGGTGCTGCGTGAGGACCAGCTGGATGCCGAGGGCGCTGTGGTGGGTTGTGGGCCAGCGTACGTGGCTCTCCTCGTCGACGACCTCACGCGTGCCGGCGTGGAGCGCGGCCTTCCTGCCGCGGCCTGTCGGGAGCTTGTGCTCTCCACCATGCGTGGCGTGGCCGAGCAGCTCTTGGCTTCGGGCGAGCACCCGCGCGCGTATATGGAGAAAGTGACGTCTCCCGGCGGCACGACGGCCGCGGGTTTGCGCGCGATGGAGTCGGGTATGTTTGAGGTTGCCTGTGCAGGGGTCGACGCGGCGCTGCGTCGTACCTGCGAGCTCTCTAAGGCGGCAGGCGGCAAGACTACCGACGACTGACAGCGAGGACCACTTGAACTACACGATAGCCAACCTAATTGTCCAGCTCTTCCGCATCTACAACATCTTGGTCATCATCTGGTGCGTGCTCTCGTGGATTCCGCGAGGCTCTGGCCTGCTCGATGACTTCCGCGGCGCCATAGGCATGATCGTTGAGCCGTGGCTGGGAATCTTCAGGCGCTTCATCCCGCCGCTGGGAGGTATAGACTTTTCGCCCATTGTGGCGATCTTCGCTCTTGAGGCCATAGAGCGCCTGCTTCTGGCTATACTTTTGTAATGTCATTGCCGCTTGACGGGCGCTGCCCGGGGCGACGAGTCGAAGTGAAAGGGACAAAGATGGCAATCACACCAGCAGATATCGAGCAGCAGACCTTCTCTCCCTCGAAGCACGGCTACGACCCCGAGGAGGTCGACGCCTTCCTCGAGCAGATCTCCAGCGAGGTTGATGCGATGCTCCAGAAGATCGCAGACCTCAAGGGTCGCCTGAATACCGCTGAGCAGCAGCTTTCTGCTTCCCAGGCTCAGGTTGCCAGCCTCGAGGAGCAGCTCAATGCCGCCCCCGAGCGCATGGAAGTCACCTCTGTTGCTCCTACCCCCGCCGCTCCGGATGACCTTGCGGCATCCGAGAGCCAGATCTCTCGCGTGCTCATCGTTGCCCAGCAGAGCGCCGACAAGCTCGTTGCTGACGCGCGCGACAACGCGGAGCGCATCCGCAACGAGGCCGACCAGAAGGCCCGTGAGGTCATTCGCCAGGCGCTTGCCGAGAAGCAGAACGAGCTGGACGAGATTGACCGCCTCAAGCAGTCCCGCGAGGACTTCCGCAGCGAGTACAAGAAGCTCCTGCAGCACTTCATGGACGACGCGGACTCCGTGTTCCCCCAGCAGTCGCTCTCCACGGCTCCCAACGGCTCTGGCGTCGTACCGGCCGCCCGTCCTGCCGCGAGCGCACCCGCGGCGCCCGCTACGACGCCCGCTGGTTCTACCGCTTCGGGCAACGCATCCTTCCAGACCGACTTCGGTGACCTGGACTAGCCTGGACGATTCGCCTGGCGAGAACGACGAGCACAACCTTGATGTGACGGGGAGGCCCCAGCTTGGGGTCTCCCTTTTTGTGGTGCGCTTTTCTCGCCACTCCTCGCTCATTGGACGGTGCGTCGTGCATGCGTTGAAGAGCAGCGCCAATCTGAGGGCAGCACCAATCAGGCTGGGGTATTAGCCCGTTCCACGCGCCATCCGCAAAAGCGCACACGAAAAAGACCGGTTACTACCAGTTTCCTGGGAAAACGCTCCAGGCGAGAAGCCCGAATTGTTTTCGTGTGCGCTTTTGTGGGGATGGAGCCCGGTGGGGAGTACGTTGTTGCCGGTCGGCAAATTCCGTCAGGCCTGCGGTCCCCCGATTCGTCCATCGGTTCTGGAACAGTGCCAATCTGTCTGGTAATCAAACTAGGAAACTATCACGTACGCGCAGAACTGCATGCCCACGACCTAATGTACTTGCGGGCGTCATCTGTGCCGATAAGCGCTGGTTCTATGCGTCATCCCAACGACGAGGACGATGAGAACCTCGTCCCCTATGTCGCGTACGATGCGGTTGTCCCCAGCGCGGTAGCGCCAAATACTGGCAAGATTGCCGACGAGAACCTTGCCGCGACTCGGATTAGCGCCACTTTCGAAATGTCCATGTTCTCTACGGTGAGGCTCAACGTCCCGGCCGTGTTGGTGAGGTTGAAAAAACCAGTCTCCTGCATCGACGCTTTGCTGCACTGGACGATATTCCTTCTCCTCTTCGCGCACGTCTACGTAGGCGACGGCTTTGGCCGTGCCGTTTAGTCAGTCGCATCGCCCATCAGGTGGATCTCTCCCCAATCCTTGAGTTCCATCAGGATGGGGATGAGGGTACGGGCACGAGGCGTGAGACTGTACTCAACACGTACCGGCATCTCGTCGTATTGTTTCCTGTTCACCAGCCCGTCTGCTTCGAGGTCCTTGAGAGACGAGGCAAGCATCGTATTCGTGATGCCGAATACGAGTCTCCTGAGCTCGCCGTAGCGCAATTCCTCCTTCTGTGAAAGCGCAACAAGAAGCAGAATCTTCCATTTGCCACCAACTGCGTCGAGCACGCGCCTCAGGGCGCAGCCCGATCCGGTGATACTTACGAGTACGAGGGGAAACTCATGGTCGGAAAGGTCAATTCTGACGAGTAGCCCGAGCGTGCCCGAGCATTCAATGTCATGAGCATCCCCAGCCTGCTTTATCCTGAAGAACGGTAAAGTTGTCGATCAGATGGTTGGTGCGATGCCAATATCAGAGTTCAAAGGTCGCGTCGATGCCCAGCTTTAGCCTTGGCATGGAATTAAGAGCGCTTGTGCCGGGAGAGCGGTTGGAGGATGTCATTGCCAACTCTCCTCTGGCACTTGTACAGTTTGGGACTGCTTCCTGCGCACCGTGCAGAGCGATCCGTCAGAAGGTTAATCGCTGGCTTAACGAGAGGAGCAAGGAGCCGGGGCATCTTCCAGTGGATGCCGTATACGTCTCGCTTGACGAGCATCCTGCACTCGCTGCCCAAGCGGATGTCCTCTCGGCACCGACGCTTCGTTTCTACGCGCAAGGCAGGCTCTGGGCAGAAGCTGCAGGTTACTTTAGCCTCGAGGAGTTCCTGGACAGGGCGGAGCGCGTAGAGAGGCTCATGCAGGAAAGTGATGAAATTCGCTCCTGAGCTACACCATCCTGGTTCGTAGCCCAGCGAGCGGTGCCAGTCTTTGGCTGGTTGTTTATCTCCGCAACCTGGGGTCAAGTTCCGGTAGCCCGTGCCAGAAACGCTTGGGCATCCACGAGGCCCGAAGGTCATACCCTCGGCTGGCGGCCCCTCGTCCGGGAAGCTCCATGGCCCGATAGAAGCGCTGCCACAGGGCTTGGACCAGGCGCTCGCGCTCGTCCGCCTCGTCCACGCGCGAGGCAAGCATAGCAGCGGTCTCCCCATCGAGACCCACCACGGCACAGCTGGCGTCCCCTGGCTCGTGGAAGATGGCTACGAGGTGACGTGGGTCGACAATCACAAAGCGGTCCTCCTTCATGCGTCTGGCAAAGTGACAGCAGACAAGTGGCAACGTGTTCTCATTGGGCTCGAAGACCGAGACGAAGGTTCCGTCCGGTAGGCGAACAAAACGCACGAATTGGCGCGTGTGCTCGCACTCCGAGGAGACGCGCTGTACCAACTTGGCGAAGGCCAGCGCTTCTGGTGCGCCGACATCCTCGTAGAGACGCTTTCCCTCCGAGAAGCCGAGCCGCAGGTAGCGATGGACTGCCTCCGGCATGCCGCTCTCGTCTGCCGCGCAGGCAAGAACAACGCGACGTGCGCAAGTGGTGCCACAGCTCCTTTCGAAGCCCGCATACACCCGTTTTGCCAGCGCCACAACGGAGCCATCGTCCTCATCTCCAAGGGCAATGACTTTCTCGCCAATGCGCGCCTGTGCCTTGTCTGTGGCGACAAGCCTAACTCGATGGGGGTCTGCGTGTGAGAGATACGTGACTCCAATGGCGGCAAGCACGGATTCTGCGGTACGTTCACAGCACACGACAACGGCCTCGCCGCACGCGAGCACGGAGGAAGCCTCTGCCGTCGCGCGTTCTACGACATTGCCCTTTGTGGCGGGTGCACGCAGGCTAGAACAGGCTAAGCTGTCCCTCTGCTTGTCGTCTGGCTGAGTTGTACTTGCTCCCTGCGGCATCGCTCACCACCTTTCGCCGGATGAGGTCCGCGTCGAGCGGCGCTGCCTGGTCTCGCTTGCCACCGCACGTCACAAAGTAGCACGCCCGCTTGAATGCAATGCCAAGCCCTTGCAGGTCATCCAGGCAGAGCCGCCTAGTGCGCCGAGCGGCAAGTATGCGCCTTGCCCCAACCGGGCCAATGCCGGGCACGCGCAGCAGCATCTCGAGCGATGCGTCCATGACCTCAATGGGGAAACGCTCCATGTGGGCAAGTGCCCAGGCAAGCTTTGGGTCAACGTCGAGGTCGAGCCAGGGACGGCTGGGCGTTGCCAGCTCGTCTGGCGTGAATGCGTAGTAGCGCATGAGCCAGTCCGCCTGGTAGAGGCGGTGTTCGCGCCGAAGGGGCACGGGTGTCTCGCGGTCTGGCAGGCGGCTATCCTCGACCATGGGCATGTATGCCGAGAAGAAGATGCGCTTAAGGCCGTAGTGGTCATACAGGGACTTCGAGAGCTGCAGGATGTGGTTGTCGTCCTCGGGGGTGGCCCCAATGATGAGCTGCGTGGACTGGCCTGCCGGCACAAACTTGCGGAGCGCATTGGGAACGGCACTCGCAGGCCGGCCGAGCGTGTAGCGTGCCCCAGCCGAGGTGACCTGCATCCCCTCGGAAACATGGCTGGACGACCGTCCACTCCTTCTCGCCAAAGCCCTTTTGCCGGCGGGGGAGTCGAGTAGCTGCCGTTCTTCCTCGCGTCTTGTGGTGGCAATCTGTGCCATAGGTGCCATGACGGAGGAGGCATCCTTGTCCGGACAGAGTGCCGTGAGCGAGGCCCTGCTGGGAAGCTCAAGGTTCACGGAGAGCCTGTCAGCGAGGCGCCCCAGCCGGTCTACAAGCTCTGGGGAGGTGTCCGGAATTACCTTGGCATGGACGTACCCGTTGAAGCGGAACTCTCCCCGAAGCGCTTCCAGGCAGGCAATCATGCGCTCGGTGGTGTTATCCGGGTTGCCCAGGACTGCCGAGGAGAGAAACAGCCCCTCGATGTAGTTGCGCTTGTAGAAGTCAAGGGTGAGCTCCGCAAGCTCCCGTGGCTCGAACGTTGCCCTAGGGCAGCTGGCACCACGGCGGTTGACGCAGTAGGCGCAGTCGAAGCTGCACGCGTTTGACATGAGCACCTTGAGCAAAGTGATGCAGCGCCCGTCTGCCGAGAAGGAATGGCACAATCCACTCGCGCAGGCATCGCCCACCATGCCCTCGCGCGGCCCCCGCGTTACGCCAGACGAGGTGCACGCCGCGTCAAAGCGCGCTGCCTCGGCGAGAATTCCCAGCTTGGTGAGCTTGTCCATGGCACCTCCTGGTATGACGCAGTAACAGAACGAATGTTCCACTCAAGTCTACATCGCACGCGCGAGTAGTACAAGAGTTCTAATATGAAGTCATCGCAACGTGTGCCCTTGAATCACGTCCCATTTCGACCTCGCGGTTTTCGTTGGTACTGGCATGAAAAAACGCTCCTATCTGGCTGGCTATTTCTAAAACCGTGACAGCTGTCTGTCTGCGGGCGGTTCGAAGAATGTCAGAAAAGTGCAGACGCGTCCTGCTACCTTCTTCGGCAATCGAGGAAAGGGTCTGGCATGGGACTGTATTTGGGGCATGAGTCGGCGTTGCGGTATTGGCTTACGAAGAGAGGAGACGAGTGCCTCCCAGATTGTTCACCCGACACGACCCTTGCCAATGCGACGGCCAATAAGGGTGAGGTCATCTCGAGCCCACTGCCGTTCGAGTGTTCTGAAGAACGACCGCTTCACCTGCTCGTGTCAGGTAAGCGCGGACGAAGATCAACCCCTGGGGTGCGGGAGCATCAGCTCTCATCTACGTTGCCCAGGGGTTCCTTCCGATTGCTGGCGGGCACAGTTGGGGTGGCGTCTCCCGAGCTTACATATCTCCTCATGGCTCAGTGCAGGGACATTCAAGATCTTGCCGTTATTGGATGCTATCTCTGTGGTGGCTTTTCTATCTCAGATGAGGGTAGAGGTTACGCCGGGCCTCGAGATTCCCTCACTACTCCAGAGGACATAGCGTCATTCTTGGATCTCGTGCCTGGGGCATATGGGCTCAACAAGGCACGTCGTGCCCTGAAGTATGTTGTTCAAAACACAGCGTCGCCGATCGAAACACTGCTTGCGCTTACAAGCTCCCTTCCTCCAGTACTCGGCGGGAGGATGATGCCTCAAGTGGCCGCGAATCAGCGAATTCTTGTGCCGGAAAGGCTCCAAAGCCTCATGTCGGCGGACGAGCTGTACGGTGACCTGTACTACGAGTCGGTGAAGGGGGACATCGAATACGACAGCTATGATTTCCACACGGGCAGGTATCGTCTTGACCATACGAGTACGCGTCGGAATGTAATCGAGGCGGCGGGGATTAAAGTGGTCTCTGCGACGTGGGGACAGATCAAGACGTTTGAGCTGTACCAGGACTTTTGGTGGCTAGTTGAGAACAATTTTGGGATTAGGCATAAAACATACAATGAAAAACAACTCTTAGCTCAGAAGACGCTATATTGCATGCTCACAAACCCGCAGTTTCGGCTCTTTTGATTCCAGTCACGCGGACACTGGAAGCGTGATCCCGTGCACAAAAATCGACATTGACGGCCCTTTTTTCGCGAATTACCAAGTACGAAATATCTAACTTTTTACAGAGCAGCAGGTAGATAAATGGCACTTGCGAGGTGATACTAGGAGAAAACCCGAATTTGGGCCGTCAATGTCGATTTTTGTGCAGCGGTTGGCACGGGAGGCCCAAATAATCGCTGCGACTTGAGAAGTGCCTGTCAATAGATTTGATTGGACATGTCGTAAGGTTGCCGGTTGCCCGTACTGAGCAAAAGTTGCGAAGTGGGCCTATGAGCCGGGTTCTGTCGTGGACGATCATTTATCTACGAACGCCGTTACCGACGCCCTCTAGCGCGCAACCCGAGCGCAGTGCGGGCCACACCATGGCGCTCCTATTTGCGTTTGCTCCGGAAGGGGCTTGCCAAGCCGCCGTGTTGCCACGACGCTGGTGGTCTCTTACACCACCGTTTCAGCTTTTCTCTCACCCGCCAAGGCGGGCAGCGGGAGTCTTCTTTTCTGCGGCGCTTTCCGTCGGGTCACCCCGCCTGGCCGTTAGCCAGCTTCCTGCCCTGTGGAGCCCGGACTTTCCTCATGGCCTGCGGCAAGCCGCCGGCCCCGCGATCGTCTGGCCCACTTCGCAGGGGTGATTCTAGCACGACGGTGCCCGCTTCAGCGTAGCGCAACTACAATGACTTGGTATCCTGCACAAGGTATGTATGCATGACGGGCGAATTGCCCGTGGGGAGGTCGTTCACATGGGATTCTTTGACAGGCTCTCGCGGGGGAAGCGTGCCGTAGGGGAGACGCCGCATGCAATAGTAGCTACGGCTGAGCCCGGGTACGTCCTGGCTCCCGTCACCGGAGTGGCCAAGTCTCTCTCCGAGGCACCCGACCCAGTCTTTGCGCAGGGCATGCTTGGCCCGGGGATGGCCGTCGAGCCCTCTGACGGCGTGGTCTATGCGCCAGTTGTTGGAACCATCACTGCGGCGGTGGCAACCGGACACGCCATTGGCATCACGTCTGGCGACGGTATGGAGGTCCTCATCCATGTGGGCGTCGACACCGTCGAAATGCGCGGCGACGGGTTTGCCGTGTTGGTCGAGAAGGACGCCCATGTTGCTGCGGGAACGCCCCTTATCGTGTTTGACCGCGAGAAGATCCGCGCTGCCGGCCACGATGACATCGTGATGGTCTCGGTGACAAACGCGTCCGGCGAGGCCCTGCCTGCCGTGGCGTCCGGGGCGGAAGTCCGTGCCGGCGAGCCTCTCTTCACGCTCGACGGTAGGGCGTGACGCGGATGTCCCAATCGCAGACCGGCTACCTTACCCTCGAGACCGGCATCGAGGTCCAGGGCGAGTTTGAGGACCGTCGAAGCCGCTTCATCGCGCAGCTCGCGCATGTGTCTAGCGAGGCAGAAGCTAATGCCTTTATCGAGAAGGTGCGCTCGCGTCACCATGACGCACGCCATAACGTACCGGCGTGGGTTCTTGCAGATGGCCGCGAGCGGAGCTCCGACGACGGCGAGCCGAGCCGCACCGCCGGCATGCCCACGCTCGAGGTTCTCCATGGCGCCGGGCTCAAGGACGTCTGCTGCGTTGTGACGCGCTACTTTGGCGGCACGCTTCTCGGTCCCGGTGGGCTCGTGCGCGCCTACACGGCTGCCACGCAGGCAGCGGTTGAGGCGGCCCAGAAGGCTGACTGCATGGTCGAGATGACGCTTGTGACGCGAGTGGTGGTGCAGATTCCGTACTCGGCCTACGACCGCATCACGCGCATGGTCGCCGATGCTGGCGGGCGCATGCGAGACTCCGTCTTTGCTGAGGACGTGCAGCTTACCTGCGCGTTTCGTACTGGGGACGAGGAAGCCTTTGTAGCTGCGGTGACTGACTTCGCCAACGGTGACGACATCTGTCGCGTTGGCGAACCTGGGTTCGCCGAGTTCTAGCGCTGCCGGGGCACCTGCTCCCGCCCGCCGAGGAATCGCGACCAGTTTCCGAAGAGTTCCAATTGTGGAGCGTGGGACTCATCGTTTCCTCCTAAGCTGTATACGTGTATACAGCTTAGGAGGAAATATGGCCACTACTGTTGTCTCAGGACGGATCGACGTCCTTACCGCTCGTCAGGTGGAACGAATCCTGGCGCGTGAGGGCATCGCTCCAGGAGAGGTGATTCGCCGTACGTGGGAAGCAATCGCCGACACCGGCAAGATTCCTGCTGATGGGGTCAAAGTTCACGACGAGGCATCCACAAAGCTTCGCGAGCTCATGGAGCTGAGGGCGTCTTTGCCTAAGGTGGACTGGCTAGACACTCTTACGGACTCCCAAGCCAAGGATATGGTTGCGAGCAGATATGAGTAGGCTGCTCTTCGATACCAATGTGCTTCTCGACCTGGTGGACGAGAGACGTCCGCAATCGCGGGAGGCGGCGCTTGTCGTTGAGCGCTGTAACGGTGGGGGAGACATGGGTCTGGTGACGCCGATGTCTCTCAAGGATGCCTATTACGTGTTGGGAAAGGCATATGGGGAGAGTATCGCACGCCGTTGCATCGATCTTCTCGCGGGCCTTTTGGTTGTCGCTCCCTTTGGTGCAGAGGAATGCGACCTTGCCCTGCGTTCCGGTGAGCCCGATTTCGAGGATGGGCTGATTCGTGCGTGTGCTGAGCTCAATGGTGTCGACGTGATTCTCTCCCGTGACACCAGGGCTTTCGAAGGGTCAAGAGTCCCGGCGGTGACCTGTGCGGAGTACCTAGAGAAAGTGGGGGAGTGGTAGAAATGGCCGTCAGAGAGAAGCGCCCCGGCCAAGTGACCAGGGGCGCCGTTAAATCGATTGAGTGCGGTGGGTTGGTGGGCTGCCAATAAGACTCAGAACTCGAGGCCAAGGCTCTTGAGATTGTCCTCCAGTTCCCGAGCGCTCGTGAACTGGTGAGCCTGCATGCCGGCAACCCTTGCTCCCGCAACGTTGTCGGGGTTGTCATCCACAAAGAGGCATGTTGCGGGGTCGAGGCCATAGCGGTCACAAAGCACCAGGTAGATTGCCGGATCTGGCTTCATGATGCGCTCGAAGGCCGAGACCACCCAACCATCCATGAGCGGAAAGGAGGGAATGCGGTCCTTCTGTCTCCAGAAGCGCGTGCCGGCGTTTGAGAGCACGTAGCAGCCATAGCCGGCGGCGTGCAGCCGCTCGACAAGCGTGCTGGTCTCCGGGATGACCGGCTGGTGCTCGTGCCAGTGCGCCATGCACTCGCGCAGGTTTGGCCAGAGTCGCTCGGGGAGTCGCGCCTGCGCCATGCGCTCGATGGTCTCCTCGGTAATGGCACCTGCGTCAAGCAGCGGCCACGCAGGACTCGAGAAGAGCGCCGCGTCAAGTGCCGCGGCGTCCTCCTCGTTGGTGGTGAATACGTGCGAGAACAGCGGGCCATTGAAGTCGAGAAGCACCCCGCCCATGTCAAAGACAACGTTTTGAACGGGGGTGTTCTGTGAAGCAGCCATCTTTCCTCCAATGACCCGCGATGATCCATCTTGCCTGCGCTGCGTGCGAGGCGCTACGACCTCACGCCGAGGCCGGCGGCAACGCCGTCCCACGGCTCAACGTCGACGGCCTCGGCAGTATCCCATAGCTCGAGCACGTCGGCGGGCACGAACTTGCGCATGACCGTCACAGCGCCGCCATAGGTGCGGAACCAATCGGCGCTCATGTAGAGGTAGCCGTCCTTGCAAGAGTCCTTGCCCCAGCTGTTCTCGACGCGCCACGCAACGGGCTCTCCTGCGTCGTCCAGCTCCACGCCTTGGAAGGTCATGGCGTGGGTGAGGGAGGTCTCGCGCACATCAAGCATGTCCTCGCGGCTCATCTTGAGGCCAACGCCAAAGAGCCCCTCGAGGTCAAGGCCGTCGGTTGCCAGCACGCCGGGGAAGTCCTCGATGTGGCGCGGGAACTCCTGCATGACGTCGGCGTCCATGCCCACAGGCACGCCTGCCTTGAGGCTGGCGATGGCGGCCTGCTCCAGCACCTCCTGTGGCATGTTGAGGAAGCGGTTGGGGGTGCCGCCCACCATGGGCTCCTCGAGCAGGACGTGCCACGCCGTCTTCCAGGGACGAGAGGCGCCCGGCATGCAGACCAGCTGCACGTAGTCATTGGGGTCAAAGGGAACATAGCGCTCGGCAAACTCGCGCGGAGTGATGCCGGCGTCGCGGAGCAGCATGCGGGTGTCCTTCTCGGCGCCCTTGTCGCTAGCCTTCTCTGAGGCGTCCTCGGGCAGGATCGGCGTGAGCTTGGCAGCGTCGACCTTGGCCTTCTTGCCAACCTTGACCTCCAGGTCGAAGGTCGCGGGCGGCTCGCCCAGGCAGACGGAGAGCATGCGGTAGACGTCGGCCATGCAGGCGTCCTTCTTTGCCGCAAGCTCCCCGGCGCCGGCGCCTGCACGGTGAGCGTGACGGATGTCTGAGGCGGCGCGACGCAGCAGGCGATCGAGCTGGGCGTCCATCTCGGCGGAGCTCTTGGTGCAAGCGGTCTCGGGCATCACGTCCTTAGGGACAAGGCCCCACTTGGCGATAAGGTCCATGGCCTCGAAGTAATAGCCGCCGTCGCCCATGCCCCACTCGAGCACGTGGTCGAGCTCGCGGTCGTTGTCGGGCCGGTCGACCAGCGCAATCACGTGGTCGAGCATGGCGTTGGCCTTCTCGAGCTTGTCGTAGAACATGCCAAATGCCTGCGAGAACTCGAAGGAGTCCACGTCGAGCAGGTCCATCGTGGCTGCACGAGCCACGTTGAAGGCCGAGAACATCCAGCAGCGCCCGCTCTGACGCTGGTTCGTGACATCGCCGGTGCGCTTGATCGAGACCCCATAGGTGTCGTGGTAGGTGCGCATACGCGTGTAGTCGCGCGCAGCGGCCATCACGTTCATGGAGGTTACGGCGTTTCTTGCAACTCGGTTGGCACGCTCGGCTCCAAAGGCCGTCCCCTGCTCGCGTGCCCAACTCGTATCAATGCTTCCCATGTGGTTCCTTCCCGATGAGACAAAGGGACTGTCCCTTTGTCTCATTCTTGTTGTTACGCCAGCGAGCCCATGGGGTCCCATGGCGCAAGCACCGTGGGCTCCTCGGTCTCGTAGGTGTGGCGCTCCTCCTCGGTGAGGTACTTCTTGTCAACAACAACCTGGTAGACGTACTCGTCGAACCATGCGTCGGACAGCGTGTCAAAGCCGTCGCGCCCGTGGTCCTTGCCCCAGGAGTTCTCCACCTTCCAGAGCGTGGGCTCGCCCTTCTCGTCCAGGCGCACGCCCTCGAGCACCATGGCGTGGGTCATGAGGCTCTCGCCGTAGTCCAGGCGCTCGGCCTTGTCCATGTTGCCCTCCACGGGGAAGCCAAAGAGTGCGTCCACGTCGAGCGCCGCAGTGTCCATGATGCCCTCGTCGCGCAGGTAGCTCTGGATAACGTCGCAGCCAAACCACACAGGCAGGTTGTCCCTGAGCTGCTCGATCGCCACGCGCTTGAGCTCTGCGGGCGGGAGGTTGAGGTAACGCACGCCGTGGTCCTCGAAGACGTTGCCCAGCCTGCTCACGGTGTAGGTGTGGCCAAAGGGCTTGTCGGCCGTGGGCGCGCTGATGAGCGACACATAGGCGTCCACGTCCATGTCAACAGCGGTCGAGAAGAACTCCTTGGGCGTGAAGGTGCCGGTGAGCACGAGCTTGTCGTCCTTGTCGCGCAGGCGCACGGGGAAGCTCGCGGGCGGCTCCCCCAGGCAGACGGCCAGCAGGTGGTAGACCTCGTCCATCATCTCCTTCTTCATGGAGCGCAGGTCGGCCACCTCGACGCCAGCCTCGTGGCTCTGGCGCAGGCGCTTGGCAGCACCGCGCAGGTAGCGCGTGAGGTAGCGGTCCATGTCGCTGGTGTTTCTCGAGCAGGCGGTCTCGGGCATGGCCTCCTTGGGCACCACGCCGTACTTCTTCACGAGGCTGCGGAACATATCCCACTGCCCGCCGTCGCCGATGGGGTCGGTGAGCAGGAACGACACCAGGCGGCCGTCGAGAGGCTCGTCAAGTGTGTCGAGGATGTTCTCGAGGAACCAGTTGCTCTTCTCGAGCTTGTCCCAGAAGAGGGGATAGGCCTGCGAGAGCTCGAAGGTCTTGAGGTTGTACTTCTTGATGACGCGGTAGCGCATGGTGTTGAGGCTTGCGAACATCCAGCAACGGCCGGAGTGCTCCTGGTTGCACCTCTCGCCCTGCGTGACCTCGATATCGAATCCCAGCGCGTTGGCGGCGACGCCCTCGGGGCGGCGCGCGGCGGCGCGGATGCCGTTGGCGGTGACGGCGTTCTTTGCGACGGCGTTCACGCGCTCGGACGAGAAGTTCTCGTGCGAGGCGGCGAGGTCGTCAGCGGTGATGCTGGTCAGATCCTCCATCTTTCCTCCTGATGTTTCGTGGTTTGCGCAACATATTCCGCATCGAAGCATATCACGCGTGCGTACCTGAGATTGGTACCCCTTGTGGAGCAATTCTCGACAGTCATTAGTCATATGTATATGACTTTCTTGCGTGGGTATCTTTGCCACTGAGAAGGACGGCGCCTGCCTGGGCACGTTGGCCTGGGGTGGGCGCCCAACACAAGAGACTGGCAATAAGGAGGCAGGTAGGATGGAGAGGCTCAAGGGCAAGGTGGCCGTGGTCACGGGTTCTACAAGCGGTATCGGCATTGGCATTGCGCAGGAGTTCGCTGCCGAGGGCGCCCATGTAGTGGTGTGCGGCCGACGCGAGGCGCGCGGCCAGGAGGTCGTGGACCAGATTGTCGCCGCGGGCGGCAGTGCCAGCTTCCACAGGATGGACCTCACGGACCTCTCCACCGTGGATGCGCTCATGGCGGACACGGCGCGAGACCATGGCAGCATCGACGTTCTCGTGAACAACGCTGCCGGCGTCGGCCTCAAGGATGGTCGCGTGGACGAGATTTCGCTTGAGGACTGGGACGCGATGTTTGCCTCTGGCGTGCGTGGCACGTTCTATGCGATCAAGGCGGTCCTGCCGTACATGCGCGCTGCGGGTGGCGGGTCGATCGTGAACATTGGATCTATGGCGTCCATCTCGGGCGACCTGGGCTCGACCGCCTACGCCTGCAGCAAGGCGGGCGTGGACATGCTCACCTCCTCCGTCGCGCTGCAGTACGGGAAGGAGAACATCCGCTGCAACTGCGTGCGTCCGGGGCTTATCGTTACGCCGCAGAACGAGGCACACGTCCCGCAGCAGCTCAAGGACGTGTTTCTCAGCAATATCGAGGTCAACCGCTACGGATGCCCCGCGGACATCGCGCATGCCTGCACGTACTTTGCCTCCGACGAGAGCGCCTATGTCACGGGCCAGGTGATCAACGTGGACGGCGGCCTCAACTCGCACGCCCCCACCGTGGCGCAGTTCCGCTCTGCCGGATCGAGGACCTGGTAGCGTGGCCGAGTGCAATCAAGCGCTGGCTGGAATAGGCGAGTCGTCCGCAGCAGCTGCCGAGCTTTCACCCGCGTATAGGATGCGGGTTGTGTTCGAGAGCAAGGTTGTGGCCCCGTATCGGGACACCTATCGCGGGGAGCTCGGCCAGGCGCAGGTCGAGCTCCTGGAGCTGCTGTACATGCACGGGCCGCTTCGTCAGCACGAGCTGGCAGGCGAGCTGAGAACCACGAAGCAGCACGTCTCGAAAATGACTGCCAGGTTGGAGCAGATGGGCCTTGTCGCAAGAAGCTTGGACGATGCTGACGGGCGGAGCCGCGTGATCTCGCTGAGCGATGCGGGCAGGGCGTACGTGGGCAGGCACATCGCGGAGGGCTCAAGGTGGGCGCGCGAGCTCTTCTCGCATCTGAGTGAGGAGGAGCGAAAGGAGCTCGACCAGGCTATGCTCACGGTTGTGCGGCTGCTCGAGAAGGCGTAGTGGTGTGTCCAACGCGGTTGGGGGGCTCGCGAGGGTGGCTTATTGGCGCGAAATGACGGTTGGTTGCAGTTTTCGTACAACTCCTTATATGTTGCACATTGCATCGCAATTCTTCTACCTGCCATTGATAAGTTATTCAATTTGTTTGTACTCGGGACTACCCCGTTAAACTGCCACCAACCGTCAATTTGCGCCGCAACCTGCTCCTGGCTGTATTTCGGTTAGGTATTTTCAACGTCGGCCAGGTCTTTTCAACGCTTGAGCCCAGTGATCGTCGAAGAACGCGCGCATGCGGAGTGTGGTCCCCGCGATTGCATGACAGTCCGTCCCAGATAGTCGCCCCCCTTGCGCCGTAGCCCCCTCGCATCGCCGCGCTATACTTCGATGCACTGGGAAACAAGCGCTAGAGCGGGGAGGACGTGCATGTTGGCTGTGCAAGACGCACCCGCATACCCCGTGCCTGACTACGGGCTCGCCGTCCTTCGCGTCCTCGAGGACGCCGGCTTCGAGGCGTGGGTTGTGGGCGGCTGGGTCCGCGACGCGCTTCTCGGCGCTCCCATGCACGACGTAGACGTGACCACCTCCGCTCCCTGGCAGGAGACCGAGCGGGCGCTTCGCTCCGCAGGCATCGAGGTGCACGAGACGGGCACTGCCCACGGCACCGTGACCGCCGTGATAGATGGACAGCCCGTCGAGGTGACAACCTATCGCGTCGAGGGCGCATACTCGGATCGCCGCCACCCCGACGAGGTGCGCTTTGTCCGGGACGTGCGAGAAGATCTCGCGCGGCGCGACTTCACGGTGAACGCAATGGCCTACCACCCGAATCGTGGACTTCTCGACCTCTTTGGCGGACGAGAGGATCTTGCCCACGGCGTGGTGCGCGCGGTGGGGGATCCGTACAGGCGCTTCGAGGAGGACGCGCTGCGGGTGCTTCGCGCGGTGCGCTTCGCCTGCAGACTTGGGTTTGAGGTAGAGACGCGCACGCAGGCGGCACTTGTGGCATGCGCGCCGGAGCTCGACGGCATCGCTCGCGAGCGCGTGGGCCAGGAGATGGACGGCATCGTCTCTTCCGGGCGCATGGCTTGGGCGCTGCGCAACGAGTTCGAGGTAGTCGCGCGTGCCGTGCCGGCGCTTATGCCCATGCATGGCCTTGATCAGCGAAGTCCCTATCACGCCTACGATCTCCTCGAGCATACCGCCCGCGTGTGCGCTGGCGTCGAGGCGTTTGCGGGTGGCTCCCCCACGCAGTCGCTACGTTGGGCTGCCCTCCTGCATGACGTGGGCAAGCCCGTGTGTGCATCTGTCGACGAGCGTGGCCGCGGGCACTTTCGCGATCACCAGCGCGTGGGCGCGACCATCTGCCGAGAAACCCTTCTCGGCCTGGCGCTGCCGCACGAGGTGGCAGGCCGGGCGGCAGCTCTTGTTCGGTATCACGACAGGCATCTCTCGGCGTCGCCCGCGGGGGTACGGAAGCTCTTGAGGCGACTTGACCAGGCGCGCCCTGGAGAGGCACCCGCGCTTGCGTATCAGCTGCTCGACCTTCAGCGTGCTGATGCTGTCGCAAAGACGCTGAGCTGCGCGCAGCGTGCGGTCGAGCTCGATGTATTCGAGCGGGCGCTCTCTGACGAGCTTGCACGCGGGACGGCATTTCGCGTGCGCGACCTTGCCATTGGTGGGGGAGACGTGATGCGCGCGCTGGGGATTGCCCCGGGACCAAGGGTTGGGGAGACCCTCTCGGCGCTCCTCGACGATGTGATCTACGGACGCGTCGAGAACAGCCGGGATGCCCTGCTGGCATGGTTGCACGAGAAGGCCTGAGGTGGCATTGCTGCAGGTAGATGTGGCTAGCTGGTGTTGCCTGCGAGTCTCTCGAAAAAAAGTTTGAATTGATGCTTGCAATGACTCGGACTATGCCGTAAAGTATCTTCTCGCGTTGAGACAGGACAAACATTAATTGGGATGTCGTCTAGCGGTAGGACAGCGGATTCTGGTTCCGTCAACGGGAGTTCGATTCTCTCCATCCCAGCCACTGTCCCCGACAACCGAATATGGCCCGTTCGTCTAGCGGCCTAGGACGCCGCCCTCTCAAGGCGGAGATCAGCAGTTCGAATCTGCTACGGGCTACCAAACAGTCGCAGGTCATCGGCTATGCCGGTGGCCTGCTTTTGTGTGTGACTATGCTGGTGGGTTATCGTTGCTGAGGGGAGCGTGGGCGCCGTAGGGCGCGTTTCCGCAGCAGCCCCCGCCGGCCCGCAGCCCCTACGCGCACGCGCCGCAGCCAGGGCATCCCCCGCGCGCCGTGGGCGTGGCGGCAAGGCCACCTTCGGCCGTCTCGCGCAGCGTCGCGGGAAGTGCTGCCCCAACGGCTGCCATGGCATCGACCACCTCGTCGAACGGAATGGGGCATCCCACCCCAGAGAGCACCAGCTGCGCCGAGCTCATCGCACATGCAACGCCCATTGCGTTTCTCGCCTGGCAGGGGAACTCCACCATGCCTCCCACGGGGTCGCATACCAGCCCCAGCGTGTTCGCAATCGCAAGCGAGGCGGCATCCAGACACTGTGCGGGCGTGCCGCCGAGAAGCTCCACCAGCGCGCTTGCTGCCATGGCGGAGGCCGTGCCCACCTCGGCCTGGCAGCCGCCCTCGGCGCCGGCGACCGTCGCGTTGGTGGAGATGAGCGCACCCACGGCGGCCGCGTTCCACAGCGCACGCCGAATGGCGGCGTCCTCGGCGCCCGTGGCCTCGGCGCAGGCGAGAAGCGCTCCGGGCACCACTCCAGCGCTCCCGGCCGTTGGGGCGGCAACGATGACTCCCATGGTTGCCGAGCGCTCGAGCGTCGCCATCGCAAACGCCGTGGCCCGTGTGAGTGTGGACCCCAGAAGCGCCCTGGCGAGCCCACCTTCGCCTGTGCCTCCGCCTGCCGCCACGCTCGCCGCCTGGCCGCCGAGCAGCCCACCGAGAGACGCCTTGGGCCGCGTGATCGCCTCGGTCGTCTCGCTGCGCATGACCTCAAGCACGCGGGCCATGGCGGCATCGGGCGAGAGGGAACCGCCTACGTCGCCCGCCAGCTCCGCCTCGCGGGCGCGCATGAGCTCGCCTATCGAGAGCTGCCGTGCGCCGCAGGCAGCGAGCAGCTGCGATCCGCTTGCAAAGGAGAGGCCGGACTCAACGGGCTCGGCCGCGCCAGCCGCGCCGGGGACGTTCACCTGCGAGGCAAACTCAACATGCTCGGTGGCGCCAAGCAGCTCGAGCAGGCGAGACCCAACCGGCTCGTCCACCTCGAAGACCGTGTATGCCCTGCCGCCGCGCTCCTCGCGAAAGGTGCTCATTGTCGCAATGTTCACGTTGGCCGTTGAGAGCTTCCGCGTGAGCGCCGCGAGCACGCCAGGCAGGTCGCGGTGCTCCACGAAGATGGTGGGCATGTCTCCCGCGATGTCAACGCGCACTCCGTTGATGCTGCTCACGCGCACGCGCCCGCCACCTAGCGACTCGCCGGTGACCGAGATTGACGCCCCGCCCTCACATGCCATGCGAATCTCTACGGTGTTTGGGTGAAGGCTCTCGTTTCTGCCGCCCTCGGTGATGCTGAAGCCAAGCCCGGCATCGCGGGCAAGCTCGAACGAGCGCCTCACGCGGATGTCGTCCGGCGCGAGCCCCAGGATGCCCGCGACAAGCGCCCGGTCGGTTCCGTGCCCCACATGCGTGCGCGAGAAGGAGTTGTACAGGACAAAGTCGACGTGGATGATGGGTGCGGGCGCAAGCGAGCGCGCTACCAGCGCGATTCTCAGCGCGCCAGCGGTGTGCGAGGAGGACGGACCCACCATGATGGGACCAAGCACCTCAAACGCTGACATCGTGACCATTGCCGCTCCTCTCGCTTTCGTGCCGTCTCGTCAACGTGCCGTCGGAAGCGCCGCCGATAAGAGCGCGCGCCCGGGACGAGCTCTCGCTCCCGGGCGCGCCAGTCCTACTCTGTCGCAATGCCCTCCGCGCGCCTGAGCCGTGCGAGCGTGCAGTCGCGCCCGAGAAGCTCGAGCGACTCGCCAAGCGGCGGCGACACCTGGTTGCCACACGCTGCCACGCGCACGGCGCCGAAGAACTTGCGCTTGGACGCGCCGAGCTTCTCGGGCAGCGCCTCCAGGGCGGCATTGATGGCGTCGGCGTGCCAGGCGTCGTCTCCAAGTGCCTCGAGCGCCTCGGTCGCGGCCGTCACAAAGCCGCGTGCGCCGGCCTTGGCCAGGTTCTTCTCGACGGACTTCTCGTCCAGCTCCACCTCGTTGCCCTCATAGAGGAAGCGTGCCTTGCCAACCACGTCGGGCGCCACCACGGTACGGGGCTTGAGGATGGAGGAGAGCAGGTCGTACCAGCCGTCCTCGTGTGCGAGGGCGCCCTCGGCCGCCTCCAGTCCCGCGGCGCGAAGCTCGGGCACAAGCACGCGCTCGGAGAACTCGCGGTCGCTCATGGCCAGGTAGTATGCCTGGTTGATGGCGTCCAGCTTCTTGGGGTCAAAGGTTGAGGGGTTCTTCGACACGTGGTCGAGCGAGAACTCGCGCGCCAGCACGTCGCGCGGCACGATGGTGGTCTCGCCGTCGAGTGACCAGCCGAGAAGCGCCAGGTAGTTCACGAAGGCATCGGAGAGATATCCGGCGTCGCGGTACTCCTCGACCGAGGTCGCGCCGTGACGCTTCGAGAGCTTCTTGCCGTCTGGCCCCAGAATCATCGAGATGTGCGCGAAGGTGGGTACGGGCGCGCCCAGGGCCTCGTAGACCATGATCTGACGCGGGGTGTTGGAGAGGTGGTCGTCCCCGCGGATCACGTGCGTGATGCCCATCATGGCATCGTCCACCACGGTGGCGAAGTTGTAGGTGGGGGTGCCGTCGGAGCGGAAGATGATGAAGTCGTCCAGCTCACGGGCGTTGAAGGTCACGTCACCGTGGACCGCATCGTGGACCACCACGTCGCCACGGTCGAGGGGAACCTTGATGCGCAGGGTGTAGGGCTCGCCCGCGTCGATGCGGCGCCTAGCCTCGGCGGGGTCGATGTCGCGGCAGGTGCGCTGGTAGCCCTGGAAGGGGTCGTGGCGCGCCTCGGCGGCAGCCTTGTCGGCCGCGAGCTTCTCAGGCGTGCAGAAGCACGGGTAGGCCTTGCCCTCGTCCCACAGGCGCTGCGCCGCGTCGCGGTAGAGCTGCATACGGTCGGTCTGGCGGTAGGGGCCAAAGTCGCCGCCCACCTCCGGACCCTCGTCCCAGTCGAGGCCCAGCCAGCGCATGGCACGCAGGATGATCTGGGTGTTCTCCTCGGTCGAGCGGGTTGGGTCCGTGTCGTCGATGCGCAGGATGAAGGTGCCGTGGTTCGCGCGGGCGAATGCCCAGTTGTAGATTGCGGTGCGAGCCCCGCCCACGTGGAGCTTTCCGGTGGGGGAGGGCGCGAAGCGCACGCGCACGTGTCTGTCGTCTGCCAAGGTGGTGCCTCTCACTAGTCTCTTGCTGACGTGCATTCAGCGTTCAAGTATAGACGCAGACGACCACAACGGACCGCATCACCGTCGCCGTCGCCGTCGTCGCCCGCGTCGCGTTGCCTACATGATTTTCGTTGACTCGAGCTTCTCGGCGATCCAGTTGTTGAGACGCACCACCGGCTTGCGCAGCAGCAGTCCCAGGATGAGCGAGAGCACCACATAGATGCCAAGAATCGACATCTCTGCCACCCAGGTGTAGCCGTAGAACCCGCCAATGCACTCGTGCAGGACGGCAATCCCGTGCACAAAGGGGAGCGTGGGGTAGAAGGTCTGGAACGCCTTGGGGAGCATCTCCACCGGGAAGGTACCGCCGGAGCCCGCCACCTGGATGACCAGCAAAAACACGCAGATGGCCTTGCCCACGTCGCCAAACGAGACCGTGAACGCGTACATGATGTTCACGAAGACCACCGACATGAGGCAGCACGTAAGCACGAACACCGCCATGTTGGCGCACTGCACGCCCAGGTAGAAGAGGTCGCCAAACGAGACGAGCAGGGCTTGGAGAATCCCCAGCAGGTCAAAGAGGAGAAGCCTCCCCAGGTAGGCGTGACGCGGGCGGGCATTGGCCTTGGCCAGCTCAACGTCCGAGACCTGTACCTTGAGCATGGCGACAAGGACGACGGCGCCCACCCACAGTGCGAGCGTGGTATAGAAGCCCGCCATGGCCGAACCGGTGTTGGCAATAGGGTAGACGGCAACGCGGTCGAGGCCCACGGGCTGCGAGAGGAACGTCGCGAGGTCGCTGGGGTTTGCCGAGAGGATCTGGCGCACCTGCTGCGCGTCACCGGAATCGAGCGCGGCGGTGAGTCGCGCGGAGAGGTCATCGAGGTCGTCAGCCATGCCGTTGACCTGGTCGGCGGAGGAGTCGAGCAGGTTCTTCATGTCCGCGAGGTTTCCCGAGGTGAGGGAGGCCGCCCCGCTCACGTCGCTCACGGTGTCCTCGAGCTTGATCGAGACCGTGTTTGCCGCCGTCGAGGCGGAGTCGATGGAGCTCGCAAGGTCCGAGAGCTGCGAGCGCAGGTCGGAGTTGAAGCTGCCCTGCGCGTCCTCGATCTCCTGGGCGTCCTGCTGGATGAGGGCCTTCACGTCCTCGTGGTCCTGCTTGGCGTCGCTCACGCCGTTCTCGAGGTCCGTCGCGGAGGAGCGCAGGCGCTCCGCCATCGCGCGCTGCGTGGAGATGACCCCCTTGACGCGCGAGATCGTGGGGTCGAGAAGGGACTTCGAGCCCTCGGGCAGAATCTCCTTGAGCGACGTGAGGCTGTCGTCGAGCTGCTGGTAGGCGTCTGCGTGCGCGTCGATGCGCGTCGCGATGTCGCGAAGCTCTGAGGCGCCGTCGGAGGCGTCGGTCTGGGCGGTGTCGAAGGCCGTGTCCACCGCGTCCGAGACGGAGTCAAAGCTCTCCTTGCTGGTCGAGAGGGCCTCGTCAATGGCGGCGGATGCCGTGTCAACGGAGTCGCCCACCTTGCGCACACCCTGCGCGGACTCTGCCAGCGCATTCCGCACGTCCTGAGTCGAGGAGTCGGTTCCCGAGAGCAGGGTGGAGGAGGAATCGATGATGGAGCCCGCCGAGGAGAGCAGGCTCGAGTAGACGCCCATGTGCGCCGAGACGGTGCGCAGGTCGCCCGAGGCCTGCGAGATGGCATCACTCAGGTTCTTGCTGATGTCCATGAGCTGGTCATCGCTTACGTAGCCGGAAATCTCCGAGAGGGCGCCTGCACCAATCTCGCCAAGGCTCTGGGCAAAGTCGGTCTGGATGCTGTTCTTCACGGAGGTCGCGGCCTTGTCGGTCACGATGGGGGCGATGGCGTTTTCCTTCTGGTTGCTGTAGTAGACGATGGTCGCCTGCTGGATGTCGTCCGAGAAGACCGTGAGCATGTCCTTCGTGAAGTCCTCGGGAATCACGATCGCTGCGTAGTACGTGCCGCTGCGAACGCCCTCGATGGCGTCGTCCTCGGAGGTGACCACGTAGCCAATGGTCGTCTTCTGCGAGAGGTCCGTTGCCACGCGCTCGCCGAGGTTGATCTTTACGGGGATGGTGTCGCTTTGGAAGCCCTCGTCGCTGTTGGCGACGGCCACCTTGAGGTTTCCGGTGTTGCCGTAGGGGTCCCAGCTGCCTGCGATGTTGAACCACGCGTAGAGCGACGGGATGACCACGAGGCCAACGCACACGATGAGCGAGATGATGTTTTTGGTTGCGTGTCTCACGTCAAGACAGAAGATGCGCCAGATCTTTCTCATGCGCGGCCTCCCTTCTTGCCGTGCTTGCGCTTGCGATCCTTGTCGTCGCGCTTTTTGTCGTCGTGCTTGTGCTTCTTGTCGGAGTCCTTCTTCTTGTCCTTCTTGCGTTTCTTGTCCTTCTCGGCCTTGCGCTTATCGTGCTTAGCGTGGGCGCGGTCGTCCTTCTCGCCTTTTTCTGCCTTGTGCTTTGCGGCCTTCGAGACGGTGGCGGCAGGACTCATGGCGTGCGTTACGGGCTCTGCGTCCTCGGCCGCGGGCGGAGCCACGACGCCGCCGCGCGTGATGGTGGGCACCTCGACCTCGGGCTCGGGGTCGTGTCCGCCAAGGGGCGCACTCTCGAAGAGCCTTCGCAGCACGATTGTTGACTGGGAGCCGGCCAGGTCGCTCGTGGTGCCCACGGCGCCGTGCGCTTCGGGCGCGTTTGCCTCGACGTGCTTGCCCTGCGCCTCTGCCACCACGTCGCTCACGCGCTTGCGCAGCCGCTCGATGGGGGAGGAGAAGTACTCGCGGTCGAGCTGGTCGCCAAGGAGCTGGTACATCTCGTCCTTGGAGAGGTCCACCATGGCGGTCTTGCGGTTGAGCGACTCGTGGAAGTACTCGATGACGATGAGCGCCGTGCACAGGAGCACCAGGCAGACAATCCACACGATGAACCACGGCAGCTTGTTGCTCACGGAGAACATGACCACCGAGAGACCCAAGGGCAGTGCCAGGAGCAGCACGAACCCCACGCGGATGAGGTGCGGGTATGCCGCGTTGAACCTAGCCGCCCGCTGCACGATCTGCGCGCGGTACTCGTCGTTGTGCATGAGCGCCTTGATGAGCGAGGAGAGCCGGTAGTGCTCGACCTCGATGCCGTCGCGCTCGCAGATCATGAGGTCGGTCTCGGCGAGCTTCTTGTCGAAGAGCGAGTTGATGTTGAGGAGGTGTCGGCGCCAGCCAACGCCAATGAGCAGGGCCGGAATCACAAAGAGCAGCAGCATGAAGAGGTTCTGCCCGTAATAGTTGCCGTAGTAGCCGGCAATGGCCTCGCGCATGGCGCGGATGCCGTAGGTGAAGGGCAGCCAGGGGTTCAGCGCGCGGAAGAAGTCGGGCATCATCTCAATGGGGTAGGTGCCCGAGGACCCGGGGATCTGCAGGATCACGAGAAGGACGCAGAGCGCCTTGCCGATGTGCTTGAACGCCACGGCAAACGCAAAGATCACGTTCACGTAGACGAAAGACTCGATCACGCCGGCGAGGATGAAAGCCTTGGGGTCAAGGCACTGGATGCCAATCACGAGGTCGCCCACGGTGCAGATGACGCCCTGGAGGACGCCAAGGAGCAGGAAGAGCAGCAGACGGCCAAAGTAGCCCTGCCAGGGGGCAAAGCCTCCCTCGATGCCCTCCTTGTCCACCTCGGCCTTGTAGATGGCGATGAGGACAAAGCCGCCCACCCACAGGGCCAGGTTGGTGTAGAAGGGCGCCACGCCCGAGCCGTAGTTGGCAACCGGGAAGACGGCCTCCTCGTCTAGCGCGACGGGGGAGGACATGAACGATGCGATGCCGTTGGCGTCGAGGTTGAGGAGCTCGTTCACACGGTTCATGGCGCTCGAGCTCTGGATTGCCGAGAGGTCCGTGGCAACGTCATCGAGTGAGGAGGACATGTCGTTCAGGGACTCGGTGGTGACCGAGAGGGCCGTCGAGGTCTGCTCGAGGGTGTCGTCGAGCTGCTCAAGCACGGCCTTTGTCTGCGCGATGGTGGGGGAGAGCCCGCCGAGGGACCCCGAGAGGCTCTGCGCGGCGCCAGAGAAGTTGTCGAGTGCACCGTAGAGCTCGGGGAGCGTGTCCTGGTTGAACGAGGAGTTCACGCCCGAGAGCGACGTGGTCCCGGTTTGGATGGCATCGTTCACGGACGACGAGAGCCCTGCCACGGCGTCGTTGGTGGCGCCGATGTCGCTCGTTGCGCGCGAGAGGTCGTCGACGGTCGCCTGCTCCTTGTCCACCTGCGCGCTGATTCGTGCCACGGAGGCGTCGAAGGCGGGGCGCACGCTCTCGGGAAGGGTTGCGGAGAGACTCTGAAGGTCCTGAACCAGCCGGCGGTTCTGGTCCACGAGCGACTGGGCGGTTGCAAGCGCGCCCTCGGCCGTGCCCTGGGCTTGGCCAATCTTGCCAGAGATGCGGCCTATCGCCTGGTTGGTGGTTCCCGAGATGGACGAGAGGCGCGTGGAGCCATCGCTCACCGCACCGGCTACCGAGGTTGCCAGCGACGTTGCGTCGTCGCGCGAGGTGAAGAGGACCCCGGTCGCATCCGCAAGGCTTCCACTTGCTCTTGAGGAGATACGGTCAAGCTCGTCGAGGGTTGCTTCGGCGTCTTCGATGGTCTGACGGGCGGCCGCAACGGTGCTCTGGGCATCCGACATGCTTGTGGAGAGGCCGTCCACGGTCTCCTTTACGCCGCGTACGCGGCCCACGATGCTCGTGGTGGCGCTGTCGGTATCGCCCTTTGCACTCACGATGAGGCCCTGGAGCTTGCCTACCACCACGTTCGAGACGGTTGAGACGAAGGTCTCGTTGATCTGGGTCTCGACGGTTGAGGCACCCGTGTCGGTGACCTTGGGCGCGATGGGGTTGACCTTCTCGTTAACGTAGTAGGTGAGATCGGGAGAGACGAGGTCTCCCGTGAGGACCGAGGTGAGGTCGCGGGTGAAGTCGGCGGGAATCACGATGGCGGCGTACGAACGGCCGGATCGGACCTCCTCGAGCGCGGTGTCCTCGTCGAGAAAGACCCACTTGAGCTGGGTGTTCTTGCCCAGCTCCTCCACAACCATGTCTCCGGCGTTGATGAAGCCGAGGTCGCCGCCGGCGTCTGCGCCCTCGTCGAGGTTCACCACGGCGACACGGACGTCCTGCGTGTTCTCGTAGGGGTCCCAGTTGGCCAGAATGTTGAACCAGGCGTAGAGAGAAGGGATCACACAGACGCCCAACGTGACAATCACCGCCACGGGGTTGCGCAGTATCCTCTTGAGATCGCGCCAGAAGATTCGAAATACCTTGCCCATGCTCCTCCGCGGTGGGTCGTGACTTATCGGGGCGCGCAGGCGTGGACACCTGCGCCTTAGTAAGCGTTTTGCATCAATCATATATTTCTACGTCTGTTGGTATCCCAGAGAACGGGATTTTAGACGTCACAGGCAGTTTTTTTGAAAACTGCTCAAAAATCTTGAATCAGATGGTAAAATCGCGCCGTATACACGAGTCTGCGAGGCGCGAAGTGGGGCGCAAACTGCATGAGTCTGCTTGACGAGAAAATGACGTCTGAGCTGGCCAATAGCCTAAAGAAAGCAAGTGGGGCGGCGCGTACGTCGCTTGAGGAAACGGTGACCCGACAGACCACCAGGCTGCGCAGCAGCACCAAGACGCGCAAGAGCGCCGCAACGCGCGAGCGCATCATGGCTGCCGCAACCTCGCTTATGGTCGAGCGCGGTAACACTGACTTCCAGATGAGCGAGGTCTCCTCGCGCTGCAAGATGTCCAAAGGCGCGCTCTACTACTACTTTGCCGACAAGGACGCGCTGGTTGAGGCCATCTTCGACCGTTCTATCGACGAGCTTGTGGACTCGGTTGAGGGTGCCGTCGCCGGTGCTTCCTCCGCGCTCGAGGCGCTCGTGAGCCTTACGTGCGAGCTCACCAGCCGCATGAGTGTGGGAAGCCCGCTTGCGTTGGCCATGACCCGCGAGGTCATCGACGCCAACAATAACGTTCTCCCGTCCATGGAGACGCACTTCGCGCGCATCATTTCCATCATCAGTGCGCAGCTTGACCGCGCCAAGGGGGAGGGCATGGTGCGCGAGGGCGTAAACAGCCGTCTTGGTGCCGTTACCATCTCCGGTGCGTTCATCTTTGCGGCTCTCGAGGTGGCGAGTCTCGGCGAGGATGCGCCTACGGGCGATAGGCTCGCGCACTCGCTTATCGACATTGCGCTCAACGGCATGGGCACCGAGGCCGCGCATACGGCGCTCGCTGCTGCGGGATGCGCGTCTTCCCTGGCTGTGCAGCAGTCCGGGAACTCTGCGCCCCAGCTCTCCGAACAGGGGTGACGAGACGCAACCAGCGCGCTACCCTTGTGCGGGCGAATTTCTCGCCCAGGCGATGAGCCGTTGCACTTCTCAGGTATAGTCGAGCGCCGACGCGGCGGTCGCTGTTGGCACGGGTCCGTCCGTGCGGAAAGGATACTGGAATGGCCCACAAGAACTACTACTTCACCTCGGAGAGCGTCACCGAGGGCCACCCCGACAAGATGTGCGACCAGATCTCCGACGCCATCGTCGACGCGATTCTCGCCAAGGAGGCCAAGCTCCAGGCCGCGGGCTACGTCGACGCGGACGGCAACCCCGCCAACGTCGACAACGTTCGCTGCGCCGTCGAGACCTTCACCACCACCGGCACCGTCGTGGTGATGGGCGAGGTTCGCACCGAGGCCTACGTCGACGTGCAGAAGATCGTGCGCGAGACCGTGCGCGGCATTGGCTACGACCGCGCCAAGTACGGCTTCGACTGCGACACCTGCGGCGTCATCAACATGATCCACGAGCAGAGCCCCGACATCGCGCAGGGCGTCGACGGCACCTACGCCCGTGCCGACGACACCGACCCGCTGGACAAGATCGGCGCCGGCGACCAGGGCATGATGTTCGGCTACGCCTCCGACGAGACCGACGTGCTCATGCCCATGCCCATCTACCTCGCGCAGCGCGTGGCCGAGCGCCTGGCTGCCGTCCGCAAGTCCGGCGAGGTCGGCTACCTGCGCCCCGACGGCAAGACGCAGGTCACCGTGCGCTACGAGGACGACAAGCCCGTCGAGGTCACGGCCATCGTCGTCTCCACGCAGCACGACGCCAAGGTCGAGCACGACCAGATCGAGCACGACATGGTCGAGCACGTTATTGCCCCCGTGCTTGACGAGGTCGGCATCAAGTGGCGCGACGCCGACATCTACGTGAACCCCACCGGTCGCTTCGTGGTTGGCGGCCCCATGGGCGACACCGGCCTCACCGGCCGCAAGATTATCGTCGACACCTACGGCGGCATGGGTCGTCACGGCGGTGGCTGCTTCTCCGGCAAGGACTGCACCAAGGTCGACCGTTCGGCCGCCTACGCTGCGCGCTGGGTTGCCAAGAACGTGGTCGCCGCTGGTCTCGCCCACAAGTGCGAGGTTGAGCTGGCCTACGCCATCGGCGTCTCCCACCCGCTGTCCATCATGGTCGACACCTTTGGTACCGGCGCATATGACGACGAGCTCATCGAGAAGGCCGTCGAGAAGGTCTTCGACCTGCGTCCCGGCGCTATCATTCGCGACCTCGACCTGCGTCGTCCAATCTTCCAGAAGACGGCGGCCTACGGTCACTTTGGTCGCAAGGACCCCGACTTCACCTGGGAGGCCACGAACCGCGTCGACGAGCTCAAGGCTGCCATCGCAGAGCTTGCCAAGTAAGCGTTCCCGCTGTTCCGTTACGTTTGGCCCCTCCGTCCTTGCGACGGAGGGGCCTTTTGCGTTGCGTGGGGCCTGAATTCTATGCGCGAAGGGGCTCCGGCGCACAACGCTCGCTTGCTCGCTGCACAAAAGCGCTCTATCGGACGGCGCTTGGCGTTTTTTGTGCATTTGGGCCCCATGCCGAACAAGGTCCGGACTTCACCCAGCACACTTTGAGGCAACTGCATGAGTGCTGCACTACCGACAGGGGTTCGATTCAACCAGGCGAAGCAGCGAGAAGAGCTCGCGGTTCACATCGTCGGGGGCACACTTGGGCAGCACGTGGTCGGCACCGGGAACCATCACCTTGCGCGCGCCGGGAATCGCATTGGCTATTCGCTGGGTCTCGGCGGGGTCGATGCAGTCAAACTCCCCGGTCATCACGGTGACGGGGCAGCGTATCGAGCCAAGAGACTCGGCGGGGATGTGCGGCTCTTCCAGCATGAGGCGCATGAGCTCGGCGGTCGCCCTCGCCTCCCTGACGCTTGGCGTCACAATAGAGGGGTCCACGCCTTCGGGTCCACGTTCCAGCCATGCGGCCCATGCCTCGCACTGCCGGGCCGTGCCCTCCATGTCCCAGTCGTCTCCGGCAAGGACTCCCTCGGGCGAGAGGTTCGCGCCCATCGAGAGGACTGAGGCCACGCGCTCGGGATGGTCCCGTGCCATGAGCAGCGCTTCAATCGCCCCGTCCGAAAAGCCCACCACGTGCGCGCGCGGCACATCAAGCGCGTCGAGCACGGCAAGCGCGTCGGCGGCCATAAGCTCGTAGGTGAGCGGCGCGGCCCCGCGCGTCGAAGCGCCCTGGGCGCGAGAGTCCACGCCAATCGCGCAGCGCCCGTCACCCACCAGGCCGTTTATCTGCACGCCAAAGATGCCGTGCTCCTCACCGTTGCCGTGCAGGAAGAGAACAGGATACGTGCTCTTCCTCCGAGTCCCATCAGCGCCATACACAAACGTCGCAATCTGCGCCCCGTCCGCAGTCCCAACCTTGCGAGCCACGCTTGGAGCAACGGTGGGACGCAGGTAGTAGCTGGGAAAGTGCGGCTGTGGTGGTATGGGGGCATTGGGATTCGGCATGCTGCTCCTCTCGGTTGTCGGTTGACAAGGCGGCGCAAACAAAGCGCCGGGGCGACGGCTGGCAATGATCGCTGCCCTACTCCAACACCGCTGCGGCCTTCTCGAGCCACGACGTGATCTCGATGTGCTGCGGACAGGCGCCCTCGCACTGAAGGCATCGCACGCAGTCGCTCGCCTTGCCACGCTTCGACACGGCCGACTGGTAGTCGCGCTTGGCGCCGGCAAGGTCGCCATACACGAGGTAGCGGTTGTACGCCGAGAAGACCGAGGGAATGTCGATCTTCTGCGGGCACCCGCCGGTGCAGTAGTGGCACCCGGTGCAAGGCACCTGCTCGACGGCGGCGAGCGCCCTGCTCGCCCGCGCCACCGCATCCCGCTCGGCGGCGCTCAGTGGCGCGAACTCACGCATGTAGGAGAGGTTGTCCTCCATCTGCGCGACGTTCGACATGCCCGACAGCACGACCATCACGTTCTCCAGGCTGGCTACAAAGCGCACCGCCCAGCTGGCAATCGAGGCGCTCGGGTTGGCCGCGCGCAGGATGTCTTGAACCTGCTGTGGCGGATTGGCGAGAAGCCCGCCTTTGACCGGCTCCATTACGATGACGGGCTTGCCGTGGGCAACCGCAACCTCGTAGTTCTCGCGCGAGCAGACGCTGGGGCTCTCCCAGTCGCCATAGTTGAGCTGCAGCTGCACGAACTCCGCCTCGGGGTGGCTCGTGAGGATCTTGTCCAGGACGTCGGGGCGGTCGTGGAACGAGAAGCCCATGTGACGCACGAGGCCCTGCTCCTTGGCCTTGACGACAAAGTCCCAGATGCCGTAGTCCTCGTAGTAGTCGACATTGCGCGAGGAGAGCGCATGGAGCAGGTAGAAGTCAAAGTAGCCTGCCCCGGTGCGCTCGAGCGATGTTGCCAGCTCGCGCTTGGCCTCCTCGGCGCTCTTTGCCGCCCACGGACTGGCATTGATCTTGTCGGCGAGAAGGAAGCTCTCGCGCGGGTGGCGGCTTACCAGGAAGCGCTTGGCTGCCTCCTCGCTTCCCTCGTAGACATAGGCGGTGTCGAAGTAGCACATGCCCGCGTCGAGAAAGGCGTCGGTCATGGCCTCGCATTGCTCGACGTCGATGGTCGTGCCGTCTGCCAGGCGCGGCAGGCGCATGAGGCCAAACCCCAGCTTGGGCATGGTGGTTCCAAAGAACTCGTTCACGGCCGCTCCTCTCCTTGCGGTCAAACCGTCTACATCCAGTATGTGCCAAGCTTGGGCGATGTCGCGCGGCTTCTCGGCTGTCGTTGCTATGAGGCAGGGCGCAGAGCTGCCGCGTTGAGAAATAGTGAGTCCTCTTTACCTCATTTTGTTGCGTATCCAACAGAACCTTCTTCTCATTCCTGATATTGTCTGGTCGTTATGCGACTGCGATATGATGGGCGAGAAATCCCGGTGTCACGGCGTTGTGCGGGAGGAGCCATGCTCCAGAGAAGAGAATTCCTGCGCCTCTCGGCGCTGCTTGGCCTTGGCTTCTTGCCGGGCTGTGCCCTGCGGCAGGATGCGGACGCCTCGTCGGAGCCGACAAGCGCGTCGGATGCGTCCTCTTCGGCAGACGGCGCCGCAGTGCGCGTTGTGGTTGGGTCACGCTCGCTCGCCCAGATGGCAATCCTCGCCGGCATGCCGCCCGTGGGAGTGACCGAGGACGCCACGGACCTTGACGGCCTTCCCCAAGACGTGGCGACTGTGGGCACTGCCGCACACCCCAGCCTCGAGAAGATCGTCGCGCTTGCACCCGCGCTTGTGCTCATCACTGCCGAGGTCCCCGCCCAGAAGGAGCTCGAGCCCGGCCTCGACGGCGCCGGTATTGCCTGGCGCGACGTCGACGTGAACAGCTTTGGTGACTATGCATCTCACATGCAGGCGCTCACCGAGATGAGCGGCCGAGACGACCTCTTCCAGGTCAACGTCGCCGACGTCTCCGATGCCATAGACAGGGTCGAGGAGAGCGCCGCAGACCTTCCTCAGGTGAGCTATCTGGCGCTTCTCGTCTCGTCGACCAAGGCGAAGGTCGCGAAGGGCGACTACTTTGCCTGCGAGATCTTTGACAATCTGCAGATGGCAAACGTCGCCGAGGACGACAGCTCGCTCGACGATCTCTCGGTCGAGGCCATCGTCGCCGCCGATCCCAGCTACATCTTTGTCATCCCCCGCGGCAACGAGGACGAAGCCAAGGCAGTCTTCGAGCAGGACTTCCAGGCCCAGCCCGCGTGGTGGTCCCTCTCTGCGGTTACGGCGGGCAGGGTCAACGTCTTGCCCAAGGACCTCTTCGAGTACAAGCCCAACGAGCGCTGGGCAGAGGCCTACTCCTACATCCTTGACCTCCGCGAGCAAGAGGGGTAGCCATGGCCCATGGGCGAGAGAGGACAAGCGAGAAGGGCCGTCGGGCGTGTGTCCTGGGCGTCGTGGCGCTCGCGCTCGTCTCGCTGGCCTCGCTCCTTTGGGGTACCGCGGCGTTGGGGACGAGAGAGGCGCTCAAGACGCTTGCCCTTCTCGCCTCCGGAGGGACCGCGGACGCCACGGCCACGCTCGTTCTTCTGGGCGTGCGCCTTCCCCGCGTGGTTGCGGGCATGTGCTGCGGCGCGGCGCTCGCCTGCGCCGGCCTGCTCCTGCAGGCCTCGCTCGACAATGACCTGGCGTCACCGGGCGTGATGGGCGTGAACTCCGGGGCTGGCCTGCTCTGGCTTGCTGCGGCGCTCTGGCTGCCGGGGCACCCTGTGCTGAGACAGGCCATGGCCTTTGCCGGCGCGCTTCTCGCCACGCTCCTGGTGTACCTGGTCTCGCGCCGCGCAGGTACCAGCCGGGGGACCGTGGTCCTTGCGGGCGTCGCCGTCTCGAGCCTTATGGGCGCCGCCATCGACGCCATTGTTGTAGTGTGGCCGCAGTCAGTTTCGGATCGCGTGTCGTTCACGCTGGGCGGCCTCTCGGGTGTCACCTACCAGCGCCTGGCCTTGTGCGTGCCTGCAATGCTTGTGGCGCTTGCGGCGGGGGCCTACCTCGGTCGCGGCATAGACCTCCTTGCGCTGGGGGATGAGACCGCGCACGGCCTTGGCCTCGACGTGCGCGCCTGCAGGCTCGGCGCCATCGTTTGCGCCGCGCTTCTTGCCGCCTCGGCGGTCTCGGTCTGCGGTCTGCTCAGCTTTGTGGGGCTCATAGTCCCCAATCTGGTGCGCATGTGGGCCCGTCCCACGGCCCGCCGGGGGCTCGTCCTCTGCGCCGTATGGGGTGCGGCACTCCTGGTTGCATGTGACCTCGTGGCACGGACCATCGCGTTTCCATATGAGCTGCCGGTTGGCCTGGTACTCGCGCTTCTCGGCGCGCCGTTCTTCATCGCGCTGCTCACGCGTCGAGGCCGCGGGCACGGGTCGCATTCCGTGGCGGCTGGTCGCGGAGGCGATGCCGCGTGATTGGCGTGAGAGGCCTCTCGTTTGCGCGCGACGGCGGCTTTGCCTTAGCCGTGGAATCGCTCGAGCTCAATGACGGTCAGGTGAGTGTCCTCGTGGGGAGAAACGGGTGTGGCAAGTCAACGCTGCTTCGCTGCCTTGCCGGCGTGCTGCCTCACGAGGGCAGCATCCTTCTCGATGGCGTGGAGCTGGGGGATCTTGGCCACCGGGAGCGCGCCCGACGTCTGGCCTACCTCCCGCAGGAGCTGGGTTGCCCGCACATGGACGTCTACACGCTGGCCTGTCACGGTCGCTTTGCCACGCTCGGCGCCGTGAGGACCCTTGGCGAGAGGGACCGCCGCCTGGTGCGCGAGGCCATGGAGCTCACGGGGGTGTGGGAGCTTCGGGACCGGTCCCTCGCGGACGTCTCTGGTGGAGAGCTGCAGCGTGCCTACCTGGCCATGGTTGTCGCTCAGGACACGGGGACGCTCCTTCTTGACGAGCCGTCGGCGCACCTGGACGCCCAAAGGGGCTGGGAGCTTGCGAAGCTGCTGCGGCGCCTTGCGGACGAGGGCCTGGCGGTCGTGGTCGCCACGCACGACGTGGAGTCGGCCTTCTCGTTTGCCGATGAGGTCTGCCTCATGGCTGACGGTCGGGTTATCGCCCAAGGACCGCCCGGTGCGGTGGCCAAAAGCGGGGCGGTGCGCTTGGCACTGGGGGTAGGCGTTGCCGAGCAGGACGACCCCACGCTTCTGTGGAGGTATGCGCTCACACGCGCGTGAACTTGCGCGCAAGACAGGAAAGGAAGTGCGCCCGGCGGGCGCGGAGGAGAGGGGAGACCATGGGATACGTGCTTGATGGGGAGGGGTTTGACGGGCTGGTTCGCGAGCTTGCCCGCGACTTCCTCGTCTTTGCGCCGGTTCGGAAGGTGGGTGCCGGGCGCTTCACCGACGTGGATCAGGTGATCTACGACTTTGTGGACGACGCGTCGCAGATCGAGCTGGACGAGAAGAGCGACTACTCCTTCAAGGAGCTGCTCACGCCGCTCTCGCAGACGCTCTTCTATTACACGGAGGACCAGGTGCGCGAGGCTGGTGGCATCGGTGCCGCCAGCGGACCCGCCCACGGGGGAGATGCGCGCGATGTCCTCGTGCTCCTGCGAGCCTGCGATCTCCATGGCGTGAAGCGCCTCGATGCCATGTACCTGCACAACGGCCCCGAGGACAGCTTCTATCGTCGAATCCGCGACCGCGTGCACTTTGTGCTTCTCGGCTGCCCCCAGACCTTCGAGCACTGCTTCTGCGTGGACATGGGGACTAACGTCGCGCCAGACGCCTGGGAGTTCTCACTCGAGCGCTCGGGCGATGGCTTCGCCTGTGCCGTCGCGAACGAGTCTCTCCGCCCGCTCTTCGAGCGCCATGCCGCGGGCGTCCGCGAGGTCGTTCCCGCGCACGTCACGCAGAACGAGGTCCACGTGCGCGTCCCCGAGACCGTGCCGCTCGAGCTAAGAACCAGCCCCGTATGGGACGAGTACAACCACCGCTGCATCGGCTGCGGCCGCTGCACGCTGGTGTGCCCAACCTGCACCTGCTTCACCATGCAGGACGTGGCCTACACCGAGAACGGCAGGGTGGGCGAGAGACGCCGCGTGCAGGCCAGCTGCATGATCGACGGCTACTCAACGGTGGCCGGCGGCGCAAGCTACCGCAAGCAGCACGGCGAGCGCATGCGCTTCAAGGTGCTGCACAAGGTGTACGACTTCCGCCAGCGCTTTGGCTACGACATGTGCGTGGGCTGTGGTCGCTGCGACGACGTCTGCCCCGAGTACATCAGCTTCGCTGCGTGCGTCAACAAGCTCTCTGACGCCGTCGACGAGTGGGACGCCCAGCATGAGGGGAGCGTGGCCCGTGATGCCTAGCAACAACCCGTACATTCCCTTCTCCTCCAAGGTGCTCAAGGTCATCAAGCACACCGAGAAGGAGTACACCTTCCGCATGGCCTTTGGCGGAGAGGTTCGCCCTGGCCAGTTCTTCGAGGTCTCCGTCCCCAAGTACGGCGAGGCCCCCATCAGCGTGAGCGGCATCGTGCCTGGCGAGTCGGTCGACCTTACCATCCGCCGCGTGGGCGTGGTAACCAACGAGGTGTTCGAGGCCTACGAGGGTGAGAGCCTCCTCCTGCGCGGCCCCTACGGCAACGGCTTCGAGGTGGAGCGCTACGTGGACGGCGAGTGCGTCGTGGTGGCCGGCGGAACGGGCGTGAGCCCGGTGCGAGGCGTGGTCGAGGCGCTGGCCGCAAGCGCCACGCCGCAGGACAAGCACGTGATCGTGGGCTTCCGCAGCCCCAACGACCTGCTCTTCCGCGACGACCTTGCGCGCTGGGAGAACCTCGTTGACCTCATCCTTACCGTGGACGGCGCGCCCGAGGGCTACCAGGGCAACGTTGGCCTGGTGACCAAGTTCATCCCGAGCCTGCCGCTGCGCGATCCCTCCACGGCGCAGGCCATTGTGGTTGGTCCGCCGCCCATGATGCGCTTCTCCGTGAAGGGCCTTCTCGAGCTGGGTCTTGCCGAGGAGAACATCTGGGTGAGCCAGGAGCGAAAGATGTGCTGTGGCCTGGGCAAGTGCGGCCACTGCCGCATAGGCGAGAAGTACGTGTGCCTGGACGGGCCCGTCTTCAACTACACCCAGAGCAAGCAGTTGCTGGACTAGGAGGCCGCCATGATTCAGGACATCGACGTCAAGGCCATGAAGAAGAACGCGTTCCGTGTGAGCAAGGAGCGCGGGATGACCGCCAGCCGCGTGCGCGTTCCCGGCGGCCTGGTGAGCGCCAAGAGCATGGCGCGCATTGTTGAGATTGCCGAGGAGTACGGCAGGGGAGAGATCTTCCTTACCAACCGACAGGGAGTGGAGATTCCGGGCATCCACATGGAGGACATGCCCAAGGTCAACGAGAAGCTCCAGGCCATCATCGAGGACACTAAGATTAACCAGGAGGACACCTCTCAGGGCTACCTGGCAAGCGGCACGCGCAACGTGGTGGCCTGCCCGGGCAAGCGCCTGTGCCCGTTTGGCTGCTATGACACCACGGCCTTCGCGCAGCGCATGGACCACGAGATCTTCCCCAACAACCGCCACGTGAAGGTGGCCTTCACCGGCTGCTCCAACGACTGCGCGCACGTTGCCTTGAACGACTTTGGCATCATTGGCATGACCGAGCCCCAATACGACCCCAACCGCTGCATTGGCTGTGGCCAGTGCGTGGACTGGTGCCAGCGCCGCTCGGTGAGCGCGCTCAGGCTGGAGAAGGGCAAGGTCGTGCGCGACGAGGACCGCTGCATTGGCTGCGGCGTGTGCGTGGTCTACTGCCCCACGCGCGCCTGGACGCGCAGCCCCGAGCACTACTTCCGCGTCAAGATCATGGGCCGCACGGGCAAGCAGAACCCGCGGCTGGCGCAGGACTGGCTGCGCTGGGTGGACGAGGACTCCATCGTGAAGATCGTGAAGAACACCTATGCCTTCATCGAGGAGTACATCGACCCTAACGCGCCCGAGGGCAAGGAGCACATCGGCTACATCGTCGACCGCGTTGGCTTCGACGAGTTTTGCGAGTGGGCCTTGAAGGACGTCGAGCTGCCCGAGAAGTGCCAGCGTGCCACGCGCGTGTACTGGGACGGCAAGCGCTACGACCGCGACAACAGCCTGCGATGAGACAAAGGGACAGTCCCTTTGTCTCATCCACGAAGAGGGGCGCCCTGGCGGCGCCCCTCTTTTCTCGTCTTACTTCTGGCTTGGATGCTTCTCGAAGAAGTCGAAGCGCGGTGGCAGCTCCACCAGCGCGTGCTCGGCGGGGTTCTCTCCCAGTGCCTGCGCCAGCTCGCCGGGGGTCTCAAACGCATGCTCCCACGAGAAGAACGCGTCTGCCGCAAAGCCCAGGTGCTCGCAGATCTTCTCGCAGCCGGCAGGCACTGCGGGGTGCATGAGCAGCGTCACCGTGCGCAGCGCGGCAAAGGCGTTTGCCAGCGCGTGCTCGTAGGCGGCGTCGTCTCCCTTGGCGGCCTTTGACTCGTCGCCCCAGCGACGGTTGGCGTCACGGCAGAAGTCCTCGGCCACGGCAAGCGCGCCGTGGGCGTCAAAGGCGTGGGCGCAGCGCTCGTAGGCTAGCGTCGCCTCGCGGCAGCCGGCAAGCACGTCGGCGTCCGCCTCGACCGCAGGCAGATGGCCCGCGCAGACGTTCTGTGCGCCGTAGATGCAGCTTCTGGCAAGGCGGTTGAAGATGTTGGTGAGGAAGGCGCTCTCCTTGAGGGCGGGGTCGACCACGCGCGGGTCGTCCTTTACCAGCACGTCCTTGCCGGTTGCCTTGTCCTTGTGGCTCACCGAGGTGTCGTAGGGCTTGGGCGAGAAGCTCACGGCCTTCTGATCCAGCCCAAGGCTCAGCCAGTGGCAGCGCAGCTGCTCGGCGGTGTAGTGGTCAAGAAGCTCGGCGGCCATGGGCGGGCGGATCTTGCCCGAGCTCGAGGCCTTCTTGTTCATGAACAGGATGTGGTAGTTGGCCACGGGCGTGTCCTGGAAGAGGCCCCAGTCGAGCGCGTCCCACAGCGCGGGCTGCGCCACGCAGTAGAAGTAGATGTTGTCCTGGCCAATGAACTGGTAGACCTTAGCGTCGTCGGCGCACCACCAGTCGCGCCAGTCGTCTGACGAGAAGCGCGTGCCGCCGTCCTTCTCGTCCAGAGCAAGCGCGGTCTGCGTGAAGCTGATGGGCGCCCAGAGGCTCTCGGGCCAGCACCACACGGTGAGGCCGCTTGTGTCCTCAAGCTCGGGCGCGGGCACGCCCCACTCGATGTTGCCGGTGATGCGGAAGGGTAGAAGCGTCTTGCCCGTGCGGAAGCGCACGCCGGCGGCCTCGAGGATGGCGCGGGCGTCGTCGCGGTCGCGCCAGTTGGCAAACTCGACGGAGAAGGACTGCTGGCCCTTCTCGGCCTCGTGGAGCTGGTGGGCGGGGAGCTTGGCCTCAACCGCGTCGAAGCTCTCGCGGAACTTCTCCTGGATGTAGACGACGGGCGGGACGAGAGACTCGCGCACGGTCTTGGTGACGATGGGCCTCACCTGCGGGTCAACGTCCCACTCGTCCATGAGCTCCTTGAGCTGGGACTCAAAGGCGGGCAGGTCGAAGTACCAGTTGTCAACGGGGCGCAGCTCGGGCGTGGTGCCGGTGAGGGCCGAGACGGGGTTGATGAGCTCCTCGGGGTCAAACTGGTGGCCAAGGTCGCACTCGTCGGCGTAGGCCTTCTCGGACTTGCACCCGCGCACCGGGCAACGGCCAATGACCTGGCGCCCGTTCAGGAACTGGCCTGCCTTGACGTCATAGAACTGGCGGGTGCTCATCTTGTGCAGGAAGCCGCGCTCGTGGAGGCGGCGCAGGACCTCGGCGGTAAGACGGGCGTGGAAGTCGCGTGCCGGCTCGAGGCCAGAGCCCGCGAAGAGGTCGAGCGAGATGCCGTAGGCGTCGAGTGCCGCCTTCTGGGCGTCATGGTTCGCCTGGACATAGTCGGTGATCGTGCCCTCGTAACCTTCCTGCTCCACCTTCTTGCGGTAGCCCTCCATGATGGGGGAGCCGTAGCAGTCCGTGCCCGAGACGAAGATCACGTTCTTGCTCCCGATGCGGTCGCGCAGGAAGCGCGCGAAGAAGTCCGCGGGCACAAAGACGCCACCGATGTGGCCAAAGTGCAGGTTCTTGTTGCCGTACGGCATGCCCCCGGTGATGACGGCGCGTGCGGGGAAGCTCGGACGGTCTTGCTCCGTGACGTTCTGGGAATTGTCTGCCATGTGGGACGTGCTCCCTCTTGGTTGTGGTGGTGCTGGTGATGCCTGGTGGCATGTCGCGCATGCCATGGGCCACGTGATTATCCCACAACAGACGTACGTGCGGGCGGACTGGGCCTACGTGGGGTGGGTACGTTCAAGGGTGTGGGGGTGCGATTCGGAGCGCCCGCGGCAACGCTGCGGTGTCGTCCGCGGCGCCCCTCCGCTCAAGGACGAAGCGTAGGACGAGAAGGGCGAAAGGAGGGGCAGCGTGTCTGTCGAGAAGATCATCGTCGCCGAGCCACTGCTGTGGGGCGGGACCGGCTTTGCCATGTTTGGCCCCTGGCACCTGCTCTGGCTCGTGGTCTGCGCCACCGTCATCGCGCTTCTCGTCCACGGCTATCGGAGCCTTCCCGCCGACGACTCGTGGCACGGCGGAAGACGCTGGCTCGTCCTTGTCGCCGCCGTCGTCCCCAACGCGCTGCTGCTCTGGGGCGACATCCTCAAGGCGCAGACGGGGACCTTCTCGCCTACCTGGTGGCCGCTTCACCTGTGCAACGTCGCCGAGTACGTCTGCCTGTGGCATGCGCTCGCCCCGTCGCGCGTGACCCGCGAGCTGCTGCTCTGCTTTGGGCTCACGGGTGGGCTCTGCGCAATGCTCTTCCCTGGCTGGACGTACTGCCCGCCGTACACGCTGCCCTGCATCAGCGGCTTTCTGGAGCATGCGTTTATCTTCTCTGTGTCGCTCATGGCGCTCGACGACCCGCGGAAGGCGCCAAGGTGGCGTGACGCGTGGATCTCGCTGGCGGCTGCCGTCTTCTATCTCGTGGTCTTTAGGTGGTTCAACGGGGTCTTCGACACTAACTTTGGCTTTGTGACCAGTCCAGCCGGGGGTTCGCCGCTCGCCTGGTGGGAGGATGCCTTCGGCAACCCCGGATACCTCGTGCCGTACATGGCCTCGTTTGCCGTGGCGGTGGTGCTGCTCCACGCCTGGCAGGAGCGACGCCGTCGGCGAGAGGCGTCATCAAGAGAAGGAGGCGCGGCGTGAGGAGCGTGGCGCAGCTCGACATCCTGGGAGACACCCCGCTTGCCCGTCGCATGATGGCGGGCTCGGTGGCGCTTCTCGCCGTGGGGTTCGTCGGTGCCTTCTTCCTGGTTGTTGCCGACGGCTGGGGCACGGACGTTGGTGCGTGGTTTGCCGTCTCCGTGGTGGCGACGGTCGTGGCCCTGCCCGTGCACGAGCTTGTCCACGCGGCGGCATTCCTGCTGTTGGGACGCGGACGCGTGCATGTGCGCTTTGGGTACCAGACGGGGATGCTCTACACCAGGGCGGAGGGAGAGCCCCTTTCGCGCGGACGCTTCCTCGTTGTGCTTCTGGCGCCAGCCGTCGTTGTCACCGCGGCGCTTGCCGTAGCGGGGAAGCTTCTCGCCGGTCCAGCGCTTGCCTGGGCGCTTGCGTGGGCGCACCTCTCCGGGTGTGCTGGTGACCTGGCCATGGTTGGGGGAATTGCTCGCACGTCCGGCTGCACGCACGTGCGCGACACGGATATGGGAGTAGAGCTTCTCGCCGATGACGATGGTGGAGACGCCTAGCCTCGTGCCCAGGCGCGCTCGCATTTTCTAGACGCGCGTATTCGACGGTTAGGTTCCCCTAACCGTCCCGAATCGGCGTAACGGTTTCGTTGATGCGGAATCCGGACGTTTAGCTGGGGCTAACCGTCTATTAAGCGCGCTGACGAGAAGGACGCTGACGAGAAGGCCGGAGCGAGAAGGCCACCCGCCGTCACCCCGGCCCGCTGCACCCACTGCCGCCCGGTCGGCATCCCCTTACGTTCTCTTTGCGTTCTTCTCGCCGCCAGCTTGCGGCCGACCTACCGCGTCGCGCTATTGTGGTCGTGTGAGAATCCTTTAAGAAAGCCCAGAGGCACTGCATGATCAACGCCAACTTCCATACGCACACGACGCTCTGCGACGGAAGGAACACGCCGGGTGAGATGGCCAAGGCAGCCTATGACGCCGGGCTTGTCGCCCTTGGCTTCTCCGGCCACATGGACCAGGACATCAACATGAACTGGGACGCGTACGTGGCCGAGATCCGCCGCCTTCAGGACGAGTATCGTGGCCGCATGGACATCCTTCTCGGCGTGGAGCTGGACACGCTCTACGACCCCGCCTGCTGTCCCGGCGCGGAGTACAGGATCGGCTCCACGCACTTCGTGGACCTCGACGTGCCGTGCGAGACGGCGGTCGACTGGTCGCCCGAGAAGCTCGAGATCCTCTGCCGGGAGGGGTTTGGCGGCAGCTGGATGGCGCTCGTGCGGGCCTACTACGAGCTTGAGGCCACGACGCACGACCGCACGGAGTGCACCTTCGTTGGGCACTTTGACCTCGTGAGCAAGTTCAACGAGGGCGGTCGCTTCTTCGACGAGACGTCCCGCGAGTACCTTGCACCCGCGCTTGAGGCCATGGAGTACCTGGTGGGGGAGGGCATGCCCTTCGAGGTGAACTGCGGAGCTTTTGCGCGCGGGATTCGGAGCCAGCCCTATCCGCGTCGCGAGCTGCTGCGCGCCCTGCACGAGATGGGAGGACAGATTCTCGTGAACTCCGATGCCCACAGCGTGGAGCTGCTCTGCGGCGGGCTTGATGAGGGGGCCCGCTTCGCCGCATCGTGCGGCTTTGCGAGCGCGCTCGTCCTTGGCCACGACGAGCGCGGGGAGGTCGTGATGCGCGAGGTGGCGCTGGAGGAGGCTGCGCAATGACGGGGACCCATCGGGAAAGCGTTGTCGACCTCGTCGTCGACGGGGTGCCGTGCAGGCTGCCCTTCTCGGAGCAGACCATTCGCCTCTGCCACAATCTCCTCGCCCAATGGACGGCGCGCCAGCGCGAGCTTGGCCGCCGCATGGTCGTCTTTCTCGCCGCCCCTCCAGGAGCCGGGAAGTCCACCTTCGCGAGCCTCCTCGCAAGGCTCTCCCGCGAGGACAAGGCATACGAACCGCTGGTGGCACTGCCACTCGACGGCTTTCACTACCACGCAGACGTGATTGCCACCGGCATCGTGTGCGTAGAGGGGCGTCAGGTGCCCATGCGCGAGGTAAAGGGCACTCTGGAGACTTTCGACCATGCCCGCTTTGCCGAGAAGTGCGGCGAGCTCTGCTCGGGCGGGGCGGTTTCGTGGCCGCGCTACGACCGCAACATCCACGACGTCGTCGACGACGCGATCGTGGTTCCGGCGGACGCGCACCTGGTGCTCGTCGAGGGAAACTGGCTCCTCTCGAGCGAATCCCCATGGGACGAGACGCGCGGCCTGGCAGACGCGTCGTATCTCCTGGTGGCTGACAAGGATCTCCTTCACCGCCGGCTGGTTGCGCGCAAGGTTCGCGGTGGGCTAACGCCCGAGGCGGCAGAGGAGTGGTACATGAGGTGCGACGGAATGAACGTGCGTCGCGTACTCGCGCATTCCTCGGCTTGCAACATGCTGGTAGAGGACGAGGGCGGCAGCATTTGGACCTCGGGGGACACCGGCGCGGAAAGCGACGCCGGTGCATTTCCGCAGGAATGACGAGAAGGACGCCGACGTGACAGACATCATGAGCGACAACACCTTGGCCTCGGGCGCCCGCACGCCGCTCCTCCTGCACGCCTGCTGCGGCCCCTGCTCGATAGAGCCCGTGGAACTCCTGCGTCGCGAGGGCTTCGAGCCGACCATCTGCTGGACCAACCCAAACATCCAGCCCATGGCCGAGCACGACCGTCGCCTTGCCACGCTCCGCGCGTGGGCGGCAGACGTGGCTCACGTCGACCTGATTGTCGCCGGAGACGATCGTGCCGCGTGGGAGAAAGGCGTCGCGCCCCACGGCTTCGACCGCGCCGCCCGTTGCCGCGCCTGCTATGCCCTGCGTCTCGCGGAGGCCTGCCGCACGGCCCGCGACCTGGGCTTTACTCACGTCTCCACCACCCTTGCTGTCTCGCCCTACCAACTCTTCGAGGCCTGCGGAGACGTGCTTGCAAAGACGGCTGCCGCCTACGGCCTCACACCGGTGTGGCGCGACTTCAGGCCTTACTACCCCGAGGCCACCCGCACCTCTCGTGACCTGGGCATGTATCGGCAGAACTACTGCGGATGCCGTTTCTCCGCGGCCGAGGCTGCCATCGAGCGCCATGAGGCTCGCGACCGCCGCAAGGCCGAGCACGCCGCCGCCCGCGCTGCCGCCACGCGCTAGCCCCGCTGTCGCTTCCCGCCGCCACGCGCTAGAATGGGCGGCCGGCGCATAGCGCGCCGCATCTCACCTCAACACATCAGCCCTAGGGCACGAGGAGAACCACACACATGCGTACCGATGACTTTGACTACCCGCTCCCAGACGAGCTCATCGCACAGGCACCCGCGGAGCCGCGTGACTCCTGCCGCCTCCTCGTGCTCAACCGCGAGGACGGCTCGCTCGAGCACCGCCACTTCACCGACGTGATTGACTACCTTGATCCGGGTGACCTTCTCGTTGCCAACAAGACGCGTGTCATGCCGGCACGCCTGGTGGGTCACAAGCGCGGCACCGGCGGCGTAGCCGAGACGCTCCTGCTCAAGCGCAGAGAGGACCTCGACCCCCTTGGCCACGTGTGGGAATGCCTCGTGAACCCCGGCAAGCGCCTGCGCCAGCCCGGCACCATCATCGAGTACCGCGCGGGCGGCCTGCACGCGCCCCTCTCGGCCGAGGTCGTGCTCACGGGCGAGATCCTCGACTTTCTCGAGGACAACCGCGGCGGGCGCCTGGTGCGTTTCGAGCCGCAGGGCGGCCGCACGCTCGACGCCGCCATCCACGAGGCCGGCCACGTGCCGCTGCCCCCCTATATCACCAAGTACGAGGGCGATCCCGAGAAGTACCAGACCGTTTACGCCATGCACGAGGAGCACTCCGCGGCGGCGCCCACGGCGGGTCTGCACTTCACGCCGGAGCTCATCGAGAGGATTGAGGACAAGGGTGTGGGCTGGAAGACGGTCGAGCTTGAGGTGGGCATCGACACCTTCCGCCTGGTCACCGAGGACGACCCCACCAAGCACGTGATGCACACCGAGCGCTACCACGTGCCGCAGGACGTGGTCGACGCCGTGCATGCCACCAAGGCCGCGGGACACCGCGTGGTTGCCGTGGGCACCACGGCGGTTCGCTCGCTCGAGAGCGCCTGGGACCCCAAGGCGCCCGCGTACACGCCGGCCGTCACGGCCCGCCGCTTCGAGGACGCCCCGGATTCGGCCGCAGTGACGGGACGCGGCGACATCGTCGAGCGTCGCGACGCCACCACCAACCTCTACCTCATGCCGGGCTCCACCTACCACGTGGTGGACGCCCTCATCACCAACTTCCACGTGCCCCGCTCGACACTCATGATGCTTGTCTCGGCGCTTGCTACGCGCGAGCAGATCATGGCCGCCTACCAGGCAGCCATTGACGAGAAGTACCGCTTCCTCTCGTTTGGTGACGCCATGCTCATAAGGTAGGGCGCTTGCGCCACCGCCCTATCCAAACAGCATGGAGGCGACGAGAACAGCTACCACAACCACAACGACAGCCAGTATTACCAGCACGGCAATCCGCGTGGCGCGCGTACGCCGGCGCAGCTCCCGCTCGGCCCGGCCAAGCTCCTCCACTTGCGCGCGCTGCGTCTCGAGCGCCTGCTCGCGCTCGGCGATTGAGTTGCGCAGCTGCATGGTTGCCTGGGGCGTGTCGTGGATGCTCTTGGCCTCGCTGAGCAGGTCGCCCGCCTTCTTTGCGTCGGTCTGCGCGTTGTCGCGCAGGCGGTTCGTGCGCTCGATTTCCGCCTTGTGGCGGTCGATGTTGTCCGAGAGCTTCTTCTGGCGCGCGTCTGCCTGCGCGCGGAGGTGGTCGTACTCACCACGCCGCTCCTTCGCTTCCGCCTGCATGGCGTCTGCCTCCCGCTGAGCGGTTTCGAGCGACTGCTTCTGGGTCCAGAGATGCGTCTGGGCATTGTCGACGGAGGACTGTGCGTCCGCGGTCGACCGGGTCACGGCCGCTTCTGCGGCGCTTACGTGTGCTGCTTCGGCGGCCAGCTCCTGGCGCACCTGCGCGATGGCGTCGTGTTTGGCAGACGGGTCGGCAAGGAGCTTGTCGAGCTCGCCTTGGACCTTGCGCTGGCGCGCCTTGGAGTTGTCAAGCGCCCGGTTTGCCGAGGCAATTGCCTGCTCGCGGCGGTCCGTGGCGTCCTTCACCTGGCCCTCTGCCGTGCGCACGGCGCGCTTGGCTTCGGCGACGGTGCGTGTGGCGTCGTCCGCGCGTCCTTTGGACGACTCCGCGAGCTGCTTGTAGGGACGCAGTGCCTGCTCGTCCTCGGCTCGCATCTTGGCGAGGCCGGCCTCAAGGTCCCGGAGCTCGTGGGAGAGACGCGCTGCGTACTGCACGGCGTCTGCTTCACGCTTCTGCGCATCCGCGAGCGCTGCCGTCTGTGCCGCCACGATGTCCTGGTAACCCTCCTCGATGCTCACGCGGTGGTCAAGCGCCGCGCGTTGCGCCTCGAGCGTCTTCTCGGTGGACTCCATCTGCGACTTGGCGGAGGAGTGCTGTCGAGAAGCGTCACGCACGTCTCGCAGGGCAGTGAAACCTGCGGCGATGCCCTTGCCTGCCCCGCGGGCGGCTCCCGCGGCAGCCCCTGCGGCTCCGCTGGCGGCTCCGGCGACAGCACCTGCGGCCCTGGATGCTGCCTGTGCGGCGCCGTCCCTGGTGGCCTTGCCTGCGCTCCGGGGCGTACCGGCATCGCCCGCGGCGTCTGTCATCTTGTCCTGCGAGGCTGCCGCGTCCTTCTCGGCAGTGCCCTTCTCGTCCTTCTTGCCCTTGCCCCAAGCCATGGAGGCTCCTTTCGAAATCGCGTCGTGCGGACGCGAGACTAGGTGTTGTGGTTGCAACGGCGCAGTCCGGTGCGGGGCGCCTGCGTCTCTCCATTTTGCCGCAAGCGTCCACGCTGAGTGTCAATCGAGTTGCTTGAGAAGAGTTTGTCCGCCAGCTGTCCATGAAGTGTGTAAACTATACGAGCGTTTGGTACGATATAAGCAATTCGGGATTTACTGCCCGAGCCTAGTCAGGGAGTCTAGAAGGGGAGTTCTAACATGGTTTCCAAGCAGACTACGATCATCAACGCCACTGGCCTTCACGCTCGTCCCGCGTCCGTTTTCGTGACCGAGGCCAAGAAGTACCAGTCCAACGTCACCATCAAGAACGTCGACAAGGACACCGCGCCCGTCAACGCGAAGTCCATCATGATGATCCTGGCGGCTGGCCTTGGCACCGGCACCAAGATCGAGATCGCCTGCGACGGTCCCGACGAGCAGGAGGCCCTCGACGCCCTCGTCGCCCTCGTCGACTCCGGCTTCGGCGAGTAGGCTGCGCAAGAACATGTGCACGCAAGCGGCCCGGGACTCCCGGGCCGCTTTCATGAGGTAGGGGCTTACAGCGTCCGATGTCCTGCTGACGCGATGCGATGCGTCATAAGCCTTGCAGCCGAGAAGCCCAGCCCCACGAGAGGAGCAACTGACATGGAGCCCCAGTGGTTCTCCTACGACATTGTCGCCGAGGATCCCGCCACGCACGCGCGGGCGGGCGTCCTGCACACTCCCCACGGCGACGTTCCCACGCCCATCTTCATGCCCGTGGGTACGAAGGGCACCGTGAAGGGGGTGCTGGTGCCGCAGCTCAGGGAGCTTGGCGCCAAGATAGTCCTTGCGAACACCTACCACCTCGCCATGCGTCCCGGCGCCGACCTCGTGGCCGAGATGGGTGGCTTGCATGGCTTCACCCGCTGGGACGGCCCCATCCTCACGGACTCTGGCGGCTTCCAGGTCTTTAGCCACGAGGAGTTCTGCAAGCTCTCTGCCGACGGCGTGCGCTTCCGTGCGGTCGACTATGACGGGCGCTGGTTCACCTGGACGCCCGAGGAGAACATGGACATCGCCCAGAAGCTGGGGGCCGACATCGTGATGCAGCTCGACCAGTGCGTGGGCTACCCAGCCCCGCGCTCGAAGGTCGAGCGCGCGGTGGAGCTCTCGGCAATGTGGGCAGAGCGCTGCTGGAAGGCACACACCCGCCCAGACCAGGCGCTCTTTGGCATCGTGCAGGGTGGGATGGACCTCACGCTGCGCAGGCGCTCGCTGCAGCACCTTCTCGACGTGGGCGACTTCCCTGGCTTTGGCATTGGGGGGTACTCGGTGGGCGAGGACCACGAGACCATGTTCGAGAGCCTTGCGCCCCTGGCCTCGCAGTACATGCCGCGCGAGAAGCCCCGCTATCTCATGGGGGTGGGCAACCCCACCACGCTCGTGCGCGGCGTGGCATGCGGGATCGACATGTTCGACTGCGTCCTTCCTACGCGAACCGCCCGCATGGGGACGGCCTTCTCGAGCGAGGGTCGTCTCAACCTGCGTCACGCACGCTTCGCTCACGACGCCGGCCCGCTTGACCCCGCGTGCACCTGCCCCGTGTGCCAGGGCGGATACACGCGTGCGTACCTGCATCACCTCGTGCGCCAGAAGGAGATGGCCGGCTCCATCCTGCTGTCGATGCACAACCTGTACTTCCTTCTCGACCTCATGCGCCGTGCCCGTGAGTCGATCATCGCGGGAACGTACGGGGAGTTTGTCTCGCGCTGGATGGACTCACCTGCCGCTGCCGACTGGTAGGCCCCGCGGCGGGTCTTGCGATGGGCGCTCGGACCTTGTTACCGGGCCGTCGCGACTCCCGAGCGTTCTCCCAGATAGCAATGGCGGTTCCCCAACGGGCCGGTAACGGTGGCGGCAGCGAGACGTGCGATATTACCGGCCCGTGGCCTCCCATCGGGTCTCACCTGCGAAAACGCTCCGGGGCCAAGACGGGCCGGTAACAACGGGCGGGTGCGCAGGATGCGGGCAAGGCGAGAAGAGAACAACCGGCGGCGGGGGATCGAAGGGGCGGGACCAAAGGCCCACCTCAGCGATGTCGCGGGGCAAACCCTATAATGGCTTCGGAAAACATCCACGGCCGGGCGTCCTTCTCGCCCGGGCGGCACGTTTATCGAATAACGGAAGGTTTGCACATGGCCCACAAGCAAGACCGCGAGGCCCCCAAAACGGGCCTCGACCGGTGGAACGCTACCGAGTCAAAACCGCATGGCTCAAAGGGTGGGAGCGCTGCCCGCCCCGGTCGCTCCAAGCGCCGTCGCATGAACCCAACCGTGCGCCGCTACGTCTCCACGCTCGTGGTGACGGCCGTTCTCTGCGTGGCATGCGCCTTCTGCTTCACGCCGCTTGGCGAGCGCATCACCACCGGCCTCGACATCCAGGGCGGCGTCTCGGTAATCCTCACCGCCTCGAAGCCAGACGGCTCCACTCCTTCGGCAGACGAGATGAACACCGCAAAGACCATCGTCGAGAAGCGCGTCAACACGCTGGGCGCATCCGAGGCCACCGTGCAGATTCAGGGTGCCAACTCGATCCTGGTCCAGATTCCTGGCGCCACGGACGCAGACTCTGCGGTCCAGACCATCGGCCAGACCGGTCACCTCGAGTTCGTTCGCCTCGACGACATCGGTGACGCGGACGCGCTCGCCAAGATTGAGGCGGGCGCTTCCAACGTGAAGCTTGAGCAGGGCACCTACACCGCCTTCCTCGATGGCTCCTACATCGAGTCCACCTCCGTTGCGCAGTCCTCCACCTCGGTGGGCACCTACTCGGTGAACATCACCTTCAACTCCGAGGGCGCTGACATCTTTGACCAGGTCACCAAGGAGCTCGCCCCCACCAACGGTCAGATCTGCATCGTGCTCGACGGCGTGATACAGTCCGCGCCTGCCGTGCAGGAGGAGATCTCGGGCGGCAAGGTCTCCATCACCGGCAACTTTACGAACGAGGCAGCCCAGGAGCTCAAGACCGTGCTCGACTCCGGTTCGCTGCCGGTCAGCCTCAACTACTCCGAGAGCCGCGTCGTTGGCCCAACGCTTGGCCAGGACTCGCTCAACCAGGGCGTTCTCGCGCTTGTCATTGGCGTTGCCATCGTGATTGTCTACCTGTTCTTCTTCTATCGCGGCCTGGGGCTCCTCACGCTGGGATCCCTGGCGGTCTTCGCGATTCTCTACCTGGGGCTTCTCGCCATCCTCTCGCACTACGGCATGTTCTCGCTGTCCCTTCCGGGCCTTGCGGGCATGGTCCTTACCACGGGTTCCGCGGCCGACTCCTCGATCCTGGTCCTCGAGCGCTTCCGCGAGGAGATTCGCATGGGCCGCACCGTCAAGAACGCCTCCGTCTCGGGCGCGCGCCACGGCATCATGACCTCGCTTGACGCCGACATCGTGACCCTGGTCACCGCGCTCGCGCTCTTCTTTGTGGGCACCGGCACCGTGAAGGGCTTTGGCCTCACGCTGGCGCTTGGTGTGGCGTGCGACATCGTCACCATGTTCGGTTTCAAGGCGCCCGCGCTCAGGATCCTTGCAGCCCACGTCATTCCGTCGCACCCTGGCTTCTGGGGCGTCGACCAGGACATCGCCGAGGCCGAGCGTAGGTCCCAGGAGGCTCAGAAGGTGAGGGGCGCCAAGGCGCCCGCCTCGTCCGCGAAGGGGGGTGAGGCTCGTGCGTAGCCACTTCTCCCACGAGATTTCGTTCATCGGCCACCGCAAGCAGTTCCTCACGCTCTCGTGCATCCTCGTGGTTCTCGCCATCGTTGGCCTTGCCGTGCGCGGCCTGGTCTTTGGCATCGAGTTCACGGGTGGTACCGAGATAGACTTCTATCAGACGGGCAACATCTCCATCGAACAGATGCGCGACGCCCTCGAGTCTGCGGGCGAGGCCACCGCAACCGTCCAGACCACCACCATGCAGGGCGAGGCGGGCTTCCTGGTGCGCTCCGACACCACCGACCCCACCACCGCAAACGCCCATGCGCAGGCGGCAGCCGACACCCTTGGCCTCACGAGCGACAACTACACTGTCACGACCATCGGTCCCGACTGGGGCGCCGATACCACGCGCTCCTCGCTCATGGCATTTGGCGTGGCCATCCTGCTCATCATTGCCTACGTGTCGTTCCGCTACGAGTTCAAGATGTCCATCACGGCCGTGATCGCCCTCATCCACGACCTCGTTATCACGCTCGGCGTCTACGCCTGGTTCCAGATCGACATCTCGCCTAACGTTATCGCCGCGCTGCTCACCATCATGGGCTACTCGCTCTACGACACCGTGGTCGAGTTCAACCGCATGAACGAGAACGCCAAGCAGCTCCGCGACGGCGTGCATCACACCTACTTCGAGATATGCAACTTCTCGATCAACGAGGTCATCGTCCGCACCATCAACACCACGATCGTGACGCTCGTGCCGGTCATCTGCATGCTGGCCATCGGCGGTGCCACGCTCAAGGACTTTGCCTTCGCCATCCTGGTCGGCGAGGTTCTGGGCACCTATTCCAGCTTCGCCGTGGCGTCACCGCTTCTTGCCATCTGGAAGACGCGCGAGCCCAAGTGGGCCAAGCTCGAGGCAAAGTATGACAGTGCCCAGAAGGCCTCGGTGACGCCTGCCACGGGCAAGGCTGGCGAGAAGAACGAGCCCAAGGAAGGCTAGCGTGTCTGGCCTTCTCGACAGTCGACGATGGGACGTCCTCGACGCGGATCCGCGCGTCGAGGCGTCCCTTGCTGATGCCCTGGGCGTGCCGCGCCTTGTGGCACGCGTGCTTGTGGCCCGCGGTTTCACCAACGCCGAGGAGGCAAAGGCGTTTCTCACGCCCTCGCTCGAGCGCGACTGGGCGGACCCCCTCGTGATTCCAGGCATGGCCGAGGCGGCGGATCGTGTGGAGCGGGCCGTGAGGGCGGGGGAGGACATCGCCGTCTTTGGCGACTTCGACGTCGACGGCATGAGCTCAACCTGCATCCTCGCGCTTGGCCTGCGCGAGCTTGGCGGGCGTGCGCGCGCCTACATCCCGCACCGCTTTGGCGAGGGCTACGGCCTCACGAAGGCTGCCCTCAATCGCGTTCTTGCTGACGGGAAGCCAGACCTCATCGTGACCGTGGACAACGGCATCGCCGCCGAGCACGAGGTCGACTGGCTCCTCGAGCAGGGCATCGACGTGGTGGTGACCGATCACCACGAGCCTGCAGACCTCGTGCCCCATGGCGTTCCCGTGACAGACCCCAAGCTTGCGGCCGATGGCCCCTCGCGCGACCTTGCGGGCGCGGGCGTGGCGCTCAAGCTCCTTGCCGCGCTGGGACAGCGCCTGGGGATGCCGGACGTCTGGCGCTCCTACACCGACGTCGCCGCCCTGGGTACCCTCTCGGATATGATGCAGCTCTCGTCCGAGAACCGCGCCCTGGTCGCCGATGGCATAGAGCGGCTGAGAAGGACGTCGCGTCCCGGACTGGTGGCCCTTGCGGCCTGTGCGGGCCAGGACATCTCCGAGGTCACTGCAGACTCGCTGCCCTTCTCGATCATCCCGCGCCTCAACGCTGCGGGTCGCATGGGCACCACTGACGTAGCCATCGACCTGCTCATGACCAACGATCCCGCCCAGGCGCCGGTTCTTGCGGGCCAGCTTGAGGACATCAACCGCCAGCGCCGCGAGATCGAGTCTGCCCTCACCGAGGAGGCGCTCGCGAAGGTCGCGGCAACCTGGCATGGCGGGCGCGTCATCGTGGTGGGCGGCGAGGGCTGGCACGAGGGCGTCAAGGGCATCGTCGCAAGCCGTATCGTGAACCGCTACCACGTGCCTACCATTCTCTTCACCATCCAGGACGGCATTGCGCGCGGGTCCGGCCGCTCCGTTGGCTCGGTCGACCTGTTCCGCGCCGTCGAGCAGTGCTCGGACCTTCTCGTCCGCTTTGGCGGCCATGCTGGTGCCGTGGGTGTGACCTGCGAGGCCTCGCGCCTCGACGAGTTCCGATCTCGCCTGGAGTCGGTGCTCGACGTCCTGCCCGCCGAGGAGTTCGAGTCGCGTGGCGAGGTCACGGCCGTTGTGCGCCTCTCCGAGCTCAATCTCTCCTCGATCGCCGCGCTCGAGGCGCTGCAACCGTTTGGCCAGGGCAACAAGAAGCCGCTCTTCGCCGTGCGCGGCGTCACCATGAAGAACCGTTCGCGCGTTGGGGCCGATGGTGCCCACCTGCGTTTTCTTGCCACGGACGGCGTCTCGTCCGTGCCGGCGATCATGTTCCGCGTGCCGGACTGCTCGCGTGCCTGCGCCACCGAGAGCGTGGTTGACCTGGTCTTCGAGGCCGTTGACGAGACCTGGCAGGGGCGCACGAAGCCAAAGCTCATGGTCAAGGACATCCTCTACCGCGACGCTGGGGACGAGAAGCCCTCCGGTCCGAGCTTTGTGGACGAGCTCTTTGCTCGCGAGGAGGACGGTGGGGAGAGTGCGGTGATGGCCACTACGGCTGTACCCCGCGCTCCCGAAAGGCCCATCTCAACGACACCTTCGGCCTTGCCCCAGGACTACGACGCCCTCACCGCACGCCTGGTGCACGCCCTCATCGGCGAGAACCCGCTCCTTCCCGCGCAGCACGAGGCGCTCTTGCGCCTGAAGGACGGCCGCTCGACCCTCTGCGTCATGGCAACGGGGCGCGGCAAGTCCCTTGTCTTTCACGTCCACGCCGCGCGCACGGCACTCGTGCGGCACCGTGCCAGCGTCTTTGTGTACCCGCTGCGCGCGCTTGTCGCCGACCAGGCCCACCACCTTGCCGACGAGCTCGCGCCCCTCGGCGTAGGCGTTGCGGTGCTCACCGGCGAAACGCCCTCGGACGAGCGCGCTCGCGTCTACGAGGCGCTTGCTTCCGGCAACGTGGGCATTGTCCTTACCACGCCGGAGTACCTTGCCATCCATGTCGACGACTTCGCGCGCTCCGGTCGCGTTGGCTTCCTCGTGGTGGACGAGGCGCACCACAGCTCGCCTTCCGGCTCGGGGTCGCGTGACGCCTATCGCGACCTGCCCCGCATTCGCGCGGCGCTGGGCGAGCCAACCGTCCTCGCCGTCACGGCCACGGCCTCGCCCGAGGTCGCGCGTGACGTCTGCGACCTCTGCGGCATTGCCGCCCAGGACGTGATCGTCGACCCCTCCGTGCGCGACAACCTCCTCTTGGACGACTGCCGCGGCCTGCGCGACCGCGACTCCGCGCTTGTCTCGATTGTGGCCGAGGGCGAGAAGTGCATTGCCTACGTCAACTCCCGCGCCCGTTCGGTGACGCTTGCGCGGCTCCTCCGCCACCAGGTACCAGAGCTCGCGCCCAGGGTCGCCTTCTACAACGCCGGCCTGCCGCGCGCCGACCGCACCCGCGTCGAGCGGGCGTTCCGCACCGGCGAGCTCTCCTGCATCGTCTCGACCAGTGCCTTTGGCGAGGGCGTGAACATCCCCAACGTGCGCGACGTGGTGCTCTACGACATGCCTCTGGGGCGCGTGGAGTTCAACCAGATGAGTGGCCGAGCGGGCCGAGACGGAAGCAGCGCCTGCGTGCATCTGCTCTTTGGCCAGCGTGACCTTGCTTCCTCTCAGCACATCCTCGACCAGGTGGCGCCCACGCGAGACGAGCTCGCCGCACTCTACCGTGCGTTGCGCGGGGTCTCCAAGAGTGCCGCAAGCGTTGGCCAGGCCTCCTTCTCGGCGCAGGATTCTCAGCTTGCGGCCATGGCTACGGTAAAGGGACGCCCGCTTTCCGAGGGCGCCGTCGCCTGCGGCATCCAGGTCTTCTCCGAGCTGGGCCTGCTCTCGCTTGCGGGCTTTGGCGACGCGCGTCTCATCACCATGGCGAGAAACCCCGGCCACGTCGACCTCGAGGGTTCCGCCCGCTACCTCGAGGGCATTCGCGAGCGCGAAGCGTGCGGCGAGTTTGGCGAATGGGTACTCTCATGTACTGAGGAAGAGTTGCTCTCTGCGATAAACAGGCCCATAGCGCCCGATTTTGGCGTTCGTGTGGGCGAATAGGAGGAGGGACCATGGGCGACGACGGCATGATGGCCGAGAAGGCCCAGGACGCAATGGCTATGGCGCCTGCGGGAGGGGCCAGCGCCTCCGCGCCCATCGATGCGGCATCTGCGATGTCTGTCGCTTCGGCTGAGCACGTCACCACCGCTGCCCCGGCCCCCGCGGCCCCGGCCCCCGCGGCCCCGGCCCCGGCGGCCCCCGCTCCTGCCGCCCCCGCCAAGAAGCCGGTCATCCCCGACGCGGCCAACTTCCGCGTGCTCGAAGAAGCCGCGCGCGCCTATCTCGATGACGAGGAGTGGGCAAAGATCGACCGCGCCTACCACTTTGCGGCCGACTACCATCGTGACCAGCGCCGACGCTCTGGCGAGCCCTATATCAACCATCCCGTCGAGGTGGCCCTCATCCTCTGCAAGGACCTCCACATGGACGAGGACACCATCTGTGCCGCGCTCCTGCACGACACGGTGGAGGACACGCCCGCCACGCTCGCGCAGATTTCCTCGCTCTTTGGCGAGACGGTGGCCGAGCTCGTCGACGGCGTCACCAAGCTCACCTCCATCAAGGTCACCTCGATGGACGAGAAGCAAGCCCTCAACCTGCGCAAGATGTTCCTCGCCATGTCGAAGGACATCCGCGTGGTCATCATCAAGCTTGCCGATCGCCTGCACAACATGCGCACCCTGGCGGCGCTGCCGCCCGACCGCCGCCTCTTCAAGGCGCGCGAGACCATGGACGTCTACGCCCCTCTCGCCGACCGGCTGGGCATCTCGTCCATCAAGTGGGAGCTCGAGGACCTGGCCTTCTTCTGGCTCGAGCCCGAGGAGTACCAGCGCGTGGCCCGCATGGTGCAGGACTCGCGCGCGCAGCGCGAGGACGACACCGAGGCCGCCATCAAGACCCTGGACGACGAGCTCAAGCGCGTGGGCCTCAAGAACTACCAGATAACCGGCCGTCCCAAGCACCTCTGGTCCATCTACCAGAAGATGACCCGCAAGGGCCGGGACTTCTCGGACATCTATGACCTCATCGCGCTGCGCATCATCACGCAGACGGTGGGGGACTGCTACTCGGCGCTCGGTGCGGTCCACACGCTCTGGCACCCCATGCCCGGCCGCTTCAAGGACTACATCGCCACGCCCAAGGCCAACCTCTACCAGTCGCTGCACACCACGGTGGTTGGCCCGGACGGCAAGCCCATCGAGATTCAGATTCGCACGGTCGAGATGCACGAGGCCTCCGAGTACGGTGTCGCTGCCCACTGGCTCTATAAGAAGGCCGGAAACTCGCAGGGCAAGATGTCGGCGGAGGACCGCTCGATCGACTCCACCATCAACTGGATCCGCAGGAGCCTCGACTGGGCCGTCGAGGACGACATCGACGACCCGCACGAGTTCCTGAACAACCTGCGCGTAGACCTCTTTGAGCACGAGATCTTTGTCTTCACGCCAAAAGGCGAGGTCATGAGCCTGCGCCGCGACTCCACGCCGCTCGACTTTGCCTACGCCGTCCATACCGAGGTGGGCAACCACTGCGTGGGTGCCAAGGTCAACGGCTCGGTGGTGCCCCTCACCTACAAGCTCAACATGGGCGACCGCGTGGAGGTTCTCACCAACAAGAACTCCAAGCCCAGCCGCGACTGGATGAACATTGTGGTCACGCCCTCGGCGCGCGCCAAGATCCGCAAGTACTTCTCGGTGGAGACGCGCGCTGACGACGCCGAGCAGGGCAGGAACGAGCTTGCCCACGAACTGCGCCGTCGCGGCTATGGCATCTCGACGCAGCGCACCGTCAAGGCCATCGAGCGCGTGTACCCGCAGTTTGACTACCGCTCGGCCGACGACCTCTTTGCCGGCATTGGCACAGGCAAGGTGTCGGCCAAGCAGGTGGCCAACCGCATCGAGGAGATTCTCGAGGAGGGCTCGCCCGAGCAGCTTGAGGCCGCGCGCAAGGAGGCGGAACGCCAGGCCAAGCGTGAGGAGGCCATCAAGGAGAACAAGCCCCTCATGCAGTCCTATGCCATCACGCAGACTGCCAAGGGCGCCCGCCGCCGCAGCAACTGCGGCGTGGTCGTGAAGGGTGACGCGGATCTTCTCGTCCACCTTGCGCACTGCTGCAACCCCGTTGCCGGCGACGACATCGTGGGCTTTGTGACGCGCGGGCGCGGGGTTTCGGTGCACCGCGCCAACTGCCCCAACGTGCGCGACCTCATGAACCACCCCGAGCGCATGATACCCGTGGAGTGGGACACCTCCGGCGCCACCGAGTTCAGGGTCGAGATCGTGGTCGAGGCGACGGACCGCATGGGGCTGCTCAAGGACATTACCATCGCCATTGGCGACGCGGGCGGAAACATCCTCTCCGCGGCCACCCAGACCGGCAAGCAGGGCATCGCGCGGCTGCGCTTCATTGTGGCCATCTCGGACGCAAGCCTGCTGGACGCGCTGCTCGCCAGCGTCTCCCGCGTGCCGTCCGTCTACGACGCACGCCGCATCATGCCCGGTGAGGGTGCCAACCAGATGAAGCAGCGGGTGTAGCCATGGGGAGCTTCTTTCGCGATGCGGGGTCGTTCGAGGTCTCGCCCGGCGGTGACGTGGTGCGCGTCTTTGTGGTCGGTCCCATTCAGACCAACTGCTACGCCTATGTCTCTGCCGACGAGGTGCTGGTCGTTGACCCCGGTGCCGCTGGTGCGCGCGTAGCCGCGGCGCTTGCTGGCGAGAAGGTCGTGTGCGTGGCGGCAACCCACGGTCACGGCGACCATGTGGGCGGCGTGGCGGCGCTCGTCTCGGCAACGGGTGCGCCGTTTGCGCTTGCGGCGGCAGATGTCGAGATGGCCGAGCATGCCGGCGACCCAGCGTATTCTGGCTCGGGCATTGCCTACGACGACGATGCCCCCGCACCTAAGCGCCTGCTTGCCGAGGGCGACGTGCTAGAGGTGGGAACGGCGCGCTTTCGCGTGATGGAGACGCCCGGGCATACGCCGGGCGGCGTCTGCCTGGTGGGGGAGGGGTCGGCCGAGGGGATTGCCTTTGTCGGCGACACGCTCTTCCCGGGGTCGTGCGGCCGCACGGACCTCGCTGGTGGCGACCCCGCTGCCATGCGGCGGTCACTTGCGCGCATGGGCCGCGAGATTGCGCCTCAGACGGTGCTGCTCTGCGGGCATGGCCCCGCCACCACGATGGCCGAGGAGCTTAGCGGCAACCCCTTCGTGCGCTAGCGTCGCATGCAACTTTTTTGCCCGGCAACGGGATTCCATTGCCGGGCAACTCAATCCCGCAGGCGCGAGGGGGTGGCCGGCGCGGCGTCGAAGCGCCGAAGCCACAGGGCCACTTTTCGCTGCGACTTCGTATGCGCCCGGTCCTCGCCGCCACATCTGGTATAGTTCACAGATGCGTAAAGCGTGCCCGAGTGGCGGAATGGCAGACGCGGAGGTCTCAAAAACCTCTGAGGGAAACCTCGTGTGGGTTCGACCCCCACCTCGGGCACCAGATGCGCTCGGTACCACCGTGCTTCTCGGCGGCGTGTTGTCTCGATGGAGGCGTTCGTCTCGCAAAATGAACGTTGCGTCGGCCGTAACGCTGCGGTACTATGTCCCTTGCGTGAACATGCTAAGCGGGGCTTCTCGCCCCCACCTGAACGGCGCCCACGCGGCAGCTGTCTGGTCAGACAAAGATTTCTCACCACCCAGGCATGGGTGGGCCTTGTCTCCCGGCGGCTGTATGTCATCGGGAGTTATTTTTTATCGCGGCGCCAGGCGTCGCAGAGAGAGGAAGGTGTAGAGAGATAGCCAGGAACGATGGTCCTCGCGTCAACGGGGAAATCACCTCACGCACGTGCCGCCTCATCGGCGTCGACGGCTCGCAGCTGGGCCTGTTTGGCGTGCGTGACGCGCTGCGCATTGCGCAGGAGCAGGGGCTTGACCTCGTGGAGATCGCGCCTAACGCGAACCCTCCGGTGTGCAAGGTGCTCGACTACAGCAAGTACAAGTACGAGCAGGATCGCAAGGCCAAGGCTGCGCGCAAGAATCAGGCGCGCGTCGAGGTCAAGGAGATGAAGTTCCGTCCCAAGATCGACGTGGGCGATTACGAGACCAAGAAGGCCCACGTGATGCGCTTCCTCAAGAAGGGGGCAAAGGTCAAGATCACGATTATGTTCCGCGGTCGTGAGATGGCTCACCCCGAGCAGGGACGCATCGTGCTCGACCGTCTTGCCGAGGATCTCAAGCCCTGGGCCACCGTCGAGCAGCAGCCCCTCATGGAGGGTCGCAACATGCACATGCTCATCGCCCCCATTAAGGGCGCGTTCGATGTGACGCCCGAGGGCGACGAAGACACGAGCGAGAAGAAGGAGAAGTAACATGCCCAAGATGAAGACGCACAAGGGTACGGCAAAGCGCTTCCGTCGCACCGGTACCGGCAAGATTATGCGCGCCAAGGCCTTCAAGAGCCACATCCTGTCCAAGAAGTCCCAGAAGCGCATCCGCAACTTCCGCAAGGAGGCCGAGCTCGCCCCCAGCGACGTGAAGGTTGTCTCCCAGCGCATGGGTTCCAAGTAGGCGCTTCGCGCGTCCCGATTTTCCCTCAACGAGGAGTTGATTAGATATGTCTCGAGTCAAGCGCGCAGTCGCCGGCCGTAAGAAGCGTCAGACCCTGGTCGAGCGTACCAAGGGCTATTACGGAACTTCCTCCCGCACCTTCCGTGGCATGAAGGAGCAGGCCCAGCACTCCGGCCAGTACCAGTACCGTGACCGTCGCAACAAGAAGCGTGACTTCCGCAGCCTGTGGATTCAGCGCATCAACGCTGCGGCCCGCATGAACGACCTCTCCTACAGCACCTTCATGCACGGCCTTAAGCTCGCCGGTGTCGAGCTGGACCGCAAGGTCCTCGCCGAGATCGCCTACAGCGACGAGAAGGCCTTCGCCGATCTTGCAGCCGTTGCCAAGAAGGCTCTTGCTGACGCGGAGTAGCGCAGCAGTCGATAGATAGCGTCACCTATGGCGGCATCGGGTTTCCCGGTGCCGCTTTTTTCGGATGGGATTTTCCTGCCGGGGAATGGAATCCCATTGCCGGGGAATGGAATCCCGTTGCCGGGGAACTCAATCCCGCCGAGGCTATTCGTGCTTCTCGGCGGAGTCTTTGTCCTTGCTCTCGGGCCGTATGCCGAGAAGTTCTTCGCGTCGCTCCTCGCGCTTCTCACGGGCCTTCTCGGCCTCCTCGGCAAAGGCCGGGTCATCTGGGCCCACAAGCTCGTCGTCTCCGGTATGGGGGTCCTTGTGGTGGCGCAGGACGGGCTCGAAAAGGTGTAGGTGGTTGGCAAACGCTCCGGATACAGCCAGAAGCACGAGGAAAATGCAGATGCGCGGAATCGTGGTGACCTGTGTCATGACAAGCGCGCCGCCACAGAGGAGCGCGGTCCACGCGTATACCACAAGCACCGCCTGCTTCTGGTCAAAGCCCTCGGCAAGCAGGCGGTGGTGGATGTGTCCACGATCCGCTCGTCCCACGCTCACGTGTGCGCGCGTGCGCCGCACAATCGCGGAAAACGTGTCGATGATGGGGATCCCCGCAATCACCAGCGGCACGATTATCGTGGTGAGACCTGCGATTCTCGTCACCGAGAGAAGCGAAATGGTGCCCAGTGCAAACCCCAGCGTCAGCGAGCCGGAGTCCCCCATGAAGATGCTTGCGGGGTGGAAGTTGTAATGGAGAAAGCCCAGCGTCGAGCCAGCGATGGCGCACGCAAGCGCCGCGGCGTCCAAACGGCCGGCCCAGATCGAGAGCACAAACGTGGTCACGCTCGCGATGCATGAGATGCCTGCGGCGAGGCCATCCAGCCCGTCAATCAGGTTGATGATGTTCACGTAGGCAACAAGGTAGACAATGGTCACGGGGTAGGTGAGCCAGCCCAGCTCGATGAACTCGCCGGGCTCGAAGGGGTTGGCAATCACGCCAATGACAAGGCCACCCAAAGCGGCAACGGTGGCCGCGAGTATTTGGCCGGCAAGCTTTGCCTTTGGGGTGAGGGTGTACTTGTCGTCAAGCAGCCCCGTTACAAAGATGATGACAAAGGCGAGCACCAGCATCCAGTAATTAACCGAGAGCCGCGGGGACGGCACGAGAACCACCGGCCAGCCAAAGAATGTGGTGCCGATGTACTGGACCACAAACGCCGCAACGATGCCCGCGAAGATTGCGATGCCGCCCATGCGGGGCGTAGGCGTCTTGTTGACGCGCCGCTTGCTGGGGTAGTCGACCGCCCCAACGCGGATGGCGATTTTTCGTGCAAGGGGCGTTACGGCTAGCGCGCAGGCGAGAGATGCGGCAAACAGGCAGAGAAACGATAGCCAATACCTGGGCACCGTCTGACACCTCCCCCTCGTTGTCGCCTTTTCCTAGCGAGACATAATACACAGAAACGTGGGAAAACGTGCTGGTAAGCGGTTCTCAGCGTAAAGACGAGAAGAGCCGCACGGCGATTTACCTGCGGCTCGTTTGAGTGCCAATTGCATACTGCACACATAGTGCCCAACACATCCATTGTGTGACCACCGCTCACGATGTCAAGACTAGCGTTGGGGTGTGTGTTCGCCTACATTGGATGTGTCGTCCCCCTGCGGTACAAACTGGGTGAACCGACAAGCGTTACTAGGGAGTCCGACATTTCGTCCTGGAAGGGGATCCTCCGTTGTTGGGGAAGCCGGAACGGACGGTGAGGACACCCACCTTATGAAGGTGGGTTCATAATCGTATCCGCAGGGGGCGACTTTTTTGTCTCGGCGCTGCTCGCGGCGCTGCGCGCCGCAGTCTCGGGGGAGAACCTCGCTCCGGTGCCGCTTTGACGCCGTTTTGGCGCCACAGGGCGCGTCCCCGCCGCAATCTCGTACGTAACCCCCGCTGCGGCACCTTTGCGCCCCTCTCTGTGACGCTCTTTCGCAAATCCCGCACATTGTCGTTGACACGGACCCGGCAAATTGCGACAATGGCTCCCGCGCATGTGCGCCTGGGGATGTAGCTCAGCTGGGAGAGCGCTGCCTTCGCAAGGCAGAGGCCGAGGGTTCGAATCCCTTCATCTCCACCATGGAATCTGTGGGGCCCGGGCACAAAGCTTGGGCCCTTTTCTTATCTTGTCTCCAAGCCCGATGGGAGCATGGCAGGGATGGAAGGTCTTCTCGCCAAGCTGGACGCATCCTCCTACGATGCCTGCACGCTGTGCCCGCGCCGCTGCGGCGCCGCGCGATCCCAGGGCAAGGCCGGCATCTGCGGCGCCACCTCAACGCCGCGCGTCGCGAGGGCCGCGCTCCACTTCTGGGAGGAGCCGTCCATCTCGGGCGAGACAGGCTCGGGTGCCATCTTCTTCACGGGCTGCCCCCTCCGCTGCCGCTTCTGCCAGAACCACCAGATCTCGCAGGAGGGCTTTGGGCTTGCCGTCTCTACCTCCCGCATCGCCGAGATGATGCTCGAGCTTCAGTCCCAGGGCGCGCTCAACATCAACCTCGTGACACCGCTGCACTTTGCTCCCACGGTTCGCGAGGCGGTGCTTCTCGCCCGGGAGCATGGCCTTGCCATCCCCACGGTCTGCAACACCTCCGGCTACGAGCTGCCCGAGGTCGTTCGCGCGATGTCCGATGTCATCGACATCTGGCTGACCGACTTCAAGTACGCAAGCCCTGCGCTTGCAGGCTCCCTCTCGGCCGCGCGCGACTACCCCAGCGTTGCCGCAGCGGCGCTGGAAGAGATGATCTCCTCCGTGAGCGCGGCAGGCGGCCGGCTGGTGGGGGAGGACGGCGCCATGAAGCGCGGCGTCATCGTGCGGCACCTGGTGCTTCCCGGCCACGTGGACGATTCCTGCGCGGTTCTCGACCGCGTGTGGGACACCTGCGGCAACGCCGCCGACCTCTCGGTCATGAACCAGTACACGCCCAACGACACCTGTCGCAAGGCCGGCGGCGACCTTGCGCGCGCGGTGACGGACGAGGAGTACGAGATTGTCCTGTGCCACGCGGACGACCTTGGCTTCGAGAACATCTGGTGGCAGGAGGGCGGAACCGTCTCCGAGAGCTTCGTGCCTGCCTTTGACGCTACGGGGGTCGAGGGACCGGAGCTTCCCGGGTTCCAGGAAACGGCCTCACCGCTGACCAGCGGCCCCAAAGGGGTATAGACTCAGCATCTGTAGGCAATCGCGCGCACATCGCGCGCCCACTATGGAGGTTCCATGCCAGAGAACACGCCGCTCTCCGACGAGGAGAGGTCAGAGCTCGAGAGGCTTCGCGCCGAGAAGGCCGCCCGCGAGGAGGCCCAGGCCGCTGCCCGCGAGCGCGCGGAGCTCGAGCGCCTGAAGGCCGAGAAAGTAGCTAGCGAGAAGGACGCCGCTGAGCAGCGGCGCATTGCCGAGGCGCGCGAGAAGGGCCGTCAACTCATGGAGCCCGATGACGACGACCTGCGCATGCCAAAAGGCCAGAAGATCGTCATAGCCGCGGTTGTCGTCGTAGCCGTGGTGTGGCTTCTCGCCATGGCACTCGGATAAGGCATACAGCAGGAAGGCGCCCGGCGCGGGAGAAGTCTCGCGGCGGGCGTTCCAATACGGGAGGAAGAATCAGCCATGTCGCTCACGGACCGCACCAAGCCAACCGACGTCTCGCTTAACACCGATCTCTACGAGCTCACGATGGCCCAGGGCTTCTGGGAGTCTGGCCTTGTGGACACGCAGGCAACGTTCAACGCCTTCTTCCGCGAGAATCCCTTCGGCGGCGGCTATGCCATCGCCTGCGGCATGGGCCAGATTCCCGACCTCGTCGAGAACTTCGTCTTCGACGACGAGGACATAGAGTATCTCGCCAGCATCCCCGCACCCGGCGGCGGCTCTATGTTCAAGCCGGCATTCCTCGAGTACCTGCGCAACCACCACCTCGACCTCACGATTCACGCCGTGCCCGAGGGCGACGTGGTCTTCCCGCGTGAGCCCATGGTGCGCGTCCAAGGTCCGCTCATCGACTGCCAGCTCATCGAGACGGCCCTGCTCAACCTTGTGAACTTCCAGACCCTCGTGGCGACAAAGACCTCGCGCGTGGTGCGCGCGGCCGAGGGGCACCCCGTGTCTGACTTTGGCCTGAGGCGCGCCCAGGGACCCGACGGTGGCCTCGCCGTTGCCCGCGCCTCCTACATTGCCGGCGCGAGTTCCACCTCCAACCTGCTCGCGGGCAAGATTTACGGCATCCCCGTCTTTGGCACCCACGCCCACTCCTGGGTCATGGCGTTTCCCACCGAGCTTGACGCCTTCCGTGCCTTCGCCAAGTCGAGCCCCAAGAACTGCGTGCTGCTCCTGGACACCTACGACGTCCACCAGGGAATCAAGAACGCAATTATCGTCGCCAAGGAGATGGAAGCGGCGGGCGAGCGCCTGGCTGCCATCCGCATCGACTCCGGCGACCTTGCCAAGCTCACCAAGGAGACCCGCAAGGCCTTCGATGACGCGGGCCTGCCCTACGTCAAGATCTCTGCCTCGAACGACTTGGACGAGTACACCATCCAGTCGCTCTATGCCCAGGGTGCTCCCATCGACTCGTTTGGCGTGGGCACCAAGCTCGCCACCTGCGATCCCCAGCCCTCGCTTGGCGGCGTCTACAAGCTCTCGGCCGTCCGCGACTCGGCGGACGCCCCGTGGAACCCTGTGATCAAGCTCTCCGAGCAGGCCTACAAGCGCACGATCCCCGGCGTCCAGCACGTCCTGCGCTTCCTCGACGACGACCACTGCCCCGTGGGTGACATGATTCTCGACGACACCTACGTGCGCGGCGAGGCTGCGGCCGCCACGAGCATGGAGGACATTCTCGATCCCTTCTCGTCCTACGCCCTCTCCGGCACGCCGCGCGAGCTTCTCACCTGCTACGTCGAGCATGGCAAGCGCATGGGCGCACCGGTGGACATCGAGGAGTCCCGCTCGCGCTGCCACAACGCGCTCATGCATCTCGACCCGGCAATCACCCGCTTCCTCAACCCGCAGGCCTACCCGGTGGGACTTGAGCAGGGCCTTGCCGCGCTTCGTCGTGACCTCGCGGCAGAGGAGCGAAGCGGCTCGTCGCGCGTGAGGCTCTAGCTCATCCGCACCTCGGCGTCTGCCAACGCCTCTGCTACACTGCTGCACACGGAAGCGCGCCAGGGGGCGCGCAGGTACTACGGAAGGACGGGGCACATGCCCGAGAAGATTGAGGAGCTTGTCAGGAAGGCCGTCGCGGACGCACAGGAGGCGGGCGACCTGCCCTCCTTCGAGGTTGGGGACCTTGGTCTCGAGCGCCCCGCGGATGCAAGCAACGGTGACTGGACTACCACGCTCGCCCTGCGCTCCGCTCGTCTCGCCCACATGGCGCCCCGTGCCATCGCGCAGGCCATCGTGAGCCACATGGAGAAGGACCCCGGCATTTCCAAGGTCGAGGTCGCTGGTCCCGGCTTCGTGAACTTCTATCTCTCGGCCGCGGCAAACAACGAGGTCTTCCGCACGGTGCGCGAGCAGGGGCACGACTTTGGCCGCTCCAACATTGGCGCCGGCGAGAAGGTCCAGGTCGAGTTTGTCTCCGCCAACCCCGTGGGCCCGCTCCACATCGGTCACGGCCGCTGGGCTGCCCTCGGTGACTCGCTCTGCCGCGTGATGGAGCACGCGGGCTACAACGTAGAGCGCGAGTACTACATCAACGACCACGGCAGCCAGATGGACGTCTTTGGCAGCTCCGTTGCCGAGCGCTACCTGCAGCTTGCCCAGGTGGTCTCGGAGCGTGGGTGCTCGCTCGACGAGGCGGTGCAGGTGCTTCTCGACGACCGCAAGGCCTTCGTGGCAGACGAGCAGGACGCGCACCCCGAGCTTCACCCCTACATGGACGCCTTCAACAAGAACCTCGGCGGCAACGCCTACGGCGGTGACTACATCATCGATGTGGCCCGCTACTTCATGGAGGCGGACGGTACCCGTTGGGTCGACGCGGATGCCCAGGAGCGCATGCTCGAGTTCCGCGAGCGCGGCTACAAGCTCATGCTCGACTCGATCCGCAACACGCTCGACGAGTCCCGCTGCCACTTTGACGTGTGGTTCTCCGAGCGCTCACTCTACGAGAAGGGCGAGGACGGGACCTCAGCCGTCGACCGTGCCCTCGCGCGCCTGGACGAGATGGGCTACCTCTACCGCGACAAGGACGGCGCGCTGTGGTTCCGCTCCACCGCGCTCGGCGACGACAAGGACCGCGTGCTCATCAAGACCAACGGCGAGTACACCTACTTCGCCTCCGACGTGGCGTACCACTGGAACAAGTTCCAGCGCGTCGACCACGTGATCGACATCTGGGGCGCCGACCACCACGGCTACATCCAGCGCGTGGAGTCCGCCTGCGCCGCGCTTGGCTACCCCGGCAAGCTTGAGGTCCTTCTCGGCCAGCTCGTAAACCTGCTGCGCGACGGCGTGCCGGTGCGCATGTCCAAGCGCAAGGGCACCATGATTCCCTTCAAGGAGCTTATGGACGAGGTTGGCGTGGATGCCACGCGCTACACGCTCATCTCCAAGTCGAGCAACCAGATGATTGACTTCGACATCGAGAAGGTCAAGAAGCAGGACAACACCAACCCCGTCTACTACGTGCAGTACGCGCACGCGCGCATCTGCTCGATTCTGCGCAAGGGCGCGGGAGTGACGGCCGAGGAGGCCGAGAAGCTCGGCATGGACGAGGTCGCCAGGCGTGCGGTGGGCGAGAAGTACGACCTCTCGCTGCTCACCGATCCCACCGAGGCGACGCTCGCGCGCAAGATCTCTGAGTTCCCCGCGCTTGTTGAGGGCTGTGCGCGTGACCGTGCCCCCTTCCGCCTCACGCACTACGCCGAGGAGCTGGCGGGAGACTTCCACTCCTTCTACACGGTGTGCCAGGTGCTTCCCAGCAAGGGGCGCCCGGTGGACGAGGGGCTCTCGAAGGCTCGCCTCGCCGCCGTGGACGCCACGCGCAGGGTGCTCGCGCTTACGCTCGAATTCTGCGGGGTTCACGCGCCGCAGAGCATGTAGTGTCCAAGCCTCCCTCTTTTGTGTGGATGCCCCGGCAGCAAATAGCACGTATATGCTGTTGTTTCGGCACGGGATACACATTAAGATATACTTGTTCTTTAAAGAGGGCCGCGGGTTAGCATCGGGTGTGCGTTGCCTGGCACTACTACGTCGTCCCATACGTTCGGGTGCGGCTAGAGACAGAGGTGGGCCTTGTGGACCTGCGCGAGTACATGTCGGTACGCAGAGCGTACAACCTCGTGCGTCAGTCACAGCCTGCGCGTGACAGACTCACGTTCGAGGAGTTTGCAGTTCTTTGCCGTCTGCAGGTGGCAGGTGAGCCGCTGAAGACCTCGGCCATTGCCGAGTACCAGGGAGCGCTCCGGCCCACCATGACCCATCGCACCAATCACCTGGAGGAGCTGGGCCTCATCTCCCGTGGGGAGGGCGGCAGGGATCGTCGCAATGTCGTGTGCGCCGTCACGCCAAAGGGCGCTCTCCATGTCGAGGAGCTCTCCTCGCTCACCTGCAAGGAGATCCTGCCCGGTCAGCCTCTCTCTCGTACGCAGCCCGAGCGCATCGTCAAGTACGTCGATGCCATGGGGTCGGTCTTTGCCAAGGCGGGAGACCTTGTACTTCTCGCCATGTACCTCGAAGATTCCGGTCCGGTCACCATCACGGGTCTCGTGGACGAGCTGGGGCTGTTGCAGCCCACGGTCTCGATGTCTGTCTCGTCCCTTGTGGCAGAAGGCCTCATTGGGCGCGGGCCATCGCGGGCGTCTGGGCTATCGCTCACGCCTCAGGGCTCTGTGCGCGCCTCGGAGGTTGCCGCGCGCATTGGCGAGATCGTCGTGAAGCGCCGTCCCAGGGGACAGAGGCAGGCGGAGCCCGAGCAGGTAGCCGAGCAAGCAGGGGAGTAGCTCCGCTGCGGCATGGTTCCTCTGAGCCTGATTTTCGCCTTGACGTGCACGTTCGTGCAGGTCGTGCTATAGTGACGCAGACGCAGCGCCATGTGAGCACGCCTGTGCGCATGAATACGCGTTGAAACCCTCCCTGCATGTGATGAGCGGCGTATTTGCAGCCGTTACAGAGCCGTGCCAAGAGGGCACATCGATCACCGGCCTCTACGAAGCCCATCAATTGCTTAATTTGCACGACGGCATGGCGCGCCCTGCGCCCCGCGTGAGAGTGAAAGGTTAAATCAGCATGACAGACGAGACACCCTCGGATTCTATGGGCGCTACCCCGGCGAAGGCACCTGAGGAGGCTCCAAAGCCCCGTCGCCGGAGGCGTACGCGTGCCGAGATCGAGGCGGAGAAGCTCGCCAAGGCAGCATCTGCCGAGTCTGCGTCGGCCAATGGCCAACCCACCGCAGATGAGGAGCCCAAACCTCGGCGCCGTCGTACTTCTCGGAAGAAAGTGGAGGAATCCGCTGCGGCGCAGGGAGAGCTTCCCCTTGGTGGTGAGACAGCGCCTGTAGAGGCTTCCGCGGCCACCGATGGCTCGCCTGACGAGGCGCCCAAGCCCCGTCGACGTCGCCGTACGCGCGCCCAGATCGAAGCTGACGAGAAGGCCAAGGCGGCGGCAGCAGCAGAGGGGGTGGCTCCCAGCGCGGCCGAGTCCGCTGCCTCCGAGCCGCCAGAGCCCTCCTCGGGCGAGCAGTCGACGCCCAAGCCCCGTCGCCGTCGCCGTACGCGCGCCCAGATTGAGGCAGACGAGCGTGCCCAAGCGGAGGCGGCGGAGCGTGGGCAGGCCGTCCCCGAGCAGCCCGAACACCGGCCTTCAGAGTCAGCCGAGCACGATGAGCATGACCATTCGAGCTTCGCGGAGATGACGCGCGTGACGCAGGAGGCCACGCAAGCCAGCTCGGTTCCCGCCCCCATGCCCGCCACGACCCTCGCCGAGGCCGATCGCGCTGACGAGCAGCAGGGCCACTTCCAGAGGCAGCCTCGCGAGCATGGCCAGCGTGGCGAGCAGCAAGGTCAGCAGCAGGGGAGGCGCCGGCGCGTTAGCTACAACAACTCCGGCAACAACCGCTTCAACAATGGCAACGGGGGAGACGGGAACGGCTTCAACCGTCGCAACCAGCAGAACCACAAGCAGCACAACCGCCACAACGGCCAGCAGGTCCAAACCCAGCCCTCGCTCACCCGTGACGAGCTGCAGACCATGAAGGTGGCAGACCTTCGCGCAAAGGCCGCCGAGCTTGGCGTCGAGTACGTGGGTGTCCACAAGTCCGACCTCGTCGAATCCGTATACCGTGCCGCAGCCGCGGCCGAGGGGTTCCGTCCCGTCGATGGCATTCTCGAGATTGGCAATGCCGGTGCAGGCTGGGTGCGCACCGGCAACTACATGAAGGGTGACAACGACGCATACGTGAGCCAGCAGCTCATTCGCAACTACGCGCTGCGTCCGGGCGACCACATTGAGGGAACCGTTGGTCCCGCCCGCACCAACACCAAGTATCCCGTCCAGTATCCGCCCCTTATAGCCATTGCGCACGTGAACGGTCGCGACCCCGAAGCCATGAAGAATCGTCCGCGCTTCCGCGACCTCACCCCCATCTATCCCAACGAGCGCCTGGTCATGGAACACGGGAAGGACTCCATCACCGGACGTGCCATCGACCTTGTCGCCCCTATTGGCAAGGGGCAGCGCGGCCTTATCGTGAGCCCGCCCAAGGCCGGCAAGACTACGGTTCTCAAGAAGATCTGCCAGTCCATTGCTGCAAACAACCCCGAGGTGCACCTCGTCTGCCTGCTTGTGGACGAGCGCCCCGAGGAGGTTACCGACATGCAGCGTTCCATTCACGGCGAGGTTGTGGCCTCGACCTTCGACATGCCGGCGGACAACCACACTGCCGTGTCCGAGCTGGTCATCGAGCATGCAAAGAGGCTTGTGGAGCTTGGCGAGGACGTCGTGGTGGTTCTCGACTCCATCACGCGCCTGGCACGTGCCTACAACCTCGCTCAGCCCGCGAGCGGCCGCATCCTCTCCGGTGGCGTTGATTCCGCTGCGCTGTATCCGCCCAAGAAGTTCCTGGGCGCTGCCCGCAACATCGAGAACGGCGGGTCGCTCACCATCATCGCCTCCGCGCTTGTGGATACCGGCTCGAAGATGGACGAAGTCATCTTCGAGGAGTTCAAGGGCACGGGCAACATGGAGCTCAAGCTCGACCGCGAGCTTGCCGACAAGCGCATCTTCCCTGCAATCGACCCGGTTTCCTCGGGCACGCGCAACGAGGACCTGCTCCTGCCGGCCGAGATCACGCCGTTCGTGTGGGGAATCCGCCGCGTTCTCGCAAATATGAACAATACCGAGAGGGCTGCATCCGCGCTGGTCAAGGGCCTGAAGGCAACCAATTCCAACGAGGAGTTCCTCATTCGCTCTGCCAAGAAGGCCGCGCAGAACGAATACGTGATGTAGGTCTCGTCGCTGGCTTTTGCGCGTTGGGAAGTTGCGGAAGTTCGCCCTCCGGCGCCGTTCTGGCGTCGGAGGGACAGTTCTAAGCAGCAACCCCGTACAAAACCCCAGCTACGGCGCCGTCCTGGCGCCGCAAGGCGCATTCCCGCAGCGACGCCGTACGAAACCCCCGCTGCGGCGTCAATGCGCCGCAAGCACTACTCGCCAGTGCGTGCGGTGAAGAGAAGGTCTTGCGACCTCATGACCCAACTTGCCGGCAGCACCTTTGCCACAATGCTGGCCGCTAGCATGTCCGGCGAGGTCACACAGGTGGAGCGACCAAGCACCGCCGCTCGCAGCGCTTTTCTCACCACGTCTGCGGGCTTCTCGAAGCCAATGGTTGTCATGCGGCGCACCTCGCGCGCATCGCCGGGATTGGCGAGAAAACCCGTCTCCATGAACTTGGGGCACACGGCGCACACGTGAATGCCCACAGGACCAAGCTCGTAGTCGAGGGTGCGCGAGAGGTCAACCACAAAGCGCTTAGTCGCCGAGTAGGTCGAGAGGCCTGGCTGGGGGATGAGTCCGGCAATCGAGGCCATGTTCACCACACGCGAGCCGGCAACCATGTGCGGGAGGCAGTGGTAGATGGTCTCGACCACGGCAAGGCAGTTGAGACGAACCATGTCGCTCTCGTTCTCCTCAGAAATCTGACCAAAGTCGCCAAACTTCCCAAAGCCCGCGCTGTTCACAAGCCACTGCACGGTGGGCGCCTCGTCATCAAGCGCGTCGCGCAGGCACTCGTATGACGAGCGCTTTGTGAGGTCGAGCGCGAACACGCGCGTGGGCGTGGCCGTCTGCTCGGCGATGACCTCGAGGGCCTGCGCGTTTCTCGCAACAACCCAAATCTGGTCGAGGGGGCCACCTGCCCCACGGTCGAGCTGGCGGACGAACTCGCGGCCGACCCCCGAGGACGCTCCGGTAACTACAGCGATGTTGGACATCTTGCCCTCCCCATAACAATTCTCTGCTTGCATTTGGAATGGTGAAAAGTATAGTCTGATACGTAGATTTGATGACACGCGAGTGTCGCGACGGCACATGCAGCCAAAGACGAACAACGCCGTTGCCCACCAACCAGCAGCCCCCCTGTGGGGCGCGCTCTAGGTAGCAAGGTAACCCTGTTCGTCTCTCGCTGCGCCGCTTTTGGGCGCCAGGCATCGGGAGGTGTAGCAGGATGACGTGCAGGAGGAGCCCCGCAGTTGTTGCCGGCCTTCTCGGCGTTGTTTCCCTCGGCATGCCTTCCCCCGCCATGGCAGAGGAGGGCACAGCCCCTCTCGACGCGCTCTCAAACATCAACCTTTCAAGCATCGACCCTGAGACCGCAGGTGCCGTCTGCGTGAGCTTTGCCGGCGGCGTTCTTGTCACGCTTGGAACCTATGCCCTTGTAAGCTCCTTTGCGCGCAGGCGGGGTTCTGCGAGCCAGGCTGATGAGCCTGCGGAAGCTGGCGAGACAAACGCGGGTCAGGATGCTCGTGGCTCTCTCGCGCCGCGCCACATGCGCTCCGAGAAGGTGCCGCACGCCTCGTGCCGCAAGGCCGAAGGCTCGCATGCAGACGAGACGCACTACCGCACGGATGGCAGCCCTGCCTCGGGTGCGCATGCCGCACGTGACTACGAGGACATCGCCGAGAACTATGTGGAGAAGCAGAGCTTCCGCAAGCGCATGGCCACGCGCGCGCAGGGCGTGGCGGCGACCCTCTCGGCGCGCATTGACGCCAACCGCATGGAAGGCCTTCCCGTTATCGAACGCGCGGACGGCTCGGTGGGAGACGTGGGAACCCCCTGGTGGACCGCCGCCGTGGGGCCTGCCGTCTCTGGGCCCGTGGGCATTGGCGAGGGCGCGGCGGATGCCATTCCGTCGGAGTTTGGCGCCGCCGGCATCGATGACCTGCAGTTCATGTCTGTCGGTCCGCGTGAAATATCCCGTCGCGTTGCTCCCGTGGAGCAGGACGCCTATCCCGAGAAGCGCAGCGTGGAGGACGTCACCGAAGACGACTGGGACCGCGCGCTCAAGGCGATGGACGAGAAGATCGGCACAACGGCGTCGCCGACTACGGAGTCGGCTGCACAGGCAAAGCCTTCCGCCCCCACGTGCCTCGAGCCCTTCTCGGACTGCGTTGGCGACGAGGACTCGCTTGATGAGCCCGACGACATCGCCCAGCCCACGCAGTTCCTGAACTTCAAGCCGCCTGCGGGCCATCCCGAGGTTGTCGACACCGAGACGTACGTCGACTACCTGCTGGCTGACGAGTTCTCGCGCAACCCCTCCGCCGCAGTGCGCAGGTCCTCCCGCGACTACCTGCGTGTCATCGAGGGTGGCACCCAGACCTCGGCGCTCCGCGTCCGCGGACGTCACATGGCGTCTGGGAAGCACGGAGCCACGCCTGACGGCGGCTACCGCCCGCGTCACTTTGCTGGCTCGAACCCCCTCGCGCAGGTCGAGGCGCTGGAGGCGTGATGCGCTGGGAGGCGGGGGAGCCCACGGGCGCCGCAAATGGACGACTCGGGTCGAGCGCCCACCATCGCAGGTGGGTGCTCGCCTTCTGCCTGTGGGTCGCCTTTGTGTGGGGGCACTCTCTCGTGCAGGGGCCGCAGTCATCGCTCGAAAGCTCGCGCGTGGTCGCCCTGGTGGCGCCCCTTCTCAACGCGCTGGGCATCTCGGGCGAGGCCGCCATGAGTTTTGCCGTGCGCAAGACGGCCCACTTTCTTGAGTACACGGTCTTGGGAGCGCTGAGCGTGCCCGCGCTTCTGCTTCCGGCTCGGGAGGGGAGGTATCCCCGCTGGCTCGACCCCCTTGTGGTGGTTCTCGTTCCCGTGGCAGACGAGACGATCCAGCGCTTCGTGCCAGGACGCGAGTCCTCGCCCCGCGACGTCCTCATCGACCTCTGCGGCGTTGCCTGTGGCACGCTCATAGCGTTGCTCGTCTCCCGCCATGCGGCAAAGCGACGCGGTGGGGGTGCCGCCGTACGGCCGTAACCTCCTGTCCTCACAGCGTGTTCCCAGCTTGCGGATGTTACAAAGCTGGTTCATGTGTTACGTCTCGAATAAGCTTTCGGGGGCGGCAGGCCAACCCCCGCCGCCCTTCCATACAGTTGTCCACAACCTCCGCGCGGGACGTTCGCGCGGTCACGACAAGGGAGGGTTCGTATGAACACCAACATTTCCAGGCGTAGCTTCGTCAAGGCCGGTGCAGTCGCGGGCATGGGCCTTGGCCTTGCCGCCTGCGGCGGGAACTCTGGTTCCTCTGACGGCTCCAGCTCCGACACCATCAAGGTCGGCCTCATGGGACCCTATACCGGTGACGTGGCCCAGTACGGCCTCGCCTGCCGCTATGGCGCCGAGCTCTACGTCAAGCAGGTCAACAGCAACGGCGGCATCAACGGCAAGCAGGTCGAGCTCGACACCCAGGACGAGAAGGGCGACGCCACCGAGGCCGTCAACGTCTACAACAAGCTCGTCGAGGACGGCGTCGTGGGCATCATCGGCGACGTGACCTCCACGCCCACCATCGCCGTGGCACAGGCCTCCGTCAAGGACAACCTGCCCTGCGTGACTCCCTCCGCCACTGCGGCCGACGTCATCTCCTACGGCAACAACTACTTCCGCGCCTGCATCACCGACCCGTACCAGGGCAGGCTCATGGCCGACTTCGCCGCCGACCAGGGCTACAAGACCGTGGGCGTGATTTACAACCAGGGTGGCGACTACGAGCAGGGCGTCGCTGACGCATTCACCGAGGAGGCCGGCAAGAAGGGCGTCACCGTGAGCGACTCCGAGGGCTATCCCGCCGGCGCCACCGACTTCAACTCTCAGCTCACCAACATCATTGCCACCAAGCCCGACGCGATCTTCTCGCCCAACTACTACCAGGACGACGGCAAGATCGTGACCCAGGCGAGGAAGCTCGGCTACACCGGCGTCTTCCTGGGTGCCGACGGCTGGTCGAACATCGTTGGCGGCGACGAGGAGTACGCGAGCGCCGAGGACCTCGAGGGCTGCTACTATGACTGCTCCTTCGTGGCCGAGAACGAGGACGAGAAGGTCCAGGACTTCATCAAGGCCTACAAGGACGAGTACAACGACACGCCCTCCAACTTCTGCGCTCTTGGCTATGATGCGGCCATGATTCTTCTCAACGCCATCGAGACCGTCGAGAAGGACGGCAAGGCCACGTATGGCTCTGACGACTACAAGCAGGCCGTCGTCGACGCCATCGCCTCCGGAACCGCCAAGGGCGTGACGGGTGACATCTCCTACTCCGGCACGGGCGACCCTGTGAAGTCCACCCTGATCATCACCTTCAAGGATGGTGCCCAGGAGGTCTCCAAGACCGTCAAGGGCGAGTAGGTCTTCTGCTAGGTTTAATGAGGGAAGCGCCGGGTGCGCACGCAGCCCCGGCGCTTCCTTGGTTCTACAGGACCCGTGTTCAAGAGAGGAAGTGTTGTGCCGTGACGATACTGACGCAGGTGCTCAACGGTCTTCAGCTGGGCAGCATCTACGCGCTTGTCGCCCTGGGCTACACGATGGTGTACGGCATCATCCTGTTGCTCAACTTCGCCCATGGCGACATCATCATGGTCGGTGCCTACATTTCGTGGATTGTGATGAGTCAGCTGGGTCTCAGCCCGGTGCTGGCGATTGTCCTTTCGATTGCCGGGTGCGCTGTTCTCGGCGTCCTTATCGACAAGGTGGCCTATCAGCCGCTTCGCGAGGCGCCGCGCATGAGCCTGCTCATTACCGCAATCGGCGTCTCGTACTTCCTCGAGAATGGCGCGCAGCTGGTCTTTGGCGCCGACGCCAAGGTGGTCCCCGAATACTTCGAATTGCACAACATGAGCATTGGTGACGTCTCGCTCTCCGCGAACGCCATCATCACTATCGTGGTGACGGCCATCTCGACCATCGTGCTCACGATCCTCGTGCAGAAGACCAAGCTCGGAAAGGCCATGCGCGCCGTCTCCGAGGACATGGGTGCCGCTCGCCTCATGGGCATCAACGTGAACAACACTATCTCGTTCACCTTTGCCGTGGGCTCCGCCCTCGCGGGTATTGGCGCCGTGCTCTACAGCATGGCGTACTCGCAGGCCACGCCCACGATGGGCATCATGCTGGGCACCAAGGCCTTCGTGGCAGCGGTTCTCGGCGGCATTGGCTCCATCCCCGGCGCCGTCATCGGCGGGCTTCTCGTAGGCTTTGCCGAGGTCTTCGTCTCTGCCATCGGCCTGTCCGTCTGGCAGGACGCCGTGGTGTTCCTGCTTCTGATCATCGTCCTCGTGGTGAGGCCCACCGGCATCCTGGGCCGCCCGATGACCGAGAAAGTCTAAGGAGGAAGCCGTGACTGCAACTAAGGCAACAACTGCGCAGGCAGACACGCCGGCTGCCTCCGGCTATCGCAGCCTCTCCATGCCCATGCGCTATCTGATTAACGCCGTCCTCGTCGTGGTCTTTCTCGTCGTGGGCGAGCTCATGATCGATGGCGGCGTGGTGAGCCGCTATCAGACGGGCGTCATCGAGCAGATCGGCATCTACATCATCCTCGCCGTCTCGCTCAACATCGCGACCGGCTACCTCGGCCAGCTGCCGCTCGGTCACGCCGGCTTCATGTCCGTGGGCGGCTACTCGTGCGCCATCTTCATCATGCGGATGATGGACGTCGTGGGCGTGACCACGCGTGACTTCGCGAACGCCACCCCCGCTGCCATGGGGCTCTTTGTTCTGGGCATCATCTTTGGCGGCTTCTGCGCCGCTATCTGCGGCCTCATCATCGGCGTGCCGGCACTGCGCCTCAAGGGCGACTACCTTGCCATCATCACGCTGGGCTTTGCCGAGATCATCCGCGTGGTCATGCAGAACATCGACGGCGTCCTTGGCTTTACGCTCACCGGCGGTGCCAAGGGCCTCACGGGCATACCCTCGTACACCAACTTCCTCAACACGTTCATCGTGGTAGCCATCTCGCTCTTCCTCATCCACACCATGATGAAGTCGCGCCACGGCCGCGCCATTCTCTCAATCCGCGACAACGAGATCGCGGCCGAGTCCTGCGGCGTCAACACCACGTACTACAAGACGCTCGCCTTCGTGGCCTCCGCGTTCTTCGCGGGCGTGGCAGGCGGCCTCTACGCGGGTTGCATCGGCGTCATGGCGCCGGCCAAGTTCGGCTTCATGAAGTCGATCGAGATCCTGGTCATGGTTGTTCTCGGTGGCATGGGCTCCATGCTCGGCTCCGTGATCTCCGCGACTGTCCTCACGATCCTGCCCGAGGCCCTGCGTGCTGTCTCCGACTACCGCATGGTGGTCTACGCCGTCGTGCTGATCCTGGTCATGATCTTCCGTCCCGAGGGCCTTCTTGGCGACTACGACTTCTCGATGTCCCGCGTGATTGAGCGCCTCATGAACCACGGCAAGCGTCCGGAGGACGTTGCCCCCGCCGCGACGCCTGCCGTCGAGGCTGCGGCTCCTGCTGCGGCACCTGGTGCGCCATCAGCAACCACCGAGAAGGACACAGGGAAGGAGGCAAACGCCCATGAGTAACGACGAGACCAAGACGGTCGAGACCGCGACCAACGCGGCCAAGGCAGACTCGTCCAAGCGCCGCCGCTCCGTGCTTGTGCAGATGGAGACCCCCAACCTGGTTCCCGAGCGTGACCTTGGCAAGATGCCCGTCCTCCAGGCAGAGCACCTCGGTATCGACTTTGGCGGCCTTACCGCCGTGGACGACTTCAACATCGCCATGGGACGCACCGAGATCTCGGGTCTTATCGGCCCCAATGGTGCGGGCAAGACGACCATCTTCAACCTGCTCACCAACGTGTACAAGCCCACGCGCGGCACCATTCTGCTCGACGGCTACGACACGGCCGGCAAGAGCGTGGTCGAGGTCAACAAGATGGGCATCGCCCGTACGTTCCAGAACATCCGCCTCTTCAACAAGATGACGGTTGAGGAGAACGTCCTTGTGGGCTTTGGCAACTCGATGTCGACGCGGCTCTTCACGGACGTGTTTCGCCTTCCCAAGCACTGGAAGCAGGAGGACGAGTTCCACGACAAGGCGATGGACCTTCTCGGCATCTTCAACATGCAGGGTCTGGCCAAGGAGCGCGCCGGCAACCTCCCGTACGGTGCTCAGCGTCGCCTGGAGATTCTGCGCGCGCTCGCCACAAATCCCAAGGTGCTGCTGTTGGACGAGCCCGCGGCCGGCATGAACCCCGCCGAGACCGAGGAGCTCATGGAGAACATTGAGAAGATTCGCGACGACTTCCAGATTGCCATCCTGCTCATCGAGCACGACATGAGCTTCGTCATGGGCATCTGCGAGGTCATCGGCGTCCTGGACTACGGGCGCATCATCGCGAAAGGTACGCCCGAGGAGATCCAGAACGACCCCAAGGTCATCGAGGCCTACCTCGGCAAGCAGGGGGTGAAGTAGATGGCCATGCTCTCCGTAAGCGACCTTGCCGTCTCGTACGGCGCCATCAAGGCTGTCAAGGGAATCTCGTTCGACATCGACGAGGGCGAGATCGTGACCCTCATCGGCGCAAACGGCGCTGGCAAGTCGACCACGCTGAACACCATCGCCGGGCTCATCAAGCCGGATTCTGGCAGCATCGAGTTCAAGGGCGAGGAGCTTGTGGGCATCAAGCCGCACAAGATCGTGGAGCGCGGGCTTGCCCTGTGCCCCGAGGGGCGCCGCGTCTTCACGCACATGACCGTCGCCGAGAACCTCGACATGGGCGGCTACACGCGAACCGATGCCGAGAACAAGGAGACGCTCGAGCTTGTCTACGAGCACTTCCCACGCCTCAAGGAGCGCATGAACCAGGTTGCCGGCACGCTCTCCGGCGGCGAGCAGCAGATGCTCGCCATGGGACGCGCCCTCATGAGCCACCCCAAGCTCCTCATGCTCGACGAGCCCTCGATGGGTCTGGCGCCCATTCTCGTGGACGAGATCTTCTCGATCATCCAGGCGCTCAACAAGAATGGCACCACGATTCTTCTGGTCGAGCAGAACGCCAACATGGCACTCAAGGTGGCTGCGCGCGGCTACGTGCTCGAGACCGGCAAGATCGTGAAGACCGGTACGGGCGCCGAGCTTCTCGTTGATGACGACGTTCGCAAGGCCTACCTCGGCGGGTGAGGCAAAGGGGCTTTTCGTCCCAGGTTGCCGTGCTCGGCAATGACATGCGTTTCTCGGCGAGATATTGGCGCCGGAGGTGACGGTATCGGGCTATTTGCTGCGATAACGTGCGCTCCGGCGCCAATTTGGTGCCACAGCGGAGGTTACGTACGCAGTAGCTGCGGGAACTGGCCCTGTGGCGCCAGAACGGCGCTACAGCAGCGACTTCGTACGCGCCTGCTGCAAAACCCGCCCTCCGGCGCCGCGCGTGAGTCTCACGCGTAGGGACGCCACGCGCATCGGCTACAATCGGTTCCCGTTGGCGCCGCTGCACGTGGCGCGAGAAGTTCTCAACAGCGGGGGGAGGGGCATCCGTGCGCTTTGCGAGCGTCGCGCTTGATATATCCACGCGTTCCCTCGAGGGCACGTTCGACTATGCCATCCCCGAGGCCATCGAGGACCAGGTAGACGTTGGTGTCACGGTGCTCGTGCCCTTCTCGCACAGAAGCGCCGTGGGCTACGTGATGGCCACCTCCAACGAGCCCCCTGCAGACGTGGCGCCCGCCCGCCTTCTCTCGGTGGCGCAGGTCCTCGCGCCCGCAGCCTTTGGCCCGCATTCCGCTGCCGTTGCCCGCTGGATTGCGCACGAGTACGCCTGTCCCCTGGCCGACGCCGTTCGCCTCTTCCTTGCTCCCGGCCAGAAGGTCCGCGTGACCCGCGAGTCGCCGGACGCCCCATGGGAGCTTGTTGCCGAGAAGGCCGCGCCCGCCGATGCCCGTTGGGTCTCGCTGGCCCCGGGCGCCCAGGGCTTTGAGCCCGCGCGCAACGCGAGTCGTCAGCGCGAGGTCCTGGAGGCGCTCTCCGCAGGTGCCATGCGTCTGGCCGAGCTCTCGGCCACCATCCCCGGCGCCTCGGCTGCCGTGACCGCGCTGGCGAAGCGTGGCGTGGTGAGCGTTGAGACGCGCCGCCAGATTCGCGGCGGCGAGAAGACCACGCTCTCCTCGGCGAACGCCCCGCGTCCCGAGCGCCTCACAAAAGGCCAGCTCGCAGCCGTTGCTGCCATTGACGAGGCACGCACCCGCGCGGCTGGCGACGTGGTTCTCGTTGACGGCGTGACTGGCTCCGGCAAGACCGAGGTCTACCTCGAGGCCATCGAGCGAACACTTGCCGCAGGCAAGGGTGCACTGGTCCTCGTGCCCGAGATCTCGCTCACGGCGCAGACCGTGGGGCGCTTCCGCTCGCGCTTTGGCGACAACGTGGCCGTGCTCCACTCGCGCCTGTCCACCGGCGAGCGCTTCGACCAGTGGGACCTCGTGCGTCAGGGCGTCGTCCACGTGGTGGTGGGCGCCCGCTCCGCGCTCTTTGCGCCGCTCGCCAACGTTGGCCTCATCATCATCGACGAGGAGCACGAGTCCTCCTACAAGCAGGACTCGAGCCCGCGCTACCACGCGCGCGAGGTCGCGGCACGCATGGCCAAGGAGTGGGGATGCGCGCTGGTGCTCGGCTCGGCAACGCCTTCGCTCGAGAGCCTGCGTCGCTGCGAGGTGGGCTCGTGGCGCGAAGCGCGCTGGACGCGCGTAGAGATGCCCGAGAGGCCTGGTGGCGCCGTGCTTCCCAAGGTGACCATCGTGGACATGGCGTCGCAGTTCAGGGGCGGCTCGCGCTCGGTCTTCTCGGAGCCCCTGCGCCGTGCGCTCGAAGGCGTGGCAGAGAGGCGCGAGAAGGCCGTGCTGCTCCTAAACAGGCGCGGCTTCGCGAACTTCCTCATGTGCCGCGAGTGCGGTTGCGTGCCCGAGTGCCCGCACTGCTCCACGGCGCTCACGTACCACGAGCGCACCCACGCCCTCGTGTGCCACACATGCGGCCGCAGCTGGCCCGTGCGCGCCTACCCAGACCCCTCGACCCGTTGCCCCAACTGCGGTAGCCGCTACCTGGGCGCCTACGGTGTGGGAACCCAGCGCGTCGAGGACGAGCTTGCCATGCTCCTGCCCGAGGGTGTCGAGGTCATTCGCATGGACGCGGACACCACGCGCGCGAAGGGCGCCCACCAGCGGCTGCTCGAGCGCTTCGATGCGGCGGAGTGTGCGGTGCTCGTGGGCACGCAGATGATAGCCAAGGGCCTCGACTTCCCCGAGGTCACGCTCGTGGGCGTAATCAACGCGGACACCATGCTCAAGCTGCCCGACTTTCGCGCTGCCGAGAGGACCTACGACCTCTTGGAGCAGGTGGCCGGCCGAGCCGGCAGGGGAGGGCGCCCGGGCGAGGTCATCGTGCAGACCTACTGGGCAACTCATCCGGCCATGCAGGCGGTCCTCTCGCACCGGCGCGACGTCTTTCTCGCCCCCGAGCTTGCCGAGCGCAAGGAGGCCTCCTACCCGCCGTTCTCGCGCCTCGCAAACATTTTGGTGTGGGGAAAGAATGCCCGTGCCGTGGAGGACGCGTCGGCAAAGGTGGCTGCGGCCCTGCGCGAGAAAGTCTCCGGCCTCTCCGGCTGGGAGGTCTTGGGGCCCGCAGACTGCGTGAAGGCCCGCGTGAAGGACAGGTCCCGTCGCCACGTGATGGTGAAGGCGCCTCTCGACGCAGATCTTGGCGGTGTGGTCTCGGAGTGCGCCGCAGGCATAGGGCGCGGTATGGGTATTAACATGGCATTGGATATAGACGCCTACAACCTCATGTAGGCAAGACACAACTCGCGCGAGAAGTCGCGCTGCATTGGAGGATGCAATGAACCCGCTGGACGAAATCGTGCTCTCGCCCGCACCCGTGCTTACCGAGGAGTGCGCTCCTGTCGAGAAGATCGATGGCGAGATTCGCGCCCTTGCCAAGCGCATGCTGCGCGACATGTACGCCGCCGACGGCTGCGGCCTTGCCGCACCGCAGGTGGGCGTTGCCAAGCAGATTGTGGTCATCGACGTCGACTGGTCGGGTAAGGGGTCCAAGAAGAACCCCTATGTCCTTATCAACCCCAAGATCATCACGGCGGACGGCCCCGAGCGCACCACGGGCGAGGGGTGCCTTTCCTTCCCCGGCATTACGGTCGAGGTCAAGCGACCCAGCCACGTGGTGGTGCAGGCGCAGAACCTCGACGGTGACCTCATGCAGTACGAGGCGGCCGACAACCTCTTGGCCGTGTGCCTGCAGCACGAGATTGACCACCTGCACGGTGTGACCATGATCGATCACCTGTCTCCCTCGGCACGCGTGCGCGCGATGTCGGAGTACCAGGAGGCGCTTGACGCCGGCGCGCGTCCCGGCGACGTGGAGGTCGAGGAGGGCTAGCATGCGCATCGTCTTCATGGGCACCCCCGAGTTTGCGGTGCCGTCGCTCAAGGCCGTTGCCGCCGCCTACGACGTCACGCTCGTGGTGACGCGCCCCGATGCCGTGCGCTCGCGCGGCAAGAAGCTCGAGCCCTCTCCGGTGAAGGCGTGCGCCGTTGAGCTGGGCCTTCCCGTGCTCGAGGCCAAGCGCATGGACGCCGCGGCCGTCGATGCCGTGCGCGCCGCGCAGCCGGACCTCATCTGTGTGGTGGCGTTTGGCTGCATCCTGCCCGACGAGCTTCTCGCCGTGGCGCCCTTGGGCGCCATCAACGTGCACGGTTCGCTCTTGCCGCGCTGGCGTGGCGCCGCTCCCATCCAGCGTGCCATTCTTGCCGGTGACGAGAGGACCGGCATCTCGATCATGCGCGTGGCGCACGACCTCGACGCCGGGGCATGGTGCCGCCAGGTGGCCACGCCCATTGGCACCAAGACGGCGGGCCAGCTCTTCGACGAGTTGGCGCAGGCGGGGGCTCCCGAGCTCGTTGCCGCCGCGGCACAGATCGCGGATGGTTCGGTAACGTGGCACGAGCAGGACCCCTCACAGGTCACGTTTGCCGAGAAGGTCAAGAAGGGCGAGATGCGCCTTGACCCGGCAGACGCGTGCGACGTAAACGCGCTTCGCGTACAGGCCTCGACCGATGCCGCTCCCGCGCGCTGCCAGGTTGCGGGTAGGGGTGTGCGCGTCGTGCTCGCCACGGTTGCAGATGTCAATGCGCCGCAGATAGGCACTGGTGAGGTCTTGGCGGCTCACGGACGCGTGCTCCTGGGCTGCGTGGACGGCGCGCTTGAGCTTCTCCGCGTGAAGCCCGACGGCAAGCGCGAGATGGACGCCTCTGCGTGGGCTCAGGGCCTGCACGGTGCCAATGGCGCTCCATGGGAGCGTGCCTAGCGCATGGCAACGCTCTCGCCCGCCCGCATCGCTGCTGCGGACATCCTCTCCAACGTGCGGCGCAGAGACGCCCGCGCGCGTGACCTGCTTCGCACCTCCGCGCCTGTGGCTCGCCTGACGCCCGCAAACCGTGCCCTCGCAACCCGGCTTGCCCTGGGGGGCGTCCGCACGTCTGGTGTCGTCGACGCACTTCTCGACGCCCACCTGCGCCGCGGCCACCTCGAGCCGCGCGTGCGAGACGCGCTGCGCATCTCGGCCTTCGAGCTCCTGTGGCTCGCGACGCCCGCACCCGTGGCAATCAGCCAGGGTGTTGAGCTCGTGCGGCGCGTCTCGCCTCATGGTGCCGGCCTGGCCAACGCGGTGCTGCATCGCGTTGCGGGGGAGGACCTGCCCGCGATCGCCCACGCACGCAAGCGCGTGGAGCGTCGCGACTGCACCGCCTCCGACATCGCGCTCGTTGCCGCGCTGCCGCAGTGGCTCGCAGACGAGCTCGTGGTCTCGCTGGGCACCGAGGGTGCGTGTCGGATGGCCCTCTCTGCCATGGACGCATCCGGCACCTACGTTGCCGGCAATGCCTGCCTGCACAATGACGCCGAGGTAGAGCACCTGCTCTCTGCGGCGGGCCTCATGCCTCGGGCTACCTGTCTGCCCGGGTGCCTCGCGCTCTCCTCGGCCGCGGGTCTTGCCACCTCAGGGCTCGTTGATGCCGTGGACGTTGTCCCCGCAGACATGGCGGCGCAGGTCGTGGCTTGGCTTGCCTCTCCTGCGCCCGGCACTCGCATGCTTGAGGTGGGCCAGGGGAGAGGAACCAAGTCGCTCCTGCTCGAATCCTGCTCGCTTCGCCGTGGGGGCCTCGCACGCATTGCCGCGGTGGATTCCGAGGCTTTCAAGGTTGCCGTGTCGCGCGCCCGGATGGAGCGCGCGGGCCTGGACAAAGCCGTGACCTGCACCGCATTGGACGGAAGACGCCTTGGCGAGGAGGGCCTCCCGCCTGAGCTCGCGGAGAGCTTCGACTCCGCGTTTGTGGATGCCCCCTGTTCTGGTACGGGCACGCTCAGACGGCACCCCGAGATTGCCTGGTCGCTCCAGGAGCCCGCAATCCGTCCGGCGGGCAGGTCCCTCCCTGCGCTCCAGCTGGAGCTTCTCCGCGCCGCCTCCAAGCGCGTATGCGCCGGCGGCACGCTTGCCTACGCCACCTGCTCCGAGCTGCGCGAGGAGGACGAGGGGGTGGTCGAGGCGTTCCTTGCGTGCCCGGAGGGCTCGCGTTTCTCGCTGGTGAGTCCCCGTTCGACGGCTGCCTTCGCGTCGCTGCCACCTCTCGCCCAACAGCTGGTCACAGACATGATCGGACCCTATGGGATGGTGCGCACCTCTCGTGCTGGTACGCCTGAGCTGCCGCTTGACGGCCACTTCCTGGCGCTTCTCGTCCGCGAGGCGTAGCCCTTAGGCATGGCCTGTCCCTCCTTGCGCCGTATGGCATTCAGGATTACCATGGTTTCCTCATTGTCCGAAATCGTACAATCTTGGGGGTTCTCTTGCCGGAGGAGCAGTCGGGAAGCGCTGGGGTCCAGGCGCCAGGCGTCCCAACCGTCCGCGACATGGACATCGTCTACCAGGAGGTCGAGCGCCTCTACTACGAGATCTCGAAGGGCTGTGGCCTCTCCGAGACGGCGTACTGGATCCTTGTGGACATCGTGGTTGCCGGGGGCAGCTGTCCCCAGGGGTCCATCGCAACGTGCCATTCGCTCTCGCGCCAGACGGTGAGCTCGGCCATGAGGTCGCTCGTCACCCGTGGCCTGGTGACGCTCGAGCGTGACGAGAACAACCGACGCAGCAAGATCGTGACGCTCACGTCCGAGGGTCGCGCCTTCTGCGAGAGGGAGGTCTCGCCTGCGCTTCAGGCAGAGCAGCGTGCCTTCGATTCGCTCTCGCCTCGTGACCGGGCAGACCTCGTTGCGCTCGTTCGCCGGTATGTGGTCGCAATCGACCTTGAGATGCAGGCTCTGCATACGGATGGGCCAGCTGCGAGCGAATTGTCCAACGGGCCTGCTGCGAGCGGGCCAGCCGAGAGCGCAGGGGAGGCGAGGCCACATGTCCGCTGAGCGTGACTACAGCAAGCGCGCGTCGTGGAGGGTTCTCACGCAGCTCATGCGCCCACACTGGCGTCTTGCCGCGGCTTCGCTAGTGCTGCTGCTTGCGGACATCGTGGGCATGCTCCTCATTCCAACGCAGCTTGCTGCACTCGTGAACGTGGCTGTGGGTACGCGTGACACCGCCGAGCTGGCCACGCATGGCATTGCCATGCTCGTGGCTGCGGTGGTGGGGTCCGGCGGATGCGTGGCCTCCTACTACGTGGCCTCGCGCCTTGCGGCCTATGTTGGTCGCGACCTGCGTGTGGCCGTCTACAAGAAGTCGCTTGCGCTCTCTGGGGCCGACTTCAACGCGTTTGGCACGGGCTCGATGATCACCCGCACGCTCTCGGATGCCAATGTGGTGCAGCAGACCCTGCTCATGGCCTTCATGATGGTCTTTCCGGTGCCCGTCACCTGCGTGGTTGCCATCGTCCTGGCATTCGGCATCGACCCCGTGATGGGGCGTCTTCTCCTTCTTGTCACGCTTGCCATGCTCGCCATCTCGCTTATCGCAATAGCCAGGTCGACGCCTATCTTCCTTGCCATGCAGGGCTATGTTGACCGCATGAACTCGCGGCTGCGCGAGGTTGTTACCGGCACGCGTGTCATCCGCGCCTTTGGCAAGGAGGAACGCGAGCGCGGCCGGTTGGACGAGACCTTCGAGGACTACGCCACAAACGCCATCCGCGTCAACATGCTCTTCTCGGTTGTGGACTGCTCGACGTTCTTCCTCATGAACGTCGTCGAGGTTCTCGTCATGTGGTGGGGCGCGGACCGCGTGGGCTTGGGCGCCATGCAGATAGGCTCCATCTCCGCGCTGCTCGAGTACGCCATGCTCATCATGTTCTTCATGATGATGGCGCAGTTCGCAATGATCCAGGTGCCCAGGGCCCTCTCGTGCCTTACGCGCGCTGCTGCCGTGCTCGAGGCGGTGCCGAGCGTGGCAGATCCAGCGTCACCCAAGCACCTTAGTGCACCCCCCAATCCGCAGCCTGGCGACGGGGTCGCGCGCTTCTCGCACGCAAGCTTCCGCTTCGCCGATGCCGATGAGGACACCCTCCATGACCTCGACTTCTCCGTGCGGCGTGGTGAGGTCACGGCAATCATGGGCAATACCGGCTCGGGCAAGTCGACCGTGGCGAAGATGCTCCTTCGCTTCCACGACGTGACAGCCGGGTCGCTTCTCATGCTGGGAGTCGATGTGCGCAACGTCACGCAGCAGGAGCTGCGCTCCCACATTGCCTACGTGCCCCAACAGGCATGGCTCTTCTCGGGCACCATCGCCGAGAATCTGCGTAACGGAGATGCCGCTGCCACAGACGAGGAGCTCTGGCACGCGCTCGACGTGGCGCAGGCGGGCTTTGTGCGGGAGCTCCCCGATGGACTCTCCACGCGCGTCGCACAGGGCGGGTCGAACTTCTCGGGCGGCCAGCGACAGCGCCTAGCCATCGCCCGCGCGCTCGTGCGCCACGCAGACCTCTACGTCTTTGACGACTCGTTCTCGGCGCTCGACTACAAGACCGATGCGGCGCTGCGCCATGCCCTCGAGCGCGAGCTTGCCAACCAAGCCGTGGTCATCATCGCCCAGCGCGTGAGCACGGTGCGTCATGCGGCCCAGATCGTGATGCTCGGGGACGGCTGCGTGGTGGGTCGCGGCACGCATGACGAGCTCATGGAGACGTGCCCCGCCTACAGGGACATCGTTGAGTCGCAGACGAGGGGAGGTGCCACCGCCGATGAGTGACGAGAGAAACGCACGTGACGAGAAGGACGCGCTTGACGAGGAGCGTCCGCACGACGCAAGGGGGACGGCACGTCGCCTCTGGGAGGCGGCCGGCACGCAGCGCTGGCGCCTGGTCGTTGCCGCTGCGAGCGCCGTTGTCTACGTTGCCGCGAGCCTGGGAGCCGCTGCGTACAGCGCGCATGTGGTGGACGTGCTGTGGGAGAACATCCAGGCGAGTTTCGCGAAGGGCGAGGTCTACGTTGTTGGTCTTGGCAACGGTGGTCGCGAGGTTCTCACCTACTTTGGCATCTGGACCTGCGCCTGGGCGTTCTACTCCGTGCAGTCCCTTGTGATGTCGAGCTTTGCCGAGCGGCTTAACCTCTCCCTGCGAAAGGAGATCTCGGCAAAGTTGGGGAGGCTTCCGCTCTCGTACTTCGACGCGCACCAGCCCGGAGACACCATAAGCCGCGCGACCAACGACCTCGACAAGGTCTCTGAGGTCTTGCAGCGCGGACTGTTGCAGCTCATCATCGCGTTTACGACGCTGGTGGGCGCCGTCGTGCTCATGCTTCTCTCAAACCTGGCGCTGGCGCTCGTGTTCTGTGCATTTGCCGCGGCGTCGGTTGTGGTCACCAAGTTTGCCGCCAGCCGCACGCTTGATGCCGCCGCGGCGCGCCAGGACGCGCTGGGCCACCTCACCGAGAGCGTCGAGGAGGCCTACTCGGGCCGTACCGTCATCAAGGCCTTTGGAGTCGAGGACGCAAGCCTTCGGGCAATCGAGTCGCATGCCGAGAAGGTTGCCACGACGAGCGCCCGTGCGGACTTTCTCACCAACGCCATCTCTCCTGCTATCCGCTTCCTCGTGCGACTCTCGCAGGTGGCCATTGGCCTTGCTGCCGGCGCGCTTGTCGCGGGCGGCCAGATGACAGTCGGGGCGTTCCAGGCCTTCTTCCAGTACGTGACGCAGGCGTCCGAGCCCCTCACGCAGCTCTCGCTCACGGTGAACATGCTGCAGGGTGCGCTTGCGGCAGCGGAGCGCGTGTTTGCGCTGCTCGACGCGCCCGAGGTTCTACCCGACCCCGAGGTGCCGGCAGAGCTGCCGCAGCCGGTGCGGGGTCGTGTGGCCTTCGAGCACGTGCGCTTTGGCTACTCGCCCGAGGCGCCCCTCATGCATGACGTCTCGCTTGTGGCCGAGCCCGGCGAGAAGGTTGCCATCGTGGGCGCCACGGGTGCAGGCAAGACCACCCTCATCAACCTGCTCATGCGCTTCTATGAGGTGGATGGCGGCCGCATCACCATTGATGGTGTAGACACCAGGCAGCTGCGCCAACGCGACCTGCGGCGCGAGTTTGGCATGGTGCTTCAGGACGCATGGCTCTTCGAGGGCACTATTGCAGAGAATATCGCCTACGGCAGGCCGGGTGCCACGCGTGAGGAGGTCGAAGCGGCCGCGCGCGCCGCGCACGTGGACTTCTTCGTGCGCACGCTCCCGCACGGCTACGACACGCGTCTCACCGACGGCGGGGAGAACGTGAGCCAGGGCCAGCGGCAGCTCCTCACCATTGCCCGCGCCATGCTCACCGACCCAGCCATGCTCATTCTCGACGAGGCAACCTCGAGCGTGGACACCCGCACCGAGCAGGCAATCGTTCGTGCGATGGAGGCCATCATGGAGGACCGCACGAGCTTTGTGATCGCGCATCGGCTCTCGACCATCGTTGACGCGGATCTCATCCTGGTCATGGACCACGGCACCATCATCGAGCAGGGCACGCACGAGTCACTGCTGGCCAAGGGTGGGGCGTACGCGGCGCTCTACCGCAGCCAGTTCGCCTAGCCGATCTCGTCTGGCCAGACGGCGCTCGAGGGCATGGCCGCATCGCAGCTCGCGATGTCCGAGGGAATCGAGTCGTCGCTGGCGAGAAGCTCGCTTATGGTCACGAAGGTGTAGCCCTGCGCCTGGAGATTGTCGATGATCTGCGGCAGCGCTTCGACGTCCTGGTCGCGCGGGCCGCCGCCGTCGTGCATCAGGATGATGCTCCCGGAGTGCACGTTGTCGCAGGCAGCCGAGACAATCTGGTCCACACCGGGCTGCTTCCAGTCCTCGGTGTCGATGTCCCAGCGCACGGCCACGGTGGCCACGCCCTGCGTGGCGAGCCAGGTGCGCTGCGTGAAGCTCCCGTAGGGCGGTCGAAACGCGGTGGTCTTCACGCCCGTGGCGCTTTCGATTGACGAGAAGGAGCTTGTCAGCTGGTCAAGGACGGTCTGGGAGTCAGACGCCCTGAGGTCCGGGTGGTCGTAGGAGTGGCTGCAGATCTGGCACCCCGCGTCTACGATCGCCTTTGCCTCATCGGGGTTGGCGTCAACCTCCTTGCCCAGGCAGAAGAAGGTGGCCTTTACGCCCTTGCCCTGCAAGATTTGCAGATACTGCCCTGTGTACTGGCTTGGTCCGTCGTCAAAGGTGAGGGCCACGAGCTTCTTGTCGTCCGAGGGCTGCACGTCCTTAACCGTGACCACGCAGTCTTGGCCCTGCTCGTAGACCGTGCCGTCGACCTGCTCGCCAGACTCCTGGCCAGTGAGCACGTCCTTCACCGTCGTGGACCCCCACTGAGAGATGTAGTTGATGGCTCCCACGTTGCCGTCCATGAGGAGCTTGGGCGGCTGGTTCACGGTCTCGGTGGTGTAGGGCTCCGTGCGGTCCCCGCCGTCGCTCACGGTGATGCGCTCTCCGCCGGCAACCTTGTAGGTGCTGGCTTCGTCGTAGTCCATGGCCTTGCCGTTAACGGTCACCGAATAGGGGTAGCCCTCACCCTCGGCGAGGATGTTCCCCGAGACGCTCACGTAGTTGCCCGGGGTTGTCTGGATCCCCTCGTCGCTCTTGAGCTGGTCGATGGTGGTGCTTACGGTCACACTCTGGAGCGTGCCGTTGACTGTCACCTGCACGGGACGGAGGCTGGTCCACCAGTAGTAACCGCCGCCGAAAAGCGCTCCAAGCACAAGGAGGGGCACAAGCGTCCGAGCTACAAAGCGCCTGCTTCGACCTTCTCCGTTGCCGCGGTTGTCACCTTCGGGCATTGCGCTGGCGTCTCCCGTGGGAATGAATCCCGCACCCTTGCCTACAAGCCCAAAGTCGTTACTATTCGTGGGACCCGCCATCCTTTTGGAGGGGATCTTCTCGTTATGCGTCTCAGACATGCTTCCTCCGGAACCTAGCCCGCCGCGTGACGTCGTTTCTGCTTCGTTGTATCGAGGGGATGCGCCCCGATGTCTGTGTTCAAATAACCATAGACTACTTTCCAGCGCGGCACTCATGGCTTTGGCTGCTCTTCATGTCTCAATAATTCCGACAACTCATGGCCACTGTGTCTGTGATTGTCTTGTTGTATCGGGTGTCTCGACCTGTTGTCAACTCGCGCTCTGGAAAAAGCGCACACGGAAACGACTGGTACCTACCAGCTTCCTGCGTTAACGCTGTTGGGGGATTCTCCGTGTTGGTTTCGTGCGCATGGTGGAGGCTGCCAGGCGTATCCAAAGCGTTTCTTCGCTGCTGCCAGACCTCCGCATTACGGCTTGTGAACATATGCGAATCGCTCCGGGTAACATGAGAGGCCAAAATTACGTGCAGAAGTCAGGATATGTGGGTTATTTTCTTGGTTTGGGAGACGTCGGGTGTGGTTGGTCGGAAATCACGTGGGATCTCGCCGGTAAACTAACATAATTATGCCTGATAGCACTCATCACCATGATGTTTGGTTAGGTCGAGGGAGACCTCGAATGCCATCTCCAACTCCGTGCACTTACACACAACCTCACTTTTGCACGTAAATTGCAGCAGACAAGGTGAGCAACGCGTTGCTGAGGAGATAACTCCACCGGTCGTGAAGATAATCGCAGGTACAAAAAGCCCCGCCGGCAGTCGGCGGGGCCACTGGGCCTCTGCTTTTGAGGAGGAGGGTTACTTGCCCTTCTGGTCGGTGTTGTAGAAGCCGGAGCCCTTAAACACGATTCCCGAGGTCTCGAACACGCGCTCGGCCTCGTGGCCGCACTTGGGGCAGTTCACCTTTGGATGAGCGCTCATGGGATGCTCGACCTCGAAGGTGGAACCGCATGAGGGGCACTTGTAGTCATAACGAGCCATGTTCTTCTTCCTCCGGAAGCTTGGTGCAGATGCTGTAAGGTGGTCCGGGCGGGCATGTCGGCGCCCAAGCCATGGGATACTTTACCCAACCGGAGGGATTGCTGCCAGTCCGTGGGCGGCAAGCCTGGGGATAACACTGAATCTGCTCGCCGCAGCACGTATGCGTTCAGCAAGGGAGAGGAAACGATGTCTTTCAAGGGTGCGATCTTCGATTGTGACGGGACGCTCGTGGACTCCATGCGCATGTGGAGCAGCGTGATGCTCGAGCTCGTTCGCGCGCATGGTTGCAGCGATGTGGACCGTTCGTTCTTCGACCGCATCGAGAGTGTGACGCTGGGTGACGGCTGTCAGATGATGCACGACGAGCTTGGCATCACGACCCCAGCCAGCGAGCTCTACGAGGAGGCCTGCGCCATTGTGCGCCATCACTATGCGACGGACATTCCGCTCATGCCGGGTGCCCGTGGCTTTCTCGAGGAGCTGGCGGCGGCCGGCATCCCCATGGTGATTGCCACCTCGACCCCGCTGCGTGAGGTGCGCGTGGCGCTCGAGACGCACGACATTGCCCACTTCTTCAAGGACATTGTTACAACCGAGCAGGTAGGCGGGCGCGACAAGGCGTTTCCCGACGTCTACCTCGAAGCGGCGCGTCGCCTTGGCACATCGGTGGGGGAGACTTGGGTCTTCGAGGACGCCCCGTTTGGAGTGCGCACCTCCAAGCGGGCGGGGTTCAACGTTGTTGGCCTCATGAACGACCATGATGGGCGAGACGAGAGGGACGTAAAGCCATGGTGCGACATATTCGTTCACGGCTATGCGGAGCTCTCCCTGGCGCTCATCGAGGACTACGCGGTCGCACCAATGATGAAAGATGTAGTGGCGTCGGGGGAGGAACCGCTGCGAGCACTTGTGGTTGACGGCTCCCCGGCGCCGAGCTCGCCGGAGCTTGTTGCGCGGCTAGCGGCTAAGGCGGACTATATCGTCGCGGCAGATAGGGGTGCCGAGACGTGCCGGGCTGCCGGGGTGGTACCCCATGCGTTTTGCGGGGATCACGACTCTGTAAGCGAGGAGGACGGAGCTTGGGCATATGACCAGGCGGGCCGCTCGATTACGTTCCCTTCTGATAAGTACGCGACGGACCTCTCGCTTGCCATCGACTGCGCGCGGCACGAGGCCGCGCGTCAGGGTCGGCCATTGAGCCTTACGGTGACCTGTGCTTCTGGCGGCAGGCCCGACCATGCGCTAGGCGTCGTGGGCCTTCTCGCCGGAGCAGCGGACGCGCATTCCATCCTGGTTGAGGATTCGTTCGAGATGCGCGTTGTGTCTGCAGTGGGCGCGCGCGAATGGCGGCTTGGCGCGGAGGCGCGCGGGCATACCTTCTCGGCTGTGGCCGTGGCGCCGGGTACGGTCGCGAGCGAGTCTGGCATGAAGTGGTGCATCGATGAGAAGCCCCTTGGTCTCCTCGACGACGTGGGAATCTCAAACGTGGTGGAGAGTGACGACGCTGTGGTGTCCGTGAGCTCCGGCGCGGTGGCGGCGTTCCTGCTGCGGTAGGTTACCGGTGCGTGTGCGCCAGCGCTGCGGAAACGCGCCCCCCCGGGGCCAGAACGGCGCCACAGCGGGGGCCTCGTATGCTCTTGCTGCCAAAAGTCGTCTTCCGGCGTCAGCTCCCCCTACCGTCAAAAAAGGGACCGCACCAAACTGGTGCGGTCCCTTTCTGCATACGTTTGAGTCCTCGAAGCTTAGCCGCGGACGAGGTTGCCCTTCTTGAGGCACCTGGTGCAGACGTTGAGCTTTTTGCGCTGACCGTCGACGACGACGGAGACGCGCTGGATGTTGGGCTTGAACGTGCGAGCAACCGTGCGGTGGGAGTGGCTGATGGAACGACCGGCAACGGCGTGCTTGCCGCAGATATCACAAACCTTCGACATGACCTTGACCTCCAAAGTGCGGCGCTCGCGCGCCCGTTAATCAACAAGCCTTGCAAATATACCACTTGGGCGGCTTCTCGCAAGCGATACACACAACTTCTTGGTATTGGCACCGGCCATGCCCCTCGATGATGGGCTGAGACGACCGCGGCTTGGCAGTCCTGTGCCGTTCCAAGTTTCTAAACCCTAATATACCGGCTTTGGGTCGATGAACTTGTCTGGATCGGTGTGGGGCGCCAGCACCGAGACCATCTTCACGGGCTTGTCATAGGGGTTGTTCACGTAGTGGACCTCTCCCGGCTCGATGTGGATGAAGTCGCCAGGCTCGAGCACGTTGACCTTGCCGTCAACGACGATGTCCACCTTCCCCTCCAGAATGTAGAAGTTCTCCTCCATCACGTTGTGGTGATGGGCGTCGAAGTCCTGTCCCGGCTGGAAGGCAACAAGCGCGAAGTTGGCACGCGGCCCCTTCATGAGGTACTTGGGTCCAGAGTTGCCAAACCGATACTCGAACTTGTCCTCGTTTGTTACAAACATGGCGATCCTTTCCTCTCGTGGCTGGAATATGTTGGATGAGACAAGCGATGGGGGACGGCGCTGCGCGGGAGCGCCGCCTCCCGGTTTCGTCTACTTGATGCCAGGTGCGCTCCACATGCTCTTCGTGATGCCCTGCTCACTGAGGCCGAGCTGGGCTGCGTAGACCTTGCGCCACGTCTCGTAGAGCCTCTCGTACGTCGCATGATTGGCCGCATCTGGCGAGAAGGTCTTCTCGATCTTCACCACGCGATGAGCACCTTCGGCGACGCTGGGGTAGATGCCAACGCCGTAGCCGGCGAGAATGGCCGCACCAAGCGCGGTGGCCTCCTTCACGACCGGTACGCGAACAGGCTTGTTGGTGACGTCGCTCACAATCTGTGCCCAGAGGTCGCTGTACGAGGCGCCTCCGGCAAACACAAGTTCCTCGGGCTCGTTGCCCGTGAACTCGCGCACAAGTTCGATGTGGCCCTTTACGAGAAGAGCGGTGTTCTCGAGGATTGCGCGGTAGAAGGTGTACTTGTTGTATCTCTCGGGATCGAGCTCGAAGTTGGTGAACGTGGGGGCGGAATGTGTCCAGTGGATGTAATTCATGATGTCGCTGAAGCAGCACACCATGCCGCCAGCGCCCACGGGCACCTCGGCGGCGCGCTCGTCCATGAGGTCATAGGCGCTCTCGCCAGTCTCTGCGGCAATGCGCTTCTCCTCTTGGCAAAACGCGTCGCGGAACCAACGCATCACCAGGCCGGGCTTGAAGGCAAGGGCCTCGTACTGCCAGACGCCGGGAACGGCATGACAGTTCACGCGAACACGGCAGTTCTCATCTGTCTTGGGGCTTGCCGTGTTGAACTCGTACTGCCAGAAGCTTCCGCCAAAGACTCCCGCCTGGCCGGGCAGGCAGGCATCGACGCCAATCATCCCCAGCTGGCAGTCTCCGCCACCCACCACGACGGGAGTGCCTTCGGCCAGGCCGGTATCGCGTGCGCCTTGTGCGTTTACGTGGCCAGCAAGCGATCCGCACTCGAGGACGGGCTTGAAGAGGTCGGTTCGAAGGCCACAGCGCTCTGAAATCGATGGATCCCAATCTCGCTTCTCGAGGCTCATGATTCCTGTCGTCGATCCGTTCGAGGGTTCGACTGCCAGCACACCCGTGAGATGGTAGATGAGCCAGTCGTTGAACATGCCAATGCTCGCTGCCCGTTCGTAAACCTCGGGCATCTTGTTCTTGACCCACAGAAGGCGGGGGAGCGCACCAAGGGCGTAGGTCTGCCCGCTTTCGAGGTAGAGCTCGCGCTCGAGGTCGGGATCCTTCGCGATGAGCTGGGCGACCTCGTCATTGCTGCGCGCATCGACATTGGCGCACGCCCAAATCTCATTGCCATCAGCGTCGTAGAGGAGAATGCCCTCGCGCATGCACGTTGTCGAGACGGCGGCGACGTCTGCAGGGTCGATACCCGTCGAAGCGAGAACCTCGCTCACGCAGCTACGGGCGAGGTCCCAGTTATGCTTCCAGTCAAAGTCCATGCTTCCTGGCCAGCGCGGATCCTCGCGGTGCGTCCACTCCTTCTGTGCGACTCCCATCTGCGTACCATTGGTGTCGAACAGCACCGCACGCACGCTGCCTGTCCCCGCGTCGATTGCCATCAAATACTTCATGGGACCATCTCCTTGAGCCTGTCGTCCTCCTCGATTACTTTCGTTGCGGTCCTCTCGTCTGTGATGAGCGTGTTCACGTAACCGTGCCTGAGGACCGCGCGTATCGCACGCACCTTCTCGTCGCCACCGGCGGCAGCGACGACGTTGCTCATATGCTGCAGTGAGGGAAGGCTCGTCGAGACGAGCCTGGACTCGATGTCTGTGGGAAGGGGGTTGCCCTCGGCGTCGATAAAGTGACAGAGAATATCGCCCACAGACCCACGCATGCGCAGGAGTTCGAAGTCGCTCTTTGTGAGCATCCCATTCTTGAGGATGGTTGCGTTATCAGAGATGCCGCCAATGCCAACCACGCTCATCGACGCAAGATCCACCATCTTGGCGATGCTCGTGATACTGGGCTCCTGCACCATGGCGTCGCGCAGTTCCTTGGTTGAGAGAAGAATTGGGCAGGGAAGAAGGTTGAGTCTGATGGACATAACGCTAGGCGGAATGTCCTGCAGGTAGAAGTTCACGCCCCCGGTGAGGCTGATGACGCTTAGGTCTCGGCATGTTCCACGCGCAAGAGACCCCAGCACGCGGTTCATCATGGCTCCGTACCCCATGTTGAGGTAAGAGCCATCCTCGAGGTGGGACGAAATATACATTGATGTTGCACGCGCAATCGAGTCCTCAGTTGCTGCACGCTCGCGAGCCGTGGGTACGACAAAGGCGTCCTCCAGGCCAAAACGGTGAATGAGCTCCTGTTCAACGTCCATGCGAGCACTGTCGTCTGCCCTAAAGGTGAACTGAACAACGCCCTGCTCGCGCGCCTCGTCCAGAAGACGCACCACCTTGGCGCGCGAGAGCCCCAGCATATCGGCGATGTCGCTCTGCGTGTAGCCAACTATGTAGTAGTACCAAGCCGCCTTAACCATGAAGAGGTTAGTTGACTCGCCCATTGCCTGCCTCTCTTCGAACAAATATCTGTTATATGAACAATTGTAACAGACTTGAACAAAGAATCGAGTTCAGAAAACACTCTCTCACGGTTACGACTGCATGTCTGCGTTATTGCCTGTAAACGTTGGCGAGTATCGGCAAACGGTCACCAAACTAAGGAAAGCCATCTCTGATGATTGGTCAGAAAAACAAATAAACACAAGGTAGATAGCTTAAAAGCTAAAATCGATTCTCCTCTGGCACCCTCAAGCGTCTGGTAGTCCTCTACCACTTACGGACGTAATGCAACCGTACAACGTCAATTTGCGGCCATCCGTCCAGACCGCCCGTCTTGGGAGGAGGAAAACCGGTAGAGTGCTCACAGGGCGAACAGAAGTCCATCAATGCACCATTTCTTAAGAGACAGAAGCTCTTACCTGAATGGGGGATAGCAATGGCGGATACAAGCGAGGGCGTTTCCTCCTACGAGATCACAAACGCGCTGCTGTCCGTGCGTAACATCTGCAAGGCGTTTGGGTCTAACTCGGTCCTCAAGGGCGTGAGCCTTGACCTCATGCCCGGGGAGGCAATTGCCCTGGTAGGCGGAAATGGCGCCGGCAAGTCGACGCTCATGAAGATCATCATGGGCATCTACACGCAGGACTGTGGCGAGATCTACGTGGAGGGCAGGAAGGTCGAGCACAACAGCACCCGTGAGGCCCTCTCCAACAGCACCTACATGGTGCCGCAGGAACCGATGCTCTTCCCCAACATGACCGTTCGCGAGAACGTTGAGATTGGCTTCTCTGAGAGCCCGAGCGAGCTTGACCGCAGGCTCGAGCAGACCATGAGCGAGATCGGCTGGCATTTCGACCTCGAGCGTAAAGCCTCTACGCTTTCGATTGCTGAGCAGGGTATGGTTGAGATTCTCCGTGGCATCATGCGCCGCTCGAAGGTCCTCATCCTCGACGAGCCCACCTCTGCTCTTGCCTTCGATGAGGTCAAGAGTCTCTTTAAGGTGGTAGAGAGCCTCAAGGAGAAGGGCATCGGCATCATCTACATCACCCACAGACTCACGGAGGTCTTCGAGATCGCCGATCGGGTCTCGGTCATGTGCGACGGCATCATTGCCATGCAGGGCAATGTCTCCGAGTTCACGCGTGACGACCTCATCCGCGGCCTCCTTCCGCCCGATACCAAGAAGCGAGAGGCAAAGGCAGCCCCGCGTCCCGTTTCCGAGATTGATTACAGTGCAAAGCCGGTGCTCGAGCTTCAGGACTTTACCGGTTACGGCTTCTCTCATGTGAATCTCAAGATTTACCCGGGAGAGATGGTTGGCCTGGCTGGCGTTGTTGGCGCTGGCCGTACCGAGATGGCAACTACCATCTTTGGTCGCGACAAGGTGTTGGGAGGTAAGGTCCTTCTCGACGGCAAAGACATCACGGGCGAGAGCACCAAGCAGGTCATCGAAGAGGGCATCAACTATGTCTCGGAGGACCGCTTCGCCAACGGCATCTTCCGCATTCGCGACGTTGCCGAGAATACCACGGCATCAATCCTCAACGGTAAGCGTCTGGGCTCCTTCTTCCTCAACAAGGCTGAGGAAGACAAGATCTCCCAGTCCTACGTGGACAACTTCCACACCAAGGTCACGGGCCTCGACCAGGAGGTCGGTAGCCTGTCCGGTGGCAACCAGCAGAAGATCATCATTGCTCGCGCCTTTGCCTCCGAGCCACGCCTCGTCATCCTTGACGAGCCCACGCGTGGCATTGACGCCGCCGCCCGTGGCGATGTCTATGCGGTGCTTCAGGAGCTGAGAAAGACGGGCGTCTCTATTCTGCTCATCTCCAGCGACATGGAGGAGGTCGTGGAGCTGGCTGATCGCGCGGTCACCATGTTCCAGGGCCGCATCAACCATGAGTTCAAGAAGGACCAGATCACCCAGGACAACCTTATGGCGGCGTCCTTCGGGGTCTACCACGAGGGCGCTGGCGAGAAGGTTGCGTCGTAACGCTGCGCACGTACTGCAGGCATCACTGACGGAAGGTGTGGGTCACGGTGAAAGCGTTGAAAAAGCTTTTGCATGCGAGGGAGTTGAGCAGCATTTTGTTCCTCATCGCCCTCTTCTTGGTGGTCGGGCTGATAAACCCGTCATTTCTTAACTCGTCGAACGTCTCTGCGTGTTTCAATACCTCTGTGGTGTACACGCTTGTTGCGGTAGGCATGGCATTTACCCTGTTCATCGGTGAGATTGACGTTTCTGTAGGAGCCAACCTCGGCATTGTCGCCACGGTCGTGGGCTCGATGCTTCGCGACGGGGCTCCGGTGCCCGCGGCGATTCTCGTGGGCATTCTCATCGGTGCCGCCATCGGTTTCATCAATGGCTGGGGCGTTGCCCTCATGCATGCGCCGTCGCTCATCTTCACGCTCGGCGTCTGCGGTATCCTGCGTGGCCTCATGTACCTTTACACCAACGGCGCTTGGGTCGAGAATCTCCCCAAGGACTTTAAGGACTTCTCGGCCGTCACTGCCGTGGGTGACCTTACGGTGTACTACTGTGCAGCTGTCGTGCTCACCATTGTTATCTGGGTGCTTACGACAAAGACCCGCCACGGTCGCTACTTCATTGCCGTGGGCGACAACGCGAGTGGCGCCGAGCTCGTGGGCATCCCCTCCAAGCGGGTGAAGGTCATTGCATACGTTATTTGCGGTGTGCTCTCCGCCATTGCCGGGATTATCTTCACGAGCCGTATCGGTTTCGTCACTGCTGACTCCGGCGACGGCTACGAGATGAAGGCAATCGCTGCCTGCGTCCTTGGTGGCATCAGCCTGGTTGGCGGCGTCGGCTCCGTCATAGGTGCCGCGGTGGGCGCCGTGATCATGGCCTCCATCAGCTACCTGCTCGTCTTCATGGGTTTCTCGTCCAACTACGACAATGCCATCACAGGCATCATCCTCATCGTGATCGTCGTCGTTGACGCACTCATCCAGCACAGAAGCGTCATCAAGAACTACCATGCGCGCCTCCTCGCCCGGGTTTCTCCTGACCAGGTAGTCGCTGGCGCGACCGAGAAGGGAGGCGAGTAGTGATGGCGGCAAACAGCAAGGCGCCCGCTGCCGGCAAGGGGGCAGCTTCCAAGAAGAATGGCCTGTCGTTCTTCAAGCGCGGTCAGGCAAGCTGGAACATCATGCTTGTGGCGCTCATCCTACTTGAGTTTGTCATCTTTGGTGCGGCTAACCCCAAGTTCCTCAAGCCGCAACTGCTTCTCACCAGCATTGACGACTCCATGTCGGTCATGATCATCTCGCTCTTTGTGACCTTCGTCATGATTACTGGCGGCATTGACATCCAGGTGGCCTCGCTTGTTGGCCTCACCTCGATCATCATTGGCGTTACCTGGCAGGACTTTGGTTTCTCGATTCTCCAGTCGTGCCTGCTGGCAATCATCGTTGCGGCCGCCTGCGGCGCTCTTTCCGGCTTCTTTATCGCCTACTGCGGCGTCCAGGCGATGGTTGTCACCTTGGGTGGAAGCTTCCTTTATTCGGGCATCGCCCTTCTCGTCTCCACGCTCTCAAGTACGGCAAGCTACCAGGGCATCGGCAACTTCCCCGATGAATTCAAGGTGATAGGGCAGTACAAGATCGGTGGCGTTCTCCCGCTCCAGATTGTGATTTACGCCGTGCTGCTTGTCATCGCGTTCATCCTGCTCCACAAGACCAAGTACGGTCGCAAGATTTTCCTGTGCGGTGTCAACCCCAGTGCTGCCGAGTTCTCTGGCATTAACTCTCGTCGCGTGATCATGTCCACCTACATTCTGAGCGGCATCGCGGCTGCCATCGCCGGGATCATCCTCACGTCTTACCTCGGCACCGCGAAGTCCGACCTCGGAAGTGACCTCACGATGGACATCGTCACCGCGGTCGTCCTCGGCGGCACCCTCTCCACAGGTGGCAAGGGCTCGGTCTTTGGCACCGCGCTCTCCTCGCTCGTCATTGCCCTGCTCAGGTTTGGCCTGCCGCTCTGCTTCAAGATTGGTACGCAGTACCTGGATATTCCCGTAGGCATTCTCCTTGTTGCCATTATCGTGGGCCGTTCAGTCGCAAGTCACCAGAGCGTGGGAACAACGCTCAAGTCTCTTTTCCTCAGGAAGGACGTCCAGAAGGCGTAGCGCGGTACGCATGAAGGACGTGAAATAGGCGGGACAAAAAGTCCCTAGGCATGGGAAGGTGGAGGTTAGCAATGTCACAGCTCTCTCGTAGGAACTTCTGCAGGCTCATGGGTGTTTCCGTGGCCACGGTCGGGCTTGGTCTCGTTGGCTGCGGCGGGTCCAGCTCGTCCGATTCCGGATCTTCTGACTCCTCGTCTGCAGGTTCCAGCTCTTCGGCCGGCGGAGACGTCTCCGGCAAGACCGTCGCGTTCATCCCCAAGGTGACAGGCAACGCGTTCTTCGAGTCCGCCAACAACGGCGCTCAGGAGCACGCCAAGAAGTGGGGCTTCACGGTGGACTACGTTGGAGACTCCACGGCTTCCGTCTCTGCCCAGGTCTCCGTCATCAACCAGGAGGTCGCTGCTGGCGTGGATGCCCTCTGCATCTCCACTGTTGATGCTGGCGGCGTCTCTGACGCCCTCAAGAAGGCAGCCGACTCGGGCGTTGTGGTTTGCACGTGGGACTCCGACGCCAACCCCGAGGACCGCGCCCTCATGGTCTCCCAGGGCACGCCTGACATCCTGGGCAAGATGCTCGTTGACATGGGTGTCGATGGCCTCAAGCAGCGCGGCAAGGACCCGGACAAGGACGCCATCACCTACTGCTGGCACTACTCGCAGGCAACTGTTACCGACCAGAACTCCTGGCATGAAGCAGCAGAGAAGTACATTTCTGAGAACTACCCGACGTGGCAGAACGTTCACCCCGATAACTACTACTCCGAGCAGGATGCCGAGAAGGCCATCACTATTGGCGAGGCCGTCCTTGATGCGTATCCCGACATCGACCTCATCATTTGCAATGACTCCACGGCGCTGCCCGGCCAGCTCCAGGCAGCCGAGAACAAGGGCTATAACGAGGACAAGATCACCATCACCGGCTTCGCGTCGCCCAACTCGGTCAAGCAGTACTGCTCCAACGGCACCATCTACAACTGGGGCCTCTGGGACTGCGGCGTGCAGGGTGCCATGGGCTGCTATGCCGCCGCGTACCTGGCTGCCGGCAACACGGTCAAGGTTGGCGACAAGATTGACATCCCCGACATTGGCGAGTGCGAGGTCATGGCCAACGACAGCATCGCCGAGGGCGCTACGACTAAGGATGAGAACAACGGCGTCATCCTGCTTCCCGAGCGCCTCGTCTTCACCAAGGACAACATGAACGATTATGACTTCTAGTCAATAGGGTCCTCCCTTCCCCCAAGGGCCGTCGGCCTTGTGCCGACGGCCCCGGTTTGGCAGAGGGGACTTCTAGACATATTGTTTGCGCGTCATAGATTGGAGAACTACATGGCCGAAAACGTCGACAAGGTTGAGAAGAACTTCCACTTGGACAAGCCGTTTGCCAACAACAAGGGTTTCTACCTCAAGGGCGCCAACGATCTTGACTGGGGCATGAAGAAGCACCTTGCCAACATCTTTGACCCCAAGAGCGGCAACACCGTCATGTTCGCCTTCGATCACGGCTATTTCATGGGGCCCGCTACTGGTCTGGAGCGACTCGACCTGCTTTTGCCTGAGCTTGCGCCCTACATGGACTGCATGATGGGTACACGCGGTATCATCCGCACCTGCCTGCCTCCTGAGGCAGTTGCCAACAAGGGCATTGCCCTTCGCGTCTCCGCTGGCTCCTCCATGGTCCAGGACGACCTCTCCCACGAGGTCGTGAATGTTGACATCGATGATGCCATCCGCATGAACGCCGACTGCATGGCCGTTCAGGTCTTCATTGGTGCCGATGGGCAGCTTGAGAGCCTCGACAACGTTAACCAGGTCATCAACGCTGGCCTGGCCTATGACATTCCTACGATGGGCGTCACCGCTGTGGGCAAGGACATGGAGCGTACGAGCCGCTACTTCGAGCTTGCGACCAGGATCATCGCTGAGATGGGCGTTCAGATTGTGAAGACCTATCAGTGCGACGAGTTCGAGAAGGTCGTCGCGGGTTGCCCCGTGCCTATCGTGGTTGCTGGTGGCAAGAAGCTCGCCGAGCCCGATGCCCTCGCACTCGCGTACGACGTGATGCGCAAGGGTGCCCACGGTGTCGATATGGGCCGCAACATCTTCCAGAGCCCGCACCCCATCGAGATGGCGAAAGCTATTCGCATGATCGTCCACGAGGGAGCCACCGACAAGGAAGCTTGGGAGTTCTATCAGGACGCCATCCACTAGGAGTGGCGGCTCGGCAGGCTGTTGTCTCGTGCGCCCTCCAGAAGGGGAGAGTCGCATTGTTTGGCTGAGCTACTAACTCAACCAAACGGTTGGTTCCAATCCCAAAAGTATCGAGGCCAGAGGATGCCATCCCCTGGCCTCGATTGCTGTTCTTCGGCTGCTGCCCGCTGCAGCCAGAAGAACGAGTTCAGTGAAGAGGCGCTGGCCACCAAGTTTCGGTTCGTCAATCTGGCTGCCTGCCTGGTGCTGATGGTCCCTACCGGCGTGCTGCAGACATCCACCTGCAGAAACGTTGTGGACGTTGCAGGAGCTGGCGGCGGGCTGCTGGGGATAATCCCGCTGGTGCTTTTGTACGTGCTGTTCCTGCGGGGGATTCGTTACGCGATTCGGCTGGCCTCCCCGACGAGGCTGGTCGAGTCTATCGCAAAGAGCATTCTGTCGGCATTCCAGTAGAACGGCACCATCCGTTCGGAGAACGCTCGCGTTGAGGTCAGCGGAACTGCGGATGGATTGCGAATTACCTGCACGTTGCGGGGGGCGCTCTGGGAGAAGCAGCTCTTTGCGGAAGCCATGAGGGAACTGCTGGCTTCCATGAACAACCCGCGCTATGTTGTCGTGAGACGGGTGCTTCGTGTGCCGCAATACTCTCTCAGCATGGCATGCCCCTCTCTGCCGGGGAACAACAAGCAAAACGCAGAGAGGTTTCAAAAGGAGTTGGCGCGGCAGTTGGGGGACATGTTGGTTGTGTACACAAGAAACGATGTTGGGCACGCCGTGTATAAGAAGTGCGTCAAGCGGAGTTCCTCATCTTTGAAGCCAACACCGCCGGATCCATTGTCCGCAAAGAGGCGTATTAGGCAAGGGCAGCCCGGCTTTCCCTCGTGGCCATTGATGGAGCTCTGTTTTCTGGTTTGCATGCATGGGTTGCGAAAACTCATGCGGAGTTGGCCTGCAAACGGTGGACTCACGACGGCTTTCCCGTTTCTTTTCAGTCCGAGAGTAGGGTTCTGCCCAAAATTTGCGGTTGACGGCCTTTTTCGGGGATTCCGCTTAGTATCACCTAGCGGGTGCCATTTCGCTACCTGCGGCTCCGCAAAAAGTTAGTGTTTTCGTACTCGTCGATTCGCCCAAAATGGGCCGTCAACCGCAAATTTTGGACACCGGCCCGTGCTGACCCCCGGATGGCCCGCGCCGACCTCCGGAGAACCTCTGCGGCCGCCTTGGCCCCGCTCTCGTGGGGTAGGTCGCATGTGCGCATCGCCCTGCGCTATAATCACTAGGACTTATGTCGTTTCTACCGTCCTCGTTTTGCGAGGGCTTTGAGAGGAGACCCCATGGCCGGTGTCGTTCCGGGAACGCTCAAGGTGTCTAACGACTGCATTGCAGACCTGGCCGGCTATGCCGCGCTGGAGTGCTATGGCGTCGTTGGCATGGCGGTCATCGACGAGCAGGGCGGCGTTGCGCAGCTCCTGCCCACCAACCGCCTTCGCCGCGGCATTGACGTCGACGTCACCTCGGATGGGCACCTCTCCGTCGACCTTCACGTCATCGTTGAGCAGGGCGTCAACATGGCATCCGTCGTGAACAACCTCACCAGCTCGGTCAAGTTCATCTTGAAGCAAATCGCCGAGCTCGAGGACGTCAAGGTCACTGTCCACATCGAGGGCCTCCGCTCCAATCGCTAGGCCGCCGCAGAGAAAGAACAGAGGTCCAAATAAGATGATCGCGTCAGTCATCCGCACGTGCTTCCCCGTGGCGGCAAACGTCGTTGCCGAGCGAGCCGAGGAAATCAACAAGCTCAACGTCTTCCCCGTTCCCGACGGCGACACCGGCACCAACATGTCGCTTACCCTGGGAACCGTCGTCAAGGAGGTGGAGGCGCTCCCACAGGACGCCACCATCGAGGACATTGCCAAGGCAATTACCCACGGCTCGCTCATGGGCGCGCGCGGCAACTCCGGCGTCATCACCTCGCAGATTCTGCGCGGCCTTGCCGAGGGGCTCTGCGACGCCAAGGACCAGGACAACCCCACGGCCCCCGACATCGCACACGCCTTCCGCCGCTCGGTGAAGGTCGCCTTCAAGGCAGTTCGCAAGCCTGTCGAGGGCACCATCCTCACCGTCCTGCGCGACATGTCCACCCGCGCCGACCAGCTCGAGAAGACCCACATCTCTGCCACCGAGATGCTCGATGCGCTTGTCATCGAGGCCTACGAGTCCGTTGCGCGCACGCCCGAGCTCCTCCCGGTCCTCAAGGAGAACGGCGTAGTCGACTCCGGCGCCTTTGGCTTCGCCACCTTCTTCGAGGCCTTCGTGAACGCCGTCGAGGGCAAGGCCGGCGAGGTCTCCGACTTCAAGACCACCGTCGACTCCGCAGACGCCAAGGCAGCCGTCTCCTCCAAGGTTGCCATCGAGCTCAACGACGACTGGGAGGGCTCGCAGTACCGCTACTGCAACGAGTTCCTCTTCCACGCCAACGACGAGTCCTTCGACCGCGACGCCGCGCTTGCGTTTCTCGCCACGATGGGCGACTGCGAGCTGCTCGTGGGCGAGTACCCGGACTTCAAGGTGCACGTGCACTCCAACACGCCCGACAAGGTCCTTGCCTATATGCTCGAGCGCGGCCAGATCTTCGAGGTCTTCATCCACAACATGGACCTCGAGGCCCACGAGCGCACGGCAAAGATCGCTGCCGACAAGGCCGCCGAGGAGAAGGCCCCCAAGAAGCCGCTGGGCTTTGTTGCCGTTGCGGCAGGCTCTGGCGAGGCGTCGATCCTCACCTCGCTCGGTGTTGACGTTGTCGTCTCTGGCGGCCAGACCATGAACCCCTCCACGGCAGACATCCTCGCTGCCGTCGAGAAGACCAATGCCGAGAACGTCATCGTGCTTCCCGACAACGGCAACATTCGCATGGCCGCCGAGGCGGCAGCCTCTGCCTGCGAGGACGCGCACGTTGCCGTGGTCCCCACCAAGACCGTCCCTCAGGCCTTCTCGGCAATGTTTGCGGCGGACCCCGAAGGCACCCTCGAGGACAACGTCGATGCCATGACCGAGGCCGTCTCTGAGGTCCGCGGCGGCGAGGTCACGCGCGCCGTGCGTGACTCCCAGGCCGCCGATGGCTCGCCCATCCACGCCGGCGATGTCATGGGCATCGAGGACGGCGCCATCACGGTTGTGGGCTCCTCGGTCAAGGATGTCACGGTCGAGCTCATTCGCCGCATGCAGGAGGCCGAGGAGGGCGACACCCTCACCATCCTGGCTGGCAAGGACCTCGACGATGCCTCTTTCCAGGAGATTCTCGATGCCATCGCCGCCGCCGAGCCCTCGCTCGAGCTTGACTCTCACCGCGGGGAGCAGCCGCTCTATCCCGTCGTCTTCTCCATCGAGTAGCCGCCCATGGGTGTCCCGCAGCAGCCGCCCGCGGGCAGTGCCCCGAGTGTCGGGGCTGCTGCGGGACGCATAGACAGGACGCTTGCCCTCACCGATGGCGTCTCGCGACTTCGCTACGTCTCGTCGCGCGGCGCCTCGTCGCGTCTTGAGGCGCTGGAGCGGCTTGGCATCCATCGTGTGCGTGACCTCTTCCTCCATGTGCCCCATCGCTATGTGGACTACTCCAACGTGGTGCCCATCAGCCATGCGGATGTGGGCAGCGAGGTCACCGTCGTGGGTACCGTCGACAAGGTCGAGCTCAAGCGACCAAGGCCGCGCCTCACGGTGGTGGAGCTCTATGTGGTTGACGCGACGGGCGTCCTCTCTGCGAGCTTCTTTGGCCAACCCTGGCTCGCCGAGCAGGTCAAACGCGGCGACAAGGTGGCCCTTTCGGGGAAGGTCGAGTTCGCCTACGGCTTCAAGCAGATGCGCGCGCCCTTTCACGAGGTGCTTGACGCCAATGCCAGCGCCTCCGCCTACCGTCGCGTGCTGCCCGTGCATCCCGTGGGGGAGGGCATCACCACCTCGTGGATGCGACGTATCGTCTCGTGCGCCCTGGCCGACGTCGGCGACGTTGCGGACTGGCTGCCCGCATCGCTCGTGGCGCGTCATGGGCTCATGACGCTTGGGCGTGCCATCCGCGAGGTCCACTTCCCCCAGACCCTTGCCTCCGCCGAGCAGGGCAGAAGGCGCCTTGCCTACGACGAGCTCCTCTGTCTTCAGGTGGCCCTTCTCAGCCGTCAGGCCATTGAGCTGGGCGCCATTCGTGCCACCGCGCACACGGTCTTGGGGCCCCACATGGATGCCCTGCTCGCAGCGCTGCCTTTCTCGCTCACGGACGAGCAGCGCACCGCCGCCGACCAGATCCTTGCCGACATGGCGGCCCCCCGCGTCATGAACCGTCTGCTCCTGGGCGACGTGGGCACCGGCAAGACGGCAGTTGCCGCCGTGGCTCTTGCCGCCGTGGCAGACACGGGAACCCAGGCCGCCGTCATGGCCCCCACCTCGGTTCTTGCGCGCCAGTATGCCGAGAAGCTCGGACCCGTCCTGGATGCGGCCGGCATAACCTGGGCCCTCGTCACGGGCGCCACGCCCGCTGCCGAGCGCGCAGAGACCGCCAGGCGCACGGCCGCAGGCGAGCTCTGCGTGACCTTTGGCACCACGGCGCTCCTCTCGGACGATATCGTCTTTTCGCACCTCACCTTTGTGGTCATCGATGAGCAGCACCGCTTTGGCGTGGACCAGCGCGCGTCGCTACGACGCAAGGGCGCAGGCGCGGACCTTCTCACCATGACCGCGACGCCCATCCCGCGCACCCTGGCACTCTCGATCTACGGAGACGTGTCACTCTCGTGCATCCGTAAGCGTCCTAGGGCCACGGCCGGCGTCTCCACGCGCGTCATCACGCCGGAGAACCTCGACCTTGCCTACGGATCCATTCGCAATGCCGTTGCGGCTGGCCACCAGGCCTACGTGATCTGCCCCCTGGTAGACGATGCCGACACCGGCGACGGCCTTGGCACCGACCTCGATGACGTCCCCGAATCGCAGCGCAGCAGGAGCGCCCACGTGCGCTCGGCGACCTCGACGCTGACGGAGCTCTCCGAGCGCGTCTTTCCGGACTATGCCTGCGCACTTCTCACCGGTCGCATGTCGGCTGCCGAGAAGGACGCGGTCATGGAGGACTTCCGTGTCGGAAAGGTGAACGTGCTGGTCTCCACCACGGTTGTCGAGGTGGGCGTCGATGTGCCAAACGCCACGGTGATGCTCGTGCACGACGCCGACCGATTTGGCCTGGCGACCTTGCACCAGCTGCGCGGCCGCGTGGGCCGCGGCGACTGGCCGGGCGAGGTGTGGCTCTCGTGCGCGGCAAAGCAGGGCACGCCGGCTCGCAAGCGGCTCTCGGCCCTGGAGCATACGACCGATGGCTTTGAGCTGGCGCGGCTCGACCTTAAGCTGCGTCGCGAGGGCGAGGTCCTGGGGTATCGCCAGCACGGGGGCATCACGCTGCGGGTGAGTGACCTCTCGGCCGACGAGGACCTTGTGGTGGCCGCGCACGAAGATGCACAGGAGATCTTCGCCCAGGATCCCTCACTTTCCAGCCCGGCCTTCCGGCCCATGGCACTGGAGGCCAGGGACCGCTTTGGCGCCTACTTCGAGGAGTTGGACAAGGCATGAGGGTTGTTGGCGGCAAATGGGGTGGCAGGCCCCTTGAGTCTCCCGAGGGACGCGGCGTCACCCGTCCCACCACGGACCGCAATCGCGAGGCCATGGCGTCCATGATCCTCTCGGCGCGCGGGCTCGACCTTGAGGGTGCCTCCGTGCTTGACGCCTTCGCGGGTTCCGGCGCCATGGGGATAGAGCTCCTCTCGCGCGGTGCCGCACGCTGCACCTTCATCGACCAGGACGCCCGCGCGGTGGGGCGGGTTCGCCGCAACCTTGCCCGGGTTGGTGCCGAGCGCGACGAGTATGCCGTGCTCCGCGGCGATGCCTGCCAGCTTGCCGAGAGGGGCCGCGTTGCCGGGGCTCCTTTTGATGTGGTGTTTCTCGACCCGCCCTATGCCCTTTCGGCGAGCATCGTGAGTGCTATGCTCGAACACCTTATTGAGCATGGCGCGCTGCGCCCGGAGGCGACCGTGGTCTACGAGCGCGCTGCGGAGGCGCCGGGGCTCAGCGTCCTGGGACTTGACCCCCTGCGCACCAAGCGCTATGGCATCACCTGCGTGGATCTTCTCGAGAAAGGACAGGACGTTGACTAGCGAGCTCTGCACTCACGTGGTGGTACCTGGAACCTTCGATCCGGTGACCTTGGGCCACATGGACGTGATCCACCGCGCCCGCAAGATTTTTCCGCAGGTCACGGTTGCGGTGGCGGAGTCGCGCCGCAAGCATGGCACGGGCACCGAGTTCACGCTCGAGGAGCGCGTCGACATGCTGAGGGGCGCCCTGCAAGACGACGGCTTGACCGAGGGCATCGAGGTGGTGCCCTTCTCCGGGCTGCTCGTGGAGTTCTGCAAGGAGCACGGGGCGGGAGGCGTGGTGAAGGGCCTTCGTGCCACGACCGACTTTGAGTATGAACTGCAGCAGGCCGACCTCAACACGTATATGGCGCCAGACCTGGAGTCCATATTTGTCATGTCGAACCCCAAGTATGGCTATGTCTCGTCCTCCATCGTGCGCGAGATTGCTGCGATGGGGGGAGACGTGGACTTCCTCGTGCCGCCAAACGTGGCCAAGCGGCTCCGTGCGCACTATGCGTGAGCTTTGGCTCCCTTGGGGTCTTGCGTCGCTTTTCTGCTACCATCAAATTGATATGCCCCTCGGGCAGCGCGCGGGAACGCCCGAGCAGTGGCCCATTTGCGAAAGGAGACCTGGATGCAGCCGGGTGAGGAAATAGAGAGCCTGGTCGACGAGCTCGAGCAGCTAGTGAACGAGGCGAAGTCCCCGCTCACCGGCGGTGGCCAGAAGAAGATCGTCGACGCTCAGGACGTGTACGAGATTCTCGACGAGATCCGCAGGGTCTTCCCGCAGGAGTTCCAGGATGCCCGTCGCATCCTCAAGGAGGAGCAGGAGACGCTCGACCGCGCCCAGCAGCAGGCCGACAGCATCATTGCCGACGCCCAGCAGCAGGCTATGATCCTCGCCGGCGACCAGGAGGTCGTGCGTCTCGCCCAGCAGCAGGCCGACAGCATCAAGGACCAGGCCGCCCAGTACGAGCGCGATACCCGCTACAACGCCGAGGAGTACGCGGACACCGTCCTCGCGCACCTCGAGGAGAACCTCAAGTCGCTCACCAACTCGGTGTCCCGCGTCCGTCAGACGCTCGACGAGAACTCCGGCCCGCGCAACACGTCGAACAACGTTCCCTGGTAAGCGCCATGCAGCCTGTGATTTTTGCACTTGACGCACGCCTTGGAGAGGCCGGCGACACCCTGCCTTTGAAGGGGCACCTCGACGAGTCCTCCTATACGCTTGGCGAGCGCGAGTTCTCGCTGCCCTCTGGCATCGACTACGACCTCATGCTCACCAATGCCGGCGAGGGTATCCTCGTGACGGGCATCCTCACGACGCACGTGGTGGGGACCTGTGACCGCTGCCTCAGCCCCGCGGAGTTCGACGTGAGCGGCGAGGTCGACGAGTACTACTTCTTCGAGGAGCCCGAGGACACGGGTGACGATGATGATGACGAGCTAGACTTCTCGCTCGTCTCGGCCGACAACACCATCGACCTCTCCGGCGCGCTCCTGTCGTCTTTGGTCATGGATACGCCCTTCGTGGTGCTCTGCCAGCCGGATTGCAAGGGGCTCTGCCCGGTCTGCGGCGCCAACCTCAACGAGGAGGACTGCGGACATGCCGCCCAGATCGAGGAGGAGCGCCTCAAGGCGAGCCCCTTCGCGGTTCTCGCCTCGCTCGATCTTGACGGCGAGGAGGGCGAGAAGGACAAGGTATCCGGCGCCGCAGGGGAAGCCCAAGAAGGAAAGCCGGACGCAGAGTGAAGATATTGCCGTAACTGGCGCATCTTCCCAATTGCGTGGTATAGTCATATACGCATGATTTTTGGTCAAGTTGCCCCGCGTCACCACGAGGGGCGCGGTGTAAGAGCAAGAGAGGTTCAAGATGGCAGTTCCTAAGCAGAAAAAGGGCCGTGGAGCCACGCACACCCGTCGTTCGGCCAACAGCAAGGTCGCCACTCCGGCCCGTTCCGTGTGCCCGCGTTGCGGAGCCCCCAAGCTCCCGCACCACGTGTGCCCCAACTGCGGCTACTACAAGGACCGCGAGGTCGTTGTCACCGAGTAGCCCCATGCCAGCCACATGGCCTGGGAGGTCGGTCCCTTCTGGGGTCGGCCTCCTTTTTTAATCCTGCGCGCGAGCGCCCCAGCGATCTTGGAGGATAGATGACCACCATCTGCGTCGATGTCATGGGCTCCGACCGCGAGCCTTCCGTGCTGCTCGAAGGTGTTGCCAAGGCCCTTGACCGTGACCCCGAGCTCAAGGTTCTCGTGGCCGGCGACGCCTCGGTGGTCGAGCCCTTCGCCCGCGACCACGACCGCGCGGCTGCTCTCGTGACCACAGAGGTCATTGCCATGGACGAGCACCCTGCCACCGCCGTGCGCAAGAAGAAGGACGCAAGCATCGTGCGAGCAGCCTCTGCCGTACGTGCGGGCCAGGCAGACGGCCTCTTCTCCGCTGGCTCTACGGGCGCCGTGCTTACCGCCGCCACGTTTGGCATCGGGCGTATCAAAGGCATCCGCCGTCCGGCGCTCACGCTTGCCGCTCCCGGCATCTCGGGCAAGAAGACGGTCCTTCTCGACTGTGGCGCCAACGCCGACGTCCACCCCGAGGCAATCGTGCAGTTTGCTCACATGGGCCGTGCGTACGCCCAGGTAGTCCTTGGCGTCGAGGAGCCCAGGGTGGCGCTTCTCTGCAATGGCTCAGAGGACACAAAGGGCTCCGAGCTTGCCCTGTCCTACCACGAGGCGCTTGCGGCTGCCAACTGCGGCTTTGTGGGCAACGCCGAGGGCACGGACCTTCTCGCCGGCACCTATGACGTCATTGTGACAGACGGCTTCACGGGAAACGTTGCCCTGAAGACCATCGAGGGCACGGCAAAGTTCATCGTTGCTCGCGTCAAGGCCGCGGCAGGGGAGTCCAAGCGCGCGGGGCTGGGCGCCCTCATGCTCAAGCCCGCACTCAAGTCCGTTGCGGGTGACCTCTCTGGTGACGAGATGGGTGGCGCCGTGCTTCTCGGCCTGCGCGCGCCCGTGGTCAAGGGGCATGGCAGCACCAGCGCAGAGGCCGTGGCCAGCGGAACTCTGGCCTGCGCCCGCGCCGCCCGCGGACAGCTCTGCGAACGTATTGCAAAGGCCTGCGAGAAGGCCGAGTAACGGGTACCATAAGCTCGTGTGCGCGGGCCTTCGCCCGTGCGAGCCGGCATTGTCAATCCGCAAGGAGGAACCCATGGACCATGACGCCATTCTCGAGAAGGTCATCTCGGTTGTGAACGAAACCCTCGAGGTCCCCTCGGACGTGGAGCTCACCGAGAAGACCGCCTTCAAGGATCTCGGCGCAGACTCCTTCGACCTGCTCGAGCTGGTCACCGCCCTCGAGGACGAGTTCGACCTCACCTTTGACGACGAGGCCCTCGAGAAGATTGCCACTGTGGGTGACGCCGTGAGCGCCATCGAGGCCGCTCAGTAAGCTTGTAAGGAGAGCTCTTTCACTTTGAACACGCATGAAAGGGTCAGTGAGGTGGAGCGCATCTGCGCTCACCACTTCACCGACAAACGGCTCATAACGTCCGCCATCACGCATCCCTCGGCGGTGGAAGGCAAGCCCGTCTCGGCCTCCTACGAGAGGCTCGAGTTCCTGGGCGACTCCATCCTGGGCGCTATCGTGGCAACCGAGCTCTTCGAGCGCTTTCCCAGCCTCGACGAGGGTGCGCTTACCAGGCTCAAGATATCGCTCGTCTCGGGGGAGACGCTCTCGGAGGTGTCTGGCGACCTCGGCATTGCCCCGCTCATCATCGTGGGCGAGTCCGAGAAGGGCACGCACGCGCGTGGCATGCACTCTGCCCTCGAGAACGTCTACGAGTCCATCGTGGGCGCCCTCTACCTTGACGCCGGCTACGAGGACACCCGGAGGTTTGTGCTCGACACGCTCTCCTCGCACTTCACGCCTGAGCTTGTCGACCGTCTCTCCGAGCGGCCGATAAACCCCAAGTCGCGCCTGCAGGAGATCACCCAGCGCGACCTGCGCCTTGCCCCCGAGTACAAGCTCGTGGGCGAGGAGGGCCCCGCGCACGACCCAACCTTCACCTCGGTCGTGCTCGTTGACGGCAAGCGCGTGGGCAGGGGTTCCGGCCCCTCAAAGAAGAGCTCTGAGAACGCTGCCGCCGCGGACGCGCTCGAGCGCATGGGACAAGGCGCCGCCGCCGACGCCGACGAGCACTAGCCCGAGAAGCGAGAGGACCACCCTTGTATCTGAAGTCGCTCACCCTCAAGGGCTTCAAGTCCTTCGCCGACAGGACCTCCATGTCATTTGACTCCGGCCTCAACGTGGTCGTGGGCCCAAACGGCTCGGGCAAGTCGAACGTCTCGGACGCAATCCTCTGGGTCTTGGGCGAGCAGAGCGCCAAGATGCTGCGCGGCCAGGCCATGGAGGACGTGATCTTCTCGGGAAGCTCTGCTCGGCCCGCCGTGGGCGTGGCGGAGGTCACGCTGGTGCTCGACAACTCCGACCACACGCTGCCCATCGACTTTGCCGAGGTGGGCATCACGCGCCGGATGTATCGCTCGGGTGAGTCCGAGTACCTCATCAACGGCGCACCAGCGCGCCTCATGGATGTGCAGGACATCCTCCATGACTCCGGCCTGGGCAAGGACACCCACTCGATCATCAGCCAGGGCAAGCTCGACTCCATCCTCCAGAGCCGTCCCGAGGAGCGCCGCGAGCTCATCGAGGAAGCAGCCGACATCTCCAAGCATCGCAGGCGCAAGGAGCGGAGCCTCCGCAAACTCTCCTCGATGGACGACAACCTGGCGCGCGCCAAGGTTGTGTCGCGCGAGATTAACCGCCAGCTCAAGCCTCTTGAGAGGCAGGTTGACAAGGCTAAGCGCGCCCATGACATCACCGAGCGCCTGACCGCGCTGCGCACGCAGCTCGCCGTTGACGACCTGCGCCGCCTGCAGGCATCCTATGGCACGCTCTCGGCGCGCGGCCGCGAGGCCGATGCCGCGGTCGAGCTCGCCCAGTATCGCCTGGACGAGAAGTCCGCCGAACTCGAGAAGTACCAGTCGCTTCTCGAGCAGAAGGGCCTCTTTGTGGGCGACCTTGGCGAGCAGCGTCGCCGCATGCAGGACAGTCTTGGCCGTATGGACTCTGACATGCGCCTTCTGGAGGAGAAGGGCAAGAACATGGTCTCGCGCCTCTCCGAGATGCGCATGCAGCTCTCGACCATGCGCAAGCAACGCGCTGACGTGACCGAGGAGCACGAACGCGTGGCCGGAGACCTCTCGGACGCCAGCGTGCGCCAGCGCGAGCTCGAGGAGGGCATGGACGCGCTCTCGAAGGCGTCGCGCGATGCCGTGGCGCATCGCCGCGAGTTGGAGGACGCCCTCAACAAGCGCCAGGCGGACGAGCGCCAAGCGCGTGCCGAGGCGGACAAGGAGACGCTCGCCTTTGCCAAGCTCGAGGACCAAATCTCGAATGCCGAGGTAGAAGACGGCATGTACAAGAGCCGCCTCGAGCAGGTTGCCGAGAACCTCGCCACGACCGAGGAGGCGCTTGCCGAGAGGGGAGAGCGCAAGTCTCGCCTCGAGGCGCAGCTCGCGGACGCCCGCACCAAGGCGGAGGAGCTTGCCGGCACCATCGCCGAGGCGCAGGCGACGCTCAAGCACGCCCGCGACGAGGAGCGCTCTGCCCGCACGAAGCTCTCTTCCTCGGAGGCCACCCTCTCGGCGCTGCGCTCCGTCGACGCCAACGTGGAGAAGGCAAGCCCGCTCGTGGAGGCCGTCTCCAAGGGCAAGGCGGCCGATCTTGTCGAGTGCCGTCTGGCGGACCTCATCGACGCCGACGAGGCAACGGAGTCCCTGGTAGAGCGCCTGCTCGGCGACGACCTTGCAGCCTTTGTCGTGGCGAGCGCGACAGACGCCGGTGCGCTTGCGGCCTCCGCCCTCTCGCAGGGTCGCGCCGAGGGCAGAGCGACCGTGGTCTTTCGCGAGGCTGCCTCTGCTGCGGTGGCGGCAGACAACGCGCCCGGTGAGCCCCTCATCTCGCACCTGCGCGTCTCCGACGCCGCGCATCCGCTCCTCACGGCGCTTCTCGGCGACATCAGGCTTGTGGCCAGTGCCGACGAGGCCATTCGCGCCCACCAGAGCGCACCGGCACTCACCTACGTCACGCAGGACGGCGTGACCGTGACGCCTGACGGGCGCTGCGTGGTTGGCACCGCGCCCTCGACCGAGGCGGGAGCCCTCGAGCGCAAGCGCCGCATCCGCGCCCTCGAGGAGGGCATGGGGGAGCTGCGCGCGTCGCTCGATGCCGCGACCAAGGCCGTGAGCGCGGCCGAGTCTGCGCTCGCCGCCTCGCGCGACGGCGCGGCCGCCGCGAAGGGCGACGTGGCGCGTCTCTCGGGCGAGCTGTCCTCCGTCACCTCCGAGATGGGGCGCCTTGACGCCCAGCGTCAGCGCGCCGTGGACGAGCAGCGCCAGGTGACCCGTCAGCGCGAGTCCGCCTCCGCGCGCGCCGCCGACGCCCGCACCCACATCGAGGAGCACAAGACCGCCGCTGCTGCTGCCCGCGCCAGGGCAGAGGAGCTGGGCGCTGGTCTCGGCGATTTGCGCACCCAGCACGACGAGGCCGTGCGGGCGCAGGGCAAGGCCTCCCACGAGCTCTCGGACGCGCGTCTGGAGCTTGCGATGGCCAAGGAGCGCGCCAAGAACCTCGCGTCTCGCGAGCGCGAGCTTGCCAACCGCAAGCACGACCTTGACGCGCGCATCGTGGCTACCGAGGAGGGCTCGCGTGCCCTCGAGGTCGTGCGCCTGCGCGTGGACCCGCTCCACGACCGCTACGACGCCATTCGCGCCCGCGCCCTCGACTGGGCGGCGCGCCTCAAGGACCGCGCCTCGCTCGCCGAGGCAGACTCCGACTCCCTGAAGCGCACCATCGGTGATGCCAAGTCTGCCGTGAACAACGCCACCGCCGAGCTCACTCGCGCCCGCGACGCCGCCTCTGCGGTCAAGGTCGACCTCGGGCGCCTTGAGGTACAGGTGCAAAACGCCATCGAGGCCATCCAGGCAACGGGGGCCGTTCTCGACGAGGCGCTCTCGCTTCCCGCGCCCGAGGACCGCGAGGCTGCCGAGCGCGAGGCCGACCAGCTCGAGTCCCAGCTCGCCTCCATCGGTCCCGTGAACGAGGTCGCGATGGACGAGTACATGCGCTTGAAGAAGCGCGCAGACTACATTGGTGAGCAGGTCGCAGACCTCGAGGCCGCCCGCGTTGCCCTGAAGAAGATCAACGCCGCCATCGATCGCAAGATGCGCAACAGGTTCCTTGTGGTCTTCGACAAGGTGAACGAGAACTTCTCGGAGATTTTCTCGATGCTGTTCCCGGGCGGCCATGCCCACATAGAGATGACGGATCCGGACAACCTCTCCGAGACGGGCATCGAGATCGTGGCGCAGCCGCGCGGCAAGCGCATCACCAAGATGTCGCTCATGTCGGGCGGCGAGAAGTCCCTCACGGCGCTGGCGCTGCTCTTCGCGGTCTACAAGACGCGCACCGTGCCCTTCTACGTGTTCGACGAGGTGGAGGCCGCGCTCGACGACTCCAACCTCTCTAAGCTCCTTGACGCCATCGAGCAGCTCAAGGACACGACGCAGCTCATCGTCATCTCGCACCAGCGAAGGACGATGGAGCAGGCCGACGTCCTCTACGGCGTCTCCATGCAGGCCGACGGCGTGAGCCACGTCGTCTCTCAGCGCCTCGACAAGGCAACTGGAAAGGTGGTCGATGCCTGATGGGCTTCTTTGACAGGCTAAAGAGCGGTCTCTCGCGCTCGCGCGAGGCCATCAACGAAATCTTCTACATGGGCGGCGAGGTCGACGAGGACTTCTGGGAGGACCTCGAGGACACGCTGGTGATGGGCGACATGGGCGGCGAGCTTGCCATGCGCGTGACCGATGACCTGCGCGAGCAGGCGGCGCGCGAGAACCTCACGCGTGCGGACCAGCTCCGCGACGCCCTGGCACGCCGCCTGGCGCAGGAGTTCCGCACGGCCGACCGCGACCCCTTCGAGGACGTGCCCTCGTGCGTCCTCTTTGTGGGCATCAACGGCGCCGGCAAGACCACCACGGTGGGCAAGCTCGCCGGACGCGCCCGCGCCGAGGGCAAGAGCTGCCTCATCGGTGGCGCCGACACCTTCCGCGCGGCGGCCATCGAGCAGCTCGAGGTGTGGGGCACGCGCGCGGGCGTGGAGGTTATCACCCGCGAGCGTGGCGCGGACCCGGCGAGCGTCTGCTACGACGTGGTAGACGAGGCCGAGAAGCGCGGCTCTCAGCTGGTGCTCATCGATACCGCGGGTCGTCTGCACACCTCGTCCGACCTCATGCGCGAGCTTGCGAAGGTGGTCAACGTCACGCGCAAGCGTTGCACCTCGATGCCGGTCACCGTGGTTCTCGTCATTGACGCCACCACCGGCCAGAACGGCCTTGCGCAGGCCAAGGAGTTCAACGACGCCCTTGACCTCGACGGGCTTATCGTGACCAAGCTCGACGGGACCGCGAAGGGTGGCATTGCGCTCGCGATCTCCGACCAGCTGGGACTTCCCATCTACCGCATTGGCGTAGGGGAGTCCATTGACGACCTCGAGACCTTCGACGCGCTCGACTTCTGCCGCGCGCTCGTTGGGGAAGGAAAGTAGCCATGTTCAACAGCCTCTCCGAACGTCTCCAGGACACCTTTGACAAGCTTCGCGGCAAGGGCAAGCTCACCGAGGCGGACATCAACGTTGCCATGCGCGAGATTCGCATGGCCCTGCTCGAGGCAGACGTCAACTTCCGCGTGGTCAAGGACTTTGTCGCCTCCTGCAAGGAGAAGTGCCTTACGGCCGAGGTCCTTGACTCGCTCACGCCGGCGCAGAACGTGGTGCGCATCGTGCTCGACCAGCTCACTGAGCTTCTCGGCACAACCGAGTCCAAGCTTGTGCTGGCGCAGAACCGCACGCCCAACGTGATTATGCTCGTGGGCCTGCAGGGCTCCGGCAAGACCACGGCGGCGGCCAAACTTGCCTATCTCCTGAAGGACCAGGGCCATTCTCCGCTGCTGGCTGCCTGCGACACGCACCGCCCCGCCGCTGCCGACCAGCTTGCCACGCTGGGCAGCGAGATTGGCGTGCCGGTCTTTCGCGGTGACGGCAAGGATGCGGTCAAGGTTGCCTCGGCGTCCATCCGCGAGGCGGTTGACCACCTGAATGACATCGTCATTGTGGATACGGCTGGCCGCCTGCAGATCGACGAGGAGATGATGCAGGAGGCGGTCGCCATCAAGCAGGCCGTCAAGCCCGACCAGATCCTCATGGTGGTTGACGCCATGACCGGCCAGGACATCGTGAACGTGGTGCAGACCTTCGCCGAGCGCGTGGACTTCGACGGCGTCATCATGTCCAAGCTCGACGGCGACGCGCGTGGCGGTGGCGCCCTCTCCGTTCGCGCGGTGACGGGCAAGCCCATCAAGTTTGTCTCGATGGGCGAGAAGCCCGACTCCCTCGAGGTCTTCCATCCCGACCGCATGGCCAAGCGCATCCTGGGCATGGGCGACGTCTACGGGATCATCGAGCAGGCCCAGAAGGTTGCCGACCAGGAGCAGATCGACGCGGCCGAGCGCATGCTGCGCGAGGGCTTCACGATGGATGACCTTCTCGGCCAGATGCAGCAGATTAGGAAGATGGGCGGCCTGGCAAAGATCATCTCCGCACTTCCCGGCGGTGAGCGCGCGATGGCGCAGCAGGGCGGCGTGGACGAGAGCTCGCTCGGGCGCATCGAGGCCATGATTCGGTCCATGACCAAGGAGGAGCGCGCGCGGCCAAAGATCATCAACGGCCAGCGCAGGAAGCGCATCGCGGCTGGCTCCGGGCGCAGCGTCCAGGAGGTCAACCAGCTCCTCAAGCAGTGGGGCGAGATGAACAAGATGATGAGCAAAATGCGGGCGGCCACCCAGGGCGGCAGCAAGAAGCAGCGTCGCCAGATGCAGTCGATGATGCGCAACATGGGCATGGGCGGCGGCATGCCCGGCGGCGGCCGCGGCTGGGGCATGTAGCGGCGGCCGCGGCTGCTTCGGAGGCCGGCGCTCTTCTCGCCCTCAGAAATACACGCGTGCGCGCCAAAAAGTTGCGGCCCCGAGTTCATCGGGGCCGCAACTGCTACTCGTGGATGATGACCACGTCGCCCACGTTACACAGCGAGTAGAGCTTGTCTGCGTCATCGTAGGAGAGGTTGATGCAGCCGTGGCTGCCGTTGGTGAGGTAGATGTCGCCGCCAAAGGCCGAGCGCCACGGCGCGTTGTGGAAGCCCATGAGGTTGCCCACGACGCCCATCCAGAAGTCCACGTGGCTCACCCACTGGGGGTTGCCCGACTCGTCGTTGGGACCGACGAGCGTGGAGGGACTCTGCTTGTTCGTTATGGTCCAGGTGCCCTGCGTCGTGCTGCGGTTGAGGTTGGGCTGACCGGTCACAACGTCGGCCTGCCAGATGACAGAGCCATCCGAGTCGAAGAAGATGGCGTGCTGGTCGGAGATGTCCACGTCGATGTAGCGGGTTGGCCAGTCCTGGCCTTCGGGGTTGTATGTGGCTGCCGTCGTGTAGCAGGGCAGCTCAAGCGTGGTGGGGGAGCCCGTCATGATGTTGTTGTAGATGTCCTGCGCAGCCTCGGCACCGTTGATCGACCAGCCGTAGACGCCGCCGGCCACCACGGACTCCTGGACGCCGTCGGGACGCGTGTAGGTGCGTGCCGTGCCCACCGAGTCTGTCTTTGCGGAGAGGTCACCCTTTGCCCAGGTGGTGATGGCATCCTGGCTGAGGGTCACCGAGAGGTCGTCTCCAATGGTGATCCACTGAGAGATGAGGTCGGCGTCAACGGTCGTGACCTCGGTGCCGCCAAGCGTGAGCGTGACGGTTGCGGCGAGCATAGCGTTCGCCGTCTTGATGGCATCGTCCACGGACTCCCCGGCCTGGAGAGATTCGTCGCCAAGCTCGATGGAGGTCGCGAGGGACTTGACCTGCCCCGCGATTGCCTGGGTGGCCGCAGCCTGATCGATGCGGCTCGCCTGCGCGCTGTCAGATGCGGTGTAGACCTTCTCCGTTGAGTCATAGGTGATGTCGGAGGTGCTTGATCCACCGTTTGCGGAGGATGCGGCGCTCACGGCGTTTGCCAGCGCGGTCGCGATGGCATCCGAGTTTAGCGTGACGTAGGAGGAGACGTCACCCGTCGAGAGACTCTGCGTGGTGCCCTGCGCGAGCTCAACGGGCCAGGCCCAGGGGTGCTGCTGGGCAATGGCGGCGCGCGCGGCGCTCTCGCCGTCATAGGCCAGCGAGACGTCCGCCCCATCAAGCTCGAACGAGACGCCGTCGCCCGAGACGCTTGCCTTCCAGCCAGACGTCTTGGTGGCGGAGAGCGAGCTTGCAACCTCGTCGACGCTCATGAGCGAGACGTCCTGACCATCTACGCTGGTAGACGGCATGAAGAAGAAGTTGAAGTATGCCACGCCCCCCAGGTATACGGCGACGACAACGGCAAGCGAGACGAGAAGCGCAATGACGGGGCCGCGGCTGTTGTGTTTTTTCTTGTGCGAGCCGGCGAAGTGCCCGCCTCGTGAGGACTGTTTCATGGTGATGGCTGGTCTCCCTCGGGATGGGATGAGTGTTTGTTCCAGAGTGCTGTCATGTGTGACTATAGTAACCCAGGGCGACCAACAGCCGTCCCCCGACCGACTCATGAGAAAAGCTCCAAAGGCCAAGCTTGCGTGAAGGTGGCGCGGGGCGACAGAGGAAGGCGAAACAAGTGGGCTTGCAGACGGTACGCATGGGGAGCGCGGATGACCCGAGGCTCGACACCTACGTGCGGCTGACCGACCACCAGCTGAGAAACAAGCTTGAGCCCGAGAAGGGCGTGCTTATCGCCGAGTCGAGGCTGGTTGTGGAGGTTGCCCTGGACGCGGGGCTTGAGCCCCTCTCGTTTCTGGTCGACGATGCCAGGCTGGAGTCCTGCTCCGACCTTATCGAGCGCGCCGGATGCGTTGCCTACGTGCTGCCACATGACCAGATGGAGCGACTCACCGGCTTCAACGTGAACAGGGGCCTGCTCTGCGCGATGCGCCGGCCGCGTCCGCAATCGGTTGGGCAGGTGCTTCTCGGCGCTCGCCACGTGGCGGTGCTGGAGGACCTTGTCGACGTGACCAACGTGGGAGCGGTCTTTCGCTCGGCGGCGGCCTTGGGTGCGGATGCCGTGCTTCTCTCGCCGCGCTGTGCAGATCCGCTGGGCAGGCGTGCCGTGCGCGTCTCTATGGGGACGGTCTTCCAGGTGCCCTGGGCGCGCGTCGATGCCAAGGCGTGGCCGGCGGAAATCGTGGCGGACCTGCGCGAGCGGGGCTTCGCGTGTCTCTCCATGGCCCTTGAGGATGGCGCCGTGCCCATAGATGACCCCTCGCTTGGCTCTGCCGAGAAGATCGCGCTCTTCTTTGGCTGCGAGGGCTACGGCCTTACGCGTGCGACGCTTGACGCCGTGGGCCGTTCCGTGATCATCCCCATGTCGAACGGGGTCGACTCCCTGAACGTTGCCGCGTCTTCTGCCGTCGCGTTCTGGGAGCTCTTTGCTCGCAGGCGTTAGTAGGGGTTGCAGGCAAGTCCCGCGAGCGGCGCGGGCGAGCCCCGCGAGCGGCGCGGGCGAGTACCGCGGAGAATATCGCCATTTCTTAAAAGAGATACCCGCGACCTGCGAAAACGTCTCCGAAGTTTTAGAAATAGCGATATTCTCTGCGACTTTGGACTGGGTAGGCATTTGGGCCGCCGCGCCCGCAGTCGCCGTCGCAACCGCGGCCATCGTGCGTCTCGCCGAAATCACGCCGTCGACTTTGACGCGCCGGCGCATGCTGGAACGATGCAACCGTCTGAGGGAGACCGCCACATGCAGGACACCAACGCCGACCAGCTTAAGTACCTCGAGCTTCTCTCGGAGAAGTTCCCCACCACGCAGGCCGCATTCACCGAGATCATCAACCTCGAGGCAATTCTCAACCTGCCAAAGGGCACCGAGCACTTCGTCTCGGACGTCCACGGCGAGTACGAGGCCTTCGAGCACATCCTCAACAACTGCTCGGGCGTCATCCGCGAGCGCGTGGAGGAGGTGTTTAACCTCGAGCTTACGGCGGGCGAGCAGGCCGACCTCTGCACGCTCGTCTACTATCCGGTCGAGAAGCTCCGCCGCCTGCGCGAGGAGGGCGCGGCAACAGGCGAGTGGTACGCCATCACGCTCATGCGCCTCGTGCGTCTCGCCCGCCGCCTCTCCGGCTCCTACACCCGCTCCAAGGTGCGCAAGGCCATGCCTGTGGCCTACGCCTACATCATCGACGAGCTCCTGCACATCTCGCCTGACGAGCGGGAGGCGCGCCTTGCCTACCACCAGCGCATCATCGACACGATCATCGATACCGGGTCGGCCGACGACTTCATCTGCTCGCTTGCGGCGCTCATCAAGCGCCTGGCTGTGGACCACATGCATCTGGTGGGTGACATCTTCGACCGCGGGTCTCACGCTGACAAGATCTGCGACCGCCTGATGGGCTACCACTCCATCGACGTCGAGTGGGGCAACCACGACATCGTCTGGATGGGCGCGGCCTCGGGCTCGGCGGCGTGCTTGGCCGCCGTGATTCGCAACAACATCCACTACGAGAGCCTTTCGATCCTCGAGAGCGCCTATGGCGTGAGCCTGCGTGAGCTGGCGCTCTTCTCGGAGGCTATCTACACGCAGGACGATGGCATGACGCCCATGGAGAAGGCCATCTCGGTCATCCTCTTCAAGCTCGAGAGCCAGGTCATCATGCGCCACCCCAACTGGCACATGGAAGACAGGCTGCTGCTGGGGCATGTGGACGCGTCCCGGGGCGTGCTCGAGCTCAACGGCACCACGTACGAGATGCGCACGCGAGACTTCCCCACGCTCGATCCGGCCCACCCCTATGAGCTCTCGGCAGACGAGAAGCGCGTGATGGACGGCCTCATGGACGCCGTGCGCTCCTCGGACAAGCTGCGCGCCCACATTGGCTTCCTCTACGATCACGGGTCAGCCTACCTGGTGCGCAACGGCAACGCGATCTTCCATGCCTGCGTCCCCATGAACGAGGACGGCACCTTCTGCGCCGTGCGCCACCAGGACCGCCTCCTCGCCGGACGCGAGTACTACGACTACGCCGATCGCCTTGCTCGCCAGGCCTGGCACGAGCACGACCAGGTTTCCCTCGACTGGATGTGGTACCTCTGGTGCGGGCGCTACTCGCCGCTCTCGGGACGCGTGGTGAAGACCTTCGAGCGCACCTACCTCACCGACCGCTCCACCTGGGAGGAACCGCGTGACCCATACTTCAGGCTCACCGAGAAGCCCGAGGTGGCACGGCGCATCCTTACGGAGTTTGGGGCTGATCCGGTTCACGGCCACATCATCAACGGCCACACCCCCGTGCACGCTGCGGATGGCGAGAGCCCCATCAAGGCGGGTGGCCTTCTCGTGGTTATCGACGGTGGCTTCTGTCAGGCCTACCACAAGACCACGGGCATCGCGGGCTACACCCTCATCTCGGACCCCAGGGGCATGCGCATCAAGGCGCACCGGCCCTTTGGCACCATCGCCGACGTGCTCGATCTCAATGCCGACATCATGAGCGACGACGACCGCTTTGAGATCTACCCCAGGCCAAAGACCATTGGCGACACGGACACGGGTGTCCAGATTCGCGGACAGGTAGCAGACCTGCGGGCGCTTCTCGACGCATACCGCACCGGCATGCTTCCCGAGAGGGGATAGCCCGGCTTTGCGCCTGGTGCCGGCCCCCATGCGGGTCTCTCGGCGTGCAACGGGCATGAATCGTTGCTGCGATTTAATAATGGACGCCCGGTAAATGGGTACGCTAGAGCCAGGTACATGCACGGCACCGGACGAAAGGGTCCACACATGGACATGGATGACAACAAGAGACGCAGGTCAATGCTGATCTACGTGCTCATCGCGATTGTGGTGTACCTCGCGGTGAGCCAGACGCTCTACCCCAACTTGGTGAGCTCGCAGGTGACCGAGACCAGCTACTCTCAGTTCCTCGACGACGTCGACAGCAACAAGGTTGTTTCGGCCGAGATTGACACCAGCAACAACGAGATCAAGTACACCGAAGGCACGGGCGACTCCCAGAAGATCTACAAGACAACCGCCTGGCCCAACGATGACACCCTCGCGACCACGCTCAAGGACCACGGCGTTGACATGACGGCGTCGATTCCCGACACCTCGGGCGATCTGTGGCTCTACATGCTCATCGCCTACGGCCTGCCGCTCGTTGGCCTGTTCCTGCTCGGCTGGTGGGCAAACCGCCAGATGAAGAAGCAGATGGGCGACGACGGTCCGTCGATGAACTTTGGCGGAGGCTTTGGCATGGGTGGCGGTCTTGGCCGCTCAAACGCCAAGGAGGTCAAGGGTGAGGACACCGGCGTCACCTTCAAGGACGTCGCCGGCCAGGACGAGGCCAAGGAGTCGCTCCAGGAGATTGTTCACTTCCTCAAGAACCCCGGCAAGTACAACGAGATCGGTGCCAAGTGCCCCCGCGGCGCGCTGCTTGTGGGCCCTCCGGGTACGGGCAAGACGCTGCTCGCCAAGGCCGTGGCTGGCGAGGCGGGCGTTCCCTTCTTCCAGATCTCTGGCTCCGAGTTCGTCGAGATGTTCGTGGGTCGCGGCGCAGCCAAGGTGCGCGACCTCTTCAAGCAGGCCAAGGAGAAGGCCCCCTGCATCGTCTTTATCGACGAGATCGATGCCGTGGGCAAGAAGCGCGACATGTCCATCAACTCCAACGACGAGCGCGAGCAGACCTTGAACCAGTTGCTCTCCGAGATGGACGGCTTCGATAACCACAAGGGCATCGTGGTGCTCGCCGCGACTAACCGTCCCGAGACCCTCGACCCGGCACTGCTGCGTCCCGGCCGCTTCGACCGCCGCATTCCTGTCGAGCTGCCCGACCTCGCCGGTCGTGAGGCCATCCTCAAGATCCACGCTAACGACGTCAAGATGGAGCGCGACATCGACCTCAGCGTGATTGCCCGCTCCACGCCCGGTGCCTCTGGCGCCGACCTCGCCAACATCATCAACGAGGCAGCACTGCGCGCCGTGCGCTACGGTCGCAGCCGCGTCTCCCAGGAGGACCTGGAGGAGTCGGTCGATGTGGTCATCGCCGGCGAGAAGAAGAAGTCGACGGTCCTCTCCGAGCACGAGAAGGAGGTCGTGGCCTACCACGAGACCGGCCACGCCATCGTCGCCGCCATGCAGAGCGGCTCCGCCCCCGTCCAGAAGATCACGATCGTGCCGCGCACCTCGGGTGCCCTGGGCTTCACCATGCAGGTGGAGGAGGACCAGCACTTCCTCACCACGCGCAAGGAGGCAAAGGACAAGATCGCAGTCCTGTGCGGCGGCCGTGCGGCAGAGGAGCTCATCTTTGGCGAGATGACCACCGGCGCCTCGAATGATATCGAGAAGGCCACCCAGATAGCACGCGCCATGGTCACCCAGTACGGCATGTCCGACAAGTTCGGCATGGTGGCCCTGGGCCAGCAGCGCAGCCGCTACCTTGGCGGCGGCGCCGAGCTCACGTGCTCCGAGGGCACTGCACAGGAGATCGACAATGAGGTTCAGGCGCTCGTCGAGGAGGGTCACTCGCAGGCCATGGAGACCCTCAAGGCCAATCGCTTCAAGCTTCACGAGATCGCCCACTATCTCCAGAAGAAGGAGACCATCACGGGCGAGGAGTTCATGAAGATGCTCAAGCGCGACGACGGCTTTGCCCCGCAGTTCTCTGCGCAGAACGCACAGTAGGAATGCCCGATCAGCCAATTGCCCGTTCGTCTTACATAGCGACGCCGCACGGAACCCTTTTCCGTGCGGCGTCATGCTCTTCTCGGGCTAAATCGGCAGGCGCTCGAATACGCGCCGCGAACGTGCTATCATGCAGGCCTGAAGGCTGTGAAGGGGACAGGTAGCCTCGGACAGCGTCAAGGGAAGCGAGCGGGGATGGTGGGAGCCCGCCTTGGCGTCCGTCGCAAGATCACCCCGGAGCTGCGGTCCCAAAGCGGGAGTGCTTCTCGCCCGCAAGTAGGCGCCGACGGAGTGGCCGCCGATACAGGCCAGCCGAGTTTGGCGGAAGATCCGCTCGCTGGGTGGTCACAAGCGAAGTGTGAAACGAGCGCTTCGTCCCAGCACGAGGGACGGGCGCTCTTTTGTGCCCGCGAGATGGAGGGTGTCCAGGTGGCAAACGAGTACAAGAAGACGATGAACCTCCCCAAGACGGGGTTCCCCATGAGGGCGTCGCTCGCGCAGAACGAGCCCAAGCGCCTCGCCCAGTGGGAGGAGGACAAGCTCTACGAACAGCTCCTCAAGAAGAACGAGGGGCACGATAAGTTCGTCCTGCACGATGGCCCTCCGTACGCCAACGGCCCCATCCACCTTGGTCACGCCCAGAACAAGATCAGCAAGGACATCATCAACCGCTACTGGGCCATGCGCGGCTACCAGACGCCGTACATCCCCGGCTGGGACTGCCACGGCCAGCCCATCGAGCACAAGGTCGAGGAGATGCTGGGCACCGAGAAGTTCAACCAGCTTCCCACGGTCAAGATTCGCGAGCTCTGCCGTAAGATGGCCGTTGAGCAGGTCGACACCCAGCGCCAGGGCTTCAAGCGCCTGGGCGTGCTCGCGGAGTGGGACAACCCCTACCTCACCTACACCCATGACTACGACGCCACTGACGTCGAGATCTTCAAGGCCATCTTCGACAAGGGCGCCATCTACCGCGGACGCAAGCCCGTGCACTGGTGCACCCACTGCCACACGGCGCTCGCCGAGGCCGAGATCGAGTACGGCGACGAGGTCTCGCCTGCCATCTTCGTCCGCTTCGAGATGACTACGGTCCCCGAGGGCCTCGAGGCCTACAAGGGCAACCTCTGGGTGGACATCTGGACCACGACCCCGTGGACCCTCCCTGCAGACGACGCGGTCATCCTGCACCCGGAGGCGGACTACGTCGCCGTGCTGGTCGACGGACGCGCCGAGATAATGGCCGAGGCGCTTGTCGAGAAGGACTGTGCCAAGTTTGGCTACGAGTCCTACGAGCTCGCGCGCCGCGCCGATGGCGAGGTCTGGCGCATGACCGGCACCGAGCTCTGTCACAACAAGTACAAGCAGCCAATCTTTGGCGACCAGGGTGTCGAAGGCGAGTTCATCTACGCTGACTACGTCACGCTCGACGACGGCACTGGCGTTGTCCACACCGCGCCCGGCCACGGCGTCGACGACTACAACGCGGGCATGCGCTTTGGCATTCCCGTCGTGATGCCCGTCGACGACGACGGCAACTTCTACAAGGGCGACGGCATGGGGACCGGCGGCCCATGGTCCGGCATGAACGTGAACGACGCCAACCCCAAGATCATCGAGTGGCTCCAGGAGCGCGGCACGCTGATCCTGCACGAGGACATCACGCACAGCTACCCGCACTGCTGGCGCTGCAAGGAGCCTGTCATCTTCCGTGCCACGAGCCAGTGGTTTGTCTCGATGGACAAGACCGGCCTGCGCAAGGATGCCCTGCGCGAGCTCGAGAAGGTCAAGTTCTATCCTGCCCATTCGCGCAACCGCATCACCTCGATGGTCGAGGGCCGTCCCGACTGGTGCATCTCCCGCCAGCGCAACTGGGGCGTGCCCATTCCGGCCTACACCTGCCAGGACTGCGGCGAGACGGTCATGAACGACGCCACGCTCGACAAGGTCATTGAACTCTTCCGCGAGAAGGGCTCCGACGCCTGGTTCACCGAGGACCCCGCGAGCTACCTGGGCGATGCCTGCGTCTGCCCCAAGTGCGGCGGCCACAACCTCAAGGCCAACTCCGACATCCTCGATGTGTGGTGGGACTCGGGCGTGAGCCACACCGCCGTGTGCAAGCACCGCGGCTACCTCAAGTTCCCGGCCGACATGTACCTCGAGGGCTCCGACCAGCACCGCGGCTGGTTCATGAGCTCGCTCATGACCTCGGTGGGCGCGTACGACGTGGCGCCGTACAAGTCGATCGTCTCCCAGGGCTTCACGCTGGACGGCCAGGGCCGCAAGATGTCCAAGTCGCTCGGCAACGTGATTGACCCCAACAAGGAGTGCGACACCCGTGGTGCCGACGTGCTTCGTCTGTGGGTCGCCTCGGTCGACACCTCGACCGACGTTCCCTGCGACGACACGATCCTCGGCCACGTTGGTGACGCCTACCGCAAGATTCGCAACACCTTCAGGTTCCTTCTCGGCGAGATCGAGGACCAGTTCGACCCTGCCACGCAGGGCGTTCCCGTGGCAGAGCTCACGCCGTACGACCGCATCACGCTTGCGCACATGTGCGAGGTCCACGACACCGTGGCCCGCGCCTACGAGGGCTATCGCTTCAACGTGGTCTTCCGCACGCTCTACGACTATGTGACCGAGCTCTCCAACGGCTACCTCAACGCGACGAAGGACCGCGTCTACTGCGGTGCCTCCAACTCGCCCGAGCGTCGCTCCGCGCAGACCACCTGGGCCTACATCCTGTCGATGCTCATCCACGACTTCCAGCCCATCCTGGTCTACACCACCGACGAGGTCATGCCGCACCTGCCCGCCTCCATGCGGGACAACCAGGAGCACGCGGCGCTGCTCGACTGGTACCAGGCGCCCATGACGGAGGCCGAGTACGAGCCGCTCCTCAAGGCGCACAAGGCTCTCGTCGAGGCGAGGAGCGCCTTCACCAAGGCGTATGAGGAGGCCACCTCGGAGGGCGTCATTCCCGAGAAGACCTCACAGGCCGCTCGCGCTTCGCTCACCATGCCGGCAGAGGCTCTGGACGAGCTTGCCGCGACGGGCATCGACCTCGCCGAGCCGCTTGTGTGCTCTGCGGTCTCGACCTCTGCTGGCGAGGAGTTCTCTGCCACCGTTAGCCATGCCGAGGGCGAGCGTTGCCCCAGGTGCTGGAACTGGCGCGAGCTTGGCGAGGACGGCCTGTGCGAGCGTTGCCACGACGCGGTTGAGGGCGCGTCTCAGCAGGGGTAGCGCACTTAGGGAAGTTGTTGGGAAACGTACGTAGGGGGCTTTTGTGACAGTTGACGCAATGCATAGGGCACGGTCATGGCGAGGCGCTCGGCTCGTTGTGTTCTGGGTCGTCTGCGTGCTTGCCGTTCTCGTCGACCAGGTCACCAAGGCCGCCGCGCGTGCGTCTCTTGTCTCTGGGCAACCCCAGGAGTTCATTCCGGGGGTCCTGGACCTTTCATTCGTGAAGAACACGGGTGCGGCGTTCTCCCTTGGGGAGGGCGCCGGCCCCGTGTTCATCGTCTTCGCTGCCGTCGTGCTGGCCTTTGGCATCTGGCTTGTGTGGTCGCACGATGGCCTGCCCATGCCCCTGGTGGTATCTGTCGCCTGCGTCTGCGGCGGTGGCGTGGGCAACATGATCGACCGCATGATGTTTGGCTATGTCACGGATTTCTTTGCCACCACGTTCATGGACTTTCCCGTGTTCAACGTGGCAGACATCTTTGTCACAGTGGGCATTGTCGTCTCGGTCATCCTCTACCTGGTGATGGTCGATGAGCCCACGGTCTCCGCCGAGGCCGGCGAGCATCCCCGGACTTCCGTCTCGTCATCAAGCGTCGGAGACAGCCAGGATGCCTGATCGTCTCGTTGGCCTGCTCGTGGGACCCGAGGGCGATGGTACCCGCATCGACGCGTTTCTCTCGGCGCAGGACGGCATGCCGTCGAGAAGCGCCTGCGCACGTCTCGTCGAAGAGGGGCGCGTGACGCTCAACGCCACGCCCGTCTCGTCCAAAAGTGAGCGGCTCTGCCTGGGCGACCGCCTCCAGGTGACGCTTCCCGAGGAGGAGCCCGCCACGGGCACCCTGGCACCTAACCCCTACATTCCGTTGGACATACGCTTTGAGGACCAGTACCTCATGGTCCTCTCGAAGCAGTCCGGTCTGGTGTGCCACCCCAGTCCCGGCCACGTCGACGACACGTTGGCTAACGCCCTTGTCGCACATTGCGGCGCCGCTCACCTGGGACGCCTCCAGGGCGATGACCGGCCGGGCATTGTGCACCGCCTTGACATGGACACCTCTGGCCTCATGGTTGCCGCCAAGGACGACGAGACCCAGAAGGCCCTGCAGGACCTTATCCGCCTGCGCGTGCTCGACCGTCGCTACGTTACGCTTGTGCAGGGCTATGTGGCGCCCGACAAGGGCACCATAGAGAGTGGCATCGCGCGCTCGACGAGGGACCGCCTGCGCATGATGGTGACCGACGACCCGGGTGCCCGCGAGGCAATCACCACGTTCACCACGCTCGAGCGCTTTGAGGCAGGCCGCCGCGACGATGGCTACACGCTTCTCGAATGCCACCTCTATACCGGCCGCACGCATCAGATTCGCGTCCACATGCGCCACATTGGCCACTGCGTGGTGGGAGACCCGCTCTACGGACGTGGCGACCTTCGCCAGAACCTGGGACTTACCAGGCAGTTTCTTCACTCGTGGCACATCCGCTTTGACCACCCCGTGACCGGAGAGACCATCGAGCTTGCCGATGAGCTGCCGGAGGACCTGCGCTCTGTACTAGAATCGCTGAAGGATACCTCAATGGGACGAACCGAGGCAGGGGAGCGCATCTGTCCGCAGCTTGGGGTGTAACGCAGTCGCCTCGCGTGCGTTGTATGGTGTGCGCGGCCTCGTGAGAGAGAGCTTGCTATGGAGTTCAACAGGATCGGACTCACGCCCATCGTGATCTTCAACATGGTTGTGTGGCTCTTCTTCACGCTGGCGTACTTCTACCAGTTTGTCTATCTCATCCGCGTGGCGGCGCGCGGCACGGTCAAGCTGCCTGCGGCAAAGAAGCTGCACCGGTATGCCTTCTTCATCTCGGCGCACAACGAGGAGCCGGTCATTGGCAACCTCGTGCGCTCGATTCTCGCCCAGGACTACCCGCGCGAGCTCATGGATGTCTTTGTGGTGTGCGACGCCTGCACCGACAACACCCACGAGGAGGCGGAGCGCGCCGGGGCCATTGTCTGGGACAGGAACGACCTCGCGCGTCGTGGCAAGAGCTGGGCTATGGACTACGGCTTTGACCGCATCCTCAACGAGTATGGCGACAAGTACGAGGGCTTCTTTGTGTTCGACGCAGACAATCTCGTCTCGCCCAACTACGTCCGCATCATGAACGACGCCTTCGACGCCGGCTACCTGGTGTGCACGAGCTATCGCAACTCGAAGAACTTCGACTCCAGCTGGATCTCGGCGGCCAACGCCCTGTGGTTCATGCGCGAGGCCAAGTTCCTGAACAACGCCCGCATGATGGTGGGCACGAGCTGCGCCATCTCTGGGTCCGGCTGGCTCGTCTCGGGCAAGATCATCAAGGGCATGCACGGGTGGGACTTCCACACCCTGACGGAGGACATCCAGTTCTCAACGTTTTGCTGTGCGAACAACATCCAGATTGGCTATGCCCCGGCAGAGTTTTTTGACGAGCAACCCGTCACCTTCAAGGCCAGCTGGGTTCAGCGCCTGCGGTGGACCAAGGGGTTCTACCAGGTATTCTTCTCGTATTGCAGAGACCTTTTCCACGGGATTCGCCATGGACGCTTTGCGTCGTACGACATGCTCATGACCATAGCCCCGGGCATGATCCTCACGCTTCTCTCGGCCTTTGTGAACGCGACCTACCTTATTGTGGGTGGCCTGAGCCACGGCTTCATTGCGACGGAGGCCGAGCTCTCCATGTGCGTGGGGTCGCTGATCATGACGTTTGCGTCGATGTACGTCGTGTTTTTCCTTCTCGCCGTCATTACGACCATCGCCGAGCGCAAGCACATCCACTGCCACAAGAGCAGGCGTTGGATCATCTTCGCCAACCTGTTCACTTTCCCGCTCTTCATGATGACCTACATACCCATGGCCGTGGTGGCGCTCTTCAAGAAGGTCGAGTGGATTCCCACCAAGCACGACATTGCCGTGAACGTTGAGGATGTGCTGGGCGAGGATGCGGCCAGCTAGGCGCGGGGGCGTTGCGCCGGGGTGGGCCGCGTCTGGCCGCGGATTTCGAACGGTTAGCCGCCCCTAAACGGCGAGAGCCCGCGGCATTGTCGAGGTGCCGCAGATTTCGAACGGTTGGGCCCCTCTAACCGTTCGGAAAAATCCTAACCGTCCGATATTTGCGGCATCCCCTATGGTGCGTTCTCGCAGCTCGGCCGACGGTGCCTATCCGTGGCCTGCCTGATGCTACAATGGCCCGAAAAGTGTCCACCGGCACCGCATTGGCGGAGAGTAGGAGCGCACGCGCATGGCAACGTTCTTCGAAGGGGAATCCCATACCTTCTCTGAGTACCTTCTCGTACCTGGTTATTCCTCGGCGGAGAACATCCCCGCGAATGTCTCGCTCCGCACGCCCCTCGTGCGCTACAAGCGCGGCGAGGAGCCGGCCCTGAGCCTCAACATCCCCATGGTTTCCGCAATCATGCAGGCAGTCTCCGGTCCCAAGCTGGCCGTTGCTCTCGCCCAGGAGGGCGGCCTCTCCTTCATCTACGGCTCCCAGAGCGCCGACGACGAGGCTGCCATGGTGCGAGAGGTGAAGTCCTACAAGGCCGGCTTCGTGGTCTCCGACTCCACGCTAACACCCGACATGACGCTTGGCCAGGTCATGGAGATGAAGGAGCGCACCGGCCACTCCACCATGCCCGTCACCGACGACGGCACCTCCCATGGCCACCTTGTGGGCATTGTGACCTCGCGCGACTATCGCCCCTCTCGTGACGACCGCGCCAAGCTCGTCTCCGAGTTCATGACGCCGCGCGAGAAGATGATCGTCGCCGAGGATGGGACCTCGCTCAAGACCGCAAATGACATCATCTGGGACAACAAGCTCAACCAGCTGCCCATCGTCGATGCTGACAACCGCCTGGTTGCGCTGGTCTTCCGCAAGGACTACGACTCCCACAAGTCCCGCCCGGATGAGCTTCTCGACCAGCACAAGCGCTACCTCGTGGGTGCCGGCATCAACACGCGCGACTATGCCGAGCGTGTCCCCAAGCTGGTTGAGGCCGGTGCCGACGTTCTCTGCATCGACTCCTCCGAGGGCTTCTCGGAGTGGCAGAAGCGCACGCTCGCCTGGATTCGCGAGAACTACGGCGACTCCGTGCGCGTGGGTGCCGGCAACGTGGTCGACGCCGAGGGCTTCCGCTTTCTTGCCGACTGCGGCGCGGACTTCGTGAAGGTTGGCATCGGCGGTGGCTCCATCTGCATCACGCGCGAGCAGAAGGGCATCGGCCGCGGCCAGGCCTCCGCGCTTATCGACGTGTGTCGCGCGCGTGACGAGTACTTCGAGGAGACCGGCGTCTACGTGCCCGTGTGCTCCGACGGCGGCATCGTCTACGACTACCACATGACGCTCGCACTGGCCATGGGCGCCGACTTCCTCATGCTCGGGCGCTACTTCGCCCGCTTCGACGAGAGCCCCACGCGCCGCGTCAACGTGAACGGCTCCTACATGAAGGAGTACTGGGGCGAGGGCTCTGCGCGTGCCCGCAACTGGCAGCGCTACGACCTGGGTGGCAACAAGAAGGGCCTCTCGTTTGTCGAGGGCGTCGACTCCTACGTGCCCTATGCCGGCCCGCTCAAGGAGAACGTCGACAACTCTCTGCTCAAGGTCCGCTCCACGATGTGCAACTGCGGTGCTCTCGATCTGGCGGAGTTCCGCGACAAGGCCAAGCTCACGCTCGTCTCGGCCACCTCGCTCGTTGAGGGCGGCGCGCACGACGTGCTCCTCAAGGACTCCAGCCAGCAGGTGAACTTCCGGTCGTGAGACAAAGGGACAGTCCCTTTGTCTCATCGGCGAGGGGCTGCTCCTGCCTTGTCTTGCCTGACAATGGGAGGTCAGGGGTGGACGAGAAGGACTTCGACAACATACGCCGCGCTGGTACCGATGCTGCGCGACAGGTGGGCGAGGCCTTCTCGCAGATTGACTTCTCTGGGGTCTCGAAGTCGCTTGCGAAAGCCGTCCGTGACGTTGGACAGCAGCTGAGCACCTTTGGCCGAGACGTTCAATCGCCTTACGTTATCAGCGATCCGCAGGATGTGAGCCGGGCTCGCTGGTGCATGTGGGTGGGGTTTGCTCTCCTCGTCTTTCTGGCGCTTCCCTTGGTGGTCGTGGGGCTGGGCCTTCTCGTCTTGGGTCCGGTCTCTGGCATCGTGACCATGGCGCTGGGCGCCGTGGCCGCGGCAGTGGGTGCGCGTCTTGTCGGCAGGGGTAGGCACGAGAAGAACTTCGCGCAAGTACTGCGGCGCGTTGACAAGGCCGTGGGGGAGCGCCAGAGCGTTGCCGTGCCCGAGCTTGCCGGCGAGGCGGGCGTTGCCGTGCCCGAGCTGGTGTCGGTGCTCGACGAGGCCATTACCAGGGGCCTTATTCCCGAGGGGCATTTGGATGTCGCAGATGGCAGGAAGATGCTCTACCTTACCGACGGGGCTTGGGGCGACGCGCAGGGGAGAAGGCGCCCTGCGCAGGTATCCAGCTCGACCGGCGAGGGTTCGGACTCTGCCGGCTTGCCGGAAGAGGCGCGAGAAGTGCTGGCCGCCGCCACGCAAAGCGTAGAGCAGATTCGTGACAGCGCCTCGAAGATTCGTGGGGCAGAGATTCGCACGACGCTTGAGCGCGTTGCCTCGAAGACCGAGGACATCTGTGCGTATGTCATGCACCATCCCGAGGTTGCGTCGCAGCTGCGTCGGGCGGCGACGTACTACCTTCCCACCACGGCCAAGCTCGCGGCGTCTTATGCGGAGCTGGAGGGCCACGCGGGCGGACCTGAGGCGGTGAGGACGCTCTCGGAGCTGCGCGGGTCGTTTGTGCAGATGGACGAGGCCCTTTCGAAGCTTTCGGACGAGCTGGTGCTTGACCAGTCCATCGACGTCCACAGCGATATCGAGGTTTTGCGCACGATGCTCAAACAGGACGGCCTCTCGCGGGATTAAACTCCCCGGCAATGGAATCCCGTTCCCCGGCAATGGAATCCCGTTGCCGGGGAGTTGAATCCCACTGCAAGTTCTGGGGTACAGATAACCACCACTCGACGGGAGGGGGTCTGCATGCCCAGGCGCAGTTTGAGCGAGTCTGGTTACTATCACGTTGTCGTGCGGAGCGCAGGAAAGGTGGCGCTCTTTGAGGACGATGCTGACCGTCGGTGTTACCTCAGGCTGCTCAAAGAGGCGCGCGAGAAGACCGGCGCGCGTATTATCGCTTGGGTTCTCATGACCAACCACGTGCACCTTGTTGTTGACTTCGGCGAGTCCCCGTCTGCCGTAAGCACCTTCATGTCCAAGGTTGATTGGGCCTACAGCAAATACTTCAATACTCGAACTGGTCGCGAGGGCACCCTCTTCCAGGGAGGCTTCTGGAGCAAGCCCATTAGCAATGACGCGCAGCTAGTTGCCACAGTTTACTATGTGCACATGAATCCCGAAGCCGCTGGGATAGCGTCCATGCGCGAGTATCACTGGAGTAGCTACCAGGAGTACGCGGGTACCCATTGGGTGGTGGACACGAGCGTGCTCCTTGGTTACTTCGGAAGCTTTGAGGCATTCGATGCGTATAAGGGCTCGCCGCGGGACGTTGTCTGGGATGCGACACGGCTGAACAACGATGACCGGCTTCAAGACGAGGATGCGCTTGCTCTGGCGATTAGCCTAGCTGGCGTGAAAACCTCCAGCGAGCTTCGGGGGATTAACCGTCCCAAGCGAGATGAAATTATCCGTCTTATGAGCAATCACGGGCTGAGTGGTAAGACGATTGCGAGGATCTGGGGTCTCGGCACCTCAACGGTCTCGCGCATCCTGCGGCGGGATTGAGTTCCCCGGCAATGGAATCCCATTGCCGGGGAGTTTAATCCCGCGAGGCGTCGAGGAGTTTGGCCTTGAGCTCGTCCTCGATCTGCGCGAGCTCGCCCTCGGCCTGGCGGCGCTTCTCGCGCCCCTCCGCCTGCACGCGCTTGACCTCGTCGAGCGTCGAGATGAGCTGCTCGTTGGTGTGCTTCAAGGTCTCGATGTCCACCACGCCTCGCTCTGCCTCGCGGGCGGCGTCGACCGTTGCCACCTTGAGCTTGTCGGCGTTCTTCTTGAGGAGCTCGTTCGTCATGTCCGCGACCTCGCGCTGGGCACGTGCGGCCTGCGTGGCGTGCTCGATGCCCAACGCGATGACCATCTGGTTCTTCCAGAGCGGGATGGTGTTGACCACCGTCGATTGGATCTTCTCAGCCATCACAGCGTCCGAGGCCTGGACCATGCGAATCTGCGGCGCCGTCTGGAGGGCCACCTGGCGCGTGAGCTCAAGGTCGTAGATGCGCTTCTCGAAGCGATCGCACTTCTGCGACAGGTCGCGCGCGGCCTGGGCGTCCTCGGCAAGGCCGGTCTCGGCGGCCTTTGCCTGGAGCTGGGCAAGCTCGCCCGTACGCACCTGCTCGAGCTTCTCCTTGCCCGCCACCACGTACATCGTGAGCTCCTTGAAGTACGCCTCGTTGAGCGCGTAGAGCTGGTCGAGCGTCGCGATGTCCTTGAGGAGCGTTCGCTGGTGCCCCTCGAGGGTGTCGGAGATCTCGCGGACGTTCTTCTCGACCGCGGTATAGCGCGTGCGCAGCGCCTCGAGGTTGTTCTTCGCCTTGCGGAAGATGGCGAGAGGACCGGACTTCTCCTGCTTCTCGGGGTCAAAGTCCTTGAGCGTCACGATGAGGGAGCTGATGTCGTTGCCGATCTCGCCGAGGTCGTTGTTGCGCACACCGGCGAGGGCGCGCTCGGAGAACTCGGAGACCTTGCGCTGGGAGCCAACGCCGTAGGAGAGGACGCCTGCGGTGTCCGTGATGTCGATTTTCTCGACAAAGGCATCGACCTTCTCTTGCTCGGCGGGCGAGAGGGACTGGGCGGGGTCGTTTGCGGGAGCGGGCGCCGGCGGTGTGACGGGAGCGGGGTCTGGCGCGGCCGGTGCGGGGTCGCCAAACTCCAGCTCCGGCTCGGGGATGTCCATATTGAAGTCCTGCGTGCTGTCAGCCATGATTCCTCCAGTGTCACGGAGCGGAGCTTGTGCGATGCATTGCGGCAATTCTACCCCGTGGGATGCCGTGTCGGACGAGCGGGGCGGAGCGGTCCCGTGTGCGGCATGTGCGGGAGATTCGATAATCCCTCGACCGAGAAGCGCGAACTGCACGGCCCATGTGCACTCCTGACGCCTCGGGGGAGCAGAGTCTGCTCGCGCTACTCGTCCCCCGCGTCTCGATACGTGAAGTCCAGCGTGTAGGTGTCCTTCTCGAAGGCCGCGTTGAAGATCTGGGTTAGCTGGCCCTCGGCGTTCGTCCTTGCCTCGTCGAGAAGGCCGCCGCTCTTGTCCATGTCTGGGGTGTTCGAGATGAGGTGCTCACCAGCTCGCCCTCCTCGCGGACGCGTGTGTAGAGGAATGCCCCCAGTGCCGCCCCCACAACGAGAAATGCAAGCCAAACCTTCCACTCTGCGGGATTGCCTTGATGCGTTCTTTTCCGGCTTCTCCATCCGTACCTCCTTGGTTGTCTGTCGGCGGAGATGGGCATTCTAGGTCACTCGACGCGCGGCCCTGGTAACAGGCGTGCAGGATGTCGCGGCGAGAAAGGCTTACCCGGCGCTCTACCTCGGCGATTCTCCAGTCATGATGTTCGGCGGTCCCCATGCGCTCACCTCCTCCTGATTAACCAAACCTGTTCAACGGTTGAACAGCAACCGAGACCTGTCTTGATGCGGCCATTGGTCATTGCGGCGTCCTCAAAAGGGGAAGTGATTGCCTTGCGAACAGGTGCGGTGCCCGTCCCGAGCAGGGCGGGCGGCGTGCATCTCGGCTCTCCTGGGGCCTCCTCTTGGGGCGCGAGGGTTTCTTCGCTCGATTTATTGCGCGATATTCCTGAGAAAAAATACGTCAACAGGGAAAATGTACTTCTTGCGAGAAATAACGTGCAATAACAAGTGCGAGAGAAGACCAACGCCTGGAATGACGCCCGACACAGTGACCGGTCGCGGAGTTTGGCTCATTCTCTTTAAACTGGTATAGATTACCTGCGGAAACGCGGCGCAGATATTAAATGAGCTATTTTCCGCGGAGAGAGGCACCGAGGGCATAGGGCCGCCGCCGAGAAGGGCACGGGCTGCGGGTTCGGTGCCGCCACGGGACCGCCGCCACGGGACCGCTACCGCCACGGGACCGCCCCCTGCCCAGTGTGTCAAGCAGGTTCCACATCCCTGCCACGTTGGGGGATACCTGCTAGAATCGACAGGCTATGCAAAGGAGCGAGAAGGGGCTTCACATGTGCGACAGCACTCAACAGAATGACTTCGAGGTGCCTGCCTACGACGCGCAGGCCATAGAAACCAAGTGGCAGAAGACCTGGGAGGACGAGGAGCTCTACAAGACCGACGAGGACCCCTCCAAGCCCAAGAAGTACGTCCTTGAGATGTTCCCGTACCCTTCGGGCGACCTTCACATGGGCCACGCGCGCAACTACACCATCGGAGACGCCATGGCGCGCCAGGCCCGCATGCGCGGCTACGACGTGCTGCACCCCATGGGCTTCGACGCCTTTGGCCTCCCCGCCGAGAACGCCGCCATCAAGCACCACACCCAGGCGGCCAAGTGGACGTACCAGAACATCGCGCAGGCTGTCAAGACCATGAAGCGCATGGGCTTCTCGTACGACTACGACCGCATGTTCAACACCTGCGACCCCGAGTACTACAAGTGGGGCCAGTGGATGTTCATCGAGATGTGGAAGCGCGGCCTGGCGTATCGCGCCACCAGCCCCGTCAACTGGTGCCCCACCTGCAAGACCGTCCTCGCCAACGAGCAGGTCGTGGAGGGTCGCTGCTGGCGCTGCGGCTCCATCCCCGAGAAGCGCGAGCTCTCCCAGTGGTACCTCAAGATTACCGACTATGCTCAGGAGCTCCTTGACGACCTCGATAAGCTCACCGGCTGGCCCGAGAACGTAAAGGCCCAGCAGCGCAACTGGATCGGCCGCTCCGAGGGCGCCGAAATTGACTTCAAGCTGGCCGCCGAGGACGGGGTGACGCCCACCGACCGCACCATTTCCGTCTTCACCACGCGCGCCGACACCATCTTCGGCGTCTCGTTCATGGTGCTCCCGCCCGAGAGCGACCTTGCCGCCGAGCTCGTCAAGGGCACCCAGTACGAGGCCGACTACCTGCGTCTCAAGGAGGCCACCGAGAAGGTCTCCTCGGTCGACCGCCAGGGCTCCGCGCGCGAGAAGCACGGCGTCTTCACCGGCCGCTACGTGATCAACCCCGTGACCGGCAAGCCCGCCCCGCTGTGGGTTGCCGACTACGTCCTTCTCGACTACGGCACCGGTGCCGTCATGGGCGTCCCCTGCGGCGACCAGCGCGACTTTGACTTCGCCCGCAAGTACGGTCTGCCCATCCCGCCCATCATCTGTCAGAAGGAGGACCCCCTCTACGACGAGCTCAAGGACGAGCGCGAGCTGCGCGTGACCAACGTCGACTGGGACCAGGCCATGGCGGCCGAGGGCTACCTCGTCCAGTCCGGTCAGTTCACGGGCATGAAGGGCGGCAAGCACTCCGAGGCGGTGGACGCCATCGTCGCCTGGCTCGAAGAGCACGGCTGCGGTCGTACCAAGGTGCAGTTCCGCCTGCGCGACTGGCTCATCAGCCGCCAGCGCTACTGGGGCAACCCCATCCCCATGGTCCACTGCGACTGCTGCGGCGACGTGCCCGTGCCCGAGGATCAGCTCCCGGTGCGCCTGCCTGACAACCTCGACCTCGGCGCCGGCGAGACGCTCGCCGAGTGCCCCGAGTTCTACGAGACCACCTGCCCCAAGTGCGGCAAGCCGGCCAAGCGCATCACCGACACCATGGACACCTTCACGTGCTCCAGCTGGTACTACCTGCGCTACACCGACCCCCACAACGACAAGTCCCCCTTCTCCAAGGAGGCGGTGGACCGCTGGATGCCCGTCGACAACTACATCGGCGGCATCGAGCACGCAATTCTCCACCTGCTCTACTCGCGCTTCTGGACCAAGGTCCTGCGCGACATGGGCATGGTCGACGAGGACGAGCCCTTCACCAACCTGCTCTGCCAGGGCATGGTCAAGGACGAGAACGGCGACACCATGTCCAAGTCCAAGGGCAACGTGGTCCCGCCCTCCAGCGTGATTGATCCCTACGGCGCGGACACCATGCGCCTGGCCATCCTCTTCGTGGCTCCGCCCGAGAAGGACTTCGACTGGGACCCCGAGGCTGTCGCGGGCGCCAACCGCTTCATCAAGCGCGCCTGGCGCGTGGTGTGGCTGCTCTCGCACGGTGCCAAGAGGGGGGAGGTCGATGCCGCAAAGCTCTCCGGTGCCAGCGCGGAGCTCAACCGCGCCCTCCACGAGCTGGGCATCAAGTGCACGAACGACTTCGACCGCGGCCAGTTCAACACGGCCATCTCCGCCTCGATGGAGCTCGTGAACGCCGCCTCCAAGTACGTGAACGACGTTCCCGAGGACAAGCGTGACGCCGCCCTCGCGTGGCGCGTGGCCCACGACATCGTGACCATGCTCGCCCCCATCTGCCCGCACTGGTCCGAGGAGCTCTTCCACGAGGCGCTGGGGCTTTCCGGCTCCGTCTACAACGAGCCCTGGCCCGAGTTTGACGCCGAGCAGGCCAAGAGCGACATGGTCGAGATCGCGGTGCAGGTCAAGGGCAAGGTTCGTGCCCGCATCAAGGTGGCCGCGGACGCCTCCAAGGAGGAGCTCGAGGCAGCGGCCCGCGAGGCGGTGGCCGAGCAGATCGCCGGCAAGACGGTGAAGAAGGTTGTCGTGGTGCCCGGGCGCCTGGTGAACATCGTCGCCATCTAGGCGAGAAGCGCCGTGCGGTGCCCTGTCGGCACTGGCTGGCAGGTGTCACGGCGGGTCCGGCGCCAGGCGCTGGGCCCGCCTTCTTGTTCGATGCCTCACGCGGAGTATGCGCATGCACGTTGACCTACACATCATGACGCTCGAGGCCGCCCCCGTAGACTGGGCCTCTCACCTGGGGCTCGTTTGTCCGCGCTATCGTGAGAAGGCTGCGACGAAGGCACCCGAGCCCACGCGGTTGGGCGAGTTCGCCGCGGGACTCCTCCTGGCGAGCGTCCTCGACGTGCGCACAGACGAGCAGCTTTCCTTGGGGCCCGAGGGCAAGCCGGAACTGGCTGCGGGCTCCCCACACATTGGGCTTTCGCACGACGACGCTATGACCATCCTTGCGGTGGCTGACGGCGTGGTTGGCGTGGACGTTGAGGAGGTGCCCGCCCAGTACGGCAGCCTCCAGCGGGACGCCCTGCGTGGTGTGCTCTCTGCCGAGCACATCGAGCGGGTTGAGAGTGCGCCAGACCCGGCGCTGTCGTTCGCGCTCGCGTGGACGCACGTGGAGGCCGTGCTCAAGGCCGATGGCCGCGGCTTTGCCTTCGACGTGCGCGGCGGGCATCTGCCTGCCGGCTGGAAGACCGCGTATGTGCTGGTCGATGGTCATGCGGTGACCTGTGCCATGCGAGAGGAGCCGGCGATTTGCGTCCATCGGGTTTGCATGCGCGATGCCATGGCCCTTCTCGGCGGCGAGAAAACCGGGCGATAGTAAAAGGCAGCCCAGCACCTCTCAGCGTTCCTTTGCACTGCTGCACAATGCGCCCTTAGCCCGGCAGCCCCAATTTGAATCCACTTACATTGTCCGGCCAGCCGTCTGGCCCCAAACTCATATGCGTCAGAAGCTTTATTGACGCCGCGAAAGGGGCAGACATGGACCAGGATCGTCAGGAAGTTTGGGACGCGCTCACCACTCGAGCCAGCCAGCTCTTTGGTAAGGACCCCTCCGAGTTCACGGAGGACACCAAGTTCGCAGACCTCGGCATCAAGTCGGTGCAGGTCTCGCAGATCACGACCTACCTCGAGGACGAGCTGGACATTGAGGTTCCGTACATGAAGTTCCGTCGCTGCGCAACGTTTGGCGAGGCCACGGACTTTGTCTGCGACCTCCTGGACCAGTAGGGGGCGGCAGATGTTTCTTGAGCCTAGGATTCCCGAGGACTGGGTTCCTGTCACTGACAAGAAGCTCCACGACCTCATCCAGATGACGGGCGAGTGCGCGAGCTTCGACGAGGACGAGTGCCCCATCTACTGGGACCCCGACACTGAGGGCTACATCTTCCTCCACCGCGAGGCCTTTGGCGAGGACGAGGTCATGGCGGCCTACCGCGTTGCGCGCCAGCCCAACGACAACCAGGCCGAGGTCGACCTCTCCGCGAGCGACGACCCCATGGCCCGCATGGGCCAGGGCTTCTGCCCGCCCTTCAACCCCCACACCTACCAGGCCGCGGACGGCGTCGTGTGCATGCAGGACCAGGAAGTGGTCATGCGCGACGGCACCAAGATCTACTGCGACATCTACAGGCCTGAGGGCGACGGCCGCTATCCCACGATCGTCTCCTGGTCCTGGTTTGGCAAGCGCCCGGGCGACGGCATGAGCGAGTGGCAGATCATGGGCGTGCCCCCCGCGACGGTCTCGAAGTGCGCCAAGTTCGAGTCCCCCGACCCGCTCTACTGGTGCTACAAGGGCTACGCCGTGGCCAACGTGGACGTGCGCGGTGCCGGCCACTCCGAGGGCTCCGTCCACATGTTCACGCACCAGGACCGCGAGGACGGCTACGACTTCGTCGAGTGGGTCGCGGCCCAGCCCTGGTCCAACGGCAAGGTCGGCATGTCGGGCAACTCCGGCGTCGCCATGCACCAGTGGGGCATTGCGGCCACCTGCCCTCCGCACCTGGTCTGCATTGCCCCGTGGGAGTGCACGACCGACCTCTACCGCGAGAGCTTCTTCGAGGGCGGCGTCCCGGCCCTCTCGTTCAACAAGTTCATCGCAGCGCAGGTGACGGGCCCCAACGGTGTGGACGACCAGGTCGCCATGGCCAAGATGTACCCCGACATGAACGCCTACTGGAACGACAAGCGTGCCGACGTGCGCAAGGTCAAGATCCCCGTCTACCAGACCGCCGGCTGGTCGCACTTCCACCTGCCGGGCTCGTTCAACGCCTGGAGGCGCTGCCGCAGCCACCTCAAGTGGATGCGTGCCCACAGGGACTTTGAGTGGCCCGACACCTACAACCCCGAGAACCTCGAGGACCTGCTGCGCTACTACGACCGCTACCTCAAGGAGATCCACAACGGCTGGGAGATGACGCCGCGCGTCCGTCTTGACATCATGGACGGCTACGACGTCGACTATCAGGAGCAGCGTCCCGAGAAGGCGTGGCCCATCAAGCGCACGCAGTACAAGAAGCTCTACCTCGACGCGTCCGCGCCCAAGGAGTGCGCCGAGCTCGACCACAAGAGCTCCTGCTTCTCGCTCTCGACCGAGCCGGTGGCCACGCAGGCCAAGGCCAGCTACAACCCGGAGGACGAGGAGCTCGACTTTGACCTCACGCTCCCGGAGGACGTCGAGATCACGGGCTACATGAACCTGCACCTCTTTGTCTCGTGCGACGGCTTCGACGACATGGACCTCTTCGTGAACGTCCAGAAGGCCGACGCCGAGGGCAACTGGGTGCCCTGGCTCACGCTCGACGAGCCGCACCCCGGCGCGTGGGGCAAGTGCCGCGTCTCTCGTGCAACCGTGGACACCGGCCTCACCAAGGCCCACACCCCGGTCTACACGATGACCGACACCAACAAGCTGGCCGAGGGCGAGGTCCGTGCCGTGGACATCGCGATCGTTCCTACGGCCCGCGTGTACCACAAGGGCGAGCGCTTCCGCGTGCAGATTTCTGGCCGCTACATCCGCGACGGCTGGTTCGAGCCGCTCTCCTGGGATACCGAGAACCACGGCACCCACAACATCCATACCGGTGGCGAGTGGGAGTCCTGGATCGAGGTGCCCGTGGTGCCGCCGAGGTACCAGGCGGGGGAGTACATCCATCGCTAGGCGATATAGGCCAAGCTCTGGCTCGGGGGCTCTCCGGCATGTTGCCGGGGAGCCCCTTTCCGTGGGGCTCCAACCCGACACCGTGCGTTCGCACAACCCATCTCCCAACCCCGGACGCAGTTTCGTCTCGTCAGACGAATACCGCGAGAACCCCGCCGCCTACCATCAGGGAGGCATGCGCGGACCGGCAGGGGCCGGCGCTGCGCACCAAGCATCCCACATCCCAGGAGAGGGGTCTTTCATGGCACAGCACAAGGTAATGGGCATCTGCGCCGGTATGCATGGCGGCAACAGCGAGATCGCGCTCAAGGCGGCGCTCGAGGTCCTGCGCGACAAGGGCGCGGACTGCGAGCTCATCAATCTGTTCGACTACGACATTCTGCCCTGCACCGGCTGCGAGGGCTGCACCATGCAAATGGGTGCCATCGCGCAGGACCCCACCAAGGAGTACAAGGGCTGCGTCCTCAAGGACAAGGACGACGTCGACCGCCTGATTGCCGAGATGCACACCTGCAACGGCGTCCTTATCGCCGTCCCCACCTACGACCTCATGCCCAGCTCGCTCTACACCCGCTTTGCCCAGCGCTTCCTTGCCTACGAGCTCTCGTTCCTGCTGCAGATCGGCGTCGTGAAGGAGAACCCGCACACCGTCGCCGGCCTCATTGCCGTTGGCGGCTCCATGCACGACTGGCAGCCGCTCGCGCTCGAGAGCCTGCAGGCCACCATGTTCACCATGTCGCTGCAGGTCGTCGACCGCTACATGATCCAGCGCTCCGCGCGTCCCGGCTCGATGCTCATCTTCCCCGAGCAGGTCGAGCGCTGCCGCGAGATGGGCGAGCACATCTGGGAGGCCATGGAGACCCCGTTTGACCAGCGCACCTGGCTGGGCGACCCGGATGACGGCGTGTGCCCCAACTGCCACTCGAGCCTGGTCTACCCCGGTGACAAGCACTGGGACGGCGTCGAGTTCCCGTGGGAGTGCGCCGTGTGCGGTGCCGGCGGCGACCTCGTGGTGGACGAGAAGACCGGCAAGCCCAAGCTCAAGATTGCCGAGAACGGCCTGATGCGCGACCGCAACGACGACAAGGCCCGCGCCGAGCACCTGAACGAGATCATCAAGACCCGCATCGAGTTCATGCAGAAGAAAGAATCCGTGGTCGACCAGGCCGAGCACTTCCGCAAGCTGAGCTTCCCCACCGTGTAGCAGGCCTCTTTCGCACGAGAGTCCGCGCCGGGCGCAGGTGCTGCGTCCGGCGCTGTTCTTTAGTCCCCTTCGGTCCTAAAATCCGCGCGTGTGGTGCTGATGCGCGACGTGAAGAGGTCGAGGAAGAAGAGGATGCGGTAGGACAGCTGGATCATGAACTGGTCCTCGCCCGAGGAGAGGTTGCACCCAAGAATCTCGCGGATGCGGCCCATGCGGTAGAGCAGCGTGTTCTTGTGGAGGTTGAGCATCTTCGCCGAGCGCTGGGTGTTGCAGGCGTTCTGCAGGTAGATGAAGAGCGTGTCCATGAGCTCGGTTCCGTGCTCGCGGTCGTAGCGTGCCAGTCGCATGAGCGAGGGGTGCACAAAGTTGAGCAGGTTGTACTGCGCGTTGGTGAGGTCGAGCATCTGCACGTAGGCATAGTCGCAGTAGTGGTAGACCTGGCCGTCCTCGAGAAAGACCGAGACCATGCGACCCGCCCTGATGGCGGCGCGTGCCTGCTCGTAGTGGCTCTGGATGTGCGTGAGGTCCTCGAAGGCGTTGCTCACGCCCACCGAGAGGTCGTTCACGTCGGCGACCTTGTGGAGAAGCTCCTCGGTGTAGGTCCCTAGGCCGGCGTCCTTCTCGCGAGAGAAGAGCACCACGAGCGCCTTCTCATACGTGGCGTAGATGCTGTTCTGGAGGCAGCCGGTGAGCTGCATGGCAATGGACTCGAGGTCATGCGGGGCGACGTCTGCGTGGTTGGGGTCGAAGACTGCCACGTAGAGCGCGGGGAGGGGACGAAAGTCCAGCACGCTCAGGCGCCGCGCGGTTACGGCATGGCTGGGCTGCTCGTCGTTGAGGAGGCTTACCAGGAAGTAGGAGTCCATCTGCCCGCGGCTCGCAACATAGAGGTTGGTCTTTTGCATCTCCTGGGCGACGAAGCGCCCCAGACGGGCCATGCACTCCACGTCCACCTCGCCGAAGGGATGGTCGCGCTCGATCATCATGGTGTGGGCGATGGTCACCCCGTGCACCACCGAGGGCGTGACCATGGTGTTTGCCCCAAGGACCTCGTTGTACACCACGATGGGCCGGGCAGACTGCGCACAGCGCTCGGTGATCCGTTCGTGCTCGATGAAGGCAACGCCGTCCTCGAGGATAGACTCGTAGTGAAACTCCTGCTCAAGCACTTTGTTGATGCGGTTGGTTGGGTCGAGTCTGCCTTCCACGTGGCGTGCCACGTAGTGGTAGGCGCTGTCCACAACGACAATGGGGTTGCCCAGGGCGCGCGACGCCTCCTCGATGAGGTACTGGAGGCCGTTGTTTGTGAAGTGGGCGGTGAGCATGCGACGAACGATGTCCGTCACCTGGATGTCCTCGAGGAAGAATCCCTGGACGTCGTTGTAGCAGGAGAAGGGGTTGAACTCCAGGTGGAGCAACACCACGTTGGAGGAGGGGCTCTCGAGATACGTCGCAGGTACCTCCTGACACCCAAAGAGGACGACGTTGAGGATGTCTGCGGGAGGCGTCTCGGGCAGGTGCACGTCGTCCGAGAAATACAGGACATTGGGGTGGGTGCGCCTCGTTGAGGGGGTGAGGAAGCAGATGTTGTCGATGTTGACCTCTGGGTCACGGAGCTTCCTCAGGGCAACGGATCCCTCGGGCAGGCGCTTGAGCAGCTCTTTGAGTTCCACGGCTAGGTCCTTCTTGTCGTATGTGCAAGTACACAAAATAATAGGGGAATGTCGTCTCGCACGTTGGTCTCGCGCGGGCGGGCGGCAGGGCCACCATCGTTTATAGTTCAGCATATGCGCAGGAAGCGGTAGCATTCGGGAGGTGCGCGGGTGAAGCGGGGCACTGAGAGGAAAGCCAGGAAAAGCGTCGAGGAGAGAATCGAGGAGGCAGTCTTCTGCCTCATGGAGTCAACCGACATCCCCGACATCAAGGTGGCTGACGTGGTGCGTCTGGCTGGTGTCTCGCGCTCGACCTTCTACCGGCACTTCGATGGCGTCGAGGACGTGGTGAAGCAGTTCGAGGCAGGTCTTCTCGACACCATGCGGACGATCAACAACACGGCGCTGGGGGTGCAGTTCGACAAGGCCGAGCTTAAGCCCACGCATTCGATGGTTGCCCGTATGGAGGTGCTTCGCAAGAACCGCGACAAGATCGTGGCGCTCAACAGCGACCACGGCGATCCCGTCTTTCAGCATAGGGCGACCATGCTCATGCACGAGTACTTTCGCATTCGCCTGCAGGGGGTTGGCGGCTCCGAGCTCCATCGCGACCTGTACCTCTCGTTTGTGATAGCTGGCCACAACAACCTCATCCAGTACTGGCTCGAGAAGCGTCCGGAGATCCCGCCCACCGAGGTCGCCGCCATGCTCAACCGCATGTACTACTCGCCGCTCTTTATCGACGAGAAGACCGCGCTCGAGCTTCCCGAAGACCCGTTCGCCCGCTTGTAGGGGCCGCTTGCCGGGGGTCTGGCGCGCTCTTGGTCCCCGGGAGATAGCGTAGCTCGAACAACCCATCTACCAGCGCGTTTATGCGCACGCCCAAAAGTGCGCACCTATGGCATTCCGTTCTTTGGACATCGCAAACAACTGGCCTTTTCCTGCGAAAAGAAACATATACCTCGTCTGTGTCCCACATTGCGGGACATGGTGTGTGGTTATGTCCCGTCTAGCAGGCTGCGTGCCCCATATCCTGTGCTCGTACGCAGTGAGAGCTCTGCACACACGAGCAAAGGAGTGATCGTCTTGGTCAAGCTTGGCAAGCAGGCGCGCAGCGTGTCCATCGTGGGCGTGGGCTGCACTCCCTTCAAGAACTTCGAGGACCATCCCCAGACGAAGGGCATGAGCGAGGGCGATGCCTTTGGCTATGCCGCGCTGGAGGCCATCCAGGACGCGGGTCTCGAGCCGCGCGACATCCAGTACTTCTACCACGGCGCCGCCAACCCCTTCATGATTGGCGACTCGCTCACGCCCAACATGCAGGTCGCTGATTGGTTTGGCGTCCGCGGCATTGGCTCGGTTCACCACTCTGAGGCGTGCTGCACGGGCTACGTCGCCCTGCAGGAGGCCGTGCAGGCGGTTGCCTCGGGCACCTACGACGTGGTGCTCTCGGGTGCCGTCGACCTTGCGGCGTCCCTTCCGGTGGTCGACGCGCCAGGCTGCTTCCGCCGCGACTTCCCGCTCTCCGAGATGCTGCCCTCGATCCCCAAGGTCTACGACCGCGCCTACGGCCGCCCGTTTGACTCCGCGTTTGGCATCTCGTTCGACAACTGGATCAACAAGTACCGCTGGGAGTACGACCTCTCGGCGGAGCAGATCGACGACGCCCTCAACGGCGTGTCCAAGTCCCTGAGGCGCGATGCCGTGCTCAACCCCCTGGCCTTCTCGACAAAGACCTTCGACGAACTGGCCAAGGAGAACGACCTTCCTGACGCCGACGCCTACCTCAAGAGCTTTGGCAACCCCAAGGTCACGCAGTACCTGCGCGTGACCGGCTTCGAGATCAAGTGCGACGGCGCCGCCGCCCTGGTGGTCATGCCCACTGACATGGCTGTCGCGCGCGGACTCGACCACAAGGTGATTGACGTCCTGGGTACCGGTGCCGCCGCCTTCGAGGGAGCCACGCCGGACAACGAGTACAACGGCACGAAGGCTGGTGCCGAGCAGGTCTACGAGCTCACGGGCGTGAGCCCCGACGAACTCGACCTTCTCTTTGTGAACGACTTCTTCCTGGCAGGCGACATCGTGGCGGCCGAGGAGGTTGGCTACATCCCGCGCGGCGAGGCGTGGCAGTACGCCATCGACGGCCGCATGGGCTTCGATGGCGACAAGCCCATCAACACGCATGGTGGCCGCTGCAACTTTGGTCACGCACATGGCGCCTCCGGCGTTGCGGACGTCGTCGAGGCCGTCAAGCAGATGCGCGGGGAGGCCGGCGCCACGCAGATGCCCAAGGTCCCCCAGACCACGTTCCTGCGCGGCTTTGGCGGTGGCCAGAACATCCGCTGCCAGATCCTTCGCACCCACGACTAGCGCTCGGCGCACGCCAAGCAACCAAGAGGAGGTACACGATGCTTCTTGAAGACATGGAGCCAATCGTCAAGAGGTTCTACGACGGCGTTGCCGAGGGGAAGCTCCTTGGCCGCAAGTGCGCCGAGTGCGGTGCCATCGAGTTCCCGCCGCACCTGGGCTGCAACGCCTGTGGCTACCACAAGACCGAGTGGGTCGAGCTCTCCGGCCACGGCACCCTCGAGTCCTTCGTGGTGCCCGGCATCCAGAACGACAAGCCCTACCTCAAGGAGATTGAGCCCTACGGCTACGGCAAGGTGAAGCTCGACGAGGGCGTGGAGTACTCGTTCGTGGTCTTCTGCGGCAAGAAGAAGGTCGTCAAGGGCCTGCAGGAGCGTCTCTACAAGAACCACGAGACCATAGGGGTCCACTTCAAGCCCATCAAGCGCCTCGTGCCCGAGAAGGAGGGCTCGGACGTGATGGTCGAGTGGTGGGAGCCCTGCTTCGAGCTGGACGAGGTTGCGCAGTAAGGCCCCCAGGGCAGTACCGCGCATCAAACACACAACAAATCGAAAGGAAACAACCATGGACAGGAACGAACTTCTCGCAACTCTCGCTGGCCTCGCCAAGGAGGCCTACAAGACCGACGTCGACATCACGCCCGACACCACCTTCGACGAGCTGGGCAAGGGTTCCATGAAGATGATCGCCCTCACCTCGATGATCGAGAACGAGCTCGACGCCGAGGTCACCGTCTCCGAGATCATGAACATGAAGACCTTCGGCGAGCTCGTCGACCGTGTTGCCGAGGAGGTCGAGGAGTAGCACCCAGCGCTTCTCGCACGCAGCACTGCCAGGAAACCCCGGGGCGGCTCCTTCTGGGGCCGCCCCTCTCTACTTACGGGAGAGACACATGAACCTCATGGATGCCATGCGCGAACGCGCCAAGGCAGACGTCCAGCGCGTTGCCTTCTTCGAGGGCGAGAACCCCACCATGATCAAGGCGGTGGCGGAGCTCACCGCAGAGGGCCTTGCCACGTGCACCGTGGTTGGCGATGCCGAGGCGATCAGGAAAAACGCTGACGAGCAGGGCGTGAGCCTTGCGGGCGTGGAGCTTGTCGACCTTGCCGACGAGGAGGCCAACGAGGCCATAGCCCAGCGCTTCGAGGTGCTTCCCAGCTGCCGCTGGAGGGCAAAGGGCGTGCGTCGCCGCGTGACGCGTCCCATGGAGCGCGCCCTCATGATGCAGGCGCTCGGCGACGTGGACATCACCTTTGGCGGCATCGACTGCCCCACCGGCGACGTCATCCTGGGAGGCCAGGAGATCATCGGCCTCGCGGACGGCATCGACACCGTCTCGTCCATGGGCATCTTCGACATCCCCGGATACCAGGGCTCGGATGGCCAGCTTCTGGGTTTTGGCGACTCTGCGGTGTGCCAGAACCCCACGCCCGAGCAGGAGGCGTCCATCGCCATCTCCGCCTGTGACACCTGGAGCGCCCTCACCGGCCGAGAGGCGCGCTGCGCGCTGCTCTCCTTCTCGACCGACGGCTCCGGAGCGGGCGAGATGGTCCAGAAGGTGCGCGACGCCCGCGACATCGCCCGCGAGCGCCGCCCTGACCTCAAGATCGACGGCGAGTTCCAGCTCGACGCCGCCCTGCGCCCGGAGGTCGCCGCCCACAAGGTCCATCGCGAGAGCGACGTTGCCGGCAGGGCGAACGTCATCATCTGGCCAGACCTCAACGTGGGCAACGTGGGCGTGAAGCTCGTGCAGATGTTCGGCCACGCAGACGCGTATGGTCCCATGCTCCAGGGCTTCAAGAAGATCGTCTGCGACTGCTCGAGGAGTGCCCCCGTGTCCGAGATCGTGGGCAACGTCGTGATGTCCTGCGTTCGCTCGCAGTGCCTGGAGGGGGAGTAGCCATGGCTGAGAAGAACTACCGTATCTTGGTCATCAATCCCGGGTCCACCTCGACCAAGGTGGGTCTCTTCGAGGGCGATGCCTGTGTCTTCTCGGCAAACGTCGCCCACGACGCGCAGAAGCTCAAGGAGATCGGTGACGTCTCGGCCCAGCTGCCGTACCGACGCGACATGATCCTCGACATTCTCGACCAGAACAAGGTCGACCTTGCGGGGATGGACGCGTTCGTCGGCCGCGGCGGAGGGCTCATGCCCTGCGAGGGCGGCGTCTATCAGATTGAGGAGAAGCTCCTCCACGACGCGCGGATCGGAGCCAACGGGGTGCAGCACCCCGCCCAGCTGGGAAGCCAGCTCGCCCACGAGTTCGCGCGCTTCTCGGGCAACAAGCCTGCCTTTGTGGTGAACCCGCCCGACACCGACGAGCTCTGCGACGATGCGCGCATGACGGGCATCAGGGGCGTCTACCGCAACGTCCACCTTCACGCGCTCAACCTCAAGGAGACGGCCATCCGGCATGCCGCAACGCTTGGAAAGCGCTACGAGGACTGCGACTTCATCGTGTGCCACATTGGGGGAGGAATCTCCATCTCCGCGCACAAGCACGGGCGCATGATTGACGGCTACGACATCGTGGGCGGTGAGGGTCCCATGACCCCCACGCGCTGCGGCGCGGTTCCGGTGATCGAAGCGTTTGCCTACCTCGAGGAGCACGGGATCAACACCACGAGGAGACTGTGCCAGCGCAGCGGCGGCTTTGCCGACCTCCTGGGCACCTCCGACGCCCTTGAGGTGTGCCGTCGCGCGGAGGCCGGCGACGAGGCAGCGTCACGTGCCTGGAGTGCCATGGAGTACCAGATCGTGAAGTACATCGCCTCGATGGCAGGCGTGCTCCACGGTCATGTGGACGGCATCCTTCTTGGCGGCGGCATGGTGCACAACCAGGGGCTCGTTGACTACATCCGGGAGGGTTGCGGCTGGATTGCCCCCGTTACGGCATACCCGGGCGAGTTCGAGCTGGAGGCCATGGCGGCGGGCGCTGTCCGCGCCCTCTCCGGCAAGGAAGAGGTAAGGCACTATACCGGACGCCCGGTCTTCTCGGGCTTTGCGTGCTTCGAGTAGGGATGCGAGTCTGTCTTGACGGGGGTCTTCTCGCTTCGTGCGATAGCACATAAAGTCGTCACATATCGACGAAAGCTTGTGCTAAGAGCCATAGGACGCTGGGGGTCCTCCTAATAGCATAAAGGGCATCGGGCGGCGCGCGGGAATGCCTCGTGCGCCGCATTTTGTACCTTTGGGCATATGCCCAGCGTCTAGGGAAGGAATCACTCATGCCGATGAAGACTTCAACGCGGTTCGTGAAGGCAGCAATTCTGAACCTCTGCACAGCCTTGGTGCTGTGCGTGCTCTGCGAGTGGCTTGCAATCTACGTCTTCCACACCGCGACGCCGACTCCGGGCGAGGGGTGGATCTGGCCCATGTTCTGGATCAACTACGTGTTTGCCTGGTGCGTGGCAACCATCATCGGCATGGTTCCCTCGCTTCCCGAGGCGAGCGTCCGCTGGGCAATGAAGCGCTCCAACCCCTCCGAGGGTGCCAAGTTTGGGGCGCTTGTGAACGTGCCCATCAACACGGTCTACGCACTTATCCTCTGCTACTTGGTGGGGACGCTCGACGCCTGCATCCTGGGCGGTGCGCCAATCATCGCGTCGGTCTTCGGCTTCCTGCAGAACATCATTCCGGTGTGGATTGCCTGCTACATCGTTACGTTCTTCCTGCAGGGTCCCATCGAGAACTTCGCACGCAAGGTCTGCAACGACCCTGCGCCGCAGATGCACTAGTACAGTCGCGCGGAGGGTATGCATAGCAAATGGCGTTCCGGCGCCCGGGCCATGTGGCTCGGGCGCCACTTTGGACTTAAGGGAGGCACTTCTCGCATGGACAAGATCTTTACGGTTACGGACCTCGGCGACGGCCTGTGGGAGATTGCGGACAGCGTTGGCTGCCGCTGCTACCTCGTGAGGGGGCGCGATCGCGTGGCGCTCGTGGACTCCTGTGTGGGCGTGGGCGACCTGCGTCCCGTGGTGGAGGGGCTTGCGGGCGGCCTTCCCGTGACCGTGCTTCTCACGCACCGTCACCACGACCACATTGCGGGATCCTACCTCTTCGACGACGTGCGCATTCCCCAGGAGGAGGTCGACCTCGGCGTTGAGGAGGAGCAGAACCTGCATGCCCGGAGCTTCTACGTGGAGCAGGGGCGTGCTCCCGAGGGGGCGTTCTGGGCCATGAGCGAGGGCCGGAGGCCGAACTTCTCGCACTTTGAGGAGGGAGACGTTCTCGACCTGGGCGGAGTCACCATCGAGGGGTACTTCCTGCCCGGACACACCGACCACTCCATGGGCTATCTGCTGCGCGAACGGAGACTCCTGCTGGCTGGCGATGCGGTCACGCCCTGCATGTGCCTCTTCTTCCCCGAGAGCCTGCCCATTGCCGATTGGCGCCAAACGCTTGACAAGATGGGCGAGATGCCCTTCGACACGTTCCGGATCGGCCACTACTCCCACGAGTTCACCAAGGATGACCTGCGGGGATTCATCGTCGCAGCCGACTATGCGCTGAGTGGCGCGCGCGGTCTCTCGTGGATGTACACCTACATCGAGGGGCTCAAAGGGTCGCTCTACATCTCGCCGGAAACGCCGACGGACGATGCGGACTCGCCGGACTTTCGCGCGGTGATTGGGCCCTACGTGCCCAGGGAGCACAAGCGCCGCAGACGACGCGGGACGCAGGGCGCGGCGGCCGAGGGGACGCCCGGCGAGGCATCCGGCGAGGAGCGGTAGCGCGCCACAGGGCGCATTCTCGCGGCTATCACGCACAAGAAGAGCCTCCGGCGCCACCTGGGCGCCGGAGGCTCTTCTTGTGCAAAACCGTCGTGCGTGCGCCGTCTACCGCTCGGAACCCGCGGATTCCTTGGGCGCGTGCGCAAGCGCATAGATTGCCAGTGCCAGGCACGCAGCCATGCACACCAGCGACAGGGCAAACATCAGGCCGTACCCGCCGGCCGAATCAATCACCAGGCTCCAGAACACCGCTGCAACGGCGCTCATCAGCGATCCAACCATTGAGACGCGCGAGTAGATGTTGGCGTAGTCCGCAGAGCCAAAGACGCTCCGCACCAGAAGCGGCGTCTCGACCGTGGTCATGGCGTAGACAACGCCAAAGCAGAAGGCTCCCACCAGCAGCAGCGCGAGCACCGATGGCATGCCCCACATGAGAAGGACGCCCACGGCGCCAACGGCGATGCCGCATACGGCACCAAGGCGCACGGAACGGTCGCTCACGGAGCCGAGAAACACCTTGCCAATCGCCTGGCCGGCCATCGCGGCAGACGCGACGATACCTGACGCGGCAGCAATCTGCGGCAGCGAATCGGAAAACGACAGCGCGTAGCTCGAGAGGAACTGGTAGACGGTCTGGTTGAGCGTTATCAGCCCGCAGAAGGCCACGATTGCCCAGAACGCGGGCGTGTGCATGGCATCGGCGGCCGAGACGCCCTTCGCAGGCGCGGTTGCGTCAGCACCAGCGCTGGTACCTGTACCGTCGGCAGTCTCAACCTCGTCTGCGCCATAGGGGAGAAGGCCCTTGTCGGCCGGCTTGCCCCGCACCACGAAGAGCGTGAACGGCAGCGTCCCCACAAGGATGATGATGCCAAAGACGAGATACGCCTGGCGCCAACCCTCTGGCGACGACTGGATGATCGACGTTCCCAGCGGGTTGAAGATGACGCCGCCAATGCCCGTGAAGGCCATGCACAGGCCAACAAAGAACCCCACACGCTTGACGCACCAGGCGTTGATGAGCGTGGGAACGGCCAGGTAGATGAGAGGTGCCACGCCTATACCCAGCACAGCGCCCACGAGGTAGAACTGCCAGATCTGCTGGCAGGACGCCATGCCAAACATGCTCAGGCCGCAGAGCGCGGTGGCAGCGGAGAGCACTGCGCGCGAGTCTCGCACGGCCAGGAGCTTGCCGGCAACGGGAAGCGTGGCCATCATGGCGAGGTTGAGCACTGAGAAGTACAGCGTGAAGGAGGCCTTGGGCACGCCGAAGAACTCGGAGACCGGCGTGAAGAAGATGCCCGCGCACGAGAGAACCAGCGCGCAGGGAAGGCATGTCATCACGATGCACGAGAGGACGATGAGGTAGGCGTAGTGAAAGCCGCTGCGCGTGGTCGCGTTGTTTCTCGCCATGCCCTAGGCCTCCACGTCGGCGGGAGCGCCGTCCAGCTCGAAGCCGTCCCAGGAGGGCTCGCCCGTGTAGGTCATGACGTCCTCCGTGCCGTCGAGCGCGCGCACCGCACCGGCTGCCGCGCCCTCCATCTCGAAGTCGCCCGCAAAGACGCTCACCGGGGCGATCCAGCTCACGCGCTCTGTGACGTAGTCAACAAAGCGCTGGTCATGCGAGACGCCGCCCGTGAGAACAATGCCGTCGACCTTGCCCTCGAGCACGGCCGCGAAGGCGCCGATCTGCTTTGCGGTCTGGTATGCCATGGCCTCGAAGACGAGCTTTGCCCACTCGTCGCCCGCGTCGATTCGCGCGTCAATCTCCATCGCGTCGTCGGTGCCGAGCAGGCCCTTGAGGCCGCCGGTCTTGCCAATGACCCCCATGACCTCCTTCTTGTCGTGCTTGCCGGAGAAGGCGAGAGCGGCGACGGGCTTTACCGGCACGTCGCCGGAGCGGTTGGGGGCAAAGGGGCCCGAGCCCTCCAGCACGTCATTCGTGTCGACCATGCGCCCGCGCCTGTGCGCTGCAACCGAAAGGCCGCCGCCGACGTGCGCCACGATAACGTTGACCTCGTCATAGGCCTTGCCGAGAGACGCCGCGCAGCGGATGGCGCACTCCTTCTGGTTGAGGCAGTGCACGTGGCTCTTGCGGTAGATGCCGGGGTAGCCGGTGATGCGGGCAACGTCCTCGAGCTCGTCGGTGTCGGGCTGGTTCACGGCAAAGGCGGGCTTGCCGCAGCGGCCGGCAAGGTCGAAGAGGATGGGCGCGCCCAGGATAGCGGGGTGGTTCATCCCGCAGTTGAGCACGTGGTCGCAGACGGTCTTGTCGATACGGAAGATGCCACCGACCGTGGGGCCCATGCCGCCGCAGTAGCCCGAGAATGCGTCGATGCTCTCGAGCGCGATCCCCGCTGCCTCAAGCGCGTCGAGCACGGTCTTTGTGCGGAATCCCAGCTGGTCCGCCGCCTTGTCGAATCCAGCCAGCACAGCAGGGTCGTGGCGGACGTTTTCCCTCATGAGGGCCTTCTCGCCCTCGAAGACGGCGACCTTGGTGGAGGTCGAGCCGGGGGAGAGCGTGAGTATGCGATAGGTCATGTGGTGCTCCTTAGGTTGCTTCTGGCTTCTGGCGGCGTCCGCGCTGTTAGCGGGCGGAGAGGACGAGCATGGCGATGTCGCCCACCATCTCCTCGACGGAGGAGCCGCGCGAGCTGTCCGCCACCGGGCGCTTGAAGCCCGAGAGGTTGTGGCCGTAGCCCTTGCCGTGCGCGAAGAGCTGAACGAGCTTGACGGCGGTGTTCGCGCAGTTGAGGTCGGGGAACACGAGCACGTTCGCGCGGCCGGCCACGGCGCTCTCGCGCTTAACCTTCTTTGCGGCAACCGCCGGAACGATGGCCGCATCGAGCTGGAACTCGCCATCGAGGGCAAGGTCGGGCCTGCGGTCGCGGGCAATCGAGAGGGCCTCGCGGATGCGCTCGACGCTGGGGCTCTCGCCGGAGCCGTCCGTGGAGTAGCTGATAAAGGCGCAGCGGGGCTCCCAGTCCATGAGGGAGGCTACGTTGTCGCAGGCGGCAATCGCGATGGAGGCAAGCTCCTCTGCTGTGGGCTCGGGGTTGAGGCCGCAGTCGGCGAGCGCGATGACGTCGCCCTCGGGTCCGGAGAAGCCCGGAGTCTGCACGAGCGCCAGGATGGAGGGCACGTCCATGCCATCGGCCAGGCCAATGATCATCTGAGCTGCCATGAGGACGTCGCCAGTCGTGTTGGTGTGGCCGCAGAACGTGCAGTCCACGTCGCCAAGGTCCTCGAGCATCATTGCGTAGTTGAGCGGGTTCTTGAGCTTGCGACGGGCGGCCTTTGCCGAGAAGAGCCTCTCGCGGCCGGCGCTCATGTAGCGCTCGGCGAGGGCGTCTGCCGCCTCCGCGTCTGCGGTGTCCACGATGCGCATACCCTCAGTCGAGACACCCGCGCGCTCTGCCGTCTGCGCGATGACGTCAGCAGGGCTCACGAGGACCGGGGTCCCAATGCCATCGTCCGCGACGCGCCTTGCCGCAAGCAGGGTGTCCTCGTTCTCGCACTCGGGAAGCGCCACAACCTTGGGCGTCTTACGTGCCTTCTCAATGAGCTCGTCAATAAGTGCCATGTTCCTTCTACCTTTCCTTGGCCTTGTATGCTGCTGGCCACTATCGCCTGGAGGGAATCTTGAAGAGGATGACCGACGTCACATAGCCGATAAGAACGAGCTGCAGGTACGTCTGGCTCCACGTGGCAAGCATCTGGGCCGGGCCCACCTGCGTCACCGCCTCGGTGAGGGAGATGATCGTGACGAAGATCAGGTTCTCAACGAAGATCGCGACGTACGGTCGCGCGCCCTTCCCGTCAAGACCCCTTGTGAGCGACTGCGAGATGCTCACCGTGGGGACGAGAAGCTGTGCCACGACGTTGGTCGTGAACGCCACGCAGGTGTAGGGATACCAGGTCGCCCACGCCAGCGGCGCGCCTGCAAGCAGCGTTGCGCTCGTGTTGATGACGAGCGCAAGGACGATGTCGTTGACGAGCGTTCTGATGTTCCATTCGCACATGGCATGCCCCTCGTGTCTCTCCGCGATAGTCCACAAGCTAGAGTACGGCGCACCAAAACTGGCTCCCATGGAACGCACACCAAATTACTTGCGCGGAGAAGTTACTATGTTTGTGCACGAGCACAGCACGGCTGAGGAGGAGAGATGAGGCTTCGGACCATCCTGAACGAGCTGCCCATTACGAGCTCCTACATCCACGATGACGAGCTGCTCGAGTGGGACCTCATCGTCTCTCCCGAGTGGAACGTGGGGTCAAAGGGTGTCGTGTGCCTGGGCTCCATGGCAGACTTCCAGAGCAATGACGTCCCCCAGACGGGCGACGGGATCATGCTCGTCTACGTTCAGGGTGAGCTGGACGAGCAGTACCACAAGCCCCCGCGCAACGTGGTGTTTGTCACTGGCGAGGCCTCTCCGAGCGATTTCCAGGAGGCCTTCATGCGTCTGGTGCTCAAGAGCGGCGAGCTTGCCGTGAGGAGGGAGGCGCTTTTCCGCTGCTATCTGGACTCCTACGACCTCAGGCAGTTCGCCCGTCGCGCCTCCGAGGTGATTGGCAACCCGGTGGTGATAAGCAACACCGACCACAAGGTGCTGGCAACGGCCGGCGAAATCCCCAGCGATCGCCCCGATATCGCCGCTACGGTCGAGAACGGCTACGTCTCGCAGTCGGTGGAGGACCATCTCGCCGAGTCGGGGATTCTCAGCTCCGTGAGGAGCTCGCGCCACTCGATCATCACCACCAACGTGGCCGACAACCTGCGGTGCGTGACCTCGATCATCTACCACCACCGCCTCGAGATGGGACGCTTCGACGCGTTTGAGGTGACCCACGAGGTCACGGGCGTCGACCTGGAGCTCATCGATTTCGCCACCTCGCTCGCCGGCCTCATGATCGATAGGCTTGGCGTCGCCGGAAAGCGCGTGGACATGGGTTCGTCCGTTCTTGCGGACGTTCTCTCTGGCAAGTTTGAGGACAGGGGCGCCGTTCGAGAGCACCTGCGAATCGCCGATGTCCCGCTCGACTGCAACTACGTGCTGCTGCGCGTGGTGGGGCAGCCCGGTGCCGGCCACGACTACTACGCGCGTGTTGGCCAGCTTGTGGGAGACGCGCTCTCCGGCAGCGTCTGGACCATCTTTGGTTCTGCGGTTGTCGTGCTCGTCTCGCTTGGGGAGGCCGCCGGCCAGGGCTTTGGGGACTACGAGACGTGCGAGCGCAGGATCTTGAGGGACAGGAGCTTCATGGCCGCGCTCGAACACAACGACATGCGCGCCTTTGTGAGCGAGCCCTTCTCCGACGTCATGCTGGTACGTCCCCGCCTCAAGCAGTGCATCCTTCTCGACGAGGCGGACGCCCTCGAGAGGGGGGAGCGCCAGCGCGTGGTCTTCTTCTGGGAGAGGCGCTTCCAGATGGTGGCATCCGTCTTCAAGGGCCTTGGCTACTCCGACATGCTCCTCGACAAGCGCGTGGTGGCGATGGCGCGCTACGACCGAGCGCACGGGAGCGCCTACCTCGAGACGGCGGTGATGTCGGTGCGCTTCCCGGGAAGCCCCGCCGAGGCAGCAGAGGCTCTCAACGTGCACAGGAACACCTACTTCTACCGCGTGAACAAGATCAGCGAGCTTTTCAAGCTCGACCTCAAGGACGGTGACGACCGCCTGGCGGTATCCTTCACGGCGCGGGTTCTCGAGGCGCTGGGAGACGATGCGGCGGCCAGCGGAGACCTCCTCGAGACGGTCTGAGGGGACTTTCTCGGCCAATCTTCTATGCAATTGCACAGCATTCCCGGCGATAGGCTTCTGCCATCAGGAAAGGCCGCCGCGCGGGGGCGTGGCGGAAACGCTGCGAGAGGGAAGGTTGGTGTCCCATGGCAAAGGTTTTGGGCGTCTCGTTTGGAACCAAGAACGGCAACAACGACAGCATCTGCAAGGAAGCGCTGATGGGGGCCGTCGAGGAGGGCTGCGAGGTCGAGTTCATCCGTGCGATGGACCTCAACATCAAGCACTGCACCGGCTGCATCACCTGCGTGAAGATGCTCATGAGCGGCCAGGGCAACATGTGCATCCACAAGGACGACTTCGACTGGCTGTTCTTCAAGATGGCCGAGGCAGACGGCATCATCATGTGCGACCCCATCTTCGAGACGGGCGCGTCGGGCCTCTTCCACACCATCATGGACCGCTTTGGGCCTCGCATGGATACCGGCAACAACGTGATTGCCACCCACATTGCCGAGAAGATCGCCGCCGAGGGCGGCAAGTCCAAGGCGCCGGACCCGCGCATCATCTGCCCGGGCAAGCCCGTCTCCTACATTGGCATCGGCGGCTCCGACTGGGGCACGCACGTCCAGTCCGACCACGCGATCCAGTCGATGACCCCCACCTGGAAGGTCATTGACAACGAGTGGGTGCCCTGGTCCAAGCGCGCCCTTCTCGACGACAAGGTCGTTGCCCGCGCGCACCAGATCGGCGTGAACCTCGCCCGCGCCGCCAAGGATCCCGAGCACGCCTCCTACCAGGGCGCCGAAGGCGTCTGCCCGCATTGCCACGCCAACGACTTCTACCTGGTCCCCGGCACCGATAAGGCTATCTGCTCCGTCTGCGGCCTTGAGGGCCACGTGAGCGTTGTTGATGGCAAGATCCAGGTGGAGTACCGCCACGACGAGTGCTACGACGAGCGCGGCCTCTTCCGTGCGCACGACACCGCCGAGGGCAAGCAGATTCACGGCGAGGACATTGGCCGCATGGAGGGCGAGCTCGCGCAGCTTCAGAAAGGTGACGAGTACAAGCAGCGCGTCGCTAAGTACAAGGCCTTCATCCAGCCAACGATGCCCCCGAGGGACTAGCGGGCCCGCACACGGCGACTCTCCCACGGCATCGCGCGCCGCGCACAGTTTTGTGCCGGGCGCGATGCCGTTCTTTTGTACGGCCGCACATAGCCCGTACGGCCCGGTGCTGCGACATTACTAAGTGTCTACGTTACACAAAGCGTCTTGTTGTCCCAAACATGGAGGTATGACATGGCCAAGCAGCTGGAAACCGACGTTGTCGTCGTTGCGGCGGGTCTCTCCGGACTCGCTGCGGCGATCTCTGCCGCGGAGAACGGCGCAAGCGTCATCGCTCTGGAAAAGGCGTCCAACACCGGCGGCGCCGCCAACATGGGCATGGGCCCCTGCGCGGCCGGCTCTCCGGTGCAGAAGGCCTCGATGATCGAGGTCACCCCTGGCGAGCTGTTCCGTCGCCACATGTTCTATACCCACTACCAGGTTGACCCCCGCCTTGTGCGCGCGTACTACTTCAAGAGCGGCGACACCATCCAGTGGCTCATGGACATGGGCGTCAAGTTCAACTCCGTGCGCCCCGCGTTCCGCGCCCGCGAGCGCACCCGCGCCTACGCCGACGGCGAGTACACCTGGCACGTCGTCCAGCCCGAGGACGGCTCCGAGCCCGGCCCGCGCGCCGCGACCACGATGACCAAGCGCATGACCGAGCGTGCCCAGGCACTGGGCGTCGAGTTCATGTTCGAGACCCCCGGCAAGGAGCTCATCACCAACGACGAGGGTGCCGTCGTGGGCGTGAAGGCCGTCGACAAGAACGGCGAGGAGGTTGACGTCACCTCCAAGGCGGTCATCGTCGCCACCGGCGGCTTTGGTGCCAACTCCAAGATGATCAAGGACCTCATCGGCTTTGACTGGGGCAAGAACCTCTACTCCTTTGCCGTGCCCGGCATGGATGGCGACGGCTTCAACATGTGCCACAAGGTCGGCGCCGGTCACACGCCCGTGACCATGGAGATGATGTACCAGCTCCCCGACAACATGAACCACTTCTACGTCGAGGGCGGCTTCCGCCAGCCCTGCTACTGGTGCGACCGCAACGGCGAGCGCTTCATGCCCGAGGACGACATCTTCAACACCACCTTCGTGGGCAACGCGATCAACCACCTGCCCGGCAAGGTCGCCTTCTCGATCTTCGACTCCAAGATGCTCAAGCACTGGAAGAAGGATGGCCCGGACATCGTGAGCCACGTCCACCCCAAGGACCTCTACCAGGGCTTCGACGAGCAGTTTGCCCGCGATGAGGACACCTACCTCGACGGTAACGGCAACCACGTGATCGCCAAGGCCGATACGCTCGAGGAGCTTGCCGAGAAGATCGGCATCGACCCCGAGGGCCTCGTCAAGAACGTCGAGGAGTACAACGCCATGTGCGCCGAGGGCTGGGATTCGCTCTTCGAGAAGGAGCGCGAGTTCATGATGCCGCTCGAGAACGGCCCCTTCTACGCCTGCCGCCAGTACGTTGGCGCCTACGGCACGCTTGGCGGCGTTCTCATCAACCAGCGCATGGAGGTCATGACCGACGAGTACAAGACCATCCCTGGCCTCTACTGCGTGGGCACGGACGCGTGCACCATCTACGGCGACTCCTACAACTACTCCATCCCGGGCAACACCATGGGCTTCTGCCTCAACTCCGGCCGCATCGCCGGCGAGAACGCGGCTGCCCTCTCGATGGAGTCCGCGTCGGACGACGAGTGGGACTAGTACCTAAGAGCGCGTGATGGGTCGCGCCCCGCTGCGCATGCGGCGGGGCGCGCCATCTTGCGAAACCATCATTGTCATTGGAGAGGGACATGATGAAGCTGACCATAGACGGGAGTGAGGTCGAGGCCGCCGAGGGCACCTCCGTGCTCGACGCCGCGCTCGATGCGGGAATCTTTATCCCGCACCTCTGCAAGCACCCGGACCTCGAGGCCGTTGGCGGCTGCAGGCTGTGCGCGGTCGAGGTGAACGGGTCGGGGCATGCCGTTCCCGCATGCAAGACCACAGTTGAGGAAGGGATGGTCGTCGACTCCCACGCCGCCTGTGCCGACCACGTGCGCAGGATGGCGATGGAGCTCATTCTCGCCACCCACCCCTCGGACTGCACGGGCTGCCCCAAGTACGGCGTCTGCGAGCTGCAGTCCATGTACCAGTATCTGGGGGTCTCGCCGTCGCGCTGGCGCTGCCGCGCCCGCACCGTCCCCACGGACGATTCCAACCCGCTCATCACCCACATGTTCACGCGCTGCGTGCGCTGCGGCCGCTGCGTGCGTGCCTGCCGCGAGCTGCGTGGCGTTGGGGTTCTCGACTACCAGCGCACCGAGGACGGCGTGCGCATTGGCATCGACGGGGGCGTCTCGCTCGAGGAGGCGGGCTGCCGCTTCTGTGGCGCCTGCGTCGAGGTGTGCCCCACTGGTTCGATCGTGGACGTTCTCGGCCTTAACAAGCCCGAGCGCAGCCGCGAGGACAACGTGGTGCCCTGCCGCTCCGGCTGCCCCGCGCGCATCGACATCCCGCGCTACCTGCGCCACGTGAAGGCGGGGGAGTGGGAGAAGGCCACAGCCGTCGTGCGCGAGAAGGTCCCGTTCCCCGAGACCCTGGGCTCCATCTGCACGCACAACTGCCAGGGCGAGTGCAAGCGCAACCACCTGGAGGGGCCGCTTTCCATCTGCAGGCTCAAGCGCGCCGCCGCCGTGCGCGACACGGGCGAGTGGAAGTCCCGCGTGCGCCACGAGCCACTTTCGGGCAAGCACGTGGCCATCGTGGGCGCCGGCCCCGCCGGCCTCACCGCGGCGTACTACCTGGCCGAGAAGGGCCACGCGGTCACCGTCTTCGAGGCCGAGGAGCGCCCCGGCGGCCAGCTGCGCTACGGCATTCCCGCCTACCGCCTGCCTGACGAGGTTCTTGACCACGAGGTCTCGACCATCCTCGAGGTGACGCAGGGCACAGACGAGAAGCCCCGCATCGAGCTCCGCTGCGGCGAGCGCCTGCACGACGTGAAGTCGCTTCTCGGCAGCTATGACGCGGTGCTTGTGACGGTTGGCACCTTCGACGGGACCGTGCTCCCCATGAAGGGGCACGATCTCTCCGGCGTCATCCGCAACACCGACTTCCTCAAGGCCGCCCGCAAGGGCAATCCCATCGAGGTCAAGGGGCGTGTGGTGGTTCTCGGCGGCGGAAACGTTGCCTGCGACTGCGCCCGCACCGCCGTGCGCCTTGGTGCCACGAGCGTCGACGTTGCCTGCCTCGAGGCCGAGGCCGTCATGACCTCCACCCCCGAGGAGCGCGAGGAGGCTGCCGAGGAGGGCGTGGTGCTGCACGACGCCTACGCCTTCACCTCCATCAACGAGTCCGAGGAGGGCTCGGGCAAGGTGGGCTCCATCACCATCAACAAGATTGCCAAGTTCTACTTTGACGAGAACCACCGCGCGGTGACCGAGCTCGTCGAGGGCGGCGAGCTTACGCTTCCCGCCGACTACGTGATCTTTGCCGTTGGCCAGAAGCCCGAGGACACGCGCGACATGGGCCTCGAGCTCACGCACGGGCCGTATCTGGTGGCGGACGGCGAGCACCGCACGAGTGAGGAGGGCATCTTCGCCGCGGGCGACGCCGTGACGGGCACCAAGTCCGTGATCGGCGCCATCGAGGGTGGCCGCGAGGCGGCCCAGGCCATCGACCGCTACCTTGGCGGCGACGGCGACATCTCCGAGGTCCTTCTCGACCGCGACGTCCCCGAGCAGCGCATTGGCAAGCCAGGCGAGCACTTCTACGATGCCCCGCTTGAGCCCGAGATTGCCCCAGCCGCCGAGCGCCGCGACAACTTCAAGCAGTACGAGTGCCCCTTCGCCGAGTCCGAGGCCGAGCGCGAGGCGTCGCGCTGCCTCCAGTGCGACCTGCGCCTGACCCTCGAGCGCCCGAAGCTGTGGAACGAGTACCCGCAAAGGAGCGCAACACGATGACTCTCGTCAACTTCATGCCGCTCGACCGTTCGCATCCGGTCGCGCTCGAGCTGCTTCGTTTGAACCTGGGGGAGGCCGCGCAGCGCGTGGCGGCAGAGGACGTGCGCCTGCTTGTGCCCGCCTCTGCCGTAGACGTTATCGCCGCGCTGCCCGAGGGGAGCTACGTCACGGCGGACGACTCCTTTGGCTTCGTCTACGCTAACGACACCGCCGCCGCGCGCGTCCTTGTCGGCGAGAAGCCCCTGCCCTCCGCTGTGAGCGGAACCACCGAGGGCTGCGACCCGCTCGTGTCCGGCGAGAGCTGGCTCCGTGGCGAAGAGCGCAAGGTGGTCTACGTGGGCGATGTCCGCGTGGAGAGCACCGCACATACCACGGTGGGGGAGCTTCTCGGCGCCGCAGGCGTTTCCACCGACGACGTTAAGGCTGTCTACCTGGGCTATCCCATGAGCACCTTTGTGGTGCCCGCGCACTTTGGGGATGCCGTGACCCTCTCCTGCGACGATGTGCGCGTCATTGGTGCGGGCGACTGCGCTGTTGACGCTGTGCGCGAGATCCTCGACGGCTTCCACCGCGAGTGCTGCGGCCGGTGCGTCTTTGGCAACGAGGGTGGCCACCAGCTCTGCGCTATTCTCGCCGACGCCTGTGGCGGTAAGGGCCAGAGCGCCGACCTCGACCTCATTCGCGACCTTGCGCCAACGATGGCCGAGCAGGCGCTCTGCGAGGTGGGCCAGCGCATGGCCTCTGTGGCCGCGCAGGCGCTCGACCTCTTTGGGGACGAGTTCGAGGCACACGTCTCGCGCCACCAGTGTCCGGCGGGGACCTGCCGCGCGCTTGTCACCTACCATATCCTGGTGTCTCGCTGCACCGGCTGCGGCGAGTGCCTGGACGCGTGCGAGGAGGACGCCATCGAGGGCAAGGCCGGGTTCGTCCACGTTATCGACCAGCGTGCCTGCGTGCATTGCGGCAAGTGCCTGGACGCGTGCCCCAAGGGAGCCGTGGTGACGGCCGGGCTCAAGAAGCCCAAGACGCCGCCGCACCCCATTCCCTGCCGCGTGCACTAGCGCATGCTGACCGAGCCTGCGCTTGGCCACCGGGCCCGCCGCCACGTGCGGCGGGCCCTTTTCGTTTACTGCCAGTGCCGTAGCGCGGCCCGTGTCCCACGCTTTTCTCGGAGAATATCGCTTGTTCTTAAAACTGAAATCTCGCAACTGGGCAAACGCCGCGAGCGTTTAAGGAATAGCGATATTCTCCGAGCTTAGTTGTGGGCGGGCCTGTCGTCCCCTCGCCGGAGGAGGCACGTCTCCCCAAGAGACATTCCCGGGCTTCTAGTACAACCCCGTGCCCATAATTTGCGGTTGACGGCCCAAATCGGGGGTTCCGCTTAGTATCACCTGACAGGTGCCATTTCCCTACCTGCGGTTCCGTAAAAAGTTAGAGCCTTCGTACTCGGCAATTTGCTCAAAATGGGCCGTCAACCGCAAATTTTGTGCAGAGCATGTTGCCGGGAGTGGCCCCGTACGCCCGGAAGGGCGCAGGGGGCCGCTCCACCCGGCGCCAAGACCACATGCCGCGTCCGTTCCGCTCCCAAATGCTAACATCCGCGTGCCGCCATGTTTCGAGCGTGCGAAACCCCCGTTACCATGCTCGTTTGGTTCCGATTCTTACAAGACCCAGCGAATACTCCCACGTAAAACGGTATGCGTGGGGCAGGGGAGCCCCGGAGAGTGCGGGCCTAGACCCGCAGAGAGTTTGGGGAAGTGATCGCATGGGAACGCGCTTCGATGAGCACCCGATCCTTGGGACAACTGAGAGGGGGCGTCTGGTCAGCTTCACCTACGACGGGAAGACGCTTCAGGGCTACGGGGGCGAGCCGGTTGCCGTTGCCCTGAGCGCAGCCGGCGTCAAGGTGCACCGCTACACCGCCAAACGTCACGAGCCGCGTGGCATCTTCTGCGCCATCGGCCGCTGCACCGACTGCGTGATGGCGGCGCGTTCCCGCGGCCGGTGCGCTTTGCCGCCGTACTCGTGACGTCCTTGTGATGCCGCTCGTCTCGCTCCTTGACCGGCTGCCGATAAGTCCCTATACTCAACTCGCAATGCAGTAGTGATTCGTAGGAAGTGGGGTGGAGTTTCTCACCCCGCTTCCTTTCTGTATGTACCTGCGATGTGTGAGGGAGGGAACATGCCCGCAGTGCCAGAGCACGACACGCGCCAGCGCATCCTTGACGCGCTCGAGGCAGCAGCGCCCGAGCATGGCATCGACATCGTCGACGTCGAGGTCGTGGGCTCGAAGAAGAACCCGTGCGTCCGCGTGCGCATCGACCACGCAGACGAGGAGGCCGCGCCCATTTCGCTCGATGAGGTGGCCGCCGAGACCGAGTGGATCTCTGCCGCGATCGACGAGCTCGACCCCATCGAGGGGTCCTTCACGCTCGAGGTCTCGTCGCCCGGCCTCTCGCGTCCGCTCCGTCGCCCGCACGACTTCGAGCGCTTCGCGGGCGAGGACGTCTCGCTTGGGACCACGGCAACCGAGGGTCGTCGTCACTTCACCGGCCGCCTGGAGGGCCTGGACGGCAAAAACGTTGTCCTCACGGTTGACGGCGAGCGCGTGAGCATCCCCCTCGACCAGGTCAAGAGCTGCAAGATCAAGCCAAACTTCGATGCCCCCTCCACCGGGGCCAAGGGTTAGAAAGGAACTCGCATGGCATCAGAAATGATGGAAGCGCTGATGGCGCTCTGCCAGGAGAAGCACATCGACGAGCTGTACCTGCTCGACCGACTGGAGCAGTCGCTCGCCAAGAGCTACGCCGACATTCTCCACCTCCCCTTCGGCGCGCGCGTCACAATCGACCACGCCACCGGCAAGGTCTACGTCTACGAACTCATCCCCAAGGAGGAGTCCTACGACGAGGAGACCGGCGAGTACCTCGACTTTGACGAGAAGGACGTCACCCCGCCCGACACCTCCCGCATCGCGGCGCAGCACGCCAAGGCCGAGATTCGCGCGATCGTGCGCAACGCGGCCCGCGTCCAGATCTACGAGGAGTTCTCGCAGCGCATCGGCGACATCATCACCGGCACGGTGCTCCAGACCACGCCCGACTTCACGATTATCAAGATCCGCGAGGGCGTCGAGGCCGAGCTTCCCCACTTTGACCAGCGCCGCTTCCCCGAGGAGCGCAACGAGCGTCCCGTGGGCGAGCACTACGCGCACAACCAGCGCCTGAAGGCCATCATCATCGACGTGCGCGACCCGAACAACGACCAGCCCACCGTGCGCGGCGAGCGCCAGCGTCCGCCCATCGTGGTCTCCCGAACCCACCCCGACCTCATCCGCAGGCTCTTCGAGCTCGAGGTCCCCGAGGTCTACGACGGCGTCGTCGAGGTTCGCTCCATCGCCCGCGAGCCTGGCATCCGCTCGAAGGTCGCCGTCTCGTCCAAGGACGACCACCTCGATCCCGTGGGCGCCTGCGTCGGCCCCAAGGGCAGCCGCGTGCGCACCGTCGTATCCGAGCTGCGCGGCGAGCGCGTCGACGTGGTGCCCTGGTCTGACGACCCGGCGCGCTGCGTCGCCAACGCCCTCTCGCCGGCGCGCGTCTCTCGCGTCATCCTTGGTCCCGAGGACGGCTATGCCACGGTCATCGTGCCCGACGACCAGCTGTCGCTGGCCATTGGCAAGGAGGGCCAGAACGCCCGTCTGGCCGCGCACCTCACCGGCATGCACATCGACATCAAGAACGAGTCGCTTGCCGCTGGCGTCCTGCGCGACCTGCCCCATGCCGTCGATGCCCCCGAGGGCGAGCCCGAGGAGGACGGCGAGCAGCACCGCTGCGAGTACGTGGGCGAGAACGGCATCCAGTGCCGCAACATGGCCCGTCCGGGCTCGCGCTACTGCGGCATCCACGAGAAGCTCATGGATGCCGAGGTCTCCGACGACCCCGATTCTCTGATCTAGCGTCCCCAAGCGGACCATCGTTAGCAGGCACTACCCGGGCGGCACGGCCGCCCGTGAATGAAAGGTTGGTCACATGGCCAAGACTCGCGTACACGACCTTGCCAAGGAGTACGGGATGACGAGCAAGGAGATGCTCGACCATCTCCGCGACATGAAGATTCCCGCAAAGTCCGCGTCCTCGACGCTCGAGGACGCCTACGTCTCCATCGTGCGCAAGAAGCTCAAGCCCATCCTCGAGGACCGCGCCGCCCAGATCGAGGCCGCCAAGAAGGCCGAGGAGGAGGCTGCCGCCGAGGCCAAGAAGGCCGAGGAGGAGGCCGCCGAGAAGGAGCGCGTCGCAGCCGAGAAGCGCCGCGAGCGCGAGCGCGCCGAGGAGGAGAAGAAGCGCGCTGCCGCCGAGGCTGCGAGGAAGCGCGCCGAGGAGGAGAAGAAGCGCGCCGCCGAGAAGGCCGCCAAGGAGGCCGAGCGCAACCGCGTTCACGACAACGCCCCCAAGTCGATGCCCACCTTCACCTCGCTGCTCGACCAGATTGCCCAGCAGGAGCAGGTGCTCAAGCAGCAGGCCGAGGAGGCCGCCCAGAAGAAGGCCGAGGGCCAGGGCCGTCGCGAGCGCCGCGGCGATTCCGACCATGCCCGCTCCGAGCGCAAGAGCTACTCGGCTCCCTCCCGCATGGAGAAGGATGGCGCCCCCGAGCAGGGCGAGGGCCGTCCTGGCCGCAAGGGTCGCAAGGGCAGCCGCCGCGGAGACGATGGCGAGGACCGCTACAGCCGCATGGCCCGTGAGGCAGAGGCCTACAACAGGAGCCGCGTCCTCGACGAGGCCCGCGAGGCAGTCGAGGAGGCGTCACGCGAGTCCACCGGCAGGCGCCGTCGCCGCAAGGAGCGTCGCCAGAAGCAGGCCGAGGAGGCCGCGGAGGAGAAGCGCATTGAGGAGGCCATCGCCAACGACCAGGACCTCTCGCAGCTTGACACGGTGAAGGTCCCGCAGGGCGCCACGGTGGCGCAGCTCGCCGAGCTTCTCGGCGTGCCTGCCAATGACATCATCAAGCGCCTCTTCCTTCTGGGTAACCCCCTGACGCTCACCGAGTCCATGTCCGACGACCTCATCGAGCTGGTCGCGGACGACCTGGGCCGCGACGTCAAGGTCATGACCAAGGAGGAGGAGAACTCCTTCACCTTCTACGACGACCCCAAGGACCTGAAGCCCCGTCCGCCCGTCGTCACCGTCATGGGCCACGTCGACCACGGCAAGACGTCGCTTCTGGACGCCATTCGCCACACCGGCGTCGCCGAGGGCGAGGCCGGCGGCATCACGCAGGCCATCGGCGCCTCGCAGGTCAAGATCAACGGCCGTACCATCACGTTCATCGACACCCCTGGTCACGAGACCTTCACGGCCATGCGTGCCCGTGGTGCCAAGGTGACCGACATCGTCATCCTCATCGTGGCCGCAGACGACGGCGTCATGCCCCAGACCGTCGAGTCCATCAACCACGCCAAGGCAGCCGGCGTGCCCATCATCGTGGCTGTGAACAAGATCGACAAGCCCGGAGCCGATCCCACCCGCGTGCGCCAGGAGCTCACCGAGTACGGCATCATCCCCGAGGAGTGGGGCGGGCAGAACATGTTCGTCGACATCTCGGCCAAGAAGCACCTCGGCATCGACAACCTGCTCGAGGCCGTCCTGCTCGAGGCCGACGTCCTCGAGCTCAAGGCCAACCCCGACACGTTTGCCTCGGGCAACGTCCTCGAGGCCAAGCTCGACCGCGGCCGCGGCTCTGTGGCCACGGTGCTCGTGACCCGCGGCACGCTCCACGTGGGCGACGCCGTGGTTGCCGGCATGGCCTACGGCCGCGTCCGCGCCATGCTCGACCCCAAGGGCAAGCCCGTCGAGACGGCCGGCCCCTCCGACCCGGTGGAGATCCTGGGCCTCCAGAGCGTCCCCATGGCAGGCGACGAGTTCCGCGTCTTCCAGGACGACCGCGACGCCCGCGACCTTGCCGACCAGCGCGCCCTCAAGGCCCGCATCGAGGAGCAGAACCGCGTGAAGCACGTCACGCTCGAGAACCTCTTCGACACCATGGCCGACGCCGAGGTCAAGGAGCTCAACCTCATCATCAAGGCCGACGTCCAGGGCTCCATCGAGGCGCTCCAGGACTCGCTCGACAAGATGGACCAGTCCGAGGTCCGCATCAACACGATTCACGCGGCCGTGGGCGCCATCACCGAGACCGACGTCACGCTTGCCGACGCCTCCAACGCCATCATCATCGGCTTTGGCGTGCGTCCCGACGCCAAGGCTCGCGCGGCAGCCGAGCGCGAGGGCGTCGAGATCCGCACCTACAGCGTCATCTACAAGGCCATTGAGGACATCGACGCCGCCCGCATCGGCATGCTCAAGCCCACCGAGGAAGAGGTCCAGACCGGCGTCGCCGAGGTCCGTGACACCTTCAAGGTCCCCAAGGTTGGCATCGCGGCCGGCTGCATGATTTCCGAGGGCGAGGTCTCCCGCGACGACCAGGTGCGCCTCGTCCGCGACGGCATCGTGGTCTACGAGGGCAAGATCGCCTCGCTCAGGCGCTACAAGGACGACGTCAAGAGCGTCAAGGCCGGCTTCGAGTGCGGCATTGGCCTGGAGAACTTCCAGGACATCCACCCCGGCGACCAGATCGAGGCGTACCGCGTCGAAGAGGTCGCGCGCACGGAGTAGGGAGGCACATATGAAGCAGAACCAGCACTCTCGCCGCACCAACGAGATCGCGCGCGAGAAGCTCGCCACCATCATGCTTTTCGAGGTCTCCGATCCAGACCTCCGGCTCGTGACCGTCACGGGCGTGGAGGTCTCGGTCGACAAGTCCTTCATGCGCGCCTACGTGAGCTGCGAGGCCTCCCGCTATGAGGAGGTCTCCGCAGCCCTCGAGCGCGCCAAGGGGCGCATCCGCTCGCTTCTCGGCCACGCGCTCGGCTGGCGCGTGACCCCCGAGCTGGCGTTCCAGATCGACACCACCACCGACGAGGCCGAGCGCATCTCTCGTGCGCTCGAGAACGTCCCGCCCACGCTTAGCGTCGAGAAGGACGAGAACGGCTATCCCATCGCGGCGGACGCCCAAGACGGCGCCAACGACGCCGCCGAGGGTGACGAAGGCGAGTAGGGAAGAGCTTAATGAGGGTTTCCGAATACATGGAGCAGGCCGAGCTCTTCAAGGGCGTGGTCGCGCTGATCCAGGACGCCAAGACCATCGCGATCTGCGCACACACCTCGCCCGACGGTGACGCCATTGGGTCCGGCCTTGCCCTGGCCGAGGTCATCCGCACCGCGTGGCCGGGCAAGCGCGTGACCAACCTCCTTGCCGACAAGGACCCGGTCCCCAGGATCTACCGCTTCCTCCCGGGCTCCGACACCTTTGTGCACGCGGCGGACTACGACGTGACGCCGGACCTCTTCATCTGCGTTGACCTCTCGCAGATGTCGCGCCTGGCAGATGCCGAGAAGATCTGCGCCCGTGCGCACCACGTTGCCGTTCTCGACCACCACCCCTCGAACGAGCGCTTCTGGGATGCCGGCGTCGTGCGTCCCGATGCCGCCGCCACGGGCGTCATCATCTCGGAGTTCTGCCTGCACTCCTCGCGCGTGCTCACGCCCACCATCGCGCAGAACCTCCTCTGCGCCATCATCACCGACACGGGGCGCTTCCAGTACCAAAACGCCGACAGCGAGGCCTTCGAGACGGCGAGCATGCTGGTGGAGGCTGGCGCGTCGCCCGCAGAGGTCGCGCTCAACGTGTACCAGTCCGACCGGCTTGCCTACGTGCACCTTGCCGCCCGCGTGCTTGCGCGCATCCAGACCTTCGCGCACGGCCGCGTTGCCTACAGCTTTGCCACGGCAGAGGACATCGCCCATGCCGGCGTCACGCTCGACGAGCTTGACGGCCTCATCGACCTGGTTCGCTGCATCGAGGGCACCAAGGTGGCGCTCTTCCTGAAGGAGGTCGACGGCGGCAAGGTCCGCGGCAACCTTCGCTCCAAGTGCGACCTGGACGTCTCGGGCATCGCGCGCGAGATGGGCGGCGGCGGGCACCGCGCTGCGGCGGGATTTACCGCCTCTGGCACCGTGGACGAGGTGCGCGCCATTGTGCTCCCCAAGCTCTGCGCGCTCTTTGGCGACGAGGACGTCGTGACCGCCTCCTGCGAGGCAGACGTGCGAGGTGCGTCACGGTGAGGCGCGGCGAGTCGGGCGTGAACGCCCTCCTCGGCATTGACAAGCCCTGCGGCATGACAAGCCACGACGTGGTGAACCACGTGCGGCGCGCCCTGGGGGAGCGTCGCGTGGGGCATGCCGGCACGCTTGACCCCGCCGCCTCGGGCGTCATGGTGGTTGGCGTGGGCCAGGGCACGCGACTCATGGGGCTTCTCACCGCCGAGCGAAAGTGCTATACGGCAGGTATCATATTTGGCTGCGAGACCGACACCGACGACGCCGACGGCGCACCCACGGTTGCTGCCGAGGTGCCTGAGCGCCTGGCCAGCGAGGACGTGGCGCGCGGGATCCTCGCCGGCTTTGTGGGCGAGCAGGACCAGGTGCCGCCCGCGTACTCCGCCATCTCGGTGGGCGGGCAGCGCTCCTATGCGCTCGCGCGCGAAGGCAAGGCACCTCAGCTGGCGGCCCGCCGCGTCACGGTATTCTCGGCCAAGCTTGTCGAGATAGCCTCCGTGGAAGGGCAGCTCAGCTGGGTTGTGGACTTCGACGTCTCCAAGGGTACCTATGTGCGGAGCCTTGCGCGCGACATCGGGCGGGCCGCTGGGTCTGCCGCGCACCTCGTGGGGCTGCGTCGCACGCGGTCCGGCTCCGTGGGGCTCGACGACTGCCTCGCCCTCGACGCCGTCGATGCGGCGCATGACCCCTCCGAAGTCCTTGCCCATGCGCTCGACCCCGTTTGTGCCCTGGGCGCTCCGGTGCGACACCTGAGCGCGCGCGAGGCGGCGGATGCCGCCTGCGGCAAGGTTGTGGCTGCGGGAACGGTATGCGAGGCGGGCGGCACCGAGCGCGCCCCGCTGCCTGGCGAGCGCGTTGCCATGGTATTTGACCAGCGTCTTGTTGGCGTGTGGAGCTGTGGCAGGCGTGGCCTTACCTGCGAGGTCAACTTCCCGGCGGGCATCACGGGGGTGCGCGCATGACGGGGGAGCCCTTCTCGAGCGCCCCGGCCTGGCGCGAGCCCGTCTGGCCGCTTTCGCCCGCGGAGGCGCTTCGGTTGGCGACGGCATCGACCTTCTCGGGCGTGTCGCTTGGGTTGGCCGTTCGTCTGCCCAACGCCACGGCCCACCTTGCTCCTGGCGTGAAGCTTGGGCCTAACCAGCGCTTTGTTTGCGTGATTGGCGCCTTTGACGGGCTTCATGCCGGACATCGTGCCCTCATTGGCGCCGCTGCCGCAGATGCGCGGTCGCGCAACCTGCCCCTGGCTATCGTGACCTTCGACCCCGACCCCTCGGAGGTCCTCTCCACGCGTCCGCCCGAGCGCCTGCTCTCTGACGCAGAGCGCGTTCGCGCCCTCGCGCTGGCCGGTGCGGACGCCATCGTGGTGCACCGCTTCACGCCCGAGCTTGCGGCGCTCCCGTATGACCGCTACGTGACTGAGGTCCTGGGCGGCATCCTCTCGCCCGCCGCCATCCACGTGGGCGAGGACTTCCGCTTTGGCGCCGGCGGGGCGGGGACGGTCGCCGCTATGTCGCGTTTGGGCGAGCAGCGCCGCTTCGACGTCTGCGGGCACGCCCTCGTGACGGCGGAGGGCAGTCCCGTCTCGGCCACGCGCGTGCGCGGGCTTCTCGGCGAGGGCAAGGTCGAGAAGGCCGCCGAGCTCCTGCTTCGTCACCACTTCCTGGGCGGGCGGATCGTCCACGGCCGCGGCGAGGGCACCTCCTTTGGCTTCCCCACGGCAAACGTCGAGCTAGACGGCCGCGACTGCCTGCCCGCCAACGGAGTCTACGCCTGTCTCGCCATCATTGACGGGCGCGTCTGGCCGGCGGCGGTCAACGTGGGCGCGCCGCCGTCCTTTGACGTGGCTGCCCACCCCATGCTCGAGGCCAACCTCGTGGGCTTCTCGGGAGACATCTACGGCGAGGACGCCCGCGTGGTGTTCCTCCGCCATCTTCGCGCCTCTCGTCGATTCGACTCGCTCGCCGAGCTGGAATCCGTCGTGTTGGGGAACATCCAATGGGTACGGGAGAACGTCGGGGAGGAGTGCGTGGGGGTGGTCGCGTGATCAGCGACGAGGACAAGGAGCGGGTTCGCCAGGCCACCGACATCGTGCAGCTGGTGGGCGAGACGGTCGAGCTGCGTCAGCGCGGCCGCGAGTTCTGGGGATGCTGTCCCTTCCACCACGAGAAGACCCCCTCGTTCAAGGTGGACCCGGCAACGGGCCTGTGGCATTGCTTTGGTGCGTGCAGCGAGGGCGGCGACGTCTTCAAGTACGTGATGAAGCGCGAGAACCTCTCGTTTCCGGACTCCATTCGCTACCTGGCAGACCGCGCGGGCATCGAGCTTACCGAGGATAGGGGCGCCGTCCGCGGGCCGCGCAAGAACCGCCTGATCGAGGCCCTCACGCTGGCAGACGACTACTACCACACCATGCTCATGCGTGGTCGCGGTGAGGGGCCTGCCGCCGCGCGCGCCTACCTTGCCGGGCGCGGCTTTGGCTCGGACGTGTGCCGTCGCTGGCACCTTGGCTACGCGCCTGGGCGCGGCGCGCTCGTTGCGTACCTGCGAGGGAAGGGCTTTAGCCCCAAGGAGCTCATCGCCGCCAACCTTGCCGTGGAGCGCTCGGGGCGCCTTGCCGACTGGTTCTACGACCGGGCGATGTTCCCCATCCACGACGAGCAGGGCAGGACCATCGCCTTTGGCGGCCGCATCCTGCGTCCGGCCACCAACGCGCCCAAGTACCTCAACACGCGCGACACCACGGTCTTCAACAAGGGCAAGCACCTCTTTGCCTACGACCGCGCCAAGGAGACCATGGCGGCAACCGGGACGGCTATTGTCTGCGAGGGCTACACCGACGTCATCGCTATGCACGAGGCCGGCTTCACCAACGCGGTGGCGGCGTTGGGGACGGCCTTCCGCATCGACCACATCCGGCTCATGGAGCGCCAGCGCGTCTCTCGCATCATCTGCATGTTTGACGGCGACGAGGCTGGCCAGCGCGCGGCCGAGCGGGCGGTGCAGTTCATCGACAAGACCTCGGCCTCGATGGTCTGCGTGGTGCTGCCAGACGGCCAGGACCCCATGGAGTTCCTCTCGTCCCACGACGCCTCTGCCATGCAGGCCGAGCTCGACGCCGCCGTGCCGCTGATGGACTTCGTGTTCACCAAGCGCCTGGCCGGCTACGACCTCTCGGCGCCCGGCCGGCGCGTCAAGGCCCTGGACGAGATGGCCCAGCTCCTGGCGCCGCTCAAGAACTCGGTGCTGCTCGACGAGTACGCCACGCAGCTCGCGGATGCCCTTGGGATGGATGTTGCCGAGACAAAGCGCGTGATTCGCGAGAAGCCCGTGAAGGCGGCCGAGTCCGAGGAGCGGGAGCGCCGCCGCGAGGCCGCCCCCAGGCCGAGGACGGCTGGCCCCTGGCAGGCGCCATCGGCCCCGGACCCAGAGGACGCCTACGTGCCCGAGGATTACGTCCCGGCAGACGCCTACGAGGACGGAGGCGTCCCCGTTGCCGCCGCGACCGCGGGCGGCGGGTCCACTTGGGGTGGCGGGTCTTTCTCGGTCTCGCGCATGCTCTCGGGCGACGAGCGCATGCAGGTCGCCGTGGAGCGCGAGCTTCTCTCGATGCTCGCCGCCATGCCCGACGAGGTGCGGCCCTACGCCGACCGCCTCGCTGACGTGATGTGGGCGGACGGGCGCCACGAGGGGATGGCGTGGGCCATGCTCGCCACGCCGGAGGGCACCGCGCCCGCAGACGTGGTGGCCGCCGCGACGGCCGTCGAGCCAGACGCGCCGCAGATCCTCTCGTCCGGCCGCGTGGTCTCGAGCCCCGGCATGGACGCGCGCGAGAAGGTCGCGTTTCTCGTCGATTCGGTCGAGCTCTACTCGTGCAAGCGGCGCGTGCGCGAGATCAAGGCGCGGCTGCGCCAGGCTGGTGACGCGGGCGGCGAGGACGCCGAGGCGCTCTTCGAGCAGGCCACTGCGCTCCAGAAGCGTATTAATGAGCTGACGAAGAAACTTTCTGCTGTTGTCGAGCAGTAAAAACGGGTAGCATTCTGAAGGTTACTGCGTCGAAGGGAATAACTTGGCTGCTGCAAAGAAGACGAAGGACGACATCAAGCTCTCCGACGAGCTGGGACGCGTTGTCGATGGGCTGGTGAGCGCGTCTGCCAAGGCTGGCGGAAGCGTGTCCGAGGACGACATCCAGGTTGCCATCCGTGACGTCGACGTGGACGGGGACGAGCTCTCCGACCTCTACGACACGCTGCGCGCCAAGGGTGTCGAGATCACCACGTCGGGCGAGACGGCCAACCCCGCCTACGGCATTGGCTCCATGGATGCCGGCGACGACGATGATGACTTTGGTGCTGACGAAGACTTCTCCGACGACGAGGACTCCCTCGACGGCGAGGACGACGAGGAGTCCGAGGCCGCCAACGAGGCCAAGGAGATCAAGGAGGCCCTGCGCTCGGTGCCCAAGGCCAAGGTCTCGAAGCCCAAGCGCTCGAGCCGCGCCCGCGCACGCCGCCAGGACACCTCCACCGTCATGCTCACCGGCGACCCCGTGCGCATGTACCTCAAGGAGATCGGCAAGGTTGACCTGCTCACCGCCGACGAGGAGGTCCACCTCGCCATGAAGATCGAGGCCGGCACCGAGGCCTCCGAGAAGCTCGAGGCCGCCGAGAACGGCGAGATCGAGCTCACGCGTGCCGAGCAGCGCCGCCTCATGCGCATCGAGCAGGTGGGCCTTGACGCCAAGCAGCAGCTCATCTCCGCTAACCTGCGCCTGGTGGTGTCTATCGCCAAGCGCTACGTTGGCCGTGGCATGCTCTTCCTCGACCTCATCCAGGAGGGCAACCTTGGCCTCATCCGCGCGGTCGAGAAGTTCGACTACACCAAGGGCTTCAAGTTCTCCACGTACGCCACGTGGTGGATTCGCCAGGCCATTACCCGCGCCATCGCCGACCAGGCCCGTACCATCCGCATCCCGGTGCACATGGTCGAGACCATCAACAAGCTCATCCGCGTGCAGCGCCAGCTCCTGCAGGACCTGGGCCGCGACCCCACGCCGGAGGAGATTGGCGCCGAGATGGGCATGTCGCCCGACCGCGTGCGCGAGATCCAGAAGATCAGCCAGGAGCCCGTCTCGCTGGAGACGCCCATTGGCGAGGAGGAGGACTCCCAGCTTGGCGACTTCATCGAGGACTCCACCGCGGTGGCGCCGCCCGAGGCCGCGAGCGACTCCATGCTGCGCGAGCAGCTCGACCAGGTGCTCGATGGGCTTGCCGACCGCGAGCGCAAGGTCATCAAGTTCCGCTTTGGCCTTGAGGACGGTCACCCCCGCACGCTTGAGGAGGTTGGCCGCGAGTTTGGCGTGACGCGCGAGCGTATTCGCCAGATCGAGTCCAAGACGCTTGCCAAGCTGCGCCATCCTAGCCGTTCCGGCAGGCTTAAGGACTACATGGAGGAGTAGCTCCTCTCGCGTTTGAGCTGGTAGATGTATGTGCGGGCCGTCCCTTGGGCGGCCCGCAATTTTGTAACGCGAGTACTCTCTGCGCGGTTGCGGCGCGGACGGGTCGCCGGTCGTAGTGCCGCCGCCGGTAGGCCCTTTTTGATGCAAATTGCAACAACGCACGCTCTCCGGCGACAAATAGTCGCCGGAAGGCCCAGTTTGGCGACAAAGTCATTCAAAAGGGGCTCTCCGGCGGAAGGTCACCCGCGCACGAACGTGAGCGTCTCCGCGTCAGAGCGACTCCGATTCAAACGGTACCCTCGTTCCGAGAAACCCTTGAGCTGCTCGACCTTCTCGACTCCCTGCTCGGCGCACCACCGCACAAACGCTCCGCGTGCGGCCTTCGCCTCGGTAGCGCGCTGGACAACGCGACCGTCAGAGGCGCGAACCTCTCCAAAAACGCAGGTCACCACAGGTACGCCCGCGCGCTGCGCCCAAGGGACCACGGCCTTTGCGTACTCCTGCGAGGCAATGTTCACGATGACGTCCGTACCGCCGCCGAGGATGGCGTTTATAAGTCGCCCTCCCCAGAACTCGTAGAGGTCTCGGCACTCGCCAAGGGAAAGCTTCGCCTGCATCTCCAGGCGGTATGGGACCACGCCGTCAAATGGACACAGAAGCCCGTACATCCCGGAAAGAATACGCAGGTGCGACGAGAGCCACATCAGCTCCTTCTCAGTCATGACCTCCGGAGCCAGGTGCTGGTATTGAATGCCCACGTACGTGAGAACGGCAGGGGAAAGCAGCCGAGGTTCTCTCGCCATGTCCTCAGGCATGGTGGTAAGCCGTTCCCAGTTGGGCCGTGCCAGTGCGTCGCTGCATCGCCAGACCCTGCGTGCGCCGTCGTAGCCAAGGGAGCGCAGCTCGCGGGCTAGGTGCTGCGCGTCGGCGAGAAACGCGGGCCGAGTCTGGGCGAAGGGCGGGCCTTCGACTACGTCCATCCGCTTCGCCGGCGATATTACGAGCATCAATGCCATGCTGTTCCATTCCGTTGGCTGCCTAAGCCGGCCCGCAAGCGCGGCAAGACGAGAAAGTAACAAAAAAATATTCGAGGAACTGCCCTACGTTACACGATTTTTGAGTTTATTGCGCCGAACTGCCCTTCGTTACATGGGGTTTCAGGAACTCCTCAAGTATGAGGACCTGCATATTGTCCTTGCAAGTCTGATAACCACTATATGTTGTAGGCTTCTACACGCCGACACTTAGGTGTCCTTCAAAATAGGGTGTAACGAAGGGCAGTTCGATGCAAAGAAACAGAAATTTGTGTAACAAAGGCGAGTTCGATGCAGAACGGAGCCCCTTTCACGCGCAATCTTGACTGCGCTCAAACTGATGAGCCACACAATGACGAATTCGCGCCGCGGGTTGGATCCGCGCGGCTTGCGGGAAGGCGGGGCTATGTTCAGGCAGATGAGACGCTTCAAGCAGCAGCTGGCGCAGGAAGAGTGCGAGAAGATTCTGCTCTCCGAGTGGCGTGGCGTCCTGGCGGTTCACGGCGAGGACGGCTATCCGTACGGCGTTCCCATGGACTACCTGTACGAACAGGGAAAGATCTACTTTCACGGTGCCAAGACTGGCCACAAGATTGATGCCATCAAGGCCGACAATCGCGTCTCGTTCACCGTCTTTGATCAAGGCGTGCCCGTTGAGGGCAAGGTTGGCCCAGACGTGCGAAGTGTCATCGTCTTCGGGCGCATCACGCTTATGGAAACAACCCCGGAGTCCCTCGAGATTGCGCGTCGCCTGGGCGAGAAGTACGACCCATCCGGCTACGTGGCCGACGAGATCAAACGCACCGCCGAGAGGATCCAGCTGCTTGAGCTTTCCATTGACCACATGAGCGGCAAGCGCGTGAACGAGTCGTAGGCGAGGCTCCGCACGGGACAACGGAACGAGAAGCGACAGGCAGCAGGCAAGGAGTGAACGTGGTACTGGCAGGAGCCCTCATAAACGGCCTCGAGGCAGCGGTTGGTGGAATTCTCGGCCTTCTCTTTAAGGGTCGGGTCTCGGAGCGCTTGGGGGACTTCCTTCTCAAGGGGCAGGGCCTTGCCGTCGTGCTGGTGGCCGTCCAGGGGATGATGCAGGGCGGCAGCGTTGCCATCGTCACGCTTTCGTTGGCGCTTGGCTCCGTGATCGGCCTGGGCATCGACATCGACGCGCACATTCGTTCGTTGGGTGACTGGGCTCAGCGGCGTCTCAACCAGGCGTTTGCTGGTTCGAAGCGCCTTGGGAACTTCTCGGACGGCTTCGTCACGGCCTCGATCTTCACTTGTACGGGAGCCATGGCCATTGTCGGGTCGCTCTCGAGCGGCATCTTGCTTGACCACTCGACCCTCATCTCGAAGGGCGTCATCGACCTGGCGGTCTGCCTTCCCATGGCGGCGACTATGGGCATCGGTGTGCCCTTTTGCGGCGTGAGCGTTGTCGTTTACGAGGGCATCCTCTCCGTGCTGGCAAGCCTGGTAGGGTCCTTCCTTACCGACGCCGTGGTCACCGAGGTCGCCGTTACCGGCTCCACGCTGCTGCTGGCCGTGGGCACCAACCTTCTTGGCGTGACCGATATCAAGGTTGCAAATCTCATCCCCGCCGCGTTTGTCCCCATCCTGCTGGTGCCCGTCGCCACGGCTCTGGGGCTGATGTAGCCGCCGGGCCGCGCATTTGCGGCAGTGACGCTGGTTGCTCAGATGCTTGTTACCGGCTCATCTCGCATTTGGGAACCCAACTGGGCAAACGCTGCGGCCCCGCGACGAGCCGGTAACAGGGGGGCTTCTCGGCCTATGCGTTGTTACCGGCACGTTCGTTGTTGCGGGCGGCTACCTGGGAAGATGACGCGGCGGTTCGACGAGCCGGTAACAAGGGGGCTTCTCGGCCCGTGCGTTGTTACCGGCACGTTTGGCGCAAGATTGCCCAACAGGGCAAACGATGAGAACCTCGAACGGCCCGGTAACAACGATTCGCGACCCCAGCATCCCGCGGAGTCTATTGGTATCTCCTAATCGGCTGCTGTATGAGCCCAGCTGGTGCATGATGGGTCAAAGGGACATAGATAAACTCTGGGGAAGGTCCGGTCGGTCGGAACAGAGGACCAGGGAGAGGGGAGAGCGCATGGCGAGAAGAACGGGGCTTCCTGTGGTCACGATTGTCGACGTGACCGAGTCAACCAATAATGACGTCATGCGCCTCGGTCGCGAGGGAGCGCCCCACGGTGCTGCCGTCGCCGCGCGCCGCCAGACCCTGGGCCGCGGCCGCAGGGGCCACGTGTGGGTCTCGCCCAAGGGAGGCCTGTACTTCTCGGTTCTGGTGCGTCCGCAGGTTCCGCGTGCGAGCTTCTCGGCCATCCCCGCAGCGTGCGGGCTTGGCGTGCTCGATGCGTGCCACGCGCTTGGCGCCCGGGACGTCGCGCTCAAGTGGCCAAACGACATCATTGCACTCACGGGCGAGAAGAACGGCTCCAAGCTCGGTGGCATTCTCGTCGAGGTGGGGGAGTCCACAGCCGGCGCGTTTGCCGTATGCGGCATCGGCGTGAACCTTACGCACCCGTCCCGCGAGGCCATTTGCCCTCCCGCGGTCCATGACGGCATGGTGGGCGCGCTTCCGCCTGCCTACCTAGACGAATGCGTTGGCGGTACCACGGCTGACGCGGCAGGTGGCTTTGAGAGGCTCGCCACGATCTTCCGCGACGCCGTTGTCTCACGCGTAGACGCGTGGGCGCAAGCGCTTGCCGCCCAGCCTCGGGTGGTGGGTCCTCTCTCGCCGCTCCTCGAAGACTACCAGGTGTCGCTGGCGCTTCTCGGTCACGCGGTACAGGTCGTCTCGCCTTCGGGCGAGCAGCTCGGCGAGGGGACCTTTACTGCCGTGGACGCGCTCGGCCATGCCATCGTGCGCCAGGCCAATGGCCACGAGCTGAGGTTCTCCTCCGAGCAGGTCTCTCTCCGCGCGCGGGATTAATTTGCCGGGCAACGGAATCCCATTGCCGGGCAACGGGATTCCATCGTGCAGATTGCATGAATGTGTCGGCATAACAGCGCATTGCGGAGAATTCGCTACACTGTAAATGATTAGTTAGACTAACTAATTAATTCCAACATCGTCGCCAACGCGATCGGGGGTCACGTGGGCAAGTCGTACGAGAGACACGCGCAAGAGCCGGGCCTCGCCGCCGCAGGCGACCCCGAGGACATAGACGTCAACGACGAGGTCGCCTTTGTCGCCGAGATCTCGCGCCTGCTGAGCAACACCTACGATTCCATCGATCGCCTTGAGGACCTCACGCGCCGCTCGCACGGCATCGACCTCTCGGTGGCCGAGCTCAACCTCGTCGAGGTCGTGGGCCGCACGACCTTCCACACCGAGAAGACCATAACCGTCTCGGATATCGCCCGCGCGCTCGACATCAAGGTTCCCT